>JBMFIL010000025.1:0-515 GCA_049976325.1 Thermoprotei archaeon | reverse complement strand
GCCCTGGTCTTGGCTTCACCGACTATGGTCAACTGCCCATTACTACCATAAATATCAAACTCATACTTAGTATTCAAATGCGTAGGCCTAGTCTCCACGGCAATACCTCTCTCCCTAAGGAAATATTGAATAACCTCATTAGCCTCCTCCTCAATTGACAACGTCATATTCTCCAAAGTCCTCCTAATACTCCTAACCTCTCTCCATAGCTTTTCCTGACCCTCCCTTAGCGACTTTATCTCCTGCCATATTTTGTTGCTTTCTTGCCATAGTTTTTCGATGTTTTGGTTAATCCTATTATTTTCCTGCCAGAGTTTCTCTATGTTCTCGTTGATCCTCCTAACCTCCTCCCATAACTTGCCTATGTCAATCCTCATTGCATCCTGACCCTCCCTTAATGATTTAACCTCCTGCCAGATCTTATTATTCTCCTCCCATAATTTGTTCTGGTTCTCACGTAGTGCCTTAACCTCCTCCCATAGTTTGTTTTGGTTTTCCCAGAGCTTCTCGATGTT
>JBMFIL010000024.1:0-568 GCA_049976325.1 Thermoprotei archaeon | reverse complement strand
AGAATGCCCTACGGTACGAGCTGACGATGGCCATGCTCCACCTCTCCAGCTGTTGTTCGGGTAAAGTCTTCGGCTTGACCCACATACGCTGGTCTCCTCAGGTGAGTTTTCCGGCGTTGTATCCAATTAAACCGCACGCATCCTCCCGTTGCGGTGCTCCCCCGCCAATTCCTTTAAGTTTCAACCTTGCGGCCGTACTCCCCAAGCAGCCCGCTTAACACCTTCGCTCCGGCACAGCCTGCCCCCGAAGGACAGGCCACACCAAGCGGGCAGAGTTTACAGCTAGGACTACCCGGGTATCTAATCCGGTTTGCTCCCCTAGCCTTCGTTCCTCATCGTCGGAGCCGTTCAAGTCAGACGCTTTCGCCACAGGTGGTCCCTTCGGGATTACAGGATTTCACTCCTACCCCGAAAGTACCTCTGACCTCGCCCGGTCCCTAGCCTTGCAGTCTCCCCGGAATTCGAACCGTTAAGCGGTCCGATTTACCCAGGGATTTACAAGGCCGACTACGAACGTTTTAGGCTCAATAAAAGCGACCACCACTCGAGCTGCGGGTATTACCGCGGC
>JBMFIL010000023.1:0-577 GCA_049976325.1 Thermoprotei archaeon | reverse complement strand
TACTATTGCTAGCTTTGCAGGCGACTCGCTGGAAACAGCTTTACTTCTATATATTGGGTTTGTTGGGGTTAATGTGCTGAATTCATCCCTGGATTACTCTTTTCGCTTCTGGCTTTTTTTAGCGTTGGCGTTTTCTGTGGCTTACCCTCTGATTTATATCGCAAAGTTGAGATGTCGGCTTTAAGCTTTCTTGCGCCGAGCATGTTACCTGCCTGGGAGTGCAACGCATCTTAAATTTTGTTTGATTCGGGATTGAATTGAAGCTCCTGACGGAGGCAGTTCCAAATGAAAAAGGTTAAATTTGCAGCCATGTGTTTTACTGCCGGGGTGGCCGAGTGGACAAAGGCGGCAGCCTCGAGAGCTGTTGGTCCTCCGGGCCTCGCGGGTTCGAATCCCGTCCCCGGCGCTCACAAGTGTTCTGCGCAATTACTTCGGGATGGGTACGTTGAAAAATTAGACCACAACTGTTATTAGCTCTGCTGATTAGCTTAACTGCTGACCTTGAGCTTTCGGGCTTCAAACTGGATTGAGGACCTCGCTACAAGGGTTATGGCTAGGCCGGGTAAGCACGTAATAG
>JBMFIL010000022.1:0-624 GCA_049976325.1 Thermoprotei archaeon | reverse complement strand
TCTTTGTCGGCCTCGGCGGTGCCCACTGCTGGGGCCTCTGGGAACCTCTCCTTTATCTTCTGCTCGGCCACTGCCCCTGCCTCCTCAAGTATCTTCCTGGCCTCCTCGCTGGCCTCGACGTCATAAGAGGCACCGCTTGCCTCCCCGGCCTCCGTTACCAGCTGGCCCAGGGTCTCGTTTATCTCGCCGAGCTCGAAGCTCACCGTCGGCATGACCCCGCTCAGCTCGCTCCTTATGCTTCCCACCACCTGGGCAAGGGGAGCCATGGAGACGGCAACGTCCCCAAACTCCTCGATGGTCTCCAGGCGAAGGGCCACCTGCTCCAATGCCAGCTGACTCCTAAGGACGACCTTTGCCATCTTCCTGACCTCAGCGCACTCGTTGGCGTACATCTTTGCCCTTGCCTCGTCCTTATTTATGAGGGCCTCGGTGACCTTCTCGAAGAACTCCTTGTCCCTCTGCTCCATCTTGTAGGCAGTCTGCTCCAGTATCTGCCTCTGGGTGTTCAGCCTGTATATTATGTGATTTATCCTCTCCTTGAGGGGCATGCCTGGGTGAACCTTCATAACAGCCCTCCTGACTATGCCGACATCATATTCCTTTTCCCAGTTTTTGATGGACATG
>JBMFIL010000021.1:0-701 GCA_049976325.1 Thermoprotei archaeon | reverse complement strand
GCTTCCAGAGGCCATATTTTTTCTTGCAAATCTACTCAGTTTTTCCGACATAAATTGTATTCCCATATAAAAAAATGGAAATATAAACTTTTCGCTAAGTATCCATTTAAGCGGACAATTAAGAATAAACGATGTCCGAAATTCGAGTAACAATAAGCGAGAAGTTCGACAAAATCTTAGATAAGCTACTGGAAACAGGACTTTTACGTCAAAGGCAGACATCATGAGGTTTGCAACTATAGCTTACCTAAAAGAACTAGGTTTAATTCCAGAGTTAAGCGAGAAAGAAAGTAGCAAAGAGTGCTAACCAACATAAATCATTTTTTAACTGACACTTCTTCTCCCTGAAGGTCGGAGCTTTCTTGCTCATTTTTCAGTAAAGCTTTCGATCCTAAACCCTTAACCGATTTAGTAACTTTCCCTGGTAAGGCTCGCTTTCATGTTGACGGAGCTATTTTTGCTTCTCGCGGAGGCTCGTTAAGGGTTTCGCAAACTTTTCAGCATGTCTACGCCTAATTCATCAACTGTTAGTTATATGAGTTCTTTGTATTATATATTGCCAAAGTGGGGATTTTCACCATGGATTCCACATCCATCTCTCAGGTGCTGATCTCGATAAAGAGGGTAGAAAGTTCATGTTTAACCGTTATCGTTCAAGCTTTCGAGTTTTCTTTATCGTTTCAGATTCTAATCCATCGATG
>JBMFIL010000020.1:0-772 GCA_049976325.1 Thermoprotei archaeon | reverse complement strand
CGCTCTTCACAACCCTGACTGGCTTCCCAGACATGAAGGCCCTCACGTTCTCGATCGTCTGCCTCATTATCTCCGCGAAGCCCGCATCCGTGTACCAGCCTATGTGAGGGGACAGCACGACGTTGTCTAGGGCAAGAAGCTCTCCGCTTGGTGGTTCCCGCTCGAACACGTCAAGGGCTGCCCCAGCAAGCCTTCCATCCCTAAGAGCTTCCACAAGGGCCTCCTCATCCACAACCCCTCCCCTTCCAGTGTTGACGAGGAAAGCCCCCCTCTTAACGAGCGCAAGCATCCTCCCATCTATAACGTGCCTTGTGGATGGGAGGAGGGGAAGGTTGACCGATATGAAGTCGCTGTTTCTGAGGACCTCCTCAAGGGATGCGTAAACAACCCCTTTCTCCTCGAGCGAGCGGTTCCTGACCAAGTCGTATGCCATTACCCTTGCGCCCATGGCCAGGGCTATTTCGGCTACCCTTGACCCAATGGCGCCAGTGCCTAGTACCCCAAAGGTCCTTCCGAAGACCTGTGTGCCCATTAGGCCGTGGTAGTCGAAGTTTCCCTCCCTTACTCTCCTGTCGGCCTCCCTTACCTTCCTCAAAAGGGATAGGAGAAGGGCAAAGGTGTGCTCTGGTACAGGAAGGGTTCCGTAACCAACGACGTTTGAAACGGTTATTCCCCTCCTCTCCGCCTCATCAACGTCTATGTGATCGTACCCAGTGGAGCGCGTGCATATGAACTTGAGCTTTGGGAGCTGGTGAAGGAGAGAAGCAGTGAT
>JBMFIL010000019.1:0-797 GCA_049976325.1 Thermoprotei archaeon | reverse complement strand
AGATTGGATCTGGCCAATCGGGGCCCCATGCAAGAAGGATCAGAGCGGGCTCCCCACTAGCCGTCGTCCAGGTGTCGGTTAGAGCAGGAGAAACCGGATAAAGTGACGTGCTAACTCCAATTTGAGCCAAGTCCTTCTGTATTATCTCGTACTCCGTCTCAACGCTGGGCGTTACAGGCGATATCGTGTAAATAACCTGAGGTGGGAGAGGTTGCCCAGATTGATCTCCCAAAGTTGAGCCGTTTGGCAAGGTTACGTAGAAGTGTCCTTGAATTCCAGCCTCGTTTATGTACTTTTCAGCCAACGTCACGTTGTAAGAGTATATGGGGAGGTTGTCTGGGTTGTAATAGGGCATTCCAGGCGTGATAGGGCCTACGTACATGGAGGCAAGCGAAGTGCCATTAAACTGATAAATGGCGTCAATTATCGCGGTGTAGTTCACGGCATGAACAAGGGCAAGCCTGAAGTCGGTTATGTTCGTCGGGAAAACCTGCATGTTAAACGATATGTAATTAGTAACTGGCTGAAGGCCTTCGTTCTCTAATATTGCAGAGAACGGGACGCATGCCTTATACTGGTAGTTCTCGTAAATCGAGCTAAGCGATGGGATCGAGACATAGCTTATTTGGACCTCGTTGTTGTCGAACTCCTCAATGCGATCTGCATGTGAAACCCCGTACTCTATGATTATGTTGGGTATCTTGGCCGGCGCGATGACCCAGGGCACGTTCGTTGCCTTGGCAGCCCAGTAGTTGGGGCTAGCCTTCAGAGTTATGCTTGACATCTCAGACCCGACG
>JBMFIL010000018.1:0-4702 GCA_049976325.1 Thermoprotei archaeon | reverse complement strand
GGCGTGGGTTCGGGCATGCCCCGCCCTACCTTTATCACACAATATCTGAGAGAGGGAGAACCCTCTGGTCGTCGTTAAGGTATAGGCGTACTTTGAGGATCTTCAGCACTGACCTATTTAAAAGGCCAAAAATGCATAAGTACTTCGCAATTCATCCCCTCCCTGGAGGTCGAAGCTTTCTTGCTAATTTTTCTGCAAAAGGACTTGCAGCTTGCTGCACACTTGAGCCCACCGTCTCTTAAAGACATTGCTCAGCCAATCCTCCTTCAACACCAAAGCCACTCTCATAACTTGAGCTTCTCAAATTCTGGCAACGATCCCCAAGATAAAAGATCCTCATTGTAGACGGAGGATTCTTGAAATTACATTGCGTTGAAACCGATGATCAATCCTGTGGCAAGGGCCAAACTGATCACGGTCAGTATTAAAGTCGATGATGATGCAAATTCGGGATCCCATTTGTATTTTAGCGCCATGACCGTGTTAAGGGTAGCTGGAGGCATTATACCTAGTAGTAGGGATTCGTACGCGAAAAGCCGAGGCAGGCGAAAGATAAAAATGAAGGGTACATAAATCAGCGGATTGAGAACAAACCTCATAAGCCCTATGACGTAAAGGGCGTGTCTGAGCTTCCCCTTTAGCACGCGCGCGCTAAACGAAAGCTGCATGCCCATCACAAAAATTGAGAGGTAAACAAGGGCGTTTGAAGTCCAAAAAAGGAGATAGGGAACGTGCCAAGCTACGGAGGGAACAGCGTAATGTATGACATTTCCAAAGGCGAAACCCAATATAACGGGGTTCACCAAAAAAGTCCTCATGGACGGCTTTCCGTTTCCAATGATATCAGGGACCAGTATCGTGTAAACGAAGGCGACGAGACCAAAGTAAAGGGACATGGTCGCATTACCAAATGCAGAGTACAGCACCGGATATCCTATGAATAGGTTGTTTTGGTTAACGCTGTGAATCAGGACGATGCGCTTTGTCTGACCGTCGCCAAAATCCATCCTCCACACCATTGATCCAGCCGCGATCAAGTTGGCTGTTAATGCGACAAAGGGAAAAAGCAGGACGCTGGTAACCCCTGTAGCCGAAAAGCTCTTTATGAAGGTAAGGGGGGTAAGCACCCAGTATACGATATCGAAAAGAGTCCTTGCCGTAAAGGAGTACCATCTGAACTTTCTAAGGCAACTCTTGTAGAAAAAACCGGCAAACATAACTGCGAAGAGAACACCGATCGACCTGAGGACCGGGGCAACTTCAAGGGTCAACTGCACGGATCACTTCCTGTTTCTGTGTCGTCAGACGCATCTCCAATAGTGGCAGCACCCATCCTAACCTCAACGCAAGCCTCGCAAAGGGGAGAATATAAGTCTATTTAGCGTTCCTCCTTTGCCTGGTTTCGGGACTTATTCGATCAACGGTTATTTAGGCAAAGCGACCTTCAAGCACATCCCCTCGCACGCGGAGCGCAGGCTCTGCATGGCTCGCACAACGTCAAAAACGTGGAGCTGTTTAACCCCATGATCAGTAAAATGCAAAGTTGTGATCGGATAGCTTGAATTCTCGAAGTCACGCAAGGGACAAATTAAATGCGACCGGAAGTAAAGCCGGCTTGCTTCACGTCGCTTTTCCAGCTGGCTTCCTCATGTTTCAGTAAATCAAAAACGAAGTGGAAGATCTTTCTGTACAACCTATCTCCTTTAATTAAAGGCTCTGCCCGCTCAACGATCAATGAAAGTTTGCATGCCCGAAGGAAAGCATACATAGTCACATCTAGTGTCACATTTGGCAATATAGATCTCCCAATGCGGCCAATCATGCGAAGTTTATCGAGGTCTTTCGGGTCTTAATCCTTGAGATGCCCACGATCTAAAGGCTGGGCCGAAACAGGTGAAAAAGCTCGCCGCTAACGAAAAGTAAGTTTGCTTTATCACGATCGCTGGGCAATGCGACTATATGCATAGCACAAACGAGACACGTCGTTAACCCTGCGCCCCTAGCGAGTTTTGTCAATGAGGGGCGCCTTGAGAAACCGTTACGAGCTCCTTTCGGTTACGTTAAGTAATTAAATCCACAGGAGGTTATTTTTCAACCCATCCTAACTCAAACTTTTAATAAAGCGGTCCTTTAGATTAAGTTGAAGATAAACAGGCTAAGGGAGGCAATTAAGGAAGATAAGCCAACCCTTGGAACACGCGTGTTGAGCTCATGGCCGGGCATATATGAGCTGGTAGGCCAGACGGGACTCTTTGACTATGTCGAGTTCGTTGGGGAGTATGGCCCATGGGACCTTTACGACCTAGAGAACATAGCAAGGACGTGCGAGCTGTACGGCATGTCATCTATGATGAAGATCGATGAAGTGCCAAGATCGTACATAGCAGGCAAGGCATTGCAGTCCGGCATTCAGAACTTCCTATTCGTAAACATAAGGGATGCCAGGGATGTTGAGGAGGCCGTGAGCTCGGTTAGGTTGGAACCGCAGGGAAAGATGGGCATTGGCAACTTCAGGGTTGGGGGATACGTATTTGATAATTTCTCCGTATCGGATTACAGAAGGTTCGCAGAAGACGCCGTCATCGCCCTTATGATAGAGAAGAAGAGCGCCTTGGATCATTTGGAAGAGATCCTGTCCTTGAAGGGATTTGAAATGGTTCAGTTCGGGCCATGGGATTACGCGCTGAGCGTAGGCCTAAGCGGCGAGCCAGGTAAGCCCTGGGGATTATCCGACCCGAAGGTAAAGGAGGCTGAGCTGAAGAGCATAAAGACAGCTATCAAGATGGGCAAGCGCCCGAGGGTGGAGCTGGCAACCGCGAACCTCGACTTGATAAAGCAATACGTTGAGCTTGGAGTGAAGGACTTTAGCATAGGAACGGACGTGAACATCCTTTACGAGTTCTGGAAAAACCAAGGCGCAAAGTTCAGGGAAATAGTTTCAAAGATGTCTTAAAACAGACCTTCTATGCGAGTCAACGCTCTTGCCGCTGGGCAGCAAACTAACCAAAAGCTGCCGTCAGCTTTCTATGCAAATCCTTTTTCTGTGCCTGAGCTACAGGATCAGTGCAACTTCGTTCCAGGCGACGCCGTGGTCCGCCCAAGAATCACCAAGATGGATGGCCGCTTGTGCCATTATATGCTGATCTCGATGAGGGGACACATAGCTTAAGTGCTTAAGCGCCTGAAATTTATGTTCAGCTGGGAAGGAATAACCCCCTCCGCCATGCTTCATGACGTTCTGCCTGCCACGGTCCTTATGTTCTGGGTCATTTTTGTAGTTTACTTCGTATCGAAGTGGGTTTACGACCTGGCGGTCAAGAAGGGATACCCACCTATGTCCGCCACGTACTTCGGCAGAAAAACGATACACATACTTGCGGCAGGCATAGTAGCTGCCTTAATTCCATTCACTTTCAAGGAACCAGTCATACCATTGGTCATGGCGCTCTTGCTGACAGTGGCCGTTTACGTCCCTCATAAGACAGGGAAGCTTTTCACTTGGTTTCAAGATCCAGGCAATACGTACGAGGTACATTTCACCCTTATGTGGGGCTTAGTGATCTTTCTAACGTGGTTCCTTGATCGCTCATTTCTCCTTGGCGTGATCCCTGTCCTTTTCATGGCGGTAGGAGATGGCGTTACTGGAATAGTCAGAAACCTCCGGTACAGGGAAAGAGTAAAGGCTTGGGAAGGAAGCGCTGCAATGCTTTTGACATCTGCCCCCTTGGGTATGTTTCTGGGCTGGGCAGGGGTGCTAGCTGCAATCCTCTCAACCCTTGCGGAAAGGCAGAAGCACTTAGATGACAACATAGCTGTGCCAGTGGTGGCTCTTTCGGTCCTCGTTATGGCCCGCATGCTGGCCCCAGCGATCCTGAGAAGCCTTTGGTTAATACTCTGTTAATGGCAGAATTCATGAGTTAGTTAAGGATCCGTGAAGGGAACCATAGCAAACCTGGGCTCTTTGCTGATATCACGACACATGAACGATTAAGCCCAAAAGCGATATTGAGCTGACTTAGCCGCTTCCTAAGATCAGAGCGAAAGACTTTTGGTATACCCAAGTCAGGAACTACCAGTGGTTTTCCTGGTACAAGCTTGCACGCATGATCAGCATGCTCTCCCTGCTCCTTTAGGCCAAGTTGTCCCGAGCACTTCCAACACCATGAAACGCCCCCCTGAAAAGATGATGATGTTTTTATCGATCACATGACCTTACGCAAGATGCAGGTTACGCCAGTAGCTTTGGATCGTGATGCGCAGCTGAAGCGGTAGAATCGATGCGATAAAGTGTTCCCTTAGCCCGATCACTTAGGCAGAGCGCGCGTTCAACCCAAGTAGTAGAAACGTACCTCCGCCTCGGCGCGGATCAGGGTTTGATTGGGCAGACCATACCAAGCCGATGTGAGGTTAAAGTAGGAGTAAGCTTCTGAGCCAACTATTTTAACGGTGTGCCAACCCGCCGAAAGAGCTGGAAGGGTGTACGAGGAAGCCGATGGGGGGAGGCTTGCGAGGTAACGACCGTCAAGGTAAACCGAGTAACCAGAAGGCTCCTTTCCCACGTAAACCCATTGGACGTCCACCGAGCCCGAATCGGATGAATTATAAAGAGGAGCAAGTGTTAAGGTACATACGATTCCAACCTAAAGCAAAACGGGAATGCTTGGAAAGATAGAGGCCAAGCATGACTTTTCCTTCAACCACT
>JBMFIL010000017.1:0-8465 GCA_049976325.1 Thermoprotei archaeon | reverse complement strand
TCCCCACCTCTTGGCTGCCTCCTTTGCCCTCTCCTCGTTTATGTCAGCAACGCCTATCAGCTCAACCCAGGGGATCTTCTTGTAGTTACTGAAGTGAGCTCCAGAGATTCCACCCGCTCCTATTACACCCACCTTAAGCGTCTTGGAGGACAATTTAATCCAAAACGGGCGATGGGATTTAAGTTTTGATAATGGCTATGCTGTTTGCAGCGGAGTGGTAAGCCTCAAAACCGGTCACTTCGCGCGAAAGCAATAACGCTTGACGTTCCACCGGTATGATAAGTTACCAAAGATTCATGAAATGCTTTTTAGCTTCCCAAGCTTGCGCTGTTCGCCGCGGTGTAGTTAACGACGAAGACGTAAACTCCTCCATAGCTGTAGGCCAGACGGAAGTCATTTAAAGTCTGAGGCTCGTAAAGCATACGATAGAGCACTGTCCTAGGTAGGATTGTCAGTAACAGGGTCCTGTTACTAAGATACCTGGGAGGAGGGCTTCCTATGCCAGTTATGTACGCCACAAGTCCCTCAGACGGATAGTAATCTAGCGTTCCCTGAACCAGAAATATATAGGTCGGAGAACCAAGCTCCCTGAGGTATTGAAGGCTTCCGGTTTCGTTCGTTGAGTACATGGCCCTGCTAACTATCAGTCCTATGGAAGGCACGTACTGGCCTGCCCAAACCACGTTTCTTTCTGCCACGGCCTGAATTAGATGACCTCTGTCCCAGTTGGCCAAAACAAGGGAAGATGATGATGAATTTTCCTTTATCCACAAAGCGGCCTTGTACTGTGACATAGGGGTACCCATGGCCTGTATCATAAACGGAAATGTGTCGTAATATATCCCTACGTTTATGACCGCAACGATCAAAGCGAACCCTGCAAGCGTCTTCCTAAGCCGTACATTTCTCAAAGATATCCCGAAAGAGAAAGCAACGGGCACGATGAAGTAGACAAGCCCGCGAAGAGCCAGCACGTAAAGCGGAAAGGTTACTAGAAACAACGAGATCAAAAACGCGTCTCTATACTTAATAGCAAAGTAAATCCCAAAGGGGATGAACAAGATGAAGACGTTAAGCCATTGAACCATGGAAATCAGCCAAGGCAATGGGTTGTTTAGGTTTAGGCCTGCCAATTCCATTATGTTACCTGATAGCGAAGCGCTCCAACCCACGTAATAAGCTACGTTGTAATGAACAAAAGCGTAAATGCCCAAAACTGCAACAAGGGCCAAAATCAGTAAATGAATTAATTTCTTGTCCTCAAAGTACGCGAAAACTTCAGAAAGCGCGAAGTAGCCTCCGATAACGGCTACGACGACCAGCAGCTGATAAAAGGTGAGAAGATACGCAGCGTATATCGTGACAAGCAAAGCTAAAACGTAAAGCGCTTGTATTCCCCTTATCTCGCTAATCGGATAGTAAAGCCTGTTTTTTCTCTGTGAAGACGTAGATAATAGGGCCAGGATGTATCCGGAAAACACCACGAGCGCTACGGCAAAACCATCGTGTCTCACCTTGAGGGAGGATCCTTCTATGGCCTGCGCGGACACCGCATATGCAAATCCTGAAAGGATGCCCGCTTTCCGGTTGTATAGGCGCCTTCCCATCAAGTAAAGGCCCGCCGCGGACGCGGAGTCAACCAGAGCAAAGCCTAACTTCATGGTCATGGCAAGGGAATAATGGAAAAGACCCGAGAAGAAGGCGGTAACCTCAGCGAAGTAGGTTGTAGCTAGAGGCTGGCCTGCCCCATAGAGCTGGTGAAACCATGCCGGCTCCTTGGCTGCCATGTAATAGTACCAGAAATCGGGGTCCGTTGTAACATGAGGCGGCTGTGTAAAATCGGGAATTACGCGAAGCAAAACGGCAAGAAGGTAGATAGCAATGATATCCATTCCTGCCGAAGAAAGGCGTAGAGATTTCATTTGAAGTGCACTCTTTTTGCGCTTCCCACTCTCGATTTGTTTGGAACGTGCACCGCTCTTGTTCTTGATTCCCATATTATCGGGTTGATGCCTTCACTTTTAAAATTATGGATTCGAACCAGTCACTTCTTGCAAGCGCTAGCTCAAGAACCCACAAAAGGCGCTGACACTAGGTTCTTTAACAGGAAGAGCAAACCACGATCGCGAGTTCACCGCTTTATCTGATTGACTCACCTAAGGAATGTTGAACGTTTATCCGCTTGAGGATGAGATCAGGGAGACCCTGAAACTACAACAGTAAAGTTGACTACCCCGCTGTAAGGAACAGAATCTACCTGAACTGCCACGTAAAGGTTTCTCGAGGTGCTCGGCGGGATAGACAAGGGCAAAGACTGCGAGAAGTATGCGTTGGAAACCTGAAAGCCAGGCGTGCTAGCGAGAACATTCGTGACGTAAACTGTGGCATTTCCTGTGTTCGTGAAGTTAAAGCTCACTCCAAAGAATCCCTGTGCCTTAACCTTAAGGGGAACCGATGAAACCGTGGAGCAACCAACGTAAAAGGTATTACCCTTAATCCCTTTGACCACTGCGTTAACTCCAGTGACCTCAACGGTGGGCGCCGACTGAAAGTTTTGGTAAACTGCCGCTGTCAAAGCAAGAGTTATGAGAGAGGCAATCAGCATCGCATACGAACCCTTCATAGGAGAAAAGGTTGTCTGCCTATTAAGATTGATTGAAGAAAGTACAGACCGAAGAACCACGTTCAGATTTCAGACGACTAAGCCCTTCAACTGTGTCTCAAGCGAAAAATGGACACTTTGAAGAGCTAAGCACTCATTTAAACAAGGAAATGAAGCTATCCAGTGCCTACGCCTGCCTATTTTGGTTCCTTTTAACCCATTCAGATATCAATACGTAAGAGTAGGCCACGACGTAGTCGTCGACCTCTGCCCTGGAAAGTATCTCAATGAGTATGTCCGGAAACTCTTTGCCTCCGGGCCTAGCATGACCCTCATATGCTAGCACAAGGTTTTCCTCGTTTAAACCCAGGGATGTGGCATAGCCACTTATGAACGGCATTATCCCACGCACACCCAGCTGCGATGCCCTAGCCGACACGCTTTGTACCTTTTCAGTAAATCCAGGCCCCTTTAACTTGATAAGTTCGTAGAAGTAGCGGTTGATCTGGTCGCTGCGAGGCTGTGTGGCCCCAGCTTCGTCGTGCTCAACCTGAGCAGAGGCCGTGGCAGAATGCGAGCGCCCGTACCCCTCTTGGCGCCACTTCGATATTCTTCTTGAAAGCTCCTCCGAGTACCTCGTTAACCTTTCCTCAACTTCTCCATAGGTCCAATTGGGCTTCTCCATCAAAAACGAGAGGTTGGGATTTAGGTCCTTGACATACTTAGAAAGCGAGTTGAGAACAGGGCAAATAGAAAAGGCAAGATCTCCGTACTTTGCGAAATAAAGTCCGAGGTATGCGTTTGCAATCTTTGCTCTTGATATGAAATCCGCTAGCTTCTGCCCTGAGGAAACGGGCATACCACTTCTGAGTGCAGCAAAGTAGGCGCAGATGGCGTTTATTTCATCCGACTCGCTTATTCCCTCCCACTTCTGTTTCAGATCTTTTAAAAATTCATCGGCGTTTGACGGTTCCATACGCATAAACGCGATTAGCTATTATGCCTTCCTAGCCTCTCGAGGACAAAACCATGGCTTATATGGAACCTGATGGAAAATCCTTGAGGATGATCACGCGCGGGCTACCCGCTTTCGGAAACTATCAGGTTTTAGATAAGCGGCCGCTACCCACCTCTTGAATGCGATAAAACAGGAATGATCGTATGCAAAAACGAGGCGTTTATGTCGAGCATTGGTCCAGAGGACCCATCTGCGCCTCATATGCTTGCCAGCATCTCCCTCAGGTTCTTCAAGGCCTTTTTAGCTGTCTCCAAGGGCGTCCCATAGGGGTACTCTTCCTGCTCGATTATGAGCCATTCAGTGCCATTTCTCTTGCACGCTAGCAAAAATTTCTCCCAGTTTATGTCTCCCTCCCCAGGGATCACGTTATAGCCCTTGACCTTGGAGTAATCCTTAACGTGAACCGTCAAGTACCTACCAGGGTACTTATCCAGCTGAGCTATTGCCTCGTCGGCGGAACCCAGAGACCTAGTTGCATGTCCTACGTCAAGCTGAAGTATGGCGTCCTTGGCCTGCTTTCCAAGTATGTCCCAAGGCCTTTCTCCCTCTATCTGGACGAACTCAGATAGATGGTTATGATAGCCTATCCTCATGCCGAGCGGCTTTAGCTTTCCCGATAACTCATTTAGGAAGCCCGCAAACTTGTACCAGTCATCCTTTGTGGTAGCAAGCTCGCCCGGTAAGCCGGGTATTATGACGTTCTTGTTCTTGAGAGTCTGGTTAAACGAAATGGTCCTATCCAGGGACCAAAGTATGAGAGCGTTAAAGCCAGTGTGGGAACCAGCCACATCAAGCCCCAGCTTGTCGAGCCGATCCCTCACCTCTGAGGCCGACCTCCCGTAAAATCCAGCGAACTCGACGCCCTCGTAACCAAGCCCAGAGACCGCCTCCAGCGTGCCAAAAAAATCCTTAGCGCAGTCATTTCTAACCGAGTAAAGCTGAAGCGCAACCTTCATGGCCAACTTTTCCCATATTACGTTGACATGCCGATTAAAGGATTGCTGAATTTGGCCGGCGCGACGCACTCTAATAAAAGATCTTAAGCCCACAAACGAAAGGCCACAGCGCTCGCCTCTCGCCTACTTGCGTCGATCAGGCAGCAGGCTGGCATTTTTAATTACAGAAAACATTTATGTAACCGCCTGTCCACTGAAGCAGTTGGTCGCTCCGAAAACGGGCAACGAGAAATGGATGTGGTCAGTTGTCCCCTTTTATCTGGCGCTAGGCCCACTCGGCACGCTCATACCGATCTACCTTTTGAAGCTCGGAGCTACGGCGATAACCGTAGGGCTTGCATTAACTCTTTACAACGCGCTCACAATACCCGCTTCGATCATATGGGGCATAGTTGTTGACATAACTGCCTGGAGAAAAAAGCTTATAGTGATTAGCTACGGTGGTTCCGCAGCGCTTCTGGCCCTCCTGTACATGGCCCGCAATGCCTTGAGCGTTGCGGCTATCTACGCTGGAATAGGGTTTTTTTCGGCGGCGGCGTCCACTCCCATCAACTTGCTCATAATGGAGACCTCTGAAAAAAGCAGGTGGGCATCCTCGTTCTCTCTGCTTAACCTGCTGGCCAGCGCCGGCACGACTGCTGGGCTGGTCTTCGCAACGCTTTATACAACGCTTTTCTCTCCGCGCAGCATGATGATCTTTTTGTTCATTTTCGCCGCCTCTTCCGTAGCAACGGCTACCATGGCTGTTCACGATCCCCCTATCACCTTCGAAAGGCGTTCCTTGAGCATGCACAGGGAGGCCCTCAGCTCAAGGCTTGTTTCAATGCCATATTTCTTTCTCAGGATACCGAGGCCAAGACACTTCTACCGCTTCCTGAAGGAAAGGTGGAGAACAAGCAACCCAATTTTTCCGCTTTACGTCGGCCTTTTTACCTTTTACATAGCGAGCGGTCTGTTCAACACCATGATAAGTCCTGGGCTTTACAAGAAGGGACTTACTGAATCACAGGTCTTCACGGTGATCATGGCGGGTTACGTAGTACAGACTCTCTCGTTTTACATAGGAGGCCGCTACATAGAAAGGGTTGGTGAGACAAGGGCGGCACGTCTAGCCCTTTTCCTGAGAGCGGGCGGCTACATAGGTATATCTGCATCTTTCGCTGTCCTATCGGCCACTTACACGCTTTACGCCTCACTTGTACTTTACCCGCTTGCGGCGGGCCTTGCATTTGCGACTTTTTACGCGGCATCCAACGTTCTGGTGTTCAAGACCCTAGGAGCGCATGCAGGAAGCAACCTTGGAGTCTACAGCTCCCTGGTAGCTGCCGCAACCCTGTTGGGATCGTTCATATCGGGATACACTTCGTATTACATTGGCTATTACTTTACTTATCTTCTTGCAGGAATCCTTCTTCTCATTTGCGCGAAGCTGATATCCATGGTTTACGTTTGAGGAGAAACGCGGGACGCAGCGCAATTGACAGAGGAATCATCGAAAAAGTTGATGAGGAAGTATGTCTTGAGCTCTGTGGTCACGCGGCACCCTTTGGACTTGCGCTAAACAATACTCATATGGGTCCGCTGCAGGTGTACATGCTCAGGGTTCCGCTTCACTCATGACTGCGTACCCAACTACCCTTGGCGTTCTGGGGCGAGCGTTTACGTCAACAAGTATTGCCCTGCCAGCGGAAGGAAAAGGTATGTCCGACACAAGGATTCCGTCTTCTACGCCCACCATGACCTTTACACCGTAGCTTACCGCGTGGACCTTAGTGGGAAGCTCTCCTGCCCACTTGAACTTGATTACCTTTGCGAGTATCTTTCCCACGACAAGCGCCGAGGGGTTCCGAGACAGGGCATACGTATCCTTGATATCTTCGAGCTCAGCTCCCTTGAGAGCTAGGCCCACGCGCACACCGACTCCCACCGAGTCCTGATCCTCATCCAAGACTTGAATGCTTTTCACCTCAACGATTTTTCCGCTGGGAAACGCGTAAAGCTTGTCGTGAACGCTCAATGGCTCGCCGGAAAAGCCCAAGGCTACCGTTCCAACGCCTTTCACCTTAAAGATCCTGTCAACGTACGTAAACCCAGATTCCAACCCTGAACCTTCCACTGGCAGCATATCTGCAACTATGTTCTTTGATATCTCTAGTTCGCCGAGATAGCGATGAAGCAATGCAGGTCCTATTACTTGGCAAATTGAGCCGGAAGCCTCTGCTAGGAGAGCGATCTCTCCGTCTTCCGGCTTTAAGGGCTCGTCAATTGCCACGTAAACCACGTCCGAAAGGGAAAGCGCTTGAGCCTCCTCAAGTATTCTATCTCCTCTGGGCAATAGCACCGACCTAATTTTCTCGTTGCTTTTGCGATAGTAGATTGTGACCCAATCGCTTTCATGCCTTTTGCCCAACTTATCGGCCAACCTTGAGGAAAGCCCTTCATCTTTGCTGATCACGGATTGTATGCTTCCAGTTAGCATTTGGTGAGCATGCTGGGACATTTAGGCCTTGGCCCTCCAGCTCAAACCCTGATCTGACCAAGCTCCCTGAAACTCAGCCAAAGCATCGAAGAAAGCGCCGCCATACCTCCTATAAAGACGATCGCCCACTTCACGGTTAGAGCCGCTATGAGAACGCCTCCCACGGCACCTG
This sequence comes from Thermoprotei archaeon, assembly GCA_049976325.1. Lineage (GTDB taxonomy): Archaea > Thermoproteota > Thermoprotei_A > Marsarchaeales > UBA168 > UBA168. Next base: position 1,238 of record JBMFIL010000017.1, on the reverse strand, counting down.
ACAAAAAGGTTGCCGCCAAAGCAAAGGTGTTAAAGGCACCTTGAGCCCTTGCCATCATCTCAAAAGGTATCATTTTAAGAAAAGCCGCCATAAAGGCGGCGTTAAGTACACCAATGCATATGCCAGCCACGATGCTGGGAAAGAAGTCTAGGTATACGCTTGGGGAAAAGGCCATGATAACAACGGAAAGGCCAGACAATAACATTGAGATGCCACCTATGTAGGTGAGCCTCCCCTTTACCTTGCTGCCAAGCATGGAACCTAAACCGACGCCAGCCATTATGCAAACTATGAGAGCACTCATGAAGTAAGCTGGAAGTCCAAAGCTTAACTGGACCAGTGCAGCGAACACAACACCTGACATGCCGAATACCATGTTCGTGATCAATGCTATTCCCATGGCTTCAACCAATGCTTTGTTACTAGCTATGAAGTGTGCTCCTTCTTTGAGAGAGCTCCAAGAGCTATCTTTAACTGGCACGCCCCCTTCTGCAATGGACATTAGCGGAGGGATTGAGGCCAAAAATATAACGGCCAAGGCCAAGAAAGCCGGCACGTAACCCAGGGAAAGCAAAGCGCCAGATATAGCGTAGCCCCCCGCATCAGCTATCGATTCCGCGGCATTGCTGATGCCACTGCCCGTCTTGTACTGATCCTCTGTCAGAAATTCCTTGATCCATGCTGCCCTCACCGAGTTAAGGAGATCTGAGGTCAGACCTATGACGAAGGCTGCCAAGTATATCGCCATCAGGATGATCAACTTTGAAGCCGAAAGTGCAGCCATGACGAGCCCAGCGAGCGCGGCAGACCGCAGTGAAGCAGCAGCGACCGCCAAGTCCTTCTTGCGCTCCGATCTGTCGATAACGGCCCCAAGAGCGAAACTTAGAAAAAGTGGAATTGATAGGATTCCCTCCCCAAAGCCCGATAGCACTGGAGAACGCGTTAGCTTAAGGACCACCCAAAGTATCATTAGGTCAAAGGCGGAGGTGCCGAGCCTAGAAAGACCGGCGTTAAGGGCCACTAGCTTGAACTCCCTTGACACGCCCCCCAACCATAATCAGCCACTTGCTTAGCCGTGGCATTTAAGGGGCGCGCTATCCTTACTTACATATAATTTCAGCTTGTTTTGGGCAATCGGTCTGGCAGAACCTTATCGCTTCCCGCTCTTCACAACCCTGACTGGCTTCCCAGACATGAAGGCCCTCACGTTCTCGATCGTCTGCCTCATTATCTCCGCG
>JBMFIL010000016.1:0-9157 GCA_049976325.1 Thermoprotei archaeon | reverse complement strand
ATACAGCACGAGGGAGATAGGAGGAGGGGGATACCTGGTCCAACGTTCACTAGGCAGGACACCGCAGGAGGAGGCGTCACGCTAGACATAGGAGTTTACTCCCTTGATAACCTCCTCTTCCTACTTGGACAACCAAAGGCCATCTCCGTAAGCGCTGCAAGCTACTCTTACCTTGGGCACGATGAAGAGGCAAGCAAGGTTGTTGGATCTTGGCTATGGGATCCAAAGCAGTTTGAGGTGGAGGACTTCTCCGCGGCGATAATAAGGTTTGAAGATGATCTGGTGATGATGTACAAGAGGGCGTGGGCCATGCACGCGGAAACGCTTGGAAAGCCTTTCGTGCTGGGGACAAAGGGAGGTTTCTCAATGAATCCCCTCATCCTTTACACCGACATGAACGGTTACATGGTGAACATTACCCCGGTTCACATACCTGAGGATCGCGTTCCATGGGAGCAAGAGCCTTGGTTCTACAAGCGCGGGTACGACTTCGCCGTGGCCGTAAGAGATGGCACAAAGCCGCCCATAGAGACGAAGGACATCGTAAGGCTGCACTACATAATTGACGCCATATACGAGTCATCCAATACGGGAAGGGAGGTAAGGGTCAGAACTCCCTCCGACCTATGAAAAGGTTTTTGTCATAGAAAGCGTTAATCCATGCTCGATCAAAACCTTCAGGAGCTAATAAGATCGATTTTGAGGAGGGGGATATCTGAGGGCACGTTTCCCGGAGCGGTCGCCAGCTTGGTCATTGGCGGAGAAGAGGTAAGCGTTGCGGAGGGGCTGGCGCAGGCCTTCCCCGAAAGCGAACGGAGGGGCATGGAGTTGGCAACGCCATTTGACCTTGCATCCCTAACAAAGGTAATCGTGACCACGACCCTGCTCATGATGTCCGTTGACAGAGGGCTTCTGGACCTAGAGGATCCAGTTAACTACTACGTTGACTTCGATAGGAGGGTTAAGTTAGTTAACCTGGCAAATCACTCCTCGGGCCTCCCAGCATGGTTGCCCCTTTATCAGATGAGTGTACACGACGTAAGGGAAGCAGTGAGCATAATCTCAAAGGTTCCCCTAAGCGAACCGGGAAAGCGGGAAGTCTACAGCGACCTAGGCTTTTTGCTGCTGGGTTACATATTGGAGAGCGTTAACGGGTCTAAAATCGATGAGCTTGCCAAGGAGAAAATATTCAAGCCCCTGGGGATGGAAAGCACGTGCTTTTCTCCATGTCCTGGTGCAGCTGCTACGGAAGTTATTGATGGGAAGCCATTGGTGGGTTCTGTTCACGATGAGAACGCTCGCGCTCTTGGAGGAAAGTGCGGTCACGCAGGCCTATTCTCAACGGCGAGGGATCTCACGAGGTTTGCTGATGCATTGCTTAAAGGGCGCCTCCTCAGCAGTGCCTCCGTGTCTGCCATGCTATCAAAAAGCAACGTGGTCGAGGGAGGAAATCACGCGATTGGCTGGCAGGTCATCACGGAGAACAGACCTGCGTCCGCGGGTAGCCTAATGGGACAAACGGCCTTCGGTCACACCGGCTTCACGGGGACGAGCATGTGGATTGACCCGGAGAAAAAGATAACCGTCGTCCTTCTGACCAACAGCGTGCACATGGGCAGGGGAAAAGACGTTAACAGGTACCGCAGGCAGCTGGGAAACGTTGCTGTCGCTTACGCAAGCCAAGCCTCGCGCTGAATTCTCGTGCCAAAAAGAAGCTTGGCCATCACAGGCTAATCTTTTTTCAATCGAAGAAACCAGTCAACCAGTTCTTGTTTTCCCCTCGCCGCCACTGCCCTTCAGAGAGGCAAGCCGCTTGTCAGCAAGCGACAACTTGCTGAAGAAGTCCTCGTTTGGGTAAAATCCCACGTTTTGCGCGGCCCTGATCACCGCTCCCATAACAGGGCTTAGGGGCGAGGACAGCAGGCGAGTCCCCAGTTTTTTCTCAACGATCGACCTGAAAAACTGGTCTTTAAATAGGCTTCCAGCAACGTAAACGCAAGAAAGGGAAACGCTCAACTTGCCCATGACGGCCTTGGCGCTGAGGCTCAGCTGAGCGCATGCCTCTTCCACTATTTCAGCAGCCACCTTGTCCCCCTTCTTTGCCTCTGCTATAACGGTGGGGGCAAATCCCGCGATCATAGGTATGGCAAGTTCCCGCCTTCCGTAGATGATCCTGATGAGCTGCTCAGGGCTAGAGACAGAAAAGTGCTCGAGCATGGCAGGAAGCAAGGTCGTGTCCATCCCCCTCCCGTCGTAGGCCTGAAAGGCTGCAACCATTCCGCTTCTGCCTATGTCGAAGCCGCTGCCGCGATCGCCAAGAAGGTACCCCCATCCGTCAGCTCTTATCACATTTCTAGCTTCGTCCATTCCCCACGCTATGCTCCCAGTTCCAGATATCAGCACGAGCCCAGGCTTACCCCTGGTAGCAGCGTAAAGCGCTATGAGCCCATCGCTTGTTGCTTCCGACCTATCAGCTAAATTGAGCCTGGAGAGGATCTCGTTCATCTCAGAGAGCTCTTCACTCCTCGCAAGGCCTGCAAGACCAACGCACAGAGATGATATGTGATAGCCACCCGATGCCTTATTAATGGCTTTTAGCAGCTCCTCGATGACTTCTTCTCTTCCCCTTTCAGCGTAGTTCGTGGGGCCGCCCTCCGCGTAACCGAGCAGCTTTCCCCTTTCGCTTATCAAAACGGCCAGGGTTTTCGTCCCCCCGCCGTCGACACCCATAAAGGATTTCAACCCTACGTAACATGCACGCGCCTTAAACCTTTGTGCAGTCTAGGGCTGATAGGGCGCTTATAAGCGCCAATACTTAGGGCCCCTACTCCTGCAAGCAGAAGCAACTCGTCGTGTCGCTCGTGCACATTTCACAGCAACGAAGCAGAAAGCTCAGCGTTAAGGGAGGCCTCAACAGTGCCGGTAGCGCGTGGACAGCGCATAAAAATAGGAGGGCGGGAAACTTTGACGGTAGCTCATTTGTTCGTTGATAATTCCTTTTAAGCTGAATCAGCCCGAAACCTTCCCACCTTCTCTATGTTGCTCAAAAGGTAATTGGAGTAAGCGTTTCCATCAAAGAGGTCAGTGTATGAAACCCTGGAGAAATGACCGTTCGCGTGTATTATCCTTCCCTTTCCGAGGTAAATGGCCACGTGCCCTTTGAAGAAAATTAGGTCTCCCCTTACGGCGTCGGACAGCTTACCAACGTCCTTTGAAGCGTCTCTCTGCTCATACGAGTTCCTAGGAATTTCTATTCCCGAGAACCTGAAGAGCCTTTGAGTGAAACCGGAGCAATCGAAGCCAAAATCTGAGGTTCCTCCCCACAAGTAAGGCACGCCCAGAAAGCGACTAGCTAGGTCGACGGGGATAAAGCGCTTTGATATAGGTACTACATATCTCCTTGGTATGCTATAAGCCTGCACCTCAGACTCCGTCAGATAGGAACCGAACGAAAACGTCATGCCCTTAGCCGGTTGATGCCTAGTGAGCTTTAAAGTAGGAACAGGAGAATCGGCAATAAGGGCACTCTTGACGTAACCCTCCACACCGTCGACGCAACGAACGAGGGAAAACTCCACTCCCGGTTCAATGACTTCAACCTGTTCGCCCCAGATCAACTGAGATATCCTCTCGGATCCGGAATCTGGCTTGCTAAATATGTCAGCCACGCTTGTCCTTATTCTCATCTGCTTCTCCGTCCCGAGAAAATAAAAAGCTTCCCCTCTAATACTTGGGAAGTAGTGCTAGTGGTAGTTACATATTATGGCACGCGCATCATTGAGGGGGTTCTGTCGAAGGACTGTCCTTACCGTGACAACTGCAGGGCTAAATGAAAGCAAGCAGCTGTTGAGCTTGGGCACATAACAAATACAGGTTCCCCATTACCTATCCCGCAACACATTAAAACGGATGCCTTTGGCTCGCGTGATCTGCGGCTGAGAGGCCGGAAACCTGAGGTCCTAACTTGAAGGTCGTGGGAAATCTTAGGGCGTAGCCGACCAAACGGCGTTAAAAGGTCAACCGAGATCAAAGGCCCTTCCGCATATTGGCATACCTCCTGAGTTCCTTCATGCCGTACCTCAAGTAGAAGCTCTCGTTCCTTCCACCTCCCCACATGAACCACGCGTTCCTAGCACCGTGGGCCTTCATCTCGATTAGAGTTTCAGAAAATATGACGGCCCCAATCCCCTTGTTCCTGAACTGCGAGGCAACACCGAAAGGACCGAACCTCTCATAGTTTCCGTCGGAAGCGAACTGCGCGTAACCCAATACATCTTCTCCCTTCACCGCAACTGTAAATATGGAAGGGTCGTCTGGAAACCTTTCCATGGTCCACCTAGCGTCTTCCCTCCATTCTGGGAACTCGGTGTCAAGAAAGTCAAAGAGACGAGGTATCAGGGCAGGCACGAGCGGTCTCACTTCGATACCCTCAGATTGAAGTTCTGCCGCTCTGAGCTTCACGTCATCAGGCCGTGAGTAATTCATCAGCGACATACCCATGCTAACAGATAGTCTGTCTACTTCCTTGAAGCCCAAGGACCTAAAGAAGGAGAGAGCAGCCTCATTCCTCAGGTCAACTCCGGGGAAGAAGTACCTCATTCCTCCTCCAACCCTTACCGATCTTACTCCTTTCTCCTTCAGCCTCTTGAAAAGCTCTTGTAACAGTTCAGAACCTATGCCCTGCCTTCTTTTCTCAGGAACGACAAATATCACGTCGATGGTGCCACCTTCTCCGGCTTGCTGACCGAAAGCGAAGCCAATTACCTTTCCTTCCTCCTCAGCCAAAAGGCAGAGTTCCCTTTCGAACTTCGGATTAAAGATGATCTTTTGCCGAAACATGATCGGGCCTACGGGATCTTCTGGGAAAGACCTGTTCCAAGCCACTATTACCTTCTCCTCCTCACCGTCGTACTCCCTTACCTCCATGAAAGAAGGTTCGTTTCAACATTTAAGTGCGCTGAATGCGCACTCGCTCGGGAAGGACACCTCCATGAACCATTAACAGGAAGAAACCATCAAGAAGCTCTGTGGCTGAAGGATGAACTTGAGATCAGAAGAAATCAAAAGATGAACTGTGGAAACTGATGATTTCAGGAGACCTTACCTCTCTTGCTATGATGTTCCAGCTTCAATCACGAGCCCCACGCGTTTCATTCAGATCAAGGTTACTTAACGTTGCAGAAACATCCATCTTCGTGCCTTTGATCAAGGATTGCTTGCAACTCGGCGGAAAGGCTTCTTCCATGGGTCTTGTTTTCACGGCTCGATGAAGTTAAAAGATGTGGCGCTTGTAATCCATGAAATCCGACAGGATTTTGGTTGTGGGCGCCCACGTAGGCGATGCCGACGTGATGGCTGGTGCCCTTGCAGCCCACTTTTCTCGCCATGGCGGCGAGATCACCTTTCTCCACTTGACGTATGGGGAGAGAGGAAACCCAAGGGTGCCCCCTGAAAAGTACAGGATCCAGAAGATGGCGGAGGCAGAGGAATCTGCAAAGAAATTGGGAGTTAAGGTGATGTTCATGGGTCTTGAAGACGGAAACCTTAGCGTTTCAAACGAGCTCTCAAGGAGGATCGCCATGATCATAAGGAAGCTCAGGCCTTCAACGGTGATTACCCACTGGATGGGAAGCACTCATCAAGACCACGCGGCCGCTCACTACTTGACGCTTAACGCCGTCGAGTACGCGGCGAGCCAAACGTTGGAGGGTGAACCTCACAAAGTTGGGGAAGTTTACTTCGCTGAGAACGTCGAGGATCCTTATTTCTTCTTTCCAACGGTTTTCGTTGACGTGTCAGACGTCTTCGACGTGTACATGGATGCCCTAAAAGTGCACGAGTACATTAGACAAAGCGCCTACGGCATAAACTTCCTGCAGTATTACGAGGGCATCCTAAGGTCAAGAGGAGCGTCGGTTGGACTAAAGTTTGCATCCGCGCTAGCGGAGAGACCAGCGCGCAGGATCATAAGGAACCGAAACGGCCTATCCGAGGGTTCTCCGTATCCATCTCGGGGCCCTGCGTGAAAGTGTAACCGAGAATTAAGATTTCCAATCAGCTTAAAAGGCCGGGGCACGCCTAGCGCCTCACCAAGTCCCTCATGTCAGGTCTCATGATTTGATTTGGCCCGACCCTCCAACTTCTTCAAGGTCTCCTCTATGTTCCAGTTGTTCCCCTCAAGGGTTTCCTCAGCTTCGCTGCGCGAACAGCCGGTCAGCTTGACCACGATGTCCACGGCCCTATCCCTGAGCTTGGAGTTGAGGGGAATCATGCTAACCATGAGGCCTTCCCTGGTCTTCCCAAGCTTCATCATGGATATGGTGCTCACCGTGTTCAGCACCACCTTTTCTACCGTCCCAGCCTTAAGCCTGGTAGATCCCTTCACCATTTCCTCTCCAGTGTCAACCACTATCGCTAAATCCGCCTCGCGCGCTACAAGGGATCCGGGGGTGCAGGTTATAGCCGCGGTCCTTGCGCCTATTTCCTTGGCGTTCCTCAATATTTGCAGCACATAGGGAGTCCTGCCGGTTGCCGAAAGGCCTATGAAAAGGAAGTTTGCCTTGGGATCAAGAGAGCGAAAGTCGGAGTTCGCCGCGTTTACGTCGTCCTCAGCCCCCTCTACGGACCTCTGAAGTGCTATCGTGCCACCAGCGATAAGCGCTACTACAAACTCACTTCCAACGCCGAACGTTGGATAAAGCTCCGCGGCATCCATGAAACCTATCCTTCCGCTTGTCCCCGCTCCGAAGTAAACAACCTTTCCGCCAGCTCTTATGGTGCTGACGTACCAGCTTATCAACTGCTGTATGCCATCTAATTGTCCAACAATCGAAGCAATGGCGCTGCTATGGTCTTCCACCATCTGCCTTATTAGCTCGCCCGTGGGAATATCTTCAACCTTCATATGGGCTTAAGCTCCACGGAATTTCAAGGTAGCGCCCTTAGCTCCTGAAGCGCTTGGGTAAACGTAATAGGAGGACTAATGATTGATAATAAGCCATAATGATAGGTAAGTAGCTTCTTAAACCGGTGCACAGGCGCCCTTTGAAGTACTTCTGGCTTGCAGCCAAGCCGTTATCTTCCTTTTTTCGGCAACACATTTTAGCTGACGTGAGAAAATTCATGGATTGATAAAGGTTGGCGCCGACCTGATTTTGGAAAGCAAAGTTGGGGACTTCGATGGGGTTTTGATAGTCGCCAACCAAAGTAGCGTTTCATCAGACCTTACGCACCTTTCCCAGATAATGGCATCACTCTACGGCGAAAAATTCAAGGGAATAATATCGCCCGAGCATGGTTTTCTTGGCTCAGCTAAGGAGGGACAACCTGTGAGCAATTCCCTGGACCCGTACACTGGAAGGCCAGTTTACAGCTGGTATGGAGAAAGGCAAGTCCTTGAAGACGGCTGGTTTGAAGGGATAGATGTCATATTTTACGATGTTCAGGACGGCGGCGTTAGGTTTCACACTTATCTGTCAACCCTTAAGGCCGTTCTAGAGACCGCCTCAAAGAAAGGCATATCGTTTTTCGTGCTTGACCGTCCAGATCCCATAAGGGGAGATATTGTAGAGGGAAACGTTAACAAGACGACCTCGATAGTGGGAGCGTGGAACGTGCCCACTCGCTACGGTCTAACCCAGGGTGAGTTTGCCTCGCTCCTAAACCTTGAGATGGGCCTGCACGCAGACCTTAACGTTGTAAAGCTGGTTGGTTGGAAAAGGCGGATGTGGTACGATGAAACAGGCCTGCCATGGGTACCGCTTTCGCCCAACACCCCAACGCTTTTGACAAGCACGCTGTACCCTGGGACCTGCATGTTCGAGGGAACGAAACTGTCGGTGGGCCGCGGGACTACAACCCCATTTGAGCTAATAGGTGCTCCTTGGCTTGATGCGTCATGGCTTGAGCAAAGCGTAAACTCGCTTAAAATGCCGGGAGTTAGGGCGCGTCGCGCCTTCTTCGTCCCGAACTTCAGCAAGTACGCGGGCCAGGTCTGCCAAGGAGTTCAGCTTCACGTTCTCGATAGGAACGCCATAAGGCCAACTCACGTCTCTATCAAAATGCTGGCTCTCCTTGTGAGCCACTATGGATGCGATCAGGTTTTTGGTGAAGAGTACAAGCACTTTGATAGACTTGCCGGAGATGAGGAGCTGAGAAGGCGCATATGCGATGGTGAAGATCCCCAGAACATAATTTCCTCTTGGGATAAAGAACTAGCGAAGTTTGAGGAAAGGGCTGCCAAGGTTAAGCTCTACCAGTAACTTGAGGTTAAGCGAAGACAACAGCGGGTCAGCTCACATCCGAATAAGGGTCTAAAACTGGCGCTTAAGGAGATCCAAGGACTCTTCTGATAAAGCGCAGAAGAAGTACTGTTTGTCGACGCCAAAGATAAGGGCTTAAGGCGATAGCGATGCTCAGGAGATCTTAGAAATCCAACCGAAACTAGGAAACACAGATAAGACCTTTACTCGCTGAAATGCGAGCTAAAGAGCTATAAGGATTTAGCTCTGCGGACGTCTCACAGCAGGTCCTCAGGCAGCTTAACTTGCACTTCTGACTTCGTGACCGCAGATTTATAGATTGCGTCGGCAATGTATTGCTCCTTAACTATCTCTTTGGGGTCAATTGGTGGCTTTGTGCCATCCCTAACGGCAATGAGGAAGTCGTATATCTTCTGGTAGAACTCCTTGTCCTCCAGCCCCTCCTTCCTCTCTATCAGGTGCGCAGGGGTGATGTTTACCATGTAACCGTTCATGTCGGTGTAGAGCACAAGAGGGTTGAAGGCAATTCCTCCCTTTGTGCCAAGAACGAGGGGAATTCCTAGAGACTCCGCATGCATGGCCCAAGCGCGTTTGAAAGCCATTACGAAGTCGTTCTCAAACCTTATGAAAGCTGCGGCAAAGTCCTCTACCTCGAACTGCTTTGGATCCCATATTCCTGACCAGGTGGGACCCCTAGCGCCGACGGCCGTTTCATCCTTTCCTATGGCGGCAATGGTCATTCCGGATACGGATAGAGGTTTTGGCGCCCCAAGAAGGTGATAAATAAGATCTATGGCGTACATACCCTCGTCCAGTATTACGCCGCCTCCTGCTGTTTCCTGCCTAGTGAACGTTTCGCCAGGTATCCCCCTCCTCCTATCTCCTTCAAACATAAA
>JBMFIL010000015.1:0-13286 GCA_049976325.1 Thermoprotei archaeon | reverse complement strand
GATCTGGCCCTCCAAGTAATCGGGCCCCCTCGTCATGGAGAAGTGCCTTTGAAGGGCCTCCCACTCTTCTTCCGACACGTAGATTTGAGTACGGAAAGCTTATAAAGCTTGCACGCCTCGCGAAAGCTTGTGCAAGACGTCTCCTACGGTTTGGCTAGAAAACGTGCTAACGCGGGCTACCCTTGCGCTAGTGGTCGCCAAAGGTCCGTCTGTAAAGGTACATAACGGCCTCTTCTCTGCTCATGCCCTTCTTCATGAGGTCGGAGATGTTGTGCTCCAACCTCGCAGGTCCCCAAGTTAACGAGTAGTGCCTCAGAAGTGCATCGTAAGCCCCGTTGTAACCTATTTCTTCCTTTGCCTCTGCCCTTTCAGGGGATTTCAGCTTTGTCTCGCTATGTTTCGATGCGCAGCAGCCAAAGAAGATCGTGATAACAAAGGCAAAAATCATGAAAATTACGGCAAACCCAATTGGCGCGAGCTGGATCGGCAGAGGGGGTAGATAGAATGTCGTTGGCAGCACTTGACACTCCGTAAACATAGGCCACAACGCGATCTTCGGTGAAGTTGCCGGCGAAGTTTGCCACGCCGGAACCGTTTGTAGTGGCCCTTAACACGACCAGCTGGCCTTCGCTATGCCTAGCGTAAAGGTACACGGGAAGACCTGTCACGTTGAAACCGTACGGGGAATAAACGAAGACATGAATTCCTTCTCCCGCGCGAACTAGCTTAACCTCGTAGGCCCATACCACGGCGTCCACGATGGCCTTCCTCGAATAAATGAGGGAAGACTTATATTGTCCTTCTCCGTACGGCTTTTCAACCAAAGAAAGCATTTCGGCGGCAGAGGGATCGCCAAGGTCCTTCACCTCCTCTTTCGCGAGGTTCAGCATATAGGAGGGATTAAGAGCAGCCATATACTCATCGGTGTTAAGCAGAAACACTCCATCGCTGAAATTGCTCAAGTAGAAGATCTCGTGCCGAATTTGAGGGATTACCTCATAACTGAGAAGGAAAACAGTGCCAAATAAAGTGTGACCAAGGGGATTGCTCTCGTAAAGCAGGCCGTAATCGCCTATCGGAGGAAGGCCAGTGAGAACTTGAGATACCTGATCTTCGAGGATTTGTGCGCTACCGACCAGATTAGCCGTGATGTCCCAAACGTTAGCAGCTGGCTGTCCCTGGCCGTTCCATCCGTAGCCGAAGTTGTTCTGGTCAATGGGGATTGACACGCCATAATAGTAAAACGTGTTTACGTTGTGCAGTCCCCCGTAGCCGCGGAAAAGTCCCAGCTCCATGCTCCCAAGCTTATCGTAGTAAAGGGAAGTATAGTTGTCATCCCACCCGTCAGCCTCGTTAGTACGGATCCCTGTGATGTTGAGAAGATTTCTTGTGTAGTTTAGGTATAACTCCACGTGGTAAGCGGTCGCGTCACGAGGATGCCAGTAGCCAGAACCGGAAAGAGGTCCCACAAGCGTGGTATTTCCCTCAAGCGCCGAAACGTAATAATTCCATATTACGGGGGCGACGTTGACTATGTTCGTGTTAATGGTAAAGCCGACGGGAAGGCCGTTGAGATCCTTTAAGAATTCATAGAGGTAGTCAACGTCATATTGCATGTTATCCCCTTCAGAGACATAAAGAGACAGGTAAACGCCTGGGTTAAGAGTCTCCATTATAGCTTCCTTTGATATCTTGGGTGTGTACGTATCTGGTTTCACCATTATGGATGAGAAAACGGTGAGGTCTTGGATGTATAGGGGAGAGCCAATGTTGACCATAACCGCAACCCAATCACCATACTTTGACAACAACGACACCGTCGGAAGTTCTTGCCCATTAATCCACCCCATAACCGGTATCGGATGAGGTGCGGTACTCAAGAACTTGGAGTAAAGAGCGTACTCTTGGGGCTGACCACTTTCGTTCGCTGAGAGGTAAAGGCAGATCAGCTTGAGCGCCACCACGTAATCCCTGGTGGCGACATAGGCCGTTTCAGGAGGTCTGCTCACAGCAGCCCCGGGCTTTTCCACCCCTATGATGAGGTGATCGCAATATGACCAGAGGTACTCGTAAGCCCACTGGTACATGGCCACCCTTCCCTCCTCGCTGTTGTTCCAGTGGTATTCCTGCACAAGCTTGTTTAAGTTCACGACGACCTTAAGCCCCATCCCTTCAAGGGTGGGTAGGAGTGAGGGAGAGGACATTACGAGGTTTCCCAGCCCAGCAATCGTAGTGGCAAGGTTCTTCGTGTCCGGGACCGAGGGATCGTAAACGACTATGCCCTTTATGTGAGGCCTTGCCAGCGAAATTATGAACTTCAGTGGATCGCTTCCGTTGTAGAAAACCAAATGCGCGTAAGAGCAAAGGTTGTAAACGCTGAGCGCTACTCCCTGGTACTCTATGTAAATGTTTGCGTCGTACCTGTTCTCTATCCCTTGCGCGCTAACTGCTGCCAGCAAAACGCCCTCCTGCGAGGGGTAGTAACCACGCATGTCCACGACGTAAACCGTTTTGGCCCTTGGGAAGACCGGAAAGTAAAGGCCAGGGACGAACGAGGGCGTGCTGACGTTCCAAGCCTGCCAGAAGTCCAATGCCGTGACGTTTGAGAGAAAAGTTGGAACGTAAGGCCTCACGTAAGAAAGGTTAATGAAGGAAAGAGATTGAGGCACCGGTGGAGTCTGCTGTGGGCTTGAGTAGTAAGAAAAACAAAGGGACACTCTTGAAGGCCCGGAGCTTGCAAGGGGAAAGCTTGCCAATATGACGAGCGCGACCAACAATGTCGCAGGCCTAAGCGAGATCACAGCGAAGAGGCGCGGTAAAATATAAGTTTACCGAAACCGAAGGCCCTCCCCGCTTAACCTCAGGAACTACTTCATTCAGCTAAGTGTAAAAGCTGAAGCGCGCAGCTCAATATGAACGAGGAGGAAATAAGAGATAGGGTAAGGCTAATACGCTCACTTGTGACGAAGAACCTCATGAAGGACTACGTGCCCTTTCCCATGAACAGAAAGATGGCATCTTCGTGGGCCGCCACCCTCAACGTGAGAAAGGGAGGGGAGCTGGTCCTCTACACGTCCTACATGTATCAGATGGCCTCGGTGTTCAAATCCTACGGAAAGCTTTTGCCGAGGCTTGGCTCCATCGCATCATCATCGCTGCTTCAGGGCCTGGGAGCCCGCATCGTTAAGCCGAGCGATGAGGATATGGAAAGGTCGACCCGCATCCTTTCCAACGCTTACCAACTGCTTAAGAAGAACGGGCTAGATGTCGGCTACCTATATGATGAAGAACCATATAGCGGCGCCATACTGCTTGAAATGGGGTTCTTGGACGAGCTTAGGGAATACGGACAAAAGCTTCTCTCTTACCTAAGGGAGAGAGGCGTGAAGGAGCTTATAGTCCTTGATCCGCACACGCTCTTCACGCTGACCTATCTAAAGCGTGAGGCAGGCTTTGACATACCCTTCCATCACTACATTGAGGTCATAAGACCCTCGAGCGGACAGGGAAGCTTCGTGCTGCACGACTCTTGCATACTTTCACGTCTCCTGGACCGTTACTCCGACATCAGGAAGTTCATAGGTTCAAGCGGCATATCCTTGAGCGAAAACGAGCTGGTCACGGGAAAGGAGACCGGAACTTGCTGCGGGGGCCCCATAGGTTCCCTTGATTCGGAGCTGAGCGAGCAAATGGCGAAGAAGAGAGCTGAAGAGCTGAAGAGCGTAAACCCCCGCTTGCTTGTTATGTGCCCCATATGCCTTTCTCAGCTCTCCCCTTACGCTGAGGTGAGCGACCTCTTGGAGGTGATACATCGATGGCAGAGGGGATGGATAAGGGAGAAAGAGAGAACTGGAGACACGTGATAACAAAGGTCGTGGAGTCAAACCAGCTGGCAGTCGAAAGGATACTAAGGGACTACCCTTACGTGAGGGAGCTTGCCTCCAGCCTAAGGGAGTCAAAGCTAAAGGTCATAGATGAGCTCGAGTCTTACGTGGACAAGACGACCAAAAGCATCGAGAGGAACGGGGGACACGCTTACACTGCTAGCACAGGGGAGGAGGCAAGGAAGATCGTTGCCGAAATAGTTAGGGGAACGCCCGCCGAGGAGGGGAAAAAGAGGACGGTTGTTATGGCAAAGTCGAACGTCGCTTACGAGATAGGCCTGAGGGATTACCTAGTTGAGCAAGGGTTTGAGGTCTGGGAGACGGACCTAGGCGAGTTCCTGGTCCAGCTGAGAAAAGGTTGGCCTGCTCACGTTGTGCTTCCATCCATCGACCTCACAAGGGAGGAGGCCGGAAAGCTTGTACACGGCGTAAGCAAGAATGTGAATGAAAAGTCATCCATAGAGGAAATAGTGGCGGGCGTGAGGGAATTCCTTTTCAAGAAGTACGTTTCGGCGAGCGTGGGAATAACTGGAGCCAACGCAATTTCGGCCGACACTGGCTCCGTTGTGCTCGTCGAAAACGAGGGAAACATAAGGATGGACACCGTAATGCCGAGAACCCACGTCGTCGTTACCGGCATAGATAAGATCGTTCCGACGCTCAGCGACGCGATCAACGAGGCCATAGTGCAGTCTGCTTACGCTGGCCTCTACCCTCCTACTTACATAAACGTCACAACGGGGCCGAGCTCCACTGCCGACATAGAGTCCCATAGGGTTTCTCCGGCAACGGGACCAAAGGAGCTTCACGTGATCCTCATCGATAACGGGAGGATGAAGGCCTCGAGGGACCCCGTGCTGAAGGAGGGCCTGCTGTGCATAAAGTGCGGAAGGTGCTACTTCGCGTGCCCAGTTTACAGGGAGCTTGGAAAGGCCTGGATCGGCACAAGGTCGCCTTACAACGGTCCCACGGGAGTGATATGGAACTACATAACAAACGATGACCCGTGGCCTTCCTACCTCTGCACCCACTCGGGAGGTTGCAAGGAGGTTTGCCCGATGAAAATAGACCTGCCAGCCATAATAAGGTACGTTAAGTACTTGGGAGAAAGGAGCCTAGAGAAAAAACAGAGCTTTTGAGCTACCCAGGGCTCATCACTTGGCCTCGGTGTTATACTGAAGGTAGACTATGTGTGTGTTGAAGAACTCCTCAAAGCCATGCTTGCCATCGTCTCCTCCTATCCCTGAGCGCCTCCATCCGGCGTGGAATCCCTGTATGGCTTCCCAGTGCTCCCTGTTGATGTATGTTTCTCCGAACTTCAGCTCGTTTGCCGCGCGCATGGCCACGTCTAGGTTTCTGGTATGTATTGAGGAGGTGAGGCCATAGTCGCAATCGTTGGCGTACTCTATGGCCTCATCGAGGGTCTTAAAGGTCTTGACAGGCAAAACTGGACCGAAGACCTCTTTCCTCATTATCTCCGAACCCTGATCAACGTCAGTTATCAGCGTTGGTTCGTAAAAGTATCCCTTGTTTCCTACCCTGTGCCCTCCTACCACGATCTTTCCTCCCTCCTCCACTGCCCTCTTAACCATGCCCTCTACCTTTTCGCGCTGAGAGGAGCTGACAAGGGGCCCCATATCGGTCCCCTCCGCGAACGGATCCCCGACTTTAACGGAGGCAAACCTCTTAGCCAGGGCCTTCACGAATTTCTCGGCTATCCCCTCCTGAAGGTAGAGCCTCTCGGCCGCGTTGCATACCTGGCCGCTGTCGAGCAACCTGGAAGCGACAACGTAGTCAAGGGTCTTGTCTAGGTCGGCGTCGTTCATGACTATAACCGGTGCCTTTCCTCCGAGCTCAAGGGAAACCTTTGTAACGTTTGTGGATGCAACCCTCATTATCTCCTGACCCGTTTCCACGCTACCCGTAAAGGATATGAAGCCAACCTTTCTGTTGGAGGCAAGGGCATTGCCAACAACGCTCCCGCTTCCATACACTATGTTAGCAACTCCCTTTGGAATCCCAACATCGTGTATTATCCTCGACATCTCATATATTATGTCGGGCGTCTCGCTGCTAGGCTTGATCACGACCGTGTCCCCGGCCACGAGGGCTGGGGCGAACTTCCTCATGAAAACGAAGAGCGGGTAGTTCCAGGGAATTATGCCAGCCACAACTCCCACTGGTTCCCTGTAAAGGAATATGTTCTCGTTGGGCCTGTCGCTTTCCACTATCTCTCCCTCTATTCTCCTCGCCCACTCGGCCATGTAGTCCGCGTACTCGGCAGATCCGTCCACCTCCCCATATGCCTCCTTCAGGATCTTTCCTTCTTCCCTAGATATGGTCCTAGCAAGCTCATCCCTTCTTTTCCTTATCTCGGCCGCGACCTTTCTGACGTAGGAGGCCCTCTCTATGGCGGCAAGCTTTGCCCACTTCCTTTGGGCCTCCTCAGCGGCTTCTACAGCCTCATTTACCTGCTTAACGGAGGCCGAGGAGTAAACCGATATGACCTCCTCGTTGCTTGGGTTAAGGTTCTCAAAAGTTTTTGCCTCTCCTTTCACAAACTCTCCATTTATGAATTGTTTCCGGATTTCTTTTTCAGATGCCATAATTATATACGGAAATTGTATTTACGTTTTGCTGAAATTTTGCTTCATAGCTAAAGAACCCGTTCGAAGGTAGCCTGTAACGTTGACACAACAAGCAATAAAGCATAAGGCAAACCGCAGGCCTAAGGGTCTCGGGCTGTCCTTATAGGTTAACGCGCGGAATAATCACATGTATGAAGAGCGCACGCCGGAAGAAATGCTGAATGAGCTAAACCGGAGAAGGGAAGAGCTAACTCAGAAGCTAGAGGAACTGCAAAGGCAACATGAAAAGGGACTGATAAGTGATGAGGAATACGCCAACGAAAGCAAGAAAATCCAGAGGGAGCTCGTAGAGGTCATGGACAGGATAGTGCAGATGGAGTTTCTAAGCGGATACAGGTGAGCAAAAGGCAAGGAATCCCTTTCAGATCGAGCATCAATCATTGCAAATCTGCGCAGGTACGCGTTGGCAAACGGTCTGAAAGATGAGCCACGAACTCGTTTTCCTTGCTTCAAAGTTATAAGCTGACGCGAGCGTACCATTATGATAAAGATAGGCATTATGGGAGCAGGAGGAGTTTCGCGCGCTCACCTTCCCGGTTACATCGAGAACTCTTCAAGGGCAAAGGTAGTCGCGGTTTCGGACTTGCTCGAACAGGCCGCAAGGGATCTGGCGTCAAAGCTGGGGCCGGACGTCAGGACTTACGGCGACTTCAACGAGCTCCTTGAAAAAGAGGAGCTCGACGCCGTGGACATATGCCTTCCACACAATCTCCACGCCAGCGCTATTATCGCTGCCGCGCAAAAGGTCAAGACCATAATGGTTGAGAAGCCGCTTTGCATATCGATGGAGGAGGCTGACGCCATAAAAAGCGCTGTGAAGGACAAAGGAGTTAACCTGATAGCTGCTCATACCAGCATTTTTACCCCTTCCGTCCAAGACGCCAAGCGCCTCTCCCAAGGCCTCGTGGGCCGCACCTACGAGCTGATAACGAACGAGAGCTTCGTGCTGGAGGACTTAGGGGGTAGCTGGAGGACCAAGAAGGCTGAGATGGGAGGGGGAGAGCTAATAGATACGGGATATCACTCGCTTTACAGGATACTCTACCTTTCCTCTTCAGACCCAGTTGAGGTCTACGCTGCCACGCAGAGGTTCAGGCTTAATATGGAGGGCGAGGACTCGGCTCTGCTAACCATAAAGTTCGCCGATGGGTCATTGGGGCAGGTTAACACTTCATGGGCATATGAGAACCCATATGGCTATCACTCCTTCTACATCATAGGTGAAAAAGGGCAGCTCTACGGAGAAGGAAACTTCCTCGGATACAAGATCAAGGGATTCGCTGAGGCAACTAGAAAGTACGATTGGAAAGATCCTTTCATTGTGGAGGTAGGACACATGATCGACGTCGCAGAGGGCAAGGCCCAACCTCTTCAGGGAATCGATGACGCCTACAAGGTCATGAAGCTGGCCACTGCTGCATATAGGTCGGTTGAGGCAGGGACGCCCGTTAAGGTTTAGGGAAAACCTAGCAGGGAAATAATGTGAAGCGTTGAAGTTTTTGCTCCAAAGCAAGGGTAGGTCGACCTAGTGCTTAAGCGGCCATAGACTAGCAAAACAGCCTCCTATAACTTCGGTCAAAAGAAAAAAAAGAGATATTTCACAGCTCACGCAGGCACTATCTCTTTTTTCACCACGGCCCTGAAGTTTCTGTTGCACGTAGGGCAGTGGAATATGCCATTCGTGAGCTTAACCCTTTTACCTCCCATGGGCTTACCCAACATAGTCCAGGTTTTAGTTGGGGTCGGCACTTCCGTGCCGTCATAAGGACACTTGGCCATTTGAGGTCACCTCTTAGGAGGCAGAAGCAGATAAGCTTAACGCTCTTAAGAGGGAGCAACACGAGCTTTCCTGCGGGATTACACAACAACAGGAATAATTGAATTCCTACCTTCAGCTCTCCATGAGAGCGGTGTTGAATTGATTCCTTGGCGCGATCTTTCCTCAACTCATCAGGTCGTCAAATCCTGCAAAAACAGCCACCTTGTATGCGATGTGCGATCTCAAGTTTTGCCCGACAACCACCTGTCGATGATCTCGTAAAGCTTCTTCACCACAAGCTTGGCGTAGGCATGGGACCTGGAGGGATCACCGCTTAGGCGCCTTATCTCCACGGCGGGATGAAACAGGTCTCCCTTCATTTCCATTCCGAGCGTCAGCTCCTGCTCGTTCTGCAACTCGTATGGCGGAAACCTCAGCTTGACCTTCATCCGCAAAGAGCTGTAATCGATAATTGGCCCCTCAATAACTCTGACGTTGACTGGACGCCTTCCCTCACCCGCAAAGAACACGTTTTCCTTCAGGTAATTCAACAGGTCCGTGGCCTGCTTGCCATTAAGTCCCATATCGAAGATGGAATGAGTTACGTCCCCCTCCGTCACGGCGACCGACCTCGTGCTGCTTCCTCCGCGCCTCAGGTAAAGCACCAGAGCCAATATCACCAGGAACGCAAATACAGCAATGGGTTCCCACAGCGAGGGGACCGTGGCAAACGTCGGTTTGCCTATGGAAACGGGCATGCTGTAGGCTGCTACTATGGTCTTTCCATTGAAGAGATACGCGCTTAGGTCGTAAGATCCGTTTACGAGCACAGGCATGTCAAAGGTCAAGGTAAAGTTGCCCTCTTGAACTTTTTCGTTTCCAACTCCCAGCTCAGAGGAAATCAGCCCCTGAGAGGGGGCCTTTGAGCTAAATATTGCGAGAAGCTCGCCGGGCGCGCTTGAAAATCCTGCCAAGCGTACCACAGAGCAGTTCAGCGTGGCATTGTACGTGGACCCTAGGTAGCGAAGTTTAATCGAGGAGTTCAAGTGGGTCGGGAATATGCCCAGAAAGACCGTGCCGCTGTCACCGTGAAAGTCCAGGGACAAAGATGAGGAGGGCATTAACTTCCCGTTGTTGAAGTCTAGCGCGCTGTAGTTGAGCGCAGGGGAGTAGCCCAGCGCCGTGAGGTTAACTGATCCAGTTGTCGTCCCCAAGTTGGACGGCCAGTCATTGACAACAGCGTAAGATGAAGTACCATCCCTGATAACGTACACGTTGGCAAAGATTGGCAAAACGCTCTGGCTGTTGTTCATGTACGTCCCATTGAACATGGAATAGATGCGGATGGCCATGGAGTTAAGTGAAAACGTGGGCCAGGCACCTGCCGCTCTTATGAAGGCGAAGTAGTCAGCGCCCTTGAGGTAAGGGTAGGCCATGGCAAGGTGCGATAGATAGTAAGCGTAGTAAGCCTTGTTTGAAATTCCGTAAGAGGGCGTCCACTCCATCATGAGGCCAACGTCGTACTTTCTTGCTAGCTGAGAGAAGAGCTCCGCATTTTCCACCTGGTCCGCGTCATCAAGTATTATCGTGACGTTGTACCTCTTTGCCAGCGAGAAGTAAAGGTAGGGGAACTGGATAGCGTTGGCGTCCTCGGGGCTACCTCCCCAGTAAAGGAACAGCCCCTTTCTTGTCATGTTCCTAACCATATCGTATATCTGGGAGTAGGTAACGTTGATGCTCCATATCCTAAAATCTTGGTAGTCGGGTCCCGCGCTTCTTATGTCCGAGAAGGACGCGTAGTCAGTGCCCCAGGCCCTGTTAAGCGCGGTTATGTTGTGGTACGTGGCAGGAAGGTAAAACTTAACGTACTCGGCTATGTCCGACGCCGAGTAGCCCATGGGAAAACCGTCGACCGCGGGTCCCCAGTCGTCGTCAAGCCATCCGTAGTTTATTAGGTATCCCCTGACGTTTGGGTAAGAATTATACCTAGATATGATCGCCTTGACGAAGTCCATGAAGTAGGTCCGATCGGTGGAGTTCCACCAAGACAGGTATGGAGGTGAGTCAGGCTTGCCCTGAGGGCTTACCTCGAGCTCTCCGTTCCTCAGTAAGAACTGGGGCTCGGGGTTCGGATCGCCTCCAGAGCAGAAGCCAGCGTATAGAAGGCCAAAGATCACGTTCAATCCCGCGTCCCTCGCGTACCTAACGTAGCTGTCCAAAATCGAGAAGTTGAAGCTATCCGGACCGATCTCGACCTCACCCCAGGGAACGCAAAGGATAACCGTGTTGTAGCCATAAGCCGCTATCTGCTCAAAGTAGCCAAGGTTGTGAGGGGAACCGGAACTTCCAAGAAAAGGCACGTGAGCGGACCATATCATGTGCGAGGGACCCTCATCGGGCTTTGGTGAATTAGCGGGTAGACCCTGGACGGGAAGCGTCAAAGTAATGAGCATTAAAAGCAAAATAAGCGCTTTCTTTGACACAGACATCTCGCCAAACAACTTATAAATTTTTTCGCAGCGTTGCGCCGTATAAATCTAGACCTAAAGGCAAATGAGTGAATGCGCTTGCAATTAGCCGCAAGACAAGGTAACCCACGAGCTTTGGAGGCTTGCCGGCAATGTGAGGAACTTGCTGCGACAACTTGAGAGCGCAAGCGTTTTAAGGACATAAAAGCATAGCTTATGCAGATAGATTTCTCCGGTAAGGTTGTGCTGATAACGGGAGCAGGGGAAGGGATAGGCCGCGCCACCGCCGAGAAGTTCGCTGAAAGCGGCGCTGAGGTTGTGCTCAACGCCTTGACCGATAGATACGTCACTCAGGTTCACTCCTCTCTCGCAAGCAAGGGATATAAGTCGCACGTGGTGGTCGGCGACATCTCGTCCGAGGAAACTGTTAGAAAGCTCAAGGAAGTGGTCAGCCAAATTGGTAGGCTAGACGTGCTGGTCAACAACGCCCCCCTTGAAGTAGATAAGCCCTTCGAGGAAATAACGATAGAAGACGCGAGAAAGATGAGCGAGGTGAACGTCATCGCCTACTTTAACCTGGTTAAGACATTCTTCGAGTACCTGAAGGCAAGCAAGGGCTCCGTCATAAACGTTTCATCTGTGCAGGGCCTCAACCCAGAAAGCTTCAACGCCTTTTACCCGACAACGAAAGGCGCGGAGCTCACGCTTACAAGAGAACTCGCTGTGGAGCTTGCGAAGTACGGCATAAGGGTTAACGCCGTCGCGCCAGGACCAATAGATACTCCTCACAACAGGAAAAAGATGGGCGAGCTATTTGGAGGGGATTACAAGGTAGGTTACGAGAAGCTGGCTAGGGGTGACCCGCTAAAGAGGTTCGGAACCCCTGAGGAAGTGGCTTACGCGATACTCTTTCTTTCTTCTGAGTACGCCTCTTACATAACTGGCGCAACGCTATTCGTTGACGGGGGAATGCACATAGTGCAGCCGCATTCTCTTGGCTTCTGCTGAGCACAGATAGGTCAAAAATCTGTTTTAAGGTCTCATAACGACCTTTATGGCCCCGTACTTTCCCTTGTTGAGGGCCACCTCAAAGGCCTTCTCGTATTCGTCCAGCGAGAAGACGTGCGTTATGAAGGGCTTAGCCCTGACCTTTCCCTCGGCCATTAGCTTTACCCCTATCGGATAGTCCTCCGGCTGATTGTTCGCTGTGCTGGTCAGCTCCCTCTCTCCTCCAAGGGTCATTAGGTCGAAGTCCCTTATCTTGCCGAGAAGTCCAGCGAAGAGAAGTTCCTTGCCTCCCCTCCTCAGCATCCTCAATCCTTCAACGGTTGTGTCACCACCCACCGTGTTGAGCACCAGGTCTACTCCCTCGTCGTACTTTTCCCCTGGACTGAACTGCTTTGCGGCCTCCACTGGATCCTCGCTAATCGCGTTGACCACGAGGTCCGCACCTAGCTTCTCCGCAACCTTGAGAGGCGCCTCCTCGACGTCCACTGCCATGACCTTCCCGGCTCCATATGCCTTGGCAACCTGAAGGGCAAGCAAGCCTATGGGCCCGGCGCCGATCACGGCAACGGTATCCCCGGGAAATATGTTGGCCCTCCTCAAAGCGTGGACCGCGACCGCCGTTCCATCAAGCTGAGTCGCGTCGTCGAAGTCAACGCTCTCCGGTATTGGGACGGCCTGGAAGTCCTTAACGGTGACGTAATCAGCATAACCTCCTGGGTTGTGGGGTAGGCCGCTCGTGGACCAGTTTCCGTCGTGCCCCATGTGTAGTACGTGGGAGCAGAGGTTGTACCTGCCCCTCCTACATTGCTCGCACTCGTTGCAGGGAAGCATGGCCATTATGCCGACCCTGTCTCCAACTTTTCTCCTGCTGCCAGGTCCTACCTCGACGACCTCTCCAGCTACCTCGTGTCCGAGTATGGATGGAGGCAGGAGAGGATTATCTCCTATTGTGTGAAGTGCCCACGAGTTAATGCCGTTGTAGTAGTTAACGTCGCTTCCGCATATGCCAACGGACTTAACCCTCACCTTCACTTCTCCTCTTCCAGGCTCTATGTCCTCGGTGTCTTTCATGACAAGCTTACCCGGTGCCATAAGCCAAACCGCTCTCATTTGAGCGTATGTAGGTAGAGCTATTAAACGTTTGTCCTATCGCAGCAAGCCCATTGGTTGGCGCTTAGCCTCGGTACAGCTTAGACCTTTCCGCTTCACGTTCATAAGTCGTTAAGAGAGACATAAAAGCCGGCGAGTAATACGATCCATGGACTCAAAAACTTCGGGCCTTCTGAGCGGGGCAATTGCCGGCTTGGTCTTCGGTAGCGGTCAGTTCTCGTACCTATGGCTTCTCGCCCTTTTAGTAGGGCAACCCCTGAAACAAGAGCTGGGAATAACGGTAACCCCTTCTCTTGTCGAGAGCTGGCTGATAAGCACCCTTGTTTCAGGCGCGCTCTTCGGAGGAGTGTTTGGAATCATATACGGCTGGAAGTACGACGCAATACCGGGCTGAAGCCCGGCATTAAAG
>JBMFIL010000014.1:0-14241 GCA_049976325.1 Thermoprotei archaeon | reverse complement strand
CTCGAGGAGGCAAGGGCATCAATGAAGAAGTACGACGTAGTGTCGGATCAGGTTGAGTACAACCCTTACACAAGAGAGGCTGAGAAAGAATTGATACCGTATTGCGAGAAGGAGAAAATAACGGTTATAGCATATAGCCCTCTGGGGCATGGCGAGCTCTTAAGGGACTCAGGCATCAGTGCTGAACTTGAGAAAAATAGGCAAGGCTCATGGGAAGACTTGGGTGCAGGTGGCGCTTGCATGGCTTGTCTCTAAGCCTCAGGTGATCGCGATCCCAAAGGCATCAACACCTGAACACGCCGTTGAGGACGCTGGCGCCGGTGACCTAGTACTCTCCCAGGATGAGATCGCGGCCATCAACGCCCACTTGAGGCCTTACTCCGCATGGTCGGGCCTTAAGCGCAAGGCCCTGCACGCGCTACTCTCTGGGTACGTAAGGGTAGCGTCCTCCTTTGCGTGACGTTCCCGGCAATTAAATTAACTAAATATGAAAACGCTTAAATTTTATTTCCCGGTAACCTCTAAATGTCTGGCTTTGTTGACTTTCTGAGCGCAACTGGGTATCTTCTTCTAGTAGCCGACGTATACGCTGGGTACTTGCTGTTCAAGCTTTCAAGGGGCGGATCCCTTTCTCGCGAGGCCGGGGCAGTTCCCTTTGGCCTAGGAGTTGCATCCATGGGATTGGCGCTCGCAATGAACATCCTTTGGCCATTGCCCGGACCCTACAACTTCGTCTTTGGAGACCCATTTCTGCTTTTTGCCGCGCTTCTACTGGCTGCCGGGATTGAGCTGCTGGTATTCGGAAACCTCAAGTACATAGAGGGGCTTGCGGTCCCCGTAGGGCTAATTGCCATACTGTACGGTGCAGTGATAGCCTACAATTCCCTTGACCCAATATTCGTGTGGGGAATGTTCATGCTGGAGGGTCTGTCAGGCGTGGTCGCAGGACCTGCTATATCCAACGGTAAGAACAAGTACCTCGTGTGGGCGGCCCTCATATTGCTAGCTTTTGCCTCACTTCTCACGGCCATCGTGAGCGTGCAGACGAGCTTTGAGCACGTTCACGAGTTTGCCAAGTACTTCCCGTGAGCCGCTGAGCGCTGGCCTCACTCCTAAAAGTTCAGACCTCAACTTTTTCCCATTGCTTTTTTTCGGAAGAGACCTGTATGGCATCTATCAGCTTCTGGTTAGCGAGACCGTCTTCCAGAGTAGCACCAGGAACGATCGGCTTATCGTTTATAACGCAGTTCATAAAGTGACCGACTTCTATATCTATTGAGTGCTCCCAGCCAAGGACGTGTCCTGGAGGCCACCACAGAGAGGCATAGGGATGCAACGGGTCCGTTGCCATTATTGTCTTGAAGCCTGAAACCTTTCTCTCATCATCGAACGTGAAGAAGTTCAGCTCGTTTGGCCTCTCAAGGTTGAAGGTGATGGTGCCCTTTGAGCCATGTATCTCGATCCTGAAGAAGTTCTTCATGCCAGGGGCCACCTTGGATGCTTCAACTATGCCGTAGGCCCCTCCGTCGAAGTGAAGCAGAGATGTGAAGGAATCATCAACGCCCTGAGCGACCGTCCCTCCATCGGCAGTCGGAAGCTCCTTCCTAACCGTGTAGGTGCTTCCCATGACCTCTGTCACGTTTCCCACTAGATAACGGGCCATGTCAAGCGCGTGCGACCCCAGGTCTCCGAGGGCTCCCGTCCCGGAAAACTCCTTGTTTTGTCTCCATCCAGCCACCGCGTTTGGCCGAGCCAGTGATTCGTGAAGGTAAGCTGCTCTGAACTCGTGCACGGTGCCCAACCTTCCCTCTCCTATCAACTCTCTGGCCAATGCTATAGCGGGAAGAAAGCGATAGTTAAACGCGACCATGGCCTTCAGCTTGTCTCCAGCTCTCTTAAATGCCTCAACGATGTCCTTTGCTTCTTTTGCGCTCATGGCCATGGGTTTTTCAAGCAGAATGTGCTTTTTCATGGATAGCGCGTATATGGTAGGGCTCGCGTGCATGTAGTTTGGCAAGCAGTTGTCAACCACATCTCCAGAAGAAATTGCCTCTTTTAGATCTGTTGTGTAATCCCTGAAGCCAAAGGCTTTCGCAAAAGCCTTTAGGGATCCTATGTCCCTCCCGTAAACTACCTGCAGCTCCGTTTCCTCGCCTAGGTTAAAGAAGCGAGGAGAAACCAAGTAGGCGTTGGCGTGCGCCTTTGCAATAAACCCGTGACCCAGAAGAGCTATCTTCATAACTTTAGGCAAACCTTACCTTTTATGCCTTAGTTTTATGCCCTAGTACTATGGCTTGGGCCTTAAGGGCAAGCAAGCCGAGGTTACGTGAGAGAGTTAAGATTCTTAGCGTTCCGGCTTGAATCGTTTACGCTTGACGTCAAGGCTTCAACGAACTATGTCTCGACTATTGGCTCAAACGACATG
The DNA here is from genome assembly GCA_049976325.1 of Thermoprotei archaeon. GTDB lineage: Archaea > Thermoproteota > Thermoprotei_A > Marsarchaeales > UBA168 > UBA168. Next base: position 11,816 of record JBMFIL010000014.1, on the reverse strand, counting down.
CCTGGAAGAGCATTAATGAAAGGATAGAGGGCCATAACCACCGGTTGGACGTAGAGGTCGCGGCGCGATATCACCCTCGTTAAACGGCCAACAGCACCCTCAGCATGTTTGCTGTCCCTAGTCCCAAAGAAGCGGTCAATGGCCTCTCCAAGCTCAATTCCGCTCTCCACGAGCGCGACTATTTCCCTCGGCAGTGAGAAGGCAGCCGAGAAAGCGAAGTTCTCCTCGCCCCCGGAGGAACGAACGTAGACCACGGCATATGCAAGGGTTCTACCAGCGTACCTGCATATCCCACCCTCTATTCCCACCCCTAGGTCTGCTGAACGCGAGTTGAGCGCTGACCTAGCCCTGTTCCTGGCCCCCTGAAAGGTCTGTTCGCACAAGGGCTGATCAGGTACTCCGGATGGCACATCCACGGAAAGCACCTGCGCGCTTGTTCCCATCATCTTTAGAGCGACCTCAACTGCCTCTACCTTTACCCTGTTGGTCGAGCCAACGGCAACCCTCATTTTCATAAGCTGCTACTGTAATTATAAAAGCCTGGTGAAGGCTAATACGTGCGTGCCAAGGATCATTATGCAGGAGGCGGCGAAGCAGTACGCGGTTGTTCTGGAAAAGGTTAAGAAGGTCTACGGAGGAGCCGTGCCTACCCTCGCTCTAAAGGGAATAACACTTAAGGTGAGAAGGGGAGAGTTCGTGGCAGTTGTGGGCCCCTCAGGTAGCGGCAAGTCAACTCTTCTCAACATAATGGGGGTTCTTGATAGGCCGACCGAGGGAAAGGTTTACGTCGCGGGGCTTGATGTTCTCTCTCTTCCGGACTCGAAGCTCTCTTACGTCAGGAACAAGTACATAGGCTTCGTTTTTCAGTCATATAACCTAGTGAACAGGCTCACCGTTTTGCAGAACGTTGAGTTGCCACTCATGATAAGAGGCATGAGCAAGGCTGACATGGAGAAAAGGGCAATCAAGAGTCTAGAAATGGTTGGAGTATCATCCCTTGCCGCAAAGAAACCCAACGAGCTGAGCGGAGGGCAGCAGCAGAGGGTGGCCATAGCAAGGGCGCTCGTGACCGAGCCGGAGTTCGTACTTGCGGACGAGCCAACCGGAAACTTGGACAGCGTTAACTCCGCGATCATCATGGAACTGTTGAAAGACATAAATCGCGAGGCAGGTACGACAATAGTTATGGTCACTCATAACATGGACCTGGCCAAGCTGACTGGCAGGATAATTCACATAAAGGACGGGCTGGTTGAGAAAGATGAGGCCCTGAGGTGAGACAATTGAATTATGCAAAGGTAATTGTCCTGATTCTGCTGGCTAGTGCCCTGGTTATTCCTGTGAGTGGACAGCCCATCTTTCTTATAAACTATGGTTGGGGCAGCGCTAACCAGCAGATCAGGGCCAGGCCTGGGTACTCAAATGTCCCTTTCACGGTGGAGGTCCTTCAAATCCCCGGCGTGTCAGTCCTCTACGGAGCGCTGAACCTGCAAGGAGTTCCCATTGAGAGTGCCGCAGGAGGGACTTTCGCTTACGCCGCCCCTGAAAGCGCTCAAAGCGCTCTATCGCTGAGCAACTCAACGATTTTACCAGGCATATCCATACCTACTGTAAGCGCGGGCTCATCGGCGACCCTGCTAACTTTTTACCTGAGCATTCCTCCATATACCAGGCCTGGCAGTTACAGTACCATGCTCACCGTTTTCTACAAGCAATCCGGCATAACGAGCGCTTTCTCTACCTCTATCACCTTAACGGTAAGTCCGCCCGAGAAACCCAGACTTGTAGACGCTCGGTGGGTAGTAGGAAACAGCTCTTCTTTTCCATATCCGGGCTCCGGTTTTCAAGACCTCCAGATGTACCTTGAGAACCCAAGTTCGGTTCCCCTGCTCGACGTGCAGTTAAAGTTCTCGTTACCTCACGGTGTGCTCGGGCTTAACCAAGCCAATACAACAACGCTCGAGCTACCTTACGTACAACCGAGGGGAGCCGCTTGGATCGATCTCCCGCTTAACGTGACTAGCCTTGCACGTCCAGGCGACCAGGACTTCTCCGTAAACGTAAGCTTTGAGGACTACTATGGAGGGCACTACTCCAACGAAACCCACCTAAGCCTGAAAATATATCCCAGGCCAAGCGTTGAGTTGGTCGCTAGCCATGGAAAAGCCTATGTGGGAAGTAACGTTAGCCTTTACCTCACGCTAACCGTAAACTCAACGGCGCCCGTCTACGACGTTCAAGTTCAGCCGCAGTTTCAGCCGCTTGAACTGATCATGGGTGACCTAAATCCGATAAGCTTCGTTGGAGGGGGCAAGAGCATCACCCTTAGCTACTCCTTTTACGTGCCTCCCAACGTGCCCCCGGGAGTTTATCCCGTCATGTTCACGGTCTACTACTCCGATCCAACCCCCTCGAGCTCTCGCTACACAACATACGTGACCGTTGCCCAACCGCTTCAAAGCATCACCCTTGCCGTTACCCCCAATTACGTCTACTACAGTAGGAACAATACAGTAGCCGTCACGTTGACCAACTCCGGTCCACCGATCAGAGACGTTCAGCTCTCCATGCAACCCATTGAAGGGATATATGTGGCCCAAGGAAACGGGCCTTGGGATTTGGGCGACCTGAAAGCAGGCCAAAGCGTTAGACTTGAGCTAAACGTGATCCCAAGCATCACTCAATCAGGGCCTGTTCCCCTTCAGTTCTTGGTAACGTATACCAGCTCCCTGAACTACACTCGGGAAGCTCAGCTGACCTTTCCAGTTTTCCTGAAGGGTCTCATATTAATCCAGTTAATTTCCATGTCGGTTCCAACGTATGCCTTTAACGGGACAAACGTAACCATTTCAGGGATGCTCCTGAACGAGGGGACAGCTGGGGCCTATTACGTTGAAGTTGGCATATCGCCCTACAACTGGTCACAGGAAGAGTACATTGGGAGCCTTCCCACGGACTCTCCAACTCCCTTCAGCTTAACCCTATCCCTTCCTAACAGTGCCCATGGCAACTATAGGCTTTACATAAACGTGAGCTACCAGGACTCGCTTGGAAACCGTTACTCTGCTTCTTATCCGCTATCTCTGAAAGTTTACACGGAATCAGTTAAGAGCCAGAAGCCAAGGAACGAGGTCATGACCTACGGCGTCGCTGCTATAGTTCTCATATTCACCTTGACGGCTTACTTCATGCTTAAGCACAAGAGGCAAAAGAAATGAAGGCCATGAGCTTCTTGGAAATGGCCTACGAGGCCTTAAAGGAGAGGAAAACGCGCTCTGCCCTGACCATCGTAGGAATACTCATTGGTCCAGCTGCAATAATAGGAATAACGTCCATGGTCGGGGGCTACAGGTCCTACATAACTTCTCAACTCTTAAAGCTTGGGACAAACACGATGGCCGTGCTTCCCTCGGGGTCCTATTCCCTTACGCAAAGAGATGTTCAGATAATCTCAGGTCTCCCTGGAGTTAAAGGCGTCTTTCCATATTATTATATACCTGCCATAATCAGCACATCGGCCGGAAACGAGGACGTCTACCTTTTCGCGATCAACGCACAGCAGGGGCTAGAGGAGGCGGTGCCAGGCATTAGCTTGCTCTCGGGAGGCTACCCGCAGGCCTATCAGACATCAGCGGCCGTTCTGGGCTACCTCGTAGCCAATCCCCGCAACCCGTACTATCCCCATTACAAGACGGGCCAGGTAATCAACCTTCAGGTTTACTCCGACGGAAGGCTTGTCCAAAAAAGCTTTTTGATAACTGGCGTGCTCAAGCAGTTCGGGCAAAGCTTCTTCGTCAACGTGGATGAAGACGTTTTTGTACCCTTGGCCACGGGGCAGCAGCTGACGGGAAGCTCTGTGTACAGCGGCATACTTGTCGTCGTGTACAGCGCGTCGGCCGTGAACTCCGTGAGCGCCAAGCTTCAGTCACTTTACGGAACTCAGATAACTGTGTACACCGCGCAGCAGGGTATATCCATAGCCAACAGCATAATAGGTTCCCTCAACGCGTTGCTAGTATCAGCGGCCGCCATATCGCTCCTAGTTGCTTTCGTTGGCGTCACTACGACCATGTTCACGAGCATAGTTGAGAGGACGAGGGAAATAGGGTTGCTAAAGGCGCTCGGCTTCACTAACAAAGATGTCATAGGCATGTTTGTTGCTGAGTCAGCGCTCATGGGCTTGATAGGAGGCGCGGCAGGATCGATTCTGGGCATAGCTGTAGCCTACCTGCTCAGCTACCTCAGGCCTGCGAGCGGTCTGGGTCTCACTTCGTTGATACCTCCAGTGATCTCGGTGGAAACCGTCGTTATGGCTTTTGGCCTATCCCTGCTTGTGGGAATAACGGCCGGCATGATCCCAGCGTACAGGGCTTCAAGGCTGATGCCAGTGGAAGCCCTAAGGCACGAGTGATGTTAATAGACCGAAGGCGCTAATTAGATGGTTTGCTCACGTTTGGCGCTCTGCAACTCGGCTTTGCGCCTTAATTGAGAAAGTAGCAGCTTAGGTCTTCTGTAACCTAGGGGCATAATTGAGTACCCGTAAAGGAAAGGTCAGGGGTTGCCCCTTTCATGTATTTATCAGATCCAAGAAGATCATACTGCTATCTTTTCCGTTCGAGGATGAGCGCTTCCGCGCTTATAACTGGCTCTCTTGCTGTACATCTATGGCCTCCAGAAGCTCCTTCACGTTCCTGGCGAAGCGAATGTCTGGATACCTCGGCTTGAGCTTGCGCAGCAGATGGTCCAAGCGCGGGGAATTCAGCGCTTCAACTATGAGCGACCTCTCGTCCTCGGTTATGGGCTTGGAAAATGGCACGAGGTTGTCCGTTGTCCTCAAAACCCTTGAAGCGGTTAACCTCTGCACCGCTTGGAAGGTTGGGTCCTCTGGGACCACGTTGTAGTAAGGGTAAACTGCGCATCCTGAGTCGATTAGGACGCTTTGGAGAAGGTCAACGGGGACGCTCCTTGGTTCAAGCCCAAGCTTAACCGAAAGGGCAGCCAAGGCACCGGCGGCCTGTCCAATTTGAGTTACAACGGGTTGGAGCCTTGCCACGCCATTGGATAGATGAATAGAAGCTATGTTTTTCTCGGCAGCGATTAAACCATCCGTCTCAAAGGGGATGAGACATCCAACAGGTATCTGGTAAGGGCGAGTTTCTTCGAGTGGCGGATACGACTCATCTTTGAGTGGCTCCCCTGTTATAGGATCTGAGTGATGGTGATCTATCCAGTAGTGACCTATGGCCACTGAACCTCTGATCGCGTCATATCCACTGCTTCTAAGGATGTGATGCTCGCTAAAGGTTTCAACACCAACTATCCTTATGCTCTCCCTTATGTAGGGGGAATACGGCATGTGATCGGGCGTTTGATACTCATCCATGGCAAGAGACATGTTCCTTAACCCTAGCCTCTCCCTTATGAAGTGTATGAAGCACAGAGTCTTCTGTTTGGCCTTCCTTATTACTTCATCCCTTTTTGACCTGTCGAGGTAATTTCCTGCCAGATCGTTTCCCTTTATTGGCCAGTTTAGCATGTACTTATCGTTTGGAAGACGACCATAACCGATGAATTCCTTGGCTGAGTAGAGCCGAAGGCCAGAGGGGGCATGGGTGCATGCCTCGCTGCAGCAGCATGAGAACATGGCTTCATCGTAGTCTGGGACCTCAAACGGGATGTCAACCTCCTTGTGATAGTCCTTCAGGGTTGCCACGTAAGTTAGGTCCTGAATGACGTTGTCCGGTTTTTCCTGCGCGTGCGGTTCGCCCGTCTCGTAACGTGATTCCCGCCCGTATCTGTGCGGGATGCCGGCAAGGGAGATCAGATCGCCGAACTCCGATGCATCAATCGTGACCTTGGCTTCCACAAGCAGCTCAGCGCCGAGACCATTGGTGAAGACTGCCCCAATAACCCTGTACCTGTCGCCGATTACCTCCTTCACGTTGTGCCCGCGAAAAACCCTCACTGAGGGCAAGCTCCTGATCTTCTGCTCAATTATTGCCTCTGCGACGTGAGGCTCAAAACAGGTCTCGCTAACCCACCCCGTGAACGTGTTAGCGGCACCTCCGTAGTAACTCTCTATGGCCGACCTGATCTCTCTGAAGATGCCTGTTCCAAGCGCTCCCTTGTTTCCGTCGAAAGCGCTGACACCTGCTGAAGTGTACATGCCACCGAGCCAATCGTGCTCAGCTATCAGTATCACATCTATGCCCATTCTTCCTGCCTGTATGGCAGCTGCAACGCCGCTGGTTGTCCCACCGAATATGAGCAGATCTGTCCTCAGCTGACCTTTATGGCTGTCGGCAACATAGTTTTTCGCGGAGGCCACCGTTTCAAGGACGCCTACCAGATCGGATATAAGTTTGCTGATGCCGTCCTTCTAAATATCTCTGAAACAGAGAGTTAAAGCGAAAGCGCAGATACCCAAGGGCTTCCCGCCAAAGCTTGATCTGTTACCTGCATCTCTGCTTCATCAAAATGCGTTTTTCTCGAGACCTAAGGGAGTTGTCAGGCTTTGGGGCCTCGAGCGGTCTTTTTCGGCAAAGCTGTCCACGGTCTTTAGTCATCATGCCGGAACTATAGCATGAACGCTATCACAATCACAAGGGCTCAGGCCTCGCTGCATAACCTCAAGCAACCGCGCCCTACCATTTTGTCGTTCCTTGCCTAGGGTATTTCATTCGAAGGCAAAGGTTAAACGCGAGCTCTAACTTAACAAGAGATCCATGCGCAGGACGAAAATAGTAGCAACGGTTGGTCCTCCATCTATTTCTCTCATATCTAAGATGAACAGGTACGTTGATGCGTTCAGGTTAAATTTCGCGCACGGAGATACGGCCCAGCATAAGCAGTACTTCGAGATCATAAGGAAAAAGGCTCCGGGAAAGCCCATACTTGTTGACCTTCCTGGACCGAAGCTTAGGCTGGGTCTACTACCCAAGCCCGTCGAGCTGCGCAGGGGTCAAACAGTCACTTTCTCTAAGGGAGGAGATGGTTTACCTGTTGATGATGACGCCTTCTATTCGGTTATAGAGCCCGGCAGCGTGGTGCTATTGGCTGACAGTGAGGTAAAGGTAAAGATAACCTCTGTGGATGGTGACAGGGCGGAGGGAAAGGTACTGGAGGGAGGTAAGCTGACATCCCGCAAGGGAATAAACATCCCAAAGCTCAAGGTTAAGGTCGGTCTCACGCAGTCTGATAAGGCCCTTCTCCAGGAAGCCATGGCTTTGGGCGCCGATGCCATAGGCCTTTCCTTCGTGGTAAGCGCAGACGAGATAAGAGAAGCGAGAAAAATCTACGGGTCAGCCTTCTTCATTGCCAAGGTAGAGAAGGCAGATGCCCTTAAGAACCTTAAGAGCATCACAGAAGAATCCAATGGCGTTATGGTCGCGAGAGGAGACCTGGGGGTGGAGGTAGGTCTTGAAAGGCTACCAGCAGTGCAGGACAGGATAATAAGGGTAGCTAGGGAAGCCGGCAAGCCAGTTATCCTGGCTACGCAGGTGCTCGAATCGATGGTAAGTAACTCATCTCCCACAAGAGCTGAGGTTATCGATGTGGCCAACTCCGTGAGCAAGGGGGTTGACAGCATAATGCTGAGCGATGAGACAGCGGCCGGGCAGAACCCAATGGCCGCCGTCAAGTACCTCGATGGCATCGTAAGGAAGGCGGAGCTCTATCTATCCCCCGGCCCTCTTCCCGTGGCCCGGGACGAGAACGATGCCATGGCCTTTGCCGCAATAAACGCCGCCAAAATTTCCGGGGCCAAGGCAATAGTGGCGCACAGCAGGAGCGGGCTAACCGTTGCCCGCGTGGCGAGATTAAGGCCTGACCAACCGATACTTGCCATAGTTGAAGATGAGCTCAAGTTCAGGCAGGCAAGGTTCTACTGGGGAGTTATTCCCTCCTTGGCGCCCAGCAGCAAGGAGGTGAGCGAGCTCTTCTCCCGGTCATGGAATGAGGCGGTCAAGGCCAAGCTTGCCAAGAAGGGAGAAAAAGTAGTAGTTGTGGCAGGAGATCCGACTACAAGAGAGGGAGTGACGAACCTACTTGAAATCCATGAGGTTTAGGGCGAAAACTCAATGAACGATCTCCCAGCGCTGCTTCTTTCAGCGCTGCTCAAGGATTCCAGAGCCTCGCGGGCGGCCTCCATTGGGAACTTCTTGTACGTCCTTACCTTCAGCTTCGGTGCGAAGTTTACCAGGTCAAGCATCTCCTTTCTGGTGCCACCCGTAACCCCTATAAGCTTGACGTGGTTTCCATAGAGCCAGCTAAGGTTAAGTTGCACGTCGCCTCCGGTCAGCACACCGAAGGTAACTAGCCTGCCAAAGGGCGCGAGGATAGACAGGCCCTGGTCCCATACGGCTTTCCCCACCGAGTTCAATACCACGTCAGCCATCCTTCCTCCTGTGATCCTCTTTACCTCCTGCTTCAGGTTCTCGTAGGTAAGCGAGTGATCCGCTCCATCCACCTCCACCCCTCCCCTTGAGACCGCTATGACTTCTGCACCAAGTATCTTCCCTAGCTGAACGGCGAAACGGCCAGTATTTCCAGTTGCGCCCAGAACGGCCAGGCATTCACCAGCTCCGAGCCCTGCTTCCCGAAGAGCGTGATAAGCTGATATGGCGGCCGTGGGAAGGCTCGCGGCGAGCTCCCATGATATCTCTCCCACCTTTATTGCGTTCTTGGCGGGTATGGGGTAAAGCTGCCTGTATCCGCCGTCGCTTACCACGCTCATTATTCCGCCGTTTCTGCACATGTTTTCTCTGCCGGAAACGCACATGTCGCACGTCCCATCGAAGATTCTGTTGTAAACGGTAACGCGATCCCCAGGTTTAAGATCCTTTACCAAGCTTCCGACGCTTCTTATCACCCCTGCAACCTCAGCTCCAGGTATGTGCGGAAGCTTAACCGGGATCCTCTCAACTACGGCCAGATCTATGGGGTTAACGCCGCCAAGTCTTACTTCCACGACTACTTCATCGGGCCCAGGCTCGGGGTCTGGAAGCTCCTGCACTTTAAGGTTCTGGATTCCGCTTTTCTCAAAAACTATTGCCTTCATGTTTATGACGGTGTTATCAGCTTTTAAGTCCTCCTCCCCCTTCCATGAGCTCGCCCTTGCTCGGGGAAAAAGCCTGAGAACGATCTTTAACAGACCCCACTGCGATGTTGCCCATTGTGAGCGTTATCTTCAATTGAAGTTTCGTGTACCGCATCAGCTCAAGGCAAATGTCAGTGGAGAGTGCTTAACCTGGACTCAGGCCCTAGCTCAGAGAGATGCTCATTGCCATACTGCAAACATCATTGGAGCTTGCAGCAGCAATAAGAGCATGAACCTCACACAGGAAAAAAAGCAAAAATCAAGAAATCTGTCTTTTACAGTTTCCCTATGTCATCTGGGACCTTTATGGGCATCACGGGCTCGCCGGCCTTCCAGCCAGCAGGTATGATGTCAAATTGCTCTGGCGTGCCGGGATGGGAGTATATGTAGCGTAGACCCTCGAAGGCGTTGTATATGTGGCCGACGTCCTTTCCGAGCCTATCGTTAAACGCGGATATGTACTGAACGATGCCGTCAGGGTCTATTATCACAGTGCCCCTCTTTGTCATTCCCGTTTGTGCGTTAAGGAAACCGTAAGCGCCGGATATAGACTTCGTTATGTCCTCCACGAGCGGGTACATTACCTTTCCTACCCTTGGGCTAGTCTCCCACCACACTTTGTGGGAGTATATGGAGTCCGTACTGACGGCCAATACCTCTGCGTTTGCGGCCTTGAACTTTTCGTAGTAACTCTGAAAAGCCGCCAGATCTGTTGCGCATACAAAAGTGAAGTCGCCAGGGTGGAAAGTTATTATCACCCACTTTCCCTTGTAGTCGGACAGCGATATGTTCTTTATCACGTTGCTTGCCGGGAAAAATGCCCTAGCCGTGAAGTTCGGTGCTGGAGAACCAACCTCTATCATTTGCGGTCAATATATATTTGCTTGCGCTTAATAAGTCTATCACAGCGTTATCACAGAAAGCAAGCTGTCTTTCCGACGTAAAGCGCCGATCAATGGGTAGTAAAAACGGGTGGTTGCTTAGCTCTCAAAGCGGCTCCGCGATTGGCGATTGCCAAATGGAGTCCCCGAGGTTGGACCTGCAAGCGACTTTCTCTGTCCTAGCTCTTGAAAACGGGTATCTGACCCTTGAAGATCACGCGGTTTTGTGATAGGCCAAACTTGAGAATTTCAGCCTTCACTCCTCTCTCTAGAGCTTTCCAGAACGTTTCAGAGAAGGCGGGGTCTGTCTCCTCATTTGGAAGGAAGTAAAAAGCGTCCTCCCTCATCACCAAAATTATGAGCCTAGAGGTGTATCCCTCTGAGCTAAGACGGATAAGCTCGTTGAGATGCTTGCGGCCGCGCTCCGTAGGAGAATCAGGGAAAAGCGCAACTCCGTTATGAACGAGGGTACATCCCTTGACCTCGACAAAAGTTTTATCATAGAAGAAATCTAGCCTGCTCTCGCCAACCTTTACCTCTCTCTTGGCATTGGCTGGCAAAAACGCCGATGCCACAGAAGAGTGTATCCTGCTATCTGCTATTACCCAAGTGCTATCGCACAAGAACGCTGTCAGGGAGCAGTTGGTCTTTTTACCCTCGGTTTCCCTTATGAGGATCTCCGTGCCGGGACGCAACTCAGGTAAGCGACCCGGGTCATGAATATGGCAGTACCTGATCACGCCTTTTTGCTTCACAATGGCGAGGAACCTATTGATCCTGTTAACGAAGATCGCCGGCATGAGCTCATCGAATTGGTATACCGTGTCCCCCACGTTCACAGGGCGTAAAGTGAGGGAAAAGTTAAGCATATTTTGTCCTCCGCTTGCCCTTTATGGAAATATATTATCATCCTACCTGTCTTTCGAGTTACAAGCTCATCAAGGGACTTTATGAAGAAGGCTACCTTGACAAGGTGAACCTCATAAATACAGCAAATGACTTCTCAAGGGCGTTAGATAAGGGGGTGATATCAGTACCTTACGTTTTCGTGAAGGGCAGGCCAAGCCTAGTGGATCCCGTCACGCATGAAGAGGTCATGGACCTCTTGACGGGTAAAAAAAGGGGGCCTCTTTCGCTTGAGGAGGCTGTCTCTAACTTTGTGAGGGCCGTGATGGCTAGCTCATTTGCGGTAACGGGCGCGGTGATTAGGGGAAGCTTCTCACACCTCTTGAGGGGAAACTTTTTAAAAGCAGCTTCCAAGGCTAGCCTTTATGAGCCTAGCTTTTCATTTCGTGAACTGACGGAGTTCATAAGGAAAAACGACTCTCGCCTTTTTGAGGAGAATCGCGATCGCATGGTCAGAACGGTTGCCTACGACATCGTTCGGATCTCTTTCTGGTCCGGAAACACACGCCTCGAGGAGAATTCCGTTAAGATGCTCCTTTTGTCTAGGGGAAGCCTTGGTAGGGTAGCAATACCATATCCAGTAGGGATTAACGGATCGTTAGTTGCATCCATAATGGAAGTGATAAGATCCAGATATGAAAAGTACGTTGAGATGCTTCGCCAGGAGCGCAACGAAATAACTTCTGATCACTGGTATGAAAAATTCCTTTGAGGGAGAGCCGGGAAAAGCATAAAAGTTCTGTCGCTGTAAACGCAGTTATGTCGAGCAAAACCTTGAAGGTTGGTATAATTGGAGCCGGTGCTGTTGCGCCTGCGCACTATGAGGCATATAAGCAGATCCCCTGGGTTGAGCTGATAGGCGTTGCTGACATAAACGAGGAGAGGGCAAAGGAGGCAGCCAAGAGGTGGGGACTGCCAGAGGACAGGGCTTT
>JBMFIL010000013.1:0-19344 GCA_049976325.1 Thermoprotei archaeon | reverse complement strand
CACGGCCAGCGCTGGGGAGACCTTGTGGGCGAAGGATGCGGCTGGAAAGTTAAAGGGAGTTAAGGAAGCCACCACTCCCAAAGGCTGCCTCTGCACAACCGCGACCCAGTTGGCATTTCCAGCTGGGTAGTCGTAGAGCTCGAGGGGGACGAACTTCCCCTCAAGCACGTTCCTGGTCTCTGAGGCGGCAAGCTCAAATATTGAGGCGGCGCGAACAGCATCAGCCCTTGAGCTCTTAATGGGCCTTCCTATCTCCAGGGCGGTTATTTTCGCGATTTCGTCGGCTCTCTTTCTGAGCGCCTCTGCCACGTCAGCGAGCGCAGCCTGCCTTGCGCTCGCTCCCATGGCCTCAAGCCTGAGCTGAGCGGCGTGAGCTTCCTCTATGGCTTCCCTCACGACCTCCCTGTCTAGAATCGGAACCACGTCAATGAGCTCTCCGGAAGCCGGGTTGCGTACCTCGGCGACCCTCTCAGACCCCACTTCCTTACTTCCGATTATGGCCTTAGCCATGGGTGAACAGACCCCTGGCGAATAAACCTATGCCTCAAGGTCAGCGAACCTAAGGGGCTCCCTGAGCTTCCTGTAGGCGTACTTTGCCAGCGAGAGAGATGTACCTATGCCCGTTTCTTGCGTCAGCAAGGCCCTACCCTCACTCACCTTTGGTACGCCCGAGAAAATTTGGGATGGGTAACCCCAGGGGCTGAACTCCACCGTTGAGATGCTGGTTATGGCGGAGGCGATCTGAAGTGTAACGGCAGCCCCAACGTAGGAGAGGTGGGGTCTAACGTGCGGTGCCAACCTAGCTCCCCTTTTCTTTGCCAAATCAGCTATCTGAAGGAAGCCGGTTACTCCTCCAGCCTTCATGACGTCGGGCTGCAGGTAAGTTACCCCTGCGTCGATGAGAGACTCGAAGCCAGTGGGCCTGTATTCGTCCTCCCCTGCTGCCAATGGGAACTGGCTAAGCCTTTTCAGCGAGGCGTAATCGTCGGGAGGCCATATTGGCTCCTCGAACCACTCCACTCCATAATCGTTGACCCTGCTGAGCACCTCTTCCGCCCTCTCGAAGCTGAAGGCGCAGTTGAGGTCCACGGCAATCTTGAGCTTCGGGTAGGCCTCGCGCACTTTCCTCACGCACTCCTCAACCTTGAGGCCAGGCTGATGGATCTTTATCATGTCAAAGCCGGACTTGACCGCCGCCTCGACGGCGGCCAGCAGATGTTCGCATTTTGAGTAGCGCGGGAATGAGGCGTAAACCGGGACCTCTTGCCTTACAGGTCCCCCTATCTGCTCTGCAACGCCCTTCCCGCTCAGCTTTCCCTCCAGGTCCCAAAGGGCTATGTCTATCCCGCTTATGGCGATGGAAGTTATCCCTCCAAGCCCAGCAGAAAAGGATAGCTTCCTCATGATCTCGTTGGCCTCCCTCGCTGTCACCTCAGATCCAATAAGGGCTGGCGAAAGGAAATCGTCCACGATCGGCCTAAGTGAATCGAGCGGAATCCCTCCAGCCAGGAGGCACTCTCCAAGGCCGCTCTCCCCTCCCCCCTTTGCCAAAACGTAAAGCTGCGTGCTCCACTGCTCTCTCCAGGGAGTGGGGGGTGACAACGGATATGGAATCGAAAGCGGGAATGAAAAGACCTCTTCCACTCTCAAGCTAAACTACCTCACGCGCTCTCGTAAAGCTTCGTGGGGGAGAACTCCACATGCTTGAGGACCTCGGAGGAGGTCAGCCTCCCGTTCATGGTCCTCACGGCGACGTCCAATATCTTGTCCGCGGCCTGCGAAAGGCTCATGCTCATGTCTAGAAGGCCCGAAAGGTCAACGTCTATGTGCTCCGACATGGTTGAGGCCGTCAAGGGGTTAGCGGTTATCTTTACGACGGGCATTGTGGGATGACCAACCGTGTTACCCTGTCCCGTGGTGAAGAAGTGGAGGACGGAGCCCTTGGCGTTGAAGATGGTGAGGGCCTCAGCCGCAGCCGAGGAGGTGTTGACGAAATTCAAGCCCTTCCTCTTTACCTCGTCAAGGTAGTCAAGCGCGTCCACTATACTTCTGCTGCCTATCTTCTGAACGTTACCCAAGGCCTTCTCCTCGATAGTCGACAGCCCTCCTGCTATGTTTCCCTGCGTTGGCTGAGACCCAAGCAGGTCCACCCCCTGCGACTTTATCAGGTCTGTGTACCTCTTGAATATGGAGAGGAACTTCTGCCTAGGTTCCTCTTGGCTGAACCTTGAAGCCACGATGTCCTCGGCGCCAGTGAGCTCCGACGTCTCACCGAAAAGTACCGTTGCACCGCCGTCTATCAGCCTGTCGACCGCCAGTCCAAGGGCGGGATTTGAGGCAAGGCCTGAGGTTGTATCCGACTCACCGCACTTTATGCTCACGCGGAGCGCTGAGGAATCAAAGGACCTCCTCACCTTCTCCGAGGCCATTTGGACGAACTCCTTTGCCTTCCTCGAAGCCCTCTCGATGGCCCTCAGGTCACCCTGTCTCTCGATTGAAACGACCTCCACTGGCTTGCTGCCAGAGGCCCTATCAGCTATGACGTTTGCCCAGCTGGGCTCAATTCCTACTATGATGGCCGCGGCGACGTTGGGGTTCTTGACGACGCCCGATAGCGTGTGGAATAGCAGGTCCAGGTCCTTGCCGAACTGCAGCCTTCCGTAAGGGTGAGGAATGGCCACAACCCCCGCCACAAGGCTTGACACGCCAACGGCTGCCGAGTTGGACAGGTCATCAACGGGAAGCACGACAACGTGGTTCCTTATGCCCACAGTCCCATCGTCCCTCTCATAACCCATGAAGGATATCCTAGACAAAATCACCACCTCTTGCTCTTTACGTTGTGAACGTGCACGTGCTCACCGATCCCTATGTTGCGGGTGGCGTAGCCTATGGGCCTTCCATACTCTATGACGTCCTCTCCCTTCCTCAGTGTTACAAGGGATATCTTGTGCCCCAGGGGCACATCCGAGATCGCCTTCACGGAAACTGGCCTGCTTTCGTCAAGAAAAGCAACGAAGACGTCCTCTCCAGCTTTTATGTCCTTAACGGCAACGGCCACAGAATCGCCGGCCGCGTGGGCCAGCGCCTTAGCCTTTGGCTTTTCCATTTGATATATTTAGGCCTCAGCATTTAACCCTCTCCAAATTTTACCTTCCAAAAAATTCTACTTTGCGGGCTTTGGGGCGTCTATCTTGTTCCTGAGCTCCTCGTAAGTGGCCTTTTCCTGCCTCGCCAGGACGTCCTGAACCCACTTTTTGGCTGGTAGGCCTGCTTCCACTATCTTTCTGAGGGGATCAACGCGGCCCTTCAGCATGGAGTCCTCCCATCTCCTGAGCTCCAGCTCGAGGTCGTCAAGAAGCCTCTTGTTGGACTCCGCGAGGTTCTTCGTCTCCTTTGGGTCCGAGGATAGGTCGTAAACCTCCCTGTCCGGGACTGGCCAGAAGCCAGGATCGTAGGTCACTATTAGCTTGTAAAGGTGCCTTCCCTCCGCCTTTATCATTGTCCTCTTTATGGTCCAAACGGCCTGATCCGAGAAGGCCGTGTCCCTAGGCTTTGCCTCACCCCTCGCCACTTCCAGGAGGTTTATGCCCTCGTAGGGAGGGTGCTGCACCTTCGCAATATCAAGCACGGTCCTCGTGACGTCTATGTTTTGCACGAGGCCGTCGACGGTCTTCGCTGGAAAGACGCCAGGATAGCGTATTATCAGGGGTACCCTTATTATGTTCTGGTAAACGTCGGCGTGGTCGAAGTAAACGCCGTGATCGTATATGCTCTCGCCGTGATCCGCAGTTACAACGAGCATGGTCTCGTCGTAGATCTTAAGCTCCTTTAGCTCCTCCACGAGCTGCCCGAAGGCGTCATCAACGCGCCTTATCTCGCCGTCGTAAAGTGCCCTTATGTAGTCAACGTCTGTGACGCCGGGTGCCACCTTCTCAACCCACCACTTGTGGAACTGCCATAGCGGAGTAGCCTTAAGGGCGTCCATGCTGTGGTTGTTAGGGTCCCTGTAGTCGCCCCTGTAAAACATCTCGCGATACTGCTCTGGAGGCTCGTAGGGAGAATGGGGATCCCAGTAGTGGATGAACATGTAGAAGTCCTCGCGGTAATGCTCCTTGAGCCACTCGAGAGCATAGTGATTTACCTCTTCGGCGTAAACCAGCTGGAGCCTCTGCGGAGCTCCAGCAACGGGATTCATGAAGTAGTGAAAGCCCTTGGTGAAGTACTTCTTCATGCCGTAAAGCGTCGAAACCCCTGCCGTTGTCATCTTTGAGGACATTAGCTCCTGAAGTAGCGGTAGCGAGTCATCTATGGTCTCTGGGGGATGATGAGACACAACACCGGTCGTTATGCCGCGCATTCCGGTCATGAGGTTTGTGAAGCTTGGCTGGGTGGGAACGTCAGCCGCTATGTCATTTTTAAAAACCGTTGCCTCCTTGGCGAACTCATCTATGTGAGGGCTAGTGTTCCTCTCGTATTCGTAACATCCCAGGTGATCAGCGCGGAGCGTGTCTATGACCAAAACTATGACCTTCAATTATCTCTCCGTAGAAAGGTCGGCATAAAACATAAACCTTTCTGGTCGTTTGGCATACGAACGATGCTGACTATCAGCTTAGAAACTTGTGCGCTGGGTAGAAACTTAGGTGATGAGCCTTCTGTCACTTAATTCCTTGCGCTAGCCTTAAGTGTTGAAGCCTGCGTTGAGCATGCGCGTGCCTGTAGCTTTTTTCGGAGGCTTTGGGGGAGGTTTCCTTGACAAAGATGAGGCACTTAAGGCCCTTAAGGAGGCGTACCCTGAAGTCGAGTTCAAGCCTTACGAAGTGAGGACCGTCCAGGACGCCAAGTCTCTTCTAGCGGAGGAGAGCAAAGCAGCTGGGATTCTTGCCTTTAATGCCAGGGCCATGAGTGAGGGACCCATTAACACCATTCTAAGGAGCGGTAAGCCGATCTTGTTCATATCACAGACAATGGAGGGATCGCCGAACTACCTCATGGACGTGGTTCAGGCTAGGAAGGATGGCTATCCAGTTCTCGGCATTGCTGCCCAAGATCCCCTGGCCAAGGAAGTGCTGGAAAAGGTGAGGTACCTCGTAGCCCTGCAAAAGATCAAGGAAAGCAAGGTCTTACTTGTTACCGTAAGCGAGCTGACAGCCTACATGACGTGGGCATTTCCAAACTCAACGGAGGTCTCGCGCGCCGTGTCGAACTTCCAGCAGAAGCTCGAAGTGCCCATAGAGTTCATGGATCTCAGGAAGTTCATCTCGGATTACTACGATAGGGTTGACGGCTCGGAGGCGGAGAGCTGGGCAAAGAAGTGGATAGATGGGGCAAGCCAAATGCTTGAGCCCTCAAGAGATGATGTCGTTAAGGCCGCAAAGCTCTACCTTGCCATGCTCAGGGCGGCAAGGGAAAGAAACGCGAACGTCATGGCCTTTGACTGCATAATGAACTTCACCTCGAAGCTCATAGATGCATGGCCCTGCCTTGGCTACATGCAGCTTTGGTACGATGGCATCATACCGGTTTGCGAGGCCGACGTTTACTCGTTCCTTCCGCTGCTGATAGGCCATTACCTTTTCGGCAGGAACGGCTTCGTCAACGATCCTGGCGTTGATGAGGTAAAGGGAAAGTTCGTGTACTGGCACTGCTACGCCCCAACAAACCCGCACAACTCTCCAAAGCCAGAGGTTCCCTACATAATCACCGATGCCCACGGGGGCAGCAAGCACGCCTCGGTTCACGTTAAGCTTCCGGTCAACGAGACCGTTACCGTTCTGGCCTACAATCCCCTTACCTCGGAGCTCAGCCTTCACCAGGCAAGGGCTACCGAAAACATATTCTGGAAGCAACTCTGCGCCACAAAGCTTGTGGCTGAGGGAAACGCCAGAAAGGTTGCTTCTAACTGGTCCGCGGGAAGTGGATATCACAGGGTACTGCTTTACGGGGACTTAAGGGAGGAAATAAGGGACTTCTCCGTACTGTTGGGGGTAAAACTTTTGGAGGAGGACCGAGGGGAGCTGCGGGTTACCAAGACACCCAAACCCTCACTGCTCCCCTCTCGTGCCTTGTGACCAAATTGCCTTCCATAAGTTGACCTGCGTCCTTCGGCTCAAATTTGGCCTTCGCTTCCTTAGGAATGCCCTTAATTCTTATCTGCGTGGCTTTTCCGGGGACGTTGTTGACGTGAAGGAAAAGCCCCTCGGAAAGCTTCGCCACGAAGTAGCTGTGGTGCCCAAGCTCTCCAGAAAGCTCAATGTCCCCAAGCTTGAACCTGTACCACTGGTTCAGGTCCATGTTCTCGAGGGAGTTCATTACGAATGCTTCGTCACCAACCATGGTGACGTAGGAGTTTCCCTCGCTCTCCGGAGGGTAGAAGCCGTCGAAGAATATCTTGGCCTCATTCTCCCCGGTGAACTGGTTCGGGCAAAGCACCCTTTCGAAGCGGTTCATGAAGTCCATCCTCGTGTACTTGGGAAGAACAGGTATCCAGTAGTACCTGCCGCTGTCCGGTATCATCTCATGTTCGTCTGATATGCCATAGGTGGCCTTGTATATTGTCCCCGTCCCGTGCTGCCTCTCCTCATGCCTGCCGTAGAATATGTTGTCAGCTGCGAAGCCCCTGTAGTAGTCCACGTCGCTCCTTTCGCTTTCCTCCCCGCTCTCAAAGTCCGCCACGTAGGCTACCCTAATCCTCGAGAGGACCTCCTCCTTTGAGGGTATTAGCTTGTGCTTCACTATGTCCTCAAGAAGAGGGAAAATGACGCCGTTTGCCGCTGGGGGATACCTTAGGTCCCTCGTGAAGAGCGAGTCCTCCATGGGCTCGAAGTTGTACACTGTGGCCCCTGAGTTGAGCCCCAGCATCATCATCTGTCCCCACATGGTTTGCGGGAACTTCGACCTATCTCCCTTCCTGTATCCCCTGTTGTGGTTTTCCGTGGGCTTGTTTATGTCCGTGAAGCCGCACTCCGACCAGTACCAGGACTGAGGCTCAACTCCCCAGTTGGAAACCCAGCCAGCGATCCAAAGACCGAAGACCGAGTCGTGACACAGGTAAGCGTTCCTGGATATGTTCATCTCCCACTGCGGAAGGAGGTATTCTCCGTAGGCCTTTATGTCGTCGCTGAGCCACTTCTCAAGGCCGGCCTCTACCCATATGTTACAGCCATCGTTTCCCTCCCTCCACGACAAGAAGCGGCCCGCTTCTGCTACCGTTCTCAGGAGGTCGCTAACGTAAAGCTTCTCCTCAGTTGAGAAGCCGTAGTTGTTCAGCTCGCAGACTTGTATTCCTCTCAAGCTCTCGTGCCTGTCTAGCATGTCTGCAATCTTGTCCACCTCCACTGCGGGCCCCGTTATCCCGCTCTTCCACTGCGGATGCCAAGGAGGTACCCAAGTCCTCACCTGCCAAACCAGGGGAAAGTTATGCTCGTCAGCGTAGGCGGCCCACCTTTCGGCCAAAGATAAGTCGTAGCTCTCAAAGGGAAATGCCGAGTACTCCCTGAGGCTCTCAGGTATCATTTGCCAAAGCCTGTAGCCCAGCTCCGGACCGTCGCGAGGACCCGCTCCCCCGAGTATGAAGAGGGGGTGATCTCTGGATACCTTGGTCTTAAGAGGCTTAACCATGTCCCATCGCCTTATGGCGCGGCGCAGATATACACCTATCGGGCCCGCCTATCAGCAGTTTCCTTGCCGTTCCCTAGGAAAAGCCGGGCAGCGCTCCGCCTTTGCAAGAGATCATTGGATAATCAGGCGCAATGGTTTGCGCGCCAGCGCACATAGATTTTTATGGCGGTGCACCCACCTCTCCATGGAAAGGCTTTACGGGTTTAACCTTGGGAACTGGTACTCGCAGAGCGACTTCACGCCCGAGAGGGCCTCTTACTACTCGGAAAGGGAGATAAAGTACGTGGCCGACCTCGGCTTCAACTTCATCAGGCTTCCGATAGATTACTCTTTCTTCGAGGTGGAGCCCTATAGGTACGATGAGGTAAGGCTCTGCCTCGTGGATAGGGCAATTTCAACGGCCACCAAGCACGGCCTTCACGTGCTGCTCGACCTCCACGGAGCTCCGGGCTACGCCATTGGAAAACAGGACTACAGCCTTTGGACCGACGCAGAAAAGAGGAAGAGGACAAGGGAGATATGGAAGTACCTGGCGAGGCGCTACAGGGATTACGGGGAGGAGCTCTCCTTCGACGTTATCAACGAACCAGGAGGGGTAAGCGACGAGACTCTCAAGTCTTTCTACGAGGAAATGATATCGGCCATAAGGGAGGAAGATGATGATAGGGAGATATACGTAGAGGGAAACGAGAAGAACAGGGTTTACGCCAGCTGGCCCGTGCTCGTTGAGCACGAAAGGATTGTTTACTCTTTTCATCAGTACGAACCGCTGTGGGTAACGCATTTAGGCGCCCCTTGGGCCGGGCTGGCATACCAGCTGGGGATAAGGGGTTACAGGCCAAAGTATCCTGGTGTTCCGGATCTAGAAGAACTGGCAAAGGAGTTTCCAAACGACTGGTTCATGAAGTACAGGGGAGTGCGCGCGGATAAGGCATGGATAGAGTCCGTGCTCAGGCCATACCTTGAGCTCGCTGACAAGGGAAAGCCGACGCACTGCAGCGAGCTCGGGGTTTTCTCGAAAATGGTCGACAGGGAAACGGCATTGAACTGGTATCGCGATGTCCTAAGCATACTCAAGGAGCACGGCATAGGATGGGCGCTCTGGCACCTGCGCGGAAGCTTCGGAATAATATCGAACGGAAGAGACGAGTGGATGGATGGCCACACGCCCTGGGGAGAACCCTTGGACACCGGTCTTTTGAACCTGCTGCTTGAGTTCGTGCGCTAGCCCTTGGCACTTCCCCCGCTTAGTCCTTTGGAAAAAAGATTGGATAGGTTGGTGGGCGCCGCCCTTCCTTAAGGGTTATGGGCGGTTTCCACGCCGCTCAACAGAGAGCTGTGCTTAAAATGGCGGATTGGTGGCCCTCACATCTTGAGCCTCACGGTCTTTATCTCAAAGGGCCCAAAGTCGAGCTCCACCCTTCCACCATCGACCTTTAGCGGCTTCCTTATGTACTCACCGTTCTCCATGAGGTCTACCTCTTGCGCCTCGCTCACCTTGAACCGCGGAACGAGGCTTCCCTTAACTGCCTCATCGTAGGGGTTGTAAATCCTGACCACGGCATCGTTTCCCTCCTCTGATATTTTGAAGGCCGTCAGGACTAGGCTGGATGGGCTTATCTCTAGGTACGACCCCCGCGTGGGTCCATCTGAGGGAGCCTTGGAAAGGTTCAGCACAAGCCAGTTAACGGTTTGCTCGTAGGCCAAGTTTGGCGTCTTTGATCTCTTCCAATCTCCTGCGTGAGGATAGAGCGAGTACCTTATCACGTGCTCCCCTACTTCAGATGACTGATCAACCCACCTGTCCTTCAGGCGGTCCTCCCTTCTAGGACCCCTGAGCATGGTTATCTTTATCTCGTTACCCTCATGGCTGAACGCAAACTTGTCCCTCACGATCAGGGACACGCCGTAAGCCCCCCCTTTCTCGTCAACGCTTACCCATCTCTGCGCTGGTACCTCAAACTTAGTGGTGTCAGCCTCCTCCCATTTCCTGTTGGGGTGATCGAGCGTTGATTCAGATCCCTCAAGGTCGAACCTGAACCTCTGGACCGACCCAAACTGCACCCCATAGGTTGCGTAGTCAGACGCGAAGCTGAGCGGGAATGAGACCTTTAGGGTACTGTACTTCTCGTTCCAGTCAGCCCTCAAGGTGAACTCTATTACATCTGATGCTGCGCGCAGCGAAACCTCTTGAACGAACCTTGACTTCCCGTACTTCCTTTCTACGACTATGGTCCCCATGAGCGGCCCGCCTGAGCTAACCCTCATGGATGCCTTTTCCTTGAGCTCGCGCTTGTCCTCGAGGTAAAGGTTCCATGCTGGCTCGCCCGTAGGAGCGTTGGGCGGTATGTCCTCATAAAGCTGCAGTACGTTACCCCTGTTGGAGCCATCAAGCACTTCCCTTCCGCTCCTCTTGTCGTAAATCCTGGACAGCAGGCCTGTTTCAGGGTCCAGCTCCACTCTCAGCTTATCGTTCTCCAGGAACCACTCTCCTACGATAACTCCTTTATCAGAGACTTCCCTTGCCTTGGTCACCTTGTAGGACCTGTAGCCGAGGCCCGGTACTCCCTCGGCGACGAAGACAAGCTTCTTGCCTGCTCCCTCCTCAACTAGTTGCGATGGTATTACGTTGCCGCGCTCATCTGCCACTCCAAGGCCCTCACCCGCGCTTATTTCAATTGGCTTTGAAGCCGCCCAGGAAAGCGGGTTGAAGACGAGGACGAAATCTCCCTCCTCGAGGCTTCCCTTGGTCGGACCGAAGAGCGAGCTCGCGCTATCCTTCATCAACTTTTCGGTTATGTCAACGACCGTTGGGTACTCCTCCGAGAATATCTCGTCGTAAACAGCCTTCAGCGAGGTTCCGTCAGCAATGTCGTGAGTTGTCATGTAAAGCAGGGCTTCCCAAGCTCTCCTCAGCTCCTCCTTGGGGTAAGGCTTGCCATTGGCAACGAAAGCCATCGCCGCTAGCCTCTCCGCAAGCGTTAGTCTCTCATCGAGCTCCCTCATTGCTCTCTTAATCCTCGACTCCGTCGTGAAGGTGCCCCTGTGGGTCTTAAGGTAAAGCTCATCAGCATAAACGGGAATTCCGCTAAACTTAGAGAGATCCGAGTAAAACTCCTCAACAGTGCCAAACTTTACCTCGAGCTGGGGGTTATCCTTTCCGAGGTCGATTCCATCCTTTATCATGTACTTGACTATGCCGCCTCCGTGATCCCCGTAGCCGTAGAGGTAGAGCAGCTCGTTAACGCCGTGCTTTGCCTTCATGAGTGAAAGGAGGTCAAGCGTCAGCTGCTCCCTAACCGGACCATTGTAAGGGCCGGGCGTCAGGTGTGATAAGACGCTTGAGCCGTCGGGACCCTGCCACGTGAAGACGTAGTAGGGGAAGGGAATCGGCCTCTTGTTCCGGTAAAGCTGCCAGTTGAGCTTGTTTGTCATGAAGTAGTCTATGCCGCTCTTCTTGAGGACCTGAGGCATTGTCCAAGGAAATCCAAAGCTGTCAGGTAACCAAGCAATGCGCGTGTCCTTTCCAAAGCGCTCCTTGAAGTATATCTTTCCGTAAAGGTATTGCCTGACGAGCGCTTCCTCCGGTATTAGGTTTGGGCTGAACTCGCTCCAGCTTCCCCCAACTATCTCCCAAGATCCAGATTGAACCTTTTCCTTTATCCTTGAGAATAGCTCTGGGTAATATTGCTCGATCCACTTGTATATCTGCGCTGAGCTCTGAGAGAACTTCACGAAAGGAAACTCGTCCATGAGCCGCAGGGTGTAGTTCACCATGCCCTCGACGACCAGGTGTATGGTCTCGTCCTTTGTCCAAAGCCAGGCCAGGTCAACGTGAGAGTGACCAGCCAAAACAACCTTGTCCCTTCTTTTCTCACTCATGACGAGGTCTTTAAGCACCGGAATTAAAAGCTAGCGGCCACTGGAAAGTCCCTTAAAAGGCCTTGAAAGGAGGACCTTTCGTCCTTGGTTGGGCGCTCACCCTCAACATGGCTATGGGAATTGGAGCGCGCAGAAGGCGCGACGCGCAGGAGACAGGAAGTGGTACATGCAAGCTCGGTGCGAGGAAAGGACATTAGCAGTTGATGGTAAGGGCTAAGAAAAAAGTTCAGGGCGAACGGCTTTTTAAGCACTTGGCTATACACAAAAAATCATCCTTTAAATGAGGAGCCTAAGGGAACGGTACCTTTACCGGACCCCCTGTTTCCAGCGAGCTCAGCCCTGCTAAGGTCACGGCAGCGGTCTTGAGCGCGTCCTCGTAGTCTGACTTGACCAGGGAGCTGTCGTTCGCCTTGACCGCGTCGAAGAAGGCCCTGTCCTCTATCTTGAATATGTCGGGCTCGCCCTTTATGGTGACAGTCACAGATCCCCTTTCCCTGTAAAGGGTTAGGTTCTGCTCCCACCTGTCAAACATGGCCGCCGCGTCGTAGGCGTAAACGTTGAGGAAAATGCCCCCGGCTGAGTTCGAGGAGCACGAGGAATATATGTTCGCTACGGCTCCGCTCTTGAACTTCAAGTTAAGAACGGCGGCGTCATCTATGTCATAAGAAGGGGCCACGCCCTTGTTGAATCCCCTGGCCGCAAAGGCTTGCACACTCTCAACCTCTCCTGCCAGGTACCTTGCCTCATCAACCGTGTGTGTAACCTGCTCATGTAGCTGGGTTCCGCTCTCCTTTCTCCTTATCCACCACCAGTCGCGCGTCGGAGTTCCTCCTATCCACCCGCCCAGCATCAATATGGGGGGGTCTTGCGAAAAGACGTCCCTTGCGTAGTTGAGGGACTTCCTGTAGCGGTTCATATAACCTGCCCCAGTTAACACCTTGTTCTTCTTTACCTCTTCCAAGATCTTGAGCCCCGTGGAGAGGTCCAGGGTCACGGGCTTCTCGACGAAGAACGGTATACCCCGCTTGGCAGCCTCTAGCTCAGGACCGTGAGCGAAGGGAGGAAGGTAAAAGAACATGACGTCAGGCTTTGCCTGATTTATCATGGTAACTATGTCCGAATAGACCGCAACACCTCCGTACTTCTGCGAGAGAGACCTCGCAGCTTCAGGGACGACGTCGTAAAACCCAACTAGCTCAACGTCGTTAAACGTGATCATGCCCTTGGCATGGGCATCGGCTATACCGCCACAACCCACAAAGGCCGCCCTAATTTTATCAGCCATTTGAGCGCGTAAGGGTCTCAGGTTTTAAACTTTGTCTAAGGCCACACCAAGTCTACGCCACGCGTTTCCGGCAAAGGAATGGAGTTACTTTCTGACCTTATGCCCGGCTGTCAACCCTGCAGTAAATTGCGTATGAGTTGGCTTAGAGCACCAGCTAGAGCTTGTCCACCTCGCGCTTAATCAAGAACAGCAGAAGTGCCTCGGCGGCTGCCAGCCCACTTCCGAGCGCAACCATGGAGCCCGTCATGAACTTAAGAGTGCTAACCGGGATCGGATAGCCATCAACCATGTCAAGCAAAAGCAACGTGTGCTTTATGAAGGAGACGGTACCCACTGGAAAAAGGCAGGAAAAAAGAGCGGCCACCCATACCCAGTTGTATGATGATATCCGCTTTAGCAGGCTGGCGTACTCCTCGCTTTTGATCGCCGAGGCAAGCTCCTTAAGGTGGCGGAAGATCAGGGCAGAGGGAACCAAAAACACCATGAATATGGCGATGTATCCCAAGCCCGCTATGAAGACGAAGGAACCTATTTCTGTGGGAGGGATAACGAGGCCAACGAGGAGAAGGAGCACGACAGAGAGCAGCCCAAGCGTCCATAACAAGAGGACAAGCGCGGATAAGAGGCGCGCCATCGATACCTCAGCGCGGAGCAAGGATAACTCTGCCAAGATAATAATTTTGATACCATGTTTTTTAAGGAATGCTCCGCGCTGACTCACAGGGACGTTTAGGAAAAATAGCTCTTTCGCTTGACTGAAAAATTGAATTGGGCTCAAAGGACGAGCTCCAATTAAGAACTTAGAGGCGAGTGGGAAGCTCGCTTATGCCAATGGGTTGTTTCGCTAGGTAACTCCCAAGGGCTAGGGATATGGCTAGCGCGCAAAAATTAGGGAGGCTTAATCCCTTCAACCTTTATAGTAGAACTCAACTGATGCCTGAGCAGGCATTGCCTTTTCGCTGGGAATTGCGTACCATGCCCTTGTTAGGTTAAAGTAGCATGTTGCCCCATTTCCCACAACAGTTACCACGTTTCTGCCCACGATCAAATATGAAGAAGGGATCGAGTAGGAGAAGGTAGACGGCAACAGGGATGCCACTACCTCGTGACCGTTAACGTAGACCGAGAAAGATTTGGGGGCTACTCCCACATAAGTCCATTGAACCGTAACCCAGCCTGACAATGTGGAGTTGTAAAGCGGGCTTGATATTACCATGACAGTCGCGTTTGGAGTTATTCCCCTGTAGAGTTCGATCAATGCCTTGGTAAGAGCTAAGTAGTAGTAACCCCAGCCGCCTCTTCCCCTGTATCCCCAACCGTCAAGCTGAGTGGGCTCTATGTCGTTTGAGTACTGCACGCTGTAGCAGTCTGTGTAAATGCTGGAACCGTTTGGCTGACCGGCGAACTCGTTCCACTGACATATCAGTATGAACCTTGGCTTGTACTTGAGCGGTACTTTCCACTCCTGGATATAAGTTGCTCCGTTCCTCCTGCCAACGGCCCCAGATCCGAGCCATCCCTGTGGACCAAAGAAGGCTGGTGTCACGGTGACGGCCTCAGGATTTCCATCTCTATAGGCAACGGTGGGATCAATGGAGCCGTCCATCCAGCTCCAGTAACCCATGCTATCTCCTGTTACCTGGAGCTGCGCTCCCATGTACCTCACCGTGAAGTTGGGATCGCTCCAACCACCAGCCATTGCTGTATCAAGCACAAGCAAGAGCGGCTTTCCCTCATAATAAAGAAGCGATTGATTGTATATTTCATTCTCGACGTAATGCCTGTATATCCATTTAGCCTCCATGTTAAGCTCTGTTACGTTGGCACCCGGTCCGTTGTCCAGGCCCACCAATATCACGACTTTAGGGTGTTGCAGTCCTTCCTCGCTCATATCATGGTAAACCTGGAGCAATCTTGAGGTAGCGTTTATTATTGCAAAGGCAATGCCGTTATGCCAGTTGTCCCGTGATGATGGAGATGACTGCCAAACGTTGTTGCTCCAGTCAACAACGATGAAGTTTATGCCAGCCCAGCTCAACCATTCCGCGTGCTGCTCTATCACGTTTGGGTCGCTGGAGTTGT
The DNA here is from genome assembly GCA_049976325.1 of Thermoprotei archaeon. Taxonomy (GTDB): domain Archaea; phylum Thermoproteota; class Thermoprotei_A; order Marsarchaeales; family UBA168; genus UBA168. The sequence goes on along the minus strand of JBMFIL010000013.1, from coordinate 4,472 downwards.
AGGTTCCTAGTGTTGGGGTAGCCTCCCTGAGGTTCCAGCCCATGGGATAGGGAAACCATGTCTCGTACTCTATTCCTATAAGCGTTTGAGATGCGTTACCAACCTTAGGTGGAAAAAAGATCGAGGACCCAAAGTAGTAGGCTGGAACGGCAGCAGCCACTGTGACTATTAATATCAAAAGTGCCAGTGCCTTCCTTCTCTCAATCCGCCTTTTCTCAAAAGTCTTCACGTAAAGGTAGTGTATTGCCTCCTCGCGGGTCATTCCCCTCTTCACGAGCCTTGAGATCTGGCCCTCCAAGTAATCGGGCCCCCTCGTCATGGAGAAGTGCCTTTGAAGGGCCTCCCACTCTTCTTCCGACATACAATTGAAGGCAAGAAAAGATATAAATGATTCACTTGAAAATACCCCGCACAATCAATAATTCCTTTTAAATGAAGCGCTTTGCCAAGCCTTTCCGTTTCTTCCAAGGAAAAATCGAAGCGTGTCCTGCCAATGTTTTGCCTGCGACAACGGTAAGGCCGACAAGCGGTGAAAAAACTCCTTCACGGACAACCTCGCTAGCTCAAGAAAGGGCCGAAGCCAGCCAAAACCTAGCAAAGATAGCTATGGGCTCGAACATCACGCGATAGGTTTATATTAAGCTCGAATGTCGAGGTATGGAAACGTTATCTGTCGAAATGACATATGAGGGCATTGGCGACCCCCTGAACAGGAACTGGTTCCTGAGAGGAGAGATTGCTAAGCTCGAGTTCTCAGTTAAATCGAGCATACGCGCGCTGCTAACTTTTTACCTCTCACCCTTCGATTCCCCGTCAGAGCTCTCAAAAATTTATGAGATTGAGGTAAGGGATGGCCAACATACGGTATCTTTCGATGTTAAAACAGAGGAACTGAGCGGGCTCTATCAGGTAGTGGCCAAGGCGAAGCAGATCGCTGAGATGGAGTCCTCATCAGAGCCCGGGGCACCCATTTCGAACTGGAACCGCTCCTTAGGAGAGGTGGAGTACGTTTACAGGGTAGAGAGGGAAGTAGAGGAGCCAGAGCAAAAGTCGGAAATAGCCTTTCCAAGCTACAGCCTGTACTTCAACGGCACATCGTCCGCTCCCAAGTACAACTACCAAGTCTATCCTTGGATGATAGCGGTACTAAACGACCTGAAACACGAACAAAGCACGAAAGGCCTTCCGCCCCTAACAGTACCCCTGGGTCTGGGAATAAACGTCAGCTATGGGTTGCTCGCCGACGAAACGAGCGAGACAAAGGAGATAATCGAGCTGATAAAGCTTGCCGGCATAAGCGTTCTGAGGATTGGCCTTTATTGGTCAGACGTGGAAAAGGAAAGAGGGAAGTACGATTTCACAACATTCGAGAAACTGGCCGAAAAGCTGAGCGAAAATGGGCTGAGGCCTCTCTTCATACTTGCGTACACGAACAAGCTTTACGATGAAGGCCTTTCTCCTCACACGGAAACTGGCGTCGAGGCCTTCTCCTCCTACGTGGAGCAGGCCGTGAAAGCTCTCTCGAAGTATGATCCGATCTGGGAGATCTGGAATGAACCCAACGGATTCTGGTGGCCCAAGCCCGACCCAGAGGCCTACGCCAAGCTCGCGGTGGCCGCTCTCAGAAAAATTGCCGGTAAAGGGCAGACCGTGATCGGCCCTTCAGTGGGCTCGTTCGACTACAACTTCCTTATTCCGTTCTTAGATGCCCTCAAAGAAAACGATCTTTACGATGAGTTATCGGCAGTTTCAGTTCACCCATATAGGACAAGGAGCTGGGGCCCGGAAACCGCCACGCCAGAATACGAGGCCTTGAAGAGGGTGAGCAAAAAAATCGTGGTAAACAGCGAGTGGGGGTATCCATGTGACAGGTCTGCTGGCAGCAGGTCACTTGATCCCCTGAGGCAGGCCCAGTTCTTCGCTAGGATCTACCTAACCGATCTGATGAACAAGGTGCCTCTCACCACTTTACATGATCTAAGGGATGATGGAACAGATCCGTTTTACTGGGAGCACTGCTACGGCATCCTTCAGGCTGGCTCCGAAAAGGAAAGGGGCATGAGAGATGGGCCAGTTATATTCGTGAAGCCCAATTACTACGCGCTACACCACATAAGCTACGAGCTGAACGGCTACTCCTTCATAGATTACGTGAGGAGCCCCCAGGGAATATATGTGCTAAGGTTTAAGAAGCGTGAGCTGACGAAGTACGTTGTTTGGTCAACTACCGGAAAACAGGAGTTCACTTTGAGGGCGAAGGGAAGCAAGGCAACGCTTGCCCATCTCTTCGGGAAAACTGAGGAGATAAGGCCCGAGGAAGGGTTATTCAGGATACCCGTAAGCGAGTCCCCTGCCTTCTTGCAGATTGCGGAGGACTAAAAGCCCGAGGTCAAACATAGTTTCTCTGCAGCGGTATAGATCCTTGCTACTTGCCACAAGAACCAGCAGCAGAGCAGAGGAGCAATGGGGAAAAAAGTCAATACCAACGCTTGGCTCCCTTAGGAGAGAAGTCCTTTGCGTTTAAAACATAGCAAACCTTCAGCCATTTAGGGGACGCGGGGTCAGTAGGTGGTTATTGCTGAGTGTTAGAGATGCGCAACCTTATTTGAGAAACGCGCAACCTTCCAGACACGCAAGCAATGGGCCAAGATTTCTTACTTCATCGAGAAAGTATAAGGTATTGCGGCGTTGGGCCGGCCTCAATTTCATAAGTACCGTTTCCTGACGTCATTTGGCTGGAAAGCCCGAAGGCATTAACGTCCGTCAACGAGGTCACGTTGAGCTTCAAGTAAACGGGCACGGATTTGATTGTCGGCGCTACGCCGTTCAGTGCCCCATCACTCCAAATTGCTACTACCTCTCTACCATCTCCCCTGAAAAGAAGGCCATATGCCCGGTTGCTAAAGTTGTAGCGCTGCACTGGCGATAGGCCCTGGAGAATTCTTACAGTGGTATAAATCGAATAGTAAGATGGCTTTATGAAAAGGTAAGTTAAATTAAAGCCAGGGAAGTACCCCGCGAAGTAGTTACCCATGGAAGGTGATGCCATTACCCCGTAATCGTCCTCCGAGTTAGAGAGATCCCATCCGTCATCTCTCCAATCGTAAAGGATGGAAACGGGAACCTTGCAGTAGAGGTTTGTTAGGTAAATGCGCGCGTAATAGTCTGCCTGCCCGATTAAGGTTGTTATGGATGCCTCGCTTCCTCCTATCGCGTAGCCCCACTCGCTCTCTATCAAGCTCTTCACGCCAATTGAGCGAATGGTAGCGTAATCTGCCATGGCCGTCTCTGGAGACGTGGGCCTGTAGGGGTGGATGGACACGGCCGACAGGAGCTTCAAAGTGCCGGACGAGTTCAGATCGCTCAGGAACTGCGATAACCAGAGGAAGTCTGCGCCCGCCAGCGCAGGCGCAACAACTGTTGCATTTTCCTTTGACAAAGCGGTCAGCGTACATGCCGCAAGCATCGAGTAACCGTTCACGCCTCCGCTCCCGGACCAAGAGTTACCGTTGGGCTCAGTCCAGATTTCCCATATTATGCCGTTGCCTTTGAGTGTCTTGGAAGCGTTGGACGCCCACATGGCATAGGCCTGCGAGAATTCGCTTAACTGCGAAGAGGTAGGCATTCCACCTGGCAGCGATCCATAAAGGGAGTTACCGTAGTCCAAGATGTAAAGGGGCCGGATGCCGTGAGCTCTCAAAGCATGTGTGAGCGCTTCATAGGCCGAAAAATCGTAAATCCCCTTCTCGCCCTCCGTGCACCCCCAGCAAAAGTCCATCCTTACGAGCTTGAAACCGGCCTGCTGTATCATGCTCAGCTCAAACAGTTCCCTCTGGCTTGGTGCCATAAAGTGTATGTTAATGCCAAGGCCGTACGGCACAACCAGCGGAGGGATTCCGTGGGCCTCGCTTTCGTTAGGAACGAGATAGGGCATGGGCTGCATTACGGCTATAAGCCATGGGTAAGTCATGAAGTTGTACTTTGAGCTTGAGTCGCGTGCAATCGTGAGGCCAGTGCCCTGAGGCACCAGCTCAACCTCGTAAAGCGATTCGTTGAGATCAGATGTCGAGATGCTCACGTTTACCCTCTTTAGCTCTGGAGCGAGCCCTCCGGGAACGTAAAAGCTGCCAACTTCCACCTTTGGTCCCCCTCCGTAAGTCTGAAGGTAAACTGTGAAGTTCAGGGGACGGTGGTAGCCGTTCCTGACCAAGAACTCCAGCGTGGCTTTCTCCCCCTTGAAGAACCAGTTTTTGCCAAGCAGACCCAAGCCCTTTACCCTGCTCCAGTTGCCCTCATAAATCAAGGTAACGGAGACCCTTGGAGCTAGAGCAGAGCCCAAGAGGTAAAGGAGGGGAGACGCGGCCACGAGGATCGACAACAGGATCAGTGTGAGCCGGCTCCGCTTGCTTAACCTAAATCTCCTCTTCTGGCGCGGAGCAAAAGTCCTCACGTAAAGGTAGTGTATTGCCTCC
>JBMFIL010000012.1:0-20439 GCA_049976325.1 Thermoprotei archaeon | reverse complement strand
AACCACTGACCGTGTTATTTGATTTATAATACGTTACGCTTAGACAAATATAGTCTTGAGGGCTAGGTCTGAAATACCCGTTGCCCACACCACTATATGCCGTAACCGAAGTAGCCGCAGGCCCATGTGCACGTCCATGTGCAGGTTTAGGTCCGGTGCTGGGAGCGTTACTGGTGTTATTAACCACCCAAACGTTGAACTGGCCTGTCTTACCTGTCGCCGTACCCACAACCTGCCAGTAGGGATCCCATTGAATCATCAGATACGTAGTGTTGCTTGTAGGAAGAATAATATCACCCTGATATAATGAGTAATTTGAAAGCTTTGAAGGTGGCGGGGACTGTCCTTTAGATGATTTAGGAGCCGAACTGGGCAATGATGCCTCATAAGGTATGCTCCAATTATAACTTGATGATATAGCCCATTGCACTGCTGGGCCTCCCTTAGATGGCGGCGATAAAAACATGTACACCTCAAAGCCGTCTTCAACGGCAGTACTGTAGTTGGCATACGTACCGATCAGCGTTACCCTAACGCTATTGCCAGCGTAATTTTCGCTCCAAAATACCGCCCCCGCGCTATAACTCTGTGGGGCAACCATTTCGAGGGCGGGCTGGATCACGTTACCGCTTCCCCAATAACTGGCTGCAGTCGATGATGAGAACCCCTTAGGGTAAGAAGGCAAGCTCGTACTTGTAACCCTCGATCCATTATGATCGCCTTGATCGATGTGCGTCACGAAAAAGTTTTGACCGTTCAGAAGATTTAGAACGTTGGCGCTGGGCACAATCACTTTTTCCGAGAGGTCGTAAGAGTAAATAGCCCCCCCAACGGAATAATTAAAAGCCCCTTGAAGCGCGGAGTTGACGGGCGCTTTTGGAAACAGGAGCGTCTGCTTAAGAGCATAAGTGCCTGAGTTCAAGGGGAACTCGCTAGCGGGATAAACCTGCGATTGGCCAACGGACGCCCCGTTAGCCGTGATACCAACATAAGCGGCAACATTTCCAGAAGCCACTCCGGCCGTACCGAGAGATGCCGCGTTAAGGCTTAACGAAAATTCTCCGCGCACGGCTGTGTTCAAATCCGAGAGCAATGACGTGAGCCGATACCCAGAGGTTGTATTAAGGGTATAAGCGTAAAGGGTTCTAGAGAAGCCCGTAGGGCCCTCGTTAAAAGCGCCAACGCAGGGAGTAGCCTGGAACCACGGCGTCACCGGCTGAGACACAACACTAGCCAGAAAGCCACCGTCATAGGTCGTGATCACGTCAGCAAAGGCCAAGTTAACTAGAACAAGCATCGTTAGTAACGCGGCGGCCAAAGCGTCGTTCTCTTTCATACTCATTTTCCTCAACCCCAGTAGCCCGCGCAACCGCCGCGGCCAACACCGCGCGCACCGCATCCTCCGCGCTCAGCTCCTCTTTCTTCCCGTTCCAAAGGTGAAAAGCACGCTTTCCCTCGAACACGTAAGCCTCTCCCTCCACGGGTTCCGTCGGCATGCCTTCGTAAACGGTCAGCGAGTCAACCGTAAGTTTGTTCCCGCTCTTCTTATAAGGCAGCCTTAAACCCTTAAGTCCAACGGCGACCGCGTTGAGCGGCCCTTCCCCTAGCTTTGAGAGAGCCCGATTCACCGGTCCGAACGTCCGCCAGTGAAGCCAAGATGCACGAGTGGTAAGGTTGAGCTCTGCAACAACAAGCATAACGATTAAGAGCCAAAACGGTATACCTAGGCTCAGCCTTACAGGTGATGAAAAGGTTATGTAACCAGTGGGCGTTGGAACAACGTAGTTTCCCCTCTCGAAGAGGTACCTGTAGCGAAAGAGCAAAGTGTCCAGCATAAGCACAAGGGAAAGCAGTACGATGCCCATTGAGAGGTAAAGGGCGTACTTGGTCTTCCAAATCACGGGAACGATTGCCGACAACAGCACGTAAGCCCCTATGAGCGAGGAAATGTACATGGAGTACAGAATACTTTCGTCGAGCAACCTCACGTGCATGCCATCGAGGAGGAGCTTGTCCTCGAAGAAGCTCGAGCTCGCCACCCAAGCGGGATAGAACATCCAGATTCCCACAAATGCAAAGGCTAGCAAAAGGTATATCAGTACCTCGCTTCTCAAAAGAATCACCTGAAAATATGAAAATCAGGGTCTGGGTGCGCGATGACCATGAGTTTGGATAAACGTAAATCACTTGAATTCCAGCGAACAAGGTGTAAAGGTCACTGGTCAAAGGACCACTAGAGTATACCCAGACCTGGGGAGCTCCTGGAGAACTAGAGTTGAACCTGAAGGTCAACGTGTGATTGCCTGCGGGCACGTCCACATCCTCTTTCCAATTGCCAACGCTGAAGAACACGTAATGATGCGTATTATCGTCGGCCAATGAGATGTTGTAGAAATCCTTTATTAAAAGGGGGATTGGCGACAAAGTAGAGATGTTAACGAAAAGCACACCGTTCTCTACCTTAACCGAACATACCCTAATCGTTATGCTTACGTTAATTGGAACCAACGAGAAGAAGAAGATCGTGCTGGGCGCCCCGTAGAAGTACCCTTGAACTTCTCCTTTTATACCAACATGAGATAAGTTGAAGTAGGCGGGAAGTAACGGGGAAAAAGCGTAAAGCGACCCATGCGAGGCCACAAGCTGAAACCTTTCTCCGGTCTCTACCACAACACCGCTTCCCCCGGTGGGAACAAAAGCACTTGAGCCGACCACAGACACGTTTATCAAAAGGCCTTTGCTTGTCGCGCAAACAGAGAGAGCCTCGGCATAAGGCACACCCTTAGCCTGTGATAGGGAAACAGAAGGAGTGGTCTCGTACTCCCAGAGCAACGCGGAAAAACTAACCAAAACCAGTAAAACAAAAGAGAGAATGTAAATTTTGAAGTTGCTGCGCAACCGCAGCTCGCCATGCTGACAGCAGTTATCACGGGGAAGTGGGAGCCTGAATTGGGCTACTGGCCACAACATTATAGCCGAAGCTCGCGGTAATACTCTCGCTGACTGAAGTAGAGCTTTGAGGCGTAGTTGGCTCTATCCACAATGAGACGTAATAAGAGCCTTTATTTAATGAGTAGCCAGTCTCCGAGGAAGAGTATTGCACCGCTTGTCCGTTCTCAACCAACGGAATCCAGTACACTTGCGTGCCCGTATTAACCACGGCGTACATGTTCTGGATCAGATTATTTCCAGAAACGGACACTTGATTAACGTATAAGTATCCAGAAGTTGACGCAGTCAACACTAGGGGCTCATAATAGTAGATATCTGCGGCGTTTGTTACAGCCACATTAATAGTGAAGCCCGTAGGCGAAACCGCGGTACTCACGTACCCAGAAGCAGCATTATTGGGTCCCAGAGAAAACGTAAGCGGAGCTTCTATAACGTTCACGTTCACGTAGCCATTGTAACTAAATATGACGTCTGCTAAGGAAAGGCTGAAACCCACGGCTAAAAGCGTCATAGCTATTAGGCCATAGAGGGCTTTATTTTGATTTTGCATAATGATGATAACTAATCTAATTTAAGCCTTACGCCTAAACTGCTTTGTTGAATAAAAGCTATACCATGCTTCTACCTAGTTCTTCGCTTCACCTTTGCCTTTGCGTCCTTGGCGCAGTGTATCAGACCATCATCCAGTAAGCACAAGTGCAACGTATAGCTTTAGCACGAGCATCCATATCCATGGCATCCCTTGATCGCTACCTATGTGAGCTTTTCAAAGCGCAAAAATTTAGCAGGCTCGGCGCATAATGCAAGATTGATTTCTAGACTACGCATATAGTTTTGAACGCAGAATCTCCTACCTCATCGAGAGCCTCTCGCTTTCAGCCTCAAGAGGCCGGCCGAGGCTGTTGGTCAAAGCTACGAGGGCCTGCAGCAACAGACTTCGGAAGCGCTGCGCGGTCAGGCACGAGAGTGCCATTGCCGATCAATACGTGCGGCCTCATTCAAGGGCCGGAAACCGCTCCGAATCGCTTGATAAGATAACAAAACTTTCCCAATAATATTTTATGCTAAGCTCCTCGAGGTACTTGAAGAGGTCGGATCCCGTGAAGCGTTTAGCTGTGAGCGGATCAAGCCGCACCTTGATCAAATCGCAACTGCTGAAAAGAGCGAGGACATAAGAGGATAGCTCTTCGTAAATGAGGAAATCCCGATGGATACTTACGCGAACGTGCTTCTAAAGATCCTCAAGGGAACTCTGCCAGACACGGAAGATGTGGAGATCATGGAAGTTGGCCTCTGTTGCCTCTACCAACTGGAGCTAAACCATTTACTATGCCTGATCTATGGCTAAATTCTAAAATTTCTCTATGATCTTGCTAGGAGTTAAACCACCCAAGGAATCTTTTTTCCCTGTTTCCAACGTGAAGTTGCAATCACGAAAAATCTCCGCGGCCTCAAGAGCAAAAATTAAGGTTTAAGGCATATATCGCAAGACCCTCCCAGGCGAGCGATCCAGAGCCCTATCGATCCTTTAAAGCGGTCGCCGCATTATGCGCAATGCCAGCTTCTGTACACGTGGTTTTCTCGCCCATTGCCACCAGCTTCAACCCCTATGCCCATGTTTTCGGTGCCTTGCTGGGCATGTTTCTCAGCTCCGCCTAGAACAAAAAAAGAATATCAATAGAGTAAATCGTATTTTAAAAAGCCTAAGTTAGTAAAAAATTATCCTATTTGATTAGGACAGAGCCTGTTCCTGATCTTATTAGTCGTGCCAGCCCACGTCATCGCAGGCGCTAGAAGCAGACATGAGACATCTTAACGGACTCTTTGGTCCCGTCCCCTCGTATTTACGTCAGTCCTTGTTTTCTGCGTCGCTTCCCTCTGGATTAACCACGACAGCGGTAGCGTACCTAGGAGTGACCTTGGTTATCTTTATCCTGACCTTATCGCCTTGCTTCGTTCCTGGTACGAAAACGATGAAGCGCTCAACCTTAGCTACGCCTTCGCCTCTTCTGCTGGTATCTGTTATATCTACATCGTACTCTTTTCCTTCCTGCACCGGCTTCTCGAAAAAGCCACCGCTGCTTCTCCTGTAAGACATTCATTTCACCTCCACATTTATTTTTTGCAAAGGAGAGGTAAAGCCAGCCCTTAACCGAGTTAAGGAAAGCAGTACCCAAGCCTTCGCGTAGAAATCAGCGCCTGGCATATAAGCCTGTGCCATGTTATAAAGCAGCCAAAGTAGTCCATAGCGTAATATAACGCCCACTGCAGAGCTGGCTTCAGCGTCAATAAGAAAACGGCCTCAGAGTGTCAACAGATTATAATCAGATAACAACCCCAGATGGGCCAAGAGCTAGCGCTAAAATGATCCAGAATCGCTGAAGACTCCTCACGTTCACGGACTATTTAAAAGATCATACTACAATGAGGACAAATTCCTTGTATAATCGCGGGCATATTCGAATGACTTATCATGAGAAGTTAATGGCCTCTTATTCCTGAGCGGGTATGTGCTCAGGCCATATGTAGCTGTCTCTTTGCCGGTTCCAAACCCAGCGAAGTAAAGCCGGAAAAAATTCATCACACTTTTACGGGGATGCCTTCAATTATTCATGGTAACACAGGAAGAAATACTAAAGAGCATCGAAGATGTCGTCGATCCGGAAACTCAGATAACCATATCGGAAATGCAGCTCGTAGATGAGGTAAGGGTTAGCGATGACGGATCAGTTAAAATAAAAATGCACATGACCACTCCTCTGTGCCCTGCTCAGTACGCTTACAGCATAGCGTTGGACGTAAAGGACAGAGTATCAGCGCTCAAGGACGTTAAAAAGGTAACAGTGGTAATTACAAACCATTACCTTTCTCCGGAGATAAACCAAGCTGTCAATGGCCCCGACTGGAAGCCGGAGAGTCCGGATGAGGCTGGACCCTACCTAGATCAAGGGAACGGTTCTGACCAACGGCGAAAAGCGTCAGGCTTTTCAGCGCGCGCGATGACGCCTTATGGACGATTGCTTAAGACCTTCTCCCTTTTTGAAAGGTCAGATAGGCGAACTATTTTACTGCTGGATAAGGAAGAGGAACAAAGAGGGTGAGGAGTTCCTTTCTGCCGAGCCCTCGGAATTCTGGAGGTTCGACTTCTCCGAGGGTAAATACACCGATTTCATAAATTCAAATTACGTAAAGCCGCGTGGTGTGCTGACCACAAGCCTCAGAAGTAAGAGGGCCTTTGACTATGGGGTCTTCGAGCTAAGGGCTAGGTTGCCAAGGGCTGAGAATGGCCCCATCCTCTGGTTTGGTTTCGAGTTAGATGATCTATTTGCCGGCGGACTTTCCCACTTTGGTTATTGGACCAACGATGGCTCTTTGAGGGCTTTCTGCGGTGCGGCCTCCGCGCAGGTTACAATGGATCTAACTCGTTTCTTGCCCCCAGATTATCAAGTGGCAAGGCATTGGTATAAGATCGTTAGGGGCAAAAACTTCACCTTGTGGTACATAGATGGAAAGATCAGGGGCATATGCGCTCTGGCCGCAGGCACTTCGACGTCGAAAGTTTACGATGGATATGGATACTCTGTAGGGATAAGTGGAGATGTTCCCTCAAGAAGGCTACCGGTACTGCTAGACATAGATGGTGCTGACCAATCTGATTACTCGTGGAGCGGGTTAAATCCTTGGGACCTCAGGGTATCGGATGGAGCTAGCAGTGTTCCTCTCCACTTGAAGCTGGAAGATGAACGTGGCGTTATGACCAACAGAACACTGAAGGCCAGAGAAATCATAACCAGCGGACCCTTTCCTGCCATAGGCGACGTCCGCGTCCGCGTCGCATCAAAGGATAAAGTAAAGTTAACTCTTGAGTCATCCGACGATGGAAAGCTGTGGCTCCCAACCGCTTTCGCGGAGGGTTCAACGTTCACAATCGAGACAAAGTCTCCTGGCATAATTGCTCGTGCAGTCATTGAACCGTTGAGCGATGGCACTCTCACCGATGCAAGCGCAACAATAATTTGAGCTCATACAGCTAGAAAGCCCTTAAAATCTCAAGCCTAACCGCTGGTAGTCTCCCAAACTAACGAACCCTAACGCTCTCTTGCGAGCGTAAAAAGACGTAAAGGTCTGCGACCTTAGCTGAACATGCAGCCGATAAGATTAAGCTCTGAGAAAATCTATCAATCTAAGACCTTTGCCCTATACAGGGAGGCCTTTGAAAAAGATGGGAGAATGATCAGCGTAGATGTGGTTAGGCACCGCGGAGCAGTAGGAATCCTACCTATCCTCGATAATGAGGTGATACTTGAGAGACAATTCCGCTATAGTCTCAATGCCTGGATACTCGAAATACCGGCAGGCACCTTAGAAGTTAACGAAAGCGATGAAGAATGTGCCAAGAGAGAGCTTTCAGAAGAGACGGGTTACTCGACTGATAAGCTAATAAAAATCGGTCAAATAGCTCCAACCCCCGGCTACGATGACGAGATAATTAGGCTATTCGTAGCATGGGTAGGAAATGAGCGCTCTCAGCAAAGATTAGATCAGGATGAAGCTATCCACGTTCTACACTTGAACAAAAACGAGCTAATAAAAAAGATAAGGGATGGGGAAATCTTTGACGGAAAAACCGTGGTAGCTTCTCTTCTAGCAAAGGAAATGGGCTACATTTAGCGCTTCGCCAGGGTCACCTAACCCTGCTTGAAAACCTTCTTGACGTCCTCGCATACGTAGCCTCTGAGCAGGCCCCCCTTGAGAAATGGCTGGTACTTTGGTATAACCCAGTACTTCATTAGAGGTAAGTAAACAAGACCGGATATCAGTATCGCTGATATCCACGCGTTCTGGAAAACCCAAGCCTGTCCGGGATAAAGCTGCGCTATACTTACGGGGAGGTAGCAGTTCGGAGGGAAAACCAGTATAACCGAAACAGCGAACGCGATTATTGCTGCCGGGTTCACGCCATGCCAGTACCTGAAGCGACCCCTCGAAAGAAAGTTATCGGCAAGCTCGAACTTGAACCTGCGTATGACGGCGTAGTCGAATATGGTGACACCTGCAACTGCTCCCAAACTCCTCCATATGCAAGAAGCCAATCCTCTATGTAGGTATAAGCTCCCTCAGAGTAGAAGGTCCAAGCAAGACGCTTATCATAGCACCTATGACTATGCCCCTGAACCAGCTCAAATGCTTGGAGTAAGCATTTGCGATATCGTAGCCCAGAGCGACGGAGTTAGCATAAACGTTGACCACATATGTTGCAAGCATGAAGGAAAACAGAACAAAGTAACTCGCGTAGCGCGGTAAGTAAACTGCGGCCAAGATAACGGGATCTGTTATGCCGTTTCCGCCGTTAAGCCCAAGGAGCTTTGTTCCACCATAAGTAATTATACCAAGATCTCCTGTGGCGGCCATCATAAACGGCATCGGAGGCTGACCCCCATATATGAGCTCTTTGGGATTTGCAAATCTGGTGAAGTCAGGCACGCTAGGAACCATGGTGACCCAGAAGGCAACGTTGGCGTTAAGGAAAGCAATGGCTCCAAGCCAGAACCTGAAAAGTATAAGTGATGAGGAGACAGGGGTTAGAGATGAGAACCTCCAACCCGTTCTTATCATAACGCTAAAGAATAAGGTAAGAAAGCCCGCCAGAACTATGGGCGCAGCGAAAGCCGCCAGCCACCCGAGAGGCGACTGTTCCCTGCGAGGAGGAGATAAGTAGAAAAGGAGAAGCTGAGTGGCGACGACGACAACAAAGGTCACCCAAAAGATCTTTGGAAACATTACCGATAAAATATAGGTTTGTACCCACTAGTCAATATTGAAGTTTTACCAGATGCTACAACGTACATGGCAACGGCCGCCTCAGTTATTATGTAGGACTCTATGCCCCACCATCCCATGGATACCACCGCCCTAACCTACGATGAAGGCTGCGAACTGTAAATTCCCCATCTTGTCCTGCTGAGCTGCGCCTTCGACATACCATACCTGGCACTGCCGTGAGATTGTATAAGCATCGGAATCAGTACTATGGCGCTGCCGAGGAAAATCCCCAGTATCGATTGCCACCAGTTAAGCCCGAAAGCCGGGCCCGCCGCGGCCAACACCCACGTCGGCAAGATGACGACCATGCTGAACCATATTGCCGCGAAAGTCCAAGGACCCCAGCTCCTAAGACGTATTGGAGTTGGGTGAAAGTCCTCGTTCCAGAGGTAACCCTCTTCAGGAAACTTCTGAATTACCTCAATTTGACCCCTATCTCTGTTATAGCGAAAAAAAGGAGAATGATCAGAGTAGGGGTCGTCCAATTTCTCCTTTTTTGACCCTTGAAGTCGACAGCTGGTTATTTTCGGTTCACTTATAAAAATTTCGAGGCAAGATAAACGCCGTCTAACATATTTATGTAATGAGACACAACAGCTACTGCCTTAAGGCAGTGCAAAAACAATATAAACCTTCTAGAGGCCCTCCTGAGCGTTAATGGACTCAGAAAAAATACGTCGGTACTTCAATCTAAGAGGACAATACGTCGCCAAGCTCAAGGCAGGGGCCTCCACCGCTTACAAGCTGGATAAGTACCTTTACGTCATGGACTCGGAGAAAGGCAGAAAGATAGCCTGTTATCCCAGCTTTTGTGGCGATGAAATGATGAAAGCCACGCTTGATATGGCAAGGGACTTCGTGCTACTGCTAAAGGAAATGGGCTATCTTGATCAAGAGGTACTGCTCCTAAACGTGCTTAGGGCGGCGCCGGGCTATGGTGTCCGCGATGCCCTAATCGAGTCGGGCGCGCGCGTATCCGAGAGCTGGATAAGGCCCTACTACCTGCATCCATCGTACAGGCTGCACACGGTAAAGGATTTGGGTCTTAAGTTCGAGCAGTACTCCAGCTTAAAACCAGGGTCCTACACGCTGATAAAGCCTGACACGGAGGCAACCGGGTTCACCACGCTGTTCTCGTTAGACAGGTTTCTAACCAAGTGCGAATCACATGGATGCAGCGTAGATCGCCTCATACTCTATGGGTTCATAGCCGATAGGGGACTTGAACTCATAAGAAGGACCTTTTCCAGCAGAGTAAAAGAGATAATTGCGTTTGCCATAGAGGACCTGACCCCGCTTGCCCGTAACGGTTATGATATGCCAGCATACGGGATCGACCTTTCAGCACTAGAAGAGGCTGGTGAAAGGGTTTACCTGGCTGCAAGGGCACCAGACGAGGTAGTGGACGCGCTTCTGCTATCTTGTTATCCCGGAATGGACCAGCCAGGCGACTGGTCTGAGCGCCAGACGAGGCTTTTTGATGGAGAGAGTTGGACAGAAGTAGACCCAAAGATACACCTGAAGAGAAGCCAAGAGTTACTTACTCGCCTAAGAAAGGCCCAGATAAGCGAACCCTGGTATCAGGAAGAACATGAAAAGATCTATGAAATGCACATGATGATGATCGAGGACGCTCTATCAGCTCTTCAACGAGGTTTTTGTCAAGCCCTTAATCCTTCCGGCCGCTTTCGAATATCTTCTTTGTGTCGTCAGCTATATATCCTCTGAGCAGGCCCCCCTTGAGAAATGGCTGGTACTTTGGTATAACCCAGTACTTCATTAGAGGTAAGTAAACAAGACCGGATATCAGTATCGCTGATATCCACGCGTTCTGGAAAACCCAAGCCTGTCCGGGATAAAGCTGCGCTATACTTACGGGGAGGTAGCAGTTCGGAGGGAAAACCAGTATAACCGAAACAGCGAACGCGATTATTGCTGCCGGGTTCACGCCATGCCAGTACCTGAAGCGACCCCTCGAAAGAAAGTTATCGGCAAGCTCGAACTTGAACCTGCGTATGACGGCGTAGTCGAACACAAGCACTCCCTCTACCCCACCAAGCAGAGCGCCATAAGTTAGAAGCCAGTTCTCGACGTAACTGAAGGCGCTGAAGTAATACGTCCAAGACTGAAGTAGGGCCGCAACAAGAACGACTATAAGTACCCCCCTGAACCACGATATTTTCTTGGGATAGATGTTTGAGAAGTCATATGCAGGGCCAACTGTGTCGGCATATATGTTAACTATAATGACCCCAAGAAGTAATAGCAGAAGGGCCAGGTATGCCATCCAGGGATTGCTCACGACCAGAGCCGTTAGCACTATTGGGTCCCACACCGGGAAGTGAAATACTTCCAGTGATGCGCCAGTAACCACGAGCGCCATCGCTGCAATACCAGTCATTAGAAAGGGCATGGGTATTTGCCCCATGGTCTGGGCGAACTGGCTCTTAGCGAACCTGCTGTAATCTGGCATGCTTAGCACCATGGTGGCCCAGAAGGCAACGTTGGCGTTTATCAGTCCTATTAGCGCGTACCAGAAAGCACTACCTGAAACCGTCACCGGCTGCGATAGGATTGAGAGCCAGTGCCATCCCGCGGCGTTCATGGAGTAGCAGAAAAGTATTAGGAAACCAGCGAAACCTATAAACGGCACGCTCCAGCTGACGATCTTGAGAACCTTCATGCCAGTTTTTGGAGGGGAAAGGTAGAGAAGGACAAGCCTCACCAAGATGGTTATGATGAAAACGGACCAGAAAAGCAAGGGATTTATGGTTGATATCAGGAAGGGCAGCAAGGCAGGCGAGGTCTGCGCAAGGTGGAGAAGGGTGTTAATCTGATGTGTAGCGATTATATACATGGCGCCTATGGCCTCCGTTATTATCCACGTATCTATTCCCCACCAGCCAGCCCCTATTATGCCCCTAAGTATCGATGGTATCCAAGCACCGTAAGTCCCCCACCTACTCCTAGTTAAGGGAGTTTCCGGTATGCCGTACCTAGCTCCGCCGTGAGCCACTATCAACATGGGGACCAAGACTATTAGGTTTCCCGCTAGGACAGCTAATATCCCCCAAAACCAGTTAAGCCCGAAGGGATATGCCAATGAAACCAATGACCAAGACTCTACCTCTATTGACATGCCAAACCATATGGAGAAAAAGGTAAGGGAACCCCAATTCCTGTGCTTAACAGGAGTTGGGTGAAAGTCCTCGTTCCAGAGGTACTTTTCTTCTGGAAAGCCTTGCTTGAGCTCGACGTACCCCTTATCGGGATGAAACTCCGTAATGGCGACCCTATCTATTTCCTTACTTTCTGAAGTCGACACCTGGCCGAGGGTTTAACCCTGCTTATATAGCTTTCGAAAGAAAAAGGCCAAATTTTTACATATTTATGTAATAGCTCGCAATCATTTTTTAGACCGATGCCTAGCGACCAAAGTGATTCCTATCCCTATTATCGCAACGAAGACCAATACCGCGACCGCGTAAGGCGCATAAACGGTTATAGGAGCGGACGTTATTTCTAGGTAATCGCCGCTGGGCACAGCATAACCGTAGACCGTTATGATCGCTGAGGGGTCCTGCTTAAACGACAGCGAATATGTCTGCCCATTAAATGTGGTCTCGAAAAGAACACTCTCGTTGGCAAGGTAATCCTTAGTGAAGGTCGTTATCCCGGTGATGGGATTGTAGGAACGATGCCACTGAGATAACGGCTGATCAAACTCTGAAAAGTCGAGCAACGCTTTAACCTCGCCCAGGTGAAGACCGTGGCCCCTCATCATCGAGTTCAGTAAGGCATTTGAAACAAGAAAGCCAGGAATGCGCGAGTTCACGTTGAACGGTGAGCCACGCCACTGAACTTCCCATTTTCCTCCCAAGGCGAAGGCCTTCCACTTGAGGTTGACCAACAACCTGGATGAGTTTATCTGCGTTACGTTGGCAAGCCACAATGTCAACGTCAAGTTCTCTACAACGTCGGCGTAGTCTTGCGTTCCCTCATACTTTAGCGTGTACGTGAGCGTGTAGTTGATTATAGAAGCGTTTGGATCTTGCTCCCTAATGCTAGCTAATAGTGGACCGGCTTCCTCGGGTCCCCCTTGGCTTGTCACTTCCTCAGAGCCACTCTTACCGCTAAACATATTGGATAAAGGCGACTCAGAAGGATAGGTCAAGTTGAATGACCTGCTCACTGAATAAGTTACCTTCGCAACCCCTTGCTTGGGGTATATTACCGCGTTAATTGTAGCTCCGAAAACAGGGTATGTCCCCGCCGAGGCCACGAGCAACAAAAGCAAAGATAAAACAGTCACGCGCACTTTCATCATAAGTTTATGCAAGCCTCAGCTAATAAAGAACCTCAGTGAAACCGCTTTTTCTGCTTAGGAACGCCCGTTCCCGATCTCGGCTTAAGCACAATTTTTAAAGCTGGTGCCACAGGCCTACTACATTTCGCTTCGCCCTACGCCATTGCAAATGAATAATTTTGATTTAGACAGGCTTTTGCAAGACTTACGCAGATCATTGCAAGAAGTAACGACATACAGCGCCGGCGGTCAAGTTTAAGGTGTCCTAGCACCCTCGCGCAACAGGCCGAAACTTGGTACCGTAGTGTATTAATCCTTCTTCACCGTCCTCAGATATCTTCCTAAAGACGGCCTCCACTTCCATGCCCTCCTTGACCTCTCCGAAAACATCGGTGAGGGTCCCGAACACCCTAACGCCGTTCTCCAGTTCAACTACAACCACGTAATACGGTACGTAGGCCTCAAATCCCTTGGGCGGGCTGCGGAGAAGAGAAAAGCTAACGATCCTTCCCCTTCTAGGTAACCGAACAGTCTCCACGTCCTTAGAGTGACACTTAGGGCAGGAATTCCTAGGGGGGAAGGTCAGCGATCCGCAATTCTTGCACTTAATTCCCTCGAGCCTGTAGTAAGCGCCTATATTTCTCCAGTACCTTGGTACGGTCATCGCGCTCACCTCTTTCTCTTGAAAACGCCAACCACGGCATGTGATCCCGATCCGCCCAAGTTGTGGAAAGCACCGATCTCCGCCCTGGGCACCTGCATCTTTCCGGCTTTCCCCTGGATTTGCCTCACTACTTCAACGGCAGCGTAAACGCCAGTAGCTCCGACGGGATGCCCTCTTGCCTTTAGCCCTCCCTCCGGATTCACTGGAAGCTTTCCATCCCTTTCAGCGTTGCCCTCATGGAAGAACTTGGCCCCCTCTCCCTTGCCAACCACTCCTAAGTCTTCAAGGGCCAAGGCAGCCATTATCGTAAAGGCGTCGTGCACCTCAATCAAGTTCAGGTCATTGACGTCAACCCCTGCGGCGGAAAAAGCGACCTTGGCAGCCTTAGCAGTTGCAGGCACATCACTAAGGCTCGACCTTCCGTTCACCGCTATGGTGTCCACGCCAACCCCCATGCCTGCAAGCTCCACCTGAACGTCACCCTTTACAAGCTCAGGCCTCGCCAGAAGAATAGCCGCAGCGCCGTCACCAGTAGGTGAGCAGTCCAGAAGCCTTATGGGATCCGCTATAACCCTCGATCTGTTCACGTCGTCCACGGTAATGGGCTTCCTGAGCTGGGCGTAGGGATTGTCGACGGCGTTTTTATGCATGAGGACGGCGATCTCAGATAGCCAATCTCTGGGTACGTTGTACTCTTTCATGTAGCTTCTCATTAGCAGGGCGTTTAGAGAGGTAAAGCTAGCACCGTAATACGATTCAAAATCGGCGTCAGCCGCCTCAGCAAGCGCGGACGTAACGTTATCAGATGGCTCTTCGCTTAGCTTCTCCACGCCTGCAACGAGCACGGAGTCATAAACGCCTGACTTGACGGCCATGTAACCAGCAAAGAGCGCCGATCCTCCGGAGGAGCAAGCCGACTCGACCTTAAACGCAGGAACCAAGGGAAAGACACCCGCACCATCCTCGAGGGCAAGACCAAGGTGCTCTTGCCCATCAAGCTCTCCAGCCACCATGTTGCCCACAAAAACTGCTTGAGGCTGAATTCCTGCTTCCTCGATGGCCTGCCTTGAAGCCTCTGCAAAGAGATCAGAAAGCGAGTCCTCCCATCTCCTACCGATCTTCGTTAGCCCGGTTCCAGCGACAACTGGATTATCGGTCACTTCGCTCCACCCCCAAGCCTTATCCCTCCTCTGAACTTCAGGTACAGCGCATAATCTATCTCAACGCGCCTACTCACGTAATCCATTACCCTCTTCGCCTTGCCCCTTCTTGCCTCAATGCCCTCTTCAACTATGAAGCTGAAAGAGTCACTACCGGCCCCTGAGCCAAAGGATGTAACAAGTATCCTCTGACCTGCTCTCGCAACATCAAGCACCGCAGAAAAGCCCGTGATGGATGCCGCAGCGTACGTATTGCCTATTACAGGGCTCAAAAGCCCAGCCTTTAGAGCGGATGGTGAGAAACCAAGATCCCTTGCCGCGGTCAAGGGAAAGCGACCATTTGGCTGGTGAAATACCACATAATCGAAGTCTGAGGGTTTAAGCCCAAGCTCTTCCATGAGAGCTCTGGTTGCGCCTTCCACGTGCTTAAAGTAGGCTGGCTCGCCAGTGAAACCCTCCCCATGGGATGGATAACGGGCACCATACCTCCTCCAAAAGTCCGGCGTGTCTGAAACGAATGAGATCGATCCCTCGAGGGTCGCTGCCGCTTCCTTTGAGCCGGGCCCTACAATTATTGCCGTAGCCCCCGATGCAGCCGTGTATTCCAAGTGATCGCCCGGTCCCCCCTGTGCTGTATCAGATCCTATGGCCATACCGTACCTTATCATCCCAGATGCCACAAGGGCAATCGAGGCCTGAAGTCCCTCCGTTCCAGCCTTGCACGCGAACTCAAGGTCAGCGGCAACAGAGAAGGGACCTACTCCCAAGGCCTCCGCCACGGTTGTAGCCGTGGGCTTAACTGCGTAGGGAGGGGACTCTGTCCCCACGTAAAGGGCACCTATCTCCTTCGGGCTAATGCCGGCCCTGTTGAGCGCGTTCCTTCCCGCCTCCACTGCCATTGTAGCGCTGTCCTCATCAGGGCCTGCCACGGCTTTTTCTTTGACGTTGAGTTCCTCTTCGTACTGCACCGGGTCGCGCCCCCAAACCCTCGATATCTCCGCTACCGTGAGCCTGTACGGTGGAATATAGCTTCCCCAACCATAAATTGACACGGCACTTCTTGGTTTCATGTTATTTGCACCAATCAGAAAGCTTTAAGCTCTCCCTGCCCCGAGAGCCCCGCTTCAAAGGCCTTCAAGTTAACGTCAACAGCCCTCTTTGGGACGTATAGCGATATCGCCCTCTTGAGGGTATCAAGGTCAAACGGAAGCTGATACTGCCTTGCCAGAGAGCCTAGCAGCACGCTGTTCGTAGCCCTTAGCTCACCTACGGAACGAGCCACGGTTCCGGCATCTACCAAGTAAACCTTGTCTGTTACGGCCTTCATGTAACTCTTGAACTCCTCCATGGTTGGGTACTTGGTAAGGCCGACCGAGGCCGTCACCGGTATTACCTTGTCCGTGGCCACAATGGCCAGCCCGCCCCTCTTGAGGTACTTCGCGTACCTCATAGCTTCCCAAAACTCTAAGGAGAGCAAAACGTCCGCCGAGCCCAGCGGTATCAAAGGGGCCGGCTCTTCCTTCTCCCTTATCCTAACATGCGAAGAAGCAGTTCCTCCTCTCTGTGCCTGGCCATGTGTCTCCCCAGCCACTACCTTAAGGCCTGCCAGCACAGCTGCAGCAGCTACCACGCTCGAAAGGACGAGCGTGCCCTGCCCACCTACACCGCAAACCACCATATCAAGAGATCTCTCGGCCACGGTTATCACTTCCTCTCGGTTAGGTGTATGGCATCGAACGGGCAGTCCTGCTGGCAAAGCCCACAGCCAGTGCATTCGCTGGCATTTATCACAACCTTTTTGGTAGTATGATCAAATACAAGTGCTGGACATCCGGTCTCAAGCACGCAAAGCCTGCAGCCAGTGCACTTACTCGGATCAACCTCGTAAAGAGGCAGCTTTACGCCTTTCCTTCTAGCCTCTCTCTCTATCTGAAGCGCGCACTCATGCCTGAAGACCACTACGGAAGGACCTGGACTTGATATGGCTTCCTCGAGAGCGGCCTCCGACCGCTTTATGTCTTCAAGGGGATCAACCGTTATTACCTTCTTCACGCCTACTGCCCTAGCAACGTCTTCAACCAATATCGATGGAGATACCTCTCCCATGGCATTCAAGCCCGTAGAGGGGCTGGGCTGGTGACCTGTCATGGCTGTCCACCTGTTGTCAAGAACTGCGACCGTTATGTGAGCGTTTTCCATGACCGCATCGATAAGGGCGGGAATACCTGCGTGGAAAAAGGTCGAGTCACCTATAACCGCTATTATGGCACCTTTTACGCCCGCCTTCTCGAAACCAACGGCCATGGATATGCTTGCACCCATCGAAATGCAGGTGTCAAGCGCCCTCAGTGGGGGATTGACGCCCTGGTTATAGCATCCTCTATCACCGGCAACTACCCCACCATGTTTTCTTATTATCCTCTTTATGGCGAGGTAGCTCGCCGCGTGAGGGCATCCCGCGCAAAGGTAAGGATACCTGTTCTCCACGTCGGCGAGCTTCTGCACGCTAACCTGAGTAGGCGGGTCGCTCAGGATGGCCTTGGCAGCACCGACCTCAAAGGCCCTTGCTACCCCCTTCACAATAGAGTCCGTTGTTATCTCCCCGTACCTTGGTATCGTGCCTGTACCCCTTCCCAGTATGAGGGCGTTGATCCCACTTGATTGGGCGAGAGACCTAAGCTCCACCTCAACTATGGGCTCAACCTCCTCAACTACAAGCACCAGCTTGCGTTTTGCCATGAACTGAACGAGCTTACCCTGAGGTAAGGGGTTGGTCATGGCCAGCTTAAAAACAGCTATGTTTTCGGGGTTCGGAAGCTTTGAGATAGCCTCCCTAACAAACTGATAGGTTCCTCCACAGGCAACGACGCCCAAGGGGGCGTCGTTATTTCCATCCTCGTTATTGAAGGGACAGCTCTCGGATATAGATAAAATCTGTTTCTGAAGCTCCTCGAAGCTTGGCTGCCTCTTCCTCACGTTTGCGGCCACCATGACGTACCTGTCATCATTCTTCTTGAAGCTCCCTGGCCCCCTTCTTGAGGAAACGGGAGATAAGGTAATGGCAGCCCTAGCATGGGCAAGCCTATGCGTTAGACGAACAAAAACTGGAAGGCCAAGCTTTTCGGAGACCTCAAAAGCCCACTTAGTGGCGTCCTTAGCCTCTTGAACAGTAGCCGGCTCCACCTCAGGCAACCTGGCCATCCTAGTTATGTAACGGGTATCGCCCGTGTTCTGTGAGCTGTAAGGGTGAGTATCGTCCGCGGTCACTATTACGAAACCCGCGTTCACCCCAGTGAGCGCAGCAACCATGAGTGGATCGACCATCCAGTACGTGCCCAAATGCTTCGCTATGGTCATTGCTCTCTTGCCTGCAAGCGCTGCAGCGTAAGCAACCTCAAAGGCAACCATCTCGTTCGTTGACCACTCAACGTGAAAACCGAACTTCTTAGCGTGACGAGCAAGCGTTTCCAAAACTTCGGACGAAGGAGTACCAGGATAAGCTGTGGCCACGTCAACGCCAGCCTCCTCGGCTCCCCTGGCTACCGCTTCATCACCAAGTGCTATGGCTACTCCCTCAACCTCGGAATCTAGGGCTGAAAGCTGCAAGTTAACATGCACATGTCCATACTATCCCCTAATATATATATTATCTCTTTTCCGCAAAATAAGTTGCGCGAGATGGAAAAAAAGGCAGGAATAAAAGATCAATGACCAATGCTGACTTTTAGGGAGTAAGGTCCATAAGCGCTTTCGGGCTTGATGTCAACTAGAAGTCCCTCATCCCTCTGCTCAAAACTTAGCTGCTCTCCATTCAAGAGACTTACCGCCTTCACGCCATCGGCTAGGCTGGACCCTAGCGACCTTATCGCAATCCGGCTTTTCGGTGCCGAAAGGCCAATTACGTAAACGCTTTCTTCCTTACGGGTAAAGCGGAAATCCCTCTCTGTGTAATCCTGCTCCGTTTCCCTAAACTCCCCAGCTTCAATCTTCGTAGGCCCCTCACAGCACCTATCCCATGGCCTCGTGGAGTATATCGCCTCTCCATTTATCTTGAGCCACTGACCAACATCGCTAAGCACCCGCCTCTGGTCCCCCGGTATCGTACCGTCGGGACGAGGAGCCACGTTCAGCAGGAGGTTTCCGTTCTTGCTCACTATGTCGGCCAAGTCGGTTATAACAGAGTAAGGGCTTCTGAGCTTGCAGGCTGTTGTGTAACCCCAAGTGTCGTAGCAGATGGACGTGTCGGTCTGCCATGGAGTATCCTTTATGCGCGCAAGCTTTCCTCTCTCCACATCAAGCACGGCCGTTCCCTCAGGGAAGGCAGAGTGCTTGTAGTTTATGACGACCTCCTCACCCCAGCTGTCAGCCTCACTGTAGTAGAAGGCAGCGAAGTCGCGAAGGTAACGCTCAAAGGCAGAGTTCTCTATCCACCAATCGAAGTAAAAGAGGTCAGGCCTATACTTAGATGCCAACTCCTTTGCCCTCTTGAGCCAGTCCTCAAGAAACTGCTGATTTGGTTGGGTGTTGCTCGGCATTGCCGGACCGTAAAGATCTTGATAAGCCGGGTCGTTCACATCGCTCTCAATCTGCCTCCCTCCCTCAAAGTACCACCAGTGCTCCGCCCTGTGATATGAAACACCGAACTTCAATCCCCTTCTTCTAACGGCCTCGGAGAGCTCCTTCACCACGTCTCTTTTTGGCCCCATGTTGGCGGCATTCCAGCGGTTCATCTCGCTGTCCCAAAGCGAGAAACCGTCGTGGTGCTCCGCTACCAGCACCACGTACCTTGCTCCTACACTCTCAAACGTCGAGGCCCACTCGTCGGGATCCCATCTTTCACCGGTAAAGCTAGGTATGAAGTCCTTGTATCCGAACTCCTTCTGGAGGCCATACTTCTTAACGTGATGCTCGTAGGCCGGCGTACCCCTCAAGTACATGTTCCTGGGATACCACTCGTTGTCGAACGCTGGAACCGAGTAGATCCCCCAGTGTATAAATATGCCGAACTTCGCGTCCATAAACCACCGCGGGACAGAGTAATTTCCGAGGGATGTCCAATCCGCTTTGTACCTCATAACTTAGTGGCACGCCGACTTATAGCCCTTTAAGCAGGCTTTTAACCTAAGAGGCAGCGAATCCCGAATAGGCATTGGATCTTGCACATGTTTTTACGGCCCTAGTGTTCCCCTGCGATCGGCTTTTAAAACAGGGCTATCTGCTGCCATTACCCATGGACATTTCGAAGTCAAAGTCACAAGAAGCGATGCGCTGTTCGCAAGGGTATCCGCCATGTCAGGCCTCAACTTCTTGGTAACGGACTCAGACCCCGAGGTCGAGAGCTACTTCGCTGAGAACGCAGCTGACCTTTTACCCAAGTTCCTGCGCGGACCGTTAACAGAAGAAATCGCAGTTGAAGTACGGGATACAGATGTATTGTGTGTTGACATAACGACCACTATCACTGCTTCTCTCCTTCACCAGCTCCCAAAGCTCAAGTTCATATGCACGCGCTCCACTGGGTACGATCACATAGA
>JBMFIL010000011.1:0-22846 GCA_049976325.1 Thermoprotei archaeon | reverse complement strand
GCCTTGCTGACCTCCGCTGTCTGCTTAAGGCGTCACGCGTAAGTGCGCTTAAGTAAATGTGTTATGTCGTTCGCCATTTTGGCGTCGAAGGAGGTTTGCCGATTGAACCTGAGCGCCGTCATTTCCGCAGCTGCCGCATACGGGCTCGACGACAGCGTTCAGTCTCAGGTGGAGTCGGCGCTGGCGGATCTCTACGCCGCTGGGGAGGTGCCTGAGTCTTGGGCGAAAAAGGGGGTTAGCCCAAAGATGGGCCCAGCCTCGACTTGGCCCTACGTCGAAGGCGTGAGGGAACTGCTCATAAGGCTCCAGCTGGCTGACGCGCGCTCCGTTTACGGCCGCGGTGAGAGCGAGCTGAACTGGCACTTCTTGGTGCTCGCGCAGGGCGTGCTCGGCCACAGAAACTGAAGACGAGCACGGCGTGTTGCAAACCCTTATCCCGAATTGCTTCGCGGCCTCGAGGTCTACGTTATCCAACCCCACGACTAATCTAATCAAGGCGCAACCTTTCTTCAGCCTCGATAAAAAATTGGAATCCGCCTTTACGTTTCCCCTTATCAACACGGCATCGAACTGGCCGAGGTCTTTAGGCAATTGGGTTTCGGATACGGCTACTTCGCCGCCATAGGGGGAACCGCCCTATCGCAGATAGCTGAAAAAAAGGCTTGGGATAACCTGAAGAAAAAGGTGAATTAGCAGGGATTTGCACCGGTCATTCGTATGGATCAGCCATTTGGAGGCCTAAAGGGTAGAAGCGTTGAATATGGAAGCATTAAGAAGGTCACATTCGGGAGGGCATCGCGCCTTGCCATGACGAGCGATATGTTGCTGCACATCTACGTGGAGAACAGAAGCCGCCACAATAGGGACCTTGCATTCTTTTTGGATGCTGAATGGACTGCGCGGGTAAGCGAGCTTTTGAGGGGAACGCCCATGGGATCGAAGCTTTCGGCGTGAGCGTTCTATTGCCTACTACTATATTTTTGTACGTTGGAGCTTGATCAAGCCTGCTTCTCTGAAGCGCGGTATGAAGGTGCTCTATCGTCATCGCTTTGAGCATCGCGGCTCGGGGCTTAAAGGCATTAAAATAAAAAGTGGTTGTCTTTTGATCAAGCGCTCAACGCCCGATTTTTTGACGCCAGCTGCAATTGCCGAAGGCGATACCTAAGGTATTACACAATATATACCAAATCATTCTCAAGGACGCCGTTTACGGTTCGGCTGTTTACTTCATAAAGCCCTACTACGCCCTATACGAGACCGCCTACTGCTTAAACGGCTACACCTTCTCCGAACGGGTCAACGCTACCCCTTATCTGCCATCCTACGATAGCTCGTTCGCTACCTCGGTATGCCTGTTGAAGTTCGTGAACGGGGGCTCGGTTAAATACGCGCTTTGGTCGACCGAAGGCCCTATGGCGCTTAACCTCCCGGCTTCCTTATTCAGCTCGACTACAATAACCCTAACGACGGCCTTCGGGTCGACGACGACCGCCTCCGGGCCCTCTTTTAACGTCACCGCGAGCGCTACCCCGGAATTCATTTCACGATAGAGCGCGCGGCACCAGGAGCATTAATTCACCGCATTCATTAGAGCTGCTTTTTCATTCGGCGTTAGCCCTTTGTATTTTGGTTGACATCAAAAGTTGCCGTAATTCGTCTAACCTGGGTAGTTGTTGCATTCGTGAAAAACCGCTTACCGATGTATATCGAGATAGTGCAGCGATGGTGCTATATCTCGTTAAGCTATCATTTCGGCGCGCTTTGGGTCCTACGGATAACTGAAAGATGAGTTGCAGGCGCTTTTGTCACGGCGGTTTTCTTTGGCCATAATTCGTTTTCCGCGTTTCTACGTTTGAAAAGGCTGCGCAGATCGCAGATTGATGGTGGACGCGCGCTGCCAGGGCAAAGCGGTTTAGTCGGTTTACTTAAATGCCAACGCAGCTCAGAATTTATGAGAAAGGTATTGATTTCCTTAGCTTTTTTACCGCTAATTGCATTGGGAAATTTTAGTCCGTTTGCATTAATGGGCGGAACCTGGGTCTATCCCTCTCCAGCCTACACTCCTCCTTGGACCCCTCCTCTCCATCAAAGCCTTCCCTGGATCCACGTGTGCGGTACCCACTTCGTTACGCAATACGGCGATTACGTCACATTCCACGGCGTTGACTATACAGGGATAGAGGTCTACGACCTCTTCTCGGATAACCCCTCCTATCAGACCCCAAAGGACTACGAGATAATAGCCAGCTGGGGATTCAACCTAGTTCGCCTTCCCATAGGTTGGAACCACCTGGAGCCCCAGCCAGGGGTTTACAACGCCTCCTACCTAAATTTGGTTAAGGACATAGTTAAAGAGGCCAACTCGCTCGGCATCTACGTAGTGCTGGACATGGTAGGCGCCCCTACCTGGACGGGCGGGTGGCAGCCCGATTCAATATGGTACAACTCAACCCTCATCGAGAACGTTGCCTCTACGTGGGGCTACGTCGCTTCCTCATTTAGTGACGATCCAGGTGTGTTGGGTTACGATATCTACAACGAGCCCTTGGCCCCACCTCCCCCAAATTGGTCTGAGGCTCAGGTGTACTCTGCCATAGCCAGGCTCGATAACGCGTGCGTAGCCTCGATCAGGAAGGTCGATGCGCGCCACATAATCTTCTACGAGAGTGGCCACTCGGCCGCTAGCGTCCACCCCAACTACTGGGTAGAGCCGAACGATCCCTCTCACCAGCTAGTAATAGAGGTCCACGACTACGGAGTTGCATCAAACCCGGCTGGCTCGGCCGCCATACTCTCGGCCGCGGTCAACGCCTCTAGGAGTTGGGGCGTCCCCGTAATAGTCGGCGAGTTCGGGTACACCCACGACGTCAGCTACCTGTACTCCTTCGTGAAGTCTTTTGACCAGTTGGGCCTTTCCTGGTGCTACTGGACCTACGGCGTATCCACCCCCTCCTCCGGTAGCCCCGCTGAGTTCGCCACTTTCGATTCAAACGGCCAGGTGGACCCCATCGTCCCCTACGCCTTAGAAGAGCCGTACCCTCAGCTTTCATCATCACCCCTTTCATCCCTTTCCGTGCAGAGGTCAGCCTTTTCCAGGGCGGTTACCGTCAAGGCGGAGTTTTCTTCCCCTAAGGGCTGGGCCCTCTTCTTTATACCCTACGGCTATTCCAATCCCCCTGGCTCCTTCAACGAGACCACTCGCCTCCTCAACGTTACCTACTCGAACGGGCAAGTCGCGCTCAACCTCGAAGGCCCTCCCGTTAACTGGGCTTACGCCCTCGGCACCGCGGCCGTTTACATCATCGCAGCAGCGATTGCATTGGGGGTAGTGGCCTTCATCGCGGGTTACGTTAGGAAGAAGGGAGTTGAGTCGCTTAAGCGCTCGCTGGAGAGCGCGCGCAAGCCGTCGACAAGCGCGTAGGGCTTTGTTGCGCGTAACCAACGGGAAACCTATGTTTTGAAGCAAGTCCTTACAGGTACCGACAAGGTAATGTACAAATTCGTAAATAAAGGCTCGAGCATGACATTTATTGCGATTTTATTTGCGTGTAATAGCCAAGTAAACATACGGAAAATTATAATTGATAAAAAGTGTTTCTATAAGAACCAATTATTGAACATTGCACAGGGGCAAAGGGCCACCATTAATCACCTCGCTAAACTTTTTTTCGCCTGTAGCCATAAATCATGTCAGCTAAAGGGAAAGCTAAAGTCGGTTTAGTTTTTACGGTTATGGACCCCTCTGAGCGTACATGGCCTTACGTCGGCTAAGATTACTCCTCAAGAGTCAACGAACTATCACTAAAAATCAAAAACGCTTTTCCCGACGTAAATTTTGATGAGGTTACCATAAGCGCAGGAGGCGGAAAGCGCCCTGAGACAAGCTTGATCCCGGAAAACGTTGAAAGCTATGTAGTTCTACTGGTAGGAATATGGAACGGCGCCGTAGCCGAGGTGGCTAAAAAGGAAAACCTACGATCTTGGTTGACGATCTATACGGGGGCACGGGTGAGTTCTTATCTACGTTATCTTGGGCGAGAAATAATGGCTATCCAGTTGTGGGAATCGCGTCGTCAAAATTCGAAGATGCCTTGCGGGCTATATCATTATTGAGGGCCCTGCACGAGCTGAAGAGCTCGGTAATACTTGATGTGAGAGATGATCAGACGTGGTCGGAAAGGGCGGGTGCCGCCAAGGCGCTTCAAGATTTTGGAGTACGCGTCAAATTCGCTTCATCGGAAGAGGTAAACAAGAGGTATCAGGAAATAAGCGATGAAGAAGCGGCTCCGTATTACGAAAAGTGGATGGGCGGTGCGCTAGCGGTGAAGGAACCCGCTAAGGCAGAAATTATGAAGGCCGCAAAGCTTCACGTTGCGCTCTTAAAGGTCATGCAGGATGCAGGCGCTGATTCCGTCACGGTTGATTGCTTGGGATTAGTTTACGGAAAGAAGTTGCCGGCTTATCCCTGCCTATCATTTGCGGAGCTTGACAATGAAGGAGGGATAGGAACGTGCGAGGCCGACCTTGACTCGGCTTTTACCCAGCTCGCTATAAGGTATATAACGGGCAGGCCTAGCTTTGTCTCTGACCCAGTAATAGATACTGGAAAGGATCAGATAATATATGCGCACTGCGTTGCGCCATGGAAGATGTTCGGGGCCAAGGGCCCGAGCAACCCATACGTCCTTAGGACCCATTCTGAAGACAGGAGCGGGGTTTCGGTGCAGTCCCTTCTACCCTTGAATGAAAAGGTCACGACAGTAAAGTTTAACCTGGCACAAAAGGCGATGGCTGTGCACTCCGGTATTGCGGTGGAAAACGTGGAAGAGGAAAAAGCCTGCAGGACAAAGCTGGCAGTGAAGGCGGATGCGAAGGCAATACTAACGAATTGGAACAAAGGTGCAGACTTCGGGTGGCACAGGATAACGGTGTACGGCGACCATAGGGAAGACTTTATTAACTTCGCGACCCTGTTAGGTATGAAAGTTGTCGAAGAAGACACCCGCTAGGCGATCTAATTAATCAGCAAATCTACTATAGTCGTCAGTAGTTAGGACAAATCGCGTTTGCAGCGTTAGTGTTCCGTAAAAAACCCATTGCCAATTAACAGGGCTGAGGTTTTCGCTTGTGCTGTTTTGGCTCGCGTCGGATTCGATGGGACGGGATCCGCAGGTGGTAAGGGGAGCTGCCAACCTGCTTGCCGGCGAGGGAGAGAGGCGCGACATCTCGGCGGAGGAGGCGGTTGCGGCATTCGAGGCGCTTGCGCGCGTGGAGGGATCCAGAGGGACCACTTCGATGCCCAACATGGAGGTGGCCGATGCCCCGGTGCTGCTCGTGCGGGACCGGGCTACCCTAGAAGCAGACCTTCAGCGCGAGCTGGAGAACCTTGCCCTTGAGGCCATGGGTGACGCCGAGGCCAAGGTTGGCGGCCTGTCCCCTTAGGCGCTATCGCGGGGGATCCGCGGTGCTTGCCCGACTGAAGGGTGCTGCCAACGGAATTACGTTGACCCGTTTGCGGTAGCAGCATGAGGTTTCGGCACGCGCTCGCAGGCGATGGGCAAGCGGCTCGACCGCGCCGGTGGCTTAACGGCCGCCGAAGAGGTGCTGGCAGATGGAATGTTATCTATCGCTATCGCCTAGGCGCAGAACGCGATCCATAAGTACGTGAACCTGACGCACCTTAACGAGAATACGCTCGAAGTTTAAATCTACATGATCACGGGATGCGTTTATTGGACGATCCAGTATCTCATAGACAGGCTATGAGGCGGGCCTCGATGTCACTGTTCAACCTTTAAATTACGTCGTGGGCGTGCCGCGTTCAGGCAACCGCGAAGGAGCGGGATGGAAAATCAGGCGAGCTCTACCTTGGGTTTTATGCGCTGCAGCGCTAAAGGGCTTTTAGCCCTATCCGTCACCAATCCGTGCACCAACTAATAGTCTTGCAGGGAGGGGATGACATCAGGAAGAGGACAAACCAATCTTTGATGAGCCAAATAGCGAGAATCTCGTCTACGAAGAGGGTCTTGGTTATACCTTGGACCAACAAGCCCGACGACCGCGAGGAAGAGCGCAGGGAGCTCCTCACCGTCTACTTCAAGGAAAGCGGCTTCCGCGAGGTGCTTTTCCTGGAAAGGGACGACAGCGAGGAGGAAGTGAGCGCGAAGATGTCGCAGGTGGACGTAGTTTACCTGCCGGGAGGAGATCCCTCTACCCTTTACGAGGAGATGAGGGCGAGGTCTCTGCAGCAAAGGCTCCGGGATTTCAAGGGGATAATCGTGGGGAATTCAGCCGGGGCCATAGTGCTCTCGAGGGGAGCGGAGCACGAGGGGAAGTTTTATCAGGGGTTTGGTCTAGCGGATTTCTTCATCTCAGTTCACTATGACCTGCGTTTTGAATCGGGACTTGGCGGGGGCAAGCCCAACGATAAACATACCTGAAGGTATGTGGATAGCTACCTCCGCTTTAGGCAAGCGATCCCGGGTCGTACACGCGGCCTGCAAGACGGTTGTGGGGTAGAGCCGTGAAAGAGGAAAATTTCAGAATGTTGATGAGCGGTGTTACCCTAATAGTCATTTCCGCGCGGCTTAATTCCTCCCCTCATAGGCCCCTCTTAGGAGCATGTGCTTATCCGGTGGCATTTCTTGGCCGGGTTTTAGAGAAGGGATTGCAGGGCAATGGAAGCGTTGCTCGCGGTATTTTGCGCTTCGAATTCGCGAAATTCCTTTCGGCAAAATCAAGTAAAGACCTGACGCGAGGGCCAGTCCTAGAACGGGTGCGATTGCCCATGTCGCCACTACCCTTGCTATGTTGCGCTTGTTTGATATCCTTACGTTCCTCGTAAAAGCCGGAACAAATATGGCATCGACGCCTATCTGCGACACTGAGACGGGCACGGCTAGTTGCGTCATGATTTCTACCATGAGCGCACCGCCAAGGCTCGCCGCCGTCGAGGCCACATGGCCTATGCCAACCAAGCCCTCTGAGACGGTTTTGGTTACGATTTTACCCGCGAGATACCACCCGAGGAACGCCGCTGCGGCAAGCACTAACCCGCTTTCAGAGGGCGATATCGTCATCATCGCTTCAAGGAGGCCCACGGTATTTGCGCGAAGTACGTAGGGCACGTAAAATGAGGAAACCGAAGCCAGTATTGTGCTTGACATCGCCTACGGATAATGCCGATGGAAGGGCCTTCCTCAACCCAACATGCGCAATTGCTGCGATGGGTATTGAGAGCGGGGGCGCATACACCCGTGAGGACGTTACGAAGAGTGTAAAACGGCTGTTTAAGTTGTTTGTCAGAAGGCCCATGCAAATTATCTCTCACCAGCGCTTGAGGACGACTCGGCCTTTTGCGAGGGACGCGGAGAGGAGATAGAGGGAGGGAATGCGCCACGCGCGGTTTCCTCTTGAGACGACGCGATGAAGAAGAGCTGCGCGCTGAAACAAAGAAGAAAGAAGGAAACGGAAAGGAAGAGGGAAAGAAAAGCCGAAGGCGCTGAGCCGCGTAGGATCTCTCAGGAATCGGCAGGACGCCACGGCTAGAAGCCTCAAGCGCTCACCGCGAAGGCCGACGAGCGTGGGCTTGGGGCGCGATAGCGTGGCGTAAAGGGCGCGAAAAAACAAAGCGGGAAACGAACAGCACAAAGTTTCGTCGCCTAGGACTTGTGCAGCAAAGCGCATTTCTGGGGTCGCGATGGACCGTCACCGGTTAATACTGACAGCGGTATGTAGAAGCCCCTGAAGAAACCGATCTTCAGGAACCTTGCAAGGATGCTTAGTTGTTTCGCGTAGTTCCCGTAACAAACTATCTTATGCTCGCAGTAAAAATTATGCTTGAACTCGTCCAAGTCCACTTGCTGAGGGATCTGCACAATTATCTTTGAACGGCATCCCCTTTCGCTTTCCAGATGACCGAGCGACTTAGCTTCCTCTGCCATCAGCGTGTAGCCCTTGAACTTGTTTTCCATGGCATACTGAGGGAAAGATATGCCCCTGCTGGTGATCCCGCCCTCCAGTTTAAGGACGGTAATGTTACTTGGATCAAACTCTGTCTCAACTCCGACTTCCCTGTGACTCTCCGCATGAGTCCTTACTTTAAAAGAGAAAGACTGTTGGTTCTTTCCTAGCATCTGCGTTGCTGCTGTGCAGTGAGCTATGTACATGACCCTTTTGCCTTCGTCGATAACCGGATCCCCCATGAATGCGGGCCTTTCAGAAATGGCCATACCGATGATCATAGTGATAAGCGCATCCACATCAACCTCACAACCTGAGGGTATCCCCTCGTTGTTAAGCCTCGAAATGGCAAGGCAAAGAGAAATGGGCAAGCTCCTCTGGCGCAAGTCGGTGAGACAATCCCACGTCCACGCGTTAGCGCCGTACTTCTCCAAAAGCATCCGCACGGCCAACAGCGCCCTGCTGGCTTTCACGACGTCTTCCGTTGGAGGCTCGACAGCTTTAGCCTCAGCGATTATATTTTCAGCCTCCTTTTGTGCCTCCTCGACAGGCACTTGGTTATAGGCTTCAACGACTTCTTTGGACGTTATCCTTACTAAATCTATTCCAAAGACCTCCTTAAGGCGAGCTAAATAAGCAGGTCCTGTCCACCTAGCATCTCTGAGCCTCGGATCTATTGCATCTTTATTAAAACCATAATCCTTGAGGAGCAAAATCCTGGTATGCCTTATCCCGTTATATGCCTTCAGCGCTTCTAGTGAGGGCATTAGGTCGTTTAAGTCCTGAGATGCTACTGTGTATACTCTTCCCATATTTTCAAGCACTGGACCCATATCCCAGTAGACACTAAAGGGCTTGGTATAAACGATCATAGGCTTATTCAATTCCGCTAGCTGCGTTAGCACTGGATGGGGGGTCCACGCGCCATCAGCAAATTCTTGCATCAGTGGTATGGCCAAAATCCCGTCAGCATCTTTTGTGATATCGGGGACCAACCTTTCAGACTCTGCGGGATGATACAGCGTGTGCCATCCGTAAAACTCGATACCTTTTTCCTTAGATGCGATCTATTCCGTTAACTTTTTCTTGATGCTCTCCGCCTCCGACGCTACGTCAAAGTTATAGTGGGGCCAAGCTATCTGCCCTTCTTTGCCAATGAATATAACGACAACGCGGGTTGGCAAATCACTCCAGGCGGCCGTGTCAGAAAATTTAATCTTTTCCAGCAGCCGACATACCCATCTTTTACCTAATTGTTTTGCCGTGTTCGCTTATAAGTTTTCATCTATTTGTGGATTGTTGCATAATTCCGATGAGCACTTTCAGCACGTGGAATAAGTAGTGGTTAGAGCAACAATGGTATGCCCACCAAGAGCTCTAACCACTGGGATAAATCTTCCGGCAAGGGAAATAAGCCTAGCCCCAAACGTGATTGGCACTCCTAGGACGAGCAGTTGGTTATCAGGGGCGAGTTCCTTCTCGATATCAGGATATTCAAGCGCTGGGAGAGGGAGCTGAGAAAAACAAACAAAAAGAAGAGGGGAAGGCCTTTCCTCTACCCGGATTCCTTTGTAAAGTGGCAGGCAATTTGGCATCAGTGGGTTGACTGTCGCGGCCTTGAAGGCATAGCCCGCGCTTTGAGGTCCTTTTACCTGACCCTAGGGCAGACGATTACACGACGGCATTCAGGAGGGTATCTAAGATGATCCCGGAAAAGCTGCCAAGCGCTTATGCGTACATTGAAGGGAAAAGGCCACTCCGAAGCCATGCCGGCCGTGAGGATGCTCGCCGATGCCGTGCAAGGGGCGTGGGCATATGACGCGGTCGCGTGCCATGCGAGGGCTAGGGCGTGAAAATGCAGGACAGGAAGGGAACAGCACTAAATCTATCCCCTGAATTTATGCAACAGAGCGCTTAGAGAGGAAGCTCGAGAGGGCCGTTGATGGAGAAAGGCTGACAAAGGAATAAGGAAGAAAGAGATCATAAGGCATACGCCGGGAGGATAGAGAGGTTGACAAGAGGACTGCGCTGCTGTACGAGGAAACTCGAACGAGGGTAAACGACGGCCATGCATCCGAGGCTCGTATCATGGTAGGGTTAATCGCGTTAGGGCTTACCCGCTTCTTGCCAGCTTAACCTAACGTTAAGCAGTAACTCTCTTGTGTAACTTAGCCTTCCCAATCATCTCACAAATTGGCAGATGAAGTTTTTGGGCTTGCTCGCGAGGGTAAACGCAAAGCAAAAGATATATATCATGGCTCCCGGGCATTTTATGTCAAACGCCTCCGACCTTCAATCAATATTGCAGGAAAATCTTTACCTAACGAAAAGAAGGGAACTACTGTCTCAGATAGAGGAAGAGCTTTCTAAGGCATTTAACGAGAAATTATCGGTTGCCTCATATATTGCTAATACTCTTGATACAGCAGTTGCTGGATACACCACAATGAGCCTAGCTCACGTTACGTATCTGGACGACTTAATAAGGACGGCTAGCGTTGGTGCGGGATCAGTTGCACTGATACTAGAAAGTTACGGAGGGGAAGCAACATTCCCTTCTGAAATTATTCAAAGAGCGAAGAAATATTGCAAGAGTTTTTACGTCATAGTTGTCAACGTGGCGAAGTCGGCTGGCACGCTGCTCTCGCTTCTTTCAGATGGCATAATTGCCCTTGAGACAGCAAGCTTTGGCCCCATAGATCCTCAGATTGTCATAAGCACGCAACAGGGGCCGCAGGTGGTTTCGGCAAGGCAAATTAAGGAACTTATCGAAGTTACATTACCAAACTACATCAAATCTCGTGATCCCGCTGAGCGGGCCGCCATACTCGGATCTCAAAATTACGTGCTGTATCAGCAGGCTCTCGATGCCATCAAACTAGTCCAAAACACGGTAGACCAACAACTTAAAGGCCGTCTAACGCCAGCACAAATCCAAGAGGTAAAGAAAAAGCTCGTTGACGTCCCGTTGTCGCATGAGATAAAGGTCACACCGGACGATTTGGAGGACCTTGGGTTTGAACTTCACACCCTTAAGGCAAACGAGGAGCTTGGAGCTGTACTCATACAGTACCACCGTAGAGCGCTCAGAAGCCTTATGGCCGAGGTCCCACCGGGTAATAAAGGCCTTATCCTTTTTGAGAACAAAAAGGTTAGTTTCCAGATTGTAGCTCAGATCTTTATGCAGCCCTTACCCGGTACGGCAAGGCCGCAGCAACAAGTCATGCCACCTCAAAGCCAGGGCGAGCGCAAAGCGCCGCCTAGCGGTTCTCCTGAACATACGTCCTCTGGATCCTTACCTGAGGATACCCTAATGTAAATTGGCGTGCGGGTGCCGCTGCGAGTATGGCCTCGAATAACTCCTGAGAAATGCCGATCTTCTCTAACTCTTTTTTCCACTCTGGG
The DNA here is from genome assembly GCA_049976325.1 of Thermoprotei archaeon. Lineage (GTDB taxonomy): Archaea > Thermoproteota > Thermoprotei_A > Marsarchaeales > UBA168 > UBA168. Next base: position 11,479 of record JBMFIL010000011.1, on the reverse strand, counting down.
TTAACCATAAGCTCGCTCAGGGACATATATATGTCTATGTTTAGCCGAATATATGGGTTTCGGTATATGTGCTTTGTTGAATAAATCCTCGACAATGCTTCCCCCCTAGTTTTCTTACTCGCTTTGCCCTTTTACGTCATTGCCCTAGCGTAGCAGGCCGTCGCGTCGTATGCCCACGCCCTTTGCACGACTTCTGCAATGAGCGTTTGGAGGCTTCCTAGAGCTCGTGTCCTCGCCGAACTTCCTAAGAAGAATTCCCTTTACTACCGGGAAGAGGTAGGGCCTTCCCCTCTTGTTTTTTGTTGACCCTCTTCAGTTCCCTCTTCCAGCGCTTGAAGATCCTGACATCGAGGAGGAACTCCCCCCTGATGACGAGCTCCTCGTTGTAGGAACGCCGATGGCGTTTGGAGCTAGGCTTATCTCTCTTAGCCCAAGTTATATCCCAGTGGTTAGAGCTCTTGGGTACCATACCATTGTGGCTCTAACTACTACTTATCTAGCGTCCTGAAAATGCTTATTGGAATTATGCAATAATCCAAATAGAGAAAAGCGTTTAAAAACAAGTTCAAGTCAAAGCGACAAAAAGGACTTGCGCCGTCCAGATTTGCCAGCCCAATGTAGCAAAATTTAAAGCAAACAAAATAGTTCCAAAAAAGCTTAAATTTGCGCATGCAAAAAATATTTATGCAGCGTGAAGTCGCTTTAGCGACATATTTGCCCAGGCAAGTAGTTTATTTTGACGGCACATCTAATAAACTGCCCAGTAAGTATGTTTTAACTGAGGGAAACTTAAGGCTATTTGTACCTAAGGGTAAGATTGAAGACGTGGTTAGAGCTTTAAATCATTCTGGGTTCGAAAATGTTTCCTTAGAATTTTATAAGGGTGAAAAGTATTCTCTGTCATTAAAGCTTCACAACATATGGGAGTTACATGTTAGAATTTATGAAGATGGTTTTATGGATGCTCATTTTGAAGTAAGTAGAGAATATTTTGAACATTTACAATATGAATCAGTTCCAGCTATTTATGAAGTATATACTTATTATATGTCGATGTACAGCAAGCTTCATATATTCGATAATAAAGCTAAGAAATGGATAAAGGAAGTAAAAAACTATTATTTTATAAAATTAAGGCCTCCAGCATCTTTAACGGAATGGAAGCCTATTGTAATAGCAGGAATTTTTGTAATAGCAACAGTAGCCTATGCCTTATTGCAACCTGACAAAGGTAAGGATTAACGGAACATTTTTTTGATCTATAGAATGCTATAGAAGGCTGATAACAAGCATCTCAATTGTTACAAAGTCCTTGGAATCCCGCTTTATTGTTATACACGTTTTTATTGTTATGTGAGTTAATCAGTGTACCTAATAATGAAAGGAGCGCTCTGAAAGGCGCCCTATGTTTCGAGTTTTTCCTTCTTACTCTTCCATATTGCTACCACCGGGTCCTTTACTGTGGTAAAGGTGCTTCTACTAAGTGGGTTCGGCTTATTCGGAGCTTCTGGGTTTATGAGTTTCGCGCGGTTCCGTGCCAGCGCCTCCCCATTAAACCTTTCATGTAGATATTTTAATGCTAAACTTCGGAGGCGCGCCTTTTCTACAATGCTTATCAAAGATGCGATCGCTAGGAAGCAGCAGGCCCTCACCCCGGAAGCGTTTTAAAGGGCCTAGGCCTATGATGCCATAGCCTATTACGCGAGAGCAGGGGTGTGAAAGGACAAAGCGAGCAGGAAAACTAGCGGAAGCATGGTCTAGGATTTATTCAACAAAGTAATGAGAAGAAAAGGCTTAAGTTACGTGCAAGGCCCACTGTCATGAAGAGGGAGGACCTTAGGTTTGGCGGCATGGCACAGTTCGGCGGGGCTTTGCTCTTGCAGCTCCTGGACGGTCCAGAGCTAGGTGTCAGAGGCGCCCTTCTTCGTTCGGGTTCTGGTCTGAATTTGCTGGTGCTAGCGGACAGGGGAATGGACATAGGCTTTGCCGAGTATAAGGGTCGCTCGCTTAGCTGGAATAGCCCTACCGGCTTCACCTCGCCTGCGTTCTTTGAGCCCCAGGGTTTCGGATGGCTGAGGGGATTTTACGGTGGCTTGCTGGTTACGGGTGGTCTTACCTACATGGGTGCTCCCTGCGTTGACGAAGGTCAAGAGCTTGGCCTTCATGGCAGGGCTTCCTACACGCCTGCCCGCAGCTTCACGGCCGCAGGCGAGTGGGAAGGTGACGAGTACGTGATAAGGGCAAAGGGCGAGGTTAGGGAAGCCTCCGTTTTTGGGCCAAGCCTCGTCTTGAGGAGGGAGATAGAGATGAAGCAGGGAGCCAACTCGTTTATCATAAGGGACCTCGTTAGGAACGAGGGCTTCAACGACTCTCCCTTCATGATGCTTTATCACTTTAACCTAGGCTACCCTTTGCTTTCTCCCTCCGCAAAGCTGATCACCACATCAAGGCTGTACGTTCCCCGGGACGATGAGGCTTGGCAAGGCCACGAATCGTTTGACAGCTTTGATCCGCCAACCAAGGGATACAAGGAGAAAGTGTACTTCCACGATCTGGCCGTCGACGGGAATGGTTTTGCGCTTGCTGGGCTGGTAAACGGCGACCTAGGGCTGAGGCTTAAGTTCAAGAGGGATGTGCTCAAGAGGTTCATAGAGTGGAAGATGATGGGAGAAGGAACCTACGTGGTAGGCCTTGAGCCGAGCAACGCCTTAGTGATGGGCAGGGCCGAGGAGAGAAAACGCGGCACGCTTGAACTTCTATCTCCCGGGGAGGAGAGGAGCATCGAGATAGAAGTCGAGGTGCTGGATGGGCCAGATCAAGTGGAAGGCTTTGTGAGAGAGGTGAACAGCGTTACGAGGGGGCAAAAACCAGCGCTGGCAGGTGACGTTGAAGACTTCTTGAAGCGGTCCAACGAACAGGGATCGCGACGGTAAATTAACAACCAGCGGTTCTCTACGTTTAACTTCATGATCATAGAAGGCCTGGTCTGTATTAACTTCTGTATTATTTTTGACTAAATGGCGGCAGAGCCAGGCGATCGCTCGCAATTAACCGCAAGGCCTTTGCCTGATAAGTTCCTCAAAGAAAAAACATGAGAGCGCCATCGAGAGCGCCATCACCCGAGGGCCTTACGCCGGTGCAACGCTGGCCCTGAATCCTGGGCAGAAACGGCGCGGGCTTCACAGGAACTTACGCCCTTTAGCAGCTCGTGCTGTGAAACGCGCGAGGAAAAGTGCCACCATTTTACAGCAAGATCGCGTCCAGAATGAGAGCTAGGGGAGCTAGAGGTGAGCAGTACGATCGCTGCTTCGAGCGGGTTAACGCGATTGGCGGTAATCGGTTGCCCATAGCGTTGCCCATAGCGTTATTCATAGCGTGTCTAATCAGGGCAGCGCGTTGAAGGTTCCCATGTTTAGCAATGCCTCGGCCTTTCCTTGGGCCCTTTCTCGCATGCGTTCAGGGAGGGCTTCCTCACCATCCTTCCTTTTTTTCTTTATCATGGCATGCATAGGCTCACTTCCTCGAATACCTGTCATATATCCTGCTCAGGATACCGCCTATAATTGCGCCAACGACGTCATCGGTAATGGGAGGAAGCCTGTCCAGCTCCTCGAGGTCCTTATCGCTCTTCTTGATCCTGTCGATCCAGTAATACGCTAGGAGTCCTCTGAACCCGTTTACGTACTCCGCGATGGCCTTGCCCAAGACCTCATCGGCTATTATGCCCGCGGAATCTCTCTTATACTCCTCGACTTCGTTACCGGGGAAAAGGCCTAACGATAGAAAGGACTCAGCAAGCCTTGCGCTCCTCACGATTATCCTCAGGTTCGGGTCCTTCCATAGCGCGCTCATCTCTTCCCCTATCTCCCTCTCGACCTCCTCATCGTTCAGTGAGGGCACTGGAGCCTTTCTGTACGCCTTCATCGCGATCTCCACGATTTCACCGAGGTCTTTAAAACCAAGCGTCTTCGCCACGTACTCGTTAACTGGAGTGGAGGCGATCTGCTTGGAGAGAGCCTTCAGAACTGCCATGGACGCCGAGATCCCGGCTTCCGTGGCCGTACCTCCGAACCTTTCTTCCCCCGCGGGGGACGCGACCATCGTGGCATCAGATGCCGTTCCAACCGATGAATGAGAGGAGCACATGGGGCCACCGAGAGAAAATGCCATCCCCTTTACCTCTGAAACGGTCCTGAAGAGGTCGAGGAGCCCAACCCTGCTCATGGGCTTGTCCAGTATTACAGCGGTGTTTATGGTCCCAATTCTCCGGTCTTTTCCCTCGAAGCACGACGGAGAGTCCACCCCATAGGTTACGAAGGCCTCCGCTTTTGCCCCTCCGTAGCTGTACGAGCCCTTCGAGTAGCCTTTCAGGTCTACCGCAGTTAAGAAGATAACGGTATCACGGATGTCTACCCCAATGCCCCTCGATACTTCCCTGCAGTAAGCGTCTAGGTCCACGCGCTTGAAGTCCTTCGGAACCCTCTTGAATGCCAGGTACTTAACATCCTCGTAAGCTTTGGGGCAGCCCGAGGTGGAGAGGGAAAGGTACTCTCCCTCGAGGTTTATGACGAGGAGATCGCTGCTCTCGGCAATTACCTTTGTCATGTCTTTCTCGCCTTCTTTCCGAAGGCCTTCGATCCACACATAAATGGATTACCTCGGTTTTTGCTAAAGTGTCCCGAAACGGCCTGATCGATGTCGCTCCTGTTCTGGTCGATCACTTCGCGAGGTATCTATCGAAGGCCTTGAGCTCAGGGATCTGTCATGAGCTTAGACCTTGTTTCTTGATAGCCTTCGAGACCATCCTCACGCAGCCGCGGAAGCTCAGGATTACCTTGGGAAAAAGGGTTGCAATACGAAGGATGATGGCGATGATCTCGGATTTGAGCCCCGCGCTCTTCCACAGGAAAGTTACCGCCAGGGAGAGAACGTTGGGCGCTCTTCCCTGTTATTGTTGGTTTTAACTGCTGGATGTGCTGTTTTAGCTGAATGCGCAGTTTTCCTCGCTTTGGGCTTTGCTGATTTTTCCTGTGCTACCTTCGCTTTTTGGTTTAAATTGATTGAAGAACTTTTGGGAGTAATGTTAAGGCAACTTTAAGGTAAGGCAAGTTCGCGTTCTGTGCAAAGTTGTGAGCCCAAGTTTCCAGGGTAGAGGTGAGGGTCTTCTCGGCGTTCTATACATACCCTATCCCTTTCCTCTTCTATGGCACGAGTCCATGTATCTCAGTTAGGCGAACCCAATCCGACAACCCCGAGATCAACCTCAAGGGAAATTGTCTGTGTTGAGAAGGTCACTACGTTGCCGTAGCGAGGCCGGCTAGCGAACGAATGCCTCTGCTGCTTGGGTTGTCCCTTACTGAGATATACCGGTTCTCTTACAGGAATCCCTTAACAGGGCAGCATGCCTTTCTCATCATCTGTGCAGCCGCGAACGGCGCGAGCTCAATCGCCTGTCCTTCAGTTTACGTAGGCGTCAATAATTTATCCCTCCTTGAATAATTTGCGGCTACCGCATTGGGCTTAAAAGTTGTGACACGGCGTGCAGTATGGCAGATCACTGGCCATGGAGCGGCTCGCCACTCTCGGGTCTCTACCTGCTGTTTAAAGGCCGTTTTTCGGCAAGTAAGGCATTTAAGTCTCGCGGCATCAGGCACAGCGACAGCTCTCAGGTTCGCCGGGATGGCAATCGCGTCGCCCTCAAAATCTTCGGGATTCGGGAGAGGGGCAGGCGGCATCTTGACAAGAAGGATTGGCGCCAAGAGAAAGTTTTTCACGGCTTTTGTTATTTCGCTCATCGCTTTATCTCTTGGCATCCCGGAAGGAGCCCTCATGGCCAGCGCGGAAATTTCATCAAGTAACTCTACCCTGACTGCGGAGGCGGATTGGCCCTTGCTGCTTAAGTTCAGCGGCCCAACCTCTTACCAAAACCCGTTGAATACTAGTCAAGTTGAGGTTAATGCTTACTTTGATTCTAACTCAGGCTCCATTACACTGCCATGCTATCCCTATTCCCAAGGCGTGTGGGCTGTGAGGTTCACGCCGCTTCAGCTTGAGGGTTACAGCTACAGGGTCGTGATGAAGAACTCCTCCGGCTCCTTCTTGATAGCCAGCGGCGAGATACGGGTTCTGCCGGCCGCCACACGCATGGATTTCGTAACCGTTGGTAAACATTACTTCTACGCAGGAGGAAAGCCCATTTTGCTTGTTGGCGAAAACGTTGCTTGGGCATCATCCCCTGGAGGCTCTGCGGGTGAATGGGAGTACTACGTGGAAAAGATCGCCGAAAGCGGAGGGAATTGGGTGAGGCTTTGGAGCCCCTACGCGGCAACGTGGTTCAGCGCCAACTATAGCTCGCTGTTTGAGTTCGCCCTAAAGCAGGGAGTTTACGTGCAGCTATGCCTTTTCAGCCCTTATGCCACTGGGAGCTTCTCGAAAGGCCCCGAGTGGGGGCAGGTCACCCCGGAGGAGTTCTTCTCCTCCCCAAAGATGATCCAGCTTGAGGAGTTCTGGATAAGGAGCCTAATCGGGAGGTATGCCGCCTTTCCGAACCTTTTCTCTTGGGAGTTGTTCAATGAGATAGACGGGAGCCCCGGCTATAGTCCTGGCTTGGCCGTGGCTTGGACCAAAACCATGGTCAATTACATAGAGGCGAACGACCCTTACCATCACATGATAAGCATAAGCGTAGCTGATCCAGTGAACGGTTACCCGCTTTTTTCCATAAAGGGCATATCTTACGCCCAGCTTCACCTTTACGGGAGCGGCCCTTACGCCATACCTGAATCCGTGAGTTCGTGGGTCCATCAAGAGGAAAACAACATGACAACGCTCGTGGCCGAGTTTGGAGCAAGCTACAGGGGCTCTGTGCAGGATCCCCTGGGGGTATCGCTTGAGCTTGGCCTTTGGTCAGGGGTTGCCAGCGGGTCCGCAGGTACTGCCATGACGTGGTGGTGGGATAGCTTTGTGGATCCCAACGACTTATACTTCTACTTCCGCTCCGTTGAGAACGTGGTGGGCAAGATCAACTTCAGTGGGTTCTCCCCAGCGTCCTTAGAGGCGTCTACTAAGAACGCTTTCTCGCCAGCTTTTGAAAGCGCTATCTCCAACGGAACGGCTGCCTTGATATTCGCCGTGAACCCTGAGGTGGCCGAGAACTGGATGAACTACTACGCGAGCTCTTGGCTGCCCGAGACCACGCTAAACGTGACGATTGGCATTCGCCCAGGCAACTACGAGGTGGAGTTTTGGGATCCAGTTACGGGCACCGTGTTAAGGGCGCTTCGCGTGTACGTTGGGCAGGACGAAAACCTCAGGATTCAGTCTAACTTCAGCGCTGCGGAGGTTGTAACTATAACGCCGAGCGTTTACACGGCATTGCCAGCGCCGGGATCTGAGAGGGAGGTGGTGATTCCCTCCAGTGAGGAGCAGCTGGTCATTCACGACGTTTCCGGAGTAGCTGTCGCGGTTCTACGTCCTTCCTCGGGGAACGACACCGTTGTTTTACCAGTTGGCAGGTACGAGGTAGGAGGGGTCTGGTTCAACCTAACCGCTGGCTCATCGCCCTACGTGCTTAACCTTGAGGTCCTGAGGCAGGCTCAGCTGAGGCAGGAAGCTGCTCAGGAGCGCTTTCGGGAGGTCGTCTTCGCCTTGATCTGCGTCGTCTTGCTGCTCATTTTTGCGCTTGCCGCTTACGAGGTAAAGAGGGGAAAGAGGCATAGGTTACAAAAGAGGGTTGTTAGGGCTGCTGGGGAGAAAGTAGGAGAGGCAGAGAGGAGCATGTACGACCGCCTACTGAACTATTACAGCTTGAACATGGGCTACCAGAGGGGATTGATGAAGCTGGAATCGGAGATCTCTAAAAAGATGGAAAGCGGCATGACCCGTGAAGAAGCCATTAGGGTCATATACGAGGAGACCATGGGTGAACGTGTATGACTGGGCTTTAGTGACCCCGCCTCATGGTGTCATGGCATGTCCGTTTCTAGGTGCGCGTGGGGCTTAAAATGAAACATGTCTGATGGCAAAGATGCACTAAGAGGCAAAGCCAGCATGGAAAGGTGTGACGCTGATCATGTAAACTGAGAGAAGCTTAAGCATCAGTTTCGAGAATCGACCCTAAGCTAGCGCGTCATGCTTTTGCCTTCTCATCTCGTGGCAATGCTTACGACAACTGCCCATGGCCTCTGGTACCACTCGCTTGTTGGCTTAAGCGCCGCTCTGAGCTCAACGAGGTGTTTGCCCATCGGCTTACTCTTACGTCATTTTGAGGCAGCCCAACCGCGGTAAGTTGTACGTCTTAGCAGGGAATGACTTGCGCGACCCACGATAAATTGGTTTAAGAGAAATTTAACATCAAAATATTTGCCATCTTAGTTTTTTTCTTTGCGCTAGCCTTATAACCTCGTATGGCTAGTTTTTAGGAGAAGTTCAAACTATGTCAAAAATTAAAAAAAGGTATATCCCGGTTTTAATTTCCTTGCTTCTCGTGATGGTCTTTGTTTTGCCTTCCAACGCGGTTAAGGTCATGAACGGCGAAGCGCTGAGTCAGACCAGCAGCCTAAAGCTAAACGCTTACGGTAGCTACTTCATTTACGTAGCCGTGACCGGAGGGGGAGTCAGCGTTGGTGCGACGTCATTCGCCCAGGACGCTTACGCGCAGGATTTCTCGGGATATACGTCGGTCGTAATTGGGCATTCGGGAAGCAGCCTTGGCTCATTTCAGAGCGGCCCCGCCGCTTACTATGCCATAGGCGGGATAAGCGTTCAGGGGAGCCCGAGCGCCATTTACTACAAGACAGTATCTGGAATGTCCAACGCTGTTCTTAGCTTCAGCGTTAGCGGGCAATCGTTGCTGGCCATAGCTTCCGCCGGATCTAGCTTGTCTAAACCCTACTTGAGCGGCCCCGCTGGGCTTTCAATACCTGTTTTGGCGACGGCAACCAATCCCAATTACGGGGTGATAGTTGCGTTTGCAAACGTCACGGCAGGTACCTATTCCATTAACGTGACTTACGCTACGACCAACGACACCAACCCAATGAGCGAGGCAGTAGCACTTGCCGTTTACGTTTTCCCCATTAGCAGCTCATCCTCATCCTCATCCTCGCCTCCACAATCCCCTCCACCTACATCCTCGCCTCCAGCATCCACATATCCGCTAACCTTTGTGGAGAGCGGGCTGCCCTCCGGAAGCACTTGGTATCTTTACCTCGATGGCATATCTCAATCCTCAAGTTCCAGCTACATAACCGTGTACGTTAAAGCTGGCACGTACTCCTACAGCGTGCCCTCAGAGCAGGGATACTCAGCGTCTCCTTCGAGCGGTTCGGTAACCGTTGGGCAGGGAGGCGCGCAGGTCTCGCTGAAGTTCGTCAAGCCCCTTCCTGGCTTTTCGCTTGAGTACTCGCCTTACGTCCTAGTTGGAGTTGGAGCGTTGATCGCAGCCGGCGTCGCCTTTGCTATCTCGCTTCTCTCAAAAGGAGGTGACAAAGAGTGAGCGGGCAACAGGGCATGGCCTCGGCATCAGCGCTTGGGAAGACGAGGAACGGGATAATTCTCATGATGATCGGGTTTGCCATAGGTATTGTACCAGGCCTCAGCGCGCTCGGAGGGCTCCTTCAGGTATTCGGCATAGTCCTTATGGTAGCTGGGAGGAAGGCCATACCTGGCAAGCACTCGAGGATGGTCTTCCTCTCTCTTGCTCTTCTATTGCTGGCGATCGTTGTCATGGTGCCAGCAGACCTGAGGTTTTCGGCTGCGGTTAGCTCTGGGAGCGCGCTCATGTCGAACTTCTCTTTCGCTGGACTGGTTGCGGTGCTTACCCCGTACCTTTACTCGGCTGCCATCGCATATCCCCTGTACTTTGGCTCTTTTCTATCTCTGATTTACTTCGTTGTGAGGGGATGGAAGAGGAGTGCTCTTTGGGTGTTCTATGGAGTTACCATGCTTCTTCTTCTTTCAATGCTCTATGAAGTTATGGGCTCCCTCATGGCGCTTTACTCTTCCGCGGTTACCTTCACTAGCGTTGGACAGCTATCCTCGGCATTGAGTCCGCTAACCGCTTTTCCATCAGCCATAAGCTTCATATGGTTGATGGCTTACCTGATGGCTTACCTGAGCGTTAGGGGTATGGTCAAGGCTTTCAACAAACAGGGCTCATCATCGAGTAACCCATATAATGTCGTTGGTGAGGGTCAAGTTGTTAGCTCAGCGCCATCATATGGAAACGAGAGTGCTCAACCACGGTCCAAGCAGGTGGTAACATCGATTGGAAGCGATGCCGGGATAAGTGCTGAAAGGTCGAATGAAGGCGAGGCTCAACCTGCTAGGCAGGAGGAAGCACGTGCCTCTGCGCCGCCGAGCGAACCCCAAAACATAACCACAACTGAAAACAGGCCTACCTCGGGACCCGCTCAAGCTCCCGAGCGCGTGCTCTTCTACAAGCCCTCGTTGCAGTTCGTAAGGATCGATCAGAAAAAGGGCCCACTTAACCCTGGAGCCCTCGTGATAACTGACCGTGGCGTTTACTTCCTCGCCAAGAGGAGGCTGGCCGCGGCTTCATTCCTCTTGGCTGCTCCCTTGGCCTTTGCGACCTACAAGGCGCTGACCTCCGCCGACTTGTCGAAATTGCAAGAGCAGCTCACGTCAAAGGGCTCGTTCTACGCAGAAAGGCAGAGCTTATCCTCAATTTCCGCAAAGCCGTCTGGATGGTTGAGCGCGGGCGAGATCGTCCTAAACTTCTCCACGCCGATCACGCCTTATGGCTCAAACCTGTCGGGATATTCGATAACGTTGCAGGCCATGGGAAGGGGAGGAGGGGTTGCCCTCAGTCAAGATGACGTGCGGGTCCTGATGGAGCTATCTCGCGGGGCGTAGCCTCACGCGAGGATAGGAGACTAAAAGGGGCAAAGGAAAATACTGGCCTGCACGAGTGCCCCCTGCATCATCTGCCGAAACGCAGGCCGAAATAACTGGGGATCCGACCCTTACCTCGAGGGAAGTATGAAGAGCAGACCGCAACGTAGGGATCGCAGGTTGCCGATCGGCCACGGCAGCTCAGGTGCATCTGAGGGTGAACATGGAACGGAGGGATAACAGCCAGCCGTACAGCAGGATAGGTTCATAGGGGTTTTGAAGTTCGCGGCAGCAATGCCCTACTGGAACTTTTTTCCCAACGTTCGTTGATAAAAAGTCGATATTAGCGGATCCCAAGGAGATCTTCTCTCTTGCCATATGGTGTAGTGGGCAGCACTGCCATGGCGGCTGCCGCGCTGGCTTTGGCGCCGTGGCGGGCGTTGCGCTCATATTATTTCTTATGTGGCTCCGCACTATGTTTCCGTGGCTCTTGTTCAGTCCTGTACGCATTGTTGCGGTGCTCAGTCACCCGGATTAGATGGTCATCCGTGCTGGTTGGCTTGATACTTAAGTGCGCGTTCTCGAAGTCGCTTGGTCAGAAGCTTACCGAAGAACACGTTACGCC
>JBMFIL010000010.1:0-26452 GCA_049976325.1 Thermoprotei archaeon | reverse complement strand
TGCCTGGGTGAACCTTCATAACAGCCCTCCTGACTATGCCGACATCATATTCCTTTTCCCAGTTTTTGATGGACATGAGTCCCTTCCCCTGCCCAGCGCTTAAAGTCAGCCTCGAAAATATTTCATGCCACCACAGGCGCAAGTTTCAGCGTGACCCAGCACCCATTCAACTAACGCTTAAACCTAATCGCATCTATTTCTCAAATTGCAGGAAAAATCACCGCACTTCGGCAAAAATGTTTACGTAGCTGAAGGAGCGCGCGTCATAGGTGACGTAACGCTTGGGGATAACGTCAGCATTTGGCCTTGCGCGGTTCTAAGAGGAGACGAGGACAGCATAGAGGTTCTTGAAGATTCCAACGTCCAGGACGGATCCGTACTGCACGCCGACTTCGGATACCCAGTCCGCGTTGGCAAGAGGGTGACCATAGGTCACGCAGCAATAGTCCATGGGGCAACCGTTGGTGATGACGTCCTAATAGGAATGGGATCCATAGTGCTGACGGGGGCAAGCGTGGGTCCGGGAAGCATAGTGGCCGCTGGCGCGCTTGTTCCTGAAGGAATGCGCGTGGAACCTGGCTCAGTGGTCATGGGAATGCCCGCAAGAGTTGTAAGAAAGGCAACGGAAGAAGACGCAAAAAGGATAAGAGAAAGCTATGAGGCCTACCTAAAGCTTGTCTCCTCTTACGCTAAGAAACGCCGACGCACCCAGTTACCTCGCCGTTACTTCCATATAGCTGTCTAAGCAGCTCCGATATCTTCGTCTTATCGGTCCTCGATCCCTCTCCATCCCTGAGAAAGCGAAGCAGGGCCTCAAGGAGGTCAAGCCGAGGTCTTTCCGAAGACGAGTAAGCCCTGGCAGCCCAAGCCAGAAGGGGAATGGACGACTCCAGAGGCTGCTCAAGGGATCCCTTAATTGGCATGCCTATCCGCTTAGAAAGTCTTCCAAGCGTCGTCAAGCACAAAGCCATGGCCTCGGGATTGACGCCCTTGAATATTGTGGGTACCCCCATTATCCAATGCCACATTATCTCCTGTGATCTCTCCCTCAACATGTCCTCAACCGCCCGCTCAAGTGGCTTAATAACTATGGCGCTCGGCGAACCCCCTGATCTTACGGCCTTCCAAGATATGTAAGCTGGCACGTACCCGTTCCTAACCCAAAACGAGAGGATCCCTCCGTCTAGGCTGAAGGAAGCACCCACCCAAGCGGCGCCCGCTTCGCTAGCCCTTTTCTCCACGTAGCCTAACAGCGAGGTTCCAACGCCGCGGCGCTGAAACGCCGGATGAACGGCTATCCTCACTATTCTCTGTCCCCAGTACCTTTCAAATCCCTTCATGTGCGACCTTCCGATCAGCTTGTCAGGTATAAGGTTCCCAGGAAGCTCGCCTCCTTCCTCAATAACTCTGACCTCCCCCTCGCTCAGGGGGCCTTCCCGCGAGAGTTCGACTATGCCCAGCGGACGACCGCCTCCGTAAGCGCCCACAAAACTCCTGTTGGGCAAGTCCATCATAGCGGCGAGATCATTGGGCTCATTCCTGTAATGCGCTTCAGCCAGTATGGAGTAGAAATCAGATATAACTTTGAAGTCGCGCGGGATCTCCCTTATCTCGAGGGAGCCCATGTCAGGTTGAGGAAGCTCCGGTTTGAGCAAGAGCGTTTCCTGAGCCCACCTTTCAAGCGGGTCACCGGGCATAAACCTTATGGGCGTCATGAGCGTGATCGCTGCCACCGCATGACGGGCCTCCCTTTTGACGGACTCTGCAAAGCGCAGCTCGAATCCCCTGCCAGATCCCTCGTAACCCTGAACGGTCGTTGCGAACACGATCTTCTTAAACTTCCTCACAAGAGAGAGGAGCGCGTCAATGGGAAACTCCGCTGCCTCGTCAACTATCACCAAGTCCACAAGCGAGGGAGGAAAAATCAAGGCAAGGTCTATGGGCATCCAGCGAAGCGAGCCGTCCCTTCCCCTGAAGACCCTGTCTTCAACCCTCTTGAAACCACTTGCCCTCTCGAAGAAGTCGAAGAGAACGCCGAGAGACTCGGTCCTCTTGCTTATGACCACTAAGTTTGCCCCGCGTGATTCCCTGACGTAAGCGGCAGCCCCAAGTCCCAGAGCGGCGGACTTGCCTCTTCCCCTATCTCCCCTAACTATGAGCACCTTGCTCCCTTCCTTTTTGGCCATATCCTTCATCTCATCAATGACCGTTTGCTGCTCCGGGGTCGGCTTGAATCCCCTTTTCACCTTTAGGGAAGAAGACCAATTCAGGTTTTTCCAGAGCACCCCACGTTCCACGTCATATCCCATGCCCACTGCGCAGCTCCGCGCGGACTCAAGCACGTGCTCAACGAAGGGCGAGGGCGGACCGAACCTCAGCGCTTGAGAAGAAGGGACCGCGCCCCTCCTCTTTCCTAGAAGAAGAACTAGCAGACCCTTGGCCTTAACCAAACCGGCTCCGGCGGCCAGCGCGTTGGCATCTAAAGCGACCCTTGCAGAAATAACAACCAAGGGCGAACTTAATCCAAGCACGCGATCGAGCTGCTCCCACGTTACAGCTCCCCTGATGGAACCCTCCTGTGGAGACCCTATTCTGATGGCACTACCGTAAATGCCAACTAGCTCATCGATGATGGCTTCCTCTTTACTCTCGTCTCCCATTAGCACTACCAGGCCTCTGCCCTTCGTGCGAATGACGGCCTTAGCAAACGCAGATAGCTCTGACACATTATGAATATTAGGACGCTAATGAGAAAATATTTTTCGGTGACAGAATATTGTTAGAGACAAATAAACCTTTATACGTGTGTAGTTCACTTCCGTGAAAATGGTAATCAAAGTCGGCATAAATGGGTTCGGCAGAATCGGAAGAAACTTCTACAGGGCGGCCATGTCAAACGAAGAGTTCAAGAAGAAGTTCAAGATAGTGGCTGTAAACGACATAACTGACGCGAAGACGTTAGCTTACCTCTTTAAGTATGACTCCGTGTTTGGAATATACCCGGGAACTGTTGAGGCAAAGGGCGACTCCCTCATAATTGACGGGAACGAGGTGAAGGTCCTCGCTATAAAGGAGGGACCTACCGCTCTCCCATGGAAAGACCTCGGAGTTGAGCTCGTCCTTGAATCTACTGGTCTTTTCACCAAGAGGGAGAAGGCAGCTGGCCATCTAGCCGCCGGGGCAAAGAAGGTGATAATATCAGCTCCGTCTGAAGATGCCGACGCAACTATAGTAATGGGCGTTAACCACGACATCTATGATCCCAACAAACATACAGTAATATCTATGGGATCATGCACCACAAACTGCCTTGACACGATGGTCAAGGTGCTTGATGACGCCTTTGGGATCGAGTTCGGTCTCATGTCTACCACGCATTCCTACACCAATGACCAGAGGATACTTGACTTGCCTCACTCCGACCTCAGAAGGGCAAGGGCAGCTGCTCAAAACATCATACCCACAACCACGGGTGCCGCTAAGACCATCGGACAGGTCATACCCAAGCTCAACGGAAAGATGAACGGCTTCTCGCTGAGGGTACCGACGCCTGACGGTTCCATAACAGTGTTGGTCGCTTACCTAAAGAAAGATGTGACAGTTCAGGAGGTCAACGATGCCTTCAAGAAGGCATCAGAGGGATACATGAAGGGCATAGTGGGCTACGCCACCGAACCCATAGTATCCCACGACATCATTGGTGATCCTCACTCTTCCATATTCGACCCGTTCGGAACAATGGTTGTAGGAGGTAGGCTGGTGAACGTCATAGGCTGGTACGATAACGAGTGGGGATTCTCCAACAGGCTTGTTGACCTCATGCTCTACCTTTACAAGGACGTCCCAGCTTAAGCGAAAGAGATAAATGCGCAGGCAAGTTTTTTTTGCCTCGATAGCTCAGCCTGGCTAGAGCGTCGCCTTGGTAAGGCGAAGGTCGCGGGTCCAAATCCCGCTCGAGGCTTGGGGCCATGGGCTAGCATGGTAGGCTACGTGGCTTGGGCCCACGGGACTGGAGTTCAAATCTCCGTGGCCCCACCTCCGAAAGCCGGTATTGTTTAGCTCGTGACCATTTGCGCCTACAGGCGGGACTTTGCTCAACACCGAACCTACTCGCGTCCTAATCCGATTCCATGGTCTTCATAAAAGCAGCCACTTCAGTCCATGCATCGAGGCCCTCCCCGACCCCAGTTGGAGGTGCCACCCCCTTAAGGTCTCTCTGAGCTATCATTGAAGATACCTTCTTCCGCTCTCCGCTGAACGCGTAAAGTTTCGCATCTACCCGCGCCAACTCAAACCCATGTTCTCTTACATATCTTAAAACGAGAACGCTCGCTCCCTTATCCAGATCGTCTTAAACGCTTTAACCTTCCAATGCAAGGGCACTCCTGGGCTTAAGTTCGCGTGGCCTCCCTATCAATAAGGCTGAATTGGCATAAGTTTTTACCACCCCGAAGCTTGTCATCCTCCACTCAAAAAGCAGGCTTCTTCATCCTTCCTCGCAACATCATTCGACCATCAGTACGCATTACGGCAATTCTAAACTCCGCGCGTTCGGGAGGATGCGTATGTCTGTTCTGCTCAGATTAACCAATATTGAGTTTCAAAATTGGATATATCTACTATACGATATGCTTTTAAGTATCTACTATACGATATCTGGTGATAGATACGCCAAGAGGAAATTGCATCCGCGCGTACGGCTTAGCCCCCGGCTACGGTCCGGGCTTCGGGGCAAGGTCCAGCCTTAGTGACCCTTGGTTCGGTGCCCGTCAGCCAGAGCAAATGGGTTTCCCAGGTTTAGGATGGGCGGTTTACAGCGCGCTTGCGGAGGGATCGAAAACCGACAAAGAAGTCGCTGACTGGGTAACCTCGAAGACAAACTCGCAGATAACGCCAGAGCTTGTGGGCTCTCTGCTCCAAATATGGGCGTTCCGCGGGATCGTTAAGAGAGATTCCAGTAACAAGTACAGCCTGACCTAGGCACCATCACCCGCTCCAACAGGACCACAACGACTCCACAATTACAATAAAAACTGAACAAATTTTTATATTTTGATTAACCGAGAACGATCGGTATATTAGCCCCACATTTGGAGCAATGACCGTCGTTAAGGCCTACTACCTGAGAGCTGAAGCCCTCGCGCCTGACCAAAAGGTTACCGCAATAAGGACAGTACGTGTTTTGATCTTCCCCTGGTACGTTGCCCACGTAAACGTACTTTAATCCCTCTTTCTTTGCTATGTCGCGCGCGCGACGAAGCAACTCAACGGAAGTCGGAGGCACGTCCCTCAACTGCGCGTCTGGAAAGAAGCGCAGGACATGAAACGGCGTATTATCTCCTATGTTATCCACCACCCAGCGAGCCAACGACGAAAGCGACGCCATATCGTCTCCGTACTTGGTTACAAGTAGATCAGTCATTTCCAGGTGAATTCTGGCCTGTTTTATGGCAAGAAGGGTCTGTTTAATGACCTCGGCGTCAGGTACAGCCATCATCTTTCTGTAGAACTCAGGGTTAAGCGAGCCCTTGATTCCCACGGTCATGGCATCTATGTAGCCCTTGACGTAGTCCACGGCTTCTGGCGTCATGTAACCATTGGTCACAAAAGTGTTCTTAAGTCCCCTCTTATTCGCTTCCTTTGCCGTGTCTATGGCGTACTCCACGAATATCGTCGGCTCATTATATGTGTAGCTCACGCTCCGAGCCCCCTCATCCGATGCAACGCGCGCTATCTCCTCAGGGGAAATCTCAAGCCCCTTAAGCTCTTTGAAGTAAGAGAGCTCCCAGTTCTGGCAGAACTTGCACCTGAAGTTGCAGCTCACTGTAGAAATTGAGAGGCTGGTGGTACCAGGCAAGAAATGGTAAAAGGGCTTCTTCTCAATCGGGTCTAGATTAAGAGCGGTCACCACGCCGTACGCTTCCGTGTAAAGCTTGCCTCCTTCGTTGTACCTGACGTAGCAGTATCCCCTTTCGTGATCGGGTATCACGCACCTCCTCCAGCAGAGGTCGCACTCGACTCTGTTTCCGCTCAAGGGCTTGCCCAGGACCGCCTCGTGAGCTGTCAATTTGCCTCTCTCTGCCATATAAAATTAAAACGGTAGAATATAGCCCTATCATCATGTTTAAGGCAGCAAGACAATGTCCTTGGCCATCTTACGTCATCCGTTCCGCGATTAAGACTAAGAGGTCGGCGCGCATTGCGAACGGTTTAAGCTGCGATAGAAGCACCAAAAGGCGTAGCAAGAGGCGAAAACACCCGTCATACATGGCTTAAGCATGGTCCCACGCGCAACTACCCATAAGCGCTTCACGTGCATATGTCAACAAAGTCTTTGAAAATCACGACACGCTTATAGCCGGAAAACACTTAAGACTCGATGAGCAACCCTTCATGCGATGCGCTTCCGGAACTTCTTGACGTGAAAAGCTATGAAGAAAAGGAGGCACTATTGCGTACGTTATCCAACAAGACCAGACTAGCCCTGCTCGACGCCATGATAAAGCATGGCGAGATCTGCGCGTGCGAGGTAGAGCCTGTCTTAAAACTTGCTCAACCAACAGTAACTCTGCACCTGCAAAAGCTCTACGCCGCAGGCCTGCTTAGAAGAAGAGAAGACTCCAAGTTCACCTATTACTCCATCAGGGAAGAATACATTCCACTTGTGAAGACGGTCCTTTCGCTTAAAAAGCCCTCGCGATCAGGGCGGAAGCTCTAGCTTCAGCCCAGGGTTCTTCTTCAGCCTCCCCTCAAGCTCCTCCTTGGCCTTTCCGGACTCAACGAGTTGTTTTGCGAGATCTCTTATACCGGAGGCGTCGGGAAACGATATGGCGTCCCAAAGGCACGCCACTTGGCAGTTATTACAGCCCACCATGCAGTTTTCGGGGTCCAGAACGACGGCCTTCCTCTTTTGCTCGTCGTATCCAAATACGTTCCTCCTTTCCGAACACTGAACCACGCAGAGGCCGCAACCGACGCACTTGGTTTCGTCGATAACGGGCCCCCATTTTATGGCATTTCTATCCATACCGTGCCACTTGCTGAAATCCGGCTTAGCCTCGCCTGGCACTTCTCTCACCTGCTTCTGCTTTCTTCCATGCCTCTACGTCCTCCGCGGACACCCTGTGGTCAGGATGCTTGTCTAGCCTGTCCTTGAGCTCTTTCTTTACCGTAAGGAACACCTTCTCCTTTATTATGACCTGCTTGAGAAAATGCTTTGGGTCATCGGGAAAAGATATTGCGTCCTCTGGACAGAGCTTGGCGCAAGTGGTGCAACCCATAACGCAGCTCCCCGGATTGGCCACCACCGGTAGCCCTTTTTGATCAGACCATCTGAAGACGTCATTCCCGCAAGTAAGAAGACATAAACCGCAACCCGTGCACTTGGAGTAATCTATCTTAGGATACCAAACGTAACTTGCCCTTTCCGCTCCGTGCCATGTCTTACTCAATTCACTAACTATAAATCGCCATATTTAAATATGGCGATTTATATGCCTCCACTGATCTCTTCGATTAACGAGAACAAAACTAAAATGCTAGGGCCCTCCAGCGGGCTTGCCCTTCATCCTCATCATCATTTCCCTTCTGCGTTGCATCATTCCCTCGTTCATCATACTCGTTCCATGGTGATTACTTTCTAATCCTTCAAGTTTCTTAAGCGCATCATTGAAGTCCTTTACCCCAATCAGCGCTTCAGCAGCTGAATCCTCGCCAATGTATTGAAGCCATGATACTAGTGACCCTCGCTTAAGTGGTAGTTAACGCATGCCGGATCCCTAGTGCCAATTTCCTTAAGATGCTCCTTTAACTCGCTTAGATCATGCGCGACGCCAACGACCTTCTGATACGACTTAAAATAAAACGGCTGCATGTGTTTACTTTAGCATCGCCGTTTAAACATTCCTATCTGCTGATGGCTGCACAAATTTTATGAAGCCTCTCTTTTTCATAAATGTTTCACATAGACCGCACAGTGGAACCAGTACAAAGCTTCAATAATAAATAACGCACGAAATCCGCCCGAAGAACAGGCGCATCGGCGCGATTACAACCGTCGTTACGCCCTAATAGCCTTAAGGAGATCGGTGACCAGCGTTCTGCAGTACTCGTCTGGCGTTATCTTATCGTATTCCCACCACACCACATAGCAAAGTAGCGAGCCAAAGTAAGCTCTTCTCAAGGGCTCAGAGAACGGTTTTCCAATCATCTTCTCGACCTCATCGAACATCTTACCCATGGAATTAAAACACAAACCCTGCAAGCTCTTCCCGACCCTGCGATACCTGTCTTTACTCGCCATGGACATAATCAAAAGGGACCGCAAGTCCTGGTCTCTATACTTGTTGAGGAAAGCCATCCCCACATTGAACAAAAGCTCCTGTGGACTTGAGTAATGCTTCTTCATACTATCCTCGATCTCAGCAAAAGGCACGGAGGCAAGCGCCACGCGCTCTATTAAGGCGTCCTTTCTCTTAAAGTAAAGGAAGACGGTTCCCTTGCTAACGCCGCTTTTAGATGCTATCTCATCGGTTGTTGCCGCATCAAATCCCTTCTTGGCAAATACCTTTATGGCTGCCTTAAGTATTTTTTCCTCGGTGCTCTCGACCAATTCCAGTCAAGTTTCAGACCCGTGCAAACATTTAAACTTACTGACCGGTCATTGGTGACCAGCCAGTCAGTTAGGCTTAAGTATTACTGACCAGTTAGTCATAGGCGAAGAAAAATGTCGATGAGAGTATCGAAAAAATCAAACGGATATCGTCCGCACGACGTGGCCTTGATAGGCGGCATGAGGTGGGCAGTCATTGAAGCGCTCAAAAACAAGAATGATATTGAAAAGGAATTAAAGGACTGGATGACAACCGAAACTGGGGAGACGGCAACCTTCTCCCTTATACCCCTACTGGATTTGTGGGCCGACGGGGGAATAGTGACCAAGAAGGAGAACGACAAGGGCTCGCTTAGCGACGGCACGGTGCTGGGCCCGCGGTGGGTAACTATTGAGGAGCCAGAGGGGGCAGGGGCGAAAGAGGGAGAAGAAACAGTAGAGAGTGCTCTGAGCAAGGTCGAGGAATCGGTCGAATACCTCAGTGAAGTCGCCGGGCAAGACAAGGACTCGCTCTCCATCTACGCACCCGTGATAAAGGATCTCATCGTTAAGCTCACTGACTTGATTAGGTGGTGAAAATGCATAACGCATCAAGCACACGGAAGTTAGGACTGGATTTTGGTGTCATAAGTGGAGCAGAGTGGTTGATAATTATCGCTGCATTTCTCGGTAGGTATCTCCTTCAGTTCTATCAGACCACTATCCAGGAGCTGGGCTACGCCTTCGGGATGAACTCATTTGAGGTGGGAATAGGGTTCGCCCTCTTCACGCTTGCTTTTGCCGCATCCGCGGTCATCATGCATAAGTTTAGGCCAAGCCAGCTCAGAACAGTTGAGATAATATCGCTATCGCTCTTGGGTATCACCATGCCGCTCTATATGATCACAAAGGGAATTTCTGAGGCATATACCCTGATGACAATAGACGGTTTCATAGTAGGCCTCGTGATGGACTCCTTCATGACGATGGCGGGAATGGCCTCGTTAGACCAGTCAAAGAGGCAGGTTGAGCAGGCGGCGTTCTCATTCTGGGTTGCCTTGGCACTTATAGTAGCGCCATTCACGACTGGTTATCTTCTTGGCATCGGTATAATCAAACTGTTTCTCATATTTGCCGTTATGGCCTTTGTCGCCATACCCTTCGTGCTGGCGCTGAGAGGTAAGTACTCTCTGAAGTACGTCGAGAAAAGGGGTGAGGGAGCAGGAAGCGTGAGGTCGCTCTTCAAGAATATGGAGTTCAATTGGGCAATCATAGCAGCCATAGGGTACACGATACCCTTCTTCTCTCTAATGTCCTTCGGTGTCATGTATGGAGGGATGATAGGTTTCTCTCCAAGCACGGTGTTTTACCTTCTGGCCATCATGTTTGCCGGTGACGTCATAACTAGGTTCATAATCCGTCTCAAATCCCCAATAACTAACAGATACCCTTACATGGTAGCTGCGCTTTCCTTTGCAACTCTTGCTGCCTTCTTCCTTTACGCAAGCTACTATGTTGCTCCACTGTATTACCTTGCCTTCCTGCTAGCCGGAATTCCCGATGGCATCGCGTGGACGCTAGGGCTGCAGATCGCCAACACATCGTTCAAGTCAGGGCAGATCGTCACCGCCACGTCGTTCTTCAGCTCAAGCATGATGATACTATCGGCATTGATGCCCGTAGTAGGCCTAATGGCCTCAATGAAGGGCGTAGGCTTCGTAACGGCATTCCTGATCCTTGCCGTTGCAACGCTTGCCTTCCTGCTTGCTGAGCTAGCAATGAGGCCACCCAGATCTAACATAGTAGCAACCATGCCTGTAACTGCCAGCGCGACCAGCAAGCCAGACGCCAAAGAACAAATAAATGGGTAATTTTCTCCATTTTTTATTAACTAGCTTTTAATACGAATAAGCTATTTGAGACTCCTGATTAAGTCTAGCGCTTAACCACAGGAGCAAAAATGACTCGGGAAATGCAAGCAATTTTAGCAGCGCGCTTGCTAATGAGCGCTTACAAAACCTCTGGCCCAAGCGGGGCTATCGAAACCAACACCAACGGTTTCACTGAACTCATTCCGAGAGGTATTAAAAAATCAAAGAATGCCTCTGGCTGTTATTACGCGAAAAGCGGAGCAACTGAAAATCGAAGCAATTTTAAGCCATATCATAATGATAAACGTGGAAACCATTCTTTTCCTGTGCGTAGAGAACTCCGCTAGATCTCAAATGGCGGAGGGGTTAACCAATTACTACCTCGGCAATTACTATCACGCAAAGAGCGCGGGCAGCAAGCCTTCGAAAGTGCACCCTCTAGCAATTGCAGCGATGAAGGAACTGGGAATAGATATCTCGCAAAACCGCTCGAAAAGCGTAAGAGAATTCTGGGGAATGACATTTGATTACGTGATAACCGTATGCGGAGACGATGAAGAGTGCCCATACTTTGCGGGCGGCAAGAAGTACTTGCATAAGTCCTTCCCAGATCCCGCTGCCGTGCGGGGATCAGAAGAAGAAAGACTGAAAGCCTTTAGGGCCGTCAGGGACAGCATGAAGGAGTGGATCCTTCAGGAATTTGGCCAGCGCGCATAAAATTCTATTTAAATCATGCAGAAAACGCCTGAGAATCCAATTCCCGCCCTGGTACAAACGTTATCCCCCGCTCTTTGCTAAGTTTCTCCAGAAATTCAACCACGTCCTTTGGTGCCGTGCCAACCGCGAGTAACTTTATGTAGCTTTTCTTATGTAGAAGGCTCTCCAGAGCGTCAACCCTTTCTTGAAGCTTGTCAATTTCCTTTAGGGCATCTTCCTTACTTGACAGATGAGTGGTGACCTCACCTATGATCAGCGGATCACCGCAAAAAACGTCTACTTCCAGCAGCTTGTCTCCAATTGTAAAGCTGGTACTACGAATCGATAACTTGTTTGTATCGTATCCCTGCTTTTCAAGGAGCATTCTCACAAAGCCTGCAGTGTAATCCTCTAAACTGACACCTAAAGCGCTCCTGAGGCCTCCTATTGCCTTCCAAACTCCGTTCAGCTGATTAGACAAACTTTCCTGAGATTGCCTGATCTGTGCCTGTCCCTCGCGGAGAGCCCTAGTTTCCTGCCATAACCTTTCGCTGTTTTCCCAAAGTCTATGAATCTCTTGCCACAGCTTGTCTTGACCCTCGCGGAGAGATTTCAGCTCCTCCCAAATCTTCTGGTTCTCTTGCCACAGCTTGTCTTGACCCTCGCGGAGAGATTTCAGCTCCTCCCAGAGCCTGTTGTTGCTCTCCCATAGCTTATTATTGCTCTCCCATAGCTTATCCTGACCCTCCCTTAGCGACTTTACCTCTTCCCAGAGCCTGTTGTTGCTCTCCAGAAGCTGCTTCAGAGTCTCGCTCTGCTCATCAAGCTTCTTTATTATATCTCCTAATCCGAGGTAGCCCGCAATCGCGTAACGAAACTCCGCGTCCTTATCGAGTAACTCGAAGATCTCTTTCTTTAGCTCTGACATCATTAAAATACAAATTATACAAATTTAAGGATAATGCCGATGACTGAAACTCAAGCTAAGGGGATAAAATATGTTTATGCTAAATACATGATACGAGTAGGAAAGCCACGACCCTCGGGCATTATAATGCATCAAATCAACAGCGAGCCACGGCAGATTTTCAAAGTAGCCTTAAGCCGTAAAAACCGGCGCCTTCTCAGACGAGCTCATGCTCACGCTAAAGTCAAACCAAGTAAGTCGCTCGAACACATAACTCGCCAAAATTGGCCCTATGTCATAAATACGGACTTATAAGCAAACCCGGTAGCTCAATAATCCACCTTGTGACCATTTAATCAGACTTATACGCGTCCCCTTTTCCTGCCTTCTCCATCTTTGTAACCCAATACAGATGACATACTTGATTTTGGGGACTAAGATAGTTCTCAAATTCTACAAGCCTTTAAGCCCAATGCGTTTAATGCACTGTAAAACAACAGCGTTCTCGCCACAGCGTCCAAGTTTATAGCCAGCTATGGTTACGGCTTTATACTCCTCTTTTTTCCTCATACCTAAAAACCTCGACCATAGTTCATTCTCTGGTTTTCACGGTTTTTCGCCGCTTTCTGGCTCGGCGGTCTGTTCATAGTACTTGGGGATGTGCTAGCCATGAAAGAGATACCACAGGCACTCCTTTATCATGCGTAGACAAAAGCAAGTACACGGCCGTGAATGGCTCGATATCCTTCATCAAAGACTCCGCATCGCCGGTTGCTGCAGCCGTTTCAGGTTACCTTATGCGCTATTATTTTCGACGTTGTACGTCTACGGTGCCTTGATCGCACTGCTGGACTCGCTACTGCGCCGTTTGAAGTCCAAAGAAAAGTAGAGTACAAAGCGATTTTATCGCTTTAACATCGCTTTAACTTTTTCTCCGATATTTCCTCAAAGAAAGCCTCATCCGCGGATTCCAGTGAGGCTCTCAGCAGGTGCGCGGCGTTGAGCGCGTCCGAAACGCTGAGCACCTCCACTGGCGAGTGCACGTACCTGGTAGGTATGGATATCGTCGTGGAAGGTATGCCGCTCCTCCTAAAGGCTATGGCCTGCGCGTCGGTGCTTCCCCCTATGAGCACTTCAAGCTGGAAGGGGATCCCTTCGCGGGAAGCCACTGACCTAAGGTGCTCGTTGACCCTAGGATGGGCGATGAAAAGCCCTCCCCTTCCCCCATCAGCTACCTTTATGGCTGGGCCCTTGCCCAACGTCGTCACCCTGTCCCTTTCAGGAACGCCTGGGACGTCAGCGGCAATGGTCGTGTCGAGCGCTATCGCGAAGTCCGGGTTTATGGCGTCAGCGGAAACCTGCGCTCCTCTCAGCCCCACCTCTTCCTGGACAGTGGCCACGAAATAAATCGTGGCCTCGCTCCTCATCAGCTCCCTCATGGCCCAAAGCATGACCGCGACACCAACCCTGTTGTCAAAGGCCTTTCCGGTGACCATGTCCCCGGCGAGTTGCTCGAACTTCCTGTCGAGCACGCCAACCGTCCCGACGGCCACGCCCGCCTTCTCGGCATCGGCCGCGCTTTGGAAGCCAGCGTCTATGAAGAGCTCCTTCAGCTCGGGGGCTTCCCTCTCCTTTCCTTGGGGAGTGACGTGGGGTGGCCTTCCACCTATGACGCCCTTCACCTCCCTTCCGTCCTCCGCCTTCAGCACCGCCCTCTGGCCCACAAGCGTGACCTCGTTCCAGCCACCTATACCACGAAACCTAAGAAAACCGTTTTCCTCAACGCGGTCCACGAGCAAACCTATCTCATCCATGTGGGCCGCCACCATGGCCGTGCGCTTTCCCCCCTTTCTGACGCCTATGGCGTTTCCCCACTTATCTACCCTTATCTCGTCCGCGTAAGGGCGCATCTCCCTCAGCACTATCTCCCTAACCTCTTCTTCATGACCTGAGGGGCCAAAGGCCTCTGAAAGCTCGCGCAACAACTCTACGAATTGCTGATCCGGCATTTGGCAAACCTTAAGCTTCT
Source organism: Thermoprotei archaeon (assembly GCA_049976325.1). Classification (GTDB taxonomy): domain Archaea; phylum Thermoproteota; class Thermoprotei_A; order Marsarchaeales; family UBA168; genus UBA168. Next base: position 12,359 of record JBMFIL010000010.1, on the reverse strand, counting down.
TTTAAGGACATCGACCACAATTGACTTACCGGAACAAGCCGTGAGGCCAACCCATAACAACTACCATAAGAAAACCAGTTCTTCGAAAATGTCACCTGTTAAGATGACGCGCTAAAATAAACGCGTGTCTAAGCAGAGTATAACTGTTCTAATTTAGAATTCGCTTAAAAACTGCGCCCGTTCAACGATAGATAATTCCTCCGCTTAATTTGTTAACATAACTGGGATAAGCTAAAACCGCAAGTCACCTATGACTCAGTCCAAGAAGGACGCCAGCGCGTAAGCCAGATACGAAAAAGCAAAAGCAAGCGCTAGCTGCACCACCAGGCTGAACAGCGCCAAACGCCAACCGACCACCCTTGCCTGCGCGGTCAGCGTCGCTATGCATGATGAATAAAAAGCCAAGAAAACCGTCAACGCCAAGGCAGAAGCCACGCTCAGTGACCGCAGGAGCTGCAACCCGCCAAACTCCGCGACCATTCCCATAACGACTTCCTTGAAAATCCAACCACCCATGAGCGCTACCGATACCTGCCAAGGAAGGCCGATGGGAGCAAACAGCGGCTCAAGCGCTCTACCAGCCACAGCAAGCCAAGATGTTCCAACGTTGAGCGTGACACCTCCAGGGCCGACCACTGAAGGCAACCAAAGCAAAGTCGTCGTCGCCAAAATCATCAACGAGAGCTTCTTCACGAAATCCCTGAGATAATCCCACGTCCGTAGGCCCACTATGTGCCAATTGGGCATCATAAGCGGCGTGGGAGGAAGCCTCTCAACCTCCTGAGGATGCCCAACAAGAGGGCGATATACAAGCGACGCCAAAAACATAGCCACGATCGTTGCGACATAAGGAAGCAATACGACAAACGGCACAAGAAACGAGGGTACCACCGCGGAGGCTATTATGATAAAGAGGGCCATCCTCGGCGCGCAGGGAACGTAAGGCACCAAGAGGGCCGTTAGCGTCCTGCTCCTCTTTCCCCACAGCACCCTTGTGGCACTCATGGATGGAACGTTGCATGAAGCGCCCATGAACGATATAACCACGCTGCGGGGAGAGAGGCCAAGCCTGGCGGTCAGTTTCTCGGCGCCTGACCCCAAGGCGCCTATGAGGCCGGTCTGCTCGTAAATGGCCATGAAGAAGGCGACCGCAGCAACGTAAGGTATGAACGATATAACCACGGAAACCCCTGACCAAATACCATTCCTAAGGAGGAGGGACAGAGGCAGGTTTCCAGGCACCACCAAAAGCGAACCAATCCTATCCAGAATTGGCTGCATGGCCGGCTCAAGCGCAAAAGGGCTCTCGCCAAAAGGGGTAGTACCGTCCACGAAAAAGAGAAGCGCAACGAGGGTTAGCATAAGGATACTCAGAAGGATTGGAACGGCAATGGCCGGCCTGCTGAGAAGCCTAGCCTGCCAAAGCCGACCCTTAAGCTCAACGTCAACATCCGGCACATCGGCCATACCGCATAGGTTGTCAGCTAAAGCCCTTCTCAGCTTCTGTATCCCCATGCCCTTGGCAGCTGACACGTAAATCACGGGTACTCCCAATTTTGAAGAAAGGCCCTCCTCATCCAAGATGGGACCTGCAATATCTACCATGTTCACAACGAAGAGTACCTTCCTAACCTTGGCCAGCATCCTAAGCAGGCTGATGGACTCCTTCATCACGTGCGGCGCAGCAACGACGACCACGCCGTCGTAATCCCCTTTGAGCGCATCTGACAACGCCAAGCGCTCATCTTCATCCCTTGGATCTTTCGCATTGAAAATTCCGGGAAGATCAGAGAGCTCAACGCGCGTCTCTCCCTCCACGAACGACCCCACCTCCTTGCCTAAGGTCTTGCCTGGGTAGTTGGCGATCTTGACCCGTCTCCCGACTAACCGATAAAATATCGTTGACTTGCCGACGTTGGGAGCACCAGCAAGCGCATATTTCACCACGCGCGGGGAATCGACCGCAACGCCCAAGCTGGAATCAGAAACGCTTAGACTGCGGCTCATTACACATCTGTGTAAGAGGTCCATTGCATATAAGTTTTCCTTCGAATTGTCGTTTCGAATTGGAGCAAAAGCCGCGATAAATGCATTTTTTACAGCTGGAAAAGCGCATTTTCGACTTTATAGGTAAATCGAGGCATACAACGCTTCATTTAAGTCATATTGGGTGGAACTTTGCAACATGCATAAAATAGAAGGCACCGAAGCGAACGCCTTGGGCAAGGTAACGACCGCTTCTTTTTAACATGAAGTCGGTCGTATTACAAAACAAGCATCACGATAATCCTTTTGACTTACTTTCAGCGCTTCATAAGGCTGGCCAGGAAAAAATCGGCAGGCCGTGACCTTCAGAACTCCATGGTTTTACGCAGAAAAACTTGGCACCACAAAGATGCGCCGTCTAATCGGTACTCAATTTAACGCGCAAAAAGCTCTTTTAAGTAGATATATAGCGCTGGGTCATCGTTTTAGAGTGAGCTTACTTTAGAAGAGATCGCTTACCGTGTCATGTGATCATTTACTTGATCTATCATAACCAGCGCGAGAGTCCCTGCTCCGCCCTCCAGAAAACCGATGAAAAGGCAAGCTCCACTTCAGGATAGGATGGGCTCTTTATCAACCTGGCCTTAAATCCGCCCTCTACCTCCTTCAGCTCGATCACCGATGAGGCTACATGCCAGCCAAACACGCTTCCAAATTTCCTCCTGTCCCCAAATGAGAAGAGAAACGTCCTGTCTCCCCTCTCCTTTATCGCCGAGGCCACACTGCCTTGAAGCCTGTTATGGTGATATGGGTCGATGATCACTAGGTCGCCGTCAAAAGATTCAATAGAGGGAGGGACGTCTTCGGCCTTGAAGGCTCTCCTAATGATCAACTCCTCCTCCACGGACTCTCTTCCTATGGCCCTCGCTATCTGGATCAAAAGGTAGGGGTCAAGCCCTCCTCTTTCCCCTACTACCAGCACGTTAACGGGAGCGGACTCGACGATGACCCTGTGGTAAAAGGAGAAGATTAGCCTTGCGTTGATCGAGAAGAACTCCACGGTCCAGTCGTCGGCTATTACCTCGTCGAGCTCGTCAAATCCCGTCTTCAAGCCAGCCTCTCACCTCCCTGGCCGTTCTTCTAACGTAATCCGCGTAGTAGACCGGATCATGGCCGCGGTAGAGGTAGGCCCGATAAAACCCTCCTACCCCTCTGACGTAAGGAACCCCCCTTACCGTCATCACGTAATCCAGGGGCTCTCCGTCAGCGCTTAGTCTAACGTACTTCTCCGTCAGTGAGGGAAGGGCATCAAGCATAGCCCTTCTGGCGTCTTCACCCCTTACCTCCTTGGAAGCAACAGATAAGAGCTCCAGCAAAAAACCCTTGACCAAATTTGGCTGGTTAGCCTTTATGACTCCCCTTACCTTAAGCGCCCCGCCGCGAACTCTGCCAAAGTATCTCTGAGGGTGGGGCTCGCCGAGAAGACCTCTTGTGAAGGCTACCCAATCGTACTCGGCGTCAACCCTCATTCCAAGGCCGGTGGCCTCCTCTATCGAACGCATGAGCCCTTCAAGGCCCTCACTTGGTCCCTTCACGGTAAGCGAATCTACTATTCCGTGAAGGACCTCGAAGCCCCTTTTCTCGGCAAGTCCTATTGCCTCTTTCAGGGCCTCTCTAGCAACCCTTGTGACCTCCTCATATGCCTCAACCCTTCCGAACTTCGAGTTCCTGTATCCCAAGTACCCAAAGGAGGCAACGAGCATGAACTTAACCGCGTCCGCCCTTTCCTCATCAACCGCCTTTAGGACCCGCCTTGCCTCGAGAAGCCCCTTAAGGGCCTCGGGAACTATGCCAAGCCGACCTCCTGATGCCCTTAGCACGTTCTCAGGTGATATGTTCCTGGTCACTATTATGGAGGGGTACATGGACGTGAAGTCAAGCTGGTAGGCGACGTCGTGAAAGCCAGGCCTTGGGAATATTATAAGCCCCGCCCTATCATCGTTGATGAGATCCTTAAGAGTCCTCGGGCGCTCCACGTTGACCTTGACGTCGGGAACCGCGAACCTCCTCCTCATAGCCACCCAGGCTTCGTTTATAGTTAGGGCTTTACCTATGCTCGACCCCGCTATCTCCCTTAACGGAACCCTTGCCACGAGGCTGCGCTCTATATCGGCCTTGAGGCTGAAATCCCGCGATCTCGGATGAAGCTTCAATACTGCCCTAACCCCGCCGCACTCGCCCTCGCAGTAGGCCACGTCGCAACCGAGCCTTGGTGAACCCTCTCCCTCCTCCACGAGCTCGCCATTTAGAAACACCCTATACCGATTCCCTCTTCTGTCAGGTCCGAACCAGCTATATCTGCGGATCTCAGCGTACCTTATCTCAGGGAAATCGTTGAGATCGCTCAAAACCCTCTGTACTTCATTGAAATCAACGAGCCTAAACGGAAGGACGTTCAGCCTTACGAGGGCCTGGGCAAGAGGGGAGGGGAGAGTGTTGTAAAACCTAAACTTTTTTCTGAACGCGCTCAAAGTACTCATGTCTTCAAGCTCAATGTGGTAAAGTTTAATGGGACCTTCAAAAGATTCCCACTCCTCTTCCTCCACGGAGGTCACGTCAGGATGCTCATAGAAATCAGGAGGGCTCTCGGCCGCGACGTATATCGGAAACGTGGTCTTAAGGAAGACCTCTCTGAAATTGTCCAGAAGAACCCTTATTCCACCATGGACGGGAATCGCGTCAATCACATATCCCCTCAATTTTGATCATCCATAAGCGAGGCAATCAGAACTATTTCAAGCGGATCAGTCGGCTCGTCCTCGAGAGCACCCTCGACCTCCCTCACGCGGCGCCTCAGCGCCCGAACTCTAGCCCTAAGCTTTTCGTCTTTAAGCCTTGAGGATACCCTTTCAAACTTGTTGAGCTCGCGGTCCACTACAACCGTAAGCGATGGCTGAGTTCTTCCCATGGGTTAATGAGGAACACTTTTATTAAGTAATTAAAGACTGCGCGTTGAAAGTGATGAGGAATTTCAAATTCCTCATAACGCACGCCATCTATCTCGTTTAGACCCGAACTTCCCACGTCTAAACGACGCGCACTTCTCGCTCCCTTGACCGAACTTGCTTATCATTTTGATACGTAAGGGTAGGTCGCTTCAAGAACTCGTCCCAGCCCCAGCTTAAGTGCGTAACTAGCCGCGTTAACATCCCTACCCAGCACGAACCTCATTTAGAATGCAATCGAAATAATAACTCGTGAACTGGATCCCGGTCCCGGAAAGGCTATATTTTGAGCACATTATGCCAGCGCACGGCACCAATTTAAAAATTATGACGCAAATTCATCTCGCCCATTAAATAGTGTAGGGTTTCTTCATTTTCCAAAACCTTCAAAAGCAAAAATTACTGATAAGTTGGGCCAGCCTTCTGACTCGGCTTCTTTATGAGCTCCTTGGGCACGTACTTAACCCTCATTATCCCAGCGGACTGAACCGTGTAAACGGGAATCCCCGTGTTGGCATCGTAACCGACCTTTACAACTGCGGTTATCTCGTTCTTGAGCTCAAGCACCGTCCCGTCCCTGAGCTTTAACCTTATCCACTTGGGCTCTTCCTCAAGCTCAAACTCCACTACCTCGGGTTCGGTGGGCACTATATTGGGTTGCGTGGCCATTTGGTATCGTTCTGGCTCTACTTAAATGGTTATCCCACCTCCCGCTGCTGTGGCCTTCTCCTGTAAAGGAGATAGGAAATCGCCCAAGTCAGCGCAAATATCCCGATTATCATGGTGCCGATCTCCCCCCAGGAGGTCCCGCTGGTCACGGCTTCGAGCCAACTCCAAGGAAAGCCGGCCAGCCCCATCTCAGATGCCAGAAGGCCGAGTAACTCAAGCGTCCCCACGAAGTAGGCCACAACTATCGACACGGCCGTCATGGTCATGTTATACCAGATCTTCTTGATCGGGTTACCCGTCATGGCCCATTGATAAGCCCTGTTCATGAAGAACCCATCCGTTGAATCAACCGTGGTCATACCAGCTGTGAAAAGAAGGGGAAAGATCAAGAGGGAGGGAAGGGGAACTCTGAGGAAGATGCCCGCGGCCGCCGCCGAAATGGCGAGAAGAGCCGTCTGGGTTGCGGTATCAAAACCAAGCCCAAAAAGCAGGCCTATGGGATACATGTAACTCTGCTTATCTACGGCTTTGAACAACGCCCTTATGCGTCTACCCATGAAGCCCTTCTCAGACAGCTCGGCATCAACGTCTATGGACTCCCCGCCTCTGGCATCCCTGTAGAGCTTGCGTATTTGAAAGAGAACGACCAAGTTTAGGAAACCTATGAGATAAAGAAAGCCACCGCTCACAGCCGTGCCCACGAAATTGCCCACGTTCTCAAGCCCCGGCATAGCTCCAGCCACCGCTCTTGTAGCTATCATGAGCAAAAGCGCCAAAGCGATAACGACGGTGGAATGTCCTAATGAGAAGAAGAGGCCAGTAAAGTGAGAGGGCTTCTGCTCCTGGACCAACTTCCTAGTCGAGTTGTCTATGGCGGCGAGGTGATCCGCATCCAGCGCATGCGCAAGGCCAAAGAAATATGCCAAAACGCCAAGGGTGAAGAAAGTACCTACCACACCATTGGCCTTAATCGTCTGCGAGCCAGCCCAAGCTGAAGTCACGGCAAGCCAGTAGAACAAGGAGACCGCAGCTACTGCTTCACCAATGTAAAAGGCCGCTATCTCTTTTTCGAATGATCTCACATGCGAGCGAATTTTTCGCGTAAAAGCTTACCGCCCACCCTAACTTCGCAATACTTACGTCCTAGAATAGCCTTTCCGCTTTAGGCTAAAGTTAACCACAAAGGCCTCAATAACGGCTAATAACTTTGCGCTCTCTGTAAGCCGAAGAACGCTCAGGTTAGCCGCATTCCAAAAATCGGTTACGCATTTAGGCAGTGACGCGTATCACTGCTGCAAAATCGTGATTAAGGTACTGACCTTCGGCGAACCCCAACCGGTTATCGCATCCCATCCTCTGGAGTAGTAGTAATAACCGTTGTTGTTAAGCGAGTCCCACGCTTTCACACCATTGAAGTAGTTCTCATAAGACCTAGAATGAGAATACATGCTAGGCGTGATTAGACTACTCATGGCACCCGCTGATAGATAATCTGCGACCAACGCTGACCACTGCGGAGCCCCGCAGCTAGTGCCTCCAACTCCGTACCAACCAGATATCACGTACGTCGTCAAATGTCCCGTGGTACTTTGCATCATAAACACGTAGGGAGTGCTATCGTATATCCACAAACCAGCCCACCCAGTTGGACCGTAGGGTGAAATAGCCACATAAGAGACATCAGGAACTGCCCTTCCTGAGGGCAGGCTAATACCACTCACCGTGGTCACCTCGATGCCGGCTTCTTTCTGCCAGTAGGGCTCGGCAAAGTAATCGCTTACGCCTCCTCCGCTCTCATTCCAAAGATATTCTGCGGTCGATTCAATGAGACCTCCTTTCGAATTGGACGTTCCATATACACTAGTAGAAAGGGTTAGGTTTGTTCCTCCTACCGCTAGGACGTTGGGGTCGGAAGCAGGGTAATTGACGTTTGGATAAGATAGGCCGTTATACGCTCCCTCATCACCTGAAGAGGCCACAAGCGTTATTCCATCTCTAACAGCCTGTGAGAAGAGCATGTTAAAAGACCCTATGGAACCAGGACCCGTGACCGTTTCTTCAAGGGGCTCTGGCAAGCCCCAGCTCATGGATACCACCTGGCCAAGGCGATTGTCTATTGCGTACTGGACTGCGTAGTAGAGCGCCGGAACGGAATCGCTGCTGGCCTCCACCAGCACTATTTTGGCGTAGGGTGCCATAGCATGGGCCCACTCGACGTCAAGACTAGTCTCCATGGCCCATCCCTCTCTATCCTGCAGTGTAGAACTAGATGGGCCTATCAACTTAATCACTTGAAGGTCTATCGGCGGAAGGTGGAAATATGAATCGAAAACGACCACGTCTTGGAGTATGGTGGGAGAGCCAAAAGCATCCACTATAACTATGGTTTCCCCTCTACCCCCGCCTGGCATGCTGTTAAATCCGTAGTACTCCGCTATCTGAGGGGGTGTATAAGGAGGACTTCCCTCTGGATAGGGAAAACCCAGGTAAACCAGGCTCGCGCTCCGTTGCTGAGTAGTGAAAAACGGTCTAGCGTAATAGGAAAAGGTAAGTGATGAAGCTGCCGCTGACGCAGGATACAAAAACACTAAAGTACTAAGAAGAAAGATGGTTAAAACGATCAGGGCCTTCGCTTGCATAGGGTTTCGAAAACGCAATATAAAAACTTTCCGCCAAAATACTTTGTTAAATAATATCAGGTCGTGCCTTTTTGCCCGGCTTTCTACGGCATTTTCCTCCTTAAGACTCAACGAGTTCATAAGAGTTCTAGTGTCATACGCCAACCTCTGCATCGCTCCCACAGGCTTGATCCGGGCCTTCCCAGTGACGGTTACCCGGTGAACTCTTCTACATCGCCAAAAGGAACCCTTACTGCTGATCCCTTTCAGAAAGGGATGTCGTCTCTTCCTCTCACATCACAGTAGCGTTGCTTGATGACTCCACGATTTTAGTCCTACGAACCCAAGAATTATCTTTGCAGCGGGGCTCTCCAAAGGCTGAACTTTGCTCATCATAAACTTGTGGCTGTAAGCGCTACATATTTTGCGTGCAAAAACCTCTTAGAAACCGCGCCATTAACTCACCGAGACCATGAACTTAAAAAGCTTAAGTTAACCGTGGTCTTTCTTGCCAATCAGGAGACACTATCCGAACAATCTTTGAAGTTAATAGGATCGCCAGTAAAAAACACTAATTCATCTCAAACGCCATGAATTAAATGTTGGAACCACTAACAATGCGATTGAGTTCGAATCCCCGAAAGATAATGTAACTTCAGCTCACTCTCTGGCGTATTGCTTCACCTTGTTATCTACTAGATCGACTAGCCACTCTTTCTCAAAGACCCAGTTTCCGCCCCTGTAATTTCTATCGAGGCTAGCTGGGGAGCGGAGCGACCCAAGTATGTTCCAGTAATACCAAGGCGCTATGTAGCCCGTAAGGTCTTTTAGCTTCAGATCTAATCCCATAGTTCCCACCTCATGAAATATGGCACACACTGCCTCCAGAGGAGCGTAAAGACTGGCATAAACACCTCCGTCCTTTCCTTGCCATATGGCGGAAACGTAGGGAATCGCTGCAACTCTTTTCAGGAGCTCATCTGGGTTCCCGCTAGGCTCGGCTATCAGACTCACCATCATTGTGTTAGAGGCAAAAAGCCCTGGCTCGATGAAGTCCACATAATACTTGCTTACCATGCTCCTTTTTGGATCACCCTTTCCAAGCACGTGCTCCTTGAGGTGAAAAATAACATCATCTACGCTAAGCCCCATGGCAACCGCCATACCGTGCAAAGAAGTTGCCGCAGATCTTTTCAGCATGGTTAAGATCTTCAGATCTACGTCGTCAAAGGGAACGGGAGCGCTATCAACCTTAATCACTTCTCTTTCTGTCAAAGATGAGTAGGAACCACGTTTCCAACTGCCCGTTGTATAGTCGAAAACGGAGGGATCTAAACTGTAACGTTCCGCTGGCCAAGCAGACTCCACCACTTCATAACTTGTTATAATCCCCTTATCGATGAGCTTATCAAATTCATCTATATAGTCTTCAAAAATGCCTTTAGGTATTAGGTGCCGCGTTATTAAGAGGCTTTGGCCAAGCGGTCTTCCTAAACCGACCAAATATGACCCAGGGAGGCTTAGAAGAACCTCAAACGCTTCATTTAACGCCCTCATAAACGGGTATTTACCATGAATAAAAATAAGCGTGTCCTGCAAGCCTATCCTGAAAAAGTTTATGGCCGCGCGCGTGACCAAGCCTTTGGCAGCAAAATAAGCCTTATATAAAGCCGCCGCATCTTCACCCAGCCCGCTTTCCGTTCCAATATTATCCAGATTAAACTCGCTGGTGGTCTCAATCGCCGCGATAAGCTTCCTTATCTTCTCATCCAGTGTAAGGAAGTCCATATATTGATATCTTATTCCTGAATATAAGAATATGCTACTCCCTGCATATAAGGAGCCATCAGAAAATGAACAACATTGACATATATTGGGCAAACAATTACTAATCACCTCCCACATAAAACCGCCAAGTCATACAGGCCCGTACTCCCCAGACAAACAGCTTTTCAACAAAAGCCAAGCATAGATCATCGCTAGTGCGCTTCTTTACGTAATAATCGGTCTCAAATAGAATTAACGTTGCCCATTCGCAACACGCGACCAGCTAACCCATAAACTTTCCATTTCTATCAAATAAACTTAAACTGAGCATCAGCATAAAATTACAAAGCACATATAAATAAGCTTAACCCGCAAAACTAATAAATCGCGCAATTCAAACCTCAAAAAAGATATCTAGGCTCGAAATCTAAAGAATAGATAGCTATCGTCAAATGACGACTACTCCGCAAACAATGTGTATATTCTAGCACGTGCGGCGAAGAAGTGTAAATTCAATACAGGCAGCATTATTAAAGAAATATTCAAAGCAAATTGCTAGAAGGCGCCTCAACATAGCTGTGTAATACCGCATAACTCTGTATAAAGCATTAACGTGCCCTCAACCAAACATTTGTATCAACATAATTAGCGAGTGAACCAGTACAGGGAAAATCCCCCACGATGAACTCCGCCACAACATCATTATAAAGTGATAATAAGCCTCGGATCTCCTGAATTGGTCAAACGCTCACCGTAACAGGCCACGGCTCTCTTCAGCGGAAGCACCAGTTGCAATAAGCTGGACCCTACACAACGCGATAGTAGAGCCCCGGCCACAAAAGATTCCATGTCTACCATATACAGCTTAATGGTAGCGAGCTTCGCTTGGATATCCTCATGTGGTTTCCACCGCCTTCATTTATTGCATGTCGGCTGCACACAACAGAAGCGCGCCCGAGCAAAGTGCAAATCTGCCTTAGATAAAAAATTGAACTAGTCACCAGGTAATGCGAACAACGATGTAGCCGCAGTTAATATCCATGTCGTAAACTTGAGGAGATCCCGCTATGGAGTAACTAAGAAGTACCCTGACAGTCAAAGTATAAGAGGCTGGACCAGAGTTTTGGCTATAAGGCAACAGGATGTAAAGGTCGGCGGCATTAGTTACTGCACCTCCGCTTGAAAGCAAAGATACTGTGTAGTTCGAAAACGTAAGCACGACAGAGCCACCAGGGGCCACATTTACTGACCCACCGTCCATGCTTAACGCGGCACCTATGGTCCCTGAATATCCGCTTACCGACTTTGTACTACTAGCAGTTACCATCTGATATAGCTGGCTAGGAGTGGGTATCCAGCTCATCACGATGCTCGTATTCGGGTAAATCGTTACAGGAAGCGGGTTATTGTTAACCACGGAAAAAGTTACATCAACAGTAAAGTAGCCGTTATGCTTCTTAACCGCCTTTCCTATACCTCCGCCCGGCAAAAAGCCAGTCAACGTCCCAGCCACCGGGTAGACGTTCCCCTCAGCAGAGGATGATGAAGTGGGCACGCCTGTCACAACAACCGTGGACGAGCCCACCCCTAGGGAAGTCCACATGCTTACTTTGAATGCCCCGTTGAGCACGCTAGGAAAAGTGCTATTATATTGTGTCACGTTTACTATCCGAGACTGACCTGGATTCAAAGGTATATTAACGTTATAGAGTGATGCAGCGTTCGTAACCGCATTGTAAAGGTAAACGTTAACGATATCTATAGGCACTGCCCCTTCGTTAGCGATGCTAAAAAGCACTTTATAGCCACCATTTACCGGTAAGGCATACGCCTCGCTTAATGAGAACTTCTGGTTCATTCTCTGCTGCTGAAGCTGCCAAGCTTTTTGTGTCGCTATCCCATACTGAGCGTAGTTCTGTTCTAAATAGTAAAATATACCCAATGAGAAGAAGAGCAGTATAATGAAGAACATAGCCCCTACAACCGTCGATTGCGCAAGCCTCTTCGCGCTCATGACCAGGTCACACTCGTACTATAACCGTCGCTAGTTATAACCACCACGTAGTAAGGAGGTGTTGGGCTCTTAACCGAAACGCTTATCATAACGGTAGCCGATAGCCCAACGTTAACGTTAAGTGGCGTTCCTTGCCCATTGACGTAGACTTCCGTTATCGTCACTGGCACAAGCCCCACGTTAGCCACCCATATCTGAACTGAACCGGAGGCGGCGTTAACAGCTACTTCCTCTATCACTAAATCTTCTTGCACGACCTTCGCCTCTTTCTGTGTCGTGTAGACAGCATTCCCGAGAAAG
>JBMFIL010000009.1:0-27199 GCA_049976325.1 Thermoprotei archaeon | reverse complement strand
GATTTTAAAGGGGATCGAATAAGATGTCCGGTTTCTGTCCATCCCTCGTTGCGATGTCGGGGGAGATCCATAGGCCTTAGAAGGCTTGTATGTTAACGAGGGCCGTCATGGCTATTGCTCTTGCTTGTCGCTCAGCTTACCTCGTGTCTCGAATTTGCTCATGGGCTTTCGACAGACTTATACGTGCGCCCTGCCTTTACTCGCTAGATAAGATGAAAAAAACGTTGAAATATCCCTTATTTTCGTGAGCCTTATGCTTTTGATCCCGACGGGCTTGGCCGTTTCAGCTCCTCTTTACGCCTTCAACGGGGCATACGCGGAGTACCTGCTTTCGTTCAGGTTGTATAACACAAACTTTCAGGGATACGTCCGCTACAGCGTTTGGAACGTCAACGTCAGCGATCGCACCTTTATGGTATCCATAACTTACTACGGGAACGTAAGCGAGATTTTAGGAGAGATGTTTGAGAACGGCAGCACGCTGAGCTCTACGTTCTCAAGTAACAATGGATTTCCTTGCCTCAACTCCACGATCATCGCTCTCCTGAACAAGGGAGAGGCTCTTCCGAGAGTTTTTCCGAATGCAACCGTTTCCGCTGGAGTTGCGCTGACAGTTCCAGCGGGTAAGTACGTTACAGATGAGGTAAGTTTCAGCAACGGGCAGTCCGAGTGGTTTGATCAGAGAACGGGTGTCCTTGTGAAGGAAGTTGCGTTCATCGCTTCAACAGAGCCAATAGTGCTTCAGCTAGCTCGCACTAACGTTAAACCCTCCTCTGTTAGCTATGCGCCGTATGAGGAGCTCGCTGGGGTTATAGCCGTGGCCCTCGCAGCGGTGGCCCTGATAGTATGGAGGGCAGGAAAACCAGCGAGGCGGGGATCCCAATAATTTCTGAGTTGAGCGGAAAACCCTGAGCTTGGGAATCGTGAGGCAGCAAGTGCTCCTTTCCTCACACCTTTCGCGCGATAGGGCAATCCTTTCCCCGCTCGGGAAACCTGTCACTCATCGATTTTAACTTTGTAAAGAGACCCATTGGCGTGTCGCGCTCTTGCCACAATGCTTACCCCAGCTATTCTATTTTATGTCGGTACGTTTTAATGTGTTGGTCGTATGATCGTGACATTGAACCTGATAGACGTGGCATGGCTTTTCGCTTGGTCCGCCGCGAGCAACGCAGTGCCCCTCTTCGGGGCCTCTTACACCTTGGTGGCCGTAGCGGTGCTTTACAAGGCTGGCATCAACCTGCCAAACGTTTTGGAGGCCATCTTTGTCACGGCGTTGGGAGCATCGCTTTCGAAGAACGTGATGTATGGGCTTGGCGTATTTTTGAGGGCTCCTCTCTCATCAAACAGGAATGCATCGCTACTGAGGAGGTTCGTGGTGAGGCGCTCATTTTACGTGACCACATTTGCGTTGGCCGTCTTGCCAGCTCTTCCGCTTGACGATTACCTTTACCTAGGAGGCGGAGTCGGTGGTGCTTCACCGCTTAAGGTTAACGTCGTGGCGCTGGCTGGAAAGCTGGCCAAGAGCGCGCTCGAGATACCGCTTGAGCTCGTTGGCTTAACGTTCATGGAGGGCTTCACGAGGCGCATGGGCCTCTCGTTCTTGGATCTGACCGTTATGTTCGCGTTGTTTTTCGTGGTACTAGGGTATGCCGTCATCAAGATCGATTGGGAAAAAGCTCTCAGAAGGTTGGGACTTGCAAAACGGTTTTTCGGAGAACAAGAGTAAACATGCGATTTGCGAGCGCCAGTGCCTACAAAGCAGTGGTGAAAAAGGTGATAACATGTGATAGAAGCTAAAGGCCTTACATAGATTTACGCTAGCGGCCAAGTGGCGTTCAAGGAATTCACAGCCCAGATAGCTGCAAGGCGCGCGACAACATTGGGCGCGAACGGAGCGGGAAAATCCACGCTTTTGAGGATGCTTTTTACGCAGCTCATGTCAACGAGCGGGAGAGCCTATGTGAACGGCTACGGCGTCGTTTCCGGGGCCCGGAAGGTTAGGGAGCTTATATGCGGCGTACCTCAGGGAGCCCAAACTATGGGATGGCAAGCCCTTACGAGCAAGTTTTTATATACTCGTGGCAAGAGGCTTTTCCTTTGCCGAGGCTTCTGCGGCTGCGAGGAAAGCTCTCAGGGATCTTGATCTGGGAGAGTTTATGGATCGCTTCACCGATTTACTATCCATAAACTGAGCTGCCGAGCTATGCCCATTACTTGCTTTCTTCTTCGTCAACGCCTGTTGGCGTCCTTTCGCAACGGTACTTGGGGGCTCTAGACGGCATCGCCCCTCTCCTTGTGCGCGGTTGCTGTCCAGCTCATCATCTACCCTCTGCTTGCCACGAAGCTCATCAAGTGGGTTGACGATTAAGGAACAGCGTAGTATTGGTCAGACTTCAACGTTGCCATAGCCGCTGAGCCGGCTTTTACCGGTGGGCTTTCTGCTCGTGATAGACTGAGCAGTGCTTTCGAGGCCGCATCGCCTATGGACTCGGATATGCTTGCGTGCTCGTATCCCGAGTAGGCTAGATCCTTCGCGGAAGCCCCAAGTTTGATGGCAAGGGCAATGTGGCTTACGAGTTCCTCGGCATCGTATCCTACCAGCCCTCCCCCTATCAACTTTCCTTTTCTGTCAAATATCAGTTTTACGAGTCCCTCGGCTGCGCCCATGGCCATGGCCTTTTCATTGTATTCCAATCTCGAAGTCCCCACAACGGGCTCAAGGCCTGATTCAAGAGCAGCTTTTTCCGTCATTCCCACCTCGGCAAATTGCGGCAGCGTGTAAAGGCCAGAGGGGATTATCTGATGATTAACGGCGAAGTCAATCCCAGCTGCGTTGTAAGCCGCTGCCCTTCCCATGTACATAGCCCTCGTGGCTCCCTTGAAGGAGGATACCTCTCCGACGGCATAGATAGAGGGTACGTTTGTCCTGCAGTGCTCATCAACGGCAACAAATCCGCCCTTTGTGATTATTCCGAGCTCCTGCAGCCCAAGCCCCTCCACGTTTGGAATCTAGCTCCCCTGCCCAAGAAGCTCAAGGATTGGACCTGGGTAAACTTCACCACCGTTTGGGCTGGCATGGTACACAACGTAGTCCAGTTCGAGATAGCTGGCCTGCTGACCTTTGAGTTTGGTCCTCTCGTGGCCCTTCTGGTCACTGGTGCTGCGTATGGCACGGAGCTCTTCGCCATGTACCTAAATGGCCACATGGGTACCAAGTGGGGGATACCTTTTCCCACCAGCGTTAGGTCTACTTACGGCATAAGGGGTTCCTACATTCCCGTCGTCCTCAGGGCCTTCTCAGCGCTATTTTTCTTTGCCGTTCAGACATACGTCGGCGCTACAATGATAAACTCAGTTATGGGCCTTTACTTCCCCTGGTGGTCGTCCATGAAGGCAGATGTCCTTGGAATGCACCTCAACTTGGCCATTTCTTTTTTGCTGTTCTGGCTTGCGAACCTACTGGCCCTCTTCAAGGGAATGAGGGAAGTCAAGTACTTTGAGCTTGTGCTCGGTCCAGCGATACTGGCCGCCTTCGTGGGCATGATGGTGTACGGTTTGTACTTGGCGCACGGGATCGAGCCCCTGTTCTACCTTTCATCCATAAGGCATGTTAATGCCACGCCCTATGCCTTGCTCTTGGCAACGGCTTCTCTGGCAGGAGCCTACTCAACCCTCGTATTGAACATAATGGACTTCACGAGGTTCGCAAGAAGCCAGCGCGACCAGGTAATAGGGCAGGCCATTGGGTTTCCGGGGATTTTTGTGGCTTTTTCTCTTATAGCAGCTGGTACCATATCGTCGCTGATATACGTCTTTCACGTGCCCTATTCGGAGGCCATGACCTACGTGAATCCTGTGAACATAATGTACCTGTTCTCCACGAACAAGCTGCTTTCAGCTGGGATAGGCATAACCCTGATCGCCGCGACCCTAGGGGTTAACGTCGCGGCGAACCTTGTGTCACCGGTGTACGACGTTTTGTCCCTGTTTCCCAGGCTTAACTGGAGAAAAGCTGCCCTTTTGGCTTCAGCGATGGGCTTTTTCTTCGCCCCATGGTACTGGTACACCAATGCCTCAAACATAATGGGCGCCCTTAACTTGCTAGGAAGCGCTCTTGGATCCGTTGCTGGAGTTATGATGGTTGACTACTGGATAATAAGGGGTACTAAGATCTCTTTGAAGGACCTTTTCTCAAGGAGTGGTGCTTACTGGTACAGGGATGGGCTCAACTACCTGGCCCTTGCGGCCACGGCTGCAGGTTCTATCGTCCCCCTCGCTGGAGCTATCTTTGGCATCGGTTTTCTCAGCGACATGGGATGGTACCTTGCTCTAGCCATCGGTGCCAGCTCGTATCTTCTGCTAGCCAAGGTCTTCCGTTATGGGAGCTCGTAACAAGTGGCTAAGGACTCCGTTAAGGTGAGTTCCACCCATAAGGAAAGGGCATTTTGATCATAACACCAATAAGATGTTTAAAGGGTAAATACCTTAAAATAAGCGGGCATGAGAGTGATATGCAAAGCGTGAGTTCACAAAGGACCACTGAGCCGTCCCTTGAGGTTTATCATAGGAGCAAGGAAGAGCTGGAGAGAATGCCCGTCCTTGGCAAAACGAAGACGGTGTGCCCGGTATGCAAGAGGATAGTTGACGGCGTAATATACAGGGACGGAGATTACGTTATGATAAGGAAGGAATGCCCCGAGCACGGACTTTTCGTGGAGAAGTACTGGGAAGATTACTATCTCTACAAGAAGATGAGCGAGCTGCAGTACAACGGCAGGGGGCTTGAAAATCCTAACTACATCCCTGACACGCTTGGGGCAAATTGCCCTTATGATTGTGGGCTTTGCCAGAGACACCTATCCCACACGGCCCTGGCTAACGTCGTGGTCACAAACAGGTGCCACCTCAATTGCTGGTACTGTTTCTTCTACGCAAAGGAAGGGGAGCCAATTTATGAGCCAACTTTGGATGAGTTCAAGAAGCTTTTCGCAAACCTCAGGGCGCAGCGCCCCATACCCCCAAACGCCATACAGTTGACAGGAGGAGAACCAACTTTGCATCCCCAGATAGTGGAAATAGTGAGGGCTGCTAGGGAAGCAGGTTTTGAGCAAGTCCAGCTCAACACGACGGGCATAAACTTAGGGCTAAATCCGGACTTGGCCGTGAGGTTGAGGTACGCGGGAGTCAATACACTATACTTGAGCTTCGACGGCGTTAGCATGAGGGCTAACCCGAAGAACCACTGGGAGATACCTTTCATATTGGACGCGGCTAGGAAGGCTGAGCTCGGCATAGTGCTTGTCCCAACGATCATAAGGGGAATAAATGACCAGGAGCTCGGGGCCATGGTAAACTTTGCCTTAAACCAGCTTGACGTTGTGAGGGCAGTGAACTTCCAGCCGGTCTCGCTTGTTGGCAGGATGCCCGATAGGGCAAGGGAAAGCATGAGGATAACAATTCCGGGCATGATAAAGGAGCTAGAGGAGCAGACGCATGGCGTCATAAGCAGGGAGCACTGGTACAGCGTGCCGTACACGGGTGCGTTTGATAAGTTCCTTGAGGCAGCAACCGGGCGCTACATGTACGACATGTCCATTCACTTCGCCTGCGGCATGGGTACTTACGTAATACTTGACGACGATAAGAAAATCATACCGATACCGGAGTTCATAGACGTTTTGGGCCTCAACGAATACCTCAAGGAGCAATACGAGGAGATAAGAGGAGAAAAGGGGATAAGCAAGAAGCTCAAGGCCGCCAGGGTACTCCTTGGCATAAGGAAGTTCATAAATGAAGAGAAGCAGCCCAAGTCGGTGAACTTCCTCAAGCTCCTCACCAACTTCCTCGTAAATAAGGACTTCGGCTCCTTGGGGGCAATCCACCACAGGACGCTTTTCCTCGGAAGCATGCACTTCCAGGACGAGTACAACTACGATATCGCCAGGGTGGAGAGGTGCGACATTCACTACGCCATGCCTGACGGGGAGGTGCTTCCTTTCTGCACTTTCAACGTCTTCCCCGAAATATACAGGGACAAGATACAGAGACAGTACAGCATACCGGCAGAGGTGTGGAAGAAGCAGCACCCTGACTGGAGCTACGAGTCTGACAAGTACAGGAGGGACGTCAGGAAACTACAGGAGAGCGAGCTTTACAGGAAGGTTTACGGCGGCATAGTTGACTACTTCGCTCTTCCGGTTAACGGCGGCAAGCCCGTTCCCTTCGCCAAACCAGATCTTCCATCCATTGGTGACTCAGCCGCAAGCAGCGAGAAGTTCGGCGTTAAGGTAACGAGGTGAGAGCTGTGTCAGAAGTTCAGGACTCCGAGAAGAAGAAGCAAACGGTTGAGGGAGAGGGAGCGGAAGAGACGTCTAAGGTCGGGATTAGGATAAACGCTCGCTCTGTTGGCAAGCAAAAGGAGGTCTCCACTTTCTCGGAAGCCGGCGTTTCCTACGAGGACGAGCTAATAGAGGAGCTGGGGAAGAAATATCACGTTCCCTACAAGATAGTGAAGGAGGCCGTGATATCCGTAAGGAGGGATGATCTAGGAGATCAGGGAAGGGCGGCCATGCTTCAGTACAAGCTGATGACCGACGATGCCATAATTAAGGCGAGCGTAAACTACATAACAGGAAGGATAACCATCATATACAATCCGAAGGGAGCTAAGAATCTAAGGCCGAAGATCGACCTAGAAGAGGTGCTTAACAAGCTTCGCTCCGAGGGCATTGAGCCGCTGAGCGTTGAGGAGCGCGACTACGACTACTACCGCGAGTTCTACTCTTACGCCTTCAACCCTCCAAAGATAAGGGATAGACCTCCCTATGGCTACGACGCGGAGAAGTGGAACAAGATAAAGGAGGAGTACGAGGAAAGGAGGCTCAAGCATGAGGAAGAAAAGAGAAGAAAGTTCAGGGAATGGCAGCGCGAATATTACGAGAAGCACAAGGATGTGCTGGACAGGTACCCGTCTGACCTGATTGAAGGAAACACTTAAGCGCAGCTTTTTTTATAACGGCATTATGAAAGAGAAGGGCAATGGCTCGAATTCCTTCTGGAAAGGGCTTCTTTTTGAGGTATCGTCCTTCACGAAGACGCTTTACATAGAGACGGTCCCCTCGTACGGGAACAGCTTCTGGTTCCAACTTGGATTTTACATGATGGCCTTGGGCATACTGCTGGGCGTCACCGGGGCTGTACTGCTCCTTTTCGGCCCTTACTGGTGGAACTACACGCTCATTGGGATGTACGTAAGCCAGATACACTTCTGGGCCGCGGAGCTACTGGTAACAATTCTTTTTCTTCACGTTTTCGTTAACTTTTCCACGTCGGCATTCAAGAAGAGGAAAGACACTTGGGTAGTGGGTGCCTTAATGCTTGTGCTTGCGCTCATAACTTACGCCTTTGGCGTTGGGCTCAACGACACGGTCGTAGCCCAGTACAACGACAAGAGCGCGGCGGGTTTCTGGAACTCGCTTCTTCTCGGGTATTGGATAAACCCCGAGAACCTTGGAGCAGTGCTTGGATGGCACGCCGTTGTCGTGCCAATACTGTTAGTTGTGCTGCTCTTGCTACACTTCGTGCTCGTGGAGAGAAGGGGAATAAGCCTACCTCACGTTAAAGACGTAAAGTACTCCATGGTAAAAGCAGATCACAGGAAGATGTTCGTGAGGACCGGGGCAATACTCATTTTGGCAGTTGGGCTTGGCTTAACCCTGGGCCCTCTTTGGGCGAATCCCTTTGTTCCTGCACTTACCCCTCAGTGGGCCTCGCAGCACTATCCCGACCTATTTGCCTCTACAATTATTCAGGAGTTCAACGGCACCTCTGGGACTGCTACTTACGCCAAGTTCAGCCCCATAGGCTACGTGAACCCTTACGCTGATCCATCGGACCCTGTGACTTACGTCAACACGACGCAAGTTTACGTGGTGGAGCCCTACGAAAAATACGTGAACCTAACGGGGTCAAAAAACGAGCTGTCAGAGCTCCTGAACGAGCCAAAGAGCGAGATGATAGCGCAAGTAAACGAGGCTTACGCTTACCTTGAGAACAATGGGTCTGTTGCCGGAGCAATGCGCTCATCAAATCCCATGGAGGTCATGGCGGCCGATCTGACAAGGTTGGCACAGCAGGGGATGTGTGGCGGCATATTGACCTCAGAGACGTACGATCACAGCGGCCTTGATAAAACATATGACATAAGGTTGCTGAGCGACATGGGCCTTATCCACTACGTGGAGGGGATACAGTACAGGATAAACGAGAAGTACATGGGAATGATAAAGTACAACGTCGAGCTATGGCAAGTAGGTGCCTATTGGTTGGCACCCTACGACCTCCTCGAGGCATGGGGAGATGGGATCCCCGGTTGGCACTCGCTTTACAACGAGCTCATAATTACGGCCTTGTTCTTGGTCCTCGTTTTCCTTCCCTGGGTCCCAGGCCTTAGAGACGTACCCGATGCTCTTCACCTGTACAAGCTCTTCTATAATAGACTAACGATCCCTGAAATGAGGTCAAAGGAACCTCTGACGGAAAGCGGTTAGCACGTAAAGCAGGTTCCTCTCAGAGTTATAAGTTATGTGTCCTGAGTAGCAGAGCTCAATTACCCAATCGTAAAAGTCCTTTCCCATGTACTTCTTGGTCGGATCGAGGTAGAGCTCCTTAAGCTTCCTTGAGAAATTTCCTTCTACGTCAACTGGGTCAAGGGAGGACAGCGTTTCATCCCATGCGTAGTCGAAGCCAAGCCTAAGCCTTATGAGCGCTCTCGCTACGTCGGCCTCGTAGATGGGGCCAAGCTCCTCCAGTGCCCTCAGCGCATCTACGGCCTTGGGTGGGAGATCATGAAGGGAGTCAGCCAGAGACAATGGTCTTGATAGGCCAAGGGAGCTTGAAGGCCCGACGTAGATCGTGCTGCTCACTGTTGTGCTTAGACCTGAAGCTGCTCCCTCTATCCAGTGCTGGGCCTCGGGCATGAGCTGTTGGAGCGTCCACCTCTTTTGAGAGGGGAGTTTCTCTATGCTCTTGATCCCCCTTTCTCTCGCGTAGGCGTAAGCGGTGAAGATGGCCTCCATTGTCCCGCGATCATCAAGGACGGTTGGTCCCCAGTTTGCGAGGTAAGTCCCAAGCGCAGGGTCGCACGACTTCACCTTGTCCACGAGCTCCGCAAGGGAATCGACGTCATCCCCACCGGCTTTTGTATATGCGTTGTAGATGGCGGCAGCCTTGTCCGCTGGAAGCCCCGTTAGCTTCAAGAACCTCAAGAACTTGGGATTTTCTTCCTTCACGTTAAATTAAGCACCGTGCCTAATACGCTTTAGCGTTATAGCGTTATGCTGGCCGTCAGACGTAAAACTGGCAATCATAGGACTTCATGATCGCATACATGGTTAGGCACGGTGAGGCTGAGAACAACGTTAGCGGGGTTTTTCCGGACGACGAAAAGGTGAGCTACCACCTTACGCAGGTAGGTCGCGACCAGGCAAGGGCCGTTTCATCTTGGCTGGGGAGAGCAAAGCCTTTGCTCATAGTTAGCAGTCCCGTGACCCGCGCCCGCGAGACGGCCGAGATAATATCGGCTGAGCTTGGCATACCACTTAAGCTGGATGAGAGGCTCAGGGAGGCAAAGCTTGGATCTCTTGTGGGAATGGACTACAACGAGTTCTCAAGGCAAGACCCAAATTGGTACGAGGATTACTTCAGCGAGGGAAGCAAGTACGGCATTGAGAAGTTCCATTCCATAAGGAGCAGGATGATCTCAGCCATAACCGAGCAATGGGGAAGTGGTCCCGTTGTTTTCGTTAGTCACCTGGAACCCATAAGGTCGGTTGTTTCCATTGCCCTGGGAATGTCCGGGCCCAGCGTGAGAAAAATCAGGATATTCAATGGATCGATAACAACCGTTAGCGTCAATGCCCCTGAAATAGATGTAGTGAGCCTTAACTGCCTTCCATAGGCTGAGTTATGATGCGGTGATTAGGACAATGAGTTCCCGCGTTTCAATAGTAAAATCTCAGGATCACGCATTTGGCACGCTGCAGGCGCTCAAGTTGCTTGAAGGGCAATTTCCCCGTCATGTAGAAAAGGTGTTGATAAAGCCCAACTTCGTCTCCGCCCTTAACAGGTTCAGTGGGACCCACGTGGATTGCGTGGCCGGCATTCTGCGCTATCTCGAGGAGGACGTAGGCCCAAAGGAGGTCATGATATCCGAGTCTCCTGCTGTGGGAAGCTTCGAGCAAGCACTCAGAAACTACGAATACGGGAAGCTAAAGGCCGAGTTCCCCAACGTTGAGCTTGTAGACCTTGGATCGCTTGAGTACAGGGATGTCGAGCTAACCGACGACGATGGGAATACTTTTTCAGTGCCAGTTGCGTCGGTAACACTAGACAGGTCTGTCCTCAAGATATCGCCCGTTCCTCCGAAAACCCATGACACCGTAGTCGTCACTCTTAGCGTCAAGAACTTGGTCATGGGTTCAATTATGAGGGGATACAGGAGGTCTATGCACAGGGGATATCTAGCCATCAACCGCAACATAGCAAAGCTCTTCACGATGATGGGTCCATGCTGCGGAGTAGTAGACGGAATAGACGGAATGGAGGGGGATGGACCAGTTTTCGGGGTGAGCAAGAAGTGGGGATACGTTTTTGCATCTTGTAATTGCGTGGCGCTGGATCGCCTGGTCTCGAGCGCCATGGGATTTAATCCAGACGACGTAGGTTATCTCTACTTCCTAAGGGACATTGCTGGAGAGGTATCACTTGTTGGCGAGCCTCCTTCAAGTTTTGCCACAAGGTTTGTTCCTCACACAACTTACGCGGAGCAGCTAAGCTGGAAAGAGGGTTTGGGGAAAATTGGAAAATGATGAGCATGGTAACGGTTTCTCCTGAGCTTTTTCCTTGGCATTCCGTGTCCCCATGTTGATGTTGGTTAGGCGTTGGCGGGATATCGGTAGGTAATGCGTGTCCTGGAAAGCGTTAGATCTACTCATAATACGGTCATACCAATGAGATATAGGCGAGACGTTTCGCTTGCTTGCCTTCATCTCCTGCTACCGGCGCTGCGCGAGCAACTCCATGGTAAAAAGCTTATACGAAGAGAATCTCACTTTAGTATGATTGTCTTCGACATGAACTATTCTGGAGTAAGGCTGTACTTTGGGGAGTCATCGGCAAAGAAGCTGGAAGGCCATCTTGAGGGGTTCGCAAGGGTTGCCATTGCAACTAGCAAAACAGCGGCGAAGGTCTCAGGCGCCCTCGGTGACGTGACTGGCTTGCTCGAGAAGCGCTCAGCATCTTACTTCGTGTACGACAAGTTCACCCCCAACCCCACCATCGATGAAACAGTTGAGTTTGCAAGGCAGGCATGGGAGTACGGCGCGGAAGCCATAGTTGCCATAGGAGGGGGAAGCGTCATAGATGCTGCAAAGGTGGCTGCTCTAGCAAAGCTGAACGGAAACAGGATAAACGACATCGTGTACGGAAGGTATAGGCCATCGTCCGGCGTTCCGCTATTCGCGGTTAACCTAACTCATGGGACGGGAACTGAAATAGACAGGTACTCAGTCATATCTGATCCGGACAATAAGGAGAAAAGGGGATTTTCATCCCTTTATCCGACGGCTAGCGTGGACGATCCAAGGTACCTAAGGACTTTGCCAAAGGACCAGACGGTCTACACATCTCTTGATGCCTTTTACCACTCTTACGAGGCAGCAACTCGGCTTAGCTCCTCCCCTTACATCGATATGTTGTCCCGCGAGTCCGTCACAAAGATAGCTTACTGGCTTCCAAGGGCGCTTGTGGACCTCACAGCAGTTGAGCCTAGGTACTGGCTTCTTTACGCTTCAATGGTAGCAGGCATTGCGATAGACATGGCCGGCACTCATATAATTCATGAGCTAGAGCACATAGTGAGCGGCATAAATCCCAAGGTCGCTCACGGGGCAGGACTTGCCATGCTGGGTCCCAGATCGGCCTACTATACCCACAGGCTAAGCCCGGTTAAGTCGGCGGAGGTTTTGTCGATCTTCGACCCATCGCTCAGGCCTTCGCCAGATGATGCAGATAAGGCTGAAAACGCCCTGAGGAAGTTCCAGGAAAGCGTTGGCTTCAGGGAGCGTCTATCTGATTACGGGTTCGGCAAGGATGACGTACCTGCCATGGTGGACACAGTTGTCAAGAACAAGGGGCTACCAGGGCCTAGGCTTCTGCCTATAACCGAGGACATGGTAGCCGACATCTTCATGAAAAGCCTGTGAGAAGGGCCCCTTGAGGGTACTTTTCTGACAAGAACGCTTATATACAGTTTTATTTTCGTTCAAAATTGCAGTCCAAGGGTACCCAAAGGGGATTCCTTCGCGTCATTATCCCCTTAATAACTTACGCAGCTGGCTTCGTGCTCGAAGCTTTTTCTTATTATCAGTCTTTGGGCGAGGGCACCTCTGCTTACCTGCCCCCAACGATGGGTTCGCAAGACTTAGCTGTGTTTGTCCTTTTTATAGTTGCCGAGGTATCGTTGGGCCTAGGCCTTATGCGCTTGGGCCTTTTAGGGTTTTTAAGGGAGGAACCCAAGCAGAGGAATGTGCTGGTTAACGTTTTCATATTTGTCATGATGCTCTACGAGGGCATGAGCTTGGCGCTTCTGGGACGGGCTGCCGCCGTTTGGATGGCTTACGTCCTCGCTGGCTTGTTTTTCGCTTGCGCTCCAGGTCATTGGACCGGCGAGTAGAGGAGCAGGCTCGTGAATCTTTCCCAGTTTAACCAGCCTTAAGGCCATCCATCTTCCCCGGCCTACTTTTATTTAAGCCCTTGCGATTTATCCTTTGTAGCCTGGAGCGAACTAAGCGCGCGTTTCAATTGTGCTTTTCGAGCTTCCAGGCGTGCAAGCGCTATTATATCTATGGAATTTAAGGAAAAGCCCTTAAGGGTGAACAAGGGCAAGTGAGGGAAAACTCTTATGCCGGAGAAGCTCAAGGCCGCAAAGCTAGTTTGGGAAAGGAGCAGCCTCGAGCACTGCATGGTCTTATGCGTGCAACCATCTTACTGCAAGGTCAAGAGCATCATGTGCGGAAGAGAGGTCCATAACGCCGCGTGTGCTACCCTGAGGAGTAACGCTCTTGCAGATGCGGATACGTCTTGCCAACGTGCCGAGGAATCTTCGATACATGGGGCATGTGCTACCGACTTTATCGAGAGGGTACCGCTGGTCGGGTCATCACATGAAAGTGTTGTCAAGGAAGGCGCCAAAGAAGCTTTTCACCCAATGGCCTTGTTTGGTAGCCGTAAGGGTGCCTCCTGCGATCGTCTCCCCGATTACAGCATTTGCTTGACTTCTTATTCTGGTGAAGCGTTCTTTGAGGCTCGCCCTAAGCTTATGAGTGTGGCCTCTTTATCTGTGGATCGGCTTGAGCAAGAGCCTCATAAAGTGAAGGGGGTGCCTCTTGCAAGGGGCTTGGCGTTCAAAAGGGCATCTCCGGTAGAAAATTTCGGTTTTAATGGGCCGATTTACTTCCACCGGAGTGCACCCAGGGGGAAACTCCTTGGCATTTTCGCGAGTTCTGCGCAGTGAGGGGTACGAGAGAGCCATGACGACTAACAGAAACATAAGGAGGATAGCGCTTCTGGGAACTTTCCGCACTTTTCCTACCGCGTTAGTTGGACCTTTCACCGGCCTAGTACTTTACATAAGGGGGATGCCCATGGCCTACGTGAGCCTTTACTATGCCCTGCTGGCGGCAGTTAGCGCCTTAGGACAGCTTACCGGTGGGCTTCTATCCGATAGGAACGGCAGAAAGAGAACTATGCTTGCTGGACAGATGATGAGCTCGCTTTTCCTTTTCATCATGGGGATTGGGCTAATGTTTCCAGGGTACTTGCTCTTTTCCATTGCTGCCCTTGTTCAGAGCTTTTTTGGTAGCGTTTCATTCTCGGCTTACAACACCTACATAGGAGATATTGGCGTCAGCAAGGAGGGGCTTGTGACAAGCTACGGTATAGCTAGGATGGGGATAAACATGGGATGGGCACTCGGCCCCCTGGTTGGAGGTTTTCTCCTTCAGACCGTTGGTTACTCCTCGACGTTCATGCTGGCCGGCATCCTCATAGGAGCCGCGACTCTCCTGTTCATAGGGCTTGAGGAACCCGTCAAGCGCGCGGACTTTGACCTCAGCGCCCTCAAGGACGGGCACTACGTTTTAAGCATACTTCCCTTTGTGCTCGTCTTTGCCTTCATAGCCCAGTTCGGGCTCACGCTCACGGTATTCGAGAACGCCGTGAACAAGTTCTCCTTTCTTGACCTTGGGCTTTTCTACCTCGTTAACGGGTTGACGGTTGTCATATGTCAATACCCCATATCTAGGTTTTTGGCGCCAAGGGATCCGATCAAGTGGGTTAACGTTGGCCTGGCCTTTTACGGCTTGAGCTACGTTATGCTCGCCTTCACGCGTGGGCTTTACGGTGTAATGCTATCGGTTTTTATCTTGACAATTGGTGAGGACATAAGCACGCCCCTCTTCATGACGATAGCTAACCTTCTTGCTAGGCCTGAGAAAAGGGGAAGCTACATGGGCATATATGGCGTGGTCAGCAGCTCGGCCAGGTCGTTGGGCTCTTCCATAGGAGGAGCTCTTATGTCCCGTTTCCTTTACTCTCCTTTGAAGCTTTGGGGAAGCGTGGACGGGATGGGCGCAATATCGGCCTTGGGAACGCAGCTGGTGACAGGAAGGTCCCTTAGGAGAAAGCTGGACATCAATCGACCCCAACGAAAAGCTTCTTCGGTCGCGCAACTTCAGACGAGCCACTTAAAGCCACTAGCCCGTATTTCATTATGAAGGTCTCCGAAGAAGTGGATCTCATAGAGGGAACCAGGGCCAACGTTTACGTTTTCAGGGTTGGAGGCTCAGTGGTTCAGGTCGACGCGGGGTTTGACAAGAGCGCGCAGCAGATAGTAACCTACTACGAGAACTCGGGCCTCGTTCCCTCGATGATCATACTCACTCACTCTCACGTTGATCACATCAGGGGATTGGGAACAATTTACACGATCTACAGGCCCCTTGTTTACGCGCACAGGGAAGAAATACCTGTAATTACAGGCCATGGAAAGCAATATTTCAAGAACCCCTTCATGAGAGTTTTATTGCCCTTCATTCGCGTTCCCACAGTTCCCTTGGTCAACGACGTTTTTGGGCTAGCTCTCGATGGGGTTAAAATTGTCGAGACACCAGGTCACACCCCCGGAAGCATTACTGTGCTTCTGAACACAGGCCATGGAAGGTTTGCCTTCGTGGGAGACGCTGCCTTTGAAAGGGAAGGAAGGCTTTATGTCAACGAGAGGTACTCGATCGACGCGCAGAAGAGCCACGAGTCGCTTGAGAAGATAAAGCAGATGTCTCCAGTTATCGTTCTGCCCGGGCATGGAAAGCCCGTGAAGCTGCGAGGCGCTGTCATCGGGCCCCTGTTTGCATGACCACGTCCATACGATCCTCGCAGCAAGCTGCCAAATTAAGCAGCGCCTAGGGCTGTTCAGGTCAAAGGGATTTCTGATAGTCGCTACCAGCCTCCAGGTTTGGTTAGCCACTTGAAGCGACGCCTTAATGTCCTATGAAAATGAGCGAGCTTTGGCCTTTCAAGAGGGACTCATTGTTCTGGAGGTCTTTCTTTTCCGCTTATTCTTCCTTTTGATCTCTTTGGCGAGCCTAGTCAGAGCAGTTTCCAGCTCAACCGGTTCGACTCCCAACCTTTTCGCCGTTAGATCGCAATCGGTTATTCCGTAAAGCTCCATTCCGGACCTAAGGAGAGGCGTTGGCTTGTCTCTAACATCATCCCATGCCATCCTCATATCCCTCAGGAAAATCGAAACGGTCGTGTTGCCGATCCCTTTGGCCAACTCCTTTATCTTGATCTCCAAGTCTTCGCTATCTTTGGAGCTCTCATGTAGTGACGAGAGGCTCCCGTATTTTTCCTTAAGGTTTTTAGCGGCCTCGAGTATCTTCGTCGCCGTTGAGAAGTCGTACCGAACATATCCTCCACGATCAAGAACTTCAACCACCTTCGCCCATCCCGCCCTTAGGAGGGAATCTGGGTCCAAAAGTCCCTCCTCTTCGAAAGCGCGATATGTCTTCATGGCGGTCTCCTCTCTTAAGGGCTTGGAGAAGAGCAGCGAAGCCAGGAACCACTTGAAGAACTCCCTTTCCTCTTTATTCTTTATTCTTATTCCTAGGACCTCGGAATACGGCTTGCCCAGCTTTCTGACAAGCTCCCTGAGGTCTTCCATGTCAATGCTTAGGCGTTAAGATAAACGCTTTGTGTAACTATCAGCTCTTAGAGCAAACACTTAACCTCTTTTCTGACAAGAGAAGTGCAGGAGCCATCAACCGCCAAGGACTATTCGACGCAAACTTAATGGAGAGGCCTCTAGGTAAAAATCCAGTTCCTGCTTTGGCATGGGAGAACTCTTGAACAAGGAGCTTTTACGTCATCTCACCAGTGTTTTGCAGTAGCTCATGAATTGCGATCGTAGTTTGCGTGAGAGTACCTTTGGAGCGATGGCGTTTAGCCTCTTAAAGTTCAGGAAGCTTCCAGTAGCCGATGCAGCGACCCTGATTTCCCTCGACCCTTTGCGCTTTCGTGGCCATTGACATTCAGCTTTATCTATCTCTTCTCTTGGCATCATTGTAAATTTTGCCCTTTTGCTTACCATTTTTAACTAACTTTTTCACCACGCACGGATGCCGTGTGCGTAAAAGCGTGCCTAATGTGAAAAATTCAGGCCTAAAGGGCAGGCCTCACGCCTCTTTTACGGTCAAATCTATAGGATGTGCCATGCAGTGGGGCCATTAGTGCCTGAAACCCTATCTCAACACTTAGATTGCCACTTAGAGGATATGTCCTGTGAAGATGTGCCCCGTGAAGACGTTCTCCGTGGTCAGGCTCCCTCATGGTCCTACACGTCGCTCGTTAAAGCGCGGCTGTCCTAGGGTTTACTGCACCGGCTATGGCATCGCATTCGCGGCATGCTTTAAAGCTGCCGCCATACCTCACTCATGAGCAAAGCCAGCACGGTCATTTACGTGCTATTTTACACCCCTTACGTCATAATAAGGCGCATATGGATACAGCTTGTGGCTCTTGTCGTCATGTTCGGATTCGGGACCGTTGTATTCATGTACTTCCAGCGCTTGGACTTCCTCACCGCCCTTCTTGGCTCTGTTTCAACGATAACGACCATAGGCCTCTACGCTCCAAACCTCGTTACCATTCCTCCCTTGGAGAAGGTGCTGCTGATCGCCATATTCATAATAAGCGTGGGGCTTGCGGCATCGATCGTTCAGAGTACCGTATCCGCGGCCGTTAGAAAGGAGCTCCTCGCCGAGGAGACAAGCAAGCTGAAGGCAAAGGCCATGAAGGGACACGTCATAGTTGCAGGGTACAAGTTCCTCGGAAAGTACGTGGTCGAGTACCTGAGGCAGCTTGGGCTTGACTTCGTGGTGCTAGTGAGAGATCAGAGCCAGCTAGATGCCCTGAGGCTAGAGAACATACCAGCTTTCGGGGCTCCGATAACGCATACTTATGAGGCGTTAAGACAGGCGGGCATAGATAGGGCTTCCACGGTCATAACGACATTTGATGATGACG
Organism: Thermoprotei archaeon; assembly: GCA_049976325.1. GTDB lineage: Archaea > Thermoproteota > Thermoprotei_A > Marsarchaeales > UBA168 > UBA168. Next base: position 9,556 of record JBMFIL010000009.1, on the reverse strand, counting down.
GCGATAACCTACTGATGATACTAAACTCAAAGAAGCTGAACCCCAAGGTGAGGGTGGTGGCGATCGTTAACGATAAGGAGCTGGTAGAAGGTGCAAAGACAGCTGGGTCGGACGTCGTAATCGTCCCAAGCGACCTGCTTGGAAACGTACTCGCTCTCTCTGCCATATCAGACGAGGTAGAGGGCGTTTTCATCGGCAACTCTCTTGGTTTCAGGCACATAGCTTCCTTCGAGATAAGGAGAGACGGCGTCAACTACGAAGAGCTCAAGGGTGTATCTCCCGTGCTCTTCGTGAAAAGGGGAAACGAGATAATATACGATCTTGAGGGAAAGACCCTGAGATCAGGAGACAGGGTCTACGTCTTAATCGATCATAACAGCCTCGAGAAGTTCCGCGAGAAAATTGGTGCCTTAAACTCGGCGTGACCAGGGTGCAACGCTTTTATCAAGGTGTAGGCTTTGTTTATGCTGCTTAGTGGTGAAGTTCACTATCCAAGGGTACCCGAGAAGCTTTGGGAGGATCGCCTTAAGAAGCTAAAGAGGGCTGGATTTAATGCCGCGACCTTTTACTTCTTTTGGAACTTTCACGAGCTATCTCCCGGCATCTTTGACTTCTCCGGTCAGAGAGACGTAGATGAGCTCATGGAGATAACTAGGAGGCTCGGCCTCCAGGTAATAGCTAGAGTGGGACCCTACGTCTGTGCTGAGTGGGATAACGGCGGTCATCCCACTTGGGTCAGCGCTGGAGGAGGAATACTTCGTTCCCTTGACCCCCTTTACATGAGGGATGCCGAGCGCTGGTTAAGGATAATCCTTTCAAAGCTCTCAAAGTACGACTTGCAGAACAGAGGAAACGTCGTCGGGGTCCAACTTGAAAACGAGTACTTCCACGGAAACATGCCTTTTCATCAGGAGCTTGCAAGGATAGCCAGGGAATGCGGCATAAAAGTTGACCTTTACACAAACGCTAACAGGCATGCAAGAAACACGAACTTCATAGACTCCCTTGACCTCTATCCCGACCCATGGAAGTTGGACTTCGTTACTTCAAGCATAAAAAATATAGCGCTTACGCAGCCTTCTTACAGGCCTAAGATAATGGAATATGAAGGTGGATGGTTCTCAAAGATAACCAGGCCGCTGCCCACCGAGAGGGGAGAGATACCAGCCAAGTGGACTAGAATGCTTCTCGCAACGGCTCTGGCCTATGGCTCAGACCTCATCAGCTTTTACATGTTCCACGGAGGTACAAACTTCGGTCGCTGGACAGGCCGCTGGATAACCACGACCTATGATTACCACGCCATGGTAAGGGAGTGGGGAGAGCTGAGCGATAGGTACTACGAGGTCAAGACTCTAACGAAGCTTGCCCAGCTTCTCGATGGAAGCGAGCTAGAAGAGGTCCGCGAGGAAGGGTCGCGCATAAGGGTCTCGAGGAAAAACGAAAAGGGAAGGTTTACCTTCAGGATAAACAACTCAGACGAGGCCTGGAAGGACGGCGATGTCAACGTTGGGCCGAGAGAGGTAAGGGTAACTGCAGAAGGCCTAAGGTTCCGCGGCCTCAGGTTAAGTTCGAACGTCGATCTCCTTGGAACCTATGAGGATACCGTGATCTTTTACGGGGATGCGGGCGAGAAGTTTTACGTCAAGGTTGAGGATGGGGAAGTTCTCTCCCTTTATGGGGCAGGCGAAAAGGACGGAGCGGTCATGGGAGAGGTGAGCGGAATTAAGGGATTCTTAGCGAAGGGGGAAGGGGTTACTAGGGTCCTCGTCGTGGAGAGAAGGTTTGCCGAAAGAACATGGGACTTCGGATATCCCTTGATAGGTGACGCTTACTACGTTGAGGACGCTGACGAGCGTGGCATAACGCTGCAGGTGACAGGGCCATCTACAATTTTCATGCCCGCTCGCGCGGGACTTGAAGAGGTAAAGGAGCTTGCCCTATCCAAGCTCAGCGTGGACGGAAAGCCGTCACATCAGGAGGCAAAGGTCAAGGGGCTGGGCCTTGCACCGCTAATGGAGGTCCCAAGGGGGAAATTTGATTCCCCTCCATCTGAAGAGGACCTAGGCCTTTGGCATGGGGGTTTTGTCTCCTACTCGACTGAGCTTAGCGGGGAGGCAAGCTACGGCGCAATAGTTAACGACTTCGCCGCAGTGCTTCACGGATCAATAGAATCCGGGTACTGCTACGTTGAGGGAAGGGCACCCAAAGGAAAACTAAAGGTCATAGCCGATTCGACGGGCCATCCCAATGACGGGTTAATTCCGCATAAGACCGGCCTTCTTTCGCTCCTGCTCGGTAAGGGGAGCTCTGAAAGGATAGTTGATTGGAAGTACTCGTTAGTCGACCTCTCCGATAGGTTTGTGCCTGGCATCGCAACGGCCAACGATCACTCAAAGCTCCTGATGGAGGACATGGAAGCGCTGTTTTCGAAGATAGATTCCTGGTCCAGCGAGCTTCCTGAGGTAAGGTCTCCACTTGTTGTCCTTTACGCCAAGGCTGAGTTTAAAGGTCGCGCGGGACCACTGCTCCTAAAGATAGGTACGGTTAAGTATCCGATACTCGTTCTTGTCAACGGAAAGCGCGCTTACCTCGGCTGGGGAAATGACGCGTTCAGCACGTACGTGAGCGCCAAGGCAGTAGATGGGATTAACACCGTTATAATTGCGTCACCTATCTACAACGCCAGCGGCCGCGTGAGGCCGAACTTCGATGACGTTCAAGTAACCTCGTGGGATGTGGAGGCTCGCGGCTTTGAGGTCGCAACGTTTGCGGAAGGTCAGCGCGAGAGCTTGGAAACGGCTAAAATTGGCAGCCAGCTATCGCTGAAGCTGCCAAGACCATCTGCGGTTTACGTGGATTTTGACTTGACATTGGATCCCATGGGTGATCACGTGTCACCGATGTACGCGGAGCTTGAGGGACCATTTGTCGCCGAGCTTTACCTAAACGGCTTCATGATAGGGCATTACTACGATAAGGGATCGCAGAAGAGGTTCTACCTTCCCGAGCCCTACCTAAAGGCAAGCGGAAATGAGATAAAGATCGTGGCGTTGCCTTCTTGTGAATCCGCCGAGGTTAAGGTAAGCTTCGGAAGCTACTTCGCCGCAGAAAGGGTTCACGTCGACTTACGCAAGCTTTCCGCAAGGCAGTAAAGCTTAGCCTTTTTTTAAGACCTGTATGCGCGATAATGGATGCGTTGGGAATCGTTATCCTTCGGCTGCCGAAAACGCTCCCTAATCAATGCTACATCGCTATGTTAGGACCTAGAGTTTCAATCCGCACTTATCATGACTAATCCTCATGCCGATATATTTTTATGGCCTTCATCCTCATTCCCTATGAAGCCCGACATATTCATGATAATAACGCATGACACTGGAAGGTATTTTGGAGCTTATGGGCGGAAAACGGTAACTCCAAACTTTGACGACCTTGCCAAGGAATCCCTGGTCTTTAAAAATTTCTTTGCGGTGGGTCCCTTTTGCTCCATAAACAGGGCCTCACTTCAAACCGGAACCTATCCGCACGTCAACGGGGTCATGGGCCTTGTCAACCCAAGGTTGATTTGGACACTTAAGCCTGGCATCAAGAACTGGAGCGCCTATCTCAAGGAGGCGGGATACGAAACCTACCTCTTCGGCTTTCAGCACGAGACAAAAACTCCATCCAATTACTACGACCACGTCGTGCCTTTCCAGGGCGATCACGCTCAGGACGTTCTCCCAGCGGTGGCCGATTTCGTGAGCAAGAAGGACACAAGCAAGCCAGTTTACGTTAACGCGGGAACTTTTGAGACCCATAGGCCATTCTACGACCCCTACTACGAGAAGAGCAAGGTTTGGAGAAGGACCTCGCCTGACGAGGTTGACGTTCCCCCTTACCTCCCGGACACGGACATGGTTAGGTACGACCTAGCTGGTCTTTGGTCTTCAGTGAACTACTTTGACTTCTACCTCGGGCAGCTGATAAAGACCTTGGATGAGAAGGAGAGAGACTACCTCCTATTCGTCACTGTTGATCACGGAATTCCGTTTCCCCGTGCGAAGTCAACTCTTTACGATGCTGGCTTGGAGACGGCTCTCCTCATAAAGGGAAGCAGGGTCAGGACCGGGGTGAGCGATGAGCTCTTGAGCTCAGTCGATCTCCTGCCAACGCTGCTAGATTTTCTTTCCCTTCCAATTCCGGAAGAAATTCAAGGCAAGAGCTTCTCTCCGCTGCTCACTGGGAGCGGAAAGGGGGACGAATACATAATCGCGCAGAAGAACTGGCATGACGACTATGACCCCATAAGGGCAATAAGGACAAGAGATTACAAGCTCATATGGAACATGGAGGAAAGGCCGCTTCTTTCCATGCCGCTTGACATACTTGAGAGCGAGTCTGCCCAGGCGATGCAGGATGACTTCTTGAGACACAGGCCAACTTTCGAGCTTTATGACCTAAGAAAGGATCCCTTTGAGCTCAACAACCTGGCGGATGCGCCTGCATACCAGGGTATTAGGCAGGAGCTCTTCTCAAAGCTCATAAAGGCCATGAAAGACCTTAACGATCCATTTATAGACCCTACATACGGCAAGAAGATGATGCAGACTTATCCCCTTGGCCTCTACAGGCGGGACCTTTGGAAGGGAGACATAAGGTACACCGTGAGGCCTGTGTGAAGGGCCACCGATGCGCGACTGACCGCTGGACACAATCACCTTGAACTGAAAGCGAAGTCGGCCACGCTTTGAGCGTGGTCATGAGCTTTTTTAAAATGACGCTTGCTCCCCGAATTGCCTTCATGGGGCCGGAGAGGGTAAGCGTAAGGGTAAGAGTGAGCGCAAGGGTAAGGTAAATCTGAGCTGTTAAAACAGGCGGACTTTTACGTCACCGCGCCTTTATCTGGGTGAGTTCTGCTTGAAGGTTGGATTTCTGTCCGCTCCTCTTAGGGGGCTTCCCCTTTCAGAGGTCCTCGACTTTGCGAGGTCAATAGGAGCTCAGACAATCGAGCTTTCTTACGCCCCTTACAAGGAGAACGTCAAGGAGCTTGCCAGAGAAAAATCGGTCGAGATATCTGCGGTGGGTGCCTACGCAAATTTCTTGGATCCGGATGAGGCAAAGAGGAAGGCTAACCTGGACTACGTGAAGGCGGCCATAGACTTTGCCTCAGATAACGGGATAGGCCTTGTTTGCACTCAGGTAGGTCGTGATCCTTGGAAGGACGTAAAGGAAAACCTGAACATGGTTCAGGAAAGGTTTGGGCCGGTTCTAGACTACGCAGAGCGCAAGAACGTCAGAATTGCCGTTGAGAACTGCCCAATGGAGAGGTTCCCCACCGGCACAAACATAGCTTACTCCCCTGAAATATGGGACGAGCTTTTCAGGCTTTTCCCGAGGCTTGGCCTTGAGCTGGATCCCTCTCATTTGGTGTGGCAGGGCATTGACTACGTCAGAGCGGCTCGGGATTACGCCCCAAGGGTTTTGCACGTGCACGCGAAGGACACAGAAGTTCTTGTGGAAAGGCTTTCTAGGGTCGGCATCTTTGGACAAGGCTGGTGGAGGTACAGGATACCCGGTTGGGGAACAATTAACTGGAGGGCCTTCATAACGGCTTTGAGAGAGGGTGGATATAATGGGGCCCTTGACGTCGAGCACGAGGATCCGGTTTACAGCGGAAGCCAGGAAAACATCATTAAGGGCATAAGCCTAGGAGTAGCATACCTTTCGCAGCTTGTCTAAGCGCTTCCAATCCACCAAAGCCCGAATCTGGTGCTATGATTAACGCTTCTCGATAAGCTTGCCTAGAAACCTAGATGCGGTCACGGAGCTTTGCTAGCTCTTTTTTGCCCTTTCCCTTGTGTTGCAAGCCCCCAAGTTTTGCCGCTCTTTCGCGTAAAGCTATCCGGCCTAAGTTATCGCGACGCACGGCAAGGTTGACTAGCGGGTTCGTGTTCGCGACAAAGGCCTTGAGATCGCGCCCAACTCGAAACCGCAGAGAAAGCGTGCAAAGGCAAAGAAGTGCTTTAAGAAGTTTGGAAGGAGGTAAGCGCGGTATCCACGGCATACTTATATTTTGTTACCGATAGGTTATCATGAGCGCCGAGGAAAAGTACAAGAGGCTGGCCAAGCATTACTCTGTTAGCAGGGGCGCCGGCGTTCTTGAGCAAGAGCTGAGCGACCTAGTGAAGGCAGGCATGAGCAGGGATGAGGCCATTAACTACCTTTATGAGAAAACTTTTGGTGCTTCCTCAAAGCCTCACGTTAGAGGAAAAAAAGCTTGGCTTTACGCTGGGATAATCATTTTTGTCACTCTTGGGGCCATTGCCATATCTTTCTTGGGCATACCAAGTCCAGGCTACTTTGTTCTCGATCCATATGTTTCTACGCCGCTCGCCATGGTAGGAAGCGAGTTCAACGTAAGCTTCAACTCCTTTCCCAAGCCTACCTCTTTTCCTCCATCTCCCGCCAGCATAACGGTCCCAAGGGGCCTTGAGCTGCTTTCCTCTAGCACAGTGGGCCTGACTGCCGGGCCTGCGCGCTCCAGGAGGGCAAGCTGGGAGGTGCTAGCCAACTCAAGTGGTCTCTATACCGTTTACTTTAAGCTGGGCTCCGCGAAGTACGGTTATACCTTTCCGGTTTACGAACCCATGAACTTAAGCTCAGTTACTTCTCTTGTCTCAAGGGCAGGGCAGGGCGTTTCCACTTACGATCAGGGAGTTGTCATGAAGGCAGGAAGCGAGGCAATATACTTTGCAAAAAGCTCCATTGGATATGGACCGGCAATCGTACTTGTTGATGATGGTAAGAACGTGACGCTCATGGGCGTTCTTCCCTCTCTTGGCTCCGTGTGCACCGTGTCCGGAAGCTCATGGAATTACGTGCAGGTAGTGCCCCAGCTCACTTCATGGAGCAGTAACTCGCTGAGCTTTCGCAAGGACATGGGAGATTACGATATTTTCTCTTACTGGTACATAGCTAACAACTCGATATTCGTGAAGGAGCGCGTGACCGCGCTCACAAACGTTCATTTGCTTCAGGTCTCGATTTCACTTTATCCGGGGGCGCTCAGCTTTGGAACAGCTAAGGAGGAGGCACTGTTTCCAGGCCTCGAGTGGCTTGTGAAAAATGAGACCTCTTCGAGTACCCTTGACGCAGCTCCTCCCTATAACCTGAGAGACGCCCCTGATCCCTCAGAAGTAACCATCCCCTTGATGGCCCTCTCATACGGCGGCCTCAGCGTAGGGCTGCTCTGGGATCCATGCTTCTCATGGAATGGTAGCGCCTCTGCCGTCCTCTCCCCTGAGTTCAGCGTGCCCAACTGGCTTCAGGGCCAGAACGACGATCTTTTTGAGCTTTTCGCGCCGAACGTGCCAACGTACGTCTTGCCGAATGAGGACGAGGCCTTTTCGGCTTACGACATGCCCGCTGGAGGGAGCGTAGCGATCTCGTGCAGCGTTTACGCTGGTCCCGGAGGAGTTCTAAGTGCGGTTGCTCGGTGGCTCAAGCTATTTGGTCTTCCCCAGCCGGAGCTGCCGATGACCCCTCTTCAAGATATAAACTACTCGATGAAGGCCTACCTCTACTCTCTTTGGAAGCCCGGGCAGGGATGGCTTCCATGGAGTACTTTCAGCAAGACATACCCCGGATCAGGCTTCGTTGGAACAATATACTTGTCCTCGTTGGTCGAGCACAACTCAACCCTGAGATCGGATCTTGTCTCCCGCTTCGACCAAACGCTTCCCATGGCTTTGTCTTACGGGGGAAGCGGCTACATTATTAGCTCAGACGGCAACGAGGACGGCCTACCTTTCAGCCCCCTCCCGTTTTACATAGGTTACCTAGGCCCAGGCATGGACTCCATGAAGGGATGGGCCTACTCCTACATATCACAGTTAAACTCCTCAGGCGGGTTGATTCCGTGGGAGCCAACTAGCACCACTCGTGACCTTGGTATACCAGGAGAGAAAAAGCTGGGCACAACCTCCTATGCGGCCATGGTCGTCCTCACGTTCGCGCGCCTGACCGGCGACAAGGCAGCCATAGCTGAGGGAATAAGGGCGCTCAACGCCATGGAGGTTTTCAAGGTCCCCAGGGCTGGGCAAACTTGGGAGGTGCCTGTTCATGCTCCCGAGATATACTCGGATGCGGAAGCGATTTATGATTACGTCTTGGGCTATCAGCTCACGGGAAACTATACTTACCTCAGAGAAGCGAACTACTGGGCCATGGCAGGCCTTCCCTTCGTATATCTCTGGAAAACTGAGTACAACTGGACGTTCGCCCTCTACGCGACAATTCCAACGTTCGGAGCCTCTGACTTCACATATCCCTGGTTCGGAGTTCCAGTTCAGTGGAACGGCCTAGCCTACGCCTACTCGTTGCTCATGCTATCCCAGTACAACAGCTCCTTCCCATGGAAGACCATAGCTGTTGGTATACTTGGCAGCGCCATGTGGCAGCAGCTTATGCCTTCCTCATATCCGGGAACGCTACCAGATCACATCTCTTCCGGTTCACCCGAGGGGCCCTTCATAATCCCGAGCCAGCTTGTTTACGAGGACCTCTACCTTTCAGGGCTCAACCCGAACATGAACGTTTCATCGATTAAGGGCGTTACGGTTGCAACCCCCTCAACAATATCGAGCGTTAGAGTTGGAGGTGATCACATAAACATCACTTTGTACTCTGGGACAAGCGACTGCGTTTTCGTGTCAGGTTTTGAGGCCAGCTCCGTGACCGTGGAGGTTGGTGGAAGCAGGGTATCGCTGCAAAGCGTGCCGAGCGTTGCCTCAACCTCGATGGGATGGCATGATATCACGGATGCCACAATAGTTAAGGTGCCGGCAGGTAAGCTCACCCTAGTACTGGTTGGAAACTTCACGGAGCCCTACTGAAGCTCTTTATATTCAGTGAGAGGATCCATAATCCGTAAGCCAGCGCTTCAAGGAGAGCTACTGCAGCCCAGGGAAAACAATTTAACTGTGAGGGACGGTTTTTCCTCGCACGTTTTTGTCTCGGCCTATCATTGTGGAGCCCTGAACTGTTATCATCATATCTGCGAGATTTCCTCAGCTGAAAGCTTTATGTCACCGGCCTTAGCGTCCTCCACGGCGTGCTCGGGTTTTGACGCCTTAGGTATGGCGACCACCTGAGGCCTTGATACTAACCAGGCCAGAGCGACCTGCACCCAAGTCTTTCCGTGGGCCCTTGCTACGATTTCAAACTTTGCCCTTATAGGATCGACCTGCGAGAAAATTCTTCCGTGCTCCAAGGGACTGTAGGCGATAACCGTTATTTTCTCCCTTTCGCAGTACTGCATCAGCTCTCTCTCTATTCTCCTGTCCCATGGGCTGTACCTTACCTGATCCGACACTACGTCGTACTTCTTCATTGATGCCCTTGCCTCCTCGAGCTGCTTAACCGAGAAGTTGCTCACCCCTATGTACCTTACCTTCCCCCTTTCCACGAGCTCCTCCATGGCCCTCATGGTCTCGGAGATGGGGATGGATGGATTTGGCCAGTGCAGCTGATATAGGTCAATGGTTGATATCCCAAGCCTCTTCAAACTTCC
>JBMFIL010000008.1:0-72594 GCA_049976325.1 Thermoprotei archaeon | reverse complement strand
TCTATGTGATCGTACCCAGTGGAGCGCGTGCATATGAACTTGAGCTTTGGGAGCTGGTGAAGGAGAGAAGCAGTGATCTTGGAATATATGAACACGGAAAGGAGGTCCGCATCCCTGCCCTCGAAGACGTTATCCATGGAAAGGGGCTCTTCGATAAAACTTACTTCCACCTCTGGGGATAATTCCTTAAGCGCTGCCCGCGTCGCATCATCTGCCTCCGCTACTAGCAGCTTCATACATGACCCACACCGCACAATTAAAGCTTAATCACGAGCCCGACTAAAGGACATCATTACTGGTATGCCAAAACATCGCATCAAACAGTTTTCTCAAGGCTTCAATAACTAGTCTGCGTCAAAGCAGATGATACATTATGATTATCGGGGCGAAGAGCACGGACACGGTCACCATCACCTTTATAAAGGGGTTTACCGCAGGGCCAGCAGTGTCTTTCGTTGCGTCTCCCACCGTATCGCCTATCACCGCAGCCTTGTGCGCCTCGGAGTTCTTACCGCCGTAGAAACCGCTCTCCACGTACTTCTTAGCGTTGTCCCACGCGCCACCTCCCGTTGTCATCCATATGGCTATGGGAAAACCGGTCACTATGGCCCCAAACATGTAGCCGCTGAGGCCAAGAGGCCCAAGCACAAGCCCTACAAGTACGGGAGTGCCAGCCGCCAAAATCGCTGGCAGGGCAAGCTCCCTCAGCGCAACCTTGGTCGTTATGTTCACGCACGCAGCGTAGTCTGGCTTTACCGTTCCCTCTGGAACTCCCTTTATCCTAAACTGTCTCCTTATCTCTTTCACTATGCCAAAGGCGGCGACACCCACTCCATCCATCAAAAGAGCAGTGAAGACAAACGGAATCACCCCTCCAATGAACATTCCCACCAGGACCAGTGGATCGTAAACGAGTAACTGGGACAACATCCACTTGGGTAACTCAAGCTCAAATCCGGCAAAAAGGGAAAGAGACGCAAGGGCAGCTGAAGCTATTGCATAGGCTTTTGTGGTAGCCTTCGTGGTGTTTCCGACGGAGTCCAAGACATCGGTTACTCCTTCCCTAACGGTCTTCGGTAGGCCTGCCATCTCAGCTATTCCACCAGCATTATCGGCTATTGGGCCAAAGGTGTCTATCGATATCACGATTCCGACCAACGACATCATCGCAACTGCGGAGATGGCTATGGCGTATATTCCATCTCCGAGGCTCGAGCTTAGGCCACCATTAAGTACGAACACAGCCAAAACAGCAACTGACACTATCAAAACCGGAAAGAGCGTTGACTTAAGTCCGTTGGCCATCCCGGTAATTATGTTTAGTGCAGCTCCAGTTTGAGACCTTTCCGCAACCTTCCGAACTGGCTTGAACTCGTAAGAGGTGAAGTACTCAGCAAAGACGTACATGGCTATCAGCACAAGCGTACCAATTATGACGGCGGAGTAAAGGCCAAAATCGTGTCCAAATATTAAGTAATCTGCCGCCAGCGATAGGACCGCTGACGCCGCAAGACCTCTGTAAAAGGCGTTCATGATGCGCTTCTGCGAAGGGATAACGAAGTAAGACCCTATCAAAGTTGCGATAACAGAGATACTAGCCAGGTAAAGCGGCATCACCTCGTAAGCAACTCCCCCCTTTAGAAGGTAGCCAAGCAGCATGGCGGTTATAACGGTGACCGCGTAGGTCTCAAAGAGGTCCGCGCCCATGCCCACGCAGTCTCCCACATTGTCGCCCACGTTGTCAGCTATGACGCCAGGATTCCTTGGATCATCCTCCGGAATTCCGGCCTCAACCTTTCCAACGAGGTCTGACCCTATGTCAGCGCCCTTTGTGTATATACCTCCTCCGACCCTGAGTAGTAGACTCATAAGGGACGCACCAAACATGTACCCTACTATTTGAAGGGGATCGCGAAAAAGAAGGTACAGCGTCCCTATACCTATCAGCGCTATGCCAACCACGAAAAAGCCCATGACCTTCCCTCCCTGATAAGCTGTCGAAAAAGCGGGCTTTATCCCTCCCTTGAGGGCCATGGCCGCCGTCCGAACATTGGCCTTGAGCGATGTCTCAAGCCCTACGTAACCTGCGAGCGCTGAGCTAACCGAACCAACGATGAAGCTTACGGCGTTTTGCCAGCCCGCGGCTAGCAGTATTATAAGGGCGAGCAGAGCTGTTCCGACGGCCATTATCTCAATCTCTGCCCTCAGAAACGCGTCAGCTCCCTCCCTTATGTACCCCGCAACTTCCCTCATCTTCTGATCCCCCGCGTCGATGGAGCCCAGTCTCCAAGCGTACCAAAGGGATGTTGCCACGCTCAGTGCTCCCATCAATATTGGGAAATAAGCTTCCAACGCAATATTATACAGCCATGATATATATATGTTCTTCTTCACTCCTTCATGAGCTGTCTGGCCGCCACTATCAGGGGATCCCACACACCTGCAATGGCAGGCATGTATCCCATCTCAACGAAGAACAGGTCCTGAGCGGTTAAGCCCTTGGCAACGGCAAGCGCCAGTAAATCTATCCTCCCCAAAACCTCTTCCTGCCCAATTATCTGTCCTCCAAGGAGCCTCCTCGTGCCCTCTTCGGCCACTAGCGTTACCCATATGTCCTTTGCCCCAGGGTAGTAGTGGGCTCTGCTTTTTGCCCTTATGGTCGTCTCGTAAGCCCTGAAACCCGCCCTCTGAGCTTCGGTCAGCGTAAGTCCAGTTTTCGCGATGAATTCCTCATTAAACTTCGTGATGGCGGTTCCCACAACGCCGGGGAAGCTCATGGACGCACCTACGGCGTTGGCTCCTGCAACGTAACCCATCTTGTTTGCCACCGGGGCGTAAGGCTGCCAATCTGGCCTACCGGTTATCAGGTTTACCGACTCCGCGACGTCCCCGGCCGCGTACACGTCCTTAACTGATGTCATCATGTGGTCATCAACAGAGACCGTTTTGTTCACGCCAAGGCGCAGGCCCTCAAACTGGACGTTTGGTTCTACGCCAACCGCCACAAAGGTTCCGTCCACCTCATGCTTTGCCCTGTCGGTTACCACTAGCCTGCCGTCCTGAGCGATCTCCTCAAGAGCTTCGCCAAGTGCCAAGGACACGCGGCCACCCATGAGCGACGATATTACCTTTCCCATCTCCTCGTCCAACATCCTGCTGAGGGGATAGGGACCCCTGTGAATTAGCGTGACCTTTTTTCCAAGGGAGCTAAGGGCCTCTGAAAGCTCTACTCCGAGCACTCCGCCTCCTACGACGGCCACGCTCCTTAGGGATGAAAAGCTTGCGGCCTGTTTAGAGGCCTCGGATGGGTGGTGCACGTAGAAGACCCTGTCTCCAGTGCTCCCCGGCACGCTCGGTACCTTTGGCCTCGCCCCAGTGGCTATTATTAGAGAGTCGTACTCTAGCTTCTTCAGCTCGCCATCAAGCTGATACGTCGCGACCCTTTCACTGAAGTCAACGCTCAAGACCTTCGCCCCGACCTTCACGTCAACGTTCCTTTTTTCGCGGAAGTAAGCAGGCGTATACGTCATGAAAAGCGAGGGATCTTTGAAAAGTCCCTCAAAGAAGTAAGGAATCCCACATGGCGCGTGACTTACCATTTCAGTCTGCTCCAAAACCGTGACCAAGGCGTTGGGATCAAGCCTTCTTGCCCTAGATGCAGCGCTCATTCCAGCAGCCCCGCCACCAATGACAACAACCTTCCTCGAACTCATAGGCTATGAAGTTAAGAGTTAATAAGCCATGCATATCCCTCTGAGGGAAAGGAATATAGATGGATATGCCCTTGACTTATGATAGGCTTCTTGGAAGGAGTTGTGCTAGGTCTAACCCTAGCAGCACCCCCAGGTCCCATAACCGCGCTCATGGCTCAGGAAGCCGTTAAGAGGCCGCGCAACGGATCCTACGTTGGCGCAGGAGCTATGACTGCAGACACCACTTTCTTCGCTCTTTCCCTTGGAGTCCTTTACCTTGTCAAGCCTTACTTGAATTACTTCTACGCCATGGGAGGAGCTTTCATGTTTGTGTTTGCATATCAGGCGCTCCAAAAAGCAAAACCCCTAGCCAAGGGATACAGATCGGGTTACCTGAAGGGGCTGGCTGTAGGCCTAACTAACCCATTTCAGGTTGGATGGTGGCTCACCGCAGGCCTAAGCCTCCTGAACTCCTTCGGAATTGCAAGCGTGCTAGGTCTCTTTACAGCTCTGGGGTGCTGGATCTTGCTTTTTCCGTTAGCGGTGAACGTCCTAGGGAAGTTCGGTGGTCCATCCAGCGAGAGGGTTATCAGGCTGCTCTCTGCCGCAGCCCTCGTGGCTTTTGGAGCTTACTTTTTGATCAGATTTTTTGAGGCAGTAGGATTACCGTACTTATGTTCGGTACCCTTAAAGCTGCCCGCTTATGGTAAAATATGAGTTCCGTCGAGGAGTCCGTGTTAAACCTATTAAAGGTTGGAAAGGCCTATCAGGCCGACCTAGTTAGGGCGACGGGCTTCTCTAAAAGTAGGGTATCAGAGGTAATTGCAAAGCTGGAGAGGGAGGGAATAGTAGGTAGGACACAGGTCGGAAGAAACTACCTTGTTTACATGAAGTCACAAGCACCTGAGAAAAGGGAGGGAAAGCTGAGGCTCGGCATAATAAGGTCTGCCGAATATCCCTACGTCATACCTCTCAGAAATTACCTCTCAGGAAAGGGAATCGAATTAGACATCGAGGTCTACGATAACGGAATCGACGTCATGAAGGAACTTACCATGGGAAGGCTTGACTTTGGAATATCACCTATGGTAATGCAGCTTTTCTTTTACTTCGCTGAGGCACCAATCAAGATAATAGCTCCAGCGGGGGCTGGCGGAGCCAGCATAGTTTCAAACGAAACCCTTCCAGATCACCCCACCGTTGCTTCAACGAAGCTCTCGACGATGGAGCTCCTTGTTCGGACAACGGTAGGCGGTGCGTTAATGGGAGAGGTCAGCACAATGGCTTACGCAAAAAGTCCAGAGGCGCTGGTAGAAATGCTTCGCGCAGGGAAAGCTCACGCCGCTAGCATATGGGAGCCTTATGCCACGCTCCTGGTCCAGGCTGGATTTCGCAAGTTGGCCGATTACTCCGACTTCGGGGAGCACTACTGCTGCACGTTGGCCTCCCACTCTGGTTTGCCAGATAGGACGATTGAACTTATGCTAAGGGCCTTCGGGGAATCCCTATCTGCTTACGCTTCAGACCGCGAGGCCTATCTTGGACCTTACTCGGCCCTTATAGGGGTTCCGTACCATCTTGTCTCAAGGGCTGCAAGTTCTTATCACTATCCAGAAGAGCTAAGCGTTCCAGTGATACTTAGGCAGATGGAGCAAGCCGGGGTTCGCATACCCTATCCCAGCGTTATAAAGGAGGCCATTTGGCAACCTCGACGCTCACTTGCCTCATAAACTAGCCTCTCGAAAAGCGTTCCCACTTCTTCTGGGCGTATTGTATCCCTCGACCTAGGTCTAGCTATGGTAGCCAAGTAAACGCCGTAAGGCTCAAGGTCGTCGGCACCAAGAACCCCGTAAGAGGAGAAGATGATGAAATCTTCCACGAAGCCGAGCAGACGAGATACAAATCCATCCACGACCGCATACGCCCTACACAGCTCCTGGGCGGAGACCCTCTGGATAGAAGTTATGCCCGCTATTACAGGCCTTTGAGCTATGTTATCTTTTATGGCGCTCTCAACGCACTTCACCTCGGCCTCAATGTCTGGAGAAGAGGTAAGATCCCTTGAGCAAAGTCCGAGGGTAGGGTTGCTCAATGGCACGTTTACGAGCACAGCACCAGTTGAACGAGTAATGGATGATGAGTAAACGTCATCGGATTGGCCCAATCCCAGCACGCTTCTCCAAGAGGTACAGGGCTTTTGTGGCAATTCGCTCTCCGTTACACCGCGGCTTGCCGTGTCTACGAGCTCGAGAAGGAAAGTTGCCCCGCAGTCCATGAACTTGCCGTACGAAAGCCCATCTATCCCTAGCAGGAGTGGCTTCACGCATTAGGAAAGACGGTCAGATTTATGGATGATCGATCAGTTGGTGCTCTCCAACTTGGTTCCCTCAAAGAGCGTGAAGAGCTCGCTTTTGACCTCTTTTCCCAACCTGATCAGCGCTCCCCACGCTGCTAAAGTTCCTGTAGCGGCCGCAACGTTGATCCCTCTTGAGAGACCGGCTCCATCGCCGGCCGCAAAGATACCCTCCACGGTCGTCTCCATGAGTGGCGTAACCGAGGCCCTCATACTGTAATACTTAATTTCTGGAGCGTAAAGTAGCGTGTACTTTGAGGCTAAACCCGGTAACACCTCGTCCATCTTGTCTATGAACTCAAGGAGGTCTTGCATCACCCTGTGAGGCAGAGCCATGCTGATGTCCCCCGGTGTTGCTACCTTCATCGTTGGTTCGATGGTGTTTCTCGATATCCTTTCCCAGGTGGACCTTCTGCCGTCCTCTAGATCGCCGAGCCTCTGTATTATGGGTTTTCCGCCTCCGAGCTTTGTCGCGAGCCTTGAAATGCTCTTGCCGTAATCGATGGTATCTTCCATGGGATCCGTCAGCTTTATGGAAGCCAAAAGGGCGAAGTTTGTGTTTGAGCTGACGCGATTTGTGTAAGTCTCTCCGTTCACTCCTATGGTTCCATCATCGTACTTCTCGACCACGACGTAACCCCCGGGATTCACGCAGAACGTCCTAACCTTATCGTCGTGAGATCTTGTGTACATCACGACCTTTGGGTCCATGTAGAGGCTGGTCAGGGGATCCATGACGTACTTGGCAACTTCTACTCTTATGCCAACATCTAACGGGTTTGGGGTCATCTGCACCCCGAGTTTCCGCGCCTGATCTCTGAACCACTCAACACCGACCCTGCCTGGAGCGAATATGACGGTGCGGGCTTCGAGGTTCCCCCTGTTCGTGCGGACCGTGAAGAAGTCTCCGCTTTTCAAGACCTCCATTACAGAGGTACCCAAGACGAAGTTAACGCCCTCCTTCTCAAGGTAAGAGGTAAAGGAGTCTATGACGGATACGGACCCATCAGTCCCGATGTGATGCTGTCTTATCGGAATTAGGTGAGCTCCTACCTTCGCTGTCATGCGCTGGTACTCATTGAAGCGCTCTCCTTTGGGCTCAAAGATCCTTTCCCTGCTCGCACCGAACCTTACGAAAACGCCGTCCACGTAATCTATGAGCTTGTAGCTTTTATCCCAGCTTCCGACGAGCTCCTGCAGGTCACCGCCTACGTCCGGTCTGAGATTTATTATGCCACTGCTGAAGAGCCCTGCCCCCCCTACCCCATGGTTTATGTGACACACGGGACAAACGCAGCGCCCAACCTTGGATAGGGGACAGTTTCTTTGCTTAATCTTTAAGCCCTTGTCTATTATGGCGACGCTTATCCCTGGGCTGTTTTCAACCAGCTCGAGCCCAGCGAATAGGCCGCCTGGTCCTGCCCCGATCACTGCTACATCGTACAAGGCAGCCCACCTCAAAAAAAGAGCTACTCAAAACGTTCCCAAAAAGCTCATGCCGGCGGTCTAATAAGCGTTTTGCTCCTTCTTTGCGTTCAGCAAGCCACAACCCATCAACCTTAAGCCTCGAGCGGGCTTCGAACCCGCGACCCCCTGCTTACAAGGCAGGTGCTCTGACCGGGCTGAGCTATCGAGGCGGGTATTATAAGGTCTGGATCTTTAAACTTTGCCCGGGCATCATTAGGCCCTCCGTTTTTCACCTCGAGAGAACTTTGCGAGAGCAATCCATTAGAAAGGTCTTCTTAGAAGACGTACGCGCTAGGGGTACGATAGCCAGCGCAAGCCTTTCCAAAAGGTAAGCTCCCTAGGTAGCCACACTTCCCATGGCCTCACCGCGCACAGGGAGAGCATCCGCACTAAAGATAAATAGGTAGATGGATTTGCCGGTGCCCTTGGGCCGTTTTCACAGCTTGATGGAAACGCTTATTGACCTGCAAAAATCAACTTCATGATATTTTCCACCGACAGGCTTCCTCCTCAAGCAAGGGACATCCTCAAAAAATGGCAACTGGTGGAAGAAGACACAAGCAGAATATCCGACGCTGAAGTGATAATGGCCTGGAAGCTTTCGCCTGAACTTGTAAGGTCAGCCCCCAGACTCAAGGCGATACAGACCTTCACGGCCGGCGTGGACCACCTACCCTTTGAGGCGATCCCGAAAGGCGTCAAGGTTTTCTCAAATGCTGGCGCTTACTCAATTCCAGTGGCGGAGCACGCGTGGGCTTTGCTCCTATACCTCGCTAAGGGAGTCAACATAATGGATAGGGAAAAGATGACAGAATATCCGAAATTGGTTGGAGGAAAAACTCTTCTGGTCTTGGGAGCAGGAGGAATCGGAAATGAGGTCGCCAGGATAGGCAAGTGCTTTGGAATGAAAACGCAGGGAATCAGTAGGCACCCAAGGCCATCGCCGGCGTTCGATGAGGTATTCGATTTGGGCTCGCTCGAATCCCTCCTCCCAAATGCCGACTTCGTGGTCATATCCCTTCCGCTAAACAAAGATTCCAAGGAAATACTGGACAAGCGCCGCCTATCGATGTTAAAGAGCGATTGCGTAGTGGTGAACGTTGGTAGAGGAGATGTCGTAGACCAAGAGGCACTTTACGACCTGCTAACAAGCAGAAAGAAGTTCAGGTACGGAACCGATGTGTGGTGGCGGGAACCGGAGGGAGAGGGAGCCCACCTTCCCTTCACGAAGCTCGAGAACTTCGCCGGTACCCCTCATGTAGCAGGAGGATCAATAAAGGAGATAGCTGAGATGGCGATGATCGCGGCTAGCCGCAACGTTAAGAGGTTCTTGGAAACAGGTAACGCCTACAACGAGGTGAACTTTGCCGATTACGTGTAACGAAGCGATTTGACATTATCCCTGGGCGGCAGCCTAAAATAACCTCGAGTACTGCTCCATATGGAAAACCCTACGCGGCTGGTCTCCTGGAACGTGAACGGCCTTAGAGCAGCCCTGAAGAAGGGTCTGATCGATTTTATAAACAAGGACAAATCTGACGTTTACTGCTTTCAAGAAATAAAGACCAAAGATATACCCTTGGAGCTTCAGGGGCTGGAATACAACGTTTACCCTAACCCAGCTGTAAGAGAGGGTTACAGCGGGACATTAACCCTATCCAAAGTTGAACCTTTTTCTGTACTTAACGGCCTAGGCGTCAAGGAGTTCGATGATGAAGGAAGAGTTCAGGTCTTAGAGTTCGCGGACTTCTTTCTCATAAACTCTTACTTTCCCAACTCTCAGCATGGTCTCACAAGACTTGATTACAAGCTCAGGTTTGATGAAGAATTTTTGACGTTCGCAGAAAAAATGAGAAAGCTAAAGCCGCTTGTGATCTGCGGCGACTTTAACGTTGCGCATGAAGAAATAGACATAGCAAGACCAAAAGACAACGTTAACAACGCTGGATTCACTCCGCAAGAAAGAGAGTGGATGAGCAAGTTCCTTGCTCACGGTTACGTGGACACATTCAGGTACTTCGTCAAGGATGGAGGTCATTACACCTGGTGGTCATACAGGTTCAACGCAAGGCAGAAAAACATCGGTTGGAGGATAGATTACTTCGTGATCTCTAACGAGCTGCTGCCGAGGCTTAAGGCCGCTGGAATCCTAGAAGAAGTAACTGGGTCGGACCACGCGCCAGTTTACATAGAGCTCAAGGAAGGATGACAGAAAAGTCGCGGCTTTGTGCATGAATCAAAAATGTGAATTTGATTCACAAAATGTAAAAGCTAGCGCTTCTATGAATAAAATGAAGGCTGGGACGGAGGCAAGACTGAAGATAAACGAGGCCGTAAGCGAGATCATAGACGGAAACTATGTCTACCAGCTCCTACTATCAACAAAGCTTGTCAACGCCAACGCACTTGCCAGGGAAATAAAGGACTCCGTTGAATCGATCACCGGCAAGAGGGCAAAGATCAATACAATAGCTAAGGCCATAGGGATGAAAAAGGTGACGAGGACAGATAATTCTTCGATCTTTAAGGGCTTGAACTTCAACCTCGACTCTAACCTCATAGAAAGAGAAATAGATGCAAAAGATGCAAGTAAAATCGACGTTAGCACAGCCCTACTCTTCTTTAGGCATAGAGACAAGATAGTGCTACTTAAACAAAGAGATCAGAGCGATGAAAACTCCGACGTGGTACTTCTAAGGCTCACGTTTCCGGGTAGCTCAGTAGCCTATCATCCCCTTTGGATGATCTTCAATAGTCTAAACATCGAGGTTAAGCACGTCATAAGGCACGACAACGACCTTTTCATCTTCATGTCAAGGTCTGAAGCGATAAGGGCGCTTACGATCATAGAAAGGCTGACTTCGAGCCAGAAATAAGTGTAAATTCCGCGGCCTGAGGAAATGAGTGAGGGAAAGGGGATAGCGGTAACAGGTCTCGGGTTATGGGATCGCAGCGCGCCAGGCCTTTAAATCCAAGGTGCGCGGCGCAATTGTTCATGTCTATCTTAGGGATGTAAAGGTCTCGGATGAAAGTTTCTACTGGATGCCCTTTGGAAAGGCCGCGTACACCCTGCAGCGCAGCTGAAGGGTCCGATGAAAACCAACGCAACGGCATCGCTCGAGACTCCTTAGCCCTCGTGGAAGTGACCGGGGCACGCGCGAGTCCCTTGCGGGGACTTCTGCGATACTTTCGGCGATCAGGGGCTAACCCTCACGATAACCGAGTCGCCATCCTTTAGGTTTAGAGCATCCCTCACCTTTACCGGCGCGATGAACTCTATGATTTCGTTGGAGTGATGGGTGCGCTCAGGAAATATCAAGGCTCCCTGCACCTCTTCTTCACCCCTTGACACCGACGCCCTAACGTACTTAAGACCCCCCATTATCCTTCCCCCATAAGCAAAAGGTGCGATGCTGTAAGTGGAGATGTTGGCTAAGTAGTCTCTGCTTGGGAAGTTTCCAGTGATCTTTAGATTCAAAGTCCCCGGAAACGGTTTGAACCCAAGGTTCTTCTCAATCTCTTTCTTGTATCCGTCCAAAGACATGTAATAGGCTCCATCACCAAGTCCGGAGGACACAAGCGCCTCAAAGCTCAACCTTTTAATTTCTGGCCTCTGAGATGAGAGGAGATCTTCCAGCTGTAGGTAAACGGACTCCAGAAACCTAATTCCTTTGTCCGTGAGCAGGACTTCCTGGCCGCCCCGCACAAGGCTTCTCGATATTATGCCCTCCGACTCAAGAAGCCTTAGAACCCTTGCCGTTTCTTGCTGAGAAAGGCCCGCGGCGCTTGCCAGCTTTGTTGAGCTTATGATTTCTCCTCTCTTCTGCATCTCGAGAAGGGATAACAAGATGAAAAAGTAACGCTGACTTGCGCGCACTCTTATCACGTGCAGCGGGGACTTTTATGTGTTCTGCTTTGGCAAAGTTTTTTGAAGGCCGTTTATGGAATCATCTTGACCTGCTTTATCTTAGTCCCTATGTCCCTGAGAAATGGTCCCATGCGCTTGTCGAGTAGGTAAACCTCAGCGCTGTCTGCCTCGCTTCTCACGGCCCTGCCAATGGCCTGCCTAATTATTATCGACGCTTCCTCTTTTAGCAGAAACCATATGGTCCTTTTACCCATCTTCTGCGTTAAGAACTCGAGGACGTCCTTCGAGTAGGCGTCAGCCACGTTGGGATAAGGTATGCCCACAACCACAACCCTTCTCACAAGGCTTTTTCCATTCCTCACAAACTCAACTCCTTCGCTCAACTTTCCCCTTGCTACTGCTACTACTAGACCCTTTTCGGGAACTGACCTTAGCGAGGAGCTCGGATCCTCTACGTAGTCAGCTATCCCCCGGAACCACGAGGCAATCTCGTACGAGGGTACTAGGACCAGCGTTATGCCTTCCTCGCTTCTAAGCCATGACACAAGCCTCACGTAGGCGTCTCTGTTTTTTCCCCTTTGGGTGAACTTGGTGCTCAGGTCCCTGTTCCAGTAAAAAGCCAAATTGGGCTTGAAAGGGTTAATAGAAATGACCTCAAAGCCCTTTAGACCCCACACTTTTTCCATATAGGACCTAGAAGGAAGCGTCGCCGACATGAGGAGCCATCTGTCCTCATTTAGCCTGGAGAGTACAGCTGATGGATCCATCAGCTTTATGATCACTCCGCCCTGAATTACGTAAAGCCTGTAGGAGGGATCTCCTATTTTCTCCAGCGCTCTCCTAAATGAGGCAAGCCGATGGTCCTCTACCTCTTCCAAGTGATAGGTCTCGAGGTCTGGAGGCTTAGCTCCCTCCCTAACGCCCTTAGTTACCCAACCCTCAATTGCATCAAGCGCTCCATTGACCAGGTCCTCAACGTCAGTTCCAGCGTAAATGGACCTAAGCTTCCCGATCTTTTGAATAGTTATGCTTACGTCAACCAGGTCTTGTATGTGCATCAGGTTATGTGCCTCATCGAATACGTGAATTGAGTTTCCTTTCACCAACCTCCTGTAAAAGAAATAGTAAGGATACGTGTAGAGGTAGACGTCAGCTTGCTGGAGCTTGACCCATGGATATCCGCATTTCTGATAGGCCCGCAGGTGCTCAAGGAATCCAACCACGCCGAGATCATTTAGCTGTTTTCTGCTGTACTTAGCGTCAAAAAAAGGGCACAATGCGCAGCGGGTAACCGATTTTACCGCATCGCCTTGCCTGATGCGTGGTCTTAGACAGAAGCGCTCCTTTCCCGCAAGCCCAGAAAAAGATAAACCGATCTTCTTGCAGTCCCTTTCCCATGAGGCGTACTGGGATAGCGTGCGAACGTATACCGAGGCGGGCCCGAGCTGGCGCGCAACCTCCAATGCCATCAAGGTTTTCCCACTTCCAGTAGGAGCCTGAAAGGCCACGTTTTTGCTATCTATCGCCGAAATTATGCGTTCCACGGCTTCCCGCTGGTAAGGCATGAGCTCCACTTGCATTGTTTAAAGGACGCGGGAACTTATCTGTATTACCCCGGCGTTGACCTCGCACTGGATTCCACGGTTTAACCGAGCCTTTGCGAGCGCCTGCTTTTAGCACACGATTTGAGGGTCTTCTCCAATCCAACCTCACACAAACGCTCAAGAACCACGCAATTTCACTTCAACACGTAATTCGGAGACAGCCTGATTGCCAAGAATTATGCAGATCGGAAGCCAATCGATCAACCATTTGAGGCATAGATAGCAGGCTATAAAATTCATATACGTGAATTCGATTAGCATTTATTCAAGGCCGCATCATATAATTGGCGAAAATGGAAAAGCCCTACGGGGAAAGACAAAAGGAGAGAGTAGCATACGTTCTGATAAAGACAAAAGTGGGCAAGGAGAGAGACGTCTTAAGGCAGCTTAAAAAAGCGGGCTGCGTGGGAGAGGCGAACATACTTTTAGGTGGCTACTACGACATCCTAATGAGGGTCGTCTACACCGATCAGAAAGAGCTTAAGAAGACGGTGGCTTACACAATTCGCGGAAATAAGAACGTACTATCCACTTTAACCATGATCACCCTTGATTAGGGTTTTTGGAAAAAGAGTTTATCAGGTCCTGCATTCTTTTGATGCACTTCTCATAATCTCCGTCTCCGAGAATTAGCCTTGGACTTGTCAAGATCCCCATCCTGTGAGCTATTGCACCGAATCTGAGAGCAAGAGAGCGACCATGGCTATTTAAAGCCCCCCTTGACGAGTACTCGCTTGGGTTTTCGCTCAGCTCACAAAAGATCGCTAGAAGCTCTTCCCTATCCCTCAAATTCATCTTTCGCACCTTTTTTCATAAGTAAGGGAAGAAGAAAGGCCGAGAACAACAAAACGGTTCCGCTAAAGCCCAGGGCTGAGACTGTATAACCGCCTATAAGTGGCGCCAAGAAGCTTGCGAAACCTGTAGATGAAAGCACCACAACGTTTACTACGGCGAAGTCTGAGGGATGCTCGCTGACAAGCTTGAGCGAGATCGCAACCGGAAATAGCCCATGAGACAGGCCCAATCCAACAAGGCCAAGTATGGGCATGGGCATGGGCAAGGTAAGCGCCAAAAAAGACAGCAGCGAGATTCCCATAAGACGCCTAACTCCTATGAGCTGAGCGGGATGTAGCAGCCTTATCAGAAATGAGGTAAGGAAAATGGCTATGAACGAGCCCTGAGATAGCCATGCGGGGTAGCCCAGCTCCATAAGCCTAACTCCAAAGAAGGTTGTAACGAAGTAGTAAGCCATGTAAACTAGAAAGGCGGAAACGAATAGGCCGGCGTAGTTCTGCTTAAGTTTCATTAAATGGGAATCTGAAAAAGGCCTTGCATGGTTTTCAGATCTGTCCGCGGGGACCCCAAGCAAGGGCACGATCGCAAGTATTAACAATGCAACTGTTCTGCTAGCGTAGAGCAAGACAGGCATAGCCGTTGAAGCGATCAGCGTGGCAAGGCCCAAAGATGAGTAGTAAGAATATATACCAGTGCTCCCATGGCTTCTTGCCGCGTCTAATGAAGGAATTTCGACCATCGATAGGCCAAGGCCGAGCGTAAAGAATAAGCCTACCCACACTACCCTAGATATCGCAGCAAATGACATCGATGTTAAGGCGATGCCCAACAGGGAGGCCTTCCATAGGGACATGGGTCTAACCATGCTGATTATGGTACCCAATCCCGAGCCCAGCCATATGGCGGCCGACAGCAAACCTATCTGAACGACGCTTAGGTGGTTTGACCTCAAGATTATGGGTATTGTGGTCATGGCGGCCAAGCTCAAGAAGCGCATCGTAAACGTTGCCCTTACGTAGCTCTTGTCTTTAACCATACGATATCTTTTCCCTCACTTTTCTTCGAGCATAGCCATTAAGTTCTTTATCCTCTCCGCTGAACTTGGATGGCCTGACAAGATCCTAAGAATCGATGAACCTCCTAAAAAGGCCGGCAAGGGCACGGCGGGCGCCATTGATTCGCTGGCAGCTATCACGCCAGAAAGCTTGAGCAGGGCGCTTATCATGTCAGCGGGGCTCGTCAGCAGAGCAGCCTCTCTGTCGGCCGCGTACTCCTCGCTCCTAGAAAGCCAGGGCTCCAAAAGGTGCGTAAGCGGATTTGCCAACATAACAATTCTGAAATACCTGCCTACCAACCTCTTCAAGGGATCGCGATGACTTAGGTGCGATATCTCGTGCGCCAGCACAGCGCGCAACTCCCTTCTGTTGAGCGTTTCCAGAAGGCCAACCGTTATCATGACCCTTTTGTTCAGCAGCGAAATGGAAGCACAGGCGTTGGGCACCCCGCTATCGATCAGCATGACTTCTGGGGCCCTTATGCCAGCCAAGCTGGATAGCTTTTCCACCTCGCGCTGAAGCCATGCCGGGGCTGGGAGATGGCGTTTCCCCCTCATGGAGGAGGACGCCAAGAAAGGAATGACAAGCATTAAGAGCGCGGCGCCGATTAGCCATGCCTCAGGATCCCAGCGGCTCCAGTGCGCTATGGAGTAACCGATCCTGTAAAGAAGCACCCTGTTGAAGGTCGCGTCATGAGACAACGCTATCCTAACGATGAGTATTACCCTTCCCCTGTAAAGGAGAGGCATCAAGGGAGAAGCCAGAAGCGGTATGGCGGAAAGAGCCATCCCCAAGAGTATCACCCTTTCGCCAGCCCTTTTATCTCCGCTGCTGACGTAGTATGAAAGAGGCACTACAGCCAAAGATAGGAAAAGGCTTACGAAGAGCAGGTGCTCGTCAACCATGACGCGCCAAAGTATTCTTGCGAGGTAGGGATTTTGAAAGGCCATTGGAAAGCTATGCCCCTGAAAGTGATAATGCACTATCATTTTCTGTACCTCTTAAGCTTCTCAAGGTACTTGGAAAGAAATTCTCTGTCTTTTTCATCCTCTGCCATGAGCTCCATGAGCCTTGATATGGTTGGCTCGGCCATCTTGTCCAGTAATCTGTCAAGCAGATCCGATACGACGCTGCGCTCGTAATCTTCCTTGCTTACCTTGGCCGAATAAAGGTACTTAGGATTACCCCTGCTTTCTGAAAGACGCCTTTTGACGAGTCCCTTTCTGTAAAGCCTGTCAAGAACCGTTGAAACGGTCGTAAGCGCAAGGGGCTTTCCCTCCGCCTCCAACTCATCCCTTACCGTAGATACGGTCGTTTCTCCTAATCTCCATATTATTTTGAGCACGTCATACTCGAGCGTTGCGAGCGCGCGTTGGCGCTTCATAAATTACTGATCGCAGCGCTTAAAAAGGATTGCCTACTACATATGTAGTAGGCGCGAAAATTGCCCATAAGCTGCTTGCTTGCTTCCCCATCCCATCCTCTCATAGGGCAGCCAAGGACCGCGGCATCTCTTAGAAAGACATATCCTCCTGAAGGCGTGACTTACTTTTTCTTAAGCGGTAAGGTTCCTAGATCGCCACAGAACGGAGAGTACGCCATAACCAAGGGTACCGCTGTCAGGCTTGTGTTGGATGCTTTCCGCGCGCAGAAGTTCTACAGGGACGTTGACATCGCCCATTTCATATTTTGGTACCTACCAAAAGCTGCTACCTCGTTCTGGACTTACTGGCTTCCTGGCCTTCTCGAGAAGAGAGCACCAGGGCTCGCCAACTTACTTGAGCACTTCAGCAAGCCTTGGATTCAAGAAAATGATACGTCGGTGAGCCAATTTCTGGAGGGATACGTCGGAGACAGCGACGGGAAGTGGAGGTGGTTGGTAGAGCTTTCAACTGACATACTGAACTCGAAGACAAACAAGGGCCTCATAACTTGGTCAAGATGGGCGGCAAGGGGATTTGAGAAAGATGGTGTAGAAAGGGACAAGATAAACGTCGTGCCCCTGCCCATGGAGGTAAAGCCAAAGCCAGAAAGCTCATATCGCAAACCCAAGGATTCACAGAGGACCGTCCTTTTCGTGGGGCTCGATTACTGGAGGAAAGGAGGAGATATAGCCCTGAGTGCAATGACGAAGGTTAGAAAAGAGGACCCAAACGTTAGGATGATATACGTAGGACGCGTGCCACAGGAAAGGCTAAGTGAGTTCAAACAGGAGTGGATAGAAAGGTACGACTACCTCGAGAGGCATAAGCTTCTCGAGCTTTACTCTTCTGTGGACGTTTTCTTCATGCCGACGAGGGCTGAAGCCTATGGCATTTCCATATTGGAAGCCATGGCCTCTGGAACCCCCGTCGTAACCTCTAAGGTTGGCGCCATACCGGAAATAGTAACCAACGATGCTGGATTTCTTGCGGATGATGAAGATGTTATGGCGGAAAAATTGCTGGACCTCCTCACTGATGAGGAGCTGAACTTCAAAATGGGGACTAGCGCTGCTATGGTCGTCGCTAAAAGGCACGACCCGCGCTCAGTTTCTAGGAGAATTTACTCGGTTTACGCTAACGCTTTGGGACTTCTCTGATTGATGGAGGGAAGTTCGTTGTTAAACGTTTTGCGACTGTTATATGAGTTAAGCTGTTTTTAAGCGGTGACGCAAGAAGAATCAACCCATGCGCGCCTGCTCGCCTTTTTCTGCCTCTTTTTTAAGAAGCCCCTCCAGGACCTTCTGAAGGCCTATGGCTGAATAGTTCATACCGATCATAGTTGTCCTACCTTTTCTTTCAACCTTAACCTCAGTGCTCAGAAAACCTAAGCCCTTAAGGGACTGTATTCCTTCCCAAAATGCGGTATGAGCTCTGGGTTCCACGCCATACTCTTCACAAACAGTTAGGTACTCCCTTTCAGCCTCACCCATGGCTATCCTCTCCTTCCCAGTGGAAATCAGAGCACGCGCAACGGCCAAAAGCGTTATAGCTGATTGAATGGGCAAAGAAAGCAGTTCTTCTTCGTTTGGAACGCCCTCTATGTCCCCAAACACTACCCTGACATCCTCTGGTGTTACCACGCTTCTACCCTCTGCTTCTGCTTTTTTCCCAGCCCTCCAAAGCAGCTCAAGCGCCAGCCTAGCGTCCCCACCAGAAGAGGCACCTAGGCTTGCAGCCTGCATTACAACTTCGTCGTCTATCGCTCCCCTTTGAAAGGCCTGAGGAACCCTCTGCATCAATATGTCCTTGAGTTCATCTGTACTGTAAGGTGGAAAAACTATTTGGTTGTGAAGCAACGTGCTCTTTGTGCTCTCGTCAAGCGTCCCCATGAGGGCTGGAGACCTCGATATGAATATGAAGTTTATCCTTCCGCTTCCCTTTTCGTCGCGGGTAAGCTCGTAAACAGCATCAGACCCCGAGGCATCTATTAGGTAATCAACCTCATCTAGAACCAGCAATAGATAGGAGTTCTCGCTCTCCAGATGCTCAAGGATCATGCGATGTATGTCCCTTGCCGAGAAACCCTTGTAAGGTTGATATGGATCGAGCGATGAAATTATGGATTGCAGGACAGCGTAAAGGGTCCTTTCCTTCCTGCAATCAACCAATACTGACTTGAACTTTAGGCCAAATCTACCACTTGCTTCCTTTGTGAAAATGGACGAGAAAAGCTTGGTCACGGCTGTCTTCCCTACGCCAACGCGCCCGCTACAAAGAACCTTCTGGCTTACCTTGCCCGGGGACTCAAGTGATACCCTAAAGAAGTTCACCAGATCCCTCATCTGAGAGTCTCTGTGAGGCAGGTACTTTGGCACGTAATCCGGAAACAGGACCGCTTCCTCCTTAAATATCTTCCTGGAATATCCTATTTCATCAAATAGGCGCTCGTAGTCGCCATCGCTCATAATTTAAGCGCAACAATTAGTATTTCAACTTAACTATGGGGGTATGGTGAAACTGTTCAATGATCGGGCATTAACTGCGTTCCCTGGGCCCTACCTTCTCCAGGCCTTATCACCAAAGCTTATTTATGCCTAAAAAATGGCTCTATGCAAGACATAGAGGAACTCAAGAACCTCGTAAAGCGCGAGGGAGCTGAAGGCCTTCTCAAGTTAATAAAAGATCAGAGAAACTACGATTGGATTGGAATCTACGTTAGGAAGGGAAATGAACTGGTGCTGGCCATCGAAGTTGGAGCCCCTGCCAACCATCGCGTCATTGAGATTGGGGAGGGAATATGCGGCTTGGCAGCAAAGGAAAAGAAGACCATAGTTGTGGAAGATGTAAGCAAAGAAAAAAACTACCTCGCTTGTTTCCCCTCAACGAAATCGGAGATCGTGATACCAATACTTAGAGGAGATGAAGTCCTAGGCGAGATTGACGTGGACAGCGATACGATGAACGCCTTCAACGTAACGGATGAAGAGATCCTTTCCGCCGCCGCAGAGGCCCTCTCCGAGCTATGGGATGAGATCAACATCAAAGCACGACTGGTTTATATTTCAACGCGGGATATAATAATTGGAACATGGGGCTTTCAAACAGATCAATAAGGGGAGATGAGCGCTCTCTAAGCGAGAAAGTCAGCTCCGCAGCCGTTACCTGCCCAAGGCTAAGCTCAAGCGTCATTTTTGTGTTAATGCGCGATGGATCATCGGAGGTTGAAGGATGTCCCTATTACAGGGAGGGAAAGTGCGCCATTCCTTACGCTCACAGCTCGCTTAATTTACCAGCCATATCTGATCGTTATAGGTTCAATAAGAGATACCTGTGCCCGCTTTGCGGACACAAGCTCGAGCTGACGGTAAGCGGCGTATACCAGTGTCCAATCGATAAAAGCATGTACTTCCCTCCGGACATGCAAGCCCCATGTCTCTTTTACAGGTCACGCGGCTGATCCGTCAGGTCCTCCTGGCTTAGCGCTGCGCTTAGCACTTTTTCCAACTTGCTCCTTAATCTCTCGTTCGTGGTGATCACTTGGCCATTCCTGTATATAAGTGCTTTCTTCGCAACGTCAACTGCACCCTCCTCCTCGTCCACCCTTGCCTCTAGGCCAGCCTTTTTCAACTTACTTGCCAGGTCCTTGAGGTCCAGAACCGGAGGTATGGTCCTTATCGACATTATCGTTTCCCCGTTGATCATCATCTCCTTAGCAATTACCATGTTTTCCTTATCCATTACGTCCGCAAGCCATATGTCCATGGTATCGGGGTTGAAGGACATGAGCCTGCCCTTGAATATGTCTATCTGCTCCCCCTCAAGCCCTGCCGCCCTTTCCACGACAACTTGAGCACCAATGCTGCTAGCTAGCATCTCGAAGAACTTCTTCTTCATTGCCGAGCCCTTAAAGCTGTCAACCATTTATACGGTTTCCATATGGCAATGGGAGTTAAGCATTTCCATCATAAATCTAGTGTTTGGTGTCAAATGCGCGTTGTACTTAAAAAGGTCACGCGCCAACCGCTCTCAGCTTTTCGGATAAGGCTTGCGCTAAGCTTCTTTTTGTAGTCGTTCCACTTGTACACCGCTGCAAGCGCCTTAACGGCCTGTTCTGGCGTCGAGTAGGATGGGATACCGTTTCTGGTTAGCCACTTCATGGAGTCATCGCACTCTTTTCCTCCTACAAAGCTGGTTACCATCGGTTTGTTTCTGCCTGCCTCATCGTAAGCCCTGGCTATCTGCTTAGCTATGGCGACGGGATCTGTAACTGCGGTTTGGCAGTAAAGCACTATAACGCTGCCTATCCTTTCATCGCCGAAGGCCACGCTCAGGGCGTCGTAGTACTGCTTCTCGTTTGCCCCACCGGTGAGGTCCACTGGGTTCCTAGGCGACCCAAAGCTTGGCATATACTTCATGAACTTGGCCTTCATGTCTTCGGGAGGAACTATCAAAGGTATGTCATTGAACTCGCAGGCATCGGTAGCCAGCACGCCCACTCCTCCACCGTTAGTGATTATTATTGATTCCCTAGCCTTGAGGGGGGGCGATTGAGATAAGGCCTTCACCCAGTCAAAGGCCTCACCGAAGTCTGAAGCGCGCAGCACGCCCACCTGCTTCATTGCCGCATCAAAGACGTTGTCTGCACCGGCCAGGGAGCCCGTGTGGCTGGCTGCCGCCTGAGCTCCCCTCTTGCTCCTCCCCGACTTTATTATGACGATCGGCTTCTTAACCACAACTTTTTTTGCCGTCTCCATGAACTTCTGGCCATTGCCTATGCCCTCAACGTACATCAATATCGCATTTGTGGTTGGATCCGACGCAAGCCACTCGAGAAGGTCTGCGTCATCGATCTCGGCCTTGTTCCCGGTGCTTATTATGGCCGACATGCCTATCTGCTGAAGTATGGTCCATCCCATCAGGGCTATACCAAGGGCACCGCTTTGACTAATGAAGGCAACGCTACCAGGTATTACTTCCTTCGGGCCAAAAGTCGCGTTCATGTTCTTGGCGCCGTAGTAAACGCCGAAAGTGTTTGGTCCAAGCAGCCTCATGTTGTACTTCCTACAGATTTCAACGAGCTTCTCCTCTTCCTCCTTGTTGCCGACCTCACCAAATCCAGAGGATATTATGTCTATTGCCCTAACCCCCTTCTTTCCACACTCTTCAACGGCCTCGGCCACGAGAGGAGCAGGTATGCTTATCACCGCCAGGTCCACTGGGCCAGGGACACTGAGAATAGACGGATAAACCTTCAGCCCTTCTATCTCCTTTATTTCATCCGCTTTCTTGTTTATTGGGTAGATCTTGCCTTTGTAACCGTATTCCTTTAGGTTACGCACTATTACGTTCCCTATCTTGTTCTTAACCTCCGATGCGCCTATTACCGCCACCGAATCTGGAGATAGCAACGCATCTATTCCTTCCACGTTAGCCAATCTTATGCTATTTGACAATGGGTAATTAAGTGTTTACAGCGAATCGGAGGATCGGTCGCCGACAACAAGCCAAAAGACCAATCATTTCGTTGCTTTGTGCCCGTGAAACATCAAAATAAAAACGAGTTGGGATGAATTAAAAACCAAGCGCACGACGCTGAGCTCGCTGTGCCTAAGCTTTCGGAGACAGTGAATCAAGAAATCGCAAGAAACAGAGGAAACTCATTAAGCATTGAGCGCTTCGCTTGGGGTTTCCCAAGGTCTCACCCCTGCAGTAAACTTTTCCCCTTACTCTCCTTATGAAGTTGGGGCATGCCATGCAGTCGGGAAACGCCACAACTTGCTTCAACACAGGGCAGTTCACCGCCTCTTTTTGCATACTAATGATCATCTTGCGGCCCACGAGTCCCTTCAAGGCTTGCAGGGACTTGCTACTGGCCTTGAGACCTTCAGGAGCCTCAATGACGTCAACCAAATATTTCTCATCTGACATAATTAAGCACCTACATTGGCCTAAAAGCTTGAATCATAATGACGTTAACCGCTTGAGGAAAACACCAAGTTACGACTAGAACCTGTTCGCATTATGACACGAGCTCTTGCACAATCCTTCAGTTTTAGTTAATAAAAGATCTCGCATTGCTCAGGTAAGCCGCGTAGTAAATCACGAGGGAAAATACTACCACAATTAGTTCATCGTAAGGGAATGGTATGAAGTTTACGCCATTGAAGGCTGAAGGCCCAAGGTAAGAGAGGATCATCAGTCCGACTATGTAAGCGATGAGCCAGTAAGACTTAACGATCTCCCGGGCAGCGCTCAAGACCCCTCCTTTGCGCACCTTAACGTAAAGGTACAAGGCAATACCGCTAGCCACGAAAGCGGTACCGTATCCAGTGTATGGCCACGCGCTCCAGTAAACTAAAAGGGATGAGGCGACGAACGCTATAGGCGCAAGGACGCGGGCAAAGGGAACTGAAAACTCGCTCCTCAGTCCCTTGGCCCTGTATATCATAGTTGCCAGCGGGCCGCTTATGCCGTAGCTGAACACCCCTGATATGGCAGACACGTAATAGAGCGCCCAATAACCTATGGAGAAGAACATCAACACGCTCTGGAAGATTGCTATCACGATTAGCGATAAGTAAGGTGTTGCGTACCTTTCGTGGACCTTTGTAAGAAGGCCGCCTTCTGCCATTTGGTAAGGCACCCTCGCAGTAGTTGTGGTGAACACGCCTGCTGTTCCGAGAGCAGAAATTATAATGCCGACGGTTATGAGAAGAGCTAGAGGCAAAGCGCCATCTAACCTAGCTACCTGCGCAAGCGTAAGGTTGCTCGGCACAGAAGACCATGAACCGGGCGTTATTCCTAGCGCGGCCCAGTTTATCATTCCCGTGAAAACCAAGCCCACGGAAACGTATACCAGTGTGGCGATTCCCATCGATATTAAGGTTGCCAAAGGGATAATCCGCTTGGCGTTCTTAACCTCACCTCCAACGTCGGATGGCTGCCTGAAGCCCATGTATGAGAAAACGGTCGCGGATATGCCCAAAAGCACGCCTGAGCCTGCTTGATCTCTTGGCAGCAAGAAGCCATAGTTTGATGGGCGTACGAGGAAAATTCCAGCGGCCAAGAAGCTGAGCAAAGCAGCAAGCTTTAACCCGGTAGTTGCGGTTGCGTACCATCCCCCGTACTTCACGCCTATCACGTTGATCAGCGTTAAAGCCCACAGAAGGATGAGGGCAACGGCCAACCCCCGATACGTCAGCTCATTTACGACGCCGAAGATTGGAATATTGCCGGTGCTTGCAAGGCCGGGCACAAACGAAGTCATGTAAAACATTATCGTGTAAAGTTCGATGGGCACTGTAGTGGCGTAAGAGAGAAACGTACCCCATCCTGACATGAAACCTGGGAAATCTCCAGAGGTCTCCCTGGCGTAAACGTAAAATCCTGACGTAGTGGGCCGCATGCCGCCGAGCTCCGCATAAAATAGTGCAATCAATGACATTATTAGGCCTCCTGCAATCCAAGAAATAATCCCTAAAGGTCCGGCCACCGACGCTACACCAGCTGGCGCTATGAAAATACCTGCCCCTATTATCGCTCCTATTCCCATAGCAGTTAGCTGCAGCAGCCCGAGGTCCTTCTTCAATTTAAGATCCTTATTAGATACTGATTCCAATTTTTTGACAGAAGAAATCCATATATATCCTTTTCGGTCTATTCTGATCAAAATTTGAAGAACATCTCCCAGTTAATCGAAGATGCGCTCACAATGGATCCTTGTCTGGAGAGAAGCCTAAACAACGGCTACGCGAACCTCAGCGCGATTGCCAGAGAGCTTCACAAAATTATGCCAAGGGAGGGGCCGACCTTGACTAGCATTTCAAGCGCATTAAAGAGAAGGGCTAGGCAGAAGATTGATCTTCAGCCATTATACAGGTGCGTGGCCAACAGCTCTCTGACCGTAAAAACAGGATTAGCAAAGATCTCGCTGGCACCAACGGACAGGGACCTTGTTCTCCTGGAAGGGTTCAAAAACAAGATCATAGGTTTCTCAAAGGGCACGGAAACGGTAACCGTATTGATTGATGAGAGAGATGCAGAGGGGCTGCTAAACCAAGTAACCGGGCAAGTGCTGGAGAGAAAAAGCGAGCTAACTGCCATAATTCTCAGGGGACCAATGGAAATGTTGAACACTCCAGGCTACATGGCTTTCTTCTTGGGTATACTTGCAAACAAGGGAATCAGTGTGGACGACATAGCTAGCTCTTACGTGGACGTCATGATAATGTTGCGGAACGAAGACGCATCGAGAGCATTTTCGTACTTCAGCTCTGCCATAGAGTGGGCCAAGAGGCTGCTAGTCGAATCTCGAAGCGCGTCCCAAAGTTGATACATAAAGGTAACTCCCATTAACCCTCTCTGAGGCCCAGCAAGTAAGCAGCCAGCGTAACAGCAAGCCTGAGCCAGAGAATGCTCCGCCGTATCAAGAAATCTGCATTTTTTAGAACCCACTTTGACTTAATTGGGGCGTTCAGCTCACCTGTCACGCTAACTGCCCTGTAGTGAACAGTGACTACGTTTGATCCGGGATTTGCCGGTATTGCAGCATTTCCACCAGCGTTTGTTTCGTTCTGCAGTTTCCCAACTTTAATGATAGCGCCGCGAACGGGCAGGTCAAGAGGATCGACTATTGTTAGGTTTACGTAATCCAGAGAAAAGCGCAAACCTATGTTCATGGGGCCTTCAACCTCAAAACTCGTGGCGTTAACTACCATCGTGACGTTGCCATACTTAGCGCTAACCGACCATAAGCCCCTCCCAAGGTAAACCGATAACTTATCCCTCATGGGATTAACCTCATGTCTGCCCTGCACGGATGAAAGACGCAATTCGGTAGGCACGTTCCCTAAGATGCTTATGTTGACGCGATATAACTCCTCGTACACTGCGACTTCGGTTATCTCTCCCAGCACCTGGATCCTTGCACGAGCGCTGTTCCCTGTATAGCCCAGAGAACTTCCCGACCATCCCTCGAAGACGTGCTCGCAATTGTCTCCAGTTGCGTTTGTCGCGCTGAGTATTATAATCGAACCATTAACGTAAAGGCCCCTGCTCAAGTTACCATAAGAACTTATCGTAACAGGGTAAATTGGCCAAAGCTGGCTGCCATTCTCGTTTGGCAAGCCCTTGTAAACGTAAAAGGAGGCATTGGAGTTTAGCTCAGCGCTCCCGTAAGGATCGCTTGAGGAGTACCAGTTAAGTGAGCCCTCAAACCTAAACCCAGAGGCCACAGGCCTCCAAAGGACCCCATCATAGTACTCTATGTGAGTGAAAATGACCGGTGTAACAAGGTGAGCAAAGTTGGCTGCAGGGGCATAAATGCCTGCCAGAACGCGATCAGCTACATCTTTCAAGGGAACACGTCCCATGGCGTGCCCATCATAGTAAGCTTCCCATCCGTCCCTTTGAAGAACTAAGGAATAAACGTGCGTGGTGTTGCGCTGCGGATAATAAGCGGACAAGAAAAGCAAAGAAGTACCGTTGGAGAAGATTTCCCCATAGAAGCAAACTGGCCTGCTGGAATTCAATTGAGCTATGGAACCGTTTACGTACCAGTAAGAGCTGGGAAGCACGGCGTACCCAGCCATGACCGTTGCGTTGTCTATGATTACTCCAACCCAAGCGTAAAAGCCAAAGCCTTCCTCCGGGTTTGCGTCCGCTGTCAGAACCTGCGCCGACACGCCGTAAACCCGCATGCGACGAGAAACGAATCCGGTTTGATAGCTCATTGGCATGGGAAGCTGAAGTAAGGCCAGAATCAGCACAAAGGTAACGGCGCTTGTCCTCAAATTTTGATTATGCGATTTCCTGATTTTAAGTCTTGCTAAAGCGGAAACAAGGAATGTATTTGGCGCAGAGCACCTTAAGGCCTCAGCTATATTTCATCCATCCACTTACGGCTATGAAAAATCCCTCTGGATCCTCGATCATGGGTTCATGTCCTACCCCGTTTAGTATGATCATTTTTGATCCCCTGATCCTTGATGCTAGAAGCCTCCCCAACTGCAGAGGAATCAGTCCATCTTCTGAGCCCCAAACGATTAAGGTAGGTACCTCAATCCTAGATATGTCTTCCCAACTGAGATACCTCTCTTCGGATCTCAGAAAGGACTGTAAAACGTATCCCTTGGACCCAGAACGACCGCTCATAAGGCGTGAGGCCACCTCCCGGGTTTTCCAACTCGAGGCGCGAAATATCTTGGAAAGCAGTGCCATGGCCTCATCAAGGTCCTTGGGATCAAGAGATGATACAGTCGGAAGCCGCATGCCACCTGAGTCCACGAGGATTTCAGCTTCAACCCTTCCTTGCAAGCTTAGGAGCATAGCTATCCACCCCCCCAATGAGTTTCCTATAACCGAAAACCTATCGTAGCCAAGGTTTACCATGAAATCGCTCATAATGCTGGCCTCTAGCGAGGCAGAATATTTGATTTTGGGCGCGCTTGACTCCCCATGTCCCAAAAGGTCGGGCGCTATTAGATGTATGCCGTCGAGCTTCTTTTCAACGAGATCCATGAACTTAAGCCAATTGGCGGATGAGCCTGCAAGTCCGTGCAACAGAAGCCAGGGCTTCCCCTCAGAGCAGCACTCCACGTAGAAGATTGTGTTATTGCCTACCCTAACGCTTTGACTACTTACCAAGGCTTTCCTTACCCATGTTTGCGCATTCCTGCGGACTTAAGCTCCTCTTATCTGAGATTATTACTCCCTTCTTGCCGCGCTCTATGCAAAGCCCTATCTGATTTATGTAATCTGTGAGCTTTCTTAGCGAATCCAAGAATTCCTTTACAGACGGATCCGCCAAGGAATAGACTATTGACTTTCCTCTGTACCTATTCACGACCAGGTTTGCGTCCCTCAAGATCTTGAGGTGATGAGATACCAGAGATTGATTCTTGCCCAGCAAAGAAACGAGAGTTGAGACATCTTTTTCTCCCTCTTCGAGTGAGAAGAGTATGTTCAGACGGATCTCGTCAGAAAGAGCAAAGCATATGTCGTTACAGGTTGTTTGCTTTTTACTCATATTTATATGAATAGGCGATCATTCATAAACCTTTTGCTTTTTAAGCTTCACAAAGCCAGAGGCAAAAGGTTTGTTATTCCAAACTTCGAGACCTTACTTCACATTTCTGGATAACACTTTAGGAGGGGCCTAAGAACCATCGCAGCTTGCCGTTAACTTTCATTAGTAGCACAAAAACGCTTGGGAAAGCCAAGGGAAAGCTGCTGCTTCAGCCAAGTCAGGGTCTTATTTCGAAGCGTTAAGCTGACAAACGACATTTTCCATCAATCGGCTTACCAACAAAAGATAACTCAACTTGACCCACAAGAAATATCCTACCCACTTGGCCTTTTACAAACGACCTTATTACCAAATGCGTAAGCGCCGCCAAAAAAATCAGGCTGCAATTATTTCCTTCTTTATCACGGCCCTGAAGTTCTTGTTACAAGTTGGACAGTGGAATATCCCGTTAGTGAGCTTTACCCTTTTACCTCCCATGGGCTTTCCTATCATAGTCCACGTTTTCGTCGGATGCTTTACTTCCGTTCCGTCATACGGGCATTTTGCCATTTTTTCTTCGCGTTGATAGCTTACCTCATGGACATCAACTAAACGGTGAAATTATTGAGCGCATGGACCGCGCAGCCTGAAATTGATGAATGCCACCGTACTCCAGCACAAGTTTATTGAGAAAATCCTTCAAAGGCGTGAGCCACAGGGGTTGAAGTAGCCGAAAGTATTTCTGCTCTCATGAAGATTACTTTTGCTTCAAGTACGAGGGTCGCTGCAGGACTCAGGGTTGATTATCTCAAACTCAGTCGATCGACGGATTATCTGCGCCTAAGGACCATTCAAAAAAGGTTTCCCTTATCATTGCTACTGCCGTTCATACAGTCCTGAGGAAATCCACCAATATCTCGTTGAACTTCTGAGGCTCCTTTAGATAGCAGGCATGAGGTGCTCCCGTTATTATGCGTACTTTTCCGCCCACTAGTTCTAAATATTTCGCATTATCTGGAGGGGAAATTCTGTCCTCACTTCCCCATATCCCCAGTACCTTGAGCCGAGATAACGAGTTTAGCCTTTGCGCATTTTCAGCCAAGCCGACGGCGCCCACAAGAATAACTGCACTTAGTCCCTTGCCATTCACGGAAAGCGCGTACTCAAGCACCGCCCTACCGCCCATTGAAGCACCCAATAGGACCAGACGATTTACGTCGCTCAGAATTTTAATGAACTTTCCTACAAATTCGGAGAGGTGTTGCCTTTCCCCCTGCGACTGGCCATATCCCGGGAAATCCACAGATAACGCCCTGAATCTCGCCGAGGAAACAGCCTGCAAGGTTCCAGTGTTTACCCAGGTCATGGCATTGAAGTTGGAACCGTGAAAAAGGACCAACACATCCCTTCCCTTGCCTTCTTCTATGTAATGAATTTTGTTTCCATCAATGATCGTAAAGTTATCCATTTCAGCAAATCTGCCGCAGGCTTAAACGCTTTGCGAGGTCCTGTGAGGGAAATACTTTCGCAACAGACGAACCGTTACACCGATCATCATCCACAAAGATAAAAAATGAGCGATGTTGATCTTTCGATGATAACCAGAAAAAGCGAGAGATGTAACTAGCTTATGAAGACAAGCGCTCTTATGGTTGTGAAGCCTAGAGCAGACTGGGGGGAGGCAACCATGGAGGACGTTCTGAAGTGCTTCTTCCCAAGAAGACCTGAGGAGCTTTCTTTGGTTGCGGGAATGATACTCAACGAGATTGCCATCCAGGGTGAGATGCCCGTTTCAGAGTGGAAGGATTTTCTCGAACGGCACCCTAGCGTTTCGCAGGCATCTTATTATTCTGCAATGAGGCAGCTCCTAGGAGTAGGAATCCTAGGAAAGGAGAGAGGAAAGTACTACCTGTCCGATAGGTTTTCAGAAACCTTGAGGAGAATGGCAACAATATGGGACTCAAGGATGGGAAAGCTTATGACAAGATCACAGCTCTTCGATGAGGCAATGGTCGAGACTACAACCCCAGCACGTCAGAATACCCTCCAAGGTCCAACAGGCCATGCCCGGAGAAGCTCACAAGCACGGTGATCGGTTCGCTCTTTTGCTTGGCCTCTTTTGCGAGCTCCAATATTATGGGAAGCGCGTGGCTTGTTTCAGGCGCTGGCACTATTCCCTCTAGCCTTGCAAATTCTTTAGCCAGGGCAAAAGATGTATGCTGATCGTAATCCCTGCTCTCCACAATTCCCTCCTTCATTAGGAGGCTCAGCGTTGGAGCAACCCCATGATATCTTAGCCCTCCTGCGAAAACCGGCGGTGGCACGAAATCTGCCCCTATGGTATACATCTTTAGCTGAGGAAGCACCATGCCGCTGTCGGCGTAGTCGTACCTGTACACGCCTTGGGTCATCTTCGGGACCTCCAAAGAGCCAGCAGCTATATATCTTCTCCTTACCTCCCCTTTCCTTAGCTCCTCACCCAAAAACGGGAAGGCCAAACCACTGTAATTGGATCCTCCTCCTACCACGCCCACTATTGCATCGACATCCTCTCCGAGGAGCTCCAGTTGTTTTTTGGCTTCCATACCAGCAATTGTCTTGTACATTATGTCAGCGTTGGCAACGCTTCCCACGTTGTATTTCCCGTTAGTATCGAGAGCGTACTCGACGGCCTCGCTTATGGCTATGCCAAGAGAGCCCGGATGATCTGGATTTGATTTCAGCACCGCCCTACCATAATCGGTCAGCTCACTCGGACTTGCATGAACGTTTGCCCCGTAGAGCTTCATCAGCGTCCTTCTGTATGGTTTCTGCTCATAACTTACCCGCACCATGAAAACATCCGCCTGTAGACCTACAAGCGAAGAGGCAAGGGAAACCGCCGATCCCCACTGTCCTGCACCCGTTTCGGTTGTAACCCTTTCAGCTCCATCCGCCCTTGCGTAATAAGCCTGCGCGATAGCGCTATTTATCTTGTGGCTTCCCGTGTGGGTATATGCCTCAGTCTTAAGATATATCTTGACTGGAGCCTTTAGATATTCCTCAAACCTCTTAGCCCTCAGTAGAGGTGTAGGTCTGCCCACCTGCATGTACATCCTCAAGACCTCCTCGGGTATAGAGTGGTATCTTTCAGAGCTCATTTCATGCTGCACGACTTGCTTTGGCAGCACCTCCATGAAGGCCTTCAGGCGATGACCATCAGGAGATGGGTCAACCGGGGGAGGGAGCGGCTCCCTAAGATCGGCAACTATGTTATACCATTGACTAGGAATCTCATCCTGTGGCAAATCATACCTTATCTTGTCAAGAATAGCCATAGGTTAACTTGGCAGTTAAATATAAGCCTTTCACGTACATTTTAGTACATCAAAACGCTTAAAATCGCCTCCACACTCCTCGTCATGGATGAAGGTTTCAAGGTAACACCATGGGAAGTCAAGGGAAAAGTGGATTACGACAAGCTCATAGAAACGTTTGGAACACAGAAAATAACGAAAGAACTTAAGGACGAGATGCAGGCCCTCGTTGGGAACCTTCACGTCATGCTAAGGAGGGACATCTTCTTCTCCCACAGAGATCTTAAGCTCATACTCGAGGATTACAGATCTGGAAAAGGGTTCTTCATGTATACAGGCAGAGGGCCTTCGCAGGCCATGCACATAGGCCACCTGATACCTTTTCTATTCACAAAGTGGCTGCAAGACAAGTTCGGCGTGAACGTGTACATCGAGATGACTGATGATGAGAAGTTTCTAAGAAATCAAGAATACGACCTCGATCAGACGAGACAGTGGTCCATTGAAAACATGGCTGACATAATAGCTGTGGGCTTTAATCCAGACAAGACGTTCATCTTCCAAGACACAGAGTACATTAGGAACATGTATCCAATATCTTTGAAAATAGCGAGGAAAATTACGTTCTCCATGGCAAGAGCAACCTTCGGCCTTGACATGTCTTCAAACGTCGGGATTACCTTCTATCCGGCCCTGCAGATCGCCCCAACGATGTTCGAAAAAAGGAGATGCCTCATTCCCGCTGGCATAGATCAAGACCCTTACTGGAGATTACAAAGAGATATGGCTGAGTCGCTTGGCTACTTCAAGGCTGCGCAGGTTCACAGCAAGTTCTTACCGCCGCTAACTGGCCTGGAGGGGAAGATGAGCTCATCTAGCCCGGAGACCGCCATTTACCTGAACGACGATCCTAAAACCGTTGAGAGAAAAATAATGAAGTATGCCTTTTCAGGGGGACAGCCTACCGTAGAACTACAGCGTAAGTTGGGCGGAAACCCTGACGTTGACGTTTCATTCCAGTGGCTGTACTACTACTTTGAGGATGATGATCAGATGATCAAGAAAATAGAGGAGGACTACAGAAGCGGAAACATGCTCACAGGAGAACTCAAGCAAATACTGATAACCAAGCTTAACGCCTTTCTGGAAGAACATAGGGTCAAAAGGGAAGAGGCATTGAAAATGATAAGGGACTTCAAGTACGATGGGAAGCTCGCCCAACAAATGTGGAAAAAAATTCATGAGTAGTTTCCTGAAGCCCTGCGAGAAACAAAAAGGACTTGATGAAACTCCCTCGCATTAACTCGTCAAGCAGGTTTTACAAACCCTTACTTAGTTCAGGCCCCTACCTAGGAGCTCATTCCAAGCGAATTTCCTTCCGCTTTGGAGGTGCCCCGCCGCCCTCGCCGAGCTCCCGCTCTATTTCATCCTTGAGGGCCAACAAGATTTCCCTTCTTGCGGCCATAACGTGTGGATTATCCCTATGAGAAATGGCAAGAGCGACCAGGGGGCAAAGGGCTAGAACACCCAAGGGCTCTACCATTGTCCTGAGGAGTGAAAATAGAGGATCGTCAACTGAACTACGATCGCTCCCTTTTTCATCCATTTGGTTTCGCAAGAAATGGTTATAGGTGCTTTTACGCCTTTGCGAACCTCCTTGGAGTGAACCCTTTCGCTTGAACCTTATAAAGAGTGATGAGGCTTTCTCATCAAGCTTTGCGCCGACCGCCTCCTTTCCCTCAAGAACTTTTGGAAGCGCAATTTCCCTTTCGTAAACTGATACGGAACTCCTTACCGATATTGATAGCATGTCCCCGTCCTGCGATAGCTTCACATCTCCCTTTGCTATGAAGGGTATTTGCAGCTTAAGCACGTAATAGCCTTCCTCCTTTGTTACTTCGAATGGCTTTCCTTTGTGAAACACGCTGGATGGATCCTCTTCACCGTAGATCTCAATACCCATTTCCCTCAGGTTTTCCAAGCCAACAACCTCGTTCTGGAAGTACTTTACCTTGCGCAAGGGTATGGGATAAAAGGAGCTCTCCACGGCCCTCGTATAATCGTTCTGTATTTGCTTCCACCTACTGAAGTAATCTCCGACGTTATCTGGAAAGAAGCGGTTCAAAATGACCATATCAACGTTGAACCCAAAAAGACTCATAAAGGTAAAGTTTCTCTGAGTCTGTAAGACGGCCATTTTCTCGGGATTTGTAACCAACCTAATGGAAGAAACGTCGGGGTCACGCATGATATCGCCGGCCAACTTAAGCTTTTTAATCATACCCTCGGCTTGTTCGTAAACTGACTCATCAGGAATCGGTATTGGCAGAACCGGTTGCATGGGCTTGAGCAACTTTGTCGCCGTGCGCTGGAGCTTTATGAGTTCCAGCCCAAACCTTCCCATGACCTCGGGAACCATGAGAAATCTAAGCGCCTGTCCCGTGGGCGCGGAGTCTAAGACCATCACGTCCCACTGGTTCCTAAACTCCTCGATCTTAAGCACTCCAAGCAATTCCTCTATTCCGGGCATTTGCGAAAGCTCCGCAGCCAAGCTTTCATCAAGCCTTGTTGCGAAAAGTGCGTTCATGTAATCTCTTATGCTTCCCCAGTTCTTCTCTACCTCTGATCTGGCGTCAAGCTCCATGGCGTATAGCCTTTCGGTCACGCGAGTTGGTTCGCTTCCAACGGGCATCTCCAAGGCATCAGGTATTGAATGTCCCCCGTCAGTAGATATCACAAGCGTCCTATGCCCTTTATCTGCGCAAAGTATCCCGGTCGCAAGGGCGCTGGAGGTCTTACCAGTACCTCCCTTGCCCATGAACATTATTATTCTCAAGCTGAGTTAACGCATTACCTAACCTATTAGGTTATCCAACCAGCTTAAGGGCTAAAGCCAGCTTGAGCGTAGGGGCGAAAGAGGTCGTCAAGGCTTTCCTTGGGCTTATACAAAACCACGGTTCCCCTGTTCAGCACGAGCTCCGCAGGCCTTGGCCTCAGGTTGTAGTTTGATGACATGGAGTAGCCATAAGCCCCTACTTGCTCAATGGCTATGACGTCACCCGTTCTTAGGGAAGGCAAGCTCACGTCTCTCGCTAGGATATCAGTATTCTCGCATATGGGCCCAACTACATCGTAAAGGTAAGTCTTTTCTGAGTCGCTTCCTAGTTTCCTCATGGGATGCACTGCCCCATAAAGCATTGGTCTCAGAAGAGCGTTCATACCTGCATCCACCTGCGCAAAGCGCTTACCAACCGCGTCCTTAACCTGATTCACGGTGGTTAGAAGTACCGATGATCCCTTGACGAGATAACGACCCGGTTCAACTCTCAGCTGATCCACCTCGTTTCCAAACGCTTTCTCAAAGGCCTGACCTACGACGTCAAAGCCATTCGGGTCTTCAAAGTCAAACCCGCCACCTATGTCGATGAATTCCAGCTCAAGCGATGAACTAGATGTTAAGTCCTTGAGGAAGTATATCAACTGAAGGTAGGGCTCCGGTGTCTTTATGCCAGAACCTATGTGAGAATGAAGCCCTACCAGCTCTAAGTTCATGG
The DNA here is from genome assembly GCA_049976325.1 of Thermoprotei archaeon. Taxonomy (GTDB): domain Archaea; phylum Thermoproteota; class Thermoprotei_A; order Marsarchaeales; family UBA168; genus UBA168. Next base: position 38,481 of record JBMFIL010000008.1, on the reverse strand, counting down.
AGACAAAATCCAGGGCTTCCCTTATGCTCTCTGGATATATGCCAAACTTTGAACCTTTTTCTCCTGTCATAACTTTCTCGGAGTGCCCAGCGCTTATCCCAGGGTTAAGCCGCAAAGCGGTCCTGAACTTCGCGATAGTGCCCAATTGCTTCAGCATACCAAGGGAATCTGCAACGACCACATTTACTCCTGACTTAACAGCGTAGATTAGCTCTTCAAGCCCAGCGTTGGCGGGAGCGAACGATATCGTGAAGGGCTCTGCTCCGGCCCTTAAGGCAAAGCCTATTTCGAAGGGCGACGAAGCATCAAACCAACTTCCCAACGAGCGCAGGCGTGCCAATATGGCAGGATTGTAGTTAGCCTTCACGGCGTAAAGAACTTTTGTGGGGAAATGGCGATTAAAGGCCTGATATATGCGTTTGTAGTTCTCTTCTATTATTGATAGCTCGGTAACGTAAATTGGAGTCCCATATCTAAGTGCTATGCTGGAGAGTTCTTGATCCTCTAGGTGGCCCATAAGTTCTCCCTGTTCGCCTTGCTATGCTTTTAAGATGCGCGAAAACTTCTCCTCAACGGAGAGGGGGTTGAAACCGTCCTTTATCAGGTTTATCTCTTCAGGAGTTAAAGTCAGCGTTTCAAAGCCTATCGCTCCTGGCCTGTTTGTTATCACAAAGGACCTTATCTTGCTGTAAACTTTGCCGTTTAGCTCTATGCCTGCAAGCCTCGAGGCCCTTAAAACGCTTGCTTCCAGATCCTGCAACAAAGAATTACTATCGATTATTTTAACGTCAGCCAAATATAGGACGTCATCGGTAGCGAATACTATGTCTATGACAGAGTTTAGCGAGGGAATCCTCTTTCCCTTGTCAGCAAAGTAGCTTATGAAACCCTTGTTCTTGAGCGAGGGCAGAACCTGAGATCTCACGTAGCGCTCTATGGTCCTAGATAACTCACCCTTGTTGCCTACTATCCCAGAGAGATGCTCTCTAATGCAATCAGGACTGCCGCTGCACGCCTCGTAAGCATCGTGAAGCTTTCTGAGCGCATCCCTTATGTCAGTAAACCCTGAATCTTTGACCACCTCAGAAACCCATTCACGCGTGAACCCCTCGTGCCCCTGAAGATAAGACATTATGATATCCTCAAGATCGTCTTCCCTTGGATACCCAAGCTGCCTGAACAGGGATGCGCTGTAAAACCTATCCTTCAAGGCTTTGTCCTTTATGTCTGCCCAGCGATCTGGTACGAACGTGGTAATAAGAAGCAGCCCCCTTGGCTGAGCGTTGTATATTACCTTAAGCTCCCTTTCGTAAGACGTTTCAGTCTCATCAACTATCAGCAAGAAGCGGTTTCCAGTTTCTTCGGCTACGACCGGGATTTCCGATAGGAAGTCAGATAGCGATTCAACCTTCAACCTCTTGGCCAAAGCGCGCACAAGAAATGGATTATCCTTCGTTAGGTAGCGGTGACCATTTCTTAACGATAAAAGGTAACGCTTGAACGAGAGGTAGAAAAGTCTATCTTTCGTTTCATACCTGAGCTTCTTGCGCATGAGCTCTTCATCGTGTGTGATGGCGTACTCATAAACTCTGTAGGACACGTAATCGGCAAAGTCGCGGAAGCCCAGTTCAACTGAACTCTTTTGCATGGATTCCATTATACCCGTTTCAAGACTTGGGTAAACCGACGCATCAACGTAAATCGGGAAGAAATCTGAAAGTTCCTTCTTAACGTTCATGCATATGTGAGTTTTTCCCGCTCCTGGGGGACCCACTATGACAGCTGCGCCGAAGTAGCCAGAGCGGCGAACACTATTTGCCATGGCTAGCAGGTCATCCCTTGTCTTTTTCCAAGCCTCACCTCCAAGCCTGTCCGCATAAATCTGACTGGCAACTGGGGTTGATGGAAAAGGGTTAACGGCAAGCTTCGCCTCAAGCATATCCAAGGATCACCCCCCAAATGTTTCCATCTATTACAAGTCCCTCCTCACCGCCAGGAGATAACTTGTACTTGCTGTATATCTTCTGAAACCTTTGATAGAAATCCGATGGGCTCATGTTCATAGCGTTTCTTATGTCTTTGAGACTCGCTATGCCTGCAACGTCTCTGACCTTCCTGTAACACTTTTCGAAGTCTATCTCAAAGCCTTCCTCGTCTATTCCAAGAGCCTTTTTTATCTTCTCCTGCCCCTTTAGCAACTCCTCAAGTAGTTGCTTAATGTCGGTAAAGACTGGCGAATATGCAACTGCTCTTCCAGAACCTCTTTCGATAAGCTCCCCAGAGGATAGAAGCTCAGCTATGGCTTGATCAACCTCTTCCCTCTTGAAGCCCCTTTTCTCCATATCTCTTAGAAGTTTTGACCTGCTTACAGATGCCTGAGAAATTACGTAGTTTTTCAGTTCCTGGGGCTTCATGAAAGCGTTAACCAGCACGCCCATAAATGCGTTGTCCTCAAAATGTTTTGAAGAAGCAGCCCTAGTGTGCCACCAGTTCGGCCTCGAGAGGCTTAGTTGATTGCTTTGAGCGGTAAATGACTAAGAAAAATTAAGATTAAAGAGCGCTCTCACGGGAAAGGATGGACAGAAAAATCATGCAAATAGTACATCGTCGCTCCGCCTGCCTTATCATTTCACCGTGAAATCTTTTTATTCTGTTACGAAAGCTCAACCATGAAGATTGTTTTGGCTTTTGAAGTCCATCAGCCCAGAAGAATAAAGAAGGACTTCTTCTGGTCTGACCTCATGGGGACTCACCCCAAGGTCCCCCTCAGGGACTTTTACTTCGATAGGCTCTCGGATAGAGAGATCTTTCTGAGGGCTTCAAGGAAAGCGTACACACCAACCAACGAGATCATCCTTGATCTTATCGATCAGCATAAGGCCGATCCCAGGGGATTTAAAGTTGCGTTTGGAATTTCAGGCCTATTCCTTGAGCAAAGCGAGGAATATGACCCTGATCTCCTAGAGACGTTCAGGCAGCTCGTTAAAACAGGTCGCGTCGAAATAATGGAGGAAACATATTACCATTCCCTTTCTTCTCTTTATGATGACATGGAAGAATTCGATGAGCAAATCAAGCTGCATCGCGAAAAGGTAAGGGAATTACTCGGTTACGAACCAAAGTTCTTCGAAAACACGGAGCTCATATACAACGATAGGATAGCGAATCACATCTCGCGCCTCGGATATTCAGGCATCTTCGCTGAGGGGGCAGAGAGAATACTGGGTTGGCGCTCACCAAACTACGTTTACGTGTCCAAGGGTGAGGCTAAGATAAGGGTGCTTTTTAGAAACTACCGTCTCAGCGATGACGTGGCGTTCAGATTTTCAGCTAGATGGTGGAGTGAGTGGCCGTTAACGGCCAAGAAGTACGCGGACTGGCTCTCCAAAACGCCTGGCCAGTACGTAGGCCTATTCATGGATTACGAAACGTTCGGAGAACATCAGTGGCCAGAAACGGGAATCCACGATTTTCTTAGGTCTTTGCCATCCGAAGTGCTAAGCCATGATAACTTGACGTTTGCCACTCCTTCAGAGGTGGTCAGGGAGGAAGAACCAGTAGATGAGGTAACCGTTCCTCCCGACTCGACAACTTCATGGGCAGATACAGAAAGGGATACGAGCTGCTGGCTTGGCAATGCTCTCCAGTGGGCATACTTTAGGACCCTTCAGAGACTGGGAAATGAACTCAAGGGGTATAAAGGCCCAGAAATAGAGGTATGGAGGAACTTCCAGGAGAGCGACATACCGTATTACATGTACACATATGGAGGTGGTCCTGGCGAAGTACACAGTTACTTTAGCCCCTACCCTTCTCCTTACGATGCTGCCGTCACTGGGCTCTCCGCTCTTTGGGATTTTGAGCAAAAAATCAGAGAAAAACTGAAAGTGGCAGATCACCCGTTCGTGTTCACCTTGAAGGGAGCACCAGTTGGACAAGTTGTGTATACCATTCATGGATTGATTGCCGCCATAGACAAGGTACCCGAGCCCTCCCTCAGAGAGCACATAAAGAAAGGAGATATTGTAAACTGGTTAAGAGATGAACTGGAAATGCCCAGCCTAGCAGCCCGCGTACAGCGCATTGATCCAGCTTCTATTTCTCCAAAAGAAGAACTCAAGGCACTCCTTGAAGAGGTCGTGCACTAGGTCCTTTTCCCTCTGGCTTCAAGGGACACTTTTCAGCGTCGGTGCATAGTTCCCTGTACTGCTCGGGTATGAACCGATTGTAAAGTCTACAAAAGCCGGCGTCGTAATAATGACACCTAGCAGGTGGGTCATCCGTTAGGCTCGCCTCAACAAACACCATCAAACCCCTGACCCTGCCGCGGTCTTGCCGCCTTGCTCTCTGCGAACCGCTATGCCTAGCCTCCTCCTTCTTATATATCTCGCATTTCTCATAATCACTCTTGCACCTGTAAGGCATTACCACAGCTCTAGCCATTGAAGGATCTCTCACAGCTGTACACATCCCGTTCTTGTAATATGGACAAGGCAATCGTATGGGCCTCATGCTATGCCGGTACCCGCCCTCACTTTTTGCTCAAGCCTGCTTGCTTCAGCTCCCGCCTTAAACAAAGGCTCATACTTCTCTCCCCTCAAGGCGTAAACGTTTCCATCAACGAGCTTAGCCCAACTCCACTCTTCCAGAGCCAGTCCCCTAATAAGCGTCTGAGTTATCCACGGCTGAGCGCGCGTGTTAACCAGGTATATGGATCCTCCGGAGAGAAGCTGCTCGTACATTTTCCTCCTTTTCTCATCTCTCTCGGGATTTCTTACCACGAACGGGTTGAAGTAAGGATCGCTTGCACCTGAACTAAGTCCGCTCTCTAGAAGGTCAATAGCGTCCTTTGCAGATAGGGGCCTTATTAGCCACTGATCGTAGGGATCCCTCTTAAAAATAATAAATACCTTAAGGGTGCATTTCTTGGTGAACTTTTCCTTTCCCATGAAGTCCTTGGGATCAGCTAAAAAGCCGTCCATTACGACTATTGTCTTCGCCAAGCTGCTCTCGCCGCTTTTCTTCTTGGAGCGGGAAAGTATTCTCCTAAGAGTAAGAGATATAGATGGCATTCCCTTGAAGTAATACTTTTTTTCTGGGGAGAACGCAACCTTACTTTTGACGTCAGCAAAGAGCCATCCGTCAGAGTGAAACTTCGTTGTACCGTCTTGGGTCCAGCCAGCAAGTCCATAAACATGTGTGCTCTTTCCAAGCCCCTTGGAGGCCATAATGCACACGCCCCTCCCCAGAACCTCAGCACATGACCCGTTTATGGAAACGTATCTACCAGACCTCTCGCTTAGCTCGCTCGTGATCAGCCTAACCCCGACTGTCTTCAACTCATCATAGCTGGCTGGATTCACGATCAAGTACTTCATTAATTCAGGGCAAAAATAGCCCGTCCCGTCGGGAGGTAACCCTTCCGGCGAACTCTCACGAGGAACGCGCAAAGAGTATACGAAGCCATCGGCTTTACCTCTTGAGGCTTTCCAATTCGCCGACCATATTGAAGCAATGCCTTCATCGTCGCTTAGTAGTTCGATCCTCCACTTAAAAATTCTGGCCAATTTCCTCTTTATGGGAGCCTTTGTGAAGGGATTTACCCCTCTGTCCACGGCTTCGGTAATCCATTCGAACTGCTTCTTGAAAGATTCGGCATCCAGCACCTGAAACTTCGGAGGAGAAGGGGTCTTTGCCTCCCAGTCGAAAGTGAACGTAGCCAAGCTACAGTATGCGCGAATGGGCATTTATATTTAACTCTATGTCAATAGAATAAAGGTCTCCCAAAGTAGAACGCCAAAATGAATAGGTGCCGATACGGCAGTTTTATAAAATCCCACATAGTTCATTAGAGATGTTCAGGAAGGTCCTCATACCAATCGACGGATCGGAGTACTCCCTAAAGGCCTTGGAAATCGCTGCAAGGATCATTGACCCGAAAAAGGGCCTTGCAATAGTGATGACAGTTATAGAGCCTGGTGTAATACAAGTACCCCAAACGTACTTGGAGAGGATAAGCATGTACGATACCTCAATACCCACCGGCATAATTCCCAAGGGATCACACGATGAGGGCATCGAAAGGGCACAACTCATCGTTACCAAGGCGCACGAGATCTTGACCTCCGCAGGAATAAAAACAGAGAGCAAGATATTGAGGGGAAGGCCGGTAAAGTCAATAATACAACTAGCAAAAGAAGAGGAAGTAGAGCTCATAATCATTGGAAGTCATGGATTAGGAGGACTAGGGAAGCTGCTTCTTGGAAGCGTTACTTCAAAGGTGGTAGAAGAGGCTCCTTGCTCAGTATTGGTTGTCAGGCGAGGCTCTCCACATGGCGCCGTAAGCGCGTTCCATTGCTCATGCAATGGCTTGAGGCCTTCATTTATCATAGGTGGTCTTCTAACTCACCCAGCCGATAAATACGCAAAACCAATACTTAAAAGGGCGGGGCACTTGAACTAGGATTGGTCAAGCTATCTAACGTTAGCTTGGATACCATGGCAGAGATAGCACTTGCTGTCCTTTTCTTGTTGTTCTTAGCGCTAACTAAGTATGTCTGGAAGACGGGCAGCACTCCTTTGATCGCTTCTATTGTTCTTCTAGTGCTCATGGTGGTATTTGCCGTTGCTATGCAGTTTGGAAAGGAAATTCAGCGGGCGCTCCGCAGATCACAAAAGTGATGGATTTGGAAGCGGGCAAAGCAAAAACCCTGGGCTGGGTATTGCTTGCTTCCTTCGTTGTAGTTTTCATCATTGTGCTGAGCGGAGTAGCTAAGGAGGAAGACTACCAAGCCTTTCTGACGATCAACGTTACTTGGAGCAGTACCTACCTAAATCCTATTTTTATCGTCATTTCCCGCTACGGTAGGTCGTACTTTTGGATTCCAGTGGTACTTCTCTCATGGATTTTGGGAGGGGAAAAATACAAGAGGGCTTCCTTGATGATGGCTTTGGCGTTCATTTTCATAATCGCTGTTGGCCTATCAATCAAGGCCGTTTACTACAGGCCTAGACCATTTCTAACCATACGCGAAGCCAGGGTACTGCTACCGAAACCCACGGATTCTTCTTTTCCGTCTGGCCATGCCTTGATAGTTTTCGGAGGAGCAACAGTCGCGCTCCTTTACTTCAACCGCAAGTACTCTTTGCCGCTCTTGGTAGAAGCCCTACTCGTGGCCTACTCACGCATGTACGTGGGACTTCACTATCCAACTGACGTCGTTGCCGGAGCGCTTCTGGGATCATCAATAGGGCTGCTGTCCTACGCTTACTTGAACGATAAAGCATACTTTGACTCCCTTTATAGGTCGATGATGTCGATTTATTGCGGGCTTATTTCTCTTTTCCGGGGAAAAAAAGGAAATCGTTGAGGTTGCAAAATACCTCAAGAACCACACCTTGTTCGATCCTAAAAATATCTTCACGGCATAGCACAAATAAAGGTGCAACGCACAAGCACCATTAAAAGTATAGAGGTATATTCCGCCACGACGAGACTTCATCCCTTACGACATAAGCTGACTGTACTTTGGATGCAAGCAGCTCTTGAAGGACGCAAAATCTAGTGAGCGAAATCGTGAGTCTTGACTGCACGCTCAATACCGCCTACATTATTTTTTCCACTACCTTCAAGAAAGATTGCTCGAACATGTCTAAAGAGACCTCGCTGGTCCTCTTCAGGGACGCCCTTGAAAGAGAGTCCCATAGAACCTCATCCGATATCAGCTTGGATAAGGCGGTAATTGCTTCAGAGGATTTTTCGTATCCCATGCCCGTTTTTCCCTCTTCCGCTAGGTCCGTCCACGCTCCTCCAGATTTATGAACAACAACGGGAAGCCCCCTCGCCATGGCCTCCGCTACCGCAATTCCCCAGTGCTCATTTACGGTGGCATGCAGGAAAATTTTGGCTCTGTCCATGACGTAGTTTATGAGGTCCCTGGGTGCGTTGGATACAATCCATATGTCCGAACCCTCGGACAAAGCCCTGTCAGGTTCCGCAATTCCCATGGAAATGGTTAATCCAGCCCTTTTTGCCTCACCTATCACGCGCTCTAAGTACATCTTCTGAGTACCTGTGACGGCCCCGCCAAATATCACAAGCTTTATTCCCATCTTCTTTAGCTGTTTTCCCATGTCACTGATTACCCAGTGATAGCGCTTTTCCTCGCTAAATCTGCCAAGCATGACCACTGCGTTTTTCCTAGAGCTGAAAGGAGCGGGAGATCCCTTTATGGATGCGGAAGGGGGTAAGGGAGGATTGAGGACCAAGGGATCCTTGCCATAGATCTTCTTTATCACGCTGGCCGTCCACCTTGAGTTAGTGAATACAACAGCTGCGTACTCGAAGGGATTATGACGCATGTACTTCTCAGTTAGATGCATGTACACCTTCCAGTAGGCACTCATGGGAAAGTGACCGTACCTAGAAGTTATGTGAGGGTCATCTTTATAATAAAAGCCTAGGTGACGCAGCCTTGGATTTAAGCTGGCCTCGAGCGGGAAATGCACGTATTCAAGAACGCGTAAATCCGGAAACGAGCTCAGAAGAGGCCTGTACGTTGGATCGTCCGTGAAAAGCAATTCAGCGTTAGTATCGCGAATAGCCCTTTTGGCCGGAATCCACTCAAATGCAGTGGCCAACAGGCCGAAGGCCTTTGGCCCAACTCCCATGGTGTAAGTCCTCATTCCAGATATATCTATGCCAAACCAGCGCACGTACTGCTTAGGATCAAAGCTGAAGACGCCGCTTAGTGCAACCTTCATGCCCGCCGAACGAAAGGCATCCGCAGCGCCGGCACATACAAGCTGGCCTCCTCCGGGAGTTCCCCAGTAACGGTGCATAACAACCGAAGTACTCAAATGCAAACATAACATGTGTAGCTTAATAAGCGTGACCAGTTTATCCCAAACCGAAACGGTTTTACGCTCGTAAGCGCACCCTAAGCGACTTAAGTCAAAAGGCAAGGGACAAGTTCTGCTGAAAATGCTATCCGAGCCGAGGCCCAAATAACTAAGTATCCATTAGCGTCAAAAATTAGCTTAGATTTGGCTTTATTAACTTGCAGTATAAGGTCAACCAAAGTAGGGAACTGTCGTGTTCAATGCTGTGAAGCTTGATATGCTACCGCGTTAACTGGGAAGCCTAATTAAGCCAATAAAAAATAGAGATTTACGCGTACCGCCGCACAAAAGAGTTACATTACATTTCGCGCACAGCTCAACAAAAGGGTACGTTTTCAGGGTCCTAGAGGCATGTAATAAATTCCGACTTGGAGTCGGTTTAACGTATGAACATGAAGGTTTAATCCGGCCAGGGAGCACTGTTTGCTGCAAGCGATAAAAAGCTCCCATTATAGGACACCACCGATCTCATTCGCCCAACGATGAGTTTTCAATAGGTGCTCGCTTACTACGCGCAATCAGCTTTTAATGATAAAACCGGCATCGTATCCGATAAACTCCTGAAACTCATGTAACACAATGGAACCCTTAGGAAACGCAGATTCGCGAAATTAAGCTGTAGATGTGGACCCGATTTTTACCTTTTGCTGGGGACAATAAACCTCTCCGTCCCCTTGAAGAGCTCCAGTTCAGATAACATGTCTTCCAGCTTTTCCCTGTTATCGACTTGGGACACGTCGGTCTGACCCTTCTTGAATTCCTCTATTTTCCCAAGCGTCCCGTCCACAACGAGCTTATATCCTTCCTTGTAGAGCACTTTTCTAGAGTGGAAAATTCTTTGCGCCTCACCCTCCATTTCTCTTGGGAGGATGCCACCCTCAAACCATCTCCGTAAATTTATATGACTCCCAAATGCCTCGCTTACAGCGACCTCACCAGTAATGGCGTCACGCATAGCTCCATCGATAACTCCCTCGATGAAGTCAGGAATCGCGGTTAGGCTTTGATATCCCTCATTCGGCCTTATCTTGTAGTTACCGGGAAACTTCACAATTAGCGGAACCTCGATGAGCTCAGGATAAAGAAAAGCCCCATGCCCATAGTAAGGGTAGTGCCCGCCTTCCTTCATCGCCTGGCCGTGGTCTGAAAGCACAACTATGAGGGATCTCTCGTACATTCCCGATTTCCTCAAGAAATCGAGTAGCCGACCAATTTGTGCATCAAGCGCTTCCAGGGCCCTTTTATAGCCTTCCCTTATTTCCCTCATTAAGCCCTCCCCAAGAACACGACCTCCTGATAGCAGATCCAAGATCTCATAAACGGCGTTTTGCTGCAAAACTTCCCACTCAGTAACTGGTTCATGGACTTCCATGAAGTTCATGAAAGCAAAAAGAGGACGCTCATATGAGGAGGAAGTTAAAGCGTCGACGATTTGACGCGCCGCCTTCAGGTGCGGAAAGCCGCGTTCTTTGTACGCCCTTAGTTCCTTCTGGTATGAGAGATGAGAACGCCTGTACTCCCTGTAGTACTCAAGAAGCTTTCCGAACTCTCCCCTGCGCAGGAGGCTAAGGACGATCTCCGTGCGACCCGTGCCGTACTTGGTGGCTTCCTGTCTAACCGACGTATCAGTTTTTATCATTGGAGCATAGTCCCAGCCAGTGAAAACATTAAAAAAGCGGTCAAAGCCGCTACCAGGTGTCATGAACTGATTCGCGGAAAGACCGACGGCGTTATAACCTTTGCGCCTTAACCTCTCGACCAGGTTAGGGCCGTCGTAAGCGCGCATCTGCTCTAGGATGTGCTCGCCTCCTTCTTTTTCGTCCTCGTGAACTCCATGTTCTCTGGCGTAAAGCCCAGATATGAAGGATATGTGCGTGGGCACGGTCCAAGGGGCAGGCGCCACGGCGTTCTGAAAAACAACGGAGTCCCTGGCAAGCGCTTCTAGGTTTGGCGTATGGGTCGACCCCCCGTACATGGGCAAGAAGTCCTTCCTTAGCGTGTCAAGCACTATCAAGAAGACGTCGGGGAGATCGGCCACCGCAATTCACCAGCTATTCTTGTCCTGCCTTACCTTCACATGTAGCCGTAGCGCCTCAACGTCTCCATGAATCCCTCCTTGTCCTGAGCCCTTCCCATCCTCTCCCTCGTGTTCTCCAGGTCCTGCTCCCAAGCTGGCCTGTCGTCCACCTTCTTCGAGTCGAACTTCCCGTCCAAGGAGCGGTATCCCTTGGCGTAAAGCGGGTGAATTGGAAGCTTGTTCTTTAGCGTGTAGTCCCACACGTTCCTCTCCGTGAAAGGGAGTATGGGGTGGACCCTAACGTGGGGTGGGTCTTCCCTTGGGGATATGAATACCTCCCATGACCTGGCTGGATTCTCATCCCACCTTATCCCAACGAAGAGCGCGTCGATCCTGTACCTCCTTATGGCCCTCTTCATGGCGACAGTCTTCAGGAGGTGGTTTCCTACTACGCTTTCAAGGGAGTAGTCGAAGCAGTCACCGTTGAAGCCAACCTCCCTTGCCTCGCGCCTGTTATCCTCGTCCAAGTCTTGGAGGCATATCTTTCCGTCCTTCACGTGAGAGAGGGCGTCGTCATTTCTTGCGACGACGACCTGAAATCCCCAATCCTTAGATACCTTGTCCACGAACTGAAGGGTCTCCTCGAAGTGCATGCCATGGTCAACGAATAAAGCTGGAGGCATTGGAATCCCCCTTCTTTTAACCTCCTCCCTCACCAGGTGAAGGACAACCATGCTATCCTTTCCCCCGGACCAGACAACGAAGGGCCTCTTGAAGCGCGTCAGGGCATCTCCTATGACCACGTTTGCTATGGCAATCTTGGCATCTAGGGATAAGCCTCCCTCGATCCTCCTTCCACTCAAAGTATTAACAGCTGGTGCCTCATTGCTCATAAGTCTTAAGAGCCTACTCTTATAAACCTTTACAGATACGAGGACCTATGGCCCTTAATTAATGCCCCGTAATTGACCTGCTATATTGAGATTACCATCACCTTCTGATAAGAGGGACACAAGCAAAAACGCGTAGCTCAAACCATGCATTAATTGATCTACAATGGGTAAGAGTCAATGAAATCTAACGTAAACTTTTGCGCTCGCCGACCCAGAAATCTACAGGGAACCCATATCAGAACTGAGGCCCGGTTTTGAGCATAGTCATGCAAACAGTTATTATTTACTGTAATCGATAAGTTTCCTGGTCGCAAGGGCAAGGCTTGAATCCCACAAAGGAGCGCCAACGTATTTTTACCTGTAGAGGCTGATCAAAACCGCTCTATTGTTTATGGAGCACTTCATTTTCTTATCGCTCAAAAGGAAGGGAAACCAGAACCTAGTTCTGTACGATTCATCAATAGTTACGTCCAGCATATTTCCCTCAACCCTGTAAACCTCTATCTCGCGCGGCCGATTCGAAATTAGTAGCCTAAGCACGAGCTTACCGTCTTCGGAATCCCTTTCAACGAGCTGCACTTCGGCCATGTTCAAGTTCAACGAGCTGCACAAAGTTAAAAGCCTAGCGGCTGATAAAAATATGTACATTAGAAGGCCTTCGGCTGCGGGATTTTACCCGATGAATGGGCCAGAGCTCAGACACGCGATAAACGCAGCAGCAACATCCAAGTTCGGTCCCGGCTTTCCCCTTACACCGGTTAAGGGAAAAGACGAGATCAAGATATTGGGCTTCGTGGTTCCCCATGCGGGTTACTCCTATTCTGGCCCAATAGCGGCGCATGCTTACTCAGAGCTTTCGACACAAGGAGCTCCTGACTCTGTAATAATAATAGGGCCAAATCACATGGGCTACCCTGGTACGTACATAATGAAGGAGGGAAAATGGGAAAGCCCGTTTGGAATAATTGACGTAGATCAATCACTCAGCAACTCGATTATTGATAGGTTGTCGGTACCCGTCGACACAAATCCATTGGCTCAGGATGGAGAGCACTCGATAGAAGTTCAGATACCATTTTTACAGAGCGTTCTGGGCGACAAGTTCAAGCTAGTTCCCATATCTATGGGTACCTACACTCCTCAGGTGGTTAAGGAGCTGGGCGAGGCCATAGCCAGTAGCGTTAAAATGAGCGGAAAAGACGTAATAATAATCGCCACGACAGACTTCACTCATTATGGAATCGTTTATGGCTATACTCCCGTCGGCTTGAAGGCTCGTGAGGCCAAAAAGTGGGTGTATGATGTTGACAACAAGCTAATAAAGCTAATAACTTCAATGAGCGCTGAGGAACTCCTTGAAACGGTTTCAAGCAACGGCTACACGATGTGTGGCTCAGGTCCCGTTGCCTCCCTTCTAATAGCACTCAGGAAGCTTGGGGTTAAAGAGGGTAAGTTACTTAGATATGCAACGAGTTATGACATCGCCGGCGGCGGAGAAACCGTTGAAGCCATGGTTGGATATGCGGCCATAGAATTTCCGAGAGATTGATATAGATTGAGGGCTACCACCTCCCCCTCAAGGAACAGGGCAAGAGGATACAGAGCCGAAAGACAGCTGGTCAACTATCTGAGACAAAGAGGATGGGCGGCATGGCGCATACCCACCTCGGCCAGCTCCTCTGAACCGCTTCCGGATGTTCTAGCAGTAAGGGCAAGCGAGTTGGTCGCCTTTGAGGTTAAGTACAGAAGGCAAAAGCGCGGAAGCGCGGTCGTGCACGTTGACGAGGGGCAGGTCGAGAAGCTTTCGCGCTTCTTAGAACCTTTTGCACTTTACAACAGGCACGCCGTTGTAGCTCTCAGGGTCGGAAGAAAGTGGATTTTCAAGCCCGTTTCAGGCGGAAAAGTAAAGGTATCAGGAAAGGAAGAAAATGGGTGGGTCCCTTAAGGCTAACCAAGATACAAGCGCCGCGAAAGGCAAACGAAGATAAGGATTTTCCCTAATCCAAAGAAATAAGCGCATAAAAAACTGGCCATTGACATAAAAGCTGTGAACTGACCGTGCAGAAAGCTGGGGCGAAGCCCAACAAACCCATCGTAAAAGTCGAGCGTCCCTTAAGCGTTTTGGTTTTAGGTTACCCAGTTTTGAGGGGTGAATAAACTTCGCCGAATTTCCTGCAAGCTGAACACGCTCATAAGGCTACCCATAGATGATATAATAGTATTACGTGACATACCAAATCACGGACCTCCGCGTGAGCTCGAAACAACCTATCCCGATAGCAGAGCCACTAATAGCTAATCCCTGAATCAACTCCTTAAATGATCATTCTGATAACGGACCTTTCAGCTTCCATGTCTTGCGCAAAGAAATAGGCATTGCATATTAAGATTTATTAAGCAAAAGGAGGCGACAAATCATGAAGTTCGACCCAAGAAAGGAGGCCTACAACGAGGCGTTGGACATGCTTACCTACAGGAAACTTGCATCACATGAAAAGAATCACGAACTGGCTCAGCTCTTGAACAGACTTGCGCTCATAGAGATGGGCCATGCAAGCTTCTGGCAGAGGCTTTCTGAGAAAATGGAAATGAGAATCCAACCCATGCGTCTTAAAACAAGGCTCCTTGCTAACCTTTACTTAGTATTTAGGAAGCTTTTCGGAATTTCGCTGACGGTTAAGCTTCTGGAAATGCACGAGGAATCTGCCATAAAGGAGTACTCGATGCTCCTAAGCCAAGAGGGCCTGTTTTCCGACAATGAAAAGAGGGAGCTTGAAGTAATTTTAAAGGATGAAAAAGACCACGAGCAAGCGCTCATCGACGAGGAACTGCGCGCGAATCCTGAGAGAGTAAGAGATGTGATATACGGCATGAGCGACGCGCTAGTAGAGGTCCTGGCAGCCGTGTCGGGCCTTGCAGGTGTACTCGTTAAGCCTCTCCTTGTAGCCGCAGGAGGACTGATCGTGGGAGCATCCGGTACCTTATCTATGGGCGCAGGAGCTTACGTTTCAACGCAATCGGAAAAGGAGCTCTCAGGCGCGCCCACCGATCAAAGGCATCCAACCTCCTCTGCAATTAAGAGCGCCCTTGCGACCTCGATTTCGTACTTGGTGGGAGTTTTCCCGCCCGTGCTTCCGTACATGCTTAACGCTTCTGGTTTGCTGGGGCTGCTGTTATCCTATACAGCGTCGGCTTTTTCGCTGTTCATAGTTGGATCGCTTGTGGGCGTCTTAAGCGGCACAAAGCCGCTCAACAGGGGAATGGAAATGGTTATAATAGGAATAGGTGCCGCTCTTGCAACGCACGCGATAGGGATCGTAGCAGGGCTCTACCTCCACGTTAACGCCTAGCCATTCTCGAGAGGCTTTCCATAACCTTTTTCCGTAAGGATTGCCTTTGCCTGAGCAACGCCAAGCAGCACATCAGAATGTATCTTTCTCAAAACCTCCTGGTAACTATAAGCACCGCTTTCCACGCCGTCCATAAGCTGCTCCAGCTGCCTTGTAGTTTCATCGCTTACCAAACTTGGGAAGGCGATCCTGAGCTTTTGATCGAGCTCGATTCCACTTTTAGTAGGTATTAAGTAGTTCATCCTACCACTGCTTATTACATACCCATGCCTTTTCAATCTCTCAACGGTAGACGCATATGTAGAGGGTTTACCTATTCCTCTTTTTTTCATCAAGGCAACCAAAGAACCCTCAGAAAGTATGCCCTTTCCAGGTTCTGTGCCCCTTCTGCAACCCACGACAGTGCACTTTTCTATGTCGCCAACCTTGAGCCTCTCGTGCACGTTCAAGTTTGAAATCCTCATCCATCCATCTCTAACTACTTCAACCAAAACCTCGCCCTCTGACTTAATCTCTCCTCTGTCCCACTTCGGCTTTATTTCGACCTCGAACTTCTGTCTCTTAACGTAAGCAGGAGCCATCTGACTTTGAATGAACCGCTTGAATATAAGCGAGTAAAGGGCGTAGTGAGGCCAACGGAGCTCAAAGGGAATCCTAATCAAGCCCTCTTCTACCGCATTCCTAAGTTCATCTTCTCCCATTGGTCTGGTGGGCCTTATGGCCTCATGCGCCCCCTCTGGCCCCCACGAACGCGGCCTGTAAAGAGAGACCGCCTCAGCAGGCCATTTTCCCTCTATGAAGGTCTTGGCAAGCATCATTCCACTCGATGATATGTGAGTACTGCTCGTTCTATGATAAGTTATAAGGCCTGCCTCAAAGAGTTCTTGAGCGATCCTCATTGTCTCCTCAACTCCCATCTTAAGGTAGAATGACGCAGCAAGGAGAAGCTCATCCGTAGTGAATGGTGGAGGGGGGTTTTCTTCTTCCTCGCGCTCGAAAACCGATGCGACGCGGGCTTCCGAGCCATCGAATATCTCTTTGCACGTCTTCTTGTTCAGCTCTTTGGGCAGCTGAATAACTAGTCTTACGTGAGCAGGTTCAAGCTCCAAAGTTGCGTAGACGTGGATATATTTGTGCCTCTCGGCGTAACGCTCAACTATCCAATCCAGGGCGGGCGCCTGCACCCTTCCGGTGGCCACCGGCAAGGGCCTTCCCTGTAGCTCCGCAAGCGCTTTGGCAACGTGAAAGGCAACCCAGCGGTCATCGATTCTTCTCACCACCTGCGCCTCAGTTAGCCTTTCATCAACCGCTCTCGGCTTGGAAAGTGCGTCAAGAACAGCATTCCTTGTTATCTCATGAAACGCGGCGCGAACTATGTTTTTGTTATAAGGGGACAGTACCATCATCACGTCCCATGCTATCCTTTCTCCTTCTATATCGGGGTCTGTGCAAACGTAGACCGTATCGACTTCTGATGCCATCTGCCTCAGAGCCCTAATTACGCTGTATGAATCCCTGACATAGCTAGACCC
The DNA here is from genome assembly GCA_049976325.1 of Thermoprotei archaeon. Taxonomy (GTDB): domain Archaea; phylum Thermoproteota; class Thermoprotei_A; order Marsarchaeales; family UBA168; genus UBA168. The sequence goes on along the minus strand of JBMFIL010000008.1, from coordinate 21,788 downwards.
ACAAGCAGGACATGAGGAGCCCTCTGTGAATGTAAACCCGCAAACCATGCACTTCTTTATAGTTGTGAAAGATGGAAGATATTCGCCGTTGACCTCCTTTACCCCAAACTCTCCTTGACCTGGAATTGGAAGATCTAGAAGATGACCACCCGTAGCGACTATTGTTAAGGGGCGATGACCTACGTTTACCTCGTAGGCGAGGATGCCGCCAGCGTTCTTACGTATGGATCTTCCAAAGAAAGAGGATATGGTTCTAGCCTTGTTGGGCGATTCCACAACCATGAGCGCTGGGCTTAGGGGCTTTAAGCCATTGCCACCGCTCCTCTCCTCGCTCATCCTCTTAGCGAGGGCATCCCAGTCCACTTGATGTACCTCGCGCCATTCGATGTCCTGTATGTAAAGCTTGGCCTGCCTCTCAAGCGCATCCATGACCGCTTCATCATCAACTATAACCTCGGAAAGACCAGTTGTAAATCCCTCTCTCCCTATCCTAGACGTCCTACCCGAGGCCTGAAGGTAAGTCATAAGATCGGGTACAAGCAGGTAAAGCGATCCTCCTTTTTCCCTAACTATCAGCCTTTCACTTTTCTTTAGCGCCTCCACAGCACCTTCCCTGTTCAGAAGGATTGAGAGCCTTTCCCTTGCCTGGTTTACCTTGTCGAGAACTCTTTGCATGTACTGTTGCTTTTCATCCTTTTTGTCTTCGGTTTTGTGTTCAGTGCCGTGACCCATGTTTTTGACATTTTTCTCAAGAGCCTTGAACTCCTCTTGGCTCAGCGGCCTTATCATCCTCCTTAGTTCTGACGCGAGCTTGCGAGCCTGAGAGTCGTTAAGCGCCGTTCCAAGCTCCCACAAAAGCTGATATATCCTGACGGGATTTGTCTCGTCACCACTTATCTTAAACATGAACTTAGGAACCCCCACGAAAATGGCGTACCTGACCGCCGCGGGTAGGTCAAGGCCTCTGACCAGAGGACCATAGTAGCTGGCAAGACCAATTAGCGCCCATATCTTACCGCGCTCGAGCTCTTGTACAAGCTTAACAGATCTCTTACCCTCAGCTAGCTCGACCGGTAGTCCCCTCTCTTTCATCTTGGCATAGAGATCCTTGGCAAATCTAGATCCAAGATCATGAGAAACGAAGATAAGCCCGCCGGCACCTAACCTCTGTATCTCCTTGATCGGCTCCTCCATTAGGTCTCCTCTAATTTTCACGTCTACTACGTTCCTAGTGCCACCCAAGCCCCCCTCTACGTTCATTCCAAGCAGCACGTCCAGAAGCACTGCTCCCTTTCCCTTAGCTCTAGCCGTAGCACTTGTCAGCACGACCTGCGCAGTTAGGTGAGGGACGCTTGACATGAGCTTATCTATCTCTATAAGCGTCCTCTTGGCCGACTCCGGATCCCTTCTGGCCAACTTCATGGCGTTGAGCCGCCCAAAGGCAATTTTAGAAGCTAACTGCAGGTCCTCATGTTTGTACCCTATCAGCTGGAGAAGCCTTTCAAGGTTTTTCGAGGACCTCAGTATTGCATCAACATCATCTACGAAAGCTATATCAAACCTGCTACCAATGAGCTCTTGAAAGTGAACCCTTAAGCCGTTCGAGGTAACCACAACAATGGAGTCCTTTGGACTACCTCTCTCAAGCTTCAAAGCGGAAGACGTGAACTCGGCAATGCTAACGCCGAGCCCACTAGAAAATTCCCTCAGCCTCTTTGATACCTGTGAGGCAAGAAGCGTAGTTGGTGTTAGGAAAATCACGTGCTTTCCTCTTAAGGCTAGGAATAAAGCCATGACCTCAGAAAACACGCTCTTCCCAACTCCAGGTGGAGCGACGAGAGCAAAGCTTTCCCCGCTTAGAACTCTTACCGCCCACGAGACCTGCTCCTTGTAAGGCTTTTCGCCCGTTATTTTCTCAAAGAACTGCGAAAAGGAGGCGGACAGCTCATCCATTTTCACTACTGAATCGTATTCCGCGTAAGTTCCAAACTGCTTGAGCGCATTTGCAACTGCTACGTGAAATTGAGCGGGCGAAAGCTGATCCCTTAAGCTTATAAGTCCTGCCGCATTTGGGAGACATTTTTCGCAAGGTAGGCCATACCTAAGCCTCTCATCGCTTATCTCGCCTCTGCAGTTTGGGCACATTCCCTCAAATAGCGCTTTCACAGCACTTCGTCTTTAACTAACGTTTCTGGTTAATAAACCTTGGCGCGTATGTGATTTTTCTTGAAGGCTTGCAGTGGCCGCAAAAAAGCTATAAGGAGGAACCACTAATTTATATGCGGCCATCGTCTAGCCTGGTCTAGGACGGCAGCCCTCCAAGCTGTTGACTCGGGTTCAAATCCCGGTGGCCGCACTCAAAAGATCAAAGGAACCTTTCAATGAATGACCTGCTGCGCTTATCAGTAAGCTTGTTTAAGTCGATCGTGTATACGTTGCTATCAACGTCGATAAGTATTAGCCTGTCTCCGTAGTTCATTATGTTACGCCTTCCCCTTGTGCTGAACCTTCTCCTTCCCTTATCCGTTACAACCTCCCACACAAATTCGTCTCCCGTGGTGGTCAGGTTCAAAACCTGTGTTATCCTTGGTATGAAGTAGAGCTCGTCCAACAGGCCCTTAAGAGCTGACAACGATGCCTCATCCAACTTCCTAATATCCTTTATCATGCAAACGTCCGTCCACTCGCCCGAGTTGAACCTCGAAAACACGACAAAGTTAGGGTTCGTCAGGGGGAACGGCAGGCGGGGTATAAGACCTTCATAGCGTTGCTTTCCCACTTGCAGATTCACGAATGAGCTGCCCGGTTCCCTGTAAACCTTAACGCTTACCTCTTCCAACAAATTGAGCTCCTTTATGAAGTCATCTATTGGCACTTACCATCACCTGTTTTTGTCCTTGCTCTTCCTCGTATTGAACCCTGTACATGGTGGCGTAAAGGCCATTCTTCTTCATCAGTTCTTCGTGAGTACCGCTTTCTACTATCGTACCGTGATTCATCACTATGATCTTGTTTGCGTTCCTTATCGTTGAAAGCCTATGCGCAATTATTATTGTGGTTCTGTCCTTTACCAGGTTGTTAACGGCTCTCTGTATCTGTTTTTCAGTGACCGAGTCGACAGATGAAGTTGCCTCATCCATTATTAGCACCTTTGGATCGGTTATTATTGCCCTCGCGATCGCAACCCTCTGCCTTTCTCCTCCAGAAAGCATGGAGCCGCGCTCCCCGACCCATGAATCATAGGCCAAGGGCAACTTCATGATGAAATCGTGAGCAGCTGCTGCCCTCGCAGCAGCAATTATCCTTTCGGGCTCGACGCTTCCGAGACCATAAGATATGTTGTAAGCAACGCTACCATCGAAAAGGAATGGGTCTTGCAGAACAATTCCCACCTGTTTTCTCCACGACGATCTCCTTATCTTTCTCAAGTCTACCCCGTCAACGTATATAGCGCCAGATTGCGGATCGTAAAAGCGCATCAGAAGCTTTGTGATCGTGGTCTTGCCCGCTCCCGAAGGACCAACTATTCCCAAGGTGGTTCCAGCTGGTACATGAAAGCTCACGTTATATATGACGGGAAGGAAAGGCTCGTATCCAAATGAGACGTTGGAAAAGGTTATATCTCCCTTTACCTTTAGGTCGATTGCGTCCTCGCTATCGGTAATCTGTGGCTCCTCGTTCATTATCTCCATGACCCTTTCGGCAGACGTGAGAGCTTGCTGCATGGGCTGGAAAAGGTTCGTGAGCGTATTTATTGGACCGTAAAACTGACCCATGTACATAGTGAACGCAATCAACGTTCCCAGCGGCAAACTGCCAGCAAGTACCTGCGTCCCTCCGTAGAACCATATGAGCACTGTCCCAACGCTAGTAGCAAAGCCCAGGAGCGGGAAGAAGCTCAAGTTTAGCTTAACGGTATCCATGTTGGAGGTCACAACTTCCTCCATCTTTTCCCTAAGCCTTTTCTGCTCCCTTTCCTCCTGGGAGAAAGATTTAACCACTATAACCCCTGGGATGGTGTCCACAAGAAGCGTGTCCACATCTGCCCACTTTCTCCATGCCCTGTGATAAAGCGCGTGTGCCCTCTTTCTGTACTGAGGTATCCCCAGCGCAATTATGGGAACAGGAACAAGAACGAAGAGGGCAAGCTTCCAATCTATGAGGAATATTATTGCACCAATTCCCACGAGAGTAAGGACGCTAACTATAAGGCTCTGAATGCCCCAAACCAGGAACCACTGAACCCTTCCCACGTCATCAACCACACGGGAGAGGATCCTTCCTGAGCTCATCCTGTCGTAGAAGTCCATGGAAAGCCGCTGAAGCTGCGAGTAAACGGAGTTTCTCATATCATAAATTATCTTTTGACCTATCCAGTTCAGGAAGTAGCTTGAACCAACGCCCAGCGCTATACCAAACCCGTAGGCGCCCAATGCCGCAAGCACAAGCGGTACGAGCAGCCTTACCTCGTGTCCAGTAAACACCCTGTTAACCAGTAGCTCTATAAGATAAGGAGGCAAAAGGCTGGCAATCACGCCAAGCACCGAAAAGCTAAGACCCAGAATCATTTCCTTCTTGTACGGCTTCAGAAATCCGAAGAGCCAAGCGTAAATGTTTCCCTTTTTCTTCCTCGGTTTTTGGACCTTTAGCTCCAGCGCATTTCCCTTTAGATCCAAGAGCTCAGATACGAGTATGACCGCCTTTCTGAAGTCCTCTGCCTTACTCTTCGAAAAAGTGACTATCCTTACCTTTTCGCCTCCAAGGCCAAGTAAGAGCTCTCCCATGCCTAGATGATCAACCGCCTCTATCGACTTGACCTTATCCATGGGATATTCCTTCATCGTCTTCCCGACAACCAAGATCTTTTTGGGAGTGACCAAAAGCCATCTTTCACCGTAGAACCCATTTTCATCGATATCCGACTTCGCGTAGTACAGCACTTCATCGCGCTGCACGTTTGCAGTCTGCAACACGTTGTCGGGAATTTGCTCTTCTGATGACACCAACAATCGCCCTTAGCCCCTCCAGCGAGGGACATATAAGCATTTTCACGTATTTATCCTAAATTATACGAAAAATTCAATTATTTAACCGGTTATTGCTATCTTTGTTTAAAGTCTTCTTCAAAATTTCAACGATTACTTTCGGATCAGCCCTAGCCTTGGTTTTCCTCATAACTTGCCCAACTAAGTAATTCATTGCTTTGGGATCCCTTTTGGACTTCTCGTACACCTCTGGGTGCTCTCTAATCACTTCGGCCACAAGGGCAGCCAAGGTGTTCTCGTCCCTCATGGGGGTCGGTACCTCATCGGGAAGCCTTCCCGTCGCTATGAGCTGCTTGAGCTGCCTTTTGGCTATCTTACCAGTTATTTCTTGCTTTTCGTACATACCTATTATTTTAACCAAATCATTAATCAAGGGCTCCAGGTCCTTCAGTTCCTTCTTGAAGTCAGAAAGATCCCCGAGTATTTCGTTCATGAGCCAGTCAGCGCTGTCGGAGGCCTCAAGCCCCGATCTCACCATTTCCTCGAAGTAATCGGCTAACCTCTTTTGTGATACAAGTACTCCGGCCTGGTAAGACGTTAGGCCGTACTTTTCAACAAAGCGTTCCGCCCGCTGATCTGGCAATTCCGGTAACGAGGCGCTAAGGGATTCAACAAGAGAGGCCTCAATCCTAATCGGTGGAAGGTCGGCCTCCGGGAAATACCTATAGTCCTCTTCCCCCTCCTTAAACCTAGGTGCAACCGTTATCCTATTGAGCTCATCCCAGTGTCTGGTCTCCATGCTTACCTTTCCTCCCCTTTCAACTATCATCACCTGCCTCTGGACTTCGTAGTTAAGCGCCTTCTCCACGTCCTTCGGGGAATTTATGTTCTTAAGCTCAACCCTTTCTCCGCCATCTATGCTGATATTTGCGTCAACCCTCAGGGAGCCCTCAAGTGAAGTATCAGTCACGCCCAGGTGTTCAAGTATGCTTGCGTACTTCTCTATGAACTGGCGAGCTTCTTTCGGAGACGAAATATCTGGTTCGGTCACCATTTCGCAAAGGGCAACGCCCGCCCTATTGTAGTCCACAAGTACGTATTCACTTGATAACAACGACGAAGGATAAACTATTTTGGCGACATCCTCTTCTAGCTGAACCCGCCTTATCCTCACGCGCTTGGTCAGTTGACCTGTTTGCAGATCCAACCAACCTCCCTTAGCAATGGTTACCCCTCCACCCCTGTCGTACTGAGAAATCTGGAAGTTCTTTGCCATGTCCGGATAGAAGTAATGCTTCCTGTAGAAAACGGTCTCGCTCGCGGGCTGAGAGTGCAGTGCAAGAGCTATCTTTAGTACCTCCTCTAGCGCCCTCCTGTTCAGCCGCGGAAGAGAGCCAGGAAGCCCTAGGCACACAGGGCAAACGGAGCTGTTTGGTGGTAATTGTCTGTAGTCGGCCGAGCAAGAGCAAAATAGCTTGCTCTTCAATGACGTGAGCTGGGCATGCACTTCAAGACCTATCGTTATGCGATGTTCACTCAAGTCTTGCCACCACTGATGCCATCTCGACCTTGCCCATTTCCTCAAGCTCCTCCGCAGCCTTAATTACCCAGTCATCCCTAAGGGGAGACGACATGAGCTGGACGCCTATGGGCATGCCGTCTGACGATCTGCCAAACGGGATCGATAAAGCAGGTATACCTGACAGGTTAACAGGCACAGTGTCTAGGTCAAGCAGGTACATGGATAGCGGATCCGCCGTCCTCTCACCAAGCTTTGGTGCTGTAGTTGGATTGGTTGGGCTTATGAGAAACTGGTAGTCCTTTAGGGCTCTTATAATGTCCTCCCTTATTTTCGTCCTAGCTGCAACGGCCTTTAGATAGTAAGCGTCGTAGTAACCCGAACTAAGCACGAAAGAACCCATCATAACCCTCCTCTTGACCTCAGGCCCGAAGCCCTCTCCTCTGACCCTAGAAAAGGCCTCGTTCCAGTCCTTGGCATCAAGGGGACAGGGCATGCCGTACCTTATGCCATCGTACCTCGCGAGGTTGCTGCTCGCCTCGGCCGAGGCGAGAAGGTAGTAAGCTGGCAGGGCCAAGTAAAGATCTGGTATTGATATCTCCTCAACGATTGCACCTGCCTCTTCGAGAGCTTCCGCAAAGCCGTATGTCACTTTGGCAACTTCATGGTCAACGCCTTCTGCCAAGGTCTCCTTTATTATGCCAACCCTCAAACCCTTGAGCCCGGGAAAGGCAAGCGGAGGGGAAAAGATAGTGGTCTGATCCATCGGGTCTGGAGCCGCGGAATTTCTCATTACAGAAAACAGGAGATCCATGTCCTTGGCCGTGCTGGAAAAACCTCCAATCACTTCTATGCTATTTGCAAATGCAACTAGACCGTATCTGCTCACCAGCCCGTAAGTGGGCTTTAACCCATAGACTCCAGTGAAGCTGGCAGGGCACCTAACCGATCCTCCCGTGTCGCTTCCCAAGGCAAGTGGTACTTCCCCCGATGCAACCGCCGCGCCACTACCCCCGCTACTGCCTCCAGGCACCCTGTCCAAGTTCCATGGATTCCTTGTAGGTCCAAAGGCACTGTACTCTGTGCTGCTTCCCATGGCGAACTCATCAAGATTTGTTTTTCCGATTATCACGGACCCGCTCTGACGAAGCTTAGTGACGACGGTTGCGTCGTAGGGCGATACGTATCCAGTGAGTATTTTGCTGGCGCAAGTAAGCGGCATGCCCTTTACCGCTATGTTATCCTTCACAGCAATGGGCACTCCAGCCAGTGGGCCAGGATCCCGACCCTCCTTAACCAGAGCATCAACGGCACGAGCAGCTTCTAAAGCACCTTTTTCGTCTACGTAGAGAAAAGCGTGGATCTTGGGTTCCCAACGGGAGATCACCTCTAGGTACCTCTCAACGATCTCTTCAGCAGACGTTTCTCCGCTCCTTACCCCGTTGGCGATCGAAAGGGCACTCATTTAAGTTCACACAATTTTTGGCGCCTTTATGTACCTACCCTCTTTATTGGGAAATATGTAGGTGAAATCTCTGCCCTGTTCGCATACTTCATCTTCTCTAAAAACGTTCCTTATATCGACAAGTCTTTCGGTAGGTGAGGGAGCTGGAAGGTCCTTGGAGGCTATGACTGAAAAGTAGCTTAAAATGGAGTTGAACTGAGCTGCAAAAACCGGCACCTCGTCTTCTTTGAGGCTTATCCTAGACAGGAAGGCGACGCGCTTAACCAATTCCTCATCAACTTTGGGCATAGTTACTTAGGACAGCGACATAAGTGTTTTGCGTTCCTCCAGAGGCAACAAGGATATTCCCCTGTTGAACAAGGCAGCAATGCATAAATTTCATTGGATAGTCCTAACTCTGGTTCAAATGCGCGTTGAAGCCGTTATCTTCGATCTTGACGGGACGCTTGTGGACTCGAGGCAGGCATTCCTACATCAAAACTTGGACTTACTCAAGGAATTTGGCAAAAGAGATGCCAGAATTGAGGAGGCCATCTCACTTCTGGGCCAGAACCCGTCACAGATACTATCCACCTTTGGCATACCCAAATCTGAGCACGAAAAATACGTGGCAAAAATCGATATGAGCTACATAAACTACTACATGAAAAAGTACGCAAAGCCCTTTTCAGGTGTATCTCAATGTCTGAAGAAGCTAAGAGATAAGGGCATAAAGATAGGGGTTGCGACTAACACAACTCGGGAGATACTTGAGGAAACTCTCAAGTGGGTTAAGATAAAAGACCTGGTGAACGTTGCGGTTTGCGCCGATGGGACCGTTAAGGAGAAGCCTGAACCTGACATGTTGCTGCAAGTAATTGAAAAGCTAAACGTGAGCTCGGATAAGGTAATTTACGTGGGCGACACTGAACTCGACGTGTTAGCCGCAAAGAAAGCGGGCCTATCCTGCTTCATAACGGTGTCTTCGGGCATAGGAAGACTTGAGAACATAATCAACCTGAGACCAGACGTTTTAATCCCAGGCGCGTCGTGGGTATGCAGGGTAATCTCTGCTCGATGCGGAAACGAAAAGTATCTTTCACATCTTAACATAGGCTAAAAGCAGTCATATGTCATTAGCGATTTATCAAAAGTTATTCGACTCACGCATTCCAAATACCTACCCGCCAGGAATATCTCCCTTTCCGTAGTTCCACAGGATCAACGGCAAGACTTGGCACAAACGGTAAGCGATAGATAATCGATCTATTTAGCTTTAAGCCACTTTACCAGACGGCAAAACTTCATACGCGTGCAGTTCTAGCCTTAAAACTCCTAAAAAAGCCCAACTAGAAAATCTTAACCGGCCTTGGGTTCGTAATGAAAATGACGAACCCGCTGGCAATAGCTACTTGGGATTTCGGCCTGGAGGCCGTCAAGACCGCGGCAGAAGAACTAAGGAAGGGTAAACCAGCGATCGATGCGCTTGAGGCAGGCATAAGGACCGTTGAGTCCCTAGGCATAAGGAGCGTGGGAATGTCGGGACTCCCGAACACTAATGGGGAGGTTGAGCTGGACGCCTCCATAATGACAGATGATGGAAGAGCAGGAGGGGTGGCGGCGGTCAAGGGGGTTGAGCACCCAATAACCCTTGCAAGAAGGGTAATGGAGCTGACTCCCCACGTGCTATTAGTGGGCGAGGGGGCAAGAAAGTTCGCAAAAGCCCTGGGAATGCCCACAGACACCAAGCCCTCAGAACAGGCCATAAAGCAATGGCAGGAAACGAGGGAGCAAGCAATGAAAGCGCCCAGAGCTGCACCAGATCCTTGGTTCTGGGCCCAAGTATCTCACGACACCGTGGGCATGGTGGTGCTGGACGAGAGCGGTAACCTTGTGGCAGGTGCATCAACAAGCGGCCTCGCCTTTAAGATGCCAGGACGTGTTGGGGACAGCCCAATTGTGGGCGCTGGTGTGTACGCTAGGAAAGGATATGGCGCCGTTGCGGCGACTGGTATAGGAGAGATAGCCATAAGAAACGCGCTTGCTTACAGGGCTGTAATTCTAATGAAGCAGTTTCCAGCGAAGGACGCCCTTGACGAGGCACTTAAGGAGGTACGCCTGAGAGAGCCAGAATCCAAGGAAATCTCAATTATCGGTGTAGACTACATGGGAAACTGGGGTGCTTCAACCTTGAGGGGGCAGTTTCCATTTGCTATTTGGGATGGAGAAGCGCCCAGATTGCTTAGAGCGTATGCTCCGTGAGGTGTTAACCTGAGAGCTTCGCGATGCTTTCCTTCCATGAAAGGATTTTATTTATGGCTGTTATAACGTCGTCTATGTCTTCCTTGCTTATGAGCGGGGACACTGGTAACGAGAACACCTCTTTAGTCAGCCTTTCAACGTTAGGGCAAATTCCCTGCGGGTAACTGCGAGACACACCATAGAAAGGACAGGTGTACGGACAACCCTTGGGCCTTACCCTCTTCTCCTGGAAAAGGGGGTCAAGGTAAAGTGCCCTGGGATAAATTGGCCTCAAGTTTATGCCCTCAGCGGCTAGTGCCTTACTGAGCAAGCCTGGGGAGATCCCTAGTTCATCCTCAATGAACCTTGGAGCGTAGACGTGATATACATGCTTCACGTAGCTGGGAGCCTCAGGAACTACTATGCCCTTTATTCTGGATAACTTGGAGTTATAGTACGCAGCGTTGGATTCCCTTATGGAATTGAACTTATCGAGCTTCTTGAGTTGTGATAAGCCAAGTGCGGCCTCCATGGCGGGCATCCTGTAATTGTACCCGAGCTCCACGTAGTAATACCACGAGGGCTCGCCGTGCTGCCTTATGAGCCTAGCCCTTTCAGCTATTTTCTCATCGTCGGTCACTATCATGCCTCCTTCGCCGGTGGTCATGTTCTTGCTCTCGTAGAAGCTAAATATGGCCGCATTTCCGAAGACCCCTACCTTTCTTCCCTTGTACATAGCGCCGTGGGCCTGGGCAGCGTCTTCTAGAATCATTATCCCATGGCGATTTGCGATTTCCACGATTTCATCCATCTCCGCCGGTCTTCCAAAAAGATGGACTGGAATGACAGCTTTGGTCCTACTCGTTATGTTCTTCTCAAAGGACTCAGGGTCGAGGTTGTAGCTAGAGAGCTGAACGTCGGCGAAGACTGGTATGGCGTTAGCATGTATCACGGAGGTTGCCGTAGAAACGAAGGTGTAAGGAGGGACTATGACCTCATCTCCGGGACCCACTCCCATGGCTTGAAGCGCGGTGTGAAGCGCAGCGGTACCGGAGTTAACGGCTATCGCATACTTTGTTCCAATGTACTCGGCAAAAGCCCTTTCAAATTCCTGAACAATTGAGTTAGACAAAGAGGAGAGCTTCCCAGATTTCAGCACGTCTGCTACCGCTTTTACGTCATCGTCACCAATGTAGGCACCATGGGGCAATGGCTTGCTCCTGACAGGCTTACCTCCTAAAATGGCTGGTTTGTCGCTTTCCATTTTTACACGAGGGCAATCCTTGAGGTACATTTAAACCTGAGTTCATCACGCTTTCTCTTTCATGTGGAAGCCTTCGCGTATTAGCAAGTGCAAAGGCGTGTAAAATCCCTGGAAGTAATTCTGGATGACCCTTGGTCTCGGAAATGACCGATTATCTTGCGACCGCGCACGCCGAGCACGACAAAGAGCGTCTAAGCAAACAACATCAATCAGAAGCTCGAGCTTCGGAGCGCTCGCCAGCTACCACGATTCGCTAAGGCATGTATGAGAGCTGAACCCAAGGAAAAGCGCGCTCGAAATGGGTTATCCTGCGCAGATCATAAGTACATCTTCAAACTTGGCTTGCGCACCTTTCTGAACAAGGGTAGCTTAACCATTCGCTTACACGCGCAACGCACTTAAGTAAGCGCGGGAGAAATTACAGGAAAACCAATGAGAAAAAAGCTCATAGAGATATTGGGGTGCCCAATGTGTGGGCACTACCCGCTTCAGCTAATAAGCATCGAAGAAAAAGAGGACAAGGTATTTCAGGGGATACTTTACTGTCAAAACTGCAAGAGGTGGTACCCCATAAGGGATGAAATCGCTATTATGCTGCCCGACAACATGAGGGACCAGAAGAGAGATGATGAGTTTTACGCGAGTTACTCGAAGTACTTTAATGAAAATGGTATCCCGAGGAACTGGCAGACAGCAGATAAGGCATAGATCGCCTTTTGATGTATTGAAGTCCGAATTTCCAGCACCTATAAGCTTCCCTTATGAGCCAAGACCTTTTTTGGGCCATGAATGAGTTTGAGGCCATTGAAAGCTCCCAAATACCCATGAAGAAGGGATTGTAAGCCGTAAGAGTTTCGAAGCTAAGTCCAGTACGAACTGAGTAAGTTTTAAACATGATCCCAATGTATGGTTCGGCTTCGCTAGGGTTTCCAGCATACTGCTCGAAAGCGAACTTTAGCTCTGCCGCAAACTCTCCAAGATCTTCGACAGGATATCCGTAGTGATACATTTGCAGGTCGAAGGCCGTAAGATGAAACTCGTCATAACAAAAGTTCGTGGGATTAGGATCTCCATGAAGGGGCACAACGGGAAGAGGGAGGGGAAACTCCGCTTCCCAGATTTTTCCCGCCTCCATAAGTTCGTTCTCAAGGGAACCAGCGCGAACGCCTAGCACCTTCCTGCGCCAATCTGGAACCCACCAGGTTTTCGGTGTAGGTTTCGTCATGTGGATCCTCGCCAAAAGCTCGGCAACGCCATTTATCTCGTTAACCAAGCTTCCCCTAGCTTTTATCTTACGTCTTAGTTGTTCAAGAAGGTTAATCCCGGTAGCTTTTTCTTCGGCCAGCGCGTAATAGTTCCCCAAGTAGTATCCAAGCGGTTTGACCACCCTATAAGCTCCATCTCCCAGTCCTTCGTTCCATAGGCTTTCAAGCGCTTTGTATTCTTTCATCAGCCTCCTCTCCTTTTCTCCTTCGTCCACTGGATCTTCCCCATACAGCTTAACTATTATCGACCTTCCTGTGGCATCCCGAACCTCATATATCGGGCGCCTGGCATTAAGACGAACACATCCTTTGCTTGAAAAGCCTCCTAGGCTGCTCAGCCAAGCCGAGAAGCCAAAGTCCGCGCCCTCAACCGATTTACACACGCCAGATATCCGAGTGAATTACATTGCCTTCATAAAAGCATTTTTTACCGTCAAGCCGCGCAAGTCTCAGAACGGCCTGCCACCTTGCTGGGACAGCGCCCATTGAAGGCGGCTAAGCATAGGAGCAAGCTCTTCTTTCTTGAAGGCGGCCTTTAGCGCTGGATCTACCAGGTCTGATGACTCTCCCTCTGCACCCCACCTAGTTCCTGCTCTTATGTCCTTTTGAAGAGGTCTAAGCACAGATGAACCGCTTCCGACCTTGGCGCCCAGCACGTCGGCGGCAATTAGACAAAGATCCCCTATTAGGCCTTTAACGCGTGCATTCGAGATGACCGTGTACCTTCCTACGTAACTGTTCTCGATGATTGAGTTCTCGATTTTCGCAGGACCGACAATTATGGAGTCCCTGATGGCAGAGTTCACCACAAGGACCGAACCAATTACGGCAGCGTTACCCTCAATTTTGCTTCCACTTACTGCAGCAGATCTTGACACAAGGTAATCAGGCGAAGAGGTTTTTGCCTTTAGCGCCTCAAGCGACCTTGCCAGAAATTCCCAAGCCGTATCTATGAGGACCTTGGGCTGTTTGCGCCTAAGAAGCTCGTCGTAGATCGTGTGGGTCGTTATTATGGGCATTACCTTTTGTCCTATGGCGGCCACCGCCTGCTCGTCTATCAGGTTTCCTAAGAAGGGCATGATGGCCTCCGCGTCTTCCCTTGGGACGTAGGCGTAAACCAGCCTCTTGCCCTCAACCATTCCTCTGCCTTCCGGTACCGCCCCTCTAAGGAAGTCGTTGATGGCTTTTTCAAGGATATCCTCTTTGATTAGAGCAAGGCTGTTGACAAGAAGTAAGCTATCATCTTTGAACGAGGGCTTCGCCCATCTTCCCGCAAACTGCACCTCGAATCCTGAGAACCTTGATAACCATATGTCCGATATCCTAGCATCACCGAAAAATAGCTCATAGGCTGCAGTGGTATCGGTAAGGGGGCTCATGCCCCTCGCGTCGTCCTCGAAAAGAACAACCTTCATGACTACGACGTAGCTCGCGGCATATAAGTATTGTACAGGGGAAACGCTAGCGTAACCCTAAAGCATAATGATCTTCACGACCAGTTTCAATGACCTAAGGCTGGCTTTCACGTTTATCTTGTCAATGTTTGTTGGCTCGATTTAACCTGCCTCTCCTTCCCTAGGCGCAACCCAAAGATGTATATCGCCCCGAGGTGTTTAAACCTATGATGGATCCAAAGGTACTGGATGATGAAAAATTCATAAGCTCCGTAGACAAAGAGGGGGAACTGAAAGCTATCTCTAGGTATGAGGAAGCCCTCAACGATCACATAAAAGGGCTTCCCACTTTCAAGGGTGAAGGGGGAGAAGAGGTACTGATAACCGGAATGGGGGGTTCAGCTATTGCGGGAGATTACCTAGATAATTGGCTATCTCCAACGCTCGAAGTACCCATATACGTTTGGAGAGACTACAGTCTTCCCGCGTTCGTTGATAACAAGACGCTGGTTGTAGCCATATCTTACTCCGGCAACACAGAGGAAACCCTGTCCGCCGCTAACCTTGCCATCAAGAAGGGTGCGCGTGTCGTCGCAGTCTCGTCGGGAGGAGAGCTTAAAAAACTTGCAGACGATAACAAGATTCCTCTCTACCAAGTTCCCAAGGGTATGCAACCTAGGGCGGCGCTTCCTTTTCTTTTGGCTTCCGCCTCAAAAGCTCTATTGGATCAGTGGATAATAGGTAAGAAGGAGTGGAACGAGCTCTTAGCCCTACCCAACGGTATATCAGCCACCCTTTCACAGGTGTTACCCTCCGTTCCGCTGGAAAAAAACGAGCCAAAAAGAATTGCAGTGGAAATGTTTGGAAAAATGCCGATAATATACGGTTACGAGAAGTATCAGTGCGTTGCAAGGAGATTCAAGACTCAAGTGAACGAAAACGCCAAGGCCCCAGCCAAGTTCGAATTCTTCCCCGAACTGGATCACAATGAGATCGAGGCATGGGATGGCAAGGATGCCATACTAAGTCAGTTCTACATAGTATTAATAAGGGATTCTGACTGGTCATCCCCTTACAAGGACCGCATAAGCATTACGTTGGAGGAAATGAGGCCATGGGCTGGTGGCTACCATGAAATCGTTGCATCGGGATCAAGCCGCTTGCAGAGAATGTTTGATGCAACCCTCAGAGGAGATACAGCAAGCATTTACCTGTCGGTCTTGAGGGGGATCGATCCAAGTCCCGTCAGCATGATAGAAGCCTTAAAAAAGAAGCTAGCTAGCATAAGGAGAGAAAAATGAAAACTCGGACTCCTGCAATTTATCTCAACTTTAAGGCTTACGCAACCGCCACCGGGAAAAGGGCAGTAGAGCTGGCAAAGATAGCGGAAGAGGTATCTAAGAAGACGGGTTACGAGGTTGTAGTATTGCCGCAGCACGCTGATCTAAGGCTTGTTAGAGAGGCCGTGTCCATACCGGTTTTTGCCCAGTCGGCAGACCCCTACTTTGAGGGAAGCTACACGGGTCACATTACCTTCAACACCCTAATGGACATAGGCGTTGATGGGGTTATGGTTAATCACTCGGAAAATAAGGTCCCTCTTGATTACGTACAGCGGGTGGTAGACATGGCCAAGGAGAATGATTTAGAGCAACTCGTTTGTGCTGCGACGCCCAGTGAGGTAGCGGCAGTGGCAGCCTTTGAACCAAATTACGTTGCAGTTGAACCACCAGAGCTAATAGGTGGTCCCATATCGGTAGCAACTGCAAAGCCAGAGGTCATAACCGCCAGCGCTGAAGCTCTAAAGAGGGTTACAAAGAAAAGCAAGCTTCTGTGTGGAGCCGGGATTGCTAACAGGCGTGATGTTGAAGTATCCATGAAGTTGGGCACCGTAGGCGTATTACTAGCATCTGCCTTCACAAAGGCTTCCAATCCGAGGGCAGTTTTAGAGGACCTAGTTGCCGGTCTTAAGGCCTAGCCCTGATGCCACGAGAATACGCGTATATGTATTCCTGTGCATATCCCGCGTACTTTCCAAAGTAGTTAACGCCGAAGCTGTATACTTTTTTCTCGCTAACCTCTCCATGAAGGTATACCTGTCCAACTACTTTTTT
The DNA here is from genome assembly GCA_049976325.1 of Thermoprotei archaeon. Taxonomy (GTDB): domain Archaea; phylum Thermoproteota; class Thermoprotei_A; order Marsarchaeales; family UBA168; genus UBA168. The sequence goes on along the minus strand of JBMFIL010000008.1, from coordinate 5,562 downwards.
TATCCACACGTCAACAGGGAAGGCCTCAAGATATCCTCCGGCAAAAAGCATAACGCAATCCGCAACCTTGGGCCCTATCCCCTTAACCGACATGAGGTACTCCTTACCACGCTCATATCCGGAGTGCAAAATGTAGCTTACGTCGAAGTCACCCCTTGCAACGCTCCTTGAGAAGTCCAGTATGAACTTTGACCTAAACCCGAGGCCAAACGATACAAGCTCTTCTATGCTTGCGCTCGCCACGCGGTATGGGTCGGGAAAAGCGTGGAGCTCAAAGCCAAGGTCGCTCCAGTCTCCTGCCACCTTAGAACCCAAGGATTGCCTCATGGCAAGTAACGACGACTTGATCTCTCTCACAGTGTTATGGACACTGCTCATGAAGGAAATAATTGTTTCCCATGGATCGCTTTTCACTATGCGCATTCCCCTTAGGGCAGATATCGCAGAGTGAATGAAGTGATCCTTGTCTATGAAAGCGTAAATCTCGTCAAGGTCATCGCTCAACCTGAAGAACCAGTAGGCTTCGTCCCATTCTGGAACTTTTCCAGGGCATACCCGAACTTGCTTTCCTTCAACTACCGAGTAGTAGCATCCCGACCTCCCGGTATACCAAGAAAAGGTCTGACCGCTTTCCAGCGTAGAATAAAAATCTATGTATATCTCGGGAGTGTCCACAGAAAAAACATGCCCATACTATTAAGCGCGACTTCGCTTTAAAGCCCTGAAATGCCCAACTCTGCGTCTATGATTGGAACAAAAAGTTGCTCAATCTTTTTGAGCGCTTCCTCATCTTTGCCCTCAAACCTCATGGATAAAACCTCTTCTGTGTTAGAGGGCCTTACGATTCCCCATCCGTAGGGCTCGTCCACCCTAACCCCGTCTATGGTGTTGACCTTGTAACCGGCTGCAGTAAGCTTCTCGATCAGCTTCCTTATAACGGTGGACTTTTTCTCCTCTGGACATGGTACCCTGTACTCTGGAGAGGAATAGTAAGTAGGAAGCTCGCTCACCAATTCCGCGAGATCCTTGCCCTCGCGCTTTGCTCTGCTAACAAGAAGGAGCACTTTAAGGGCAGCAAAAGAGGCATCATCGAAGCCATAGTACCCGTTGAGGTAGTAAACGTGACCGCTGGCTTCTCCTCCCATAAGGGCTCTGCTTGAGAGAATGGCCGAGCCAACGTATGAGTGACCGGTTCTACTTACTATCACGTTTCCTCCTGCGGTCTTGACCACCTCGTCTACGAGTGCTGAAGTAAGAACGTCGTGAACTACAGTACCTCCTGGTTTCGCTTTAAGCTCTTCACGAGCCAGGAGTGCCAGCAACTGATCAGAAGTAACGTGACGTCCGATGTTGTCAACAACACCTATCCTATCTCCATCCCCATCAAAGGCTATACCAACGTCCGCTCCGTTGGACACAACCTCCCTCTTAAGGTCGGTAAGGGTTTCTTCAATAGATGGATTGGGAACGTGATGGGGAAAAGTTCCGTCTGGCTCCTTGTAAAGCCCTTTCACTTCATGCCCCTCCGAGGCCAGGTAATCTATAAAGTAGCCGCAAGAACCATTTCCGGCATCCACAACTACCCTTAGTTTGCTTGCTTCCTCAAAACCCGAGGCACGCCTTATGAATGCCCAGTAAAACTGCATGAAGTTCTTAACACTATCTTCACGGCCTATTGCATCAACCCTATACTTTGGACCTATTTTCACGCTCTTCTCTATTTCGTTTATCCCAGTTTCGTAACTCAAGGATATTCCTCCTTTGGTAACAAGCTTTATGCCATTGTACTTCGACGGCAGGTGAGATGCGGTAATCATTGCTCCCCCGTCTAAAGCTAGGTGCGCTACAGCGAAGTAGAGGGAAGGCGTTGGGATCATACCAAAATCTAGGACCGTAAACCCAGATGCCATGAGACCAGATTTTACGGCTTCCTTCAAGGCTGGCGATGAAAGCCTTATGTCGTAGCCCAGCCCTGCCGTTAATTTATACGCACCGTGCTCACGTAGCCACTCGCCGAACGCGTAACCTATCTTGGCTCCATCCTCAAGCTTCAGCTCGTCACCGTAAACGCCACGTACATCATAAGACTTGAAAATGCTCAAGCTGAAAGACAAGTGTGCGAACATAAAAATTTATGCCTCCTACAAAAGCTGAACTGACGCTTTTACTTGGTAGGCTCTAATGGAACGAGTGCCGAAGCAAGAACTTCTCTTTCATCTCGGCCTTAAGCTCATTCTAAGCCAGAATGGACGACGTAAATTCCTGGTGAGATAGCAACCCAAATCTAGAAAACGAGTTATTCCACGTATCTGCTACCTAATAGCCATGAGCTCCCTTCCAAAATCAAAGCTTATATTTAGATCGCGATAAGTATAACAGCCCGGTGGTGTAGCGGCCAAGCATGGCGGGCCCTGGCCCCGCTGACAGCGGTCCGAATCCGCTCCGGGCTATTGAGCCAGTGGCTCGGCTTCGTGATCGGTTACTCAATTTACGTAGATTCTTTGCCGCACAAGACTCATAGCGTGAAGGACCAACCGATGTGCAGGTTGCTACGTAATCGGCCCCGCCTCTTAACCTCATGTTATCCCGCGTTAAGCCGACCATACTAATCCTAAGAGAGTCGGCAATAGAAAAAGAAGTGTTTCAGAGCGCAGCGTGTTCGGCTGTCCACTTTTCGTAAAGGGCTACCATCTGTTTGCTGACACTTGGCTTTCTCTTTGATATAACATCGATGAAGTCCTGCATGTTTATTGGCCTAGGCTCCCCTTTGGGTGGGTCTCCGGCGAGCCCGGCAGCTCCATTTTGTTCAAAAAACTCCTTCACAACTTTAAGCTGAACCGATTGGCATATGTCTTTTATGTCGCTTCCCGAGTAACCCTCAGTAATCCTTGCGAGTTCTTCAAGGTCCACGTCCTCGCTTAGCTTCAGCTTTTTTGCATAAAATGCGAATAGCTGAACCCTCGACCTGAGATCCGGAAGAGGAACGTAGATCCTTTTCTCGAACCGCCTTATGAATGGCTCGTCAAATATCCATGGCTTGTTCGTAGCGGCAATAACGTAGATGGATGTGTTCTTCCCCTTATCATTGACCCCGTCCATTTGAGCAAGGAACTCGTCTCTGACCCTAGCCTCTCCGCCAACTTCCTCGTTTCTGACTCCAACCAAGGCGTCGGCTTCGTCTATGAAAAGGATCACAGGCTCCCCTGCCTGTGCAGCTGCTCTGGCCTTTTCGAAAAGCTTGGCGACGTTTTTTTCAGATTCCCCAAGCCACTTAGACATAATTGCGCTCGCATCAACTTGGTAAAATTGAGCCTGAATTTCGCTGGCCACAGCGGCCGCAAGAAGGGTCTTACCACATCCAGGAGGACCGTAAAGCAGTATGCCCCTTGGCCAACCAAGCGGAAATAGGTCAGGTCTTCTTTGCGGGTAAACTATGGATTCAATTATTGCCTCTTTAGCGTTCTCAACTCCTATTACGCTGTCCCATGCCACGTGGGGCGATTCTTCTACAACTACAACAGTGTCGTTGGCTTGTCCGCTTCCCGATGTCACGTCCAGACCTTCCCTTAGCTGCTTTATGCGCTCCCGATATTGATTTGCTTTTTCAAGGTAAAGCTTTGAATGAGGAGAGTTCGGATATAACGATACCAACTTCAGCAAAACGTCCACGGCTCTCTGGTACTTCAGTATGGCTACGTCTCTCGAACCGCTCTGATCGGCTTTTTGGGCCTCCGTAGCATACTGTAATGCCATCTGCTCAAGCTCAGCGGCGGCTAACTTTGACCGCCTCCATCAGGCCAGTTTAACCTTACCCTCCTTGCTGAGCCTATCCAAAGTCTCCCTTATGTAAGCAGGAGGAACGCCCAAGTCCCTAGATGCGGTTGATACCCTTAGCTCTCCACCGTGAGATCTTATGTACTCTAGCAGCCTATCGTCGAACGTCCTGTTATCTGCTTTGGGCCCTGGTATCTGTACGCTTATGCTTTTTTCACTGGGGACAGGCTGCAATTGTCCAGTGCCCGCTTGCTTGCCCGAGTCGTTACTTGCCTGTTCCTTATGAGCTGCGATAACCTGCTTGATCGGCGCCGGATCCTGTGCTGAGACGACTGCAGCCGCAGGCTCGGCCGAGACAGCTCCTATTCCCTCGCCTTCCATCAGAGGTGCGCTGGGTATCTGCGGGAACTTTTCCTTAACCTTTTGTTCAGCCACAGTGTTTGCTTCCTGTAATATCTTTCTAGCCTCCTCGTTCTCGGTTATGGGCGACTCCTCAATGCCCTCTGCTTCGCCAACTTCGATTAATGCCTTACCAAGGGTCTCGTTGACTCCCTCAAGCTCGCTCGCGACCTCCGGCACAACGCCTGCCAGCCTTGCTTTGGTGTCAGCCATAACAGCCCTGATGGGCGCCATGGCAACCGCTAGGTCACCGAACTCCTCCACGGTCTCCAGGCGAAGGGCCACCTGCTCCAATGCCAGCTGGCTCGCAAGCACAACCTTTGCCATCTTCCTAAGCTCAGAACACTCGTTGGCGTAGATTGCCGCATGCGCGGTGTCTCCCTCCGCCATGGCTGCCACAGTCTTTCCGAACATTTCCTTGTCCCTCTCCTGTATCTTCTGGGACATCTGCTCCAGCTTTTCCTTTTGTGTCTGTATAACGTATATAGCGTGGTTGATCCTTTCCTTAAGCGGCGGACCTCTCTTTATGTGCTCTTCTAATTTCTTAAAAAAGCTCTCCCTTTCTTCCCAGTTGGAGGCCAACTCAAGCACCTCCGTTATCTTCTTCCATCTTTACTATTATCGCCTCTTCTTTCGCTTGAGGCCTTTCAACTGGTTTCTCTATTGGCTTAGATTCTGGCACGACGGTTTTCTCAGCGGGCCTGACCTCCGTTCCAAGGCGGTTTATCTGCTCAAGGGTTATTGATATATCCTCTCTTTCAGCCCTTATACCATTTAAGGCGTTATTGGAGAACGCCAGTATATCCTGGAATGACTGGTCATCGATGTCTCCAAGCCTGTGCTGCATCTTGGCATTCGCTATGAAGTGACTCAGCGCGTGCTTCTTGGCATCCAGTGCTGCGGCCTCCTCGAGCAGCTCCTTGCGAACTTCATCACGCTTCAGCTTAAGGGCACTTATTGCGGACTGTAGTTGTGCATCCATTTCGTCGAATATGTCCTTACCTATCTCGCCAGCTCTTAGAAGTTCTTGGAGGGCCTCCTCCCTCTTAAGGGCCTCTGCGTATTCCTTTATTACGTCTTCGGCCTTTAGTTTCCAGGCCTTAAGAAGCGTTAGGCTTCCTCCGCTTACCACGAACATGTCGAAGGGAATTTGTTCGAACTGACCGTCACCGACGCTGAGCTCGAAGGAGGTTACCTCGTCCCTCGTGTTCGTGTAGATGCCCAGAACGGTGCCAACCCGGCGTCCGTACTGGTCCTTTACCTCTTTCCCTAGGTAGTCCCTTGCTTCTTCAAAATACATCATCTTCACCTCTCTTTGTCGGCCTCGGCGGTGCCCACTGCTGGGGCCTCTGGGAACCTCTCCTTTATCTTCTGCTCGGCCACTGCCCC
>JBMFIL010000007.1:24032-72932 GCA_049976325.1 Thermoprotei archaeon | reverse complement strand
CGCTACAACCCTGAGCTTCAGGCAGCCAAGAAGTTCGTCGACTCTGGCTTCCTTGGAAAGCCCTACTACGCCGAGGCTGCAGGAGGAGAAGTAGGGGCAAGGAGAAGAGGGATACCGGGCGAAACCTTCACAAAGCTTGAGACGGCCGGAGGTGGAGTAACATTAGACATAGGAGTGTACGTGCTAGATAACGCGCTTTACCTGCTGGGACATCCAAACCCTGTTTCCGTGAGTGGCTTCACCTACGCGGCGATAGGAAAGGACGAATCCGCGGCTGGTGTTGGAGCCCCCACTTGGGCAGGATACTGGTATCCAAAGAACTTTGAGGTTGAGGACTTCTCCGCTGCCTTCATAAGGTTCGAGAACGACCTCACCATGGTTTACAAGCAGGCATGGGCCATGCACGCGGAGTCCCTTGGCAATCCGATATTGCTTGGCACCAAGGGCGGTATCACCATGAACCCACTTACACTTTACACGGACATGAACGGGTACATGGTGAACATAACGCCAGTCCACTTGCCGCAGAGGCAGGGGCCCTGGTTCTACCAGAAGGTTCTCGATTTCCTCACGGCGATCAGGGACGGTACAAAGCCATCAATAGATACGAAAGGAATAGTTAAGATGCACTACATAATAGATGCCATCTTCGAGTCATCAAGGACCAAGTCGGAAGTAAAGGTAAGGCTCCCGGAAGACATAAAGTGAAAAAAACAGAAACCCCATTTTTGGGCCCATGATCGAAGCTCCCTTTTTGATCTTGGATGAAATGGATCTTGAGTGGTGAGGCCCCTATCTTCCGTATTCCAACAGGAACTCGGCCGTGTGGTCTATGGCCTTGTAGTAGTTTTCGACATCTATGTTTTCGTTTGGTGCGTGAGCATTTGATGAGCTGGAACCAACGCCTATGGCGCTTATGGCGTCTGCTATTCCAGCTATGCGCGTGAATACCCACATGGGCTGAGTTCCAGCGCTGGTTGGTATGACAACTGGGTCCTTCCCGTAAACGCGTCTAGCCGATATCTCCGCCGCGGTAACAAGTCTTGAAGTGGGAGAGGTCCTGGCGGCGTACTCAGGGCCAAGGTTCTTCAGCTCAGCGCTTATCCCGAGAGCGGACACGCGCTTCTTAAGCGCATCAAAGATCTTGAAGGGATCCTGGTTTGGGACTAGCCTGAAATCTATCTTAGCGCTTGCCGTGTGGGGGATAACCGTTTTGCTGCCCGGACCGGTGTACCCGGAAATGATGCCATCAACGTTGAACGTGGGCTCGGCGTATAGAGCGCGCAACAAGCTCTGCCTGTCCTCGTACTTAAGCCTCTTGACTCCGAGGTTTGCCATAAGCTCCTGCGGGTCTGTGTCGAGCTTTGAGAGAAGGGCTTCAAAGCTATCATCTGTTTTCTGAACGTCGTCGTAAAATCCCTCAAGGGTTATTTTGCCGTTCTCGTCAACCAATGAGGAGAGAAACTTGATCAACTGGAGCGCGGGGTTATCGACCACAGATGCCATCGATGAGTGTATGTCCCTGGAGCCAGTGCTAACGTCTATTTGCACGTAAAGTATGCCCTTCACGCCCAAAACGATCTGCGGCCTTCCCTTTGCGTCCAGGCCGCCTCCCTCCATTAGAACACCGCTAGAAGCCAATTCCTTGGCCGTCCGCTGGACGTAGGCTGCTAGATGCGGACTGCCTATTTCCTCCTCTCCTTCGAAGATGAACTTGACATTGACTCCAAGCTTCTCTTCTTCCAGTAACCTCTTTACCCCGAAAAGCCTAGCTATAAGCGTGCCCTTGTTATCGGAGGCCCCCCTAGCGAAGATTTTTCCCTCTGTTATCTCGGCGGAGAAGGGCGGGTACTTCCACTCCGAGATTGGGTCAACTGGCTGCACGTCATAGTGATTGTACATTAGTACGGTACGGTCTGAACCAACGTTTACCTCACCCCTTACAACGGGATGACCCTCGGTGCTCTCAACCCTTCCATTGAAACCAAGCTCGCGCATGAAGCTCGCAAGGTAATCAGCTGCCTCGTTTATGCCCTCACCTGTTGCCGAGATTGAGGGCTTCCTCAGGAAATCCAGCAGACCGTCCAGTTCCCTTTTTCTCTCAAGATCCATAACTGACGTTATTTTTCGTGCATAAAAACGTTTCTAGCGACATGGACCGAGTGATACTTGAAGCTCCTCGCCTAGGGCCCGCCAAAGATTTCTGCACTCAGGCATTAATCGGCAAATTTTGCCGACCTGTCTCTGCTCAAGGCCTCAAGGGATTGAGAGCGAAGACCCCTTGGGCAGCCTTAAAAGTGTCCTTCTCATAATCACATGCAGGGCAACGATGTGCTGCAGGTGAGCTCGCTGGTAGTCAAATATGGGGAAAAGGTAGCCGTTGATCACCTGAGCTTTACGGTAAGGGCGGGAGAGATATACGGGCTACTTGGCCCTAACGGGGCCGGAAAGTCATCAACCATAAAGGCCATATTGGGCCTGGTACCCGTAGAGGAGGGGATCGTGAGCATAATTGGCAAGCGGGCTCCATCAAAGGACCTGATGAACCAGGTCGGCGTTATATTTGAATCTCCGGCAACGTTCGACGTTTTAACTCCTCTTGAGTTCTTCGAGTTCATAATTTCGGTGAGGGGCATTCGTGATACGTCTAGGATCAAAACCCTTGTGGAAGCCTTTGATCTGAACGGGTACATGAACACACCAATCGCCTCGCTTTCCATGGGAAACAAGCAGAAAGTTGCCATAATTGCTGCCATGCTGCACAGGCCAAAGCTGCTCTTGCTGGATGAGCCATTTAACGGTTTGGACGTGAAATCCGTGAGGATCTTCAAAGAGCTGTTAAAGATGCACGTGGAAGAGGGCGGATCGGCGATATTTTCTACCCACATATTGGACGTCGCTGAGAAGATATGTACAAGGGTCGGCATAATAAACCAGGGTAAAATGGTCGCGGAGGGAACGGTAGAAGAGCTAAGGAACCAGGTGAAGGCTAGCTCTTTGGAGGACGTCTTCTTGAAGGCCACGGAGGAGGAAGAAGAGGTCAAGAGCTTAGTAAGCGCTTTGACGGGCGCCTAAAATGCGCTGGAAGGATATCTGGGTGATCGCAGGAAAGGTATATGAGGAGCTCATGTTTCAAGGATACTTCGCGTCGAGGCTCACCGGCCTATCCCCCACGGATAAGGTCGCGTCACGCTCGGTAAGGAACGCAAAGCTGTACAAATACTTCATGAGCGCCTTGTATGGCGGCATGATGTTGATCACGGTTCCACTGGGATCCGTGGACAAGGCCTACTTGCCCGCAACTCCCATTACCGTCTTCTTTTGGGTTTACATACTTGTTTTCATTTCGGCCTTTCAGATAAGCTTCTCAGTGTCTTCGTCTCCTCACATAAGGAACTTCCTGTCCACGCTTCCCCTCGATTACACGGAAATGCAGCTAGTTTCCGCGCTCTCGATTTTGAGGGCAGTCGACGCGCCCATAGCTGTATCGCTGGCCGTTCCCTTGATCGTTGGTGCTTTCTTCGGTTCCGCTTACGCGCTTAACTTCTTCATTTCATCCATATCTGGCATATCGCTGGCACTTGCAACCGACGTCATGCTGTCCTACGGATTTCGCAAGGTGTCCATCGGAAGCAAGGCAAGTGGCCTACTCAGGGCCGGTTCCATAGTACCCGTGGTTCTCCTGGCGGGAGTTGCCTTTGACGTGCCAACCTTCATAGTTGGCCACTGGAAGGCCTACTTCTCCCTTGTCCCAGTGCTTGACCTTTACTGGATAAATGCGACTTCGGTGGTAGCCTCCGTTGTCTACGCGGTAGTTTTCGCGAGTTTGGCCGTTTACGGCTTTAGCAGGCAGGCAGTTTACTTACTTGTACCGGAAGAGTACGTGGGGAAGGCCTTCGCCGGAGATCTTAACATAAGGCCCACTGGCCGCACGTTTGCCATAATAAGGCTTGACCTACGGCAGGCCACGCGGTCTAGACTTGCAAGCCTCCTATCCATTCCCTTGATTTACTTCGCGCTGGCACTTGTGGCGGCCATAAGTACTAGGTCATTGATAAGCCAGTATTACCTACTGTTCTGGGGAAGCTACATAATCCCCACAACATTCGCGTCAGCGATGCTTGCTTACGCCCTTTACGCTTCCGAGGAACGTGGGCTCTCCACGCTGATTACACTTCCCATATCTAAGCTCCAGAACATGCTGAGCAAGTGCGTGGTCACCATGGGAACATACGGCTTGGTCTCCCTTCTCATGTCGGCCCTCATGGTTTACAACGGTAAGCCTAGCTACGCGTTACCCGTAATCCTTATGGAGTTCCCCCTTATGGCTTCCGTTGCGTTTGCTGGTTATTACTTTGACAAGGTCTTCAAGGGAGGAGGGGCTGGTATGGCAAGCTCTGCCACTGCCCTTTTGTTCGCGCTTGGCGTCATACTCATAATATCAGTTCCCAGCGGGATCTTCCTCGCAGTGGCTTACGTAAGCAGGAACGTGGTGACTGCCTCGCTCGCATTGCCTCTGGCCTCGCTGGTCGAGATGGCTCCCTTCATTTACGCGCTTCGCGAGGATCGAAACAGATATAAGTACCCATGAAGTTAGCTCCCAAGTTGATAGACGTAGTGAGCGTTCCAAAGGGTGTTCTTGTGGAGGCAACCCATGAAGGGGAAGGAGAGAAGAAAGAGATAAAGTTCAAGTTCTCCCTGGATGAAAAGAAGATAGTCGGGACGTTCGGAGACGAGCTTAAGTGGGGATCGAGGCTCGTGAAGTTCCTTAGGTCTAACTCGATAACGGAGGCCTCTGTGGTGCTAAACGGTCTTAACGCGGAAAAGGTAGCCATAGGGGCAAGGCTGGCCTGCTATCGCTTCAAGAAGTACCTCACCTCAAGCGAGGACAAGGAGATAACTATACACATAGTTGGGAAGGAGCACGAGGCTGAGGTTAATACCGCAAACACCGTATGCGAGGCCGTTGAGCTTGCCAGAGACCTAGGGAACGAGCCAGCGATATCGGTACCTCCGCTAACCTTCGCTCAGGTTGCCAAAGAAAAGCTGAGGGGGCTTCCGGTTGAAGTAGAAGTTATAGAGTCAGATAAACTGCTAAAGGATGGCTTTGGAGGCATAATGGCCGTGGGCAAGGGATCATCGAATCCTCCGGCCCTCCTGGTGATGAAGTACAACGGAGGGCAGGGAAAACCCATAGTGCTTGTGGGTAAGGGAGTTGTCTTCGACTCAGGAGGGTTAAACCTGAAGGTAGGAGGAGGCATAAGGGGCATGTACATGGATAAGAGCGGAGCGGCGGACGTCGTCGGCGCCGTTTACGGCGCAGCAAAGCTGAAGATCAACAAGAACGTTATCGGGATAGCTCCCCTCGTGGAAAACATTCCATCCGGATCTGCCATAAGGCCAGGAGACATAATAAGGATGTACTCTGGAAAGACGGTGGAGGTCGCGAACACGGACGCGGAGGGCAGGCTGATACTGGCCGATGCCATATCTTACGGAAAGACCTTCGATCCTCAGGAGATAGTGGACCTGGCCACGCTCACGGGTGCCCAGGTAGTGGCCCTCGGTAGCAAGGTCGCGGCCGTTATGGGAAATGACGATAAGCTGATCAGCTCTCTCATAGAGAGTGGAAAGAGAACGGGAGAGCTCCTCTGGCAACTTCCCCTCTTCGACCTTTACGAAGACCTTGTCAAGGGAGAGAGATCAGATATTAAGAACATAAGCGATACTGGGGAGGCGGGCAGCATAGTTGGTGGAACGTTCCTGAAGTACTTCGCCGAGGGGACGCCGTGGGCTCACATAGACCTCGCGGGACCAGCCATGCTTAACTCAGAGTGGGAGTGGATGAACAAGGGAGCAACGGGATTCGGTGTAAGGTTGCTGTTGGACCACCTAAAGGGTCGAATGGTTTTTATTCGGGGTTTGCCTTAGTTTATGGGCAATGGCCGCTCTCCGCTGAGCGTTGAGGAGCTTAGGATCATCGACATGAACGCCGCCTGGCTTGGACTTTCTCCTTCCTTGCTCATGGAGGCCGCTGGAGAAGCGGTTGCGAGAGAGCTTGCCTCCCACGTGAAATCTGGTGCGTCGGTGCTCGTCCTTTGCGGGACCGGCAACAACGGGGGAGATGGGCTGGTTGCGGCACGCAGGCTCTCAGCCATGGGATACGACGTGACCGTTGGCCTGATCTCAAGAGCCGATGAGCTGAGCACTACCTCGAAAGAGAAGCTAGATCTCCTTTCCCAGCTTTACACGGTTAAGGTCCTTGAGAGGGTTGATGCCGAGGCCCTCGGCCATCTGCTGAGTGGGGCTGATGCCGTGGTCGTTGCGCTGGTCGGAACGGGCATAAGGGGTCCCCTGAGGGAGCCAATCAGGTCCATTGTTTTATCAATTAACTCCTGTAAGGCCTTCAAGCTTGCCGTTGACGTTCCACCAGGCATTGATCCAGATACTGGGGAGGCAGGAGAAGTTAGCCTTCATGCCGACATCACGGTGACGATGCACGCTCCCAAGCTGGGCTTTCAAAAGATGAACTTGAATTACGTGGTCGCCGACATAGGGATCCCCAGGGAGGCAGAGGTTCTTGTCGGGCCTGGCGACGTCTCCGTGGCCCTACGGGCAAGGAGGCCAACGGCAAAGAAAGGGGATACGGGAAAGCTGCTCGTAATAGGAGGTGGAAAGTACTACACCGGCGCGCCCGCTCTGGCAGCGCTGGCCGCCATGAGAACAGGCGTGGACCTGGTGGCGGTGGCCGCTCCGGAATCTGCCGCGGCAACCATAAGGTCATACAGCCCAGCGATCATCGTGCATCCCCTAAAGGGAGAGCTGCTCGACGAGGAATCTGTTCCCTCGCTTATCCCGATAATCAGCAGATACGATGCCGTGATTTTTGGTATGGGAATAGGAAGGGACCCTGAGACAATGCGGGCAGTGCCGATGGTCGTAGAGGAGCTGAAAAGAAACGGCAAACCCTACGTTATCGATGCCGATGCCCTTCACGCTCTGCCCCAGACTGTTGGAGGTGTACTCACCCCTCACGCGGGAGAGTTTGCTGCCATCACCGGATCTCCACCAACTCCCGAACCTGAAAGGGGAGCTCAATTCGAGCCGCTGATGATGAAAAGGGTAAGCGAGGTAATGGCTGCCTCCGCGAAGCTTGGTTCCGTTATACTCTTGAAGGGAAAGTACGACGTGATATCAGATGGGAAGAGGTACAAGCTGGACGGTACCGGCAACCCTGGAATGGCCGTTGGAGGAGTGGGTGATGTTTTAGCTGGCGTCATAGGGGCCTTTCTCTCGTGGAAAAACGACTACTTCAGGGCAACCTGCGCCGGATCCTTTGTGACAGGAGTGGCAGGGGACATTGCCGCCTCCAAAAAGGGATATCACATGCTGGCCACCGACGTCATCGAGTCAATTCCTGATGCCTTCTCAAAGTACTGGCCAGGATATCGAAGCTGACAGCTTCCTATTGAGGAAATGCGGATAGACTTAAGGGCTATAACGGACTCATACTCAGATCAATATGACCGTGTCAAAGGATGACGTAATGCAAGCCCTGTCAAAGGTCATAGACCCTGAGCTAAACATGAACCTTGTGGAGCTTAAGATGGTAAAGGAGGTCAGCATATCGGATGGCGATAATCCCAGGGTCTCAGTCACCGTCGCGCTCACAACTGAAAATTGTCCCCTTGCCGAGACCATAGTAGAAGACGTTAAATCGGCTCTTCAATCGCTAAGGGTTTCCGAGGTCGAAGTGAGGACGGCCGTGATGACTAAAGAGGAGCTGGAAGAGGTAACTCAGATCGTGAGAAAAAGGTACGGAAACGGGGCCACATACAGCACCGCTTCAAGCATACCTGTTTACGGTCACGGGGAGATAATGAAAATAGTTGCGGTTGGGTCAGGAAAGGGAGGAGTTGGGAAGTCCCTCGTGGCCGCAGCGCTGGCCTCCGAACTGAGGAGGGAGGGCTTTGAAGTTGGGGTGCTTGACGCTGACATAACCGGTCCAAGCATAGCTGAGGCGCTAGGGCTTGAGGGGCAGGAGCCAAGGGCCGAGGGTAACAAGCTCCTTCCGTTCACGACAAAGGGTGGCATAAAGGCCGTATCCATGAACCTCCTACTCGACAACCCTGAGGGGGCGATCATATGGAGGGGACCTCTCATAACGAAGGCCATACAGCAGTTCTACTCCGACGTGAAGTGGGGTAAGCTTCATTACCTGATAATAGATATGCCGCCGGGAACAAGCGATGCTGCCATAACCATATTTCAGAGCATAATAGTTGACGGCGTTGTGGTGGTGACCTCCCCTCAGCACGTGGCAAACATGGTTGTCAGCAAGTTCGTGAACATGGCCAAGCAGGTTAACGTGCCCGTTCTTGGCCTAGTGGAAAACATGGCTTACCTTAGGTGCCCGAACGGCGACCTGGTATATCCATTCGGCCCTCCGAAGGGAGAGGAAGAGGCAAAAAGACACAACATTCCCTTCCTGGGGAGATTGCAGATCGATCCAACGATGGCTGAGCTCATGGACAGCGGAAGAATTGAGGAATACTGGTCAGAGGACCTAAGGGAAATAGCCAGAAATCTAAGACTTCAAGCTCAGCTAGCGAAGCCAAGAGGCAACCTTCGCCCCGATTGGCAACTCAAGCTTAACGCCTAAAGGAAAAGCTAATTTGGGAAGGTGACTTAGTACAAGAGGAGGTAAGACTGGGGCCCCTTTATAATGCCATAGTGCTTGCGGTGTCCTTGCTCGCCCTTTACGTCTCAACAGAACTGCTCGTTGAGTCTTCTCGTAAGATCGCGTCATACGCGGGATGGTCAAGCGAGGCAATAGGTGCTATCCTCATATCTTTGGCCACGGCTATGGACGAGATAATAACGGGAGCCGTGTCAGCCGTAGAAGGGGTTCCTACCCTTGGCATAGGAACTCTTCTGGGCTCGACCGTTGTGGTCACGACCTTCGTCCCATCGCTGTTGGTGATCCTAAAGGGAGATATCAACACAAAGGGTAACTTGAGCGCGAGGGAGGCAGTTACCTCATCCCTCTCAACGGCCCTCGCCGTATCGCTTCTCTTCGCGAAAGCGCTGGACGCTTACACTGGCTTTCTTCTGGTGTTACTCTATTCGGTGTATGTCTACTACGTGGCAAGGGGAGAGGCAAAAGATGAGGCGAATCCCCCGCAGAGACCATCCGCCCGCATGCTTATCAAAACCCTCTTCGTCCTCTTCGCATCGATATTGCTTCTTTACACGTCTGCCGAATTTTCCGTTTTGGCCTCCGTTAGCATAGCAGACACGTACTCGATCCCTGATTTTATAGTTGGGGTTTTGGTGCTCGGTCTAGGGGTTGAGCTGCCTGAGATAATGGTTTCCATGGTCTCAACGGAGAAGGAGGAAAAGGGAATGGCCCTAAGCTCTATTCTTGGCTCAAATACGGCCAAGGCCCTCTTGGGACTTGGGTCCATGGCGACCCTTGGCGGGGACATGGCTCTACCCTTAAGCCAGTCTGTTCTCTCCTCCGCGTTTTTTGCTTTGGCCTCTCCTCTCTTGCTTCATGTCTCCATGAGGGGAGGACACAAGCTGAGTCGCATGGATGCCATCCCCCTCCTCGTGGCTTACGTTATCTACGTTAGCCTGGTCATCTTGCGATATCCATGGGCAACGCACTATTAATGATGTAGTGCTAGCAGGCCCCCTGTCGTGCATCCACAGCGAATTTAATGGCGAAGCCGACAGGCCGTGGCCTCACTACCTCATGGGTCCTGGCTCGTTCAAAGATCACACTTTTACTGGAGCTACCGCCTCTATTATGGATAGGCTATTCGTCGAAACCAAGGGAGAGCTAGACATAGTGAACATAACCTCTGACCTTGAGAAAAGGGTAAGCAGCCTGCCGAGCGGATACCTTTTCTTATTCTTGAAGAGTACCACGTCAGGCCTTTTCATAAACGAGGATGATCCGGCCCTTCTTGAGGACATCAGAGAGCTTCTATCTCGCCTTGTGCCTAAAAACGCAAGGTACAGGCACAACTCCACCTGGGGAGATCTTAACGGTCACTCCCACTTGAGGTCTTTGATGCTGAGCAGCAGCTTGACGTTACCTGTGGAAAACGGCCACCTAGCTCTTGGGACGTGGCAAAGCGTATTTCTCATTGAGCTTGACGTGCGTCCTAGGAGAAGGGAGGTGGTGATGGGCTTTGTCCCAGAACAGAAGATCGACGGGGTTGATGTTTAAAGAGGTACATAATGGCGACCCTGAGCTTGAAAAGGCGCTGGAGATCTACGAGGAATGCTTCAGCGGCTCGCCCATATCAATTCCAGCTGAGACGCTTCACGAAGCTCTGATGCGGAAAAGCGGGGGCCCGCGCATCGCAGTGCTAACGGAGCAGACTGTTATCGCCATGGCTGTCTTTTCTCGTTTTGAAAATGGAAGCATTATATGGTACTTGGCCGTCATGAGGGAAGCGCGTCGGAAGGGATACGGAAGCCTCATGGTGCGTTCAATAGCAGATGTCCTCAAAGAAGAGGTCCAACCTGGACCAAGCGCCTTTCTGTACGCCGAGTTCGATGGCGAGTTGGCACCCTTCTGGGAATCCAACGGCTTCAGGGTTCTTCCGGTGCGTTACTTCCAGCCTCCCATAGCAGGAACTTGGGTTTCACTTAAACTTGGGGCAAAGGCCCTCTATTTTCCCTCAAAATTAACTGGAAAAGCTGTGGAAGAGTTCGTGCGCGAGATCTACACGGAAGTTTACAGGGTGAAGGAACTTAACGAAGAGCACGCGCGCACAACGCTTAACGATTGCTTAAACATGAGTGAGATTATGTTTACCTCTCCTCATCGAACGTAACGGAAAACGTAAAAGTGACAACGCCCTCACGTTCATGAAGATATCGGTTGGCATGTGGGCTTTTGGAAACATGGCGGACAGGTTCATGTCAGGTGGGTACAGAGACTCAATTGATCCAGCGGAAGCAGTTCTCAAGCTGGATGGGATTGATGGAATAGAGTTTAACCTCTCTCCTGGCTTTAATCCCGAGAGGCTAATAGAGGGAGCAAGGGAGAAAGGGCTTAAGGTAAGCTCCGTAGGGGTTGACCTCTTCTCAAGCAGGAAGTGGGCCTTTGGCGCGCTGTCATCTCCTGATGAGCAAGTGCGCCGCGATGCCATAACTGAGACCCAAAAGGTGATGGACCTTGCGGCCGAGCTGGGGGCCATAGTCAACGTTTGGCCTGGTCAGGACGGGTTCGATTACCCGTTCAGGGCCGATTATCCCCAGGCTTGGTCAAACATGGTTGACTCCATAGGTAAGATAGCTGACCACGATCCCAAGGTCAAGGTTTCCATAGAGTACAAGCCGAGGGAACCAAGGGTTAGGGAGATCCCAGCCAACGTTGGAGAAGCCCTTTTGATGGTCAACGAGGTGGCAAGGAAAAACGTCGGAATAACGATCGATGTCGGTCATTCGCTAATGGTGGGGGAAGGCCTTGCCTTCGCCGCCTCCTTGGCAGCCAAGCGCGGGAAGCTTTTCCACCTTCACCTTAACGATAACCTGGGATCGGGAGATGATGACCTGGAGTTCGGCACAGTTCACCTGGTTGACTTCGTCGAGATGCTGAGGTGGCTTGACAAGCTAGGGTACGATGGATGGTACTCCTTCGACATATTCCCCTATCGCGAAGATCCATTCAAGTCAGTTGAAAACAGCGTAAGAAATCTGAAGAAGCTCTACGAGCTCTCCAAGAGGCCTGGGCTTGAAGGTTCTGGCCTTACACCTAACCTCTAGCTACTTTCCTTAAACTTGAAGCTTTTACCAGACGATTTTCGAGGAGTCGAACGATCCTTTGGCGTGTTATCGCTCCTTACTGCGCAATCATCTTATCCCCGGTTGGCCTTTTCGGCTTCCAAATAACCTTACGTGTTCTTTCATGATGCAGCGATTCCAGACGAGCTTCTTGTTATTCAACTGCAGCACGGCCGGATGATATATTCCCTCCTGAAGCCAAAGCACGTCGAAGTTCAGCCCCCTTATGGATTCAAGCAGGGATGGAATCTCTTCCGAGGGCCTGAAGACGTCTATGACGTCAATTCTTTCCTCTCCGGGGTACTCAGATGGACTCCTAAGGGCTCTAACCCCGTCTATATCGGAGGCAAATGGATTTACTGGCACCACGCAGTAGCCCTTCGAAATCAGGTAACGAGGTATGGCTCCTGAGGCCTTGTATGGGTCCCTAGAAGCACCTATGACCATAATTACCTTTGCCCTCTTCAATATGCTCCTGATCTCTTCATCACTTAAGCCATCGCTTGGTACCATGGATAACAGGACCAATACACTTATCAGTTTAGCGAGCAAATGAAGCTAAAGCAGTTTAAAAGAAGGTGAACATAACGTATGGCTAGAGATCGCCGTGACCAGCTGCTAATAATTGCTGCCAGATGCGTGAGAAGCTTTTCGTTCGGATACATGAACCTGGCCATCCCGATTTACTTCGCCAAGCTAAGCTTTTCAGCGGTCCAGATGGGGCTGATATTTACGGCTGCCTCTGCCTCTTCCGCGATTCTCATGCTTGTGTTCAGCTACGTGGGCGACGTATATGGGAAAAAGGTCCTTCTGGTGATACTTGCCTTCATAATGTCGCTTTCCGGCTTCCTTTACGCCCTTTCCACGAACATATCACTGATAGCACTTGCAGCTGTTTTCGGCGGAATTGGAGGGGGAGGTGGCGGAGGGGCAGGTGGGGGACCCTTTGCTCCTCTCCAGAACGCGCTCTTGGCGGAGAAAACCGATGACTCCAGCAGGACCTACGTCATATCCATGGCTTCAACGGCTGGCTCTCTCTCAGGAGCATTTGGCACGCTCATGGCATTCATACCGAGTAGGCTCGGCCTCCCCGGCTTCAAGGTGCTTTTCCTCACCACCGCCGCGCTGGGGCTTGTGCAGGCTTTGATCCTTCAACTCGTGCAAGAGGATAAGCCCAAGGGGCGGGTTGCAGTGAACAGGGCCATCAAGAGAAACGCCATGATCATAACAAAGTTCTCTGTGGCGGGCGTTTTCTCAGGATTTGGTATCGGTTTGGTTTCGCCCTTCTTCCCATATTGGTTCTACGTCCGCTTTGGAGTAGATCTCCCACAGCTCACTCCGCTATTTTTTGTTTCAAGCCTTGTGAACGCGGGCCTTTATCCAGTGGCCGCTCGCATGGCCCGCTCCTTCGGCTCCATAAGTACCATAACTCTCACGCGCGTCATGGGGATAGTGGCCCTACTGGTCATGCCACTTTCTCCCGACTACTTAATAGCTTGCATAGCATACGTCGCCAGAGGAGCCCTGAACAGCATGGCAATGCCCGTGAGACAATCATATACGCTCGGCATAGTCGACGAAGAGGCGCGCGCCACGTCGCAGGGGGTTTCCGGAATAGCCCGCAGAGCAAGCAGCGTCGCCGCACCAACCCTAACTGGGTACCTAATGGAGTACGTCTCGACCTCTCTTCCCCTTTACCTAAGCGCCGCTTTTCTGGGAGTTAACGCCGCGCTTTACTGGCTCTTCTTCCACGACGTAAAGCCCCCTGAGGAAAGGGAAGATCCTCGTCGACCTTATATTTCCTCAAAACTTATGCATGACTTTGTTCCTGGCCTACCTCTTGGCTCTGGGCATGATAATGGTAGGACCACTGGTTTCCTTCTTCTTCATATGGATGGCGATCGGCTTGAAGAAGTTCGCCTCAATATTTGCTCTGCCCCAAGGTGGACCCCTTCAGGCGATCGACCCAAGGACCAAGCTGCTGCTCGCCTTGACTCTTCCTGCAGTGGGCGAGGTAGTTGGGCCTCTTTACCTCGCTGCACTTCTTTGCGTCATGCTTTTCCTTTACGCCGCTACGCCAAGGGCAAAGGAGAAGTATTCCTTTGTCCTCCCACTGATAGCTTCAATCGTGATCCCAACGGCTTGGACATCTTCCATATCTTTCAGGCCGACAAGGGCCGTGGGCTACGTCCTTCTTTTGCCTCGCTCCCTGATGGCGCTGGGAGTAAGTGGATTTTCGCTAATCGGCTTTGAGTTTGGACTTACCAACGGCCTGCGGGACTCGTTGGCCATCGCTAGTGCCTTCTTCATAGTGTTCAGTTCTTCTCCCTCCGATCTTTTGAGGGCGTTGGTAAAGAGCAAACTTCCCGTTGAGATAGGGTTCATCTTAACGGTGGCCTTGACGGCCATACCCAGAATTCTAGAGCAAGTTTCGGCAACTAGTGAGGCCACCACTAGTCGCGGCTTCTCCCTTAGACAGATAAATCTGCGTAACCCGCGGGGAGGGCTGAGGCTATTGCTTACCCTTTTGCTTGGAGCCGCAAATATAGTAGCGCTCTCGTTAATGAGCGCTCAGCAGCTTGCGGTTTCGGCGGATCTGAGGGGTTTCAGAGCTGAAAGGAAGAGAAGCTACTACAGGGACATAAAGCTCAGCCCGCTTGACTGGGTGCTCATAACGCTTCTGGTGCTCGTGTGGGCAACTGCGTTGCTTATTATGGCGCGTTGACCGTTATGGGGAGCGCCGCAAGGAAGCAACGCAACCTTAAGGAGGCTTCGCCTGGGCTCCCTCACAGCTTGAGCAGCGCACGCTTTAGGTAACTTGCGGGGGCTCGTAATGTCAAGCAAAGTAAAGTGCCCCTCTCAGGACTTCCAGAAGGTCCCTTGACCTCTACTGGCACAGGTTCCAGCCATGTTTCGAAAAAGGAAATCCGCGCCTCACTAGCTGTTCATAGGTTTATTTCTATCTTCTTTCCCTCATAGTTAGTGCTCCAATCGGGCTGTGACTCGTCCTTGCCAACTCCTTTCCCCTCCCTGACCAGGACGAGGTTTACCTTCATGTTTTGGAGCTTATAGCTTCCCTGAAGATCGCCCAGTATCAGCTTTCTCTCCCTTTCGAACCATTGCAGGGGGACCTTCACGAAGTCACCGTTCTCGTAGGCATAGGTCTCTCCGTCATCGTCGTAAAGGGTGAACTGGACGTTGTTTCCCCTATATATTCTAAGCTCCAGTTCTGAAATGGGCATCATTAGATCTTGATCCGCAGGTCCGAGCGGTATCATTGAGCCCTCCCTAACGAACAGGGGAATCTTGTGAAGAGGGGCCTCAACCCTGATCGACGTCCCGCCCTGAATGATCCTTCCAGTCCAAAAGTCATACCAATTGCCCTTTGGCAAGTAAACAAGTCTTCCGTCCTCCGGTAGCGTTATTGGGCACACCATGATGAAAGGGCCAAACATGTACTGATCGCTTATGTCTAGGACTTGTCCCTCGTCAAAGTCCATGAAGAGGGGCCTCATCATCGTGTAACCCTCGCTTACCATTCTGGCCACTGAGTATACGTAGGGGAAGAGCCTGTGCCTGAGCTCTATGTAGCTCTTGATTATCTGCTCGCCATCCTCTCCAAACATCCAGGGTTCCTTTGCGAACCAGGTTCCGTGGACCCTCATTATGGGAGTAAAAGTGCTCCACTGCAGCCACCTTAGAAATATCTGCTTATATGAGGGAGTCGAGGGATTCCCGCTGAAGAATCCTCCCGTGTCAGTTGTCCAGTAGGGAATGCCGGAAGCGCTGAAGTTCAGACCTGCTGGCACTTGACCCGAAAGTACCCCCCAATCATGATGTATGTCTCCGGACCACGTTATGGCTGAGTTGCGCTGCTGCCCAGCGAAGGCGGACCTGGTAAGTATGACCACTCTCCTGTTGGAAACCGACCTCTGCCCCTCGTAAACTGCCTTCGTGTGCATCAGGGGAAAGGCGTTGACCAGCTCAGCACCCGGTCCCATGGCCGTGGAGGAGTCGTGCAAGCCAGTGTAGAAGGACCATATGCCCAAATCTGAAGTCTCATCAACTGGCTTGTTGAACTCCGGCTCCGAAGCATCAAGCCACCATCCATCGATTCCCATTTTCATGAACTCTTCAAGGTGGGCCCAGTAGGCCTGCCGCGCGCGCTCGTTAAAAGGGTCGTAGTTGAGCGATCCACTTATCAGGTAGCCATTTTGCAGGAACTCCTTGTAGACTTCCGTTGACCTGCCAAAGTTCGACCAAACGGATATTATCAACCTAACCCCTGCGTCGTGGAGCTGGGAGATCAACTGCGCCGGGGAGGGATAAGCCTCCTCATCAAACCTCAGCGCGTTCCAGCCGTACTTTCCCCAGTACATCCAGTCCTGGACCAACACGTCCAGTGGTATCTTTTCTTTCTTGAAGCGATCAACGACCTGAAGCAGCTCGGTTTGGCTCTTGTACCTTTCCTTTGATTGCCAGTATCCGTAGGCCCACTTCGGGAGAAGTGGGGCGTATCCGGTTAACCTCCTGTACCCCGCGATCACCTGGTCGGCGTTGCTGCCACGGATAACGTAATACGTGATAGGGCCGCGTTCAGCCCAATAGCTTATGTTGGCATATCCTGCCTCTCCCCTTATCCTCACGCGCGATAGACTTGCGTTGTCCCAAAGGATCCCATAGTTCCCGCTTGAGATGAGGAAGGGAACGGCTGACTCCGTCGGATTCCTCTGCGATAGCACAACCTCTTTACCCGCGTAGTTGAAAAGTCCTTGATGTTGCCCCAAGCCATAGAAGCCCTCACCGGTACCTATGTACTGGATTTCGCTGGGCCCTTCGGATACGCGGCTCTCGACTTCCCTCAGGAACTCCTGCTTGTCCTGAAACACTACGGAGTCCTCGCGCACGGTAACTGCGAGGGAGCTGGTCGACAATGTCACGCCATCAGACTCGGTTAACGAAGATTTCAGGCTGGATTCCTTGGCCACAACTGCAAGCTCGGCGGCCTTCCTCGAGGTGTATCTCGAGATCTTTACTGTGGTATCTGAGATAAACACGACTTCCGTTGTTTGATCGCCCGACCTTACTTTTATGCCGTTATCAAGCCTCTCATACGTAATCATAGGTTTCTAGAGCGTTTATATTTAAGTTCTAAGCGAAAATTTACGCTATATCTTGAGATCAATGGAAACCGCCGTGCAAATAAAGCGTCACTTGGCTCAAGATGACTTTCATGATCATTTCGTCATATACCGCATCGACGAATAAAGAGGTCGGATCAGCGCGAGCGGCTCTATTCATGGATGGATGCAGGTCGCGCTGGTAAGGCATAGGGATCGCGTATCCGCTGATTCTACCCCTACTAGTCGGAGATTTCAGCTTGGAAAGGAGCTTTTTTCGAGGACAGGCTCACGCACACGGTTGAGTTATGCCTCCGGTTCTCAAATCGCCTTTTGCGGCTTTAGCATTCTTTTGTTCGACTGCTGGTGCAAGCTTAAGTCATCCAAAACCTCCTTAAGCGCCAACGAAAACAAAAATTAGGTGTCAGAGTTCAGAAGCCTCAGCGCCGTGGTGTTTGACTACGACGGCACGCTCGTGGATTACGGGGAGGCAAGGAAGGCAGCGCTTGTCACCGCAGCCCGCCTTCTTGCATCAGAGCTCTCCATGGATGAGCGCCGCGTGCTCCTAGAGCTCGAAGCTCTCCAAAGGAGCATGGAGATCTACCAGACGCTTGACAGGGACATCTGGTGGTTACAGGCAGCGCGCGAACTGGGAGCAAGCCTCGAAAATAACGTAGCAGCCCAAGTAACCGCCGCTTACTGGAGGGAGTGGCAAAAAATAGCGAGACCATTTCCGGTAGCCAATAAAGTCCTTCGGGCGCTCAAAGAAAAAGGATACAGGTTAGCTCTGGTGGCCAACACGGACGGAAAACCCGGAATGAAGTTCGCGAGGATGAGCTCAAGCGGAATTGACATGAACGTTTTCGATCTTATATTGGTTGCGGGAGATGATGTGCCTGACACAAAGCCTTCTCCGCAGCCCTTCATCACAGCGCTTGGTTTTCTTGGCTTGCAGGGTCACGAAGCCATCTACGTGGGTGATGATCCTCGGGTTGACGTGCCTGGGGCAAAAGAGGCAGGCATGTACGTCATCATAGTTTCCAGCAGCGCTTGTGCTCAGGAAGTCCCACCAGACATCATACTTGGAGATCTGACACAGCTTAGCCTCGCCCTGCGATCGCAACGCTTTAGGCGGCTCCAACTACTTACAGTATGGACGAGAACACGCCGGTAAAGGCGGTTGCCGTTATCTCGGGCGGGCCAGACAGCATCAGCTACGCCGCCATAAAGAAGTCACAGGGATACGAGATCTATCCCATAATATTTGACTACGGACAGAAGGGAAGAAAAGAGGTAGAAGTAGCCATCCGGCTTTCAAAGGAGCTTAAATTTCATGAGCCACTGCTGGTCAACATAAGCTCAGTGAAGGATCTCTGGGAGGGTTCCCAGCTAACAGATGAAAATCAAAGGGTTGAGGAGGAATATAAACCATCCGTTGTCGTTCCCCTTAGGAACGCGGTGTTCCTACTTTACGCTTCGATATATGCCCTTAAGATCGGAGCCAGGCTGATCATATATGGCTCTCACGAAGATGACATAACTGCGAGAACCGAAAACGGCGAGCCCCTCTATCCAGACTGCAGCCCAGCTTTTTCGCTGGAACTTGAAAACGCACTCAACCTCGGTCACTTCCCAGTTTACGAGAGAAAGTTTGAGATATGGTCGCCGGCAAGGGAGCACATGCGGAAGTCCGAGCTATTGAAGAAAGGTTATGCCGTCATGGGAGACCTGATATATGAGACCTGGAGCTGTTACAAGAGCGGAGAAAAGCACTGCGGCATATGCGAGAGCTGCCGCAATCGCAAGAAAGCCTTTGCGGAGGCCGGGATACCAGATAAAACTCCATATGAAAGTTGACGCTTGACTTTTACATCTGGATAGGGATAATTGTCGCAGACGTTCTGTGTTCCGCCGCGTGGATCCGGGAGTTCAACAACTTCATACTTCCCATGGCAAACTACATCTTGCTTGTCCTTATGGCACAGATCTTTGCAGTGAAGCTCATAGTTTATCCCGTTCTTGGGCTCACGGCTACCATGGGTACCATGCTTTACCCTGAGACCATAGTGCTGCTTGACATAATAAACGAGTTCTACGGTAAGCACACGGCATACATGAGCGTGGTGGCAGGAGCCATTGCTCAAGTTTTCATGATCGCGTACTTCTTGATATCCTTGGGCATAGCTTCGGTCAACGGCGTCGATGCGGCTTGGTCAAGGATATTTTCCGTATCAGCTAGAATTGCCACGGCTTCCATAATTGCCTTCATAATAGATGAGCTTTTTGACGCCTACGTTTACGCGTACTTCAAGGAAAAGATGCCATCGAAGCTTTACTTCAGATATCTAGTGGCAGATATACCGACGTTAACCATAGATACTGTGGTGTTCACTCCCATAGCTTTCTACGGCGTCGTTCCCGTTCTTCCCCTGATGGAAGCCCTCTTCATTCTGAAGTACCTGATGGGAGCTGCCTCAACTCCCCTTATGTACGCAGCGAGGTATATTGGTAAAAGAGGGGGAAACCCGGAGAGAGGCAATTTGCCGCAAAAGCTTCCGGCGAACTTTCATGAAGGTTAGCGGAGCCGAATACGCCGTGGTTGGCAGTCCTTTCGTCATCCCCTTCCTGATCTCCTTATCAGCGAAGCCCCGAAAAGCACGAAGAAGCTGAAAAGCGCTGTCAAAAACATCGTTGATGTTACTCTAGCATAGTATACCTTTTGGGTCATGAAGGGATATTCGTAGTACGAGCCGCTAAGTTCAGCCACTTCGTTCAGCGTGAGCAAAGTAAGGGCGAGCCCAGAAATAAACATAACAAGTCCAACGATAAGCAGCTCTCTATGCATAATATGTTCACGCCGCGACTTTTATGTCGAGCGCATGAACTACGCTGACAGGCTATGTTTAGCTCAAACCGGGAAAGCCTTGCGTCAGGCAAGTAGCCCATGTTCATTTCGGGCCAACGTTACGAGCACAAGCCCTGGTTGTGAGCAAAGAAAGCGAGCACTCATGAGCTCCACTGAGCTTAAATGAGCCCTATTGAATAATAACGTGAGCGACCTAATAATCACGCACGTGGACCTAGATGGCGTGTGCTCCGCTGCCATCGCTAAGCGTTACCTAGGATCAGATCCTTACGTTGTCTTTGCTAGCCCGAAGAGGCTAGACCACGTTCTTCGCAAGGTAAGGGAGGGACACGAGAGGATAGTTATCACCGACCTTTCTCTCAACCATGACATAGCGGGTCCTGTATTGGGTGAGCTGAGGAGGCTTGCGTCATCGGGCAGCAAGATAATCTGGGTAGATCATCACGCATGGGAAAGCGATGACGTTGAAAGCGTATCGAAGCTGTGCGAGCTAACCCTTGAAGGCTCGCCCAGTGCGGCATCCCTCTTCTTTAGGAAATACATGAGTGCCGATGAAGTATCTAAAAGGATAGCCGAGATAGGGGACGATGCCGACACAAACACCAACGCGCTAGAGAACACCCTTGCGTACAAGTTCGGAACGTGGGAACTTAAAAATCGCCTTCTTCTGCTTGAAAGCTTTGCGCATGGGAAATTCGATGGAGACTTTGTCAAGGATTGGAAAGAACAGGTAATTTTGCAGCAAAGGGACTCGGAAAAGCTCGTCGCTGAGTTGACACCGGTGAAGAGTGAGTCAGGAAAGAGGTTCGCCGTAATAGACGTAAGGGGAACGAGAGCCCAGGGAACTTACGCGGCTAAGCTGGCCGCACAAAAGCTGGACTTGGACTTCATTGCCGTCATATATTCCTGTAAGTCGGTCTCCTTTTACAGGGGAGTCAGGGACGTAGACCTGCTAGGGGTAGCCAAGAGACACGGAGGCGGCGGACACGCTTACGCGTGCGGCGCAAACCTAAGGCCCTCCATCTACGAACGTATCCTCTGCTTTCTGTCAAGGCGCTACAGAACGAAGGAAATAAGGCGCATAATCGAGGAGCTGAGGTACATCTAAGGTTGCCCACTGGCCTGGCCAGCCTGCGAAGGTCCGGTCTGCGATGTCCGGGGATTTGACCCTGAAGGCCTAAACGTAAGCGCAAGTATCCCGCCTACCAACATGAGCACAGAACCAACCAAAAATCCCCAAAAAGTTGGGAAGGATATCAGTGCCATTACAAGCGTCAGGACTGCCCCCGCCTCAGGGTTGCTGCGAATCAGCAGCGCGGAGAAAAGGGAAATTAACGCAAAAGCCCATACGATCATCAGCAAGACCACAAAGGATATGGCCACCACCGGAAAAACGTGCATCATGTGCATTTCGTACTGGGAGTACGCGTTGGGAAGATAGTATCTTGAGTAAAAGAAGATCATGAATCCAAATCCAAAGGTTTCCATGAAAGCAGCCAGTACCTGGAACAGGGAGCCTATCAAGGCAAGCATGTAGCCTACGCGCGGATATTCGGACTGAGGCATACTTCCTAATTGTCTGGGCTATTAAACGTGCCGGCATTGCATTTATCAGCGAGATTTTCCAGACGAAAACTCCTGCAGCGGGAAAAGCGGAGGCGTTGGGCTTTGAGTCATGTGCAGCATGCATGATTCACCTTCACAAGAGCACTAAACCTTGTCCACGAGACGGCCTAATTCACGCGATCGCTTAAGCTCAGTCAAAACCCCAAGAGTTTCTCATAATGCTCAAGCTTGCCACTGGCAGATCTTGGACCGCTTTGCCGCCCCCAAGGGTCCCCTCAGGCAAATTCCAGCTATCGCTTCAGCATAAGGACAAGCGCACTCAAAGGGCCCTAAGGCCAAGCACCATGCCAACAACAGAGGTCGTGATCGGTATTGTGAAGTTGTCCTCGATCCCATATGCCTCGCTGATTATGGCAGTAGCGGGAATCGCAAGAGCGGTCAACTTAACACCGGTCAACAGAAAGAGGGGAACCAAAAGCGATGCAGCACCGATCACGGCTCCCTCTACAGTTGAGCTGCTATAAGGAATCTTGATGCGACCTAAAGCAACCCCTCCGACAGCGCTCATGGTATCGTAAAACATCACCGAGATTATGCCGTAAACCACGTAGCTCCCCGTGAAGGCCTGAGCAATGAGAACTCCTGCGGCGCCCATAAACATGCCAAGATAGCCTCCCCTTTTTTCGTAATCCCTTTCCATCTGGTCGACGAAGTCCTTTACGCTTTTCTCTATCCGGTTTATGCCGTCATCAAGAGCCCTTATTTGTTCCTTGGCGTTAGGTGCTGCCCTCGCTATTTGTTGGATGACGCTTTGCCTAGTCGTGTTAAGCGCCTCGAAGAGCGCATCCGCAAATATGGGCCTCTTAACTTGGGCTGCGTATATAAGGGAGGCGGCGGTAGCGTTCAGAGCGTAGAAAATAAGGGGAGTCAGACCGAAGCTGCTCAGATCTGTGAAGAAGGGAAGAAGAAGGTAAACGCACATCATGAAGTGAAAAGACTTTCTCATGGCTATGGATCTAAGCTTGAGGAGCCTTGTCGCCTTGGTTTCATCGGCCAATCTCCTTTATACCTCGGGGGCCTATTAAGGTTATGATCTGGCCGCGGTACCAAACGCTGAAAAGGCATAAACCATAGCGTAGTGACATGGCTTACCTGGGGGCACTTCTGGGAATACTTGAGCTCAGCATGCTCTTAATAGTTGGCAAGCTGGGGGAAGAGTCGTTTTCGAAGATGGGAATGATTCCCTTCGTTGGTGCGATAGTTCTTGGGATAATTGTGGGGCCAGGATTGCTGGGACTAATGACGAGTTCACCTTACATAGAGGAGTTCACGTCGCTGGGCATAGTTTTCATACTTTTCATGGCGGGAATTGAAGATAAGCCGCGCGCGTTCTGGGCTTCAAGAAATCCATTGGTGCAGGCCTCTTTGCTTTCGGCACGTCTTTTGCGGTTCTTACCTTGGCCTTCATGCTGGTTTTTGGCCTGAAACCCTTGGAGGCATCGGTGATCGCGGTTGTTCTTGGCATGGTGAGCGCAGGACCTTTCTCCAGGACTCTTCAGGAAACTAAGGAAAGCGAGGAGCAGGAATCCACGAGCTCCCGTCTTTTCATAGAGGTCATGACCATGGAGGTCTCCGCCATAGTTCTTTTTGCCTTCATATCTTCTCCTTCCTCGCTGACGTCATTTACCGGGGTTCTCCTTTACGCAGCTAAAGTGCTGCTCGTAATATTGGCCATCATGGGTTTCGGAAAGCTTGCCGCAAGGCCCGTCATAAGCGCTCTCGAGGACTACCTTAGGACAAGGGAGGCCACGTTCTCCGTCTTAGTTGGGCTAATCTTGGCCTTCGGCTTCCTCGCTCAGTACGTTGGCTTCAACTCGGCAATCGCGGCCTTTCTGCTGGGCACCTTCATGTCAGATGAGGTAAGAAGCAACGCTTACCTGCTTGAAAAGCTCAGGGCTATCACGTATGGCTTCTTTGAGCCGATGTTCTTCATGGGGCTTGGCCTCTACTTCACGAGGATATCAGCTTCGCTTTTGCTCTTGGGGGCCGCAGCTATGGCAGCTGCCATAGGGGCAAAGCTGGCCGTCTCCTACGGCATATCGCGTGGCCTTGACGTGGATCCAATCAAGAACTTCTTCGCGATGTCCCATGAGGGAGGAGTCGACGGCGCGGTTCTTCTGACCGCGCTGAGCCTCTCACTCATATCACCTAGGGTTTACTCGTTCTCAATGATAGCCGTTACCGCTTTGGCCATAATCGGACCACTTGGATACCAAAGAGGTCTAAAGGTTGAAAGCCCAAGACCTACGCCCTCCATAGACTTCGTGAAGTATGAGCTAAAGAACGTGACCGCGCTTGAACTGGCTAACACCCTTTCGACAGTCAGCATAAGCTCTTCTTCCAAGTTAACTGACGCCGTGTACGCCCTTGAGGAGCTGCACACGCGGGTTCTCATAGTTGTCGATGAAGAAGGCAGACCTCTTGGGTACGTTAACGACCACGAGCTCCTAAGGTACATAGAGCAGGGGAAGGACCTGTTCTTATCCGACGTCAAGCTTCACGACGTCCCAAAGATAGACGAGAACGCCAAGGCCGAGAGCGTCTTAGACGTATTTGAGAGGGAAGAGGTACCGGTTATCGCCGTCGTGGACTCCAGTGGAATCCTTGTGGGCTCAATACTTGAGAGAGAGGTGCTTAGGTACCTGTTAGGTAGGCGGACGCTACGTGCGGCATGAACCTAAACATGATCACGAAGGCAACCGTGAAGTACATGTGAAGGGCAGTAAACTTCGCGGTTTCCAGGTCCAGTCTATCCCTCATGGGATCCGTCGGGTTCCTCGTGGCCCTCGTAAGGCGAACGGCCCACGGCACGGTGAGCAGCGATCCGAGGATTGGGAAGAGCTTCGGCTGCAGCAACACGGCGAGCCCGAAGACAATATACGATCCCCATATCATTATCAGGTAGTAGACCAAGGAGAGCCTCTCACCCAGAAGCGATGCCACGCTTACTATTCCAGTGGCACGCTCATCTTTCAGGTCCCTCCAGTTATTTATGTGAGCTATGGCGAGAACAAGCATGCCAATTCCAGCGGACACCAGAATCATGGGAGGGTTCACGGCTCCCCCTTGAAGCACGTAAGTTCCCAGAAAGATCCCAGGTCCCCAGGTCAGAAATATCGCTAAGTCGCCAAGCGCGATCCATCTAAGCCCTACCCTCGGCACGCTGTAAAGCGAGCCCGCGATGGCACCTATAAGAAAATAAGGTAACACGCTAGGCCTCATGGACACCAAGTACAGCCCTCCCACAAGGGCTACGACAAAAAAGGAAAGCATGTAAGTTCTAAACGTCTTTAGCTCTATCAGCTTGTCAACGAGAACTCTTGAACCCATTGATCCCATGTTGTTTGGCTTGTCCAAAGAGGAGGTGTAATCGAAGTAGTCGTTCATCATGTTGAAAGCGCTATGCGCGACAAGAAGTAGCCCTATGGAGACAAAGAAAAGGTACCAACTTATCCTTGGAGCAAGGAGAGACGCGATCACAGCTGAAGAGGCGGTCTGCTGGAAAGTCCAAGGCTTTAGCGCCTTTAGGTACTTTAGCCTCATGGATGTGCGCAGCTCATCGACGCTGAACTCCTCCTTTTTTTCGGCGCCGCCGCTTTCAAGAGTTAAAGATTGGGGCACGAGCTTGGCCAAAACCCACCCGCGCTTGATATATGTGAGGGCCTCCGGTGACCTGTAGACCAGCGCCGCCCTTTCAGCTTCGTGCGAAGCAGGATCGCCGAGTAGAGCAACCTTTCCCTTTCCCCTCAGGATAGCTTTCTTTGATCTTATGGTGAACTCCACTTCTCCACTGCAAGCTGCTTTGGTGGGCCCGATTGGAAAAACTATCCCTTCGCTCAAGCCGTAAGGAACGTCAAGCCTGCACTTCTCATTCTCGCTGACCAAGGTGATGCTTTTGCCTTTCCTGAGGACATTGAGTGACTTAGAGTCCACCTTAAGAAACTTCTCAACGTGCATAAAAATGTTTACTTGAGCATCACCAATCTCTTCAGCTTCTGAGGGGGTTGCGCCTGACTGATGACGCACGTCCGGAAAAACCCTTGTTATCGATTGAAAGGAGCCCCATGACGGTGGGTAAATTCTCAGCAAGATGTGCCCTGCTTAAGGGTAACACCTTTTTCTACCGATAGAGTTTTGTGTACCGAAAAAACGATAAGCAAGGACATGAATCCTTCATGTCAAATAACGGGAACCTACTTCTTGGCATAGTTATAGGGTTCCTAGCAGCGATAGCCATAGGGTGGGTACCTTTTTTCGGATTGGCGACTGCTGGATTTCTGGCCGGCATAATAGCCAAGGGACCTAAAAGGGGGCTTCTGGCAGGGCTGGGCGCAAGCACGCTTGGCTTAATCATCATAACCCTCATGCTGACGATTTGGGGAGCCTTGATAGGTGGGTTCATGGGAGCGGTAACCTTTGGCCTAATTGGCATGGGGATTAGCTTTTTCCTGGCCCTGCTCTGGGCAGGAGGGATCTTGTTGGCAGCAATAGCTGGTGTAGTGGGGGGTATCGTAGGCCAGGAGCTCTAGCTCCCACGTATACCCTATGGAGGACAAAACCCGTAAAACTTAGCGCGCCTTAGGACTATGGATCTTTCAAGGGTGTTGGTCTTCGTGGCTCATCCAGACGATGAGATCATAGGCTGCGGTGGAACGCTGAGCAGGATAAATGAGGAGGGCGGAAAAGCAAAGGTAATAGTTTTCAACCCTGGAGGGAAAAGCGTGAAGGAGACCACAGACGAATCAGTTGGTCAGGCAACACGCTTGAGCGAGCTCGATCGCGTGGCCAACTTCCTGGGATTTGAGCACGAAAGCTGGGGTCTAACAGACGTAAAGGAGAGAAGGGAGGTCGTCAGGAAGATAGTTGGCGCAATCCGTTCCTTCAAGCCAACAACCATACTCACCCACTCACCGTACGACAAACACCACCTACACGTGGACGTTTCCTCCGTCGCAACTGAGGCAGCTTGGCATGCCACCCAGCTCTACTATTTGGACATGGGTGAGCCTTGGACCACGAAGTCCATTTATTACTTTGAGGTCTGGGACCTCTTCACAAGGCCTACGACGGTGGTTGACATAAGCAAGCACATCGATAAGAAGGTCAATGCCATGCAGCTTTACAGGTCTCAAGTTGAGGCTTTTCCTTACATACTGGATTACCTTCGTTCCTTGGCAAAGGTAAGGGGCCTACCCTACAACTTTTCTTACGGAGAGGCATTCGAGAGATCAAGCGTTCTCCCCGAGCTGATATGAGCTTGTACGGCAGCGCGCTCTTCTAGCTGTTCTCTCAAGTTATCATGGCCTTGGCGAGCCCTGGAGGGGTATCCACTGGTACCCCGTTCTTAACGCCAAGCGTGTAAGCTATAAACTGAAGAGGTATTACGTTGACTATTGGAGACAGGTCCCGGGATGCACTGATGCCCTGCGGCGAAGGGAGCTCGATGACGCGTCCGCCGCGGAACCCGACGGCCTCCTTTATCTTTTGATAAAGCTCCAAAGCCTCGTCCTCCGACGGCCTGATCGTTATCACGGGATATCCCTTGCTCGCAAGCGCCACCGGCCCGTGAAGAAGCTCACCCAGCTGAATTCCCTCAGCGTGAACGAGGGCAGCCTCCTTTAGCTTCAGCGCGCCTTCCATGGCCACGGGGAAGTTTATTCCGCTACTGGTTATGTAGGCACCTGGAGAGCCGTACAGCTTTTCCGAGATCTCTTTTGCCTCCCTCTCAAGATCTGGCATGGCTCCGGAAAGAGACTTGGAAAGCATGAATATGGAGTCCTTTATGTCCTGCACCTCTTTTCTGTCCACCGTACCTCTCTGGAAGCCTGAATGAGTGGCAAGCAATCTTAGGACGACCAGCGTCGCCACGAAGGTCTTGGTGGCCGGGACGGCCAGCTCCGGTCCTGCAGTCAAGGGAAGATAAATGCTCGAGTTCGCGGCGAGCCTTGAGCCGATCGTGTTAGTTATGCCAACTATGGCAGTTCCCCTTTGCCTGGCAAGCCTCACACTTCTCATGACATCTGAGGTTTCTCCGCTCTGGCTTATGGCGATCATAACCGAACCGACCCCCACGTTGTTCAAAACGTAGTACGGGAACTCGGCAGCGCTTATCACCCTCGTGTCGATGCCTACGTCGGCAAAGTAATAAGATGATATGAGACCGGCGTGCAGGCTTGTCCCGTTCCCTATTATGTAGACGTTCTTCGCACCGTTAACTATCATGCCCGCCAGCTCAAGGTACTTGTCAATTAGCGATGATGAAGCACTCACCATCGCCGAGGGCACGTCATATATCTCCTTCAGCATGAAGTGTGGGTATCCAGCGCTGCTCGTGGGCGCGACCTCTTTCATGTCGCTGAAGGAGAGCTGAGCTGGATTGCCCATCGAGTCAAACGCGGAGATTGTGTCCTCTGAAAGAACCACGACCCACCCTTCTGGAATCAGGGCATATCTGTCCGCAAGCCCCGTGAAGGCGCTCTGATCGCTGGAAATCAGCGCGCAGGCGCCAGCCCCTACTGCCAGCGGTTGACCCAGGGAGGCCGCATATATCGCCTTTTTACCCTTAACTATGAACGCGAAGGCGTAGATGCCCTTAACCTCCGATATGATCTTGAGCGTACCCTTGAGGGGATCTTCTTCGCCTTCCAGCAGGTGAGGCAGGACCTCGGCGTCCGTAGTGGACTTGAACGTATGCCCTTGATGTATGAGCTTTTCCTTTATGTTCACGTAATCGTCTATTATGCCGTCCATTACCACGAAGACTCTCTCATTACAGTCAACCACAGGATGCGTGTTGTTTATTGAGGGCCACCCCCTGCTGGCGTAGCGCGTGTGCCCCAAGGCCAGGTATGATTTAGCTTCTCCCTTTTCTAAAACGTTAGCGGAGCTTACGTTACCCAATACCCTTACTACCTTTATTTCTCCTCCCTCATCGTAAGCCACACCAGCCCCGTCGTATCCCCTGTAAGTCAGCTTTCCCAAGCGCTCCTTTACAACGAAAACGTCCAGCGGGCTTTTGCACACGTAGCCAAATATTCCTCCCATGCGGTAATGATGGAATATATATTTACGCCTATTGCGAAGCCGCCCATCGTTCGGTCACCACACAGAGACACATGCTTAAAATAGGGAACGCTTCGCTTGAGCGAAGAGCGTCAACGAACTTTGCGTAGAAAATGTTTTAAAGGGCGTAATTTGTTCCTTTCATCCTATTTCATGAAGCTAGCTTCGGTCCTTATGGCATCAAACAGGTAAGTGTACCGCGCCCGTTAAGGGTAGCCGCATAACCCTCCAGTTGGAACGCAAGCCATCACCTTCTTGAGGGAAAGCATAACCATGAATCCGCTTGTGCTCGTTTGTCGCCAGTGATCCACCGGCCAAAGGTGAAAGCAGCTAGGGTGGAAAAGAGATTCCAAAGATGCCATGAGATGAGAGGGGACTCCGCTCACTTCCATTAACCCGGCCTCCAAGGCGCCCTGCAGTGATTGAAGCCCAGATATGATCCTCATGAGCGTTGTCTGATGTAGAGTTAACTTTACGTCCGCAGGTTTTTCAGTTGGCATGAAGTCTTTCAGGTTCACCGCAACTGGCTCAAGCCAGCGGACGTCGTTGTAACCGTTAGCTCCAAACGCCACGTCCCGATGCCCTTCAGTGGGCCTATCTGCGTTAGGAACCCTCTAAGGTTTGTGATGCTGATCATGTAAGAGGCCGTCCCCTAAACTGATGGAAGTCTCCAATAAGGTATTTTATGTTCGGATCTCCCTCTGGAAAGGATATGTTTACTTCTTCTGCTTCCGGATGGCGTCTTATCGCGTCTCTGTATAGAGCGGCCAAACCGTTGACGTCGTTGGAATGCGTCACGGATTCTTTTATGAAAAGAGATTTCGTGTCCTCTTTTCAGTCCACGTAGGCATGTCCTCTGTCTGAAAGGAACAAGATGTTCTCAGGCTTAAGCTCGTTATAAAACCACGTGTGCCACGAGTGCTTGAAAAGCTTCCGTTCCCAGTACTCGTCAACCCTCTTGTGAACCCCCATTATTGTCTCAGCGCTTTCCGCGTAAATCTTTTTTTATGATTTCTTTTTTGCCTGGTTCAAAGACCTGCGCCTCTTCTGCGCCATCTGAAAAGCGGGTGAACCTAACGAGGCTTCTCTCCGCATCCCATTTTTCCGCAGAAAAACTCATGAAAAAGTGAAAAGGGAAAAAACAACTCTAGGGTAGATGCGATGAGCGGAAGTGCCGTAACCCGTGTCCAGGGCTGCTAGAGGATGCTCTTTCGATACCTGTTCCATCACGTAAGTCATGAGCTGGTGCTTATTCCCTTGTTCCTGTAATCGGGGTTAGTGCACACGTTGGCTATGCCGACTGCCCTCACAAAGTTTCCGAAGTGCAGCTCTCTCTCAACTACTTGTACGTGGCCTATTATTTTCCCGTTATCCTCCGCAACAAACGCGTTCTCTTTTTTTGAATCCCGGTCGGATTCGTAGGCGAGTCACTTCTCTGGCATTAAGCCCCAGTCGTGGAAACCGGAAATGGACCTATTCATGAAGTTCACTATGCCCTCTTCATCGCCCTTCTCGAAGCTACGAAATATCATACCTAAAGCGCTGGAATTCTAGTTAAGGCTTGTCGTAAGTAAACGCTTTTTTAACGGACCGCCGACTATATAAGGATATGCGGCTTATTATAAGAATGAAACGGCAATATGTACTCCAAGCTGAGAGTAAAGTTCGTCAACTTCATAGGCAGCATTGGCCTTGCTCAAAAAAGCTCAAAAAAATTGTGTAACTAAGCATGAATGGCTACGCCTTGAACGGCTGGTCCGAACCGTACCCCTCGCGTTTCTCCCCACTGAGACTTAAACATTAGATAGTAAAGCAGAGGATCAAAGAGGGCTATGACACCCCCAACTAGAGGCAGGTACGTGGCGAACTCGCGCATTGCGTAGCCCGAGATAGCTGCGCCGACGGATGAGGCAGCATTCCGGCTCAGGGATGCCGAGCCATTGGCACTGGCTCTCTCGGTCTAGTGCACGTTCAGCATAACAAATGCCTGCCTTACGGGCATGCCTCCCATGGCAAAGGCCCCCCTAAGTACTAGGAAAGCCCCAGCTATGGGAAATGCCGGAGAAAAAGCCATCAAAATGAAAGATAAGGAGCTGGCAACCCTTGTGAGAATTATGATCTTAAGCCTGCCGACGGCCGGCGCCAGCCTGGGGATGACCATCGTGAAAGCCACCATGGCGAGGTCCATGGCTCCAAAGACGGCACCTATCTCTGCTGCGGTGGCGTTGTAGCGAAGCTTAAACCAAAGAGAAAGCAAAGGGATAACGAGCCCCGAGCCCAGTCCGCAAGGAATGGTTGGCAGGCTCAGCCTAAAAACGTTCTTGTAAGAAAGGGATGGAACCAGTTTTTGGCTGCGTATTCCCATATCCCTTATGAAGGTCGACCCAATAGCTGAAGCAAATCCAAGGGCAGCGGCAACGTAAAATAGGAAGTAAGGGCTGAGGCCCAGATATGACGCTGTCGTTATGCTGAAAGCTCCAAGCATGGCAAACGACATCTCCAAGACTGCCGCGATCCCAAGCAGCTGCGAAATCTCTTTCCGCGAACTGACCTCAGATATTATGGCCGTTTGGACCGCTCCGAGGGGGCCGCCCGAGCCTATGGGGCCACCTGTGGCCCCAGAGGTAAAGCCCGCAAACCCGGCAAGCAAAGCGAGGAGAACCGGGCTCGTAACCAAGGTGGTCACTGACGCAGAGAGAGCAAAGACAAGTAGCAAAGCGGTGAGGACGTACTTTCTCCCGTAGTGATCCGCGATCATCCCCGCAAAGACCGCCAAGGCCGCGTTGATTACCATGGCCGCAAACACCGTTATCCCTACCAGAGGGACGGAAAATCCGATTTTCTTGAGATATAGCGGAAACAATACCACTGTGAAGCCGTAAGCGTAGCTTACGATCGTCCTCGACAGTATGGCCAACTTAACGTTTAGCTGCTATGTGGACCACTCTGACTAACGCTTAGCACTTACGTGCATCGGTTTACCTATATAATGCCAATGCAACGCCGCAACGGCGAGGTGGGACAGGCCACTGTAAGGACAATGCCCCACGCCGATGACCCCAACGCAGGCGTTTGTCAGCCCAGGCAGGGGCTAGCGAGCGCAAGTTCTAAGACAACCCCGAGATAAGCAATTTTTTGCGATGGTGACCTAGGGTACCATGACCAAAAAATTCGTATCCCGCCCCTCCCTTGAGGGCTCTTCCGCAAAAGAGCTCTCCTTGAACTCGATGGCTTTCCCCCGCGGGAAAGGCGACCGGTAAAGCTATTTTTGAGCTCCGGTCAGAGTCGCCATTGTGCCATAACGGTTATGCTGAAACGACGGCCGCCCGCACAAAAACCACGGGGGATGCCGAATTTCAGTTGAACTGTTATGCGGACCTCCCTCGGAAAGGGAGCATGGTAGCTGGGTTAAAAAATACCGGAAGTCGTCAAGGCAACAGTTCAGCTGAAACACTTCAACTCAGTTTTATCAAAGGGACTTGCGATTAACCCGCAAGCACTCTGAGCATTGGTAGCGGCTCGACTTGTCAGAGCGCACTAAAGTCAAAGCTTAGGGCCAAGAAAAGGCAAAATACCAAAACGGGGAGGCCGAAAATACGATTTTTAAAATCCTTGGCAGATGAACTAGCAGCCCGCGGGCATTCGGCGGAGAGTGGCCGCTGCACCTATACATCAATGGGAAGGCAACAACGCCAAAGCGAAGCCTAACAAGAGGTCCCAATCCAAAAGTTCGGAAAAACACGCAATAAACCTAGGGTAGTGATCGCAGGAGAGGGTTCTGCTGAGCGCGTCCCTTCGCCTAGTCGGAGGAGACAACGCCTCCTAGATTTCAAGTCATCTTGCCCCCATTTGCTTGCACAAGAAAGCTCATAGCCATGGTTTACGATGATTTACAAAGTTAAAGCGAGACCCAACCTTTCCCTGAGAAAATCGTGCCAGGGCCCACGTCGGACACCTTTGGTACCCTTGCACTAGACGTCCCTGAGACTACGTCGAGGATAACTGATAGGAGCTGCCTACGCAGGCGTAAAAAATGAGTGATTACGAAGTCAAACATAGTTAATCTCAAAGGATGCACAGATCGCTGTTCCAGGGCGACAAATCACTCATAGCCATTTTCCCTTGGCTAACGTTTAGCAGGTTCGCAGGTTCTAATGCGTGATAATTTAATTGTTTGGGTACTACTAGAGCTAGAAGATGCCAACGATGCCTAGGGAAATATGGCGCTGGTACCCTAGATATCTATAGCTAAAAAATGCCTATCTCGCGTTGCCATAGCAATCGTAGCGATCGCCTTTGCAAACTGGAAGTCCCTGATCGAAGGCCGTAGAACTATTTTCCCTTCATGAAGAAGCAAGAGCCTTAGTCGCCATTTTTGCCGATGGCGCAATCTGAGGGCGCAACCTGAGTCTGCAGGTTCACTGCCAAGTGCAGCTGTTCAAGTGGGGATTCTTGTTGCTTCCTAGGCAGCATGGACCAAATCGGAGGCCGTTACCCTCAGGTTTCGAAGGAAGGCCTCACCTTAAAGCACGTGGTCCAGGGGCTTCCCCGCGAGGGCTAAGGCGCGGTGGGGAGAAGCTGAACTGTGAACGCGGGTACATTATGGGTACTCGTAAGTGCAGAAAAGCCACGAAATTGCCAGCCTGCGTTTTTGGACGATCGATGTCCTTTTCTCCGTTGATCTCAGGGACCCGCTCACGCCGTCCTCTGACTCTCGTAAGAGAACATCCCGCCCACCAGCGGAAGGACTATCCACAATATCGCTGCGATGCCAACGGTCAGGGGACTGGAGTAGGGGAACACTATGGAGGTATTTGAAGAAGTGCCGAAGCTAGCTATCATATCGTATAAACCACGAGGATCCAAGTAATAGAGGTTTGGCAAGTCCTCGAGGAGCACTATCAGATCGAATATGCCTAGGAAGAAGAATATGAAGGAAGCTATGGATATAGCCAGGTAAGACCCTGTCCCCCTCACCAGCGTCCCTACTAGGAAGGAAAGGGAGAAGAAGGCCAGAAGCTCAACAGATAGGCCAGCAAAGATCAATCCAATGTCTGAGTAGGTGGGCTGGACCCCCAGTAGAAATGCCACCGTTATTCCCAGCGCAGCGGCAACGATGCCGGCTGACACAAGGAGCGTTAGCGCGCCACTCATGTATCTAGCAATAAACAGTCCGCGCTTTGTTACTGGACGCGCGAGAATGAATTCCAGCGCTCCTGTTGCCCTAGGGCTAACGAACATGGCGTAAACTAGGTAGAAAGCCATTATGGGGAAGAACTCAGCGAAGATGGTCGCCGAGTAGAACAGGACCATGGAATAGCGCGTTGGCACCAAAAGCTGATAAATCTCCGTGTAGCCGGACATGACGACCATACCTTTTGTGGAGTTAACCTCAGCGTAAGAGGCATATGGGAGGCGTGCGTTAAGGGATATGGCATGGCGGAAGATGGGAGAAGTTGCCACTCCCAAGTACGTCATCTTTTTATAGCCGCCAGGTGCGTAAATCGTCATGTAAGGAAAGCTCTTGGATTGGTTGAAATATATGGAGAGGCCAGGCCTCGCCCCAACGATTAGCGTGGCCGAGTGAGAGACAATATTGATTCCCACGATAGCGTTGAAGCCAACTTTGGCCGTGTAGTTAGAGCCATGAAAGCTGAACTTCACTAGCTCGTCGATAACCACAGGCCTCGTCGGCGAGCTCTCCCAGTGGAAGTAACCACTGGAGTTCGTGATGACCTTAGCACCTGCCAAGTAAAGGGTGGCTCCTCCTAATCCAGTGCCCTGTTGGTTGAAGAGGTAGCCCAACAATTTCTGCGAACCGTTCAGTTCAAGCGGCCCAGAGTATCCGAGAACTACGTAATAGCTTGGTTGTCTCATGGCCATTGTGGATATGTCAAGATACGCTATGCCGGCACCGGCAGCCAGGGAGAGGATCACGAGCACTACAAGTGAGGGCCGGAGGAGGGAACGCCTAAAGTCGTACAGAACTCCGTTGCTCAAGACTGCTCACCTATGAGTTTGAAGAAGTAGGACTCGAGGTTCCCCGTTACCCTCTCGATTCCGAAAACTTTGTAACCCTGCTGCACAAGCATAGAGTTTAGGTCCTCCGGGTTAATCTTGAGGCCCCCGACCTCGTAGCTACCATTCCCAAGTTCTTTCACATCCCCATAGGAAGAAAGGATATCCTTCACGCGAACATCTGGGTTAGATATGGATACCCTTACGCCTGAAGTCTGCACCAGTGACAAGATCTCGTTCATGCTCTTGACCGCCAGTATCCTTCCCCTGTGTATGAAAACTACCTCGTCTGCTATGCTCTGAACTTCCGAGAGTATATGTGACGAAAAGAGGACGGCCTTTCCCTGCTTCCTGAACTCCACGGTCTTGTCCCTGAAGAAAGCGATGCCCTGGGGATCCAGACCGTTCATAACCTCATCCATAAGGAA
Source organism: Thermoprotei archaeon (assembly GCA_049976325.1). Taxonomy (GTDB): domain Archaea; phylum Thermoproteota; class Thermoprotei_A; order Marsarchaeales; family UBA168; genus UBA168. The sequence goes on along the minus strand of JBMFIL010000007.1, from coordinate 38,010 downwards.
GTTGTGGGGGTCGTTCAGCAACGAGACGGCCAGCGCAAACCTCTTTTTCATCCCCTGGGAGTAATCCTTCAGTCTTTTGCTGGAGCTCTCGAGCAGACCTAGCTGCTGGAATAGGTCCTGACCGACCTTTTTCGCTTCCGCTGGAGCGAGGCCATAGTAGCCGGCTAGGTAGATGAAGTAGTCCATGGCCTTCACTCCCTGCTCATAGGTTGGCAGCTCTGGCACCCATCCTATGCCCCTAGATGCCTCAGCCTTCTGCTTGACCACGTCTAGTCCATCAATAAAAACGGTCCCTGATGAGGGCTTCAGGACGCCACAGGCCACCTTGATGGTTGTCGTTTTACCCGCACCGTTCACCCCCACGAAGCCAACCACTTTCCCGTCGGGAACCTTGAAGCTGACTGAGTAGATGGCCTTGACCTTGCCATAGTTAACAGAAAGGTTGGAGACCTCAATCATAAGCCGGTATTCCTTTTAAGTTAATAAGCTTGCAGAACTTTAATGCTTTGTTGAATAAATAATAGACCATCGACAACAAGCCAAACCTTGACAGCTATCGGGCTCTCCCCAAATTTACTTGGATGTGTCTTTGATTAGGTCCCGACCCCTTAAAATCTCTACGCCAATTTTTCTTAACCTGACATAAGCGCCCTTATCCGGCATGTAACCAAGGAACCGCTACCATTATCAAAGCGCAAGGCGGCGAATGAGATGGATGAGATGAGCTAAAGCCCGCCAGTTCACGTCAACAAGGTGAGAGTAGGTAAAGACTGGTTTACCGTTAAGACATCTCATGACCTTTTCGATCTTGAGGGAAACCTGGAGGTGAAGCCATATACTCCGTCTGTGTTCAAGCGGTTACTGCAAAGCGCTAGTTGGAAGAAAGCCCTTGAACATGCTATAGTTGTCAGTGATGACCTAAAGCTGTTTGCTCGAAAAGTCTTCTTTACATCGGACTATTTTTGTCCGGTTACGAGGTCTCAGAGTTAAAAGGCGCGTCAACAATCCAAGGACCTGAGGGGATTTTCAGTCAGATCAGAATATGGTAAAGCACGGGCAATACTTAACGATAATTGAAGCTTGATTGTACTTGCGCTGACCAAGCCCTCCACAATGCACGTGTATAAAGCTGCAGCTTCGCGAAATGCGAGATTTTCGGCAAACAGTTTATTCCTTAGGGCGAGTCCATACCTTCAGTGCGCATTGCGGCGCGACTCAAGCCCAAGGCTTTCCCCGAGGCCGATACGACATATCTCACCAGGTGGGCCCCTACGGCCACATAGAAACCGCGTTTGAGCGCTTCCGCTATGTATCCTCCACTCTGGGAGACATATGATACAAGCATTTTTGCGTTTGGCTAATGTTTTCAGTTTGTTCATTCAAAAGATGAGACCTTCAGCGATTAAGATAAGATGGAGATACAACACGTTAGCACGACGCAAACGAGCCGAAATAGAGTAACCATGCTATCCTGTTTTTTACCAAGGGGTAAGATTGCAACGAGTCCTAACTGCATAGTGCAAAAATGACAATCCGGTTTGTTCCAATAAAGGTACTGGCGCAGTTTTTAACTCAATAAGCGATGACTTACGCTAGCCAACTGTTGAACAGCGTGACCAATGGTCGCAAACGTCGAGTGGCGCCCAGATTGAGTCGGCTATCACGAAGTCTCGGTGAGCGCTTAATTAAAATGCGTGCGATGAACCTGCCCACCGTCAGTAAGGGATTGTTCAGATGCTGACTTCCGCGTGGCATGCACGTAGAGCTTATCACAGATACCTACCTTAAGACCTACGCAATGTCCCCCTGGCTGATGCCTAGGACTGCAGATCATATCAAGTACCAAAAAAACATGATGCCAAGATAACAATTGCGTCATCTGAGCGAGCTTAAGCCCATTTAATCGAAATGCATCACGCTTACCAAAATTTGGACCAGCGATCCATCTTCCGCCGAAGAAAAGTCTGTTTCTTAAAGCGTGGGAACATGCATCAGAGCTTGACTTCGCTTGGGCTTCTCGAGCGTGGTTGAGGAACTGATCATATGTGTCCGGGGAGCTCAGGCATTATTTGATCAAGAGCTCCGTTGAAGTTATCCCCTTAAGCCATGTCCCTTCGCACGATAGAGATGGCATAGACCAAGCCGAAGATCAGGGACACCATCATGCTCTTCAGGCCCGTGGTTGGAGGTAGCTCCCTTACTATAACGCGCAGGTTCCAATAAAGCGCTGGGAAAGTAGCCAGAGTGATAAGGCATGTGGCCGGCACGACGTGAAAGAACGCAATAAGCACAAGCGCTCCATATGCGCTGAAGAGCTCCGCTGTTACCAGGCGAGCTGCGGTCGCGTTGCCGAAAAGTACAGGTATTGTGCGGACCGAAACTTTCCTGTCAAATTCTACGTCTTTCATGTCATCCAGCAGCAACACCTCGCACATTATGAAGGCCAGCGGGAGTGAGGCTAGAACGGGCAGCGCTGTGACCCTTCCAGTCTGAAGGTAAAAGCCTCCTAGCGTTAAATAAGGTCCCTCCAAAACGAACATGACGACCTGGTTTAAAGCCCTGTACTTAGCTTTTAGCGGTGGTGCGGTATACTCCAAGCACAGGAGCGCCGCTCCCAAGCCAAGGGGTATGGCGAGCAGTCTGCCCGTGAAGAAGAAGAACAGGCCCAGCGCCGCAGAGGCAATCAGAAGCACTATGGCCTCAAGATTTACGTCCTTTATGCTCAAATCTCCACTCAATATTGGATGCCTCCTATACCTAGTGGTCGGTGATCCAGGCAGATCTGTGCCGTACTTAACGTCAAAATAGTCGTTTGTGACGTGAGTAAAACCCTGCAGCAAGATTCCCACGACGTAAGTCAGTACCGCATACGAGATGTTGACTTCATGATACGCGTAGTAGGCCAGTGAGGCTGAAAGCAAAACGGGCAAGATCGTTATAGGAAAGTACTGCGGCCTAGGAGCCATCACCCAGGGCTTAGCTTTCACACGAGGTCATGGATCTTATGGCGTAGTATTTATATGTATTGGTATTGATCTCTAATGAACGTAAGGTCGCCGAAAAGTTCGCCGTCGCACCAAGGATGCGACAATCGTATGTACGATTTGATGAGCTTATGACCATATTTTTGAGAATCCTGTACCGCTTTTTTTAGCCGACAACTTGCTGTTTAGCCTCAATCAAGCGCTTATACCATGAATTTCTGGCAAATTGAAGCAGATCTGCTTGTAGAGGTGAAACCCGGGCGCTCTCCAAGCATTGGCTGCTTTTGGCCGACACGCGCAAAAACCACAGAACGCCCAATTGACGTTGACTGTCTCATTGTCCAGAAGCGCTTGGGATCGGTTAGCGACGAAACAAGGGTAAAGCCGAAGAGCCTAAATAACCGAGCTCCGTCAACACTTTTACACGCAGCACAAGCACGCAGAAGGCCCCTGCGCTTTGCTTATAAGGCCTCAGCTTTTTTGCGCGCCGCATGTTACCTTAGCTGCCAGCGGGACCTTAATAGCGATCGCCACCGCATCAACCTCGAAGTTGAAGCTGTAGCTCCGAATTGCATGACATGGCTAGGCGGCACGGTAGACACGCCTGTTGGATCTACTTTCAACTTAAAAAGCTTAGCTCATGGATTAAACGCGGCGAATTTGCTGCGGATCTGCGGTTCGCATGCCCATAATGGTTGCTGCTTATTTGCCCAAGAACTTGTGTAGGAGTTTGGTGCCTTTCTTCCCTTACGATCTTTATCGAGAGCGTCCTGACGATTACCTCGCACCCGAATCGTTTTACAAAAACTTGAAATGATAGGCAAATTCCGATGATCAGCGCTCGAAGCTCCTAACCCTTACACCGAAGCCAGGCTCGCCGCTAAGATAGTTAGTTCCGTTTTTCGTTGAAAACCCATCGGCAATTACCTCGGAGTGATTGAGGTGAGAGTCAAGGTCCAAATAGTCTGCAGATAGACCAAGCGAGAAGTGCATTGCGGCCGCTATCCCGACCTCGCTCTCAGACATGCATCCTACCATGAACTTCATGTCTTCCTCCTTTGCCAGCTCAGCTATCGGAATCCCACCGCTTATGCCCGCGCTCTTCATTAGCTTTATGTTTACCATGTCTGCGGCGTGCCTCCTTACCACCTCGACCATATCTCTGAAGCTCTTCACGCTCTCGTCGAGCATTATGGGAAAGGGTGATTCAAGGCGGAGCTCTGCGGTCCTGTCAAGAGCCCACTCCGGCAAGGGCTGCTCCAGGAACTCTATGTCTGCAGAAGATACCTTTTTCAAGAACTCTTTAGCCTCCGCAAAGCTATAGCCCTGGTTTGCGTCAACCCTCAGCTGAATATCGCTTCCTATCGCTTCTCTGATTGCCTTCACCCGCCTTGCGTCTCTTTCCGGATCTTCTCCGACCTTTATCTTTAGCGCCTTAAATCCGTCTCTCACGTACTCGATAGCCCTAAGCCTGGCCTCCTCTTCGCCCATTATGCCGATAGTTATGTCGGTATCGCCGGCTAATCTGGTGGAGCCCAGAAGCTTAACCGTCGGAAGGCCGGCTTCCTTACCAAGCAGATCCCAGAGAGCGATGTCAACAGCTGCCTTTGCGCTCTCGTTTCTCACCAAGACCTTGTCCATCTTCTCGTGGATCGACCTGATGTCTTCTACTTCCATCCCGACGATCTCTGACCTAAAAGAGTCAAGGGCAAATGCCACCGTTTCCACGCTATCACCGAGCACGTGTGAGAAAGGCGATGCCTCCCCGTACCCCTCAAGTTCTTCCCCAATCACCTTGACCTCTACCAGCTCTGCGTAATCTTGAGCGCCAAGCGCAATGGCAAACCTTTGTTTCAGTGGTAACCTGACGATTCTGTACTGAACTTCCCTTATTTTCATCTTTCATCACAGTGACCCCGTCCTTTACGGCGGGTGACAAGAAGGGAGCAGGTGAGCGTAAAAGTGTTTTTATCTTTATAAATAAAGGCGCAAGCGGTAAAATCCAATCCGAGCGTTAGGAGCGTCGCTTGCTGATCCAACGAAAAATTGCCCATAGCGCCGCGTGAAAGCTTACAGATTAAGATACACGGCCTGAATAGCTAGCAAATTTGGGCTCCATAAATTCGTAGCGTTTGGATCCTTAGGCATGAATTCCTTGAGCTCAGCTAGGCCATTTTTCCTATACTGCCTTTAGTTGTGCTTTTGCCTAGATTTCTCGCTTTTCTTACATCTGATCTAAGGCTCCCAGCAATTCGCCTTTATTGAGCTGCTTCTCTAGCTTAGAAGACATGAAGGTTCCGCTCTCAAGTACATCAAGGCCAAAGCAGATTGATAATGGACTTTTCATTATCAACGCCCCCGGCTGGGCGATTGTCAGGTAACTCCTAAGGAAAGATCATTGGCTTCAATAAACGCTTTCGAAACAAAACTGAGAGCGCGGATCGCAAGACATGCTCAATTCAGGTTTTCTTCAAAAAAAGAAAAACTTAGTTTTGTATGGCTATTGCTGCTTCGTTCCCTTTCCTTTCCTTGACATGTATATGGCAGCGGCAGCCACTATTATTACTATGATCACCAGAACAACTGCCCCTATGAGGGCGTAATTGGTTGGAGTGCTAACGGAAAGCGTTGCTGAACTGCTGCTCTTAACAGATGGGTTAGATTGAAGAGCGGCGGTTATGCTGTACGTCCCTGATGCAGAAGGCGTGTACGTAATGGACGCAACTCCCTGCGAGTTGGTGGCCATGCTTCCTATTAGCTGACCGTTGGCGTAGAAGTTAACTATCTCGCTGGGAGCCGGAGTACCGTTGGCAAACGTAGCTGTGACACTAATGGTAAGAGGAGTACCGACTGTTACGGTGCTGCTGCTCAACGTAGGCGCTGTTATTGTTGAAGCGTACACCGGCGTTACGATCGCCTTCCACGCAACGCTTAACGAACCAGCTCCGCTGACAGTTATAGTCGTGGTACTTGAGGTTGGCGATGCTACGGTAACGGATCCGGTAGAACCGTAGCCGCTAAATGTCATCCCAGATGGTGGTTGCGCAGTAACCGTGTAGGTTCCAGCAGCGAGAGAAGCCGTCTGGCCGTCGGAGTAAGCCGTGCCATTGATTATGATGGATCCTCCGCTAGGTGCTGCGGTTATGCTCACGGGGTACGTTGGAATCACTGGCTGCAAGAACAGCGCGACGAAACCGTAGAAGTCGGAATCGCCAGGCGTCATGTGATAAACGTTGTAAACTTCGTGCCAGTTGTTCCACTGCGCGGTGCTGTATTCGAAAGCGGATACTGGGTCGAAAAGAGGTATCAAAGGCATCTGCTGGTTAATAATTAGGGCCATCGTGTTGAAGTCGGCCAGCCTCTGAGCGGGATCTATAGGCGCATTGTCTCTGTGGAACAAGTTTGCCATGGTGACGTTCCAGAACCTCACAAAGTCACCGTAAACGGCAAAGTGCGGCGGTGTGTTGGGCTTAGTGTTGTTAGGCAATGGATAGATCACGCTTGATGGTCCCTGAGGAGTTCCGTAACCTATTATGAACGCGGGGTTCATCACGTATTGCCAAGCACTCCATGGCGTGTATCCACTGCCCTGGATTATCATCATCTGGTAATGAGCCGTGGCCTCATCCTCTCCAAGAAGCGTTGGGGTGAGTGGCTCAACAGTAATCGTTATTCCAAGCGGCTCTAGCTCGTTGGCAATTATTATGCCATCGGTTTCCCAGTCAGACATCGTCGAGGGGACCAGCAGCGTGTAGGAGCATATAGAACCGTTGGGGGTCATCAGTTGACCCTTAGAGTTCCACGTGAAGCCCAAGCTCTTAAGTATCTGCTTTGCCTTCGTCAGGTTCGTGTTGTAGGGGTTCAACTTAGCCCTCGTCTGAGGTGAAAGGAACTTGTAGTACATTCCCCACGAAAGGCCCACAGGAGGTGCTGGCACGCCGTAGCCCATTTCTCCAGCCGTTGCGATGTAGGTCCTGTTTATGGCGTAAGCTATTGCCTGCCTGAAACGAGTAAGGTTGAACGGATAGATCTCTTCGTTCATTCCAAGGTAAACGGTGTTGGTAGTGTTGAACCACCATACATGCTCAGTTGGGCTGACTGAGGGACCCCAAACCGTGTTAATCTGGGGTATGTTTATCTGGGCGGCCTGTATTTCACCAGACTTAAGCGCCAACTCCGCAGAAGAGGAGCTCTGGAAAACTTCGATTACAAGCGTTTTCACGCTTGGAGTTATCTTCTGTATGTGGATTGGACCGTACGCGTACTCTCCAGCTATGTATCCCTCGACTTGGGGTACTGCGTTCACCCAATATGGGTTATTCGTGAAGGTCTCTGTGTTAGAAGTCCATGACTGCAGAATCCATGGGCCAAGGCCTATGGGGTTAGTCCACTTAAACGCCTTCAGAGCTGTCTCGTTGTGAAAACGGCTGAAAACGTTCCACGGCATCGGCGCTTTTTCCCAAACGAGCCTTATGTCCGATAGCGATGTCGCATAAACTATGCTAACGGTGTAGTTGTTCGGAGCGTACCACCAGAATCCGTTAGCAGTAGCCCAATTTACGCTTACTCCGGGTGTCCAGTTGCCTTGTACCTTGTAGACGTTAGTTCCCGGGGGCATATTAGCGGCCCCCGGAGCCTCGTTCAGGTCCATCTCAAGTATAATGTCTTTAGCTAGAAGTGGTTCACCGTCGCTGAAGTGGATACCTGGCACTATAGTGAAGTTTATCCACTTGTAAGCCAACATCGGCCGGTTTAGAACGGCGGAGCCCAAGAAGGAATAGTTGACGTAATGCATTTGCTGCGCAATCTGAGCGAAAGTTGTGTTTACAAGAGGACCGACCGTAGCATTGGCAAACAAAGGATACCATGTGGAAGTCGACGGCTCAAAGTAACCTGTACCTATGTTAAGTATTCCAGGCGGGAAGCCCGCTCCTCCTGCACCGCCCGCATAGTAGTTAAAGTTCCCCGTTATCGGAGAACCTAAGACGCCAATCGTGAGGGTTGAGGTGGTTTGTTGAGCGCCAACTAGGGTAGTGACGGGCGTTGCGAGAAGCACCGAGATTATTAACAGAAGCACACTTATTGATTTCATTCTCCATAGGAAGACCAGAGGTAAAATTTAAGCATATCCCGAGATAATATGAGTTTAACGAAAAACACTAGCTCGCATAATGCTTTGATATCGTAATATTTTTTCCAGATTGGCGCATAAATGTAAGAATACTACGCACAAACACCTTCTGTCGATGATGTGAATCTTTCTTCTGACACACGCATAATCCCTTACCTGAGTTATTTTGTTGTAGATCAATCACCATCAGAGCGATCTTACAATTTTTGGCTTGACTAATTGATAGTCGCACCTTTGGGCCTGCAAAGAGTTTGCATCAGGAATGACCTTGCCGATAACTGAAAGCGCAATCAAAGATGTGACCTCATGCGATGTACTCTCGCGGCAAAACATAAAAAGATCGCTTTAGCAGGCTCTCCATCTACTTGGCTGGCTAAAAAGCCCTCAACCACTTTTGAGCGAGCACTTATTGAAATCATGTGCGGCATCAAGTTTGCTGACCGTTTCCTGTCTGGTCCTCTGAAAGGGATTTCTTGTACTCTTTCCGTATCAGTTTGGAGATTAACGCGATCATGCCTGCTGACATCAAAAGCGATAGAAAGGATAGAAGCCAAACCATGGACATGAAGGGAAGTATGAGCACTTCAATTACGGCAAAAAGCAAGATAAACATAAATAAGGTCAGACCGAACCTGTAGGTCGAGTTATACACACTAAGCTTGTCTTTTTCACTTTTACGTTTATCGGTTAAGGAATTGCCAGCGGATAAGCTGTAGATCAATTTTAGGCGTTTTTACCTTCATGATCACGGGCCTTTTTCTTAGCCCATCACATAAGGACGCGCGGAGAACACAACGGACCTTTGGCACGAAGCGCTTTTCGATCCCACAAACTTTTACTGTAACGCAAACTAAAGAGCGCGACAAATGCAGAAGAATTCTTACCTTTCTAAGCAAGCTGTCAAGCCACTGAAGTAGAGATTGAAAACCTTGCTTTTACAGCATGATACCTTTGCTTATTTGCCCCAAGTAGGCAAGAAATATAGTACTTCTCGCTGTTACGGTTGCATAAAGTAGAATTCTTCGTTTTGAAAGTTTTAAAAAATCTTTGAAAACGCGCTAGCGCCTACTTTCGCGCAGGTGCAAGTTCAAGCAGTCCTAAGCCTTGGGTTGAAGATTTCGTCAAATGCGTAATTCATCATTACCAAGGCGAAACCGACTAGAGCTAACGCGAGGCCTGGCGGCACAAGCCACCACCAGCTCCCGTTCAGCAAAGCTCCCTCTGAGCTCGCCCAGTACATCATGGTACCCCAGCTTAGGGTTTTTGCGCTGGCAAGGCCCAGAAAATCAAGGCCTGCCTCTGCGCCGATCGCTGAAGTAACGGCATACATCATACCCGCCATCATAAGAGAGATCAAATTGGGAAAGATCTCTGTGTAAGCGATCCTAAGCGTACCGTAGCCGGCAGCCTTGGCAGCTTGAACGAATTCCCTTTCTTTGTAGCTGAGCGCCTGTGATCTCATATTTCTGGTGTGGCCTGGCCAAGAAGTGAGAACTATTATCCCCGCTACAACCAGCGGACCCCTCGAGGGTATAAAAGCTATGAGAAGAAGCAACAGGGGGAAAGACGGCAAAACCAGAAATATGTCGACAATCCTCATCAATACCTCGTCTAGCAACCCGCCCTTATATCCAGCTATAAGGCCTAAGGTGTTTCCCAGCAGTTGGACTATTACCCCTGCGAGGAAACCGACCTCAAGTGATACCCTTGCACCCCACACGAACTGGGAGAATATGTCCTGTCCAACGTAGTTCGTTCCAAAAAGGTGCTTAAGGCTAGGAGGTTGCCAAGCCTGCGATGGAGTGAAGGCGAGTGGGTCATAGGGCGCTATCCAAGGAGCGAAAACTGCCATTACTATGAAAGCACTTAAGATCAGTAGTCCAGCAAATGCTTTCTTGTTATGGTAGAAAACTTTGAGGCTTATGTAGATTTGCTTCGCAATGAAGAGTACAGATTCTGCGATTGAAGATAGCTTCATTCGAGGATCACCCTGGGATCAAGTACTGCGTAAAGCACGTCTGCAAGGAAGTTTGCGGCCAGCATTACTATGGTAAATATAAGGAATATACCCATTATAAGTGGGTAATCGTCGTTGAAAACGGCAGTTGACATCATATAGCCAATCCCTGGATAGCTGAACGTTGTCTCAACTAGGATGTTTCCCGTAAAAACGTATCCCAGCGACATTGCCAACATGGTCACGTTCGGGAGGATGGCGTTAGCACCGGCGTAAGATCTGATGATCCTCCTCTTTGGAAGCCCTTTCGCCTTTGCAACAAGCACAAAGTCCTCGCTCATAACGCCAACCATAGTATTCCTCATGTGAATGAGGTAACCGCCGAGTGATACGACGGCCATTGAAGTTATCGGAAGCACGGCGTGCCTAAGCACGCTCAATATGAAGGGCAAAGACAGACCCGGTCTGACGTAACGGGAATAGGCGCCACTGATAGGTAGAACCTTGAGATCGCTGGCGAAGAAAAGCAGCAAGAGGTAGGCAAGCCAAAACGTGGGTATCTGTGAGATGAAAGTTAGGAGAGGAGTGAGTATGGAGTCGAACTTGGAGTTCCTTGTCCCTGCCGCGTACATCCCTATAAATGTAGCCGGCACCCAGCTTATTATCGTAGCCGAGCCTACGAGAAATATTGTCCATGGCAAGCTTATGGAAATAATGTAGGTTACAGGTTGTGGGTAGAATGTGTAAGATATCCCCAAGTTCCCCTTGAGCAGCTGGCCCATGTAGTTAACGAATTGAACCAAAAGCGGCTCATGAGGATTGTACCCATATAGAGCGTAGATGCCCTGAATCATTTCCGGGGTTACCGTCCTGCCGCTCTGCTCTAGCTCTGTAAGCATAGTTAGCACGGGGTTCCCGGGCACGAGCCTTGGTAGCGTGAAATCCAAAATAAGCGCGAACACAAACGTGAATACTATGATCGTGCCCCTCCTTATCAACCACCTTTTCGTTATCACGGTAATAATTTAAATCAGTAACTTTAAAGTTTAACGCAGATCGAAATGCAAAGGTGACGCGATGCTGTAAACTTCGTAATCCTCAAAAAGTAGATGAAAATTCTTAAGGCGCTTGCAGGCTATTTAGCGGATATGCCTCGCGATTTTCTGTGCTCATCGAGTTCTGTCCCGCTCGCTCTCTATTATCACGAAATTCGCTGACGATTTAAAGAGCTATTGCTAGCGTAAAATGACCTGCATTTTGGGTTTTAGACGGTTCACCAAAAAGGCTTTTATTGGCTTAAAATTTATTATAACGAATACGTTGGAGAGGGATCTATCTAAGAGGCCCATTTTGTCCGTGCGTAACTTGAAAGTATCCTTTAAAACCAAGAAAGGCATTGCCTATGCCGTTGATGATGTGAGCTTTGACGTTTACAGAGGTGAAGTGTTCGGCCTCGCTGGCGAATCAGGCTCAGGTAAGTCGACCATAGCTCTTTCGATACTTAGGCTTATCGAGGAGCCAGGAAAAATAGAAAGCGGTCAAATACTTTTTGACGGTAGAGACGTACTTAAGTTCAATGATCAGGAGCTGCAAGCCTATAGGTGGCGCGATGTTTCCATGATCTTTCAAGGAGCCATGAACTCGTTCAATCCAGTTATGCGCGTGGGAGAACAGTTGGTAGATGCCATTCTTGCACACTCAAATATGAGCGAAGAAGAGGCAAGGAAACGCGCAGAAGAGCTGTTAAAAGTCGTTGGGATAGATAAGGTATTTGTTAATAGGTATCCCTTCGAACTAAGCGGAGGGATGAAGCAAAGGGCCATGATAGCCATGGCCCTGGTTTTGAATCCCAAATTGCTGATAGCTGATGAGCCTACCACATCGATCGATGTCATAAGGCAGATAGAGGTTTTGAGGCTGCTCAGGAACCTGCAGAAAGAGCTGGGACTATCGATGATATACATAACTCACGACCTATCACTCATGGCAGCCATTGCAGATAGGCTTGGAATCATGTACGCAGGGAAAATAGTAGAGCAAGGTACCGTTAGGCAAATATATGAAACCCCCGCTCATCCCTACACCAAGCTCCTCTTGGCGTCAATCCCAAGCCTAAAGGGCTCCACGAAGAGACTCCAGGGGATTCCAGGACAACCGCCCAACCCAATGTCTTATCCGCCTGGCTGTAGGTTTCACGTCAGGTGTCCTTTCGCCATGAACATATGCGCAAAGGTCGTGCCCGACCTGATTCCCTTGGAAGAAAAATGGCCAGAAGAACTCAAGAACGAAGCCGCAAACGAACAACAGACAGGTCACTACGTCGCTTGCCATCTTTGGACAAAGACGAAAGCGGCACCTGATGAATGGGGATACAAGCCACTAAAGACCCTGGAGGCAAAGTAAGATGTTCATGCAATCAATCATAGAGGCGAGAAACGTTTCAGTTAAGTTCAGGGTTAGGAACGTTGACTTCTATGCCCTTAAGAGCGTTGATTTTAACATATCGCGGGGAGAAAGCATATCGCTTGTGGGGGCAAGCGGAAGCGGAAAGTCAACTCTAGCCAGGGTTCTTTTGGGCTTTCTTAAGCCAACCCAAGGAACCGCGCTGTACAAAGGGAAGGACGTTTACGCGCTCAAGGGTAAGGACTTACTCGATTTCAGGAAGAACGTGCAGCCCATATTTCAGGATCCATACTACTCTCTCAACCCTGTCCGCAAAATTAAGCATGCCCTTGACATGGGGCTTTTCTTGTCAGACCTATCGAAACAGGAGAAAGAAAAGGCAATCTATGAGTCGCTTAAGATGGTCGGGCTAACTCCTCCAGAGGACTTTCTCGATAAGTATCCACACCAGCTGAGCGGGGGGCAAAGGCAAAGGGTGGCCATAGCCCGCGCCTTCATAGGAAAGCCAGAGGTCGTGATAGCGGATGAGCCAGTATCAATGCTCGACGTCTCGATGAGGGCGGAGATTCTAAACTTGATAATAGACATGATGAAAGCACAAGAGACAGCCTTCATGTTCATAACCCACGACCTAGCCGTTGCGAGGTACGTGAGCAAGCGCATAGCCGTCATAAACGTTGGAGAGATCGTTGAACTGGGAAACATGGACGAGGTTATAGGCTCTACCGTGCACCCTTACACAAAGCTCTTGATAGAGTCAGTCCTGAGCCCAGACCCAGTAGATGCGAAGGAGAAGCTTGACAAGTTCAACGAGGAGGCAATGGTTAAGCCAGTGATAATACCGGGTTGTGAGAAACCTGGGACCAAGTACGTAGAAGTTAGCAGAGATCACTACGTCAAGTGCGCGTGAGAGGGCAGCCCTTTAACAGAGCGGACTAAACGTTCCGCGAAAGCAAAGCTAAAGGTATGTTGAACCCCGAACTAAAGAAGGAGCTGACCCACATTTGCGCCCAGCATGAAGTGGTACAAGGCGTACGTGTTAGAACTTTTCAGCCAGGAGATTCGGCTCGAGATATCGCTTTCCTTAAAGACTTTTAAGCGTCCGCAAGAGCTTTTTGTGCTTGCTTTAAAGAAAAGCCTTCAGAGCAAGAGGATGGAAAACAGCCATTCTCGCAGGTTGATTTTCTCGAGAGCCTCTGTTATGCTGATTCTTGTCGTGATCTCTTGGGCTTCTTCGCCTTTGCTTGCTGCACAAGCTCGGCAAACGAATAGCCAAACCCTCACTTCTGACGCTTACTTTTTTGATCAAGCGCGGTCTCAAGGTGGATCGGTTGCTGCTCTCGCCTCATTGTCGGAGCTGGCGACCTCTTTCCATACTATAGCAAACATAACCGTGGGGTCTGGGCCTGAGCACATGATATATGATCCAAGCAACGGTTACATATACGTGGCCAACACAATGTCTGACTCCGTGTCCGTGATAGACCCAGCCAGTAACTCGGT
>JBMFIL010000007.1:0-23932 GCA_049976325.1 Thermoprotei archaeon | reverse complement strand
GGGCGCCTGCCCCTCTACCTTCTTTACGATCCAAGCAACGGTTACATATACGTGGTGAACGAGGGATCAAATGACGTATCGGTCATCGATCCAGCCAGCGAATCGGTCATTGCAAACATAACCGTGGGGTCTGGGCCTGAGCACATGGTATATGACCCAAGCAACGGTTACATATACGTGGCCAACACAATGTCTGACTCCGTGTCCGTGATAGACCCAGCCAGTAACTCGGTGATAAAGAACATAGAGGTGGGGCGCCTGCCCCTCTACCTTCTTTACGATCCAAGCAACGGTTACATATACGTGGTGAACTACCTAGGAGGAACTGTTAGTGTGTTGAGCAGCCAACGGTTGCACCAGAACATTTTAAGTTTCAAGGAAAGCGGCCTTCCAAGCGGGCACAGCTGGTCCGTGACCGTTAACGGCATGACCGAAAGAGCGACCTCTGCCGAGATCTCTTTCTTCGAGCAGAACGGAACTTACATGTGGCAGGTCAATGCTCCTAACGGATATTCAGCCGTTCCTGGCTACGGAGTTACTAGCCTTGAAGGCTTCAATAAGACCATAAGCGTGAACTTTACGCCCACCGCTGGGGTTTACGCGGTAATCTTCTATGAGAGCGGGCTACCTTCCGGTGAGCATTGGTCCGTGACCTTAAATAACGTAACCCAGTCATCTTCCGGCAACGCGATAGTTTTCCAAGAGACGCCTGGCGTTTACGAGTTTTCGGTTAGCCCACGGGGTACCCTCTTCCCGGTTCCAGCCTCAGGCTCCATAACAGTGGCCGAATCCAACTTGAGCTACGGCGTTGATTTTGTCCCCGCTACTTCTTCCCTTTTGCCTAACGTAACCATTAAGGGGGTGAATGTCAGCGGTTTGACTGTCACCATTGAGGGTAATGCAGAAACCAGCAGCGGATTCATAACCGAGCTGCTATGGAAATGGGGAGATGGCAGCTCTTCCCTTGGTCCTTTCCCACAATCTCACACCTATTCCAAGCCCGGCAAATACAACGTATCGATAACAGCCCAGACGAGCAAAGGAGCTGAGGTAACGGCTTGGACAACCGTAGATCTGGAGGGGAAAGAAAACTCAACTTACGCGGCAGCAGTACTTTCGGTTTTAGCAATTTCTATTGTGGCCGCATATTTAATAAGATCTCAGCACGGCAAGGAAGAGAGAGGCAAAAAGCAGCGCCGTAAGAAAAAGCGCCCCTAGCTAGGCACTCTGGGGCAACAGAGCTAGATCCCTTGAAAGGAGCTCTCCGAGAACTCTTCTTGCTTTCCGATTTGCTTAGCAAGTCCACAGAATATCCTGAGAGACTCTGATCTCAACGATCACAAGGTCTCAAAAGGGATCACCGTGACACTCTGCGCGCACTAGGTCAGAAAGCCTTCGTGAGTGATGCGAAACTTCGTCAATCCTCTTGAGGTCGTCGCTGGAAAGGTTCACGCCGATGCTTGCCACGTTCTCCTCGAGCTGTTCTAAAGTAGTTACCCCTACTATGGGCACCGTGATGAATCCAAGCCTTTCGTAAGAACTCATGAGCCAAGCTAAGGATACCTGAGTCATAGTCGCTCCCTTTGAGGCAGCTATCTCCCTGAGCTCCTTCATAATGTTAAGGTTCTTATCCGTAAAGTATCTTTTCACCGACTGAAAGGTCTCCGCCCTTGTTCCCTGAGGCACCTTCCACTTCCCAGAAGCAAAGTCTACGTACTTTCCGCTTAGCACACCTTGCGCAAGGGGAGAGTAAGCCAAAACTGACATGCCATTCTTCTGCAGTATCCAGCTCTTTTCCCTTTCCAAGCCCCTATCTATCACGTTATAAAGATCCTGAGCGGTTATAAAACCCTCAAGCAAGTTCTTTCTGGCAATCTCCATGAACTCGACCATTTCAGAGGCAGGATAATTGCTCATGCCTATGTAGTCAACCGTGCCATCTTCAATTAGATAGTTCAGCGTCCTGAGAGTTTCAAGCTTTGGCGTGGAGGGATCCGGCCAGTGCAACTGATAGAGGTCTATGTGAGAGGTGCCGAGCCTCATGAGGGACTGCTTGACCTGCCACCTTATGTGCTTTCTTGATAACCCCTCCCCGTTTTGCCAGGCTGCCATCATACCTCTTACCTTTGTGGCCAAGACGACCGATTCCCTCTCAACCATGGCCAAAAATTTTCCGAGAATCTTCTCGGCGTTCCCAACGTGATTTAGGTCCACAGGTGCCATCCCCCCGTGATATCTGTTTGAAGTGTCATAGAAATTTATTCCGAGATCGTAGGCCCTCTTCGCGATCCTGAGGAAGAGTTCCTCATCAACTTTGCGCACGCCGTACTCGTCAAGGTCTGTCAGAGTAGGGAGGTGCCACGTGCCAAGGCATAGCGCAGATACTCTTAGTCCGCTTGAACCCAAGTTAACGTACTTCATGGGAGGCTTACATACGTAAGAGTTTAAGTGCTTCGTCGAACAACTGTTCGCGGCATTCTGAACCATAGTTAGGCGGAATGCTTATATGTAGAATATTTTTTCAAAAATAATGCCAAAATTTGAAAAAATACCAATGAAGACGCCAATAGTTGAAATTGATGGTGACGAAATGGCCAGGGTAATGTGGAAGCTCGTCAAGAAGTCGCTAATCGAACCATACGTGGACCTCAGGACCGAATATTACGACCTTGGACTTAAGCACAGGGACGAAACAAATGACAGGGTGACGCTTGAGGCCGCTGAGGCCATAAAGAGGCTTGGCGTGGGAGTTAAGTGCGCGACAATAACTCCTAACTCGGAAAGGGTAAAGGAGTACGGTCTAAAGGCCGAGTGGCCCAGCCCAAATGCCACGATTAGGAAACAGTTGGGCGGTACAATATTTAGAAAACCGGTTATTTTCAAGAACATAGCTCCAGCCATTAGGTCTTGGAAGAGTCCCATAGTGGTAGCAAGACACGCCTTTGGCGATATCTACGACGCGCAGGCGATCTCCTTCGATCATAACGGGAAGCTAACGCTCTCGTTTAGCTCTGATTCTTCGTCCGTGAGCAGCTCAAGGGAAGTTGAGGGGCCAGGTGTTGCAGAGGCCAAGGTAAACTCGCTTATGTCAATTGAGGATTTTGCCTCTGCCTGCTTTGAATACGCCCTCAGGGAAAAGATGAACCTTTGGT
The DNA here is from genome assembly GCA_049976325.1 of Thermoprotei archaeon. Lineage (GTDB taxonomy): Archaea > Thermoproteota > Thermoprotei_A > Marsarchaeales > UBA168 > UBA168. The sequence continues at coordinate 20,780 of JBMFIL010000007.1, read as the reverse complement.
TTGCAGCAAAGGACACAATCTCCAAGGTTTATGACGCGGCTTTCAAAAGAGCCTTTGCCAGACTTTACGAGGAAAGGTATGCAGAGAGTTTCCACAAAGCCGGCATTGAGTACGCATACTACTTAATAGATGATGCCATGTCCAGAGCTGTTAGATCTGAAGGCGGCTTTGTGTGGGCTGCAAAAAACTACGATGGGGACGTCATATCGGATCTAGTATCGGCTGGTTTCGGATCGGTTGCACTAATGACGTCCGAGCTCTACTCACCAAGGGGATGGGCTGAGTTCGAGGCAGCGCACGGCACTGTGCAGAGGCATTACTACTCCTACTTAAGGGGAGAGAAGGTATCCACAAATCCCACGGCTACAATTTTCGCTTGGTCCGGAGCACTTAGGATGAAAGCAAGGCTGGATTCCACACCGGAGTTACAGCGCTTTTCCGATGCCCTAGAGCTTGCGGTCAGAAAGACAGTAGAAACAGACAACGTTATGACAAAGGACGTCGCAGCGCTTGCGGGGATAAGCACCTTCGTTACCTTGGAAGAGTTCATAGCAAAGACCAGGCAGAACTTGGAAGCACTACTGAACAGATAAGGAAGTGGTTGGGCGTGAACAACACCGAAGTTGGACACATAGGGGCTTCCCCTCTATCCTATGTTCGGGCCAAGCGGGGAAGAGTTGCGGTATATAACCCGTACAGCGTTCTCGGGGAGAGAATTAAAAGATACCCCTTGACCATTAGGTTGCTTTTGGAGAACACGCTTAGAAGAGGCGCTGACGAGCGGACCATAAACTCTCTGGTTAACTGGAAAGAGAACATTGGGAGACCCATAGAGGTCTGGCCCTCAAGGGTCATACTTCAGGATGCCACAGGAGTTCCAGTTATTGTGGACATGGCGGCGCTTAGAGACGAGCTACAGGCTAAGGGAAAAGACCCGCTTGCTATCAATCCAACGATACCGGTGGCCCTAGTCATAGACCACTCGGTGGCCGTTGACTACTTCGGTTCCTTTGACGCGCTCAGCATGAATATGGCCCTTGAGATCAAGAGGAACGCAGAAAGGTACTCGTTACTTAAGTGGGCTCAGGGAGCCTTTAGGAACTTAACGGTTGTACCACCTGGAAAAGGAATCATACATCAAATCAACATGGAGTTCCTATCAGATATCATAATGCTTAAGGATACTGAAAATGGCCCAGTGGCTTTCCCAGAGATGCTGCTGGGAACCGATTCTCACACAAGCATGGCTTCCTCGCTCGGCTACCTAGCATGGGGTGTAGGAGGCCTAGAGGCAGAGGAGGTAATGCTCGGCGGACCCTACCCCACTACCATACCTCCCGTTGTTGGCGTAAAGCTAAAGGGCAGTTTGAAGGGGTGGGCAAGCGCCACGGACCTTGCTCTGCTGGTCACCCAGCAGTTGAGGAGGGAGGGATTAGTTGGGAGCATCGTAGAATTTTTTGGGCCTGCCCTCCTAGACCTCCCTGTTACTGACAGGGCGGCGCTTTCAAACATGGCACCGGAATATGGCTCAACGACCGCCATATTCCCGATAGATGGTCAGACGATATCTTTTCTGAGGCTCATCGGTAAAGACGAAAGGCACGTAGACCTCGTGGAGCAATACGCCAAGGAGACTGGCCTTATGGAGCTGGACGAATCGGAGGTTGAATATTCCAAAGTAATTGAGATAGACGTCTCTGGGGTAGAACCTTCGGTCGCAGGTCCCTCAAGACCCGATCAAAGGCTATCCCTGAAAATGGTAAAGAGCTGCTTCTCTGGAGCCGTTAAGAAAGAAGGGCTTGAAGACGGCTTTGTTGCGTTAGCTGCGATAACGAGCTGCACCAACACTTCAAATCCCTGGCTAATGGTGTCCGCAGCCCTATTGGCAAAGGGAGCCGTTAAGAGGGGACTGACAGTAAAGCCATGGGTCAAGACCAGCTTTGCCCCAGGAAGTCCCGCTGTCCTCCTTTACCTGAAGAGGGCAGGTCTCATACCCTACCTAGAGGCGCTCAGGTTTCACGTAACTGGGTTGGGCTGCACCGCTTGCATAGGTAACTCTGGCCCTCTTCTTCCTGAGGCTGAGAAGGCTATCGGCGATGGCGTGAAGGGGGTTTCTGTCATAAGCGGAAACAGAAATTTCCCCAACAGGATCCACAGGTTAATTGAGCATAACTTCATAGCATCTCCTGCTTTGGTGATAGCTTACGCCATAGCAGGGACCGTTAACGTGGATCTGACATCAGAACCTCTGGCCAACGACCCAAACGGTCGGCCGGTATACCTCAAGGACATCATGCCTAGCCGCGAGGAGGTAAACAGGGTAGTATCAGGAAACGTGAGGAGGGAGGATTACATCGAGGCCTATGCCTCAGTGACCAAAGGAGAGGAAAGGTGGGCTTCGCTTTTATCCGATCATGCTCCACTCTTTCCCTGGCGCGAGGATTCAACATTCATAAGAAAACCGCCAATTCACATTCCGGAGGGCCCGCGGGATATCGCTGGCGCCAGAGCGCTTCTCTTTCTTGGCGATGACGTTAACACGGACATGATATCACCCGCGGGAGAGATATCCACAGATAGTCCGGCGGGTCAGTACCTAATTTCAAGGGGAGTAAGGCCAAAAGAGCTCGGGACTTACCTTTCCAGAAGGGGGAACTACGAGGTAATGGTTCGCGGAACCTTTGCGCACCCAGCTCTTCGGAACAAGCTCGTGCTTGATAAAAGGGGTCCCTGGACGCTGCACTTACCAGATAGAAAGCTCATGGGCGTGTTCGAGGCTGCTCAGGCCTACAGCGCTGAAGGCGTGCCTCTCGTAATAATTGCGGGAGAGAGGTACGGCGCAGGAAGTTCAAGGGACTGGGCAGCGAAGGGTCCTGCCATGCTGGGAGTGAGGGCGGTGATGGCTGCAAGCTTTGAAAGAATTCATCGCTCAAACCTGATATCCGTGGGCATCTTACCCATAGAGGTAAGAAAAGAGGATGAGGAGAGGCTAACAGGAGAAGAGGTCTTTTCTGTAAGCTTTCTTGACGGAATAGTACCTGGATCTGATGTATTAGTCACGGCTAACGGAGGCAGGCATCAGTTTTCCTTCAGGGCCAAATCGCGCCTCGACACGTGGTCAGAGGTAGAAAGGTACGCCGCAGGTGGCATCTTGCCCTTGATCTTGAAAAGGTATTCAGAGGGCGGGCTGCGATACTGAATAGAATTCATAAGTTTGGCCGAAATCTTTAAAAATATCCAGCATATACGGGGCATAATGGATAAGCTGTACAAAACTAGCGAGGAAAGCTCGAACAGTTTTCAGAAAGATTTTCGCGTGTCTTGGGGCCTGGAGGACGTCTACATAAAGCCGACCTCTCTTACGTACATAGACGGAGAAAAAGGAGAGCTCAGGTACCTAGGGTATGGAATACAGGATATAATCTCAGCCAACGCGCTGGCCGAGGAGATGCAGTACGCTTTCATAAACGGGGAGCTCCCTAGTAGAGAGGAGCTACGTCACTTCGTTGACGTGATAGAGGAGGGATATGACCTTCCTGAGCACGTCATAGCCGCTATAACTTCTCTGCCCAGCTCATCCGACGTGGTCGCGATGCAGGCCAGTGCCATGGCATCGCTGGCTGCGGTTTCTGACTTCAGCTGGCCACAGGAGAACAAGGGCGATTTCTTCGCCAGAATGCTTGGCCAGATGTCAGCCATAACCGCCGTCAGCATTAGGCATTCAGTAAGGCAAAAGCCAAGGCTTCCGAGCCGTGGAAAAGCTTACGCTGAGAGCTTTCTCGAGGCACTTCTGGGCAAAAGCCCTGGTGACGAAAAGGTAAGGGCCATGAACAACTCACTTATCCTATACATGGACCACGAGGTACCTGCTTCGACCACGGCCGGCATTGTTACGGCTTCGACGCTGGCAGACCCCTACTCCGCCGTGCTAAGCGCCTTGGCAGCCCTACGCGGACCCCTGCACGGAGGAGCAACGGAGGTAGCAATGTCTCAGTTTCTCGAGATATCTGACCCGAGATCCGTTGATGCCTGGATTCAGGATAACGTTATAACTGGAAAGAGGAGGCTTATGGGTTTTGGTCACAGGGTTTACAAGACCTACGACCCCAGAGCCCTTATCTTCAAGTCCATGGCGGTGACCTTGGCATCAGACAAGAGTAACGCTAGATTGCTTTCTATCGCCCTTAGGCTCGAGGAAGCAGGATCTCAAGCATTGCAAAAGAAGGGAATTTATCCCAACGCGGACTTTTACTCTCCTATTGTGTTTAGCTGCATAGGAATACCCTTCGTTAAGGGATCGTACACGGCCGTATTTGCGCTCTCAAGGTTACCGGGATGGCTAGCTCACTTTAATGAGTACCTATCCTTAGGGGGCAGGATCATAAGACCGCGGGCCATCTACGTGGGGCATAACGAAAGAAGATTCAAACCAATTTCGGAGAGGTAGTTAAGGAACTGTTCCCGATCGATTAAATGCCTAAGAAGAGTGAAGCGCCTTGTCTTCATGAGGAACAAGAGTTTGTGCCACAGAAGCGCCTTAAAAGCGGAGAAACGGCAAAGCGAAGAGCTCATCACGAGGCGGTCTTGCTCTCTTATCGAATCAGCTTCTCGCCAATTAACGATATCCAAAACTTACCTTTCGCCATGGTAAATTATTCTCGAGTAATTTTCGATAGGTTCATTCTTACAGCACATAACAGAGATGAAAAGCAACCCGTTCACGAAAGGCGCTATCATTATTTAGATTGATTCGTGCTTGGTGGTCGCATCGGGACAAACGCATTCGCAAATCCAAGGCTAAATTCGGTTTTGCCGTAAAGGTTCCGATGCTATACAATGCATGCATGTACAGAAGAGACCCAGACCCTCAATCAAACTTAATACTTGATGCGCCCCTCATTTCATGAAAATAGAAAAAGGCTTTAAGATAGTTTTTGCCGGAGATAGCATTACGGACGCAGGGCGTACTGGGCAGTTTTACCCCTTGGGTAACGGATATGTCAGATTTTTCGCTGAAATTCTGCTGGCCTCACGTCCCGAGCTTTCGGTTCAAGTTTTCAACGCTGGGGTTAGCGGCAATACAATTAGAGACCTGAAGGACAGGTGGGATGATGATGTTTTATCGCTGAATCCTGACTGGCTGGTTGTGCTAATTGGGATAAATGACCTAAACGGCTATCTTGGCGGAATAAAGGAGCTTGCTCCTGAGAACTACGAGAAAACCTACGACGAGCTTTTGACGATGACTAGGCAAAGAGTAAGCGGGATCACTTTGATGACTCCATTTTACATAAGCCGGGGGAGCTATCCTGGAACCAGGCGTGACGCGGTAATGAGAACGCTACCAAGCTACGCCGAAGCCGTCAGACGCCTAAGCGCCAAGTACTCTGCTGAGCTAATTGACCTGCAAAAGGAGTTTGAAAGATTGGTGCAGATAAGAGAGCCAACGTCCTTCGCCGTCGAGCCAGTACATCCAAACGAAGTGGGCCATCTCTTCATAGCAATGAAGCTCTTGTCATCTATTCAAACCTTTTCAGACAGCCCAAGGCTTTTTCCTTAAATTAATTGAAAATTTTCAAGCAGGAAAACGCTAATAACTGCGATTCCTGTGTCTTGTTCAGCTGGTCCTCCTAAGCCAGGAACTCCCATATGGCAAGCCGCAAAAAGGCTCCAACCTAAAAAGCATGCTTAATGTCTCCGTCGTATTTACCGATCCAACAGCCCTTAACATGTTCCCGATAATCGTGAGCGTCAATGGCCGCATTACGGTCGACTTGTTACCTATTTCTTGGGGTACAAGGCCCTAGATTTTCGCGGCACTGTCATAATATCTTTGTTTTCTGTACACCATAAGAAACATTTAAAGGAAACCCGAATTCTCAGCGGTGCCAACCAGGTACGTAACTGTTATTCATGAGAAACTTACAGGTATTTCTTCAGTTATTTGAAGCAAGACTTGATATGCTATCTTCTTTCTCGCGACTTTGAATAGGTTCCTGTATGAACTTTCGCTTACGTCCGAACCTTATCTTAGGTGGAAGGAACGTCCTGGGGAAAACGCGATCAATCTCAATGACATACTAATCACTCATCATCTTATTGAAAGCTAAGAGCGGCAATGATCGAGATTCCTTGTTAGACAAGCTTGTCGCCATTTAACTGACTGTTAGCGGCTCATCTTAAGCTCCCTTACGGTCGCTTCCGCGCGAGCTTCATCACGAGAACGGTATCGCGTCAAAGTCAGGACATGCGAGATAGCTAACCCAATAACGAGCGTTGCATAAGCAATGAGGGAGATGTTGATGGATGACCCTATCTTGCCTTGCTTTGGCATATTAACCGTGCGCAACAAAAGCGATGAAAAGATGAGAGAAAACAGCGCTGGAACCATGCCCAGAAGGGCGCATCCAATAAGAGCCGCTACCGCGGAGATGACCTTATTCACGATTATTAGCATGAGCGTTACGTCTCTAAAGTGAGTAGCAGAAAATTCCTTGATGCCGGCATTTCTGTGGGTTTCGGTCTGGCTGATGTTAAGCGTTTCGTCGAAGGAGACAGTAAAAGCTATGCTGGATACTACAAGAAGCCATGGAGCTCCGCCGAGCAAGCACAAAATGGAGCTGCAGAACGCACCCCAAACCCCAAAGTAACCTCCTAAAACGTCAATACCGACGATAGTTCCAAGGGCCCAAGGTGCCCATGCGAACCTGTCCTTCAGGTGAGGGTAGATGAGCGTAAGGAGTACGACCAGTGGACTTAGCCTGAAACACCAGGCGTTTAGATAAAAGGAGGCCAGCTCAAGAAGCACAACACCCAGGGCGATAATTATGTATCCTTCGACTTTTGTGATAACACCTGAAACGAAAGGCCTCTTAACCGGGTCGTTTAAGTGCCACTTCATGCCAACGAGCTCGTTGTATGTCTCTCCAAATAGGTGAACGCCCAAGGCTGCGATAACTATTAACGCTACCTGTCTCAAAAAAATGGGGGGTAGTGTACCTGAAAATGCAAGAGCCCCCGCAAGGGCTGGCCCCTCAACAAGTGGTGCGTGATGAAGCTTCACTACTTTCAGGTAGCCTCCCACTCTTCCATTGACCACAGGGTACCAGCCCTGGTATTCAGTATTCATGAAGTTCAACGTTTATTTCTTTTAGGCTTACCCCTCAGGGTCACAACGACTTTGACGAGAGCTTTACTACATCTGCGATAAGGTGATTTGCTTTAGCATGCTCAAAACTGAGGCCTAAGACTTGTTGTGATGCTGTCCATGGCCGCAATTCGTTAGGATGTTTAAGCTACCTTTCTCTAAATGCCAAGGAAACTCTCTAAGGTCAACACGGCATCCTTGAAAGTTCGGCTTATCGCCCTGAACCAAGCATAAAAAAAGTAGGACCGGTGATCAGGAGATGCGTGCGAGGCTTGGGCAATGCCCATGAAAAGCCGGGGCGAAGTTACCGAAGTACCATGTGATGTTTTCTTGGAGTTAAGCCTTGACCATCCATCTACCTAAAAAGTATTCGCTTCGCGTCGAAAGCTAATGTAGAGATGACTGCACCCCGCGTTGAGTCCCTAAGGCCTGGGCGAGACAAAATCAGACGCCTTAGCCCCACATCTGCCTATGCTAACCGTAGTGTAGAGACCTGCGTTAGCGCAAGACATTAAAGTTTGAGCGAGAATAAGTTATGGCAAAAATTCCTGTGGTTTTCCTTGAGCCTCCCCTAGGGGCAGTGGGATTCCCCGGTGGTCCTAACATCAGGTACTTGGATACTCAGATCACCCCTGAGGTGGCTTCCTGGTACGAAACTTCCTGGAAATGGGAGGATGACCTGAGGAAAAGGGTTTCATCGAAGCTTAAGCTGATGTATCCAAATGAAGAATTTTCAGAGTACATAATAAAGAGCTTAGACGACCTCAGGGCGTTCTTAGAAAAGGAACGCGAGGCCATAGGCTACGTCGTTGTAGACCTCCAAGGACCCTCTGTCATGCTTACCGAGATAGTTGAAACAGGAAAGCCAGTGATACTTTTGGCCGAAACGCTGGGAGGAGGGGGAGATTACCTCCTTGACAGGGCGCTCTTTGAAAAGTACCCAGTTGTTAGGATAGCTACCCGCGACGTTGACTCCGAGGCAGCTCTGAGTAAGGTTAGGTACCTCATAGCGCTGTATAAACTAAAGTCGACGGTAGCCTTGGTTATATCTAATAGGGATTTGTCCGCCTGGATAAACCGCGTCTACTTGAATACTGGGATCAAGGTAATACAGATGTCCGGCTCCGAATTCGTCAAGAACTACTACTCTAAGGTGAAAGATGATGATGCCGAGCCCATAGCTAGGGCTTGGATAGAGGGGGCGGCTCAGTTCCCAGACAAAGACAAACAGTACTCAGAGGTCCTGAAATCAGCAAGGCTTTACGTTGCTATGAACAATGTCTTAAAGGACCTAGGAGCAACGGCCATCACAGTGGATTGCCTAGGGCTGAGAAGCGTGAGCTCTGTTGTCCTCGACGCGTGGCCTTGCTTGGGCTACGCGCAGATGTGGAAGGATGGGAAGTACGTTCCCATGTGTGAAGCAGATCTCAACTCGCTCGTAGTAGCCCTTGTAGGAAAACACCTCTTGGGAGTTAACGGGTCCGCAACGGATCCAGTGACGGACGACCTAAAGGGTACTGTGACGTACTATCACTGCTATTTGCCAATAAACCCAGCTGCCGGAACCGAGCTGAGGTACTCCATTGTGCCATCTCACCTGGGCACTCGCTACGCGGCCGTCTACGTGGAGTACCCAGTGGGGAGGAAGATAACTGCTGTTGGCTTCAACATAAACGATAAGAAGGCTTACGTGCACGAAAGCGAGATAGTTGGTAATGAGCTGTCGTTGCCCGCCTGCGGCACAAAGGTAATCGGAAAGACAGATGTGTCCAGCTTGGCCAAAAAATGGGCTAACGGATGGCACAGGGTTGTGCTCTTAGGCGATCACAGGCAGGCAATTAGTGAGTTTGCGAAGCTCATGGGCTTCGAGGTAATAAATGAGGACAGCCAGGTAAGCTGAGCAAGGCCTGAACAGATCGGGCGCATGCAACAGATTCCCTTCCTTTTTTATTATCTTACGATCAAAACAGCGTATCTTGATGACGGGAAAACCACGCAATTGAAAACGTAATACGAGCTTTGCTCGGATTCACGCGAAATGATCTGGCACTGGGAGCTTTTTGCTTGATTCAGAAAAATTTAAGGGCTTCCTCGCCCGTATCCTATGATACTTGGTATAGATATCGGCGCTACTTGGACTAGGGTGGTACTTTCAAAAGAGAACGGCGAGTTCGTAAAAAGGGAAAGGTTCAGGACAACGACCGACCCCGTTGGCACGGCATTGGATGTAGCTAAGGGTTGGGATTACGATTCCGTGGGGGTTGGATCAATAGGTCCTCTGGACCTTAGGCAGGGAACGGTCGTTGGCTCGGCAAACGCCCCCTCCAAGGTTTTCTCCATCGCGGATCCCCTCCTTAAGACTGGCAAGCCCTTTTACATAGCCAATGACTGCGTTTCAGGGGTATGGGGAGAGCACGTCTACCGCTGGAGGGATGTAAGGAACATGGTTTACATAACGATATCGACAGGCATTGGAGCGGGGGCAATCGTGGACGACAATCTGCTCCTTGGAAAGGACGGAAATGCCCACGAGGTAGGATACGTGGTCCTTGACCTTAGTTCCGGCATATCGTGCTGTGGCGGCATAGGCTATTGGGAGGGCATAGCTAGCGGGGGGCACATGGTGGATGCCTTCAACGTGATGATTCAAAAGTGGGGAGTCGAGCCCAAAGAAAAACCAGCCCAGGCCGCGGACATATTTAGGCTGGCCTCTGAAGGAGATAAGGCAGCGGAGAAGTTTATAGACTATTGGCTCGACGTTAATGCTGCAGGGTTGGTTACGGTAGCCGTTTCTTACGATCCTGAGCTTGTTGTAATTGGAGGATCAGTTGCCCTTTACAATTGGGGTCTTTTTTACGATGGAGTACGCGATCGCATGAAGAAGACCATAAGAATAGCGGAGCCAAGGATCGAAAAAGCAGCGTTTGGTGATGATGAGGTTGCCGTGGGAGCCGTTGCCCTTGTTTACGAACCCCCATCGTCTTTGAAGGCATTCGGTTACCCAAGAGGGGGTAAAACAAAGGCTTAGACCTTGAGCTTTTCACAAGGTGACCTAGCGGCAAGGTTTCAGCGCCTCCACTAATTTTTTTAACAGAGTATATTGGTAACGAGTAAGCCAATAGCAGCGCGGAGATTGCAACATTGTCCTTAGGTCCTTAAGAACAACGCCCTCCTAATTCAAGAGAGCGTGACCGAAAGTTTGTCCACAGGCTTGCATTATCGTCAGCTTCATCAAGAAGGGCACAGTGACGAGGGAGCGTTGAGGTTCTTAACGCAAGGCGCGAAAGCGCAACAAGTCATGCAATAAGCGGGATTCTCGTAGCGAGCATTGGCGTGCTTAGCTTAGGAGCGGTTCACACGGCTTTTCTTCCACGCCATTTACATTATGAGCTACGTCTCTTTCTTGCCACAGCCATTGACAAGCTCCATTACCTTGTTCACGATGTCCTTCCGTTTTTCTATCTCAGCTTTAGCTGATCTTGCTGCAGAGCGTACCTCCCAGGGCCACAGAGCTTCCCTCGTCGATCCACTGTAATCCATGAGAGGTTCAAGAGCGCCCACTATCTCCGAGTATCCCATTCCACAAGCTGACAACCTTGAGGCTGCAAAAACCAATAACTCCTCCTTTCTGCCAAACCTCAAGAAATCCCTTACCATCTTCACGTATGCCTCGTCCTGAGTGGTTAAATATTCCCTGTGATCCACTTCATGCTGTTTATATATTTTCTCGACCTGGTTTTCTGCGATATTGGCCATCATAGAATATGCCCTAAAGGAAAGAGCGAACCCCGTCAGCAGCGCGAAACAGATCAGGATAACCCATGCGGCTTGCCAGTACAGCGAGTTCTCCCCAGCCATCAAAACCGAGTAAAGCACTCCTACTATGAAGAAAACTCCCAGCGCTTTTCCGTAGTATTTCTCCATATCCTCCAATGCCTCCCAAGACCTGCTCAATCCAAAGCGCGCGGTCAGCGCAAGCCCCAAAAAGGCAAGAAATAACGCCAAAGCCACTAAGGAATCAATAAGGAAGGGGACAGCAGCAGACGAGTTAAACGACCCAATAAACGACGCAAGCCCATAAAAGATAACAGGGAAAGCAAATTTGCGATAAAGGGCGGCCCCGAGGCCTTGTTCTGGGCGCTTCGGAGCTGCCCTGTGAACAATAGCACCGGCAATAGTTATGAACATGCCCGCGAAAGCCCCCGCGGCACCGCGTGCTTGCGATGCTGAAAGCTGGGCAAACGCCGCCAGGTACGCCAACGCACTTCTCATTAACAAGTAAGCCGTCAGCGATGGGGCCAACACGAAGCTTATAGCAAAACCAAACTCCCAAAACGCATCATTAAGAGCTCTTCCTCTATCGTTTCCGCTTCTTAAGCGAATAAGCGATCCAAAAATGACCAAAACAACGAAGGTCCAGGTCGGGAGAAACAAAACGCTTAAGGTGAGCTGTGCGACCTCGCCGTTCTCGAAGAGCCGTATGAAGCCGTAGATGATGATGGTCGCCAAAAGCACAATACCATACCTAAGGATCGTTGTCCGCTCGCTGTCCACTTTGGCATCCCACCACGAGAGCTTCTTTTAGTCTTTGCATTCCCCGCAGGAAGCGCTCAAAAATTTCCCTGTTGGGCTCCAGATCGCCGTACCTGCAAGCCTCGAACACAGCTAGGGGGAACCATTCCTCCGCGGGCACCTCAAGCCTGCCGATTTGGGCGTAATGCCCGAATATCTCCCTCACCGTTAGGTTGGAGGGTGTAAAAGATAAGTTAGCCCTCACAAGGTCCACGACATCTTCCCTGTAGCTTTCCACAACTCTTATCAGGTGTGTCTCACGCTTTTCTCCTTTCGTTACCATCAGGGCGTAGCACCCTGGCCTATCAAAAAGGAGCGTCGCTCCTTCGCTTCTGAACGATGGAAGCACTTCCAGCAACACGCCATCCGAAAGCTGATACGGGAGAGGCTCTCCGAGCTTCCAGATCATGGGTAGATCAACGGGCACGGGAAAGCTGATGAGCTCGCTTCCGCCCCAACCCTTGTAAGGCATAACGCTTTTCTTGAACTCATAAGGCGTAACTTCGGTTACGCTCGTCTCACTTCTTCTATTTGTAGCGAGTGACGATTCTTCTCTGCGTGTTCCCCTCTCGCCAGTCTCCCCTCTAACCTTCGGGTAACCCGTTGAGCTCTTCTTGAGGAAGGAAAGGATAGCGGAAATTAAGAGCACCGCAACTATCACGTACATGAGTATTTGCATCTGCGGGATCACGAGCTCAACTGACGTTTTTTTCGTTACGGACGAGCTTTTGCCTGTGCCACCGGTGCCTCCATATCCGCCTCCTCCACCCTGATTCAGCACACCTATGCGAGGAAGGCTGAATGTCCCTACCCTTATACTAGGTAAAGGTATGCTCAGCAAAATTATCGGGATCTGCAGAAAAACTAGCTTCTGACCAGTGGGCGGGTTCTGCTCATAGCTATAGTTGAACTTCGGGATAGAAACAGGAGAAATGCTTAGGTTTATTCCAACCCCCTTTCCACCAAAACCCAATCCGCCTAAACCTGTGCCAAGCCCTCCCAAACCGCTACCCAAGCCCAGCGCGCCTCCTCCGCCGGCTCCTCCATGCGCGCTGCTTCCAAGAGGAATCGTTGATATTGAGCTGCTTACTGCCCAGATCAAAACAAGTGCGGCTCCTGCAAAGAAAAACGCCATGCTTTTACCGCTCTTTACTGCCAACTTTACGCACCCCGCAGCCCCCTGCAAGCTATGATGGCAATAATCATCCCGAGCAGGGGAAAAATCATGAGAGCAAATCCGGCGGCCAACAACGCAGATAGCCGCTTGGCCCTAACCTTACTCACGGATCCAAACGCTAACACCAGCCCAATTGAGTAAACAAACATCCCAAGACACCACAGGATCAAGCCCAAGGAAATCATCCAAGGCAAGGGCAAGGGTATCATCACAAGTGGCCCAAGCTTTGTTGCGCTAACGTAAGGTTTCACCACGGGTTGATATCTGAAAAGGAAAAGCTGTGCGTATCCAATAAGGGCCATACCGGAACCCAAGAGCGCCACCGCAGATCCGAGGATCGCTATTGCCCTCCTTTTCCCATTTATCGCGCTCGATCCCCTCAGCAAGTTGTAGCTTGCAACTAGAGTTAGCGCAAGAGTGATAAAGGCGTAGAGGTCGAAGGCCAAGGAAAAAACGCTAACAGAGCTTAGTATCTCGTAGATCAAAAGCGCCATAAGGGCCGGGTTAGCGTTAATAGCGACAATGGCCTGCTGGGCGTTGCTTCCCAAAAGAAAGGCCACAACCGTCATCACGCCAATGCCAAGGAAGGACCAGGCGTAAAGGGCATCACAAAGGGAATGCAAGTGGAGGTTTCTACCGCACAAGCTCTGCTCGCTCGGGTAATGGCGGCTCACCTTACTTTTCGCCTCCAAACTTGTTCCTTATGACCAAAATGAAGAGACCGTAAACAGTAACGAACACGAGTAGCGCGAGTAGTGCATTGCTGAAGAAGAAGACCCTCAAAGAAGACATAGCTTCAAAGGTCACGAAGCTTACCGCGAGGATTCCAGAACTTGCTCCCGCGGACCACAACACAAGCTTGTTCAGTTCGCGAACATCAGATCTTTCGTACGCGCTTCTTCTCAATGTGCTCGAAAGTCTTGATGCGGTGTCATAAACGTTCCCCATGAACTGACCCAAAAGTGACAGAGAAATGGTAAGCCCTAGGAGCCACTGCCAAGCCGGTGAAAAAGTTCCGATCTGCAAGTGAACCAAAGCCGGCAAGTACCCGCTTCCAAACATGGCTAAGGTAGAGGACGTGAAGGCGGAAAACATCCCCGCCGCGCCAAGTCTTTTTCTCCTGATCAAGCTGAGTGATCCTATCAAGAGAGTTGCCGCAGATAGACCCTTGATAAGCCCTGCCGGAAAGCTGCTGAAGTAAAGGTAATACATGAAAGGGGTTATTGGCAAGGCCAAGGCCAAGAACGCTGCCAGAGACCTCATGAGTACCACCCCATGCTATTCATTAACTTTTGAATGACCACGCCCATGCCCTGAAGCTCTGGATCCCAAGATATCACAGAAATACCCTTGGGCAAGAGCGCATAGATCTTTTGCCTATCAGGTACAAAGGACGTCATTGAGACATCTGGAAACTCGGCTTGAAGCTCCCGCTTAACTATAACAGAGGTATGAATTATGTCTATGACCGTTGATCTTGTCGAGAGGCCGTCCAGCAGCATGGTCTCGGTGAGCTCCGCAACCGCCTCAGGTGAAACCAGGTTCGAAATTACTACTACGTGTGCGTTGGTCTCTGAGGCTACCCTTCTAAAGGAGAGCAGGGCCCCGGCGTCCGTTTCCTCCCATGCATGGAAAGACAGGCTTAGCATTGCTTCTAGGATCTTGTGAAACTGGGCTTGCCCCGATGAAGGCATGATGAAGGTTGATGTTGACGGAAAGGTCCAGAGGCCGACGTTGTAATCGTGATCCAAAAAGGCACTTGTTAAGGAAAGAATAAGTGGCATGCTCAGCTCCATGGGATTTTTCTGTGGCGTCCCTAACCTCATCCACCTATGCACGTCCATCACGAACACGACGTTTCTTAGCCCTTCTTTTTCGAACTCGTTCACCATGATCTCCGAGTTGGAGGACCTTGCGGTTGCCTTCCAGTTTATGAACTTGAAAGGATCTCCTGCCATGTACTTTCTAACCGAAACAAATTCCGTGGAGTAGGGACCAACCCTATTACGTGTAACGCGAGGTACCGTGAGCATGGGCTTAAGTCTCCAGCTTTTCTTCCTTACTATCGCGTACCTTGGCAGGACCGTTAACTTAAGTCCGCCATCTTCGCTGCGCTCATATGACCTGGCGTGCATGACTCCGATGTGCACATAGTTTACCCTTCCAAAGTTGTACAAACCTCTCTTCAGCAAAGTTACGTCATACTTCCAAGACCTCCTGAGCGGCGCGAAGCCCTTGAAGTAAAACCTCGACGACCTACCGTTCTCTACATCAAAGCCCTCCCTGTACCTGCTTGACTCGCTGGCTTCTAGGTAAGAGGCTGGCGGGGCTGACAAAATAACCATGCCCGGAGGTCCGCTGAGCTCAAGATCTACCTCTGCCGCAAGGGAATCGCCAACAAAAGCGGTGTTCTTATCAAGCGAGAACTTTACGTGACCCGTCACCTCGGAGCTGTGGTAAAGCATGAGGCTCACCATGAGGACTGAGTAAAGGGCAGGAATTAGAAGAGACCTCTGAGAGCTAACCACGGCCACTGTCACGAAAAACATCGGTGCAGCAATAAAAAGCACATAAGACCTGATTACTTCTAGTGCCATTGCTCTCACTTGGGGACTGCGATTTCCTCCAGAAACTCTTCCACAATGGAACTACCCGTGACCTCTCCCTCGAGGGCCAGCTCAGGCTTCAACACTATCCTGTGACCTAGCACCTCAACGGCCACTTCTTTGACGTCGTCCGGGACAACGTAGTCCCTTCCTTCAATGGCCGCAATGGACCTGCTCATGCGAAGTAGAGACATCAATGCCCTTGGGCTAGGGCCTGCGACCACGCGCTTGTCGTCGCGCACCCTTCTAAAGGAGAGGATGTAACGCAAAATGTCCGGGTCGACGTGCACGGAGCTCTCCACGTAGGATCTTACGGCAATAATTTCATCAGCGCTTGTCACCGGGGTTACCTGGGAGCTGGGATCGTCAGTTTTCCACATAATCCTCCTCTCTAGAAGCTGCCTCTCCAGCTCCTCCGTGGGATAACCAAGGTTCATCTTCAGCATGAACCTGTCCATCTCCGCCTCGGGCAAGGGATATGTTCCCTCAAACTCTATGGGGTTCTGCGTGGCTATCACCAGAAAGGGTCTTGGAAGCTGGTGAGTCTCGCCTTCTATGGTAACCTGCAGCTCCTCCATGGCTTCCAGAAGAGCAGCCTGGGTCTTGGGCGGCGCTCTGTTTATCTCATCTGCTAGAACAAGGCTCGCGAATATAGGCCCCAGCACCACCTCAAATCTTGCCTCAGATTGTCTCCACATCTTTGTGCCTATTATGTCGCTGGGCAAGAGATCAGGGGTGAATTGAATCCTGTTGAAGGTGATACCAAGCGACCTAGCCATGACCTTGGCCAGAAAGGTCTTCCCAACCCCCGGCTTGTCCTCTATGAGGACATGTCCTCCCGCTATAACGCACGCAAAAAGTTTCTTTACGCTTTCCCGATTCCCAGAGTAGAACCCCATGTTTTCATCGATAACGCTATCTGCGATCTCCTTAACACGCGCAGCTCCGGTAACTTTCACACCTTTAGCCACAGCGCCCACATAAAAGTTTTGCCAGACAAGGCATGCCTAGGTCTTCAACTATTCATCAAAAGATGAAGTGTTTCCGGCAGTAGCCCAGGTCAAATTTCACTGCATGAGTTCAACGAACCTATTTGCGTTTAGAGGTTTCGCGCCAATTCAGACTGGCCAAAGAGTCCAAAGCAGACTTCTGCTCTGCATAAATGCCGTTGATTGCAGAAGGCGCTAGCGCATGAAAGGAACAACGGGAGGTCATGGCATGCCTATCCGGTAAGCCAACACGTGCGAAAACTTCCCAGAAATCCGCGAGAGCTGCTGGGTTTGACTCGACTCTACTTTTTTCTGATCAAGGGCAAGGCACCGAAACGTTTTTGTGTACCGAACATATGTTCGTAGCCATGACAACCGACTTTTTCACGGCAGTAGACAAAGCCCACTGGACAAGGACGCATTGGATGATCCTCGCTTCCACAGCCATTGGATTTTTCCTCTGGGGAATAATCAACACTCTTGGCTACGCATTTTATCCAGAGTACAACAACTTGATCTATCTAGTTGTGGTCGCTGCGATGCCCCTTCTTGGTACCCTTCTTCTCCCCTGGCTATCTGATGCCTTCATTGGAAGAAAGCGCATGTATCTCCTAACCATGAGCCTATACGGCGCGGGAAGCCTAACCATAGCTTTAGATCTCCTCCTTCTTCCCAAGAACACATTACAAATGATAGTTTTCTTGGTGGGATATGGGATTTCAATGATAGGAGTTGAAGGGGAGGTCCCGGTCGGGTTGGCACTCCTAGCAGAGGTCATGCCCCTAAAGCATCGCCAAAAGGCCTTAATAGTCAGTCCAAACTTTGAAAACATAGGTGCCGCTGCGGCGGCCGCCATAGCCTACGCGACTTACTTTACCGAAGGGCGCTCTTACGTGATAGACTCTCTTTGGGTCGTTTTCCTTGCGCTCTTAGGGCTGACAGTTGCCTTGATCCTAAGGCTATTGATGCCTGAATCCGTTAGATGGCTTGCCGTGAAAGGTGATGAGGAAGGTGCAAGGCGCGAGCTCAACAAGATTGCAGGTGAGGAAGAACGTAAAGTTCAGGTTTTAGCCGTAAACAAAAGAATTAGCTTGAGGATCAGGTTTGCCATTGTAACCATATGGAGCCTTGCCAACTACCTAACGTGGGGACTCATGGCCTTCGTCCTCGCGGACTACTACTTCACCGGTCCCTCGATATTCCTGGTCATGTTTTGGGCAAACCTAGGCGCATCAGCGGCAGGTCTTGTCGTCCCAGCGTTCATAGATAAAATAGACATGAGGAACTACACCCTTATTTCGTTCTCAGGCGCGGTGCTCAGCTTCATACCAGTTCTGGGCTACGTGTTGACGGGCGTCCACAGCGCAGATCTTTTCTACGCGATGGCATTCGAAAACCTGTTCTTCATAACGATGACCTGGTTCGTGAGAACTATATATGAGCCAGAGCTTTTCCCTACGGAGCACAGGGGCTTATTGATAGGCGCGGCAAGGGCGATTGCCATGTCGACATACACGATCTCAACTTACGCGACCGCCGCATTTGCCGAGTGGGCCTTTGTGGTTTACGGGATGATGTTTCAGGGCTTCGGCCTGGCAGCTGCTCTCTGGTGGAGATACAAAGGATACGATGTAAGAATGAAGACTCTGGAGTCCCTCTCAGGGACGGAGGTTAGGCCCGTGCCAATATACCAGTAATGAGCTTCAAGGAAGAAAAATGGATCAGCGAAGCCACGAGTTTTCACACAATCCGTTGGCTAAACTCACGCGGCAATAGCCGACCTACCAACGACGCGATTTTGCAAACTTCGGAAATCTAAACACGGGAAAGACGGAGGCGCCTCAAGCTACTTTGGCTCGGCATACGGCTTATAAAAACGCTTTTAAAACAACGTACACATCCATCTAAATGGAAAGTGATTTATTAGTTAAACCTATTCTCACTTACTCAACACCAAATAGGAAAGAGGCGTCATCATGGAGAGAATGGGGAGGAATTCAGACGCAGGCTCAGGCCATCGAGGAAATCGGCAGAATAAAGTCCGAGTTAGCTTCTCTTAAACCGGAATTTCCGGTTAGGTTCCTTGAGCCATCAATGGTTAAAACTGAGGAGGAAGCGGCGCAAGCCGCGAGAAATGATGCCGATGTTACACTGATATATGCGGCTGGAGGCAGCACTAGGCTCCTTGAATCCCTGATCTCGGACAACAAGTGGCACCTTATGTTCCTAAGGCATCGCTCAGGTCCCCTGTACCTTTGGTACGAAATTGCTCATCCAAGATTGCTTCGCAAGTCCTCTTCGGATCAAATACTTGAGACCCACATATCGCTTGATGACATAGTTGTTGACAATTACCAAAAGCTCCTGAAAATGCTGAGGGGCTTGTATGGCTTGAAGAATACCCTTGGCAAAAGAATAGTAGCGGTAGGGGGCCCATCGGGCTGGGGAACAGGTAGCAAGGCTGTGGAACTGGCGAAGCAGAAATGGGGCCTAGACATAGTAACGGTAAGCTATGAGCCTGAGCTTTCAGAAAGGATCAGAAAAAAGCAGTCAGATCCCGCCGCCTTGGAACGGGCCAAAGCGCTCGCAAAAAGCTACATGTCAAACGCAGCAGAAATACGCACGACGCCAGACTTCATAACGAACTCGTTTCTGCTATACGAGGTCTTTAAAGACCTGATGAAGGAAAACAACGCTGACGCGATAACCATAAACGACTGCATGACGACCATAATGCCGATAGCTAAGACAACCGCATGTCTTCCCCTAAGCCTGATAAATGATGAAGGAAAGCTCGCTTTCTGTGAGAGTGACTTTGTTGTCATACCTGCTGGCATTCTTCTTCACTACATAAGCGGAAGGCCGGTGTTCCTAAACGACCCAACGTTCCCACATGACGGTATCGTAACAGTGGCCCATGATACCGCTCCTTCTGCCATGGGCGGTGCGAAAGAAGCGGTAAAGATCTTAACTCACTTCGAGTCGGATTATGGCGCTGCGCCACAGGTACTTTTCAAGAGCGGACAGCAGTTGACCGTCATAGACCCTGACTTTGAGGAAAAGAAATGGCTAATATTCAGGGCAAGTGTGGACAAGGCCACCGACTATCCAATTTGCCACTCACAAATGGACATAAAGATAGATGGGAACTGGGAAAAGCTACTGCGCGACATGCGGGGCTTTCACTGGATGATAACTTACGGGGATTACTTGGAGGAGCTAGCTTACGCCCTTAAAAAAGTTGGAATTGAAGTAGAAAACGTAAGCCAGCCCTGCCCTTAAACTCAAAGAAACCTTGACAACTTTTTAAACTTTCCGAAGATTACATTGCTGCAGCGACGCTTCCCGAGACAGGAGAGCGGGCTTGCTTTCCCTTGCGGGCCAATTTATGATGGTTAGGATAAATCGCGTCCAATATTACGTTCACGTCAAGCTAATGGGCTGGTTGTCGATCTATGGTTTTCTTTGATTAGCGAACTGGGCAAGCATTAGGTCGCCAAACCATTATTTTGGCATAACTGGCGCAGTGACTCTTTATGCAGTCTTCCTGTAAGCTCAGGCTCCACTCGGTTTCCCCTAATGGTTTCCTACAGTATCTCTTTGTAAAGCGATTCGATATGCATGTGCTTTAAAGTAATTTTGCATCGTGTTCGCGGATTGAGGTTCCTATTATTGCCTTTTGAGTGCCAAAAAGAAGTGCGTTTCTTAGTGGTTCTTGCCCAGGAGAAAAAGCCACAGCGCTCCTCGAAGCCAGAACGCCATTGACTTTAGTTGCATTCAGCATCGCATTACGCGCGAGTGCCCCGTTAAACTCCGGCTGGAGCACTATGAGTTAAAGATGTTTTCGTTACACGCTTGGAAATATGAACTATAAAGATCTTTAAGCAATAAGAGAGGTATGCGTTGAAAAAGTAATACCGATGAAGTCTGCCTTTTTCTTCTCTTGCCTCAGGCTTGACTTTCGGCGCAGCTCCTCTGGAAGGTTTATGCTTACCTCCTTCTTCGTCTGCGCTGAGAGGTATATGCCGTCAATTATGTAGTGCATAGCAACTATTCCCTTGGGATCTATTGGGTTCTGCTTCTTCCCCTGTATTGCCTCCACGAAGTCAGCTATCTTCTGCCTGAAAGTATCGACCTTTGGAAGGCCGCTCGGCGTTATGTTTACCATGTAACCGTTCTGGTCGGTGTAGAAGGTGGGGACGCCCTGCCTTATGGTTATGCCTCCCTTGGTGCCAAGGATTAATGGGCTACCGAGGGAATCCGCGTGCATGGCCCAAGCCTGCTTGTAG
>JBMFIL010000006.1:0-74353 GCA_049976325.1 Thermoprotei archaeon | reverse complement strand
TGCCTGGGTGAACCTTCATAACAGCCCTCCTGACTATGCCGACATCATATTCCTTTTCCCAGTTTTTGATGGACATGCCTTGACACGTTCACTACGCCCATCTACTGCTTTTAAACGCTACATTAAAAGTGCGGCCCAAAAGCGCCAGCAAAATCCAACAAGCAGACCCTAAGCTGGCCGAGTCCAAGCACGACAACCCTCCAAAACTAAAAGTATTCAAAAACTTATCACAGATCCCTTATAACAGAGGATAACGTGTCAAACCTCTCTGGATCGAGGTATGCATCTGGCTTAACTTTGTGCTCAGCTGACGGCCGTCCAATGAGTACGGCCTTCATTCCAGCTCCCTTAGCGCCGACCACGTCCGTTTCATAAGTGTCACCAACGTAAACAACCTCGCCCCGATGGTCGAGCAGACCAAGCCTCGCAAGGGCCACGTCAAATATCATCGGATCTGGCTTCTTGAATCCAACCTCTGATGACAGCACTATTACGTCAAACAAGCGGTGTAGCCCGTATGTTCTCAGCTCTGCCCAGGTGAACGCGGCCTGAGCATTCGATATAAGCGCGAGCGGTCCCTTTAGATCTTTCAATACCTGTTCAACCCCTTTCCTTAAGCCAAACCTCTTAATGCTCAGAGCCCTGAAAACAAGGCATGCCTCCTCTATGAACCTGCGCCTCGCAGAAGGCCCGATTACAGCTTCCATGACGTCTCTGACATCCGCCTCAGGATACCTGAGTCCCCTCGCGTATCCTGTTTTAAGTCTCTTCTCAAACTCTGCCTTATAAGAGGACGCCAAGAAATCTGGATCCAAGTGAACCTCGTTGAGCTCAAGCCACCTCGAAAATCCCTCAAAGAGCCTCCTATCTTGCTCGTCAGTTTCTATCTGAAAAAGGGTCCCATAAGCATCAAAAGCGATCGCCTTGGGTTCCATATTTAGAGAGTTGGAATAAATATAAACCAAGCGTTTATCAGGTTGTAACTGAGCCTACAGACATTCTTATTTTGGTCCCTTTGTATTACATATATGATAGAACTTACTTCCGATGCACTAGCTTACGCGCAAGAACACGGGGCGGAATACGTTGAAGTGAGGGGGGAAACAACTGAGTTCCTGGACCTATTGGTGGAAGATCGGGGCTTGGTGCATTCAATAGGAGGTATTTACAATGGCGTCGGAATAAGGACCTTCTACGGTTCGGGAAGGGGATATTCTTCAACATCTTTCATCACGAAGACTTCCATTGAAAGGGCTGTGGAGGAATCTGTAAGGATGGCCAGAGCCTCAAACTTCAACGGTAACAAGGTGAAACCAATTGAGGGAAGGGTTGAAAACATAAAGGCACCAATGAAGCAAGATCCCAGAGAAATAGACAGCCAAGACAAGGTAAAGGAGGTCCTAGCGCTGGCAAGGGCTGCCACAAAGGTAACCTCCGCAAAGCTCACAAGGATACGCTACCTAGAACTCTACGAAGATCGCACAATTGCCACAAACTATGGCTTAAGGCTAAGGAGCATAAAGCCCTCAATATACCTGTCAGTTGAGGCATTCGGCGATGGCTGGGAAATGGTTTACGAGGACGGATACGTGGGCGGTTGGGAGGTATTCAAACAAATCAAGAAAAACTTGGACGACTTCCACGAGCGCCTGTCATTTTCAGCCACTTCTGACGATGCCGAGAGGGTAGTGCTTTCCCCAAGGGCTGCCTCGCAGCTAATGATCGATGAAGTCCTTCCCCAGTTCATATTCCCTCAAGAGAGCTCCAGGAACAGCTTCCCGTTAACGAACGTAGTAATATCTGATGATCCCTCTTACGATGAAGGTTTTGGTTACATGCCTTTCGATGATGAGGGCGTTAAAGCGGAACCCATTGAGCTCATAGCTAACGGAGAGGTGAAACAGAGGCTCTTGACCAGAGGACTCGACGAAAAGGGAGGTAGGGCCAGAGCCCAGGACTTCATACATGAGCCCGGCCCCGCCAACTCCAACACCAAAATCACGGTAAACGACAAGACCGAACTGCCGAAGGACTTCTATTATGTCCCATACATATACTCTTATGGACCCTTCGATTCTGGGGATCGCATATTGATATATTGCCCGCTGGCCACGGTTTACAGAAACGGCTCGCCCGTTGGAAAGAGACCCATAAGGCTTGGAATAGAGCTATCGAGACTGAAGGTCACCGCTGTAGAGGGAGGGGAGGGAGGATTCGGAGCTCGCAGGAAACTTGCAGGGGGTATAATACCAGTGGGAGAGAAATCCCAACAGCTCTTGCTGGAGGGCGAAACCATTGACCGAAGACCAGCTTGAATCTGCGGCAGAAATGGCAGTTTTCGATGCTGAGAAGCTTGGCGCCAGGGAAGCAGAAGCTTATGCTTCATCCATAAGAAGCCTAAGGGCCGTGATCGTGGATGGTCACCTATACTACTCATCAATATTTAACGAGGTTGGCGTTGGAATAAGGATCGTTGAGGATGGGGCGACCGGCTTCAGCTTCACTAACTCCTTGACCAAAAAGGACATAAGGGATGCCGTTGAAAGGGCTTTCCACCTATGCAAGAGCTCAAAACCTGACTTTCCTCCTGCTACTCTACCCAAGTCGCTTGGAAAGAATCAGATAGGCGACTCATACGATCCCCGCATTGCAAAGATAAACGTGGAAAGCGTGATCAACCTAGCTAAGGAGATAGTTGATGGGATAAATGAGGTTGACAAGAAGCACGAGCTTAGCGCGACCGGCAGCGTGAAGTCGGTTGAGCTGATAAGGGCGGTTGATACTTCAGGGGCTGGTATAGTTACCGAGTCTGTGACTATGTTAGAAGGACTAGCAAAGGCGACCCTGCGCTCGGATCCGCTGACCACCTGGACTGAGTGGAACGGCGTTAGGGTAGGAAGCTTGGATGGTGCCTCAGAGGGATCAACGGCAGCAGAAAATTGCCTTTCTCTTAAGAAACAGATGAGCGAAAACGAGCATCCATCTTTGCTGGTGCTTGACAGACAGGCCTTCGCTTCAATCATGTCAGTTGCATGGAGGGTCTTTGACGCCTCATGGGGTGATCGGTTTCAGATGGGACAGCAAGTGGGAGAACCATTTCTAAGCATATATGACAATGAGCTAGCACCCAATGGGATCTCCTCTAGGGGGTTCGATGATGAAGGACTTAAGACGAGCGTTGTTCACTTAGTCCAATCCGGTATAGTCTCTTCCTACTTGACGAACTACAGATGGGCTCAAAAGCTCAAGATAAATCCCACTGCCAGCGCTTTCAGATACGGGGACAGGCCCTTTACCTCTGCTCCGGACATTGGCCCTACTAATATATCCATAAGCGGGGATGGACAAAAACTGGATGAGATGCTCAGAAGCGCAAAGGGAGGTGTACACGTAGTTGACGCCCGCAACGTCAGGTTGATAGGGAAAACACTGACCTTCTCAGCCTTTCCAGCTTATGCGATCAGCTCGTCCGGCGAAGACTCGACGGCTTTAAGGCCCCTTGATCTCGCAATGCCAGTTGAGACATTTTTCAGAGGAATAGCGGGCGTTGAAAGCGGCAAAAAAGAGTACCCCGGAGTATCGGCCTCCGCTGTTCTCTTAAAACCTCTTAACGCTCCTTGAACCTGGAAAAGAAGCCATCCCTACCCTCCTCTCTCTCGAACTCTTCCAGGAGCTGCCTCTGCCTGTCGGTAAGCTTCCTCGGTATCTGCACGTTTATCCTAACAACTTCGTCCCCGTTCCGCATACCACTTTTTACGCCAGCTCCCTTTATTCTGACAGTTGAGCCTGGCTGTGTGCCTGGCGCAATACGTACCTTTTGCTTTCCATCTATAGTTGGGACCTCTAATTCCCCTCCTAGCGCCGCCCTTGTCATAGGTATGGTCACGTCTACGATTATGTCATTGCCTTCCCTTCTGAACACCGGATGCGGAGAAACGGATAGGTGAACGTAGATGTCCCCTGATCTTCCACCTCTACCCGCATCTCCTTGTTCTGCGAGCCTGAGGACTTCGCCGTCCTCAACACCGGCAGGGACATCAACTACTATCGAGCGTTCCTTGTGAACATAACCCGTACCACCGCACGTAGGGCAGGGCTTCTCAACAACGTATCCCCTACCTCCGCATGCATTGCAGGGAATGACCTGCACAAACCTTGCGAAACCTATTCCCGAAACCTTCCGAACATAACCCGTACCACCGCACGTAGGGCACGTTTTTCTTCCGCTACCGGGAGCGGCACCGCTGCCCCCACACATGGGACAGACCTCCACCCTCCTTACCTTTATGTTTTTCTGCACTCCCTTAACCGCCTCTTCGAAGCTGAGCTTCAATGAAACATGTATGTCCTTTCCCCTTTGCGCCGACGAACGTCCGTAGCCGAAAAGCGTCTGGAAAAAGTCCTCCATGTTTAGATCCCTAAATATGTCTCCGAAGTCAACACCGCTGAAGATGTCCTCTTGAGAGTGCTTCCTACCGAATCCCTCGGCTCCTTCCGCGTCGTACTCCCTGCGCTTCTCATCATCGGAAAGCACTGCGTATGCTTCCGATATCAGCTTGAACTTCTCCTCAGCATCGGGCGATTTATTCCTGTCTGGATGGTACTGCAGAGCTAACTTACGGAAGGCGGCCTTTATTTCCTCCTTGGTAGCATTACGAGGAACGCCAAGGATTTCGTAATAGTCTACATCGGCCACCTTCCATCGCTCCCTTACGAGGACTTCTCGCCTTCCACCTTGAAGTTCGCATCTTTAGCTCCAGCAGTCTCGCCTTCCTGAGTCCCTGTAACCGTAGAACCTGCCGATGATGCTCTCCCATAGGCAACAGTTCCAACCTCCGAAAGAACCTTCTGAAGGGCCTCGGTCTTTCCCTTTATTACGCTCAAGTCATTGCCCTTTATCGCTTCCCTTAATTCCTTTATGGCGGCGTTTACGCGCTCCTTGAGATCGGCAGGAACCTTATCTCCAAGATCAGCTAGCGACTTTTCACTCGCATATATTAGAGAGTCAGCGCTGTTCTTTGCTTCAGCAAGCTCCTTTTTCTTCTTGTCTTCCTCTGCAAAGCGCTCCGCTTCCTTTATCATCCTTTCCTTCTCTTCTTCGCTGAGCTTTGTAGACCCAGTTATTGTTATCTTCTGCTGCTTACCAGTGGCTTTATCGACGGCCGTAACGTTCAAGATACCGTTGGCATCTATGTCAAACGTCACCTCTATCTGAGGTACTCCCCTTGGAGCTGGAGGTATTCCCGAAAGGGTAAACATGCCGAGGGATAAGTTGTCAGCTGCCATGG
Source organism: Thermoprotei archaeon (assembly GCA_049976325.1). GTDB lineage: Archaea > Thermoproteota > Thermoprotei_A > Marsarchaeales > UBA168 > UBA168. Next base: position 69,065 of record JBMFIL010000006.1, on the reverse strand, counting down.
GCCGCTCCCCCTGAAGTACGTGTATAGTTACCTCTGTCTGAAAGTCGGCGGCAGTAGTGAAGATTTGAGATTTTCTGGTCGGTATGGTAGTGTTTCTCTCTATTATCTTAGTGAAGACTCCGCCCACAGTTTCCACGCCAAGAGAAAGCGGTGTCACGTCAAGAAGCACTATGTCGCTGATTTCACCAGCAAGCACAGCTCCCTGTATAGCGGCTCCTATGGCGACACACTCCATGGGGTCAATGCCCCTTTCTGGTGGCTTACCAAGCAACTCCTGTACGAATCTCTGAACAATTGGCATCTTCGTAGGACCGCCTACCAATATTATCTTATCTATGTCCTCTTTCTTCCACTTTGCGTCCTGAAGAGCTTGGCTGAGCGGACCCTTTGTCCTCTCCAGTATAGGAGCAACCAACTCCTCAAGTTTAGCCCTAGTCAAAGTGGCAGTCAAGTGCTTTGGCCCAGTGGCATCCGTTGCAATGAAGGGAACATTTATGTCGGTCGTAAGCATAGAGGAAAGCTCTATTTTCGCCTTCTCCGCTGCCTCCCTCACGCGTTGCATTGCCATCCGATCCCCTGTGAGGTCTATGCCGGTCTGATCCTTGAACTGCTTCACCAGGTAGTTCACTATGGCGTTGTCCATGTCAGTACCTCCAAGTTGCGTGTCACCATTAGTTGCCTTAACCTCAAAGACCCCGCCTCCGAACTCCATGAGCGTAACGTCATATGTTCCTCCTCCGAGCTCGAACACCAGGATCTTCATCTCCTTGTCTGACTTATCTATTCCGTAGGCGAGCGCTGAAGCAGTTGGCTCGTTTATTATCCTGACAACCTCCAATCCTGCGATAGTACCTGCGTCTTTAGTTGCCTGCCTTTGATTGTCGTTAAAGTGAGCCGGAACTGTTATTACTGCCTTCTTTATGGGTTCCCCGAGATACGTCTCTGCATCACGCTTGATCTTTTGGAGGAGAAAAGCAGACAGCTGCTCAGGAGTGTACTCTTTGCCGTATATCTTGTACTTGTAATTGGTGCCCATCTTCCTTTTCCAAGCCGCAACGGTTCCCTCTGGATTTGTTGCCGCCTGCCTCCTGGCTGGTTCGCCAACCAAGAGCTGGCCATCCTTTGTGAATGCAACGTACGACGGAAAGGCCTTCCCTCCCCATACAGTTATTCCCTCTGCGCTTGGGATCACCACTGGCCTTCCACCTTGCATAACCGCAGCTGCAGAATTGCTGGTACCAAGATCAATGCCCAATATCTTCTCCGGCATTTTGTGATATCATGTATAAGGAACATACGCCCTATATGTTTTTTGATCCTCCGAACTTTAGATCGCTTTTCATGTTTAGTTAAAGGGTCGTGTCACCAGATTCGCTTAGACTTAGATATCTTTACTATGGAAGGCCTCAATACCTTCCCCTTTAAAGTATATCCCTTGCGCAGCTCCACGGCTACGGTGCCAGCAGGCAAGTCAGCGACCTCTTCACCGATAGCTTCATGAAACATAGGATCGAATTTTGAACCAACGGCGGGGATCTCTTCTATTCCCGCCTGCTTAAGCGCTACTCTGAACTCATCAATAACCATTTTCAGTCCCTCCTTCACGTTTTGGTCGCTTATTTGGTGCCAAACTCTCTCAAGATCATCTAAAGCTGAGATAATTGGTAAAAATGCCTTTGCTTCAAGGGAAAGAACCCTTGCCTCGATTTCGTTTTCTTCCCTCCTTCTTAGGTTTTCAAGGTCAGCCAAAGCGTAGAGCAAATGTTTTTCTGTTTGCTGCAGTTTTTGGCTCACTATTTCCCTGTCAAGTATAAGTAGACCCGGGTCAAGCTCCAAGGATTTCCACCCGTGACATAAACACATCTTCCATAATAAAAGTATCGGAGCATCTGCGAGGCGGCCTCAATGAAAGTGCCTTCGTAATGACCTATGCGCACAAAAATGTAATTCCCACAAACTTTTTGGGAACGCTTTTTAATGACCAATTCTTTCCTTTCATGATAGATGAGGACCTTGCCTTAAGATTGGTGAAACGCGCCGAAGCTTTGGGCGCATCGTACGCAGAGGTCCGTTACGAGGAGTCGGAGGAGGATGGAGTCCTTGTAAGAAACAAAGAGGTGGACGCCATAGGATATTTACGCTCCAGCGGCGTGGGAATGCGGGTAATCTACAGAGGAGCACTAGGATTTTCATCCACAAACGATCTCAGCAATTCAAGTTTAACAAAGGCTCTGGAAAAAGCCGTTGCCATGGCAAGGGCTACTAGCGCTAAAGTAAGAAACCCTGTGCGCGTGGCGCAGATGCAGAGCACAAATGCGAACTGGAAATCCGAAAAAAAGATCGACCCATATGTGATATCAACGGACGAAAAGGTTGAGAGACTGCTCTCCCTTGACGATTACGCTGGCTACCCCGATGTCGTGTTCCCGGTAAGAGTTTTCTCCTTGGGCTTTAACAACAAAAAGAAGCTAATAGTCAACAGCTACGGAGACAAAGTTTTAAGTGATACAACGAGGGCAGAAGGCTTCATATTTCTCACGGCATACAACGCACAAAAGGGAAGTATACAGAAGTATGACCAACTTGGAGAGACAAGCGGATGGGAAGCCGTGGAAAGCTGGAACCTTCCCACAAGGGTTAAAGAGCTTGCAAGCGTTTTAGCCGTCAACTTATTGAATGCCAACGCACCAGAGGTTGGCGAAAAAGATGTGATCCTAGGTTCTGAGGTAGCAGGTATCGTAGCGCATGAGTCAGCTGGTCATCCAGCAGAGGCAGATAGGATCCTGGGTAGGGAGGCAGCGCAAGCTGGAGAATCATATCTTAAGCCCAACTCCATAGGAACCAAGATAGGAACGGAAAAGGTCAACATAATCGATGATCCAACCTTACCGCATTCATATGGATTTTACCTTTACGATGATGAAGGAGTTAAGGCGAGGCCCCGCTACCTGATCAAGGAGGGAGTGATAAACGAGTTTCTCCACAACAGGGAAACCGCATCTGTCCTTCAGGCTGAACCAAATGGAGCTGCCAGGGCATCATCCTTCGACAGAGAGCCAATGGTCAGAATGGCTAACACTTACTTTGCCCCAGGAGACCAAACGTTAGATGAACTTGTAGAAGACATAAAAGATGGGATCTACATAAAGTCCTTCATGGAATGGAACATAGACGACGTCAGATGGAATGAGAGGTACGTAGGACTAGAGGCCTACTTCATCAAAAATGGTAGGATTGAAGGACCAGCTAGGGCACCCGTTCTGGAGATAACTACGGGAAAGCTTTTCTCAAGCGTGGACGCCTTAAGCAAGAATCTATCATTTAATGCGGCTACATGCGGAAAGGGGGAGCCATCACAGGGCGTACCAGTTTGGACGGGAGGAGCTGAGGTAAGGCTTAGAAACGTTAGGATCTCAAGGAGGTGAGCCTAGATGCAGATTGATGCCTCTGATTTGGCAAATCTAGCAATAAAGAACGCCAAGCACGGTGAAGAAATAGCGTGCCTCGTGACATCTATAAACAGGAAAATGGTTAGATTTTCAAACGGTGAGTTCACCGTTTCGCAGGCCTGGGATGAAACTGAGACGGCGATACTTTACAAAAAAGAGGGAAAGACCGCCATAGGTTCCACTCTAAGCGTGAGTGCAGAAGCCGTTATAAGTCTGCTCGAAAAGCTTAGGGCATCCGTAGGATCCATAAAACCAAAGCAGGACTTCTCTAAGCTTGCAAAGGAGATGCCAAGCGCGCCCACGCCTACCTCACCGGTTTACGATTCACCGGATGAACTTCTGGCCGATATAGTGATCAGAGCCGATTCGGCAGCCATGAACAGCGGGGCAGAAAGGTCCGCTGTGGTGCTGAACTCGGAAAGGTACACGTGGAATCTGGCTACAACGACTGGAATAGACGTATCCTCAAGCTCTACTTCAAATCATCTTGTGATAAGGGCTTTCTGCAGCCAAGGATCCGGTCAAGGTATAACGGCTTCTTCTTTGATATCTGAGCTAAGTCCGGAGGCGGCTGGCAAGAGAGCTGGAGAGCTGGCCAAGGACGCAAGATCCCCTGAAAGGGCTGACGAAGGGTACTACGACGTAGTCCTTGATCCCTCCATGTTTGCTAACCTGATAGATCACGTTGGGTACGCTGCCTCAGCGTACGCGGTCGAATCAGGATTCTCTTTTCTAACGGGGAAACTTGGCAAAACCGTTGCATCGCCGAACTTCTTCCTATTCGACGATGGCATGCTGAAGGGAGGACTTCTGCACAGAGCTTTCGATGATGAAGGATACAAAACTCAAAGAACGGCCATAATTGAAGGTGGAACGCTTCAAAGCTACCTGACAAACTCTCATTTCTCCGCGAAGATGGGCATTCCCAACACGGCCAACGCTGGCTGGATAGAGCCAAGGCCATGGAACCTTGAGGTTGCCACTGGAAAAGAAAAGGAGAGTGATCTATTCGATGGCCACGTTATATACATAACCAACAACTGGTACACGAGGTTCCAAAATTACGTCACAGGAGATTTCTCAACGATTTTGAGAGATGCCGTATTTGAGGTTAGAAATGGGGATAAATTGAGGGCCCTTAAAGGCCTGAGGCTTAGCGATAACCTCCCAAGAATGCTTTCGTCGATCCAGGCCATAGGAAATAAACAATACCTAATAAGATGGTGGGAGGTAGAAACGCCGGTTCTCTTGCCATACGTTAGGATAAGCAATGTCCATCTAACGTCAGCTGACTGACCCAACGAAACAGCCGCAAGACCTTGGATCCCCGATTTTTGCTTAACCTTTTGGCAAGCCGAGGGACTGAGCTTCTAGCATAAGCTACGCACGACCACAGCTTCCAAGTTTGGTCGGCAAAAGGCGCAGTGCTGGCTTGCCCTGAACTAAATTAACAATGGTCAAGCAAACTCATGCGAAAAGCCGCGTGCAGCGCCGAAAACCCCTACCAGCGACTGGAATATTTGAGGGGATAGGCCGCTAACTTCCACGGCGCCGAAGTTCAACTGGATGCTGGCAGGTATTCAGTTTTTACTTTAGTGTTCTATACCAAAAAATATATAAACTATCATACCAATATTACGTGGCATGAAGATATACGTAAAAGGTAAATGGCTCGAAGAAGAAGAGATAAGTAGCCTATATAAGACAATAACTCCACCGCAAAAAAAGATACTTCAAATGCTCTATGAAGCCGGCCAGCCATCAACTATAAGCACAATTTCTGCCAAGACTGGAATAAAGCGCCAGTATGTCTCCGCGCTAATGAAAAAGCTCATAGAGGGCAATTACGTAAAAAGGTATGGTCGTCGTAACGCCGTTTACGCCATTACGGATCAGGGTTATCAGGCTATAGCAGAAAGCGAAAAGGTAACGGCATGAAATCTGCTCCACGCTCGCAAGTAACCCTAGGACACGAGCGTAGACCTGGCTATCCTATGAAAAACTTCTCTCTGGGAATCGGTTAGGTTCCCGAGCATATTTATGAAAGATAAAGCATTAAGAACGGCATATCCGTGGAAGTGATTGTTGAATAACACATAAGACTTCACGTTTTCCAGTTCTTTGACCCTGTCCACCCAGGGCTTTAATTCGTCATCCGAGTACTTGTAATCAAACCATATCTTCGACCCATGGCCATGCATCCTTATGTAGACGCTGTCTGACGTCACGAAGTTATAGGGAGGTAACAAGGGCTCATCCACCGCAACGTAAGGAACATTGTAATCGCTGAGCTTCAATATGACCTCCTCATTGATGACCGATGGATTCCTAAACTCCACCGCTACCTTTACCCAGCCGCCTAAGCTTGAGAGAAAATCAAATAGGAAACGGGAATCCTCGGCCTTGAAATACGGCGGGAGCTGAAGCAAAGACAAACCAAGTTTCCCCGAAGCCGCGAGTGGTTTTAGAAACAACAAGAAAGAGTCGAGATCGCTGTCGACGCTTCCAAGCTTGCCCAACATTTTATCATGAGTTATCGCACGGTTGAACTTTGGTAAGAAGGTAAAGTTGGATGGAGATGCCATTACAAGACCCTTTGCCATAGAGGGTGGTGGCACCTTGTAAAACGTGGAGTCGATTTCCGCAATATCAAATACCCTAGCGTATTGAGAGAACTTATGATCAGGTCTATCGTAAAGGATACCAACCCACTCATCGTAGCTCCACCCAGAGCAGCCTACCCTTATTCTACTTTGAGAGAAGGGTCCATTGGAATTTGAATTCTCATGCCCCATCAACGCCCACGCACTCTCCGAGCACAGCTAAATAATAGCGCAAGAATAAAGAGCTTTCCGCAAATCAGGCAAAATCAGGTCTTGCTCCTTTAAAGTAAACTGGTTTGAAGTGGGTCCCAAGGATGTATGCGGGCTGTGCTCGGCAAGCAGGAAGATTATTGCGCGAAGAACAACCTTATCCCATGCAGCTAGCGGCTTCAATTCCGCGCTGTTTAGGGGCTTTCAGTTTTTTGCCAAAGTTCTATCCAGTATGGCACTTCGCTCAGAGACGTTATGTGAACCCCCCTTCCGTCGTCGCACGATCCACTTGTGCCATCAAGAACCAGGTAATGCCCACTCTCGTTGAACATCGAGAAATCCATGGCGTGATCTCCAACCGCCACGACGGCCCTCTTTGGTAAGGACAGAGATTCGAGTATCCCGTAAACTATAAGATCTTTTTTTGCTGGGTTAACCAAAATTTTGGCACCAGCGAGAGCTCCGCTCTGATCAAACTCCAGGTAATTACAATAGGCCAAGTCGATACCAAGCGATCTCAAAAGCCGCCTAGTTAGATTGCACACCCCGGCAGATACAGCGATGGGCTCCCAGCCCATGTTTTTGAGCTTGCGTATTACGGCGGCAGCCTCCGGTCTTGGCCTCATACGTAAGCTTAACCGATCGACGTCCTCCCTCCTTAGGCCGAGCCGCTTCAGATCATCCAGCGTTATGCCCACCAACGCTTCATAATCAATCTTGCCAGATTCAAAGGTAGCAAAACGATCATCGGATAGAGAGCCTGCCCCGTAGATATCGTAAAGTAGGCGCCAACTACTTTTTTCGTAATCTAGCGTCCCATCGACGTCAAAAACAACTATACCTTTCATGGGCTAAATACCTTTGCCAGCCACCGCATATCCTCAGGCACTACTCTGTTTGCCTTAACCGCTTCCTTCAAAGGAACCGAAACGATCTTTTCTCCTTGCAGGCTTACCATCTTCCCGAAATCCCCATTCTTTATCAGATCTACAGCAGCTATGCCAAACCTTGTGGCCAGTATCCGATCGTAAGCAGTTGGACTTCCTCCCCTTTGGACGTGCCCCAGCACGACAGATCTAGTCTCAATGCCAGTACGCTTTTCAATCTCTTTTTCAAGCCACTCTCCTATGCCTCCGAGCCTTTCATGGCCAAATGCGTCTTTCTCAGCGCTTCTGGTGAAGAAGTCTTCTATTCCCTTCGGTACGGCACCTTCTGCCACAACAACTACCGCGAACTTTCTTCCCTGTTCGTACCTCTTCTTAACCATCGAGCAAACCTCATCAATGTCAAATGGCTCTTCAGGTAGCAGTATAACGTCAGCCCCACCTGCTATTCCTGAGTAAAGGGCAATCCATCCTGCGTGCCTGCCCATAACTTCAACCACGATGGTACGCTGGTGAGATTCGGCGGTGGTGTGTATTCTATCTATTGCCTCCGTAGCTACGGCAACAGCCGTGTCAAAACCAAAGGTGCGATCGGTTCCAGATAGATCATTGTCTATGGTCTTAGGTATTCCCACTACTTTATATCCTAAGTCGCTTAGCTTCGAGGCCACGCTTTGAGTATCGTCTCCGCCTATAGCGACTATTACGTCAAGACCTAGCTCCTTTATGTTCTTCAGAAGCTTGTTCTTGTCCTCCTCTTTCGCAAAAGGATTTGTTCTCGAGGTACCCAGTATCGTCCCACCTTTGGGTAGTATACCAGAAACCGCGTCTCTGTCGAGCTTAAGTATGTCCTTATCAAGAATTCCGGCCCATCCCCTTTTTATGCCTATCACTTCATATCCGTAGCTAATGGCGCGCCTAGTAACGGCTCTGATGGCAGCATTAAGTCCAGGCGCATCCCCGCCCCCTGTCAGCACTCCAATTCTCATTTGAGAAAAATTTGCCGTAAATTTTAAGTTTTTCCAGTTTCCCGCTGGAGCTAAAATCGAGCATTTTTGCAGAGATGCTTTTACGCCTTTTCAGCATATCCCCCTCATGGAGGCACGCAAGGAGGCATACAAACGCTCGCTTTTTCAGCTAAGGCTTGGCCTAGCACGCCTCCAATACAGCATTGAAAGCGAAAAACTAGCTGTTAGCGATCCCAAACAACTTTACAAGGATATTTTAGAAATTAAGATATCAATAAAGCAACTTGAGGAAAGGCTCGACTCATCTAAAAGCGAAGATGACCTTGAAAAGTGGACATCCCTTGCAAAGATAGTTTTTACTTCGATCTCCCAGAAAAATACTTTGCCTGTCTTCTTAAGCCAGGCATTTAAATCAATTGCGGATCAATTTTGACATGATTACGTTTAAGCCGTTGAGAGCGGCCGTTACAACATTTAAGCTACGAGCGTTAGGTTTTTATCCTAGTGCTTGATTAACGGCAGGTGAGGCTCTTGCCTAAGAAAGCGAAGAAAGAGGAGAAAAAGGAAGAGCAGCCGAAGAAATAAAGCTTAGCTTCTTCGCGTTGGCATACAAATATATTTTTTATTTTGGTAGGTTATCTTTTTATCCCACCAAGTCAAGTAACTTATGGTCGAGAGAAAAGGAATAGCTCAATACTTAAGCTCGTTCTTCGACCCATGCTTTGAGCTAGGCGATGAAGGAATTCCTGAGTTCAAAATGTTCATAGGTGGACAGTGGGTAAGATCCTCAGGAGGGACTCAGGTAGTTGACTCTCCTCATGACGGTTCAGTGGTAGCTCGCGTGCAGAACGGCACGCTAGATGATGTAGAGAAGGCGATGCAGTGGGTCTCTGGAGAGGGAAAAAAGATACGTGATATACCTGCCATAGATAGAATACTCATTTTTCAGAAAGCGAGGGATATTCTGAAGGAACACAAAGAAGAGATTGCGCGTGCCCTCGTTTTAGAGGGAGGAAAGACAATAAGATCGGCAAAAGGTGAGGTCGATGCAACCGCACAAAGGCTCATGTTAACCATGGAGGAGGCGAGGAAGATCTATGGCGAATACATACCTGGCGACTGGGCAGAAGATACCGTAGGGAAAATGGGATTAGCAATACGCGAACCTGAGGGAGTGGTCGCGGCCATTTCGCCTTTCAACTATCCGTTATACATAGCTTCAGCCAAGGTCATTCCTGCTTTGCTTTCAGGGAACTCCGTCGTCGCAAAGCCAGCCAGCGACACTCCCATATCTCTACTGCTCTTTGCTCGCGTTCTCCAGGAGGCAGGCATTCCAGCTGGTTCACTTAACGTTTTAACGGGGCCCGGAGGAAAACTCGGAGATGCTATAGTTTCGGATGAAAGGGTAAACATGGTAACCTTCACTGGAAGCACGGAGGTAGGAATACATGTAAACAACGTCATGGGGCTGAAGAAGAGACACCTTGAGCTTGGGGGAAAAGGAATTGCCATAGTTTTAAAGGATGCCGACTTGGACTTGGCGGCAAGAAAGATCGTGGAAGGAAACCTCAGCAATGCAGGTCAGAGATGCGATGCCATAGCGACCGTATTGGTCGAAAAAGAAGTGGCAGGCCAGTTAATCGCAAAGATAATTGACAACGAAAAGAAGTGGACGCTAGGAAATCCCATGGATACGGCCACCGATATGGGGCCTCTTATCAACGAGGGAGCAGCTAAGAGGGTGGAAAGCTTGGTTCAGGATGCCGTTCAGAAGGGTGCGAAGCTTGTCCTTGGCGGTCACAGGAACGGATGTTACTTCGAACCAACGGTTCTAATAGATGTTCCCCTAGACGCGAGAATAGTTAATGAGGAGACCTTTGGGCCGGTACTTGTAGTAATAACCGTAAAGGACGTAAACGAGGCCCTAGAAATAGCAAAGAAACCGAAATACGGCCTAGACTCGTGTGTGTTTACCAATAACTTTTACAGCATGTGGCGCGTGGCCAAGAGCCTTGACGTCGGAGAGGTAACGATCAACGATAACCCCAAGCATGGAGTCGGTTACTTCCCCTTCGGAGGAAAGAAACTTTCTGGATTGGGTCGGGAGGGCATTGGCTACAGCATAGATGAGATGACACACCTGAAGACCATAGTTTTCAGCCTTGAGCCTGCGGGCCTCGGCAAAAGGAGAGTGTTCCAAGGTTAGACCTTTCGGCGAACCCTGTGGCGAGTAGCTGAATCCCTCGAGCCACGGCCGCGACAGCAGGTGAATCCATATTTTGCGGGTAAAAGTACTCCTCGCCAATAGCAAGCTAGCATTAGGCTCTGGCTTCACTCTTGAGGCTAAATTTCGCACTTTTTCTGCCTCCCATACCCCTACCGCGACACCTACTTGACGAAATCGCTTATAACCACCTCATAGAATAAGTTTATAGGCCTCAGGTTTTGCTAAGTAAACAGAATGGAAGATAGGGATATCGTGAAAAAGTATGGTGGCCGCTTCGTTGCAATAAACCGGGGAAAAGTCATAGCTTCCTCTTTCACGCTGAAGGAAGTTTATAACAAGGCATTAAGAGCTCACGAACAAGACGGTCTATATTTCGCCTACATACCCAGAAACGATATCTTAATATTATAAGGATGACGCAGATGAGCGGCAGACCAGTTTTTTCCTTCCCCTACCAACAAGAGATCTCCGGAATTCTCGGGAAATCGCTTAGACCTAGGATACCGCTTCAAATAAAGACAAAGTCCGGAAAATGGGTTACCGTTTCCCTTTACCTCGACACAGGAGCTGACATATCCATCCTTCCTAAAAGCATGTCAGACATACTAGGGGTCAATCTGAAGTCGGGAAATGAGGTCATCGTGGTCGGTCTGGCAGGAGAGCTAATAAGGGCATACCTGCATGACATAGAGTGCAAAATAGAGGGGTCAGAGCCGTTCACCATTAAATTTGCAATTTCTGAAAAGGAGAGCATAGTACCAATACTTGGAAGGGAGGGAATATTTCAACGCTTCAACGTTCGCTTTAATAACGTTGCTTCACAAGTAGAACTGGACGCAATATAAAGCTTATCCAGTTTGTTTTTTAGGAACCCACGGAGGCGAAAACGTTTTTAAGTGTAGGCAAAGTGCGTCTAGACAGGTAGGACGCTCATGCTGCAAATAATCCTATCAGGATTTCCACTACTTACAGTTCTCTACGTTGCGCTAATAATTGTTGTTTGCGCGCTATCCATTTGGCTCATAAACCATTCACTGAATAAGGTATTAACCAAGATTCCTCCTTCGATAACAAAGGATCTAGAGTTGGCGGCTGACCTTTTCGTAGTTATAATTGGAATTGCAACAATATATTCGGTTCTTGGCGTTACTTTAAATGTGTTTCTTATACTCGTATTTATTATATTGATAGCTGTGTTCATAGCAGCAAGGGACGCGCTCTCATCTTACGTTTCTACCTACATTATAAGGAGCTCAAGCGCAGTTAAGCCAGGGGACTGGATACAGGCCCAGGGAGTAGATGGCACGGTAGTTCGCGTCGAGAACTTCTACACGGTCATTCAAAGAAGGGATGGGCTAATAACCTACGTGAACAACGCTGAGCTGTTCAAGAAGGGATTTACTGTCTTCTCGCCTCTTGCCACGAAGTTCGCTGAAGTTCTGCTTGAGATTCCGCTACAAAAGCTTACCCCAGAAGCGCTCGAGAAAATAAAAGCACTTGCGGAAGAAACGTCTAAGGCGTCAGGCAAGGGAGAATCGCCCGAGGTACTGATCACAGAATTCACGCTTAGCACAGCGAAGCTAAAGATCAGAATACCCGTGACTAACCCAAGAAGGGAAGAAAACGTGATAAGCGACATAATGGTAAAGGTATTGAACGTGATATATGGGCAGGTGAGCTGAGGGCCTAGTATGCCTTGCTCACGTATGCCTTATACTTCGCAGGCCTCCCGCAAACGACGCACTTTCCCTCAGCTCCCTCCTGAACGCAACGCACCGTAGCACCTGTAGCATCGTATATCTTGTCTTCGCACTGTCTATCATCGCACAGGTTTATCACGCTAAAGCCAGACCTATTTTTTACGGATTCCGACACCTCCTCGAGAGTGTTAACCTCATGCATCATTGAGGCCAGCCTCCTACTTGCTGCCTCGTATAGGCTCTTCTGTATATCAGCTAGCGTTTCCCTCACGGAAGCGAGCAGCTCGGAAGACTTAACGACCGACTTTTGCCCGCTGTCACGCCTAGCTATCACAAGTGTCCCCTTTTCGACGTCTCTTGGCCCAATCTCTATCCTCAGAGGTACCCCTTTCATCTCCCACTCATTATACTTGTATCCAGGCGTTTTGTCGTTCCTATCGTCCAAAAGGGCCCTAACGCCGGCGGCCCTAAGCTCGTTCACCAGGGCACGAGCTTTTTCTGTGGGATCCAGTTTTCCCCTGTAAACTATGGGTACCACTATAACTTGTATGGGCGCTACCTCAGGGGGTATGACGAGGCCCTTACTGTCACCGTGCAGCATAACCATCGCACCGATAACCCTCCATGACAGTCCCCACGAAGTCTGCCAGACGTAATGCTTGTTTCCCTTCTCATCAACAAACGATATGTCGAACGGGACAGAAAAGTTCTGGCCTAACATATGCGACGTTGCCATCTGTATCGCTTTCCCGTCAGGCATCATAGCTTCGAGCGTGTACGTGAAAACAGCTCCCTTAAACTTCTCCTTCTCGGTTTTTTTTCCTTTTATGACGGGAATTGCAAGCAAATCTCTAAGCACCCTTTCATATAGCGATAACGCCTCTTGAGCCTGCTCGAGAGCCTCTTGCTCCGTAGCGTGAGCGGTATGGGCTTCCTGCCACAGGAACTCCTTAGTCCTTATGAAAGGTCTTGTTGATGATGTTTCCCATCTGACGACGCTATTCCATTGATTGAGCCTGAGTGGAAGATCGCTGATACCGTGTATCCATTTTGAGTACATGGTATACATTATGGTTTCACTTGTCGGTCTAACTGCCAATTTCTCATCGAGTTTTTGATCTCCAGCCTCGGTTACCCAAGCGACCTCCGGTGTGAAACCAGCGAAGTGCTCGCTTTCCTTCTTCAAAAGGCTTTCCGGTATGAGGAGCGGAAAGTAAGAGTTCTTAACCCCCATCTTCTCCATTTCCCGGTTCATGTATTCTCTGATCTTTTCCCATATGAAGGCCGCAGGCGGTAGCAGCACAATGAATCCTCCTACCGGAGAGAAATCTATTAACCCGCTCTTGATCAGAATCTCCGAGTACCAATTCGACAGGTCTTCCTTTGTGCTCTGAAGTCCTCTCTCGTTAGGCTGAGCCAATTCATGATCCACATGACAAGCGTTATAGGCTTTTTGCAAGAAATCGCCAATTAGAAACTTTCTTAAGTTCCCCCGCTTCAAAAATCAAATGAGAGAAATACGGCTAGATCCACGCAGGAACGAGTGGATAGTTATTTCATCACAGAGAGCAAACCGCCCTATGACCGTAGTGGAGAAGAAATCGTGTCCTTTTTGCGTTGACTCACCAGAAGCGAAGGGGAAACAAGCGCCCTATTGGCTTCCAAACGCTTTTCCAATGCTTTCCCCTGACGAAGTTGGAAAGGCAGAACTAGATGGCGCTTATAAGAGGATGCCAGGTAGGGGATACTGCGAGGTAATAGTAGAGTCATTTGACCATACTTCAGATCTTTGCGACCTGTCCCCCGACGAACTCGAGAAGGCCATGAAGCTCTACAGGGACCGTTACGTTGATCTTTCAAGAAAAGAGGGCGTGAAGGCCGTGCTCATATTCAGAAACATGGGAAAGCTCATAGGCGTAAGCATAGAACATCCTCACTCTCAAGTTTACGCCATTCCATACGTTCCGCCAATAATCAGGCAAGAGGCTGAAGCCTCAAAGACCTCATGCCCCTTTTGCGAAGAGGCTGACGCTAAAGATAGACTAATATTCGAGTATGAGAACGTGAGAACAATCTTTCCTTTTGCCCCGCGTTGGCCATACGAAACGATAATAATCCCCGTAAGACACATAACTTCCCTCGCGGAAGCGAACGATGCAGAACTCAGGGAGATAGGAATCTCCGTTGGAAGGATAGTGGGTTGTTATCACCGCCTGTTCGGCGTGAAAATGCCCTATGTGCTGGCATTCCATCAATCTCAGACGCTTACATCGGAGGACCGCGTACATCTTCACGTTGAGCTCTATCCGGCCCTAAGAGCTCCCGATAGGCTGAAGCACTGGAGTGGGGCAGAGATAGGATTTGGAGTTTACACTTACGACTTTTCGCCTGAGGACAAAGCCAAAGAGCTAGCATCCGTGTGCCAGAAAAATCCAACGCTACCCATAAGCTCACGGGGAATTCCAGACCCCAATGCCATTTGAAAATTCATAAAGCTTCCATCTAAGCGTCTCTCGTGAACTACTCCTTCCTCAGCCGGCCCTCGAGATACATCTGAGCCGCAACCGCTGCCAAAGCTCCTTCTCCAGCACTTATTATGGCCTGTTTGCTGAGCGAATGTCTACAATCGCCAGCTGCAAATATTCCAGGTTTTGAGGTCTGCATGTTTTCATCTGTGATTACGTAGCCGTGCTCGTCCTTCTTAACGTCTACAAAACCGGTCTGTGGAACCTCACCTATGTAAACAAAGACGGCTGAAACCTTTATTTCCCTCTCCTCGCCGGTCAAGACGTTTTTGACCACGATCCCATTGACTTTCTTGTCTCCCTCAATTTTGGTCACCACACTGTTCCAAACGTACTCAACGTTACTCAACGACATAAAGCGCTGTTGAAGAATTGGTTCGGCCCTCAGTTTGTCCCTTCTGTGTATTAGGTATATCTTGTTTACTAACCTAGAGAGATATAGACCTTCGCTTAGCGCAGAATCTCCACCTCCCACTACGGCCACGTCCTTTTTTGCGAAGAACGGGCCGTCGCACGTGGCGCAGGTTGAAACGCCTCTGCCAAAGAACTCGGCCTCTCCTGGTACCCCAAGCTTCCTCGGCGCAGCTCCCGAAGCAACTATAACTGTTTTTGTGGTAAAGGTACCGCTGTCCGTCTGGACTTCATACCCACCTTCTATGTCCTTGACCAGTTTTACCTCTGCTTGGATCATGTCAGGATTGTACTTCATTGCGTGCTCCTGTATGATCTTACCAAAGTCGGCGCCGCTTATTGCAGGAAAGCCTAGGTAGTTCTCTATAAGATCAGTGGTAGTTATTATCCCCCCAAATGTCAACTTCTCTATGACGGCGGTCTTTAGGTTAGCTCTCCGCGCATAAATGGCCGCTGAAAGACCTGCAGGCCCACCACCCACAATTATGACGTCGTAATCCATGAGATCGTCCACTTTTTGCACAAATAAGCATAACGTCCACATACCTGCCTCTCCGCGCTTCGTGAAAAGTTCTGCAAGCTGCGCGCACAGCGGAGTTCTCTTGGAACGCTTTTAAATGACCGACACAATATAACGGGGTAAAAATGTCATCTATCCCATCCTTCAAGAAGTATGAACTACCACCGCTACCCTACAGATTAGACGCCCTCGAACCATACATAAGCGGGCAAGTAATAGACGTTCACTATAATGGACACCACAAGGCTTACGTCACGAATTCCAATGCAACGCTTGAGAAACTGGAGAAGGTGATTAAGGGAGAGGTAACGGGATATGATATGCAGGGCATAATAAGAAACCTAGTTTTCAACGTGAACGGCCATAAGCTGCACTCGCTTTACTGGCAAAACATGGCCCCGAGCGGAAAGGGAGGTGGTAAGCCAGGAGGAAAACTAGCTGATCTGATAGAAAAGCAGTACGGGAGCTTCGAGCAGTTCAAACAAGTGTTCACCGAAGCCATGAGATCACTGCCGGGTACTGGCTGGACAGTTCTATACTATGATCATGAAACAGGAAACCTTGAGTTTACGACTTTTGAGAACCACTTCATGAACCACATAGCAGAGCTTCCCATAGTAGTAATAGTGGACGAGTTTGAACACGCCTATTATTTGCAGTACAAGAACAACAGGAACTCCTACATAGACGCGTGGTGGAACGTGGTCAACTGGGACGACGCAGAGAAAAGGCTTACCAAATACGTCAAATAAAGCGAAATTTACCTTATTTTATTTCTATTTTTTTAGTACATTTTCCTCAGCTTTCCTGATCGCCTGTTGCTCGCGCTTCACGTACTGCAGAAGGATCTTTTTAAGCTCTTCTTTTCTGGTTGTGTAAAGCTTTACGGCATATGGAAGAGCGACAGACTTCGTTTTTTCTCCCTCAATTCTTATGCAGTTATCGCCTATGTCCTCAACCTTGTATATGGGAAACTTCAGTATAACCGTCATGCCATTGTTATCATATACCACGCCATTGGGAGTAACTATGTAAGAGGCCGGCGTTGCGGCGGGTGTCGTTTGGGTCAGAGTTTTCCACTTCAGCTGAAAAACAAAGGAAACAACGACCGAGGCGGCTACTCCGACGGCGTACGCGTACCAGTCCCTGTACCAGCCTTCTTTCACCCAGCCAAGAAGCCCTGCAACCTCACCTGTTCCGTACATACCTCCCAGGAATACCCCCAACGTCACAAGCATCATGTAAAGCGATCTCTTCATAAGCTGTTCTTGCTCGTTGTCTTTTTTGCCTCCCATGGCTTTCTTGACGTCATCGGCAAGCGCCCTGAAGAGAACGGGGCCCTTCTTCTTGCTGGTAGCCGCGAGCTTGGCATTTTCCATCAGCACTGGCTGACCCTTTGCCGCGACGTATATGGAATACGCAAGGAAACCTACGAAGTAGATCACCATCACAGGCAATATCAACCTATCCAGATTGAAGGCAAAGAGCGCCACGAACACTATGGGTATTCCTAACATCATGGCGTACCTAACTAAATTCCCACCTGCCAAATCACGTACGTAGATTCACAGCTAAAAAGCATAACGATTCCTGAACGCCACGTCTTGGCTTTCTGTGAGTTAGTCGCCAGCAAGTGTATGTCATCAGAACGAGATCCATATTAGTATGGAAACTATCAGACCGTAGATCGCTACAGCTTCTCCAAGTGTGACTATTATGAATCCCCTCGTAAAGGATTCCGGCTTCTCTACGGTAGCACTCACGGTGGCCGCGCCGACCGCCGCGATTGCAAAGCCTGCTCCCAGGGCTGCAAGCCCTACCGATAAAGCCATGCCTATTGCCATGTATCCCTTCATCAAACCCGTAGACGTGGAGTTCGTAGCCAAAGCCAATGATATAGGCATCAAGCGAACAAAGATCAGCAAACATGCGGTTAACGCTAGGGCTGGAATTAGCTTAGAGTACTTCTTTCTTATATCCGCTTTCATCTCAGTTGCCATGCCCTCAAGTTCCTTTAAAGCACTCTTGTAAAGGCTTTCTAAGCGCCTCTCTTCCTCTGACATCTCGGGCTAATTTTATTTGTAAACTAATATGGGTATCGGTGAGAAGTCCACGAGCCTTGATGTGTTCTCACCAGCAGCTATCCTTTCGAGGCTCACCTTTTTCCTACTGGCAACTACCAGTAAGTCGTAATTCCCCCTTATGGCCGTGTCAACTATTGTTTGCACAATATCTCCCGTGACAACGATCTGATCGCATTTAACACCCGATTCCTCAGCCAACTTGGCCGCTTCTTCGGTGAAGTTCCTCATTTCCCTTTCCATAGCGGCCTCGGCCGTAGCCCTCTTCACCAGTCCTAACTTCTCGATTCTCTCAAGATTCTGAGAGTCAACAACCCCTATGAAGGTAACAGTACTACCTATTTTAGATGCAAGCCTGACCGCATAGCGCGCTGCCTCCAAGGCAGCGACCGATCCATCTACTCCAACGAGCATCTTTCTGGGCAGATCCACCAAGGTATCAAAGGAAGGATACCATTTTTACGCTTAACCCTTGGTCATGAAAGTCAAATGGAATAAGGTTATATTGCGTGAGCTAACTGTCTTTATGAAACCGGTACGCGATATTAGGATAAGCCCTCAGATGACGATGAACGATCTTATCAAGACGTTTGAAAGCGCTGGCGGGTTTACGGCCAGGAAGCTGGCGGTAGCAACAAACATAGTCGAAGAAATGGTCACAGATGATGACTGCTTTACCTTTCTGTCATTTCCAGCGGACATAATAGCGACGGGTGTAAGGGGCGTTATTGCCAGCATGATAAGGGATAAGCTAGTTGACGCGGTTATAACTACATGCGGAACGCTTGATCATGACATAGCAAGAATATGGGAGGATTACTATCACGGCGATTTTCTTGCCGATGATGTCAAGCTTAGGAGAAAGGGCATAAACAGACTGGGCAACGTGTTTGTACCTAACGAGAGCTACGGTATTATATTGGAGAAAAAGCTGCAGCCCATATTCTCCTCAATATATGAGGAGAAAAAGGAGCTTTCAACAAGAGAACTTATATGGGAGGTTGGAGAGAGGCTTTCCGGTGAAGTAGAAAGAGAAAACTCCATCGTTTACCAAGCGTACAAAAATAAAATTCCCATATATGTTCCCGGGCCGTTCGATGGTGCCTTCGGATATCAGCTTTGGGCTTTCTGGCAGATGCACAAAGACATGAAGCTGAACCTATTTCTCGACGAACAGGAGCTCTCGGACATAGTCTTTACCCATAAAAAAACGGGGGCATTAATACTCGGCGGGGGCATTTCGAAACATCATACAATATGGTGGAACCAGTTCAAGGAAGGCCTCAATTACGCGGTTTACATAACAACCGCCCCAGAGTGGGATGGATCACTTTCTGGGGCCAGGCTGAGGGAGGCCATATCATGGGGAAAGGTAAACGAGAAAGCGAGGCACGAGACTGTTGAAGGGGATATAACCGTGCTGCTACCCTTAATGATGGGCGCTATCTATGAAAGAATTTACTCGAGAAAAAGGGGCAAAGCCATGCAGATCAAGTAATAGGAGTCAGTGTCTTATCAAATCTGAAATTTCTTGCGATCTAGCTGACTTATACGTCACATGATATGAGCATAAACCTCGGCGCTTAACTATACAAACACCCTGCAAAATCCTAACATGGCAGAAACGCTTCTCATGTCACCAAAGAGTCGTCACAAATATAAACGACAGGGCGTAAGCTAAAAGAAGCAAAGCATCAGAGAACTTGGATATAGTAATAGCCCACATGGAAAGAGCAGCAAAAAACGTTGCCGCAAAGAATAAGAGGATGCGGGAAATTCCTTTCGTTTTCCCCTTTATCTTGATCGTGCGAACGAAGCCGTAGCGCCTCCTGAATAACCCTTCCACCAGAAAGGATGCAATAAATACGGAATACGCAAAGGATGCAAGGTAAGCGTATATGCACTTCCTCTGCATCGAGGCCGCCAACAACAGAGCAGCAGGTAGCAGGGATAAAAAGGAAAACATAAGACTGCCCCTTGCCACTAAGTCCATCAGGACGGCGGCGAGAATCAGAAAGTAGGAGAAAGCAAATGAGTAATTGAATAAGTATGAAAAGGAAATGAGTGAATCAAACGTGTTGTACGCCCCAAGGAGCTTGCGACCGTAGCGCCTCATGCATTGCACATTACCTATAACCCACCGCTTGATCTGCTTAAAAAAAGAGGAAAAAGTTGGAGTGGCCAGCCCTACACCTCCAACAAGGGGAAGATATATTCCTCTTTTCCCTGAAAGGGCGAACCTTATGGTAAGGTCCAGGTCCTCCGTAACGGTTTGGTCGTCCCAGCTTCCCACGCTTAAAAGGTCTTCGCTGTTAAGCAGCACGCAGCTTCCATTTATCTTGATGGGCAATCCCGAAGAAGCGGCCCTTTCCTGTTCCTCACTTAAGTGATAGTTTAGCATGCATTGCTGCATCTTAGCCACAGGGCCTTCGCCTTCGAGAGACCATGCCAGCTGGCAGTAAGAGGCCCCCGTGCTCTCGCACGCAGACACAGCTCTTGATATTGCATCAGCAGCAAGCCTGAAGTCGGAATCGAGCACAAATACATAGGGCGTTTTTACAGTTCCCATGATTTCTCTTAAGAAACCAGCTTTTCCCCCTACTCTGTTAGCCCTTCTCTCTACGGATACTCTGTACCCGCGGTCTAACAACGAGGCTACGGCATCGTTGACCAGCCTTATGGATTCTGGATCGTCGCTATCGTCCAATATCCTAACATCAAGCGCTTCCTTAGGGTAATCAACGTTGCGGATCGAACCTATGGAACGCAGAACAACCTCACCTTCATTGTAAACCGGTATTATCACAGTTACCGGTTTGTAAACGAGGCGGCCTTCTTCTAACTTTAGCCCCCTCTTGCGTTTGGTGAGGATAAGAGAGGAAAAAACATATAAAGCGTACGCTACCCCCAACAACGAAAGCTTGGTCGGTGAGATCGGAAAGGGGGCAAAAGCGCTCAAAGCGTGAAATAACTCGATGAGCTTAAAGGTTTAACCAAAGCGAGACGCAAAAACGGTTTAAGCGTTACTGTACGTAGTCCAAGTTCTACCGGCTTTGATTGTTAAATGAACGCCGCTTTCCCCACTGCTTTCCTCCGCTTCGCGCGGAGCCTTTGTTAACGACCCACTTGGAGGACGGGTTTATCTGCTAGCAAAGACAGGTATGGAATACCACTTTTACCCCAAGGGAAGTACCGATTCTTATGGTAAATCCTGTTGCCGCGCCTAACCACATCTAATCAAGCTAGTCTCAGACCCTTTTAAGTAACCGATCTACCAATGTCAGTGATTAGGGAGGCGCTTCTCTTCATAGAATCGGAGTACCTCTACATGCTGGGGTGGATAAACGGTTACCCAGCAAGCACCCCCGCAACCCCTTCGAAAATTTTTCAACTTCGAATACCACAGTTGTTTTGGCGTGATGACTTAGCGAATAAAGGTTAACTCTCATGGCCTCACGCTCACAACGCAAAATCCTCGTAAACAACGCATGAGCCCACCCATGAGATGATCTCAGGGTCCGGAAGCGAATCCCCGCCATTGGAAGTTATCTCGTTAATTGGCCCATAGGTTATAGTTGTTTAGTCAAACTGACCAGCAGCTTATCGAGTAAATTTTGAGGTTAAAGGCGGGGAAAACGGAAAACCTTTTAAGGACTACGCTCTTGCGAAAGGTTTAAATACCCAGTATATAAATTTTTAGTTGGTGTTCTCCAATGGAAGAAAATGATGAGGGATTGGGATCTAGGATCAAGGTAAAGAATGCCGTATGCCCCGTGTGCGGTAGTACCAACATCATATTCGACCCAGAAAGGGGTGAAACCATATGCGCAGACTGTGGTACTGTCATAAGCGACAAGGCAATGGACAGTGGACAGGAGTGGAGAGCTTTCACAAAAGAAGAAAGAGATCAAAGGAGCAGAGTAGGAGAACCGACCATTCCAGGCATAGGAGCAGCTCAATTATCCACCACAATTGATACCAAGGACATATACAACCTAGGCGGAAAGATGGGAGTTAAAAAGAGAATAGAGCTGCAGAGAATAAGAAAGTGGCAGGTAAGATCGAGACTGCAAGGAAGCCACGATAGGAACCTGATACAGGCACTCAACGAACTTGACAGAATAGTTTCCCAGCTAGGACTTCCCACCTCCATAAGGAATGAGGCAGCCGTTATATACAACAGAGCGGCCACCAGTGGCATGGTGAGAGGAAGGAGCATAGAATCCGTGATAGCTGCAGCTATATACGCGGCATGCAGAAAGCTTCGCAACCCGGTTTCGCTTGACGAGATAAGCAACTACACCCAGGCAAGCAGAAAGGACGTTGCCCGTTGCTACAGACTTCTTTTAAGAGAGAACAGCGTTAGCGTACCCGTACCAGATGCCGTTGACTACGTGGCAAAAATCGCCAGTCCGCTTCACCTGAGCGCAGAGACCCAGAAGAAGGCAGCTGAGGTCATAAAGAAAGCGCAGGAGAGCGGAATAACGGCTGGCAAGGACCCCGCAGGCCTCGCAGCAGCCGGGATATACATAGCTAGCCTGCTCACAAAAACCCGCCGTACTCAAAAAGAGATTGCCATGGCAGCTCAAGTAACCGAGGTAACCGTGAGAAACAGGTACAAAGAGATGCTCTCAAGGCTAAACATAGCGGGACTAGGCGAAGAGGAAGAGGATAAGACACAAACCCAAGAAAAAACCCAATAGGTTAACCATAAAAAATTTCAAATGTGATCATTTAAGGCATTACAACGATGTTTGCCTCTTGATAACCTTCGGCCACGAGGATATCCTTCACCTTGTTGGCGTGGTTTCCCTGAAGAGTTATCGCGTCGTTTTTGTAGGTACCACCGCATGCTAACTTACTCTTCAGAAGGCTCGCTATCCTCTTTGCCTCGGCCGGGTCCGTGAAACCGCTCACTATTGTTATCTCTTTCTTGTACTTGCTTTTTTCTACCCTTACCTCGATCTTTTGTTGTTCTTTTAGAAGGTCTTCCCAGATGCCTATTTCGTCGGAGGCGCCTATTATTTTGGAACCCTCGTCCATGTTGTTGTTCAAGCCCGGTATAATTACATGAAAGCCTTAATAAGGGTTTCTGATTTATCTTATGTCTGAAACCCAGTACCCGGTATACCAATGCATTACGTGTGGTTACGTACTAACGGACGAGGACTGGAAAGCCTCAGGGTTGCTCATATCCAAGTTTAAGTGCCCGCGCTGCGGCGGAAGAGTTTTCATAAAGCTTACCAACAGGGCGTCTAGGATAACCCACGTGGTATAGAGGGACCGCTGTTTTACGACCGAATTACTTCAAATCGCTTTGTTCAATTAATCCATAGTCGTTTCAGTACTTGCTTCCTTTGCAGCCTTGAAGCGTACATCTCGGTTATCAGCTTTGCTGCCAACGCCGAACTGGAGTAAGATGGATCCCTAAGAGGACAAAGCTCCATTACGTCAAAGCCAACCAAATTGGCTCCGGAAATAACCTCAAAGGTCTTAAGGACATCTACAGGGGACAGACCAAAGGGTTCAGGTGTTCCCACTCCTGGAGCATAGGCAGGATCGAACGCATCCATGTCAATTGAAACGTAAAGCGAGCGCGCTCCTTCCACAAATTCCTTAAGTGCGCTCCTAAACGAATCCGAGTTAACCTGGAACGGAGAAAACTGAATTATTCCCATTTCCTCGCAGTAACGGCGTTCCTCTCTTGAAGTCGCCCTTATGCCGACCTGAAATACCCTAGTTCCCTTGGACTCTATCCATAACCTTGTTGCACAAGCGTGCGATAGAGGGTTACCGAGGTAATCTTTCCTGCAGTCAGCGTGCGCATCATAAACCAGCAAGGAGTCTGCTCCCGCTGAAACGGCAGCAAAGGGCGTAAAGGTATGTTCTCCTCCTACCATCACTGGTACCTTTCCTAAGGATACCAACTTGCTTACGACCTTCTTTAGCGCGCTGGCCGTTGCCTGCGCATCTCCGTGGCTCACCCACAGATCTCCAGCGTCATAAATACTGATGTCCTCTAGATCAACCTTGAAGTACTCAGACCAAAGCTCCATTCCCTGTATTACTTCCCTCACAGCCTTAGGACCGTACCTAGAGCCCGGAGAAGATGAGGAACCCGAGTCAAAGGGGACACCAAAAAATATATACTGAGAGGATTCAAAAGTAGTTTCAGTGCCAGGAAAGGTCAGGCCGACCCTGGAGAGGTACAGGCTTACTTCGTTATCCATTTCACATTTTAGCGCTACCAGTTACCTTTTAACCTTAGGGGTCATCAGCATCGCCATGGGAATCATCTCAGCGATCAATGTTAAAGAAAAACTGATCTAGGATAACGCTAATGTTGGCTTGAGGTCGATCTTATCTTTTTGACGCCATACACTAAGCCCAGTATCAAGCCTATGGTCACGATTATCTTTGCGTAAAATACATAACTAGCTCCAGGGTAAGTTGGGAAGATCAAGGTCATATGGGAATCCATCGTGCCTATTTCAGCTTTGTCCTTGCGTCGTCTTTGCAAGGAATTTCCGGCTCACGATATGAAAGGGCTGAGCCAAGCCTCGAGCCCAGCAGAACGTTGAGGCCCACCCTTACATGAACCCTAATGCTTAGGTGATGTTGTATGCCTTCGTCGGAAAATCCAGGCTTGCTCTCACGATAAAAGGGCGCCTTGAAAATGTTTTCAGATCTTTGAAGCTATTAGGGCGGCTCGCTCGCGTGCCCCTACCCGATGTCCATGTGATCACGAGTTCAGCGGCGAGCTCGCTGTTTTTCATCAAATGTTTCAGTTAGAAGGACGTATTGAACTGCTCGGGAGAGTTTGGCAAGCGAAGATAGGCCACAAGAGGTTTCGCCAAGGCCAGTGGCTGCCCTACTTAACCGTAGCTCCTCGGCGAGCCTATTTACAACTCTAGGGGAAGCCCAAGAAAGGCATCTCATGAGTACGTCGGCGATCTCTCTTGGAAACCAAGCTTCGCGTTACAGTAAAGGGCGGCAACAAAAAAGTAAGATGAGAGTCTGTTAAGATACCGCAAGATTTCAGGGTTAATGGAACGTTCACTGGATACTCTAACCGCTTCGCGCTCAACTCTTCTACATACCGTTCTCAGCAAGTGTAGATAAGCAGACGCCTCGCTTCCACCTGGCACAACGAAAGATGATAATGGCTTCAGCTCCTTGGACATTTCTTCTATGACCTTCTCGAGCTCCTTGACTTTTTCCTCCTTAAAAGTCACCTTTTTTTCTCCTCCGCTGAAGTCGTAGTAAAGCTCCGCGCCAATCGTGAAAAGGTCATTCTGTATGCTAAACAGCTTTTCGCGCACGATCTCCAAGGGCACATGAATTGAAGCCAACCCAATCCAAGAATTAAGCTCATCAATTCCACCGACCAACTCAAATATCTGCTCGCCCTTCTGCAACCTACCGCGACCAAGAGATGTTTGCCCGTTATCTCCCTTCCCCGTGTAATACATAACTGAGAAATTGGCGCCGGCACTTAAACGCCTTTTCCCTCTTCACCATTCAACTCAAGCATACCAGCAAGCGCTAAAAAGACTTAAGGGTTAGCCCCTTTTTTTACAAAATTGGACTACGATGTGATCGTTGTAGGCGCCGCCACCACTGGAGCCGTGGCCGCGAAAAAGCTTTCAGAGAAGGGATTTAAGGTACTTCTGCTGGACGCAAAACCGAAAGAACAAATAGGAAATAAAGCCTGTGGAGACGCCATAGGAGAGGAAGACCTGAAGAAAGCAGGTGTTTCACTGCCTTCAAGCGTCATAAGGGAAAGGATAATTGGCGCCGATCTCATCTCTCCCGACGGAAAAACCGTTTTTCGCATAAAGGGTTATGGTTACACCGTTGATCGCATCGGGCTTGGCTCAGCTCTTATTGAAGAGGCAGAGAGCTCGGGCTCGAAATTCGTGGGGAACTTCCACGTGGATGCTCCAATAATAAGGGATGGAAGAGTTATAGGAGTTAAGGGAAAGGAAGAGATAACCTCAAGAGTTGTGATAGACGCCTCTGGTAACAAGACCAAGCTCAGGGCGGCCTTACCAGACGATTGGGGAGTTGAAAAAACGGTTGAAAAAAGAGACGCCGTAGCGGCATACAGGGTTATAATAGAGGACATGAAGCCGCCAATAGAGCATTCTTACTTGAGGCTGATCTTTGATCAAAACACCTCACCTGGAGGCTACATTTGGCTATTCCCTGAGGGAAGGCTTTCTAACGTGGGGCTAGGAGTAACGATGATAGGAAATTACCCAAACCCCAAAATCGCCACAGAAAACTGGATAAAGGGAAAATATGAGGGAAAGATAGTAGTGGGAAGCGGCGATACGGTCCCGACAAGAAGACCCTTCGCAACAATGGTCGGAAATGGAATTTTGCTAGCCGGTGATGCAGCAGCCACCGTTAATCCAGTTACCGGAGGAGGCATAGGTAGCGGCATGTTAAGCGCGAAAATCGCAGCAGAGGCCGTAGCAAAGGCGCTGGATGAAGCAGACCTTCCAGGCATAAACGACCTATGGAGATATAACGTGAACTACATGAAGGAGTACGGCGTCAAGCAGGCAGGTCTAGATGTCTTCAGGCGCTTTCTGATAAGGCTGAGCAACGATGACATAAACTTTGGCATGTCCTCAGGAATAATGGACGAAGAAACTGTGACCAAAGCTGCCGTGACGGGCGTGGTTAACATTAACCTCAGAAAAGAGGCAGAGATCGTGATAAAGGCATTGAAGAGGCCAAGCATACTTTTAAAGCTGAGGCAAATGGCATCCGATGTAAAAGCTGCCATGGAGATTTACTCAGAATATCCCGACAACTTCAGCGGGTTCTGGCAGTGGCGGAAAAGGGCTGACGCCTTCTTCGCGAACCTATCATATTAAACTTAATTAGACTTACATCGTCATCGCAGACGGAAGCTGCTGGGGTTCTTGCTTCTCTTCGTCGTTTTTCTGAGCTAGCTGAGGTATTCCAAGGGGGAATGGAAGTCCAAGCTCCCTGCAGACAAGTATTGACGTGGCTATACTGTGGTTCAGCGCAACTTGAAGCGCAGGCAGATAAGGCTTTTTGTCATCTAGGTCCTTGGAAATCTTATCTAGGTCTTCTTGCCCTCCCGTTAGCACTATTTGACCATGGAAGGTTAACGTGCCACTCGCTGGCACAAAGTTAACACTGAAAGCAAATGGTATCACCGACATCGTAGGGCTTCTCCTCTCAACGGGCCCGCTGGGCGCGTTCAACTGGGTTTGCATCTGCACCTTTACTAGATCTCCCTCAACCAGTTTCTCCGCGTGGATCTCAAGCAGTTTAACTGATATGGTTATGCTCATAGGAAGAGAACCCATCCAGTGCTTTTTTGGCTTGCTCCGAATCAAACCTCGACCTTTGGCCGCCCTAGATGAAAGGAAGTCTTTGATCCTAGAAATGGCGGTGGTTATTGATTTAGTAGAGGTCGCGAAAGTAAACCTTAGGTGCCCCCTGCCTGCATCTCCAAAAGAGCTACCGGGGACCGTGGCCACGTGAGTCGCCATGGCAAGCTTCAGCGAGAAATCGTCGTCATCTGTACCGTAAAAGGAGAAATCGGGAAAAGCGTAGATAGAGCCCTCTGGTTTTATGACACGTACCTCAGGCAATTCCTTGAGGCCCCTATACATGATCTCCATGCGCTTCTTGTATTCTGCTACCATCTCCTTAACGCTGTCCTGAGGTCCTCTTAGCGCCTCAAGCGCAGCGTACTGTGAAATCGAGCTAGCGCTTATCACGTTGGCATGATGGACTATCCTCAAAGCCCCCACGACATCCTTGGGAGCAGCAAGGTAACCCACCCTCCATCCCGTCATGGCGTACGCCTTGCTAAACCCGTTGATCGTGATAACTTTTTCGGGCACTATGGAAGCTGGGCTCACCAGCTTTTTGCTGCTGTAATTCATCTTTTCGTAGATCTCATCCGACACTAACAGTGCACCAGCATCACTCGCTACTTCGACTATGGCCCTTACTTCGTCGTCGGGCATGACATAACCGGTAGGATTAGATGGATTGTTAATGATAACAAGCTTCGATCCTGCTACGCTCTCCTTGAACCTTTCTATGTCCACGCGGAACCCCTCTTCCTCCTCAATTAGCTTCACGGTATTGAGTTTGGCTCCCCTTATCTGAACTAAATCAAGATAAAGGGAATACGCGGGAGTGAAAACCGTAACCTTATCCCCAGGAGCCACGAAAGTTTGGAAAACTGTGGCCAGTGCCTCTTCAGCTCCTGCCGTAACAATTACCTGATCGGGAGATATCTCGATCGAGTTATCCCTCCTAAGCTTCAAACTTATTTCTTCACGAAGCTCCTTAAGCCCGGAGGGATCAATGTAGTGAGTTTTTCCCTTTTTCATGGCTTCCTCGGCCGCCCTCACAACGTTCAACGGTGTGTCAAAATCTGGCTCACCAGTGCTCAGGTAAACAGCGTCTTCGTACTCGGAGAGCAGCAAAGTTACCCTCCATATCCCAGTGAAGCTCATGTTTCTTATCTGCGGCAAGACCCACTGCTCCAAGGATTTCATGACACATCTTCCACGCGTGCACGTTTAACCATTTCTTTAATTAAAACTGGATGCCTTCCGCTTCTACCTAACCCGTTCCCAAGGGGCAAATTTGCACTAGCTTATAAGTCAGCTGTATTTTCAAACCGTGAAAAAGCCGCTGAGAGGAATTATGCTTACCCAAGATCTGCTTTATCAAGTACTGGACTATGCCAAGGGGATGTATCCAAAGGAGATAATGCTTCTGGCTCGCGGGGATAGGATAGGAAGCTATCTTTACATAGACGAGGTTTTGTCGCCGCCCTTTCAACACAACGGTCGGGACTTCGCGAGCATCAACGTCTTTTACACGCCCTTCACTCCTTCAATTATAGGCACGATTCATAGTCACCCGAGCGGGGCACTAAGACCCTCTACGCAAGATCTTCTATCTTACATGGGAAAAATAATGGGTATAGCTGCGTATCCCTTTGAAGGAAAAAAGGATTTAGCTTTTTTTGATCGCAAAGGAAACATAATACCATATTACACCGGAACTAAAGAAAGCGCCAAAGATTCTTAAGCTAAGAGCCGTGGGCAGAGCCGACGTGTGGCGCAGTTCTACGACTTTCTCAGGTAGATCCTTATGGTATCGCCATCCATATCCCAGTCCTCGAAGAACCAGTCTCCTTCTGGTTGCTGAGAGGAAACCCTGGCTGAAACCGCCCTTGTATCATCGACAATCCTGCTTATTGATTCGGTCAATCTATCTTTGAGCTCACCCTCGGCTTGAACTACGAGCTCTATTCTGTCCTCCACGTGGAGCCCTGCTCTTTTGCGAGTTTCCTGAACCCTCCTCGTGAGTTCCCTTGCGAGAGCTTCAGCCTCTAGTTCAGCGTCAACCCTGGTATCTAAGAAAACCTTGCCCCCATCATAATCGGCTGCGGCGTAACCCTCTTTGGGAACCAATTCAACTTGAACCGCGTTTTGAGGGATAGCGTACTCCTTTCCCTCTATTTCTACGGTCTTTGCCCCTTCTTTGATCTTCTCCGCAACGAGAGCAGTTTTATCTTTGAAGATCGATCCCAAAACGTCAAACCGGATCCTCAAGTTTTTCTTAACCAGGCTTTCTTCACTCGCATGCAAAACCTCTTTCACGTTGACCTGATCTGCTATTAGTCCCACAAAACTCCGCGGAAGCTCCCCAGTGACGTAAAGGTACCTTAGAGGATGTCTGATCTTTATTCCTATCCTGTTCCTCGCTGCAAGGGCGGCGCTGACTATTTTCATGGCCAACTCCATGTCCTTTTCCAGTTCTTCATCTATCCTGAACTGCTTACTTGGCCAAGTCATGCTCTCGCTCTCATCTGGAAGCGACGGTAAAAGATAAGTTGCCAAAAAAGGTGCGAAAGGATATAGCATCCTTATCAGTCCGTCCAAGGACCAATAAAGCGCGTAATAGGCGGCGTTCTTTGAGGGATCGTCCTTCTCTTCAATCCAAGTCCTCTTTCTCACAAGTTTAACGTACCACCTGCTCAAGTCTTCAGTGGCAAAGTTAAGTATTAGCTTAAGTGCCGACGAAAAATCAAAGGATTCCATTAGCTCTAGAACGTCCTTTTCGGTCCTGGCAAGCCTCGAAAGAATCCATCTGTCCTCTGGAAGAAGAGATGGCATGCTAGATGGGTGGTAATCGTCTAGGTTCATGTAAGTGGTCGCGAAGTAAAAGAGGTTCCATATAGTGTTTATCTTCTTAACGGCTTCCTGAAGACCTTTTTCACTGAATCTAACGTCCTCCCAAGGTGTATGCTGCAAGAAGAAGAGGCGAAAAGCGTCAGCCCCGTACTTGTTCACAACTTCCTCGACGTCAACGTAGTTCCCAAGGGATTTGTGCATTTCTCTGCCGCTCTCATCAAGTGCCATGCCGTGAGCCATGACCCTTTTGTAAGGCGCAAAGCCCCACAATCCCGCAGATACCTTTACGAGTGATGCAAACCATCCACTAAACTGGTCTTGACCCTCAAGAACCAATTCATAGCGCGGTGGTGGCCATGTCCCAGTAGAGGCATAAGGAGCTGAACCAGAATCAAACCAAACATCAAATACGTCCTGAACTCTCCTCATGGTCCCCCCGCACGAATGTGGAAAAGTCACATCATCTATTAGCGGCCTGTGCATCTGAAGGGTATCGGAGATATCTCTGCCAGATAGTTGCTTGAGCTCCTCAAGTGAGCCTATAACCTTGATCTCCCCGCACCTGTCGCAGACCCATATCGGTATGGGCGTACCCCAATACCTTTGTCTCGATACGACCCAATCACCAAGCCCGCTTAACCAGGGCGTTAGCCTTGCTTCCTTTAGCCAAGTGGGGAACGTAATCACATCATCCACTGATCTTAAGAGCTCGCTCTTAACGCTAGATATCTTTATGAGCCACTGCTCAGTAGGCCTCATTATTAGGGGTGTTCCGCAACGCCAGCAGACGGGATACCTGTGCCTTATGAGCTCGACCTTAAAAAGCGCGCCAATGGATTCAAGGTCTCTTACTATTTCATCGTTAGCCTCCCTAACGTACTTGCCCGCGTACTTATTGACGAAGTCCCTGTACTTGCCCTTTTCATCCACAAGGTCGAGCATGACTAAGCCGTACCTCTGTCCGACGGCGAAGTCCTCCTGGCCATGCGCTGGAGCCACGTGCACTATTCCAGTGCCCTCTTCCGACGTCACATATTCGTCGCTTAGGACAACCCTATGCTCGAAGTTGTGGAAGTCGAGAAAACGCAGCGGATACTCATAAACAAGCCCCTCCAAGTCTTTACCTTTAAATTTCGAGTCTATAACGTAATTGGTTCCAAGCACCTGTAGCCTTGTCTCAGCTATAACGTACTTCTCATTTCCAACACGCGCGAGCACGTAATCGATATCGGGGTTTACCATGAGGGCTGAGTTGGCAGGCAAGGTCCAAGGTGTAGTAGTCCAAACCAAAAAGTACTCGTCTGGCTTTCCCTTAACTCTGAACTTAACGTAAACTGAGCGCTCCTCAAGCTCAACGTAGTTATTTACCTCGTAATCCGAGAGGACAGTTTCGTCTTTGGGACACCAGTAGAAAACCCTCTTCCCTTTTTCTACTAGTCCCCTTTCGTAAAGCTCCTTGAACTCCTTCCACTCGGCCTCCATGTACTTCATGTCTGAAGTAAAATAGGGCTTGTTCCAATCCATGCCAACCCCTAGCAACTTAAAGATGCGAGTCATGGAGGCCATGTTCCGCTGAGAGAGCTCATTACAGCGCTCAACAAAGCGCTGTAGCCCGAATTTAGCTATGTCCTGCTTCGCCGTTATTCCCAGATCCTTCTGAACTGCAAGTTCAGTTGGTAGGCCATGACAGTCGTAACCCGGTTGAACGGAAAACTTGTCGCCCCTTGACTGTCTGTACCTGACGTAAACGTCCTTCATCACCTTGTTCCAAGCAGTGCCGGGATGGGGAATCCCCGATACAAAAGGAGGCCCGTCGAGCAGAAGGGTACCCGGCGGATACTTTGTGCTCAGCACGAGATCCCTGACAGCGCTTTCAACTTCCGCGTGATCGTAGTCATTCTTTAATGCGCGTCTACTCAATGATGGTCAAAACTTTTATGCGCTTATAAATGCTACGAGGGTTGCCTTTGAGCTTTCTTGTAGGAGACCTTAATGACCATGGCGCCTGAACCATTGAAGCTTTCCGTTCTCTTCACGATTATTTCGCCACTTTGACTAATCCACAGCTTGAGCCGAATAATCCTCCAAAGCCGGGAAACCAAAAGCCCTGAATAAAAACCAAGGACGATCCCTAGCCCAACGTATATGCCTGCAAGCCCAATAACGGCAAGCGGCAAGATGGCGTAACCAATGAGGGCCAAGAACCTCCCCAAAAAGTAGTCTCTATCATAATACATGACCTCCACGTAAGATTCTCCCCTTGACAGATGCCCGATCATGCGATTTAACCGGCGCTTGGCCTTAATGAAAGACACTGTGAAGGTCAACACAAGGGCAAACACAAAACAATAAACCGAAATTATTCCCACGTTAACTACCAAGACTATGGAGAACGAAAAAAGCATGAGTATAAAGGCTATTTCTTTAAGCGACGGCGCGTACACTCCCTCGGCTTTGTCAAGCTTTCTTATTTCCACCAAAGATCTCCTCGGCGTAGTGACAAGCCACCCAGTGACCGGGAGAGACCTCTCTAAGCATAGGCTCCTCCCTGCGGCACCTGTCAGTGGCGTAGGGGCAACGCGGGTTGAAGGCGCAACCCGGAGGGATATCCATGGCATTCGGTATCTCCCCCTTTATGGCCACCTTTAGCTTAGGAGCAGTAGGATCGGGTACCGGTATTGCATCTATTAGAGCGCGGGTATATGGATGCATTGGCTTCTCTATCAGCTCCTCGGAGTTCGCAAGCTCTACTAACCTTCCCAGGTACATCACCGCGATCCTATCGCACACGTGCTTAGCAAGAGCAAGATCATGCGTTATAAAGAGGAAAGATAGGCCGAACTGCTCCTTCAGATCCAACATAACGTTAAGAACTTCAGCCCTAATGGAAACATCAAGCATTGAAACTGGCTCATCAGCCACTATGAACTCAGGCCCAACCGCTAGAGCCCGTGCGATGGCGACCCTTTGCCTCTGTCCCCCTGATAGCTCGTGAGGGTACCTATCCATGAACTGCTCTGGTGGCGTTAGCTTAACTGCAACCAAGGCATCCCTTACCTTTTTATCCAGGTCTGCCTCATCCTTGTAAAGCTTGTTTATCCTCAGGCCCTCTGCCACAACGTCCCTTATTCTGAAGCGCGGATTTATGGAATCATAAGGATCCTGAAATATTATCTGTATGCTTCTCCTTATGGATGATAGTTCCTCGTGACTCACCCTGAAGATGTCCCTTCCCCTGTAAAGTACCTGGCCGCCAGTTGGCTCAACCAGCCTGAGCAAGGTTCTGCCGACGGTGGTCTTGCCGCTTCCCGACTCGCCTACAAGCCCAAGGACCTCTCCCTTGTAGACGTCGAACGAGACCCCATCAACGGCCTTCACAAGCTTCTTAACGCCATGAAGCGTTTGCATAAATGATAGTTTTGGCTCGTAGTACTTCTTGAGATCCCTGACGCTTATAACTGCCGCCTTCTCCTCTCTAGATTCCACTGATCACTCACCTACTTGGTTTCATCTTTCCCTCAGCGATCTCCTCGGCGTAGTGACAAGCCACCCAGTGACCGGGAGAGACCTCTCTAAGCATAGGCTCCTCCCTGCGGCACCTGTCAGTGGCGTAGGGGCAACGCGGGTTGAAGGCGCAACCCGGAGGCAATGCAGAGAGGTCCGGTGGAGAACCGGGTATCGAAACCAAACGCCTTCTTGGTGCCCTAATATCTGGGAATGCCCCCAACAGCCCCTGAGTGTACGGATGCATGGGGCTCTTGTAAAGAGAGTAGACGTCGGTCTTCTCAACAATCCTGCCAGCGTACATTATCAATACCTCATCAGCAAGCTCAGATATTATTGAAAGGTCGTGCGTAATCAGGATAAGCGATGTTGAAAACTTTCTCTTGACGTCCTCGAGCAGCTCCAGTATCTCCGCCTGCACTATAACGTCAAGGGCAGTGGTTGGCTCATCCGCTATTACGAGGGGGGGTCTAAGGGCAAGCGCCATGGCTATGGCAGCTCTCTGTTTCATGCCGCCACTGAACTCGTGAGGATAGCTTCTCGCCCTATCGGCATGGATTCCAACCATCTCGAGAAGCTCCCTTGCTCTCTCGTAAGCTTCGGCCTGAGAAACGCTCTCGTGAGCCAGTATGGCCTCCGCGATCTGATCTCCCACCCTAAAAACAGGGTTAAGCGCGTTCATCGAGGCCTGAGGAACAAGCGATATCTTTTTCCACCTTATCTCCCTCATCTCCTCTTCGCTGGCTTTCACGAGATCTTTGCCTTCAAGGCTTATGGAACCAGATATTATGCGCCCGTTCGAGGGTAAAAGCTTCAATATAGTTGTAGCGACACTGGTCTTGCCGCTTCCCGACTCGCCTGCAATCCCCACAGTCCTCTCCTTCTCCACAGAGAAAGAAAGCCCATCAACGGCTTTTACGTAACCGGCCTTTGTAGCGTAGTACATTTTGAGGTCCGAGACTTCAAGCAATGGCATGTTTTACACCGAGCTCACTTTTACGCGGTTGAGCACTTTTAAAGCTTGCCGCATGTCACGTTTCCTCTGAGTAGCCGCAAAGAGGCCTGCGGGCAGCGCAGGCACTCAGACGTCGATCCGAGGCCACTGCTCACCTGAGATTTCACCTTACGTTCACGCTTACCAACTTAACGCTTTCATAAATGGTTATCCCAGCCGACGCGCTGGTCACGTTACAGCCCGTAAGTATACCGTAACGATCGTAGTTTCCCGAAAAGTAGATGCTTATGAGAGGCTTTCCAAGCTCCCTTTCAAAAGATGTGAGGTTGATCGTGACGCGATTTCCCTCAACAGAATAGGAGTTTCTAAAGGTTAAGCCCTCAAGACGAACTAAAGAGGCTCCAGTACCGTTGTGAAGACCTGACGCGAAAATAGGCAATCCAAAGTACTGTATGCATACGTACGTCGAGTTTTCGTAGGGATTGAAGAAAACCGTAAAGTTGCGCGAAGTAGATGGACTTTTAAAGGTCACGTTCAACGCCTGCGTTATGGTATAGTTGAAGTATATGACTTGACCCTTAACCTTGATAACGCTAACGTTGAACGCGACATGCGTGGGGCTACTCTTAAGACCAACTGTCTCGTTGTAACTCAGAGTTAGGCCCGGCCTGACATAACTGCGGGGATAGAGGTATGAGTTAAGAAGACCTAACGGCGAAAGGATCGCTATACCCACTAACACGCCAAAAATAACTATTACGCCCGCCCAGAAAGCCTTTTTCCTCATTCATCTCTTCCTCAAGCGCGGGTTGAATATCTCGTCAAGCGCATAACCAAGCAGCACAAACGCTAGCGAGAGAAGCACTATAGCGATGCCAGGGAAAAGGAACCACCACCAACCAAAGCCATAGGCAGTAGCGGAGGCGGCATGCTCATAAGCTTTCGCGATCATTCTTCCCCAAGTTGGGATCGTGGAGGCATTGGGAAACAAGAAATCAAGGGACGCTTCGGTCAATATGAAGCCAGGAACGCTCAAAGCTAGGTTCGCGTAAACCAATCCCATTATATTTGGCAACAAGTGCTTGTTCATTATGTAAAACTTGCCAGCACCAAGGGCCCTCGCGGCCTCAACGTATCCTCTTTCCTTAAGCGAGAGAGCCTGCGACCTTATCACCCTTGCCAGACCAGGCCACGACAGGAGCGAGAACAACACAACTAGCCAAACGTAAAGAATAGATGGTTCCCTTTGAACTATGGGGCTCTGAGTAAACACAAATAGCACAACTATTGCCAACGGAAGGAAAGGCAAAACGAGGATAACGTCAGCCACCCTCATCGAGAACTCGTCCAGCAATCCTCCCTCCACAGCTGAAAGTAGCCCCAGAAAAGTACCTATGAGCACGGTGGCACCCGAGGCCAGCAAACCTACCTCGATCGAGATCCTAGATCCGTACACAAATTGGGACCAAAGATCTCTTCCCTTGTTATCGCTTCCCAAAAGACCATATGCACGCCCCAAAACTTTGAAGTATGGTGGTTCCATGAAGATCTTCAATGAAGCGGTTTTCCCCTGCTCGGGTATGACAACCAGTTGAACGGTATAAGTGTAGTTTCCCTTCTTCGATAGGTATATCTCGCCGCTGTCAACGGCGGTGGAGCCCGAAGGTCCCAGGGCTGCTGTATTTACGTCTGGTAACACGTTCGACAGAGACACCGCAAACCACTTATGGATCGGAATCCCATTCCTGTAGCTTATTACCTCCACAGGGGAGTTAGACATCAGCGAGTAGCTACTAAGCTTGTACGTACCACTAGGACCACTAATTATGAACCTGAAGTAAAAGTCAGCGATGTTGCTTAAATTTGCTACATAAATCACGTCTCCGAACTGAAAATCGTATGGGGGCTTATACGTGTAGACGAGGGAATATGAAAGGCTCGCAACTGTAGCTCCCGAAAAAGTGCTGACCGAGTATGGCACAGATGCGTTTACAAACAGCACTTCAGCAGAGCTGGCAGATGAACCCATTCCACTCGAAAGCGATGGAAACTTGGAAAGGCGCTCTGGCGTGGCCGTGGAGAGCGCATTGGTGGTAATGCGCCACTCATTGATGTTGTTGCTTGTTAACAACATGTTCGGAGGTAGATTTGAGTATTGGGGAAACACAGTGGCCCACTGGGGAACTGCCCACGGACCAGTCACGTAAACTTGATTAGGAGAGTTTGATGTCAAGAGGGGTGCGCAAACCGCTGTGAAAGTAAAGAAAGCTATTATGATAAGGCCAACAACTCCAAGCTTGTTGTGCACGAACTCGCTTAGGCCGTAGTGCTTAGATAACCAACTCATTTGATCTCACCCTGCCCGAATCCTGGGATCTAGGAAGCCATAAAGCAGGTCGGCGATGAAATTCGCCGCAACAACCATTATAGATATAACGAAGAATATCGCCTGTTCCAGAGGGAAGTCAAGAGTTTCGATTGCCACGAAGGTCCAATAACCGAGGCCAGGCCAAGAGAATATCGTCTCCGTTATAACAGCACCCGATAAGATAAATCCCATGGATAGCGCGAATAAGGTTATTATTGGAAGAATGGCATTTCTGAGCGCGTGCTTGTAAAGGATCGTCGAGTTAGGGAGCCCTTTTGCCCTAGCCATCATGATGTAATCTTCGCTCATAACATCTATGGTCGTGCTTCTCATTATCAAGTAAACTCCGCCTATGCTTATGAGTAACAACGAACTAAACGGAAGCACCATAGACTTCAGAAGGGCTCCCACAAAGGCTATACCGTGAAATGAAGAAAAGTAAGCCTCTGCATCAATGGGAAACAGCTTCAGCGAAAAGGCAAAGAACACAAGCAACAAGGTCCCTATCCAGAAGGAGGGCATGGCGTACAAGAACAGAAGGGTCGTGAACGAAGCCACATCTACCAGCTGACCTCTCTTGGCTGCTGATACAACTCCAAGGTATATGCCTATCAGGTACGAAGCTACCGTGGAAGAGCCCAAGAGAAGTATGGTATATGGGGCAAAGCGCTCAATAGTGGTAGCTACAGGTCCAGAGAGCGCTCCACCGACATTATAACCAAAATTAAACGTGAACATGGACCTCAGGTAAACCAGAAACCTCATGTAGAGCGGCAAGTCGAATCCCATAGCTGCTATTACCTGAGCTCTCACTTTTTCAATGTAAGCGACGTTGTGAACACTTCCCGAGGGTAGTGGCACGAACCACTGCTCCGGGTTTATGTGAAGCACGTAAAATGGTAGGACCTGAAATAGGAAGAAGTTTATCGCGGCAACCACAACTAGCACTGCTAACATTGTCCCAAGGCGCCTTAGCACAAATGACCTTAAGCTCAATATTGAAAATCAATATGCACTATTTTAAGCGTTTTGGCGAGTCCCAACCAGTTCACTTCCAAATTGATTTTATCTGAAAAGGGTAGACCTAGAGAACTTCATTGAGCATTTAGGACGCTCTTCGAAGGGCACCAGCAACTTCCTTGACCATACAACACAATGCGCTGTTGAGCCCGTGGCCAAAGACCACGTAACTTCAAAAAGAGTTTGAATTATACCTGAACCGTATTCCAAATAAAAAAAAAGAAAGTTATTTCTGAGCGGGTTGTGCTTCCGAACTCCCTTTTGCTGAGGGCTTACGCCTTAGCAGCAGTATGACAGCGACGACGATAATAACTATTATAATGGCGA
Organism: Thermoprotei archaeon; assembly: GCA_049976325.1. Lineage (GTDB taxonomy): Archaea > Thermoproteota > Thermoprotei_A > Marsarchaeales > UBA168 > UBA168. The sequence goes on along the minus strand of JBMFIL010000006.1, from coordinate 31,104 downwards.
TCGCGGCGTAAAGCGTATAGTTCGTCGGCGAGGAAACGGTTAGCTGGGCTGGCGAGGAGACCACTGAAGAGTTGCTAAGGGCATATGCACTTACCGAGAACTTTCCAGATGAAGAGGGTGTGTACTTTATCGTTGCAATACCGTTAGCATTAGTTGCGTTCTCGCCTATCTGGGTGCCATTCGCGACGAAAACAATGGTTTGACCAGCCAATGGAGCTCCGGTGTACGATATGGCCTCAGCGCTTATCGTTACGGGCTGACCCTTGGTGACAGATGATGAAGACAGAGTTGGTGCCGATATCTTAGCAACTGCTGACCTAACGTTAAGGCCCGTAAACGTGTACCAGTATCTTTGCAGGCCGAAGCTGGTGTAAGTGGCATTCGTGAATAGCTCGTACAGACCGGGAGCTAAGGATGAAGTATCGAGCGTGGCAGTATAGATGCCGTTAGCTCCACCCTGGAGCGGCGCCTTTGCAAGGACTGCACCAGAACTGGAGAGCACTTCCACGTAACCAGTTGCATTCGTTATGGGTATGGTACCTGTACCTCCAGCAGGCACGCCTTCGAAAGTCGACGAGGTTGGGTTGTATATGGTCTCGTTTATGTCCGTGGTGTAAACAAACGGCTTGCCAGCTATTGCGCTGCTTTGGAAGGCCCACCAAGCGGTCCTGTAATAGTGTATGTTTCTGACCAAGGTTATAACGTTAGATACTTTGTTCCAGCTAACAAAAGTGAAGGGTCCACTCCCGACCTCTAGGTTTGGCAGCCAATAGATGAACTCAGGGAGCTTCGTGGTGTTGGAAGCCAAATATCCACTAAGGCCTGATATCTGGCTAGCTGGAACGGTTGTATCCATGGCACCCGTGCTGGATGCGACGGCAGCGGGGTTAAAGTACTTGAAGATGTGTTCAGGTATAAGCGCTGCGTCAAGAGCGTATATGTTCCAAAGGTTGGTGGAGTTCACGTAAAGCTGTATCTCATACGGGTTATTGGGAGGTATGTACGTTGCTAACAGCCCATACGGCGGCGTTGACGCGTAAGAGTTAGGAGTTGCTGCACCAGTTAATCCCTGATAGTTCCAGTAGTAGAGGGAGAAGTTGTAATCGTAAGCGGTAATGGGTACCCCATCTTGCCAGGTCAAGTTGTGGAAGAAATTCAAGGTTATCACTTGTCCCTTGACTATCTTGCTCGCGTTGAAGGGGTTCCACCAGCCTTTTCCGTTGCCTAGGGAGACAGTTGTGTCGTTCTGTATTGAATAGGTTGCCATCCACGGAATTATGGAAAGGGACGTAACTCCTGTTGGTGGTGTTCCCAAGGGGCTGTCATAAACCTCCTGCCAAACGTCGATTTGCCACACCCAGTTGGTCTGATAAAGTGGATCGAGCGATGTTGGCACCCCGTGCAAGGCCTCAGTGAAAGTTCCACCATATGGCTGCCCAGTTGGGTGAACGTTGAGCAAGGTGTAATACAGACCGGTTGAGGTCGACGGACCTGTAGTTGGGATAAGCGCGTATCCAGACCAGCCATTAGTATACACAGAGTAAAGCTGGGGCTCGTAGAACCAGATTATGTACGGAAGATCTTGGTAAAAGATCTTCTGTATGTTCCAAGCGGCCTCCTGTGCTATTGAGATGTTGGCTGCCCCATAGTAAAGCACATTGCCCCAGTAGTCCATCTCTGGATCATAATAGTTACCAAAGTTGACGATACCTGCGTACTCGCTTGTGAAGAAGAAGTCTGGCCAGTTCGGGTTCGCGGACACTATCCATCCAAAAGTGTACATATCCCACTTGTCGTTCGTTTTCGCGTAAGTGTAGTTGAAAACTGGTGGCTTTATGGTAGATAGGTTCGATCCCATTACACCTGGGGAAATGACCGCAGCCGAAGCTGGGCTATAAATCTCTCCGCTCGCCGTCTGGCCGGTGACTCCCACAAGATCGATCGTCAGATTTATCTCTGAGGCAGTCTTAGCGAAGTCCTGTGCAGCCGTCGTCCTTATGGGATCATCGCTTCTGTAATAAAGCGTTGGAGTGAAGGCAGACCCATTATAGTACCATTGACCTTTGGCCTTGTTGTAAGACATGCCTGGTACCTTGAGTAGCTCGTCTATGGCCGCTGTTGTATTGAGCTTATATGGGTACTGAAGAGTAGGGTCGTACCAGTTCACGGCGCTAAATGGCTGTGAATAGAGGGTCGGGTTATACAGCTGAGGGCCAGCTATCACCGATGCACCCAGGTCGCTTTGCAACCGGGTATAGTTAGTGAGGTAAGCCATGGCCCTCCTAAAGTGAATATTATTCATTGGAGGCTGCAAGAAGTTAAACGCTATCCCCTCAAAGGTGTAGCTGGGCGTGCTATTTGTGTACAGCTTCGTGTTCGTCAACGCAGACTTGTAGTTCGAGAGCGTAAGTGGCCACTCCATGGCTTGTATCTTTCCTGACTCCAGAGCGAGGAATGCGCTCGAATCGCTCATTTGCTGATATATGACCTCATTAACCAAGGGCCCGTATGTGCTAACTTGACTAGGCTGCAAAACGGCGCTCGAAGCCGCAGCCGGAACAACAGCACTTAAAAGAAATATCGCAGCTATTAACAAAGAGTAGATTTTCTGCATTTTGCGGAATTTCGGCTTAAGGCTTAAAAGTGTTTCGATCCTGCTGCTGTGATGTTCATGTCACAACTCAAAGATCTGAGGGATTTTAAGGTCCGATCTGTTGCTAAGGCTACGGCTGAAGACACACCAAAATTCCTCGCAACTAGCGGATTGCGTTAGTTTTCAAAATAACAACTAAATTTTAGGTCTAGTATACGGTTTGCGTAGCACCAAGAAGCCTTTTAGCGTTTTCCCGCAATATCCTCCACGTTACTTTTTCGGCGTCCTCTTTGTCCCAATGTCCTCTGTCCACCTTTTCCTGAACAACTCTTGCTACGCCGCGCCGTGCCACTCTGGATGCGCCATAAGTCCCCTCAATAAATATGTAGTCGCCACCGAACGCCATGATCTTGTTATTTGGCACAAGCTCGAGCCACTCGCTCAATACATCCTCGTACGCCTTCGGATTTATTTCAGAAACCCAGCACATGTCCAAGTAAACGTTAGGCCACTGCTTGGCGAGAACACCGGCCTCGCGCGAATAGGGATAGCTTGCGTGAAATAGTATGAACTTGACCTCTGGGAACTCCCTGAAAAGGTTGACCAAAAGCGTTGGGTTAGAGTTCTGTAGGGCGTTTACTGGAGGGTCGCCCCCAGGTCCATCTTCTTGTATACCGGTATGGATCTGAATTGGCTTACCAGATTTTCCCACTTCATCGAGCAGAACCCTGAACATGTAATCATGAAGGGGTTTGAGCTCATTTAGGCTAGGTTGGCGATCTCTGGCCATCTCATGACCATTACCCTCGACTATTGCCTTCAAGGCGTACTCAGCATCGCTGAAAGTGACGTAGTCGATCTTTAGACTGTACTCGTAAGCCAATATGCTTGTCTTGACGCCTGCAAATCCCGGCAAAACCTGCCTAACGTATTTTCTGAAAGCGCTCTCGTAATCGCTCAAGGAATGTATGGGCGTCCCCATCCTCAACGAGGCCCTCCTTAGCTCGCTCAAACTTTTAACGTGAACCAAGGATTCGAACCTGATAACGCCTCCAAACGTCGACCTGTCAAAACTTTCAATGGACCGGATGTCCTCACCGTGATCTAGAATCACTTTTTCTATGTTGGCTTTTTCAAGTGCTGACTTGTAGAAGCCCTTGACGGAAGCTTGCTTCATCATTTCGGCGAGCTTAGGATATGTGTCCTTAGTTATGTCTTCAATACCATAAAGGTCCCTTATGGCGATCTTTATGGCCTGACCATAACCTGTTGTCTTTGCGTAGTCCCAGAACTGCTCAAATAACTGCCACCTGTCACCCCAAGGTCTGCTAGCATCCCGCAGCTTAGCCAAGTCCTCAGGGCTAAGGCCAGCAGAGAAGAAGTCAGTACTCAAGTAGTGAAACAGAAAAACGGCCATAGGATCCTGCTGCCTACTTATCCTAAAACTCTCAGGCTCAAGATGTTCATGGGTATCCCATATAGGTACATCTAATTGAGCCATGAATATTGTACTTCATGCAAATTTAAGCGTAACTTGACTTAAACCGATAAATATCGAGAAACAATCCGTCCATTCCAGTATGAATACGTTTAGACCGGGTAATAATAAACTCTAAAGTACCCACGGCCACCACTTCTAGTTTTGCTTTGGCAAAGACGGCCCCCTTACCCTCGCAAAATCCTTGTCGAATGACGTCTGATTGCACGTTCAGCTTTTGGTTTTACGTTTAAAAACATGGAAAATTACGAGGACTAAACGTGATCCTAACAAGTAATAACGAATTATGGTTCCTCTTAATATTATATGACTATAAGCGGAATCTGTACCAGAAACGACTATATGAGCAAAAATTTCGTTAGATTTATACTCCAATGCGACTTTACGTTATGGCCAGAGGTATGCCCTTGGGTGGAATCGGTGCAGGTAAAATCGACTTTTTCCCGGAGCTAGGGGTGGGAGGTATCACCTTCATGAACAATTGGTCAGAACCCCTTAACATATCTGGTTTTCACGTCGCCTCACTTAAAGAAAGTCCAACCTTCCTGGACAACATTCCTTCCAAACGGGCTCTATTTCCAGAGATTGAGTATGAGGGCGGTGGTTATCATTTGACGGCTTACTCGCCGCTTATAGCCGGCGACATAAAGAACTCGTCGCTTCCAGTAGTTTTCATAAAGGTGAAAGGGAAAGGAAAGATCGCCATATCGTTTCCCAACATTGTGGGAAGCAAGAGGGCTGGCAGAACAAACTTTTTGATTAAGGGAAAAGTCAACGGTGTACTTTTCAAAAATTTAAAGACCTTTCAAAGCGACCCGCGTTACGGGGAGGTGTTTCTCGGCTGTCAAGGCTGCGAAGTGCTCACCGGTTACAGTTACTGGGTTCCTGGGAAGAGTGGTATGGTCGAAGACCTATCACCTTTTTATTCATTTGATAATCAAACAAGTGAAAAGTTTTCGATTTCCCCATACGCAAGGGAACAGATAGCCGGTCTGGTAGCAAAAGAAATTGATGGAGAAGAAACTTTCGTGCTCACCTGGTACTTCAACGGCAGGCCACACAGCTATCCCTACGGCCACTATTACGAAAACTGGTTCTCTTCAGCAGTTGAAGTAGCCGAGTACGCCCTCCCGCTAGCTGAAGAGCTTAGGCCGAAAATTCCCGTTGAAGCGCAGGGATGGCTTGAGGACTCCCTCAAGAACAGCCTATACGTGCTTGCGAGCACGAGCTGGCTGACAAAGGACGGAAGATTTGCCCTTTATGAGTCGCCTAACATAGCTCCTCTTATGAACACAATAGGTTCCATGACATGGGATGGAGCTTCTTTCGCGGTCTTAAAGCTGTTTCCGGAGCTCGCTCTGAAGATGGATGAAATTATGGGATCGTTTTCAGAGGAAGAGATACCCCACGATCTAGGCGAGGAAAGCATAGAGGATCCGATATACGGAGCTTCATCTAAGTTTCCTTGGACCGATCTTGCGAGCACGTGGATCCTTGAGATCTACAGGGATTACCTGTTTTCTGGCGATAAGACCTTCTTAAGGAGGAACTACGCTCGCATGAAGAAAGCGCTAGATTGGCTTATAGCTCAAGACAAAGATGGCGATTTCATACCCGACTCCAAGGGCGGATATGACAATTCTTACGATGGCACCCATATGTACGGTACCTCATCCTATGTAGCATCGATGTTCATCGCTTCCCTCGAAGCGTTCATCAGCGCATCTAAAGAGTTAAACGTAGGTGTAGATCTAAAGTACGATGAATATCTAAGGGGAGCCAAGCGCTCCCTTGAATCGCTTTGGAACGGTAGGTACTTCATCAGCTGGAGAAAAGGGCATGACAAGCATGAAACGTGTTTGAACTCTCAGTTGCTCGGGCAATTTTGGTGCGATGCGCTTGGATTGGAGCCAGTATCCGATCGCGACAAAATAATTACAGCCCTGAATTCCATATACGATTTAAATTACAGATCGTCAAAATATTGCATGGCTAACTCTGCGCAACCAGATGGTTCCGTTGATACTTCAACCGATCAGATGAGATCGTGCTGGTCCAGGGTAACCTTCGCGATATCTGCTCTCATGATTATGAATGGAATGGAAGAGATGGGAATGGAGGTGGCGAAGAGGGAGTGGAAAACTATATCGGACATAAACCCTTGGAACCAGTCCTCTCGTATAGATGCCATAAGCGGAGAGAGCGTGGGATTGACATACTATATAGGAAGTCCGTCGTCTTGGTTAGTTTATATGGCCCTTAGGAAGGAGCTCCCAGTTCGCAAAAGTAAAAACGAGTGACGTAACTTAGCTCTCGTAATCATGGGGTAGCTTAGGCTTAAGGAATATCTCGTTAGACGCCCGCAGGGGAACGAACCCAGCGTTACCACGTTTTCGCGATCCCTCGGAAGCAAGCTCAAACAGCATCTAGTAGTTCTTCAGAAGATAGTCGCAACGCGCAATTCGCGGGTTTAACCCGACTCCACCTTTGCACCGTCTAAGATTTCATTTTAAAAACAGACTTAGATTGACAGCAAGGCAACGTTAAAAAAGAATCGCGAAAATATATCCCGCTTACTCTTCAAGGACAAGGATCGCTTCGCCCTTCGCGCGCCGAAAGGATTAAAACGCCTAACGCAAACTATATTGCTGCGATGACTAAGAGGACAAGGCAAAGAAAGCAAAGGGTGAGGAATCCCTTATCCAAGTTCAGCGATGACGAGATACAGTACCTCTACAAGTTTTTCGTCGAGAATCAAAGCGTATCTGACATAGCTATCTCGAAAGACCCTAAAATTTTTGAGAAGAAGACCTTGTGGAAGTACACGAAAAATAAGATCTATTCCTTGATCTGGAAATTACGCTATATGCTGGAGCAGATGTATGGCTCCGCTTTACAGGATGAGGACGTTGATACCGCAGCCGCTAATCTGCTCAAGAGAAAAATGAGGCAATCCAGAAAGACGCAACGAACTAACGCATGGTTTATAAGCGTGTAAAGCGTTACAATCGGTGAAAGGTTTGGCTTTGCAAACTTCTAAAGAGGGTGAGGTACCACTTCTAATATTGAAGGAGGGTACCAAGAGGACGTCTGGTGCAGAGGCCCTTAGGTCCAACATTGCCGTAGCGAAAACCGTAGAGGAAACGCTGAAGACCTCGCTTGGTCCAAAAGGTCTAGACAAGATGCTTGTGGACAGCTTTGGCGACGTCACCATAACCAATGACGGTCATACTATAGTTAAGGACATGGAGGTACAACATCCAGTAGCAAAGATGCTTGTTGAGGTAGCCAAGGCTCAGGACCTTGAGGTAGGCGATGGGACAACCACCGCGGTCGTGCTCTCAGGGGAACTCCTCGGTAAAGCTGAAGACCTGCTGGACGACAACGTCCACCCCTCTTTGATCATAAGCGGTTATCAGAAGGCCAGCTACTGGGCCCTTGAGGAACTTGATAAGATATCAACGAAGATAGACCCACAGGATAGGGAGAAGCTCCTGGAGCTGGCAGAGACCTCGCTTTCAAGTAAAGTTGTAGCTGGAGGAAAGGGCTTAGACTATCTAAGCTCTCTTGCGGTAGATGCCGTACTTCAGGTTGCGCGCCAGGTAAACGGCAAGTACTACGTGGACCTTGACGACATAAAGGTTGAAAAGAAAAAGGGCGAGTCTCTTCAGGACTCCAAGCTTGTCAAGGGAATAGTCCTCGACAAGGAAGTAGTGCACCCTGGCATGCCAAGGCTCGTTAAAGGTGCCAAGATCGCAATCGTTAACGCGGCTATGGAAGTAGAGAAACCTGAAACCACGGCAAAAATACAGATAACTTCCCCCACTCAGCTCAAGTCTTTCCTGGATGAGCAAACAAACATGCTCAAACAAATGGTAAACAAGGTGGCCGCTACAGGTGCTAACGTCTTAATATGCCAGAAGGGCATCGATGACATAGCGCAACACTTCTTGGCGAAGGCGGGCATACTTGCCGTCAGAAGGGCGAAAGAAAGCGACATGGACAAGCTCGCAAAGGCTACGAACGCCAGAGTTGTAACAAGCTTCAACGAACTGACAAGTGCTGACCTGGGGACCGCCGAGATAGTGGAGGAACGCAAGGTCGGTACGGAGAAAATGGTCTTCGTCGAGGGCTGCGCCAACCCCAAAGCGGTGACAATACTTTTGAGAGGAGGCAGCGATATGCTCCTAGATGAAGCTGAGAGGTCCATACACGATGCGCTCTTCGTGATAAAGAATGTGCTTGAGGACGGAAAGATCGTGGCCGGAGGAGGGGCCCCGGAGGTCGAGCTCAGCATAAGGCTCAAAGAAAGGGCCAAGGCGCTTAGCGGAAAAGAACAGTTGGCCGTCATGAAGTACGCAGAGGCCTTCGAGGTAATACCCAGCGTGCTCGCGGAAACCGCGGGTCTGTCTCCTCTGGATGCAATGGTCAAGCTCAAGGCGCTCCACATGGAGGGCAAGGTAAACTACGGCGTCGATGTGCTCAAGGGAGAACTCGCAGACATGGTAGAAAGGAAGGTAATAGATCCAACAAAGGTCAAAGCTCAGGTGATAAAGTCTGCCACGGAGGCTGCCGTGATGATACTGAGGATAGATGACGTCATAGCGGCCGCCGCTCCTCCTCCAGCTCCTCCTAAGTCAGGAGAGGGAGGGATGGGTGGAGAAGAATATTAAGATAGGGCCTCCTTGGTTGACAAAGTACGAAAGGACAAGGATAATAGGGGCAAGGGCTCTACAGCTCAGTTTAGGCGCGCCACCCCTCCTGCCAAAGGAAAAGCTAAAAGGAAAGAATGAACTAGAGATCGCTGAGACAGAACTGGAAAGCGGTGTGCTACCCATGCTGATATACAGAAGAAAACCCAACGGACAAACGCAGGTACTTAGCCTTTCAGAGCTCAACAAACCTGTTTAGATTTTTGCGGCGATGGGCCGTAAGGGTTAAACGATCCCAAGTGCTTAGTGCATGCTATTGTTTGATGCACAGTCCTCCGTAGAAAGAGAAATATTTTCTAGGTTTTCGGTGCGGGAAGAGTATATAGGATCTTTTGGATGGCAATTTCTTGTGGAAAGAAGTGACGATTTCAAGCAGAGGTTTAGGGATCTCTACTTCAACCTCAGAGAGTTAGGCTTTTGGGCATTCGCCCGCACACGGCAAAACTTCATTCTGATCAGCATAGTTGAGGCAAAACCTCACAAGCGTAGGAACCCGCTGTTGTACGTAGCTCTCCTAGTAACAACGATCTTGAGCGTAGCCGTATCGGGATACCAGCTTTCGATGGCATACTTCGTTGCCCTAGGCGTAAAGGCGACGTTCAGATCGCTTGCGACGAGTACCCTGGAGTTCGTAATCAGCTTGCTGGCAATACTAGGTACTCATGAAATGGGGCACAAGCTCGTCACGGAAAAGGCGGGAGAAAAGGCTTCTTGGCCCTACTTTATACCAGGTCCTCCCTACCTTATAGGGGCAGGTTTCTTGGGAATAGGAACCTTTGGAGCTGTCATAATGGCTGAGGAACCACCGCTTAACAGGGACCACCTATTTGACCTGGGGGCAAGCGGACCGTTAGCAGGCTTCATTGCCTCGGTCGCGGCCGCTGCCATAGGTGTTCTGCTGTCGCCACCTCTAGCAGCGCCTTCAGCAGTTCAAGCCTTGGGTCAAGATTACTCAATATTTTATAGGATGCCTCTGATCATAAGCATCTTCTTCGCGCTAAAGGGGCAGTCGCCCTACTACTCCGCGCTCAGCCCTATACTCATAGCCAGCTGGATAGGCATGCTCGTTACCTTCTTGAACCTTCTACCAGCGGCTCAGCTAGATGGAGGACACATTTTTAGAAGTTTCCTCTCGCAAAGGCAGATGTTGGCTCTCTCATCACTTGTTGCCATGCTGATGTTTTTAATTGGTTACTGGCTGATGGCGCTCCTAGTTTTGCTCATGGCCTTCTTTCCAGATCCAGGAGCCCTCGAGGAAGTAAGCCCCCTGAGCAAAGGGAGAAAGTCATCGCTGGCTTTACTTTTCTTAATTATCATCTTAACCGCAATCGTTATATGATCTTTAGTGCGGTCATAGTTTTGAAGACTTAAACCTTGCAAGCTCGCTTATGACCTCCCTCATGGCGCGCACGGCCTGCGCCTGACTCTTTGAGCCCGTGCATATCACCTTGCCTGAACTGAATATGATAAAAACCACCCCATAGTTTCTGTATATGAGCCCTGGAAACTCTTCTGGCTCATATACGGCCCCCTTCAGCAAAATAACAAGCTTTTCCAAGTCAACTGGACCATCCAAAGAAAACGTAGCGACTATGTTCTTGATCAAAACCCTTGGATCCCGCTTAAGGCCAACGCCGTTCTTCCTAAGAAAAGATGCTAGGTTCTTTGAGGAAATTTTCACGTCATCTTCACTCTTAGCCCCTACGATGATTGCCTTCCCGGATGAGAAAACTAGTATCGTAACCCTCGGCTTAACGAATTTAAGCTGAGCTGCTGGAAACCTCTCAGGCTCATAACGGATGTAAGGATTTCTGCTCACGAGTAAGTAAAGGTCAATAGGCTGTCCGAGGAAAACTGTGGCCACGACGTTCTCCACGCTCAACTCACTTTCCATGGGGTTAGGTTAGGACCTCGTGAGTTTAAGAGCATTTCTAAAATGCGGAAGGGGGGATTCGAACCCCCGCGGCCAACGGCAACGGATGTCTTACCCCCATGGGCCCTAAGTCCGCCCCCTTGGACCAGGCTCGGGCACTTCCGCATTTAGAATTATGCTTTTTGATTTAAGTGTGTTGTACAGATACGGTATTTGCTTCACTTTCATCTTTATGGGTCATATCGCCCAAAAGATCTGCAACAATAAGGACTATCAGAAGAGCTACCAACAACGCATAAACTGGAGGCTGCTTAAGGAAAAGCACGAGGTATCCAAGGTAAGGTACTATGTATACCACCTTACCGACTACACGAGATTGGGGTATTCCCTGAGGTGGCTCAAAGCCGGCCTGCGCATCGTTCTCAAAGTTTGCATCTCCCTTCGTTAGAAAATAGAGGGTTCCGTTGATATTACTTATGCTGATTACCCTGTGGACTACGGGATCTTTTATCATTGGATTCGTGCTACGGTAAACTATTATGTTTCCTACCCTTATCTCAGAAGGCGCGATCGACTTCACGACGATAATCCAACCTATTTTAAGGGTTGGGACCATGCTTCCCGACATTACAACCATGAAGGGACTCCAATTTCCCATGTAAAGAGCGAAACCAACGTAAAGGGCAACAATTACTAGAATAGGTGCCGCTATTTGCACTACCTCACGCCTGTAATTCATGAATTACATAAATTAAAGGCATATAGGCCTTGCCGGAGTTTCATGCCAATCCCAAAAAGCGCTTTATTTCTATTGCCTTTACGGCACCTTCACGGATCAAGCGAATGTCATCATTTTCTACTAAAACCACAGTTGATGGTATCACGCTACGAGTCCCATCATCTATTGCTAACGCCACCTCGCGCAGCAGATCAGGATCGACCTCGCCAATGGAGGATGGAGGAGCAGCGCCAGATCTGTTGGCACTAGTACCTATGATGAACCCCGAAGGAGAAAGCTTTGCTACATGTCTTGCGATGTGATCTGCAGGAACTCTAAGGCCTACGGTAGGGGAACCAAGGGTAGCCTGGCGAAGCCTCTCGTCTTTTATTGGGACCACAATTGTAACGGCGCCCGGCCAGTACCTCTCAGCAAGTTTTAACGCAGCTTCGTTGAATATACCACCTTCAAGTGCCTTCTCTTTCGAGTAGGTCAAAACTGGATAGGGCTTCTTTTGTCTTTCACCTTTAACCCTGTTCATAGCTTCAACGGCCTCGCTTAGAGTAGCGTCGCCTCCCATACCGTATACGGTATCGGTAGGATACAATATTAGCTTTCCCTCGAGCAGTGCACGCCTAACTTCTGCGTCCCAAGCCTCATTGCTCTTGTATATCACAATAAGTGATCAAACAATATCTTTTAAGGACTTGCAAAGGAGTGGTAACCATATATACCATGAACAGATTCATAGTATGGTGGTCTCTGGGAAGCTTTTCATGATAACTAAGCCAATACCCATGGATGAAATCGCTAGAAGGCTCAAAGGATATCGCATATCAGAGGAACCTCCCCAGGGAATTACTAAGGAGTTTAGGTTCGTCACTGAAATAAAAGGTCTGAGAAAGAGGGGAGAAAGCTTAGCCGGTACCATAGCTTACGATTCCACGATTGACGTAAATCAGCACGGACAGATCGTCAAGATACCTAAGACATACGAGTCTCCTTTTCTTTTCACTGAGCGTTCCAACAAGATGTTCTTGACCGTGGTGGCGAAGAAATGGAGAGCGAACGCCATAGCAAAGAGGATTAACGACATAATCTTTGTCGAGAGGAACGTGGTGCCATTGTCGATCTCCCCAAGACTAATGGCGCAAATGATAGAGAATAACACTGAAGACCAAGTCGTAACGTTTTTTGATGGAATAAAATCCGTAGACAAGCTATCGCTGTACGGAGAATCCCTTACTCAATCCGCCCTTTACGAGAGCTACTACAAGGCCGGTGGAATATGGTATACCGTAGCTCGCTCAAAGCGTTTCGGACAAGTAGTGGGGCTTGGCAGAAATGGTGTTGTTGTGGGCTTCGGCATGAAAGATGTCGAAAAGTTCTTTGACTACGTAGAGGAAGAAGTCATACCATCCCTGGCAGAACAAGTTGCGGGCAGTGATATATCCGATCAAGGATAGACCAGCGCTCGGTCTACGCCTCGAGGACGGCGAGAAAGCCGTGGTTATATCTGACCTTCACATAGGCTTTGAAAGCCAGCTTGCCGAGAAGGGAGTGAGGGTACCTCCTCAAACGCAAGGACTGCTCAATTCCGTCTTGAACGTTACGAAAGACGAAAAGGCTTCTAGGGTGATATTCGTGGGCGACGTCAAGGCAAGTGAGGCGAAAACCTATGCCGAAGAATGGCAGGACGTTCCCCTCTTCTTTGAAAACCTGCTGTCAGAGGGCTTATCGGTTGACGTTATACCAGGCAACCACGATGGAGGCCTTGAGCTCATGCTTCCGTCAGGCGTTAACTTTCACTCCCCTAGGGGCATGATAGTCAAACTTGGGGATGGGTCAAAGGTAGGCCTCTTTCACGGCCATGCATGGCCCGCGCCGGAACTTTTTTCAGCACACCTCTTAGTAATTGGCCATAACCATTGGGCAGTAGAGCTAAAAGACCAAATGGGAGCGAGGATAAGGGCGCCAGTATGGGTCGTTTCAAGGGTAGACACGAGGAAGATGGTTAGCTCTTTTCTTCAGTTTTCTTCTGTTCAATTCGAAGACCCAGTAAGAAAGTTTGAGGAGCTTTTCGGAGAGACCCCGAACGAACCAACGGTGATTTCAATGCCAGCCTTCAATCCCTTCCTGAGGGGTAGACCCCTCAACCCCTTGGACGTTCAAGACCTCGGCTTAGGACCTCTAATAAAGGAAAAAGTGCTGAAAATAAATGATGCAGAGGTTTTTATGTTAGATGGAACTTATCTGGGAAAAGTCGAGCAGCTTCCCTCCCTACTCGTCCTCGGGAGGCGGGGCTCCCTTAAGCGCTAGCTCAATTTGCTCAATGAACTGAGGCTCAGGCAGTGCCCCCACAAAATGATAGGTCTCGTTAACTATCATCTTTGGAACGGACATCACGCTATATTTATCAGCTAAGTCTGGAAACTCCATTGCCTCAACCATGTCCGAAGTTATGAGCGGGTTTTCTATTGCCATCTGGTGAGCTATCCTCACGGCGCGAGGGCAATACGGACAAGTTGGCGTGACGTAGACTTGTATGTGAACTGGCTTACTTATGGCCTTCACTCTGGCCTTTCCCGCGGGACTGAGCCTTGATCTCCCGTTTGAAACGTCTATTATGTCGTCTATAAAAGCTGAGAACTCATGCCCAGCTGGCAAACCAAAGTAACGGACATGATAATCCTTGTAACCATCCCCCAGTATGATCACGGCTGGGACCTTGTCGATCCCAAACTTTGCCGCCGTCTTCTCGTCATTATCGACGTTAACGACCTCCGCCTTTACATATGTGCTGGCCCCTGTCAGCTCCTTCGCTAACTCAGCTTCCTCGCCGCAATACTCGCACTCCCTGTCCCTGACAAAAACCATGAGTATAACAGTTCCCTTGAGCCTATCCTTGAATATGTTCTCTAGCGTCTTCATGTCTTCCTCGCTAATAAGCGTCGTAGACAAAAGCTATCACCGCGTTTTAGCCGCGATCATCCTTTTAACCTTTTTTGTATCAAATCACTGGTCTTTTATTTGTTAGCAAAAATTCACGAACCCAGGTTAGCCGATAGGGTTAAATCGGTCAAATCACAGTCACATGAGTTGCAAGCCGCACGCATGGAGCCCCCGCCAATCCTAGTGAAGGAAGTGATACTTGAGGACTTTATGTCGTATGAATACGCCAGAGTACCGCTCAAGCCAGGACTGAATGTCATAACAGGCCCGAATGGATCTGGCAAGTCCTCTATCCTAATAGGAATGTCCGTTGCCCTCGGGCAAACTTACACCGAAAGGTCAAAGAAACTTGCGGACCTGATAAGGAGGGGGGCCTCTGCGGCAAGGGTAAGCATAGTTTTTGATAATTCCCCAAAAAACGGCAGACGGCCTATTCCAAGCGGAAGAGCCGACGACTACGTAGTGTCGAGGCACATAAAGGCCGATGGAACAAACTGGTTTGAGGCAGAGGGAAGGGAGGTAAGCAAGCTTCAGCTATCATCGGTCCTTCTGAGGTTCGGTATAAATCCAAATGATAGCCTCATAATAATGCATCAAAGCATGATCGAAAATTTCAGCGCCTTCTCGCCCCAGGAGATACTAAATTTATTCGAGGATGCGGTTGGCATATTTCCGCTTCGTCAAAGCCTTTTGGAAGCGAAGAAAAGGCTTGAAGACGTTAAAGGTCCCACTCCCGAAGAGATAGAAAACGGTAAGCGTAGCCTCGCTTACTGGACAGCCCTGCACGAAAAATACATGAAAAAAGTTGACCTATCGCGGAAGCTGGATGAGCTAGAGAAAGAACTGGCTTGGATAAAGCTCGAAGATATTCAAAACTCCATAAAAGCTCAGGAAGAGAGGCTTGCCCAGCTTCATCAAAAGTTGGCCGAAATCTCAGGGGAAACAGAGGTCATGGAAAAGAGGCTCTCCGAAATAAGGCAAATGAAGCTTGCTGAGGCGCAGTTCAGGGAGATTCTTGAGAAGGCGATACAGATAGCGTACGAGGAAGGTAGGAGGACAGAACTCATGAGGCAGCTTAAGGAGACCATTTCAGATGTGAGGTCCCGCTTATCTAAACTAAAAGCGGAGGCAAAGGAACTTGAAAACGGGCTAGCAGGCTACGAAAGGCCATCACAGCTCAGAGGAGAAGAGGAGGTCCTGAGGGAACAACAAGAGGTCAAGGCAATGCTAACCACATTAGCGGATGTGAACGAGGCTACCGAAGAGACCTATAAGAAGATGAGCGAAGAGCTCTCAGACCTCATAGAAAAGGCCAGAATTGTTGAAGAAAACAGAAAATCGCTGATGGATGAGATAGCTTACAGGGAAAAGCTCTGGATTAACAAACTCAGGAAGCTGGTGGAAACGGTAGGTGACGGCTATAAGCATGTCCTAGCCAGCGTGGGAGGCAATGGGTACCTCAGGCTTGTTGGTTATAAAGAAGGCGGCAATCCCAATGACGTGGGGCTGGAGCTATATGCAGGATTTAGAGGGACTAACCCAGTGAGACTTGATCCTTTGACTCACAGCGGAGGCGAGAGAAGCGTGACCATAATGGCCTTTCTCATATCCCTGCAGCAGCACGTACTTTCACCCATAAGAGCAGTAGACGAGTTCGACGTCCACATGGATCCCGCCAACAAGGAGGCCATATCTAGGGTCCTAATCGAAGAACTTTCAAGGAAGCGGGACGTAGAGTACATATACATAACGCCAGGACCTTTGCCTCCCCTTCCAGATGATGTGCACCTCTTACTGGTTCAAAAAGTTGAGGGAAAATCCAACGTAATGGAGGCGGCATAAAATGTCTGAAAACATAAGGGAGAGGATACTTGATGCTTACAAGAAGATTGAGGCAGGAGAGACGAGCCCTTTCTCATGGGACGTTAGGGGCTCCGCGCAGGCCCTTAGGGAGGAGCTGAGTCCAAATCCGGATAGAGACGAGCTCATAGATGATGCAAGGGCGGTTAACGCCCTGTCAGGGATAGTTGGCGCGCAGGGTAGGGAAATAGAGTTCATGGCTTCATCATCGATATTAAACCCTTTCTTGCTGGAGAAAGCAGTTCAGAACATGGACCTAGAGAAGCTAGGCGAAGCACTTTGGCGGTCCATGTCGCCATCTGTGGATTTGCAACAAGTAATGACCGATGCACTTATTGCGGCAAGCACGTGGAGTCCGACCAAAAAAAGAATAACTTGGTCCAAACATCAGATCAAAGAGCTACCGAAGACTAGAGTTAAAAGGGAGGAGGACTTCGCAAGGAAGGTCGATGAGATCGTAGAGGAGTTAATACAAGCCTCTGACCATGGTGAAGTAGATTACGTTCAATTCATAAGGAAAGGGAATCCCTTTGAAAGGGCTTATCTGATATCATTCGCCGTAACCGATGGAAGAGTGCTGCTCGACGTTGATCCCCTATCTGGAAAAGTAACCGTTAGACCTTCTCCGCACCGCGTCAGGACAAATGTCTCGATGGTTCTATCATTGGAGGAGTTACTTAATGAGCGAAGAAAAAGCTCAAATTGAAGAGAAAGTCAAGAAAGCATCACAGCTTCTCTTTCTGAGAAGACACAGGAATCCTGGCGTGAGCGAATGGGAGCTAAAAAAGGTACTGGGTTCAGACTACAGGGCCATAATTAAGGTACTTAACGAGAAGCTTGACTCGCTGGGGCTCACTGTCAAGGAGGTTGTGCACGAAGGAAAGCCGCGCTTCCTAATAACCATTAAGGGCAAGCCTTCGTTCGATCTAGAACCAAGCCTTGGGTGGATGAGGATTGACTCCTTGGCCGCCCTTGCCATGGCACTCGCCTTCATAACTGCCCACGGCGGAAGAGCGCCGCCAACGGAGGTTGAATCTTTCCTCGAAGGCAAGTTCGCAAGAAGTAGGGTAAGGGCACTTATAGAGGCTTTCTTAAGGGATGGATACTTAGAGCTGGGAAAGGGCGGAGCCTACGAGGTGGGCTGGAGGTCAAAGGCCGAGATAGATTTGGCCGAGTTAGCTAGGAGGATTATCTCTTCTGAGCCAAGAAGCGCCTTCTCAGAGAATCTCTCTCAGCCTTCATGACGGCCCTCACGATCTCGTCGTAACTGCTCGATGATGACAAGATCTTCTGCGCTTCCGAGGCACTAATCCCTCTTCCTGCAAGTGCAACTATGGCCTTCCTGCCGTATTTTTCCACCAGGTCAGCGCTGGCCTTTAGCTCCGAGTATAACCTGTGATCACGGGTACCCTCGCTCGTAAGCGCTATCCAAACAGCTTCCTCTCCCAACTTTGTAATCCCAAGCCTCCTTGAACCGCAATATGGACAGGATGGAAAGTCTGGCAAATCCGCTGCTGCCTTTGTTTCCACGTACTGACCACATGCGGTACAAGCAAGCGTTACAGGTTCAAAGAAAAGCCTCTGACGCACGCTGGCTTCAAGAAGTCTTTTCAGTCTCTCAGGCGCAACTACGTCCTCTTTCCTCATGCCTTGCTCAAGAAAGTTAAGCGCCTGATGAGTTGGCTCACTCACGATCACGCCGTTTACTGTTCTTTTTCCCTCTGATATGTCCTTTAAGAAGTCCAAGGCACCGTCTACGCTTACGTCAAACGTGAATACGTCCCTCATGGCTTGGACGTCTATAACGCTTCCCCTCAGCTGAGCTATGATCTCCTCTAAACCAACGGAACTCAAGTCAGCATCCTTTGCTATTGCAGCCATCTTCTTTCCAGCGTTTACCAATCTTCTCTTGTAAAGCCCTGTGGAGGCTAGCGCCTCTTTTGCCAGCTCCATAAAGGTGTTCTTGTCCAATTTAGCCATGTCACTAACGATATCCTGACTCAGCTTGAGTGTTTCTTGAGGGTCAAGCGCTCCCTCTGGGAGCCTTATTGCCCACCTGTAAGGATCTTGAGCCACCTGTATGGTTAGCCCGCTTTTCTTCGAAAAGATGTGCGCAAAAACCCTCGCAAGGCAACGGTTTTCCAGCAAGCCTGCGTGAGTGTGAAATATGGCGTAGTCCCTCCAGACCTCTATGAGTAAGCGCCTATCCGTCCCTACTGGCAATCTCTGGGCTACCTCATCTTGAACGTCAGAGATAGACCTCATCAGGTCGTCCCTTTCCGCATATGGATAATAACGCCAAAGCTCCTCAGCTACGTCTTCCACCTTCATGCCAGCCTTCAATTTCTCCTCTGCCATCCTTCTAATCTGCCCGACTTCCTGGGCTATCTCCTTGGGAACCGGTATCTCTTCACCCTCCCAACTGGGAATTGCTCCTAGAGGATCGCTCGCCTTTTTTACGTATACCTTTTGCTCATAAACCTGAGTTATCTCCCACACGCTCCCCATTTCAACGAACTTCACGCCGGGAGCGCCGTTTTCGCTTACGAAAGCTTCATCAAGCACTCCAACTGGCTCCTGCTTGCCCTCGCTTTCATCAATTACAAGGTACTGCTTTTCCTCAGGTATCATCGAAAGGTTATCAAAATAATAGGAATAAAATGCGGCACGGTTAGCAGGCTTCACTATGCTGTCATCAACCTTGGAGTAATAGGCCAACCTTGGGCGCCTTGTACTAACGTAATTGATCACCGCCCGCAAATCTTCCTCGCTAAGATCCCTAAAGGGATAACTTAACCTGAAAAAGTCCAGCATTTCGCTAACCTTCCACTTTCTCTTCCATATGAGCAGCCCAACTAACTGATGCATCAACACGTCCAGCGGAGCAGACAGTGCCTTAATGGGTTCCAACTCTCCAGCCATCAGCCTTCTTGTTATGACAAGAGCCTCCAGGGTATCGTCTTCATCCATAGTTATTATGTGGCCGCGAGACACCGCGCTCAGAGAGTGACCTGCTCTTCCTACCCTTTGAACCAGCCGCGTGACCTGTCTCGGGCTGTTGTACTGAATAACGAGATCAACCGACCCAACGTCTATGCCAAGCTCGAGAGACGACGTGCAAATTATACCGCGGAGGCTCCCCTCTTTCATGGCTCTCTCTACTCCTAGCCTGGAAGACCTGGCAAGCGAGCCATGATGAACTGCTATTGGAAGGGTCTGATCCCACATGCGAAAGCGGTTAGTTAGAGTCTCCGCCACGGATCTGGTATTCGTGAACAGAAGCACCGTTGAAGCGCTTTCCATTATCCTTCTCATGAACCTTAGCCTCGCAGCAACGTCAGGAAGGGTGAAAAGCTTAGAGGCAAGCGCTTCATCATCAGAACCTGGAACGGGATAAGCTACCCTAACTTCGTATTTTTTGTCCGCATCCGCCCTCACGATACTTATTTTACGGGATCCGACTAGGTACTTCCCAACCTCCTCAGGTGTGCCGACCGTTGCAGAAAGCCCAATGACCTGAAAGTCGCCAACGGCCGCCCTCAACCTCTCCAGCCCAACCGAGAGCTGCGCTCCCCGCTTTGATGAGGCAAGCTCATGAACCTCATCAACTATAACCCACTTAAGTGAAGACATGGCTGCCATCAGGACCTTTCCCGTAAGTATGGCTTGAAGAGTTTCTGGCGTAGTTATGAGTAGATCTGGAGGTAGTCTGCTTTGCCCTACGCGCTCAAGATCACTTGTATCCCCATGCCTAACTGCAACCCTTATGTCAAGCCTTGCTGACCACCAAGATATTCTTTCCAGCATGTCCCTGTTAAGCGCCCTCAATGGTGTTATGTAAAGTGCCTTGATGCCCTTCTTCTCCCTTCCCATGTTAACTATGCCAGATAATACTGGTATCAGGGCCGCCTCAGTTTTACCGCTACCAGTAGGCGCTATCAAAAGGACGTTCTCCCCTGCCAGTATCTTTGGCATGGCAGCCAACTGAGGAGGGGTGAACTGACCAAACCTCTCCCTGAAAAGTTTTTCAACTAAAGGATGAAGCCCCTCTACCACGCAAAAATCTCCTACCCAACTATTATGGGTTTCTAGTTCAGTTTCACCATGCCGTCCCCAAGCTTATTAAATAAAGGCGATGTCTGCTGTCGAAACACCGGCATTGCTGCTGGATCTGCACATCTATTGCATGCAGACATGAGCGGGCACGCTACACTTTCGGGGGATAAAATTTAATGGTAACGCGCTACACTAGTCCGTGGCCTCCGAGACGTCCTCTGGTGAACCGGTTTTCACGGCTAGAAACGCCGATGCGCCCGTCGGCGGCAGCATATTGCTGAGGGCGGAAGTGTTCGACCAGTCCTATGTGCCCTTAAAGCTCCTCGGAAGAGAGGAGTACCTGAACCACCTCATAAAGATGTGGAAAGCTCGTGAGCAAGATGATTATCAGCGCTCCTTCAGGTTGCTTCTAACCGGTTCAGCAGGAGTGGGCAAGACCGCTCTCTCGATGCTTTTTGGGCGGTACCTAGGCATAAGGTCAAGGGTCGAAGGGAACAGGCGGGTGATAATAGCCAACATCGACCTGGCTAACGATAGAAGCCCGTACTCCATAATAAGGGACATATACAAGCAAGTGCTTGTTTTCGGAGGCAGCCGCGTAGCGTCGAGGAAAAACATGCAGGCAGATCTTATCAGGTACCTTGAGGAGTCCCATTCTCAGGTCCTCATACACGTTGAGCATGGCGAGGCCTTCTTCAGCGCTCCCCTTGCCAAATCTCGGGGTTTTGATGAGCTAATAGAGGACATGTTTGGGCCTTCCGATGGCCCCGGGGCAGGCTTCAACATGATAATCAACAGCAGGACCCCTCTTCTAAAGGAAGCAAATTACATTATGTCAATGCAGCTTCCGCAGTACTCACGCGAAGAAACTGTTGAGATCCTTGCGCAAAGGTGTAAGCATGGCGTAAGACCGGGGACCTATGACGAGGCAGTGCTTGAAAAAGTTGCCGATTACGGCAACGGCAACCTGAAAAAGGCAATAACAATGCTAGGCGAGATATTCAAAAGCGCCGAAAGGGCAAGGATCGAAAGGGTCGACTTGGGCTTCGCGGAAAAGGTTCTGTCGACTACTAACATAGCATATCACAACACGCTCAACAATATAACCAAGCATGAAAAGCTGTTTTTGCTAGCGGTTGCTAAAGCGATTAAGATAAGGGGAGAAAAGATAACCTCCACGAGCGAGGTAGAAAACATGTACAGGATCCTTTGCAGCCGCTATGACGAAATACCAAAGCGCCACACCACAGTATGGGGTACCATGAACTCCCTTGCTTCAATAGGCCTTATAAACAAGGCCAAAAGCGGAAAGGGAAGGCGCGGAAAAACGACCATAATCTCCCTGAGAGACCTTCAACCAGACGAGATAATAAACGAGCTAGAGAGGCTTCTTGCTTTTGGAAAGCAGAGCAAGCGATAGGCTTTTTTTTGTCTGTATGTGTAAGGTGGCCGCGGTGGTGTAAGGGCAACACGTCGGCCTGTGGAGCCGACTTTCTGGGTTCGAGTCCCAGTCGCGGCCCTTTTCTTCCAGGCAAAGGCACTAACCCTCGCCAAGAAGGCATCCATCTGTATCTGATCATCTCCACCCTCTATTATCCTGAACTCCGCATCCCCCAAGGCCTCCAATATCTGCGCCTTGAGCTCTTCCCCTAGCTGCATCCTTATCAAAGAGTCATGGATCTGCCTCGCAACATCGATACCTGACAATCCCTGGGAGGCCATCCAGTCCCTGAGCCGAGACCTTGCCTTGAGAAACTCGCCCCCTATGGCCAGCTTCAACGCATCTGAGGCCCCACCAGACTCCAAAGCCCCTACGACCTGCTTGACCTGATCGATCCCTATTTTATCCGTTACCGAAGCTGCCTGAAGAATGTTGATACCCTTTCTCATATCTCCTTCTGCGAACTCATAAATTAGCTTTGCAGCCTGCTCATCCAGGACCTTGCCCTCCTTCTTTGCGATTTCCATTAGTCTTGACTCAAATGCCTCCTCAGGAATCGATCCAAACCGAAAAATAGCGCAGCGGGACTGAATTGGCTCAATTATTTTGCTCGAGTAGTTTCCAATCAGTATGAACCTGCAAGAAGCTGAGTAGAGCTCCATGGTACGCCTAAGAGCTTCCTGGGCGTCTGTGGTCATGTTATCAGCTTCATCAAGTATCATAACTTTGAAGGGGATCTCGCCCAAGGAAACCGAGCGCGCAAACTCCTTTACGCGCTCTTGTATTACCTTAATCCCCCTTTCATCGCTCGCGTTCATCTCAAGGGTGTTCTCGCGAACGGAATCGCCAAAGAGCTCATTAATCAGGCAAAGCGCTGCCGTTGTCTTCCCGGTGCCAGGAGGACCGACGAAAAGGCAGTGAGGCATATTCTTCTCCTTCACAAACATTTGCAGCCTCTTAACTATCTCTTCCTGGTCAACCATGTCGCTGAGCTTTTTTGGCCTGTACTTCTCAACCCATAGGTTTTCGCTCATATTTTTTTCTCCTCCCCACGTAATTAACTTTTCCTGGGCTTGGCTCAAAGATCTCGCCATCCCTAAGGAATGACCTGTACAGCCTTTCAAATTCGGCCTCGGCCATCCCCTTTTCCGCAAGCTCCTCCTTGAACTTTTCTAACTCTATGTCTTCTCCTTTGCTCTGGTCAAGCATATCATCAAGAGTTCTTAGGAAGAGCGATGCCCTGTTTTGCTGGGTATGGGTCATCCCAGTGGTTACGGGACCTATATCTGGCATGCCAGTCTCGGGATCTATGCCAACCTGGCTGAGGTACATCTTAGTGAGGTTTATGGCTTCCTGTGCGTCCTCGACAGTAGCCAAATCCCTAAGCCTAAGCCTAGCCTCCGCCTTGGTCAACCTGATCAATCCCTCAAGTTGCCTAGGAGTTATTGCCACAGGAGAATCGGAGGAAACGCTTCTCTCCCTCATCTTGAGGAAGAACTCCTGCAAAACGTTAGCAGCCCCTTCGCTAAGCGTTGGAGCTACGTACCTCCTAGCGTAACTTATGTACTTCCTCAGGAGCTGGGAAGAAATTGCAGGCTTTTGCTCCGTAACCATGTGTACCCTAAGTATGTGATCGGAAAGCATCTTGTCTGTTACAGAATCTGGTTTGTCCTTTATTATGTATATAAGGTCAAAACGCGATAGAATGGTAACTGGTAAGTTGACGTTGTCCGCGACGGTTCTGTCGTCCATGTAACGTCCGAGCTTCGGATTCGCTGCCGCTATAACTGATGCTCTAGTATTAAGGGACGCAACTATCCCAGCTTTAGCTATAGAAGTAACCTGCTGCTCCATGGCCTGATGTATAGCCACCCTGTCGTTTTCATCCATCTTATCGACCTCGTCAAGGCAAGCTATGCCTCCATCGGCTAGTACCATGGCACCGGCTTCAAGCATGAATTCTCCTTTCTGATCCTTAACGACAGCAGCGGTCAGTCCAGCAGCGCTGCTCCCCTTTCCAGAAGTATATATACCTCTGGGAGCAAGCTTAGCCGCGAACTGAAGAAGTTGGCTTTTACCCACACCGGGATCGCCTATCAAAAGGATGTGAATATCTCCTCTTATCCTTGTTCCATCTGGTGCGTACACGGGCTGCGAACCAAACATCGAAAGAGCTATTGCCTCCTTCACATATCCAAGGCCGTATATCTGCGGAGCTATAGATGCAAGTATCCTATCCTTTATGTCTGGAAGAGCCGCCAGCTCCTTTATGTGTCTTATGTCCTCGTCGGTTATCTGTACTTCCTCAAAGCCCTTGTCAACGACCTCTATGTGGTTTGCCACAAAGTAAGTATCAAGTATGCGGTCCTGCGGATCTGTAGGGCTTGGCTCCCCCTCCAGCACGCCCACTATATCGACCCTGTCTCCTGGCCTTGCTAAGTCCACGAGATCGTCAAAAAGCTCAACGTCAACGTACGTTGGCAGCTGACCTGGAGGAACCTCGTCCTGCTCCTCCTGAACCCTTATCCTTTGCCTGTCTACCAAGACGCTGTTCTTAAGGAGAAACTTAAAGCGGGTCATACCATTTTTGTGACTAGGGCAATCCGGGTTAGGGCACACAGTCGGAGGCCTCATGCGCCTGCCCTCCGTGATCTCCACTTGAGTTCCACAGCTCATGCATTGATAAACCGCTTTTTGAACGTAGGGAGAAACCCTCGAAGCTCTTACTACCACCCCTTTAAACTCTACCAGCTTCCCAAGGACATCGCTCCTAAGCCGCCGCATGGGCGTCCTCTCTGGAAGATCCTTGAACCTGACCTTGAGGACCCTCACCGAACTGGCATAATCAGGGCTCTCCACCGCCAACAGGCTCGTTGCTGCGGCGTCAAGTTCGCTCGCGTAGGTATCGTACTCCGAGGTCACCAAAGATGCCAGTGAACGGTCAAAGGCAATCAGGTCTTTGAACTCAACGATTAGGCTCCTAGACTTTTGAGCGATAACTTCCCTGACTAAGTCCCTGTACTTCTCCACGCTCCTTTGAGGATTGTTTGGGTCTGGCTCAGAAAACTCTCTCAAGAAGTGCCCAAACGCTTCCTCAACGTCTATTTGCTGCTCTTCGGTCAAGCTTTGCCACCTTCGCTCAGAGGGGAAAGCCCAGATAGTACCATGATAAGGAACTCCTGCCAGCTATCGACGCAAGCCTTGAGGTCATCATAAAACTTCCTTTCCTCAGGGGTCATGGAATCATAAAATTCGGCGTCATCCCTTCCCGTGATGGCAGCCTCCATTATTTTCCTCTTGCGTATTGACAAAAGCTCGCTTATGGACGCCCGTAATTCCTTTTCGCCTCCTCTCATAATGCTGCTAGATGCCCTCACGTAAAAGAGCGGGTCAATCTTCTTAAGGTTCTTCACGTCGTTTTGCTCCTTCCAAGCGCTAAGAGCTACGTCCTTGCTTATCAGACCTTCTTCACGGAAGTCCAAGACGTCTCTTAGCTCGTTGGTAGCCCACCTCTTCATGGCTAGCTTTCTCCCCTCTTCGAGCGTAACGCTTGATCCATCTGAGAGAGTGAACGTTCCGCTCTTCTTGGGCGTGACCTCAGTTTCCTCAGATAGATACTGGGCCCAAGCAAGGGAAGAAACTCCCATGTACCTGTTATTCATACCGAAAGAAAACGCGTGGTGGCATAAAAAGGATTTCACGAAAGCAAAAAACTACTTGTTGTAGAGGTGGCACGCCACCTTGTGGCCCTGCACGTCAATCAGAGGAGGCTCCTCAACCCTACACCTATCAGTCGCAAAGGGGCAACGCGGATGGAACCTGCATCCAGTAGGAGGATTGAGCAGGCTTGGCGCCTCCCCGCTCATGGGTTCCAGCTTCGTTCCCGGCTCCAGGTGGGGCACGGACTTCAAAAGGAGCTTGGTATACGGGTGAAGTGGATTCTCGAAGACCTCCTCCGTGCGACCGCTTTCGGCTATCTTACCAGCGTACATCACGTAAATGTAATCGGAAATGTAGCGCGCGACCATCATGTTGTGCGTTATGAATAGATACGTGTAGCCGAACTCGCCTCTTAGGTCGACCAGCAAGTTGAGCACTTGCGATTGAACGCTCGCATCTAGCGCCGAAGTTGGTTCATCAAGAACTATGAACTCTGGTGAGGCGGCCATGGCGCGAGCTATCGCTATTCTTTGCCTCTGTCCACCAGACAAGTCTCTAGCTTTCCTGTAATATATGTCCTCGTACTTGAGGCCCACGGCGGAAAGTACCTCCCTCACCCTCCTACTTTTCTCCTCACTCTTCATCTTTACAAGTGGTTCTTCCACGATCTCCCTTATGGACATCCTTGGGTCTAGGCTTTCGTAGGGATTTTGGAAGACTATCTGCACCTTCCTCCGTATCTGAGAAAGTGTTTCTTTGTTAAGGGGCAGATTACCGTAGTAAATTGTACCGGACGTTGGAGTCTCTAGCGTTGCTAGCATCCTGCCTATGGTTGTCTTACCGGATCCGCTTTCGCCGACCAAAGCGGTTGTCAATCCCTTCTTTAGCACTATGTCGACGTGGTCCACGGCCCTGACGTACCTTTCCTTCTTCCCCGCTAGCCTCTCAAGTATTCCTACCTTCTCGGCAGGGAAATACTTGGTCAGGTCCAATGCCCGAACCATGTACTCTTCCTCTTCTTCTTCTTTTTCGATGCTTGTCATACAGGAAACACCTCACTTTTCTACCTTCAACGTCGTAAACCTCCGGCTCATCCTTATAACACCGATCAAAGGCGTAAGGGCACCTGTCCGAGAACCTACATCCAGAGGGCAGGTTAAAGAACGAGGGAGGGAGTCCCTTAAGAGAGAATAGCTTTCCTTCTTTGTAGCTACCTGACGGGAAGCTCTTGAGGAGTCCCTGAGTGTAAGGATGAAGCGGCTTCTTTACGATGGAAGATATGTCACCTTGCTCCATTATCCTGCCCGCGTAGAGTATCAAAACGTTATCCGATACTGCAGTAGCTACGGCCAAGTCATGAGTTATGAAAAGCAAGGTCATCCCATAGCTCTCCTGAAGTTCCTTCAGGAGCGATATAACCTGCGCCTGTATGCTTACGTCAAGGGCCGACGTCGGCTCGTCAGCAATGATCACCTTTGGCTCCAACAGAAGCCCCATGGCTATAACCACCCTCTGAATCTGACCCCCAGAAAGCTGGTATGGGTACTTAGTCATTATGAGTTCAGGGTCCGGAAGCTTAACGTCGTTAAGCCTCTTAACTGCCTCCTTTCTCGCGGAAGCGTAGTCAAAGCTCTCTCCTCTTCTCTCATATCTGACCTGAAGCGCTTCAAGAAGCTGATCGCCCACCCTCTTAACTGGGTTTAAGCTGCTGAACGGATCCTGCATTATCATGAACACTCCGGTACCCCTGACCTCTCTAAGCCTCTTGGATGGAAGCCTCATGAGGTCTTCCCCGTAGTACCTTATGCTGCCGTTCACTATGGCAGTTGGAGGAAGAAGCCTCGTGATCGCGAAGCCCAGGGTTGACTTCCCAGAGCCGCTTTCACCCACTATACCCGTGGTCTTCGACTCAGGAAAATCCACGGTAAGCGAATCAAGCACCTTCACTCTTCCAAGCGGCGTTCTGTAGTAAACCGACAGGTCCCTCATTTCGAGCGCGTTCAATCTACAACCCTCCCTGATATCACGTCTTGAAAGCTATCACCAAACAGTATGAAGCCTATTACGATTAGCAGTATCGTTATGCTCGGGAAAAACGTGTACCACCAAGCCCTTGGGAAGAAGCTGAGACCATCGGACGCCATCGATCCCCACTCCGGGTAAGGAGGTTGAACTCCTATTCCCAGGAAGGCTAAGGTTGAGTAGGTCAGTATAACCGTTCCAAAGTCGAGGGCCATGTAAGCTATTATGGGGTCAATCGCGTTCATCAATATGTGCTTGAAAAGAACCCTGATCTCGCTTACGCCAAAGAGCCTCGATATCTCAACAAAGCCCCTGTACTTCAAGGTAAGGGTCTGACCTCTAAATAGCCTCGCGTAGACAGGCCACCATATTATGGTCAACGAGATGAGCACCGAATTGAAGCCAGGACCTATCAATATGCTAAGGGCAATGGCCAATATTAGCCCCGGTATCGCGAGAAAGGCGTCCGTAACCCTCATAAGTATTTCGTCAACCCATCCTCCGTAGTATCCCGCCACTATTCCAAAGAGAGCTCCTATGATCACAGCGGAAACCACTACAGCGAAGGCCGCGATAGCATCCTTTGGGGCAGCATAAAGTAACCTTGAAAGTATGTCCTGCCCCTCAAAGTTAGTACCAAACGGATAGGCTGGTGAAGGAGGAAGAAGACTTTTGGCGACGTTGGGGGATGATATGGGGTTATGAGGTAGTAACAACCAGCCCAGCGAGGGCTTCCTCAAATAGCTTCCAATCAACTGAAGAGAGCCCTCTATCACAGACCACACCACAAAGACAGCTATTATCGCCATGCCAATTACTGCCTCCTTTTTATGTCTCAAATAGTAAAACGTTGACAAGCTCTGAGCCCCCCTGACCGCGCTGGCCTGAGCATCTACATTACCCCTGAAGCCAAGGGTTTTCTTCAATATATTCGTTATCTTCAAGCGGATCACCTCACTCAAGCTTCACCCTGGGATCTACAACGGCGTAAAGCAGGTCGGCAGCGAAGTTAGCTATTATGACGGATATTCCAACTATTATGGTTGTAGCTATTATCGCCACGTAATCCATGCTGGTGACTGACTGATAGAGGAAGAACCCCATTCCCTTGTAGAGAAAAACGTCTTCTATTACAACAGCCCCAGATACGGCGAAGCCAAACTGTATTGCCGTCAGCGTGACTATGGGTATGAGCGCGTTCCTGAACACTGTACCAAATAGGACCTTTCCGTTGCTCAGTCCCTTCATGTATGCCAACCTCACGTAGTCTTTATCGAATACCTCCACTGCGCTATTTCTCATTATCCTAGTGGTAAGGCCGAAGCCTGCTACGGCTATTGAAACGACTGGTAGTATCATGTGCGTGAGCAGGGAATCGAAGTACGCCCAATCACCTTCTATCGCGGCATCAATAAGTGGATAGCCAGTTATGGGTTTTGGAGGCACAAGGACCGGGTTTGCCATGTTAAGGGCAGGAAGAAGCTTTAGATCGTAGGCAAAGGCAAACTGCATAAGCGTGGCCAGAAGGAAAACAGGGGCAGCCCAAGCTATAAGGTAAAGCACCTTTATTATCCAGTCAGGGACTTGTCCTCTCCACAGCGCAGCGAAGCCACCCGCAAAAACGCCGATCACGACCTGCAAGGCGGTTGCTATGAGAACGAACTCCAAAGTTATTGGAATGAATCTGTCCAGCAACTGCATCTCGGGCACCTTGTAAAGGCTGTCAAGACCGAAGTTACCCGTGAAGACGTCAACCACGTAGTTAAAGAACTGAACATAGAGGGGTTGATTGAGCCCGTATCTATCTATTACCGAGTTCAGCTCCGCAGCCGTATAGTGCTGGCTACCTATGTAAACCTTGGCCATGGCCTGAGGAGTTGGAAGTATAACGTGTATCAGCACGAACACAAGAAGCACCAAGAGCACCAACGTAACTAAGGCGTTGATTATCCTCCTAATAACGAAAAAAATAAAGTTGCTTTGCATGCGTTTCATTACCTCCTAGGATGTTGTGATGTTATAGGTAATGGTGTAGTTGGAGTAGTACATTGTGTTGTACCTGTAACCAACGAACGGGTTGTACACAACGCCGTGCAAGTAGGGCTGCTGGAACCAGTATGTGTATCCCTCGGGAAGCCACAGGTACGGAGCCTGGTTGTATATTATGGTGTAGGCTTGAGCGACACCCTCTTCCTGCTGGGTCTTGTTTGTCTCCCAGGGCAAAGTGTTGTAAAGTGCGTTGAGCTGCGAGTTGTTCACCCATGCCAAGTTGCCCGCTAGACCACCAAACGCGGGGCTAGTCTGAACGATAAGCTGCTGATAAACCGAGTCAGGCCAGTCTGGGAACCATCCGAGCATGACGAGAGCAGGAGTCTCACTCGCGGTTGTCCAAGTGTCTGTGACAGAAGCTTCGACTGGGTAAAGCGAAACGCTTACACCTATCTGAGAGAGGTCCTTCTGTATTATCTCGAATTCGGTTTCCTCGGTCGGCGTGACTGGAGTAAGCGTGTATATGGTGAGAGGCTTGAGAGGCTGACCGTTGCTGTTGCCCAGGGTGGAACCGTTGGGTAAGGTCACGTAAAAGTCACCCTGCTGCCCCGCCTCATTTATGTACTGCTCAGCCAATGTTAAGTTGTAAGAGTAGGGCGGATAACCTTCTGGGTCATAGTAGGGCATACCAGGTGAAATCGGACCCACGTACATCCCACCGTAGGCAGTTCCGTTGAACGTTAATATTGTGTGAATTATATCCGTGTAGTTCACGGCATGAACAAGGGCAAGCCTGAAGTCGGTTATGTTCGTCGGGAAAACCTGATTGTTGAGGGCAATGTACCCAACGCCTGGTGTAAGCCCCTTATTGTTGAGTATGGCGCTGAACGGCACCTCATGAGCGTACTCGTAACCGCTGTATATATCTCCAAAGTAGGGTATAGAGACAAAGCTCAGCTGCGCTTGATTCGTATCGAACTCCTCGAGCCTATCGGAGTGAGATGCGCCATATTCGATTATTACGTTTTGGATTTTAGCGGGAGCTATAACCGAGGGCACGTTCGTTGCCTTGGCAGCCCAGTAGTTGGGGCTAGCCTTCAGAGTTATGCTTGACATCTCAGACCCGACGGAGGCTATGACGTAAGGACCGCTTCCTATGGCCCCGTTGGTGTTTATGTAGGAGTTGGGCTGGTTGGCCTGAACTCCGCCGTGAGCGTCAACGAAGGCTGGGTCAACTAAAGCTCCCCATCCTCCTGCGGCTATATCGCTGGCGAACCAAGCGTAAGGATGTATCAGGTTGAACTCTATGGCTGAGCTGTTGAGCACAACTATTGACTGGTTCCTGTACTCCATAAGGGCCTCTATGGTTGAGTTGTGGACGTTGAAGTTGCTCAGAACCTGAGAGAGTATTGCGGCCGTTTGGTTGGGAGAGGGCAGCGATGACAGGTGGAAGGCGCTCTGAACGGCATGCCTAGCCCCAACGGGAAGGAAGAAGGGACCCTCAAAGTTCGCCAGTATTCCCTCGTAGTTTGATACGCCGGGACCCTGAGCCATTATTATGGTGCGGTAGAAGTTGAACCAAGCCGTGGTGGCGTTTATTGGATCGCCGTTGCTGAAGTATGCATCGTTCCTCATTATGAAGACGTAGGTGGTACCGTTTGGCTCCATGGTCCAAGACTGGGCCAAAACTGGAACAAGCTGAGTTAAAGATGAACCGTTAAAGGTCACAA
>JBMFIL010000005.1:0-77676 GCA_049976325.1 Thermoprotei archaeon | reverse complement strand
TCTCAGATATTGTTTGATAAGGTAGTGCGGGGCATGCCCGAACCCACGCCTGCGGATACGCCTCTGGCGGGATACCTTCAGCGGGAAGGCATCAGCCACGCGTCGTTGAACCGGGAACCTCACTCCCTTCGGGGATGAGAGGATGTCAGAGCTGCTAGCCGCTAAAGTAAAGCCCATGGAACTTTGTAACGTACCAGAGCTCTTTCCTTTTCAGCTTAGCGCTAAGAACGATGTGGTAAGTACACGCGGATCTGTACGAGAAAAGTAAGGCTGGAGAGAGCTACACGGACGTGGAAACGCTTTTACGATGTACCTATGTTTCGCTGATGATCACCGGGATACTCTTCTACTTCATGGCAATCGCCCTTGGGGCGATGGTGGGAGCTGCCACTGGGCTTACGGGGACTAGTGGAGTTATTATCGTTGTGCCCTTTCTTCTTTACGCAGGGCTAAGCTTTCCATCCTGCGTGGGATCGAGCCTTTTGGTGGACCTTATAACGAGTTCCTCGGTGGTATATCAGTACTTCACCCACAATAACGTGAGTTGGAAGGTGGCTGTTAGCATGGGCGCTGGTGCCATTCTTGGGGCCTGGACGGGCGCTAGGGCGTCTGTTTCGCTGCCCCAAGGGCTGTTGGTTTTCGCTTTTTCCCTGTTTTCGTTCACCATGGGCTTTGAGTTCTGCAGAAGAGCGGTAAAGGAGATGCAGATAAGCACCACGAGACTCAGAGTAAGTAGGAGAAGAGCTTACTTTATTGCGTTCACCGCGAGCATAGGAATAGGTTTGTTGACCGGGACCCTTGGAGCGAGCGGCGGGATGATGTTTTTCGCGTTGTCTATGGCCCTATTCAGCTCGGACGTGAGGCTCATGATAGGAACGGCGACCCTCGCCATGATGCTTTCTGCTTCCAGCGGCGTGCTCTCATATGCCATGCTTGGCAGGGTTGACTTGTTTGATTCTGTTATCATTGGCGCTGCATCTCTGATGAGTGGTTACGTGTTTGCCTCTTACGCTCAAAAGATCTCGCAGAAGACCATAAACGCGTTCCTATCTGCCCTATTCTTCTGCGTGGGCATACTGGTGCTATTCAAGGCCCTCTAGGGGTCACGTCCTCAGAGATCATGAGTTCCAAGTCCTTTGGTGGAGTTGCGGCCTTTAAGGCATAAAAGCTATCGTTTATTGCGCTGGCTTTAGGCTAATGCTCGACCATGTTAGGTTAAGTATGCAAGTCGTGAAAAGCGCAGCAGGGCATCATGAGGCTAAGGCATGGCTAAGCGATGCGGGGGCAAGCGCTCCATTGGCCTTTCCCTGGAAGCTTAGTTAGGGACTTGCTTGGATGATTTGTGTGCCGGAAATAAATATGCATTCATACGAAAGTTTTTTAAATTCACGCTGGTCTAATTCATGAAAAACTCCCTCAATCTGTTTGATTTAAGCGGAAGATCTGCAATCGTTACTGGTGCCTCCAGCGGCCTAGGGGTGTATTTTGCGGAGGCCCTCGCAGAGGCAGGCGCTGACTTGGTAATATGCGCCAGACGCGAGGAAAAGCTGATCGCTAATGCTAAATCTATTGCTGAGCGCACGGGAAGGGTAGTTTTGCCCATGAGGGCTGACGTAACACTTGAACAAGACATCACATCGGTTGTGGATCGCGCAGAAAAGGAGTTCGGAAAAATAGACATCCTGGTCAATAACGCGGGTATAGCGACTGTGGGGCCGCTAACTGATCTATTGCTGAGCGATTGGGAAAACACCATAAGGACGAACTTAACTGGGATTTTTCTATTCAGCAAACATGTCATAAGAAGCATGCTGAAGCTAGGGATCAAGGGAAGCGTGATAAACATCGCATCCATATATGGCCTTTTCGGCGACATAGTGCCGGCGGCCGCCTACTATGCCAGTAAGGGTGCCGTCGTAAACCTCACAAGGGCTATGGCCGTAGAATTTGCGAAGACAGGCATAAGGGTAAATGCCATTGCTCCTGGTTACTTCCCAAGCGAGATGACCAAAGAAATTCTATCTAACAGCGTCCTCTTAAACCACATAAAGGAAAGAACGCCCATGGGCAGGGTGGGCGATCCCGAGGAACTAAAGGGAGCCTTAGTCTTTCTTGCGTCCAGCGCTTCATCATACATCACTGGGCAATGCATTGCCGTGGACGGGGGCTGGAGTGCCTTCTGATTATTCCACGCAGAGGGGTGCGTTAGTTTAAAGACCTACAAAGTGCGCTTTTCCCGCGCGAAAACGATGTAGCTCTGAAAGTTCATCAAGGCTGAGAGGTTGCCTCCGAGCTCATGAAGCGATCTTAGAGGACTTGGTTTAATGCGGTCCCTTCCTGCTTACTTTGGCACGCGCTCTTAAACGCCAAGGGCTAGAGCGGCGGAGCAATCCTAGTTTAACGCAGCATAGCCCACCATGTGCTTCATGCCGTGCTCCATGCTTTGTGCTCTGATGCCTTTGAAAACGCGCGTCGAAGATCGTAGGAAGTCCCTTAAGGTTATAGATTCAACATAAATAATGGGCGATTAGATCGGCCGCCTCAAAACGCTTAAGGTATCGACTTCCATCGAACCCAGGAGATCTTATCTGTAAAACTTCCTTGTTAACCAGGGTGGGCGGGACTTTTCCCTGCTTGAAAGCTAACAAGTTTTCCACTACAAGCTCTGCCATCCCATGTCTTGACTCGTATGTGGCGCTCGCAGCGTGGGGAGCCAAAACTACGTTTTTAAAGGCGGTCA
The DNA here is from genome assembly GCA_049976325.1 of Thermoprotei archaeon. Lineage (GTDB taxonomy): Archaea > Thermoproteota > Thermoprotei_A > Marsarchaeales > UBA168 > UBA168. The sequence goes on along the minus strand of JBMFIL010000005.1, from coordinate 74,936 downwards.
AAGGATGATTCTCGGGCAGGGGCTCCTGCTCGTAAACGTCAAGTCCAACACCGGCGATCAGGCCTTCCCTCAGCGCTTCCACTAGGGCGTCTGTGTCTATTAAAGCTCCCCTACCGGTGTTCACCAGTATGGCAGATCTCTTCATAAGCTTGAGAGTATCAGCATTAATTATGTGCCGTGTCTCATTGGAAAGCGGAAGATTAAGCGATACAACGTCGGAGGTCTTTAAGAGATAGTCAAACGGCGTGTACTTAATTCCCACTTCTTCGGCTTCCTCGTGCTTTTTCCTGCTCCAGTAGATGACCTTCATGTCAAGTGCCTTGCCTATCTCGGCAACGCGCTTGCCTATTCTACCTAGCCCAACGACACCCAGCACCTTACCCTTGAGCTCCATGCCCATAAGCATGGTAGGATGCCAACCAGTGGAGGTCCTGTACCACTCACCAAATCTCACAAAGTGGTCTCCCTCGGTAATGCGCCTTGCCACCGATAATATGAGAGCCCATGTGAACTCCGCCGTTGCCTCTGTTAGGACGTCAGGCGTGTTTGTCACGTAGATTCCATGCTTGGTTGCACAGTTTAGGTCAACGTTGTCAAAGCCCACGGCGTACTGGGCTATTATCCTCACCCGCGCCCCTGTGAGCACTTCACAGTCGATCCTATCACTCAACAAAGTGATCAAAGCGTCGACATCTTTTGCCTTAGAGGCTATGACCTCGCGAGGGGGAGCCTGATAACGATCCCACACCTCTACCTCAAAGCTTTCGGCGAGCTTTGAGTGGATGTCATCAAAGAGCGCCCTACTTATGAAGAGCTTTGGCTTTTTCATAACTCATCTTCTTTAGCCCTATTTACTTCTTTTGATCTTGGAGGGTCCAGTTGGATAGGCGCTAGAGGGAAGAGAGCACTCGGTTTCCTCGCTCGTAATGCGGCACCCTTTGCGCGAGGCTGAGGGATGGCAAGAATTGCGCACTCGCCTTCATGCATACTTTCCCAGAAACTTAGTCGGGCGTCCTTGGCTTTTGAGCCTTGAGAGAGTTGACAGGGCAGAAATTTAATTCCATTTATATCCTAAAGTGTTTCTGCTTCACCGATCAACTGTTGTTCCTTTGCCGGCCGCAAAAATGTAGCTGGACCCTTGTGTTTTTATTCCAATTTCTTCCTCGTTTTGCCTTCCTGAGTTTGGGTTTTTGCATGCGCCTCCCAGTTGTTTCATCCCCAGGTTACATCGCGCGCAGGTTTCCTTGTGTATGTCCTGATGATCCAGGTTATCGCTAAACTTATATCGAGTTTGATTCGAGTTTTCATGAAGATTGCTGCCTTATTTGCTATGAGTTTTTTATAATTTCACCTTTTTTCGTGTCAATGAGGCCTGTTGGCCCTGCTGCAAGCGACAGTGCAAAATGCATATGGTCAGTTCACGTGTCCTGGTTTGGCCCGTCTCGGTATCATAACTTAAGTTATTTCCAAGAGCTGAGGGGTAACGGCTAAAATGCAGTTTGCTTTACGTGCCATGGGGCAGTAGAGTATGGGCGTAACGAGTTCAATTTTTTAGTCCTTTACGCTTACGTGAATCGCGCCGAAGAGGCGGAGCTGAACGTAATCCTGTGACCTTCTACTCGGTTACGCTTACTCAGTACGACATAGATCCTGTTCCAGCGTTCCTTCTTAGGAACGAGAGCTGAAGGTCAATCCAGACGGGCGAACGGACTCTCCTCCTGCCTTATCTTGGTGGAACCTTAAAGATCGTTATTACTACTTTGGCTTCCTGAAAGCTCTTGTGGCTGCCTTTGCCCCCTATCCCAACTTATTGTGTTATTTAATAAACTTTTGATGGCTAGACGACGGATGGGGTCCTTCCTTTCCGCCTCACGGAAGCGGGAACATGCCCATGGGCTACTCTGCCTCTGACTTGAGGGAGTACAGGGATTACCTGCGGTCCAGGTACGGAACGTTCCAAAACCTTGACAGGGCCTGGAACTCCTCCTTCTCAGACATCAAGCTTCCCCCTCCATTAACCAAGTACTGGCCATACTTTCAGCAGTTCAGGATGTGGAGCATCAACGTTACCTACTCAGATATATACATTATTAGGGGCTTAAGCAATAAGTCACTTTTTCTTTACTTCGGGGGCTCCGCTTCTGACGCCTACGCGCTGCAGCTTCCCGAGCTATACTTCCGGACCATTAAAAGGTATAACGTCACAATATTGTTGGATGATGCCGATCACTTGCGCTTATCCATTTTGATGCCAGATATGGCGAGGATTTACAGCTTAAACATGATGACCGAGTGGACCTCCGAAGGCTATGGCGGGAATAACAAGGCTTATTGCGGGCATTACCTGTCTCACATTTCACTTTTACCCTAGGCTTCTGGGCGGCGATTACATATTCTTGGTAATAAGCGGGCAATACAAGCACCGGGAAACCTTCGCGCTGAACGCTATGATGACCTCCATTTATAACATAGTTAATGGGTCGCCTCCTTCCTCGCCAGTAGCTCTCTTATTCGTACCCTTTCCTGGTTGTACTCAAGAACAGGTGAGCGTTCTGGCCTTTGAAATCGAGGAATTACCCACTCAGTTCTTCACCTAAACCTCGCCCTACTACAATTACACAGTAATGACGCCCGCCGAGATCGAAAGGGGGCTTGTCAACCTATCGCGGTTTCGCTACTTGGTGTTGATGGTTCCTCAATGCTACTTACCTGGAGGTGTGATCAAAACCATTGATCGTTGAGAGATTTCGGGCGGGCTGCTTCTTAGCTCCACCTCAGAGTTCGCATCCTCCGTTTGCTTTGCAGAGGTGGATGGCTCGACCTTCGAACCCGGCCTTTACCTGTTTCCCTTGGTGAGCAAGGGAACTGCATACGTAGTTGCGAATAACCGGGAGTGTCCAAGAGGCAGTTTTTCCGTGTCATTTACCTAGCCGCCTTGGGGCTCACCGCGAATCACGTGATAGTTCTGAAAAGCGGTAGGCTCGAGAACGCGCCAAACTTTTCACTGGACTTTCACGGGCAGACCGGAACGCTGATAGTTTACAATTTCAACGCATCATTGAATGAAACGGCTTTCCCTCCGTGCATAGTGGGCGTAATTTATGACCCCAAGGAGAACATAACCACCATAACCGTTTATGGGAACCCTGGTATATCTGGAAATTTGCTCTTAGTCCTCCCCTCGCAGCGATCATTCTCTCCAGGCTTGCTTTACGCTTATTCTGTGGCAAAAAGCTTGAACGTAAGCCGGAGCTTCCTAGAAAGCGTAAGTATGCCAGGAGATCTGAGATCTAACTTTGATATCTTTGTGTACTTGTTCAGCAAAGGGTACGTGACAGTATCCTCAGTGGAACTAAGACACGAAAAAGGTACCTCTGCGCCCGGCATTCATGGGTGGATCTTGCCGCTTGCTAAGGCCGTCGTTGCCTCACCGATAGCCGCTCCGGTTATCATGAAGAAGTGCAAGGGATTCTTTAATAGGCGATAGCGGATAATGATAAGTGGCTAGGTTGGCAGATGGGATTTTGGGTGCACATTTTGCGTCCATGGGATCGGAGGTTGACTTCAAGAGCGAAGCCCAAGCTTCTGCTGAAGGTGTGGCTTTGAGAACAGCGGGATTTGGGTGGGAAGTGATCAACTTGCACAATAACGGGGTTGACTTTTACACTCAGATTCTCAGGGACGTTAAATTTCTTTGGTTAGATCTCGATGTTTCATACATGATTACTTCGATTCCTTCTTCTCCCAACTTCGCGGAGGTACTTTTTACGATGGGGCTATCGAAAGAGAGGCCGAAGTTCACTCCTCCCCCTCAGGTCTATGACAGCCCGCCAATTTCAGCTGATTTCCGCGAATTTGAGGTTTATAACCCCAATAAGCTGAAGATTGTCGGAGGAGGTAACCTTGCTGAAGGGCAGCTCGTTAGGTTAATTCTGAAGTCATGGGTACCAGCTGATGGCTCCTGCTCTCAGGACAGCAGGCACGTTTATGTAACGCTTGGCCTAAGCGCCAATAAGGGCGATTATCTTGTATTTCACGCGGACCACGCGGGCGTAGAGGTGGACTTCGAGGTCCAGGGAGTTATAGCATACGAATACCGGTAACGTTTAAGTCTCTTTATCGGTCCGCCGCAAGGCCGTGCGGACATTTTTTGTATTCGGTTTAGTGCGCACAACGATGGCATAGCTTTACGTCAAGATCCCTAGTTTTGCTTAGCACGAATTAGATTGAAACTCGATGGCGAATCTCGGGTTAAAAAAGCGTTCGCGCGTAGAGCAAGCAGCTTCGGTAAAACGAGAACGCTCAAGCGATTTTGGATACTAAGGCCGTAAGAGAAGACCTGCGCAGCTCTAAAACAGATCATGATCCGTGAACGTAAGATAGAAGTTTCGATAACGGTGCGCTCGCGACGATTAGCTGCAGCGACTCGCTGATGTCTTTAAGATAGGTTAGACGACTGCATTCTTACGTGTGGTCAAGGTTTTTATCTTTTCGCGAGTTAATTCTATGAAGAAAAATAGCGCTTTAGCTTTTGTAACTTTAGTGGTGGTTCTGTTAGGATCTTTACTAGTTTTTGTGCTCTACCCCGTTTTCAAGAGCTCAAGCCCCTCTCTTTCGCTCCTATACGAGGGCACAGGTGCCCCCTACGACCAGAACTGGTTCTTCCCGAACGAGACCGCCCACTTCTCCTTCAACGCCTCAGGCCTCAAAGGCCTTACTCTCTCCTTTTATCTAATGGCCTACGGTGGAAATTACTCAGAAAAGATATACTCGGTCACCATCCTCTCCAACACGGAAATCGTTAACTTCTCGTTAAGCCTTTCTTCTTTTCCTCCACGCCTTTACTATCTTCAGGCAAAAGCGGGCAGCTATGAAACGAACGGTAGCGTGCCTAACGGAAAGTACAGCTACGAGATATGCCCATGGCTTGTGGGCATAATCAGGCCATTTAGTTTTCGGGAGTGGACCGTTGGGTTGCCGTCAGGCGCGGTACCCTACGGACTTGGTACTGAGGTGGAGGTAGCCTTTCTGTCGACCGCATATCGCAAGTCTGAGCTGGATGTAGAGCTAAGCTTGATGAGATATGCGGGTATCCACTGGGTTAGGCTTCCAGTTGTGTGGCCAGAAATAGAGAGGACAAGGGGAAACTATAACTTCAGCGAGGTTTTGACGTGGGCAAGAGCTCTCAATGCAAGCGGTTTAGATCCCATTTACACGCTAACCTGGCCAAATCCTCTGTACAATGGAGGTACGTATGGCACTTGTCCTCCCAACTGCGGAAGCCCTCCCTGTACAGCCGCGGCGAGATTTGCCTTCGCAAACTTCGCTGGTAATGTTACGAGGGTACTATATCCCCTTAGCCCCAACGCGGTGTACGAGATATGGAACGAACCCGATATAGACGTAGTGGGTAGCTGGGGAGGGCCAGTTAACGTTACCGACTACTCGCTTATGGCCGCCCAGAGCGTGATGAAAATAGAGGAGGCATCTGGCGGAAGGGCTTTGATAGCTGCGCCAGCGCTATCGGAAGGAGGATTTAGCGACGCGACGGCAGCGGGCAGCTTCCTGTCGGCCTTTATGGAGATCATGGCCCAAAGAGGCGTGTTAAATTACCTAAGCGCGATTTCCGTTCACCCTTACCAGAACCTACCTGAGGATGCAATCAATAATTATCGCTACATTGAGGCATTTTACGGTAAACCCGTGATCGAGACCGAGTGGGGTTACACAAACACTCCTGGCATGTTTTACGCGAACTTGCTAGATCAGGCACGTTATGACTCTAGAATTTTCTTGGTAAACCTGATGAGTAAGGTGCCCATAACCATAATATATTACTGGAACTCGGGCCCCAGCTCAAGCGTTCCAATGGACAACTTCGGCATAATTCAAGACACGCATGAATCACTGAAGGATGATGGAGGTACCCTAGAGGGTACATCGGTATATTTCATAAAGCCGTCTTACTACGCCCTTTACGAGACTACTTACTCCTTGAACGGTTACACCTTTTCCCAGAGGATAAACGCTACTCCTTACCTGCCATCTTACGATAGTTCCTTCGCTTCCTCGGTTTACCTGTTGAAGTTCGTAAATGGAAGTTCGGTTAAGTATGCCCTTTGGTCCGCGGAAGGTCCAATAACGCTTAACTTTCCAGCCTCCATGTTTGGCTCGAGCTCAATAACCGTGACGACGATCTTCGGCTCCTCGACGACCGTTAGAGGGCACTCTTTCGAGGTAAAAGCCAGCGGCACACCGGAGTTCATTTCGTAGAGGTACAGTAACTGGGCGGCAGAAGAGCTCGCTTTAAGTTAAACTCGAATTAAGCGAACCGAGCGGGTCATGTTAGTCAAGTGATTGCCCAAAAGTGCAAAACCTAAGGGTTAAAGTCTTGCGCCTGTGATTTACAGTATGGCCAGCTTCTCCACTCAGGAGCACATGTATTTCTGGATCTTCGTGGGGAGTAGAGGCGGAAAGATGAGGTTAAACATAATACAAAGACTTCTGGAGAGACTGGCGAACGTTAACCAACTGGCCAAGGAGCTCAACGTAAACTACAGGACGGTACTTCATCACCTTGAAATTCTGGAGAAGAACGGCCTAATAAGGTCGGAAGGACCAAAGTACGGTGCTCTTTACTTCGTATCTGACATAGTGGAAACGAACTCCGATTGGTTTAATAGCTTATTAGGTAAGCGTAGTGAGGCGCCCGGGGGGACTTCGCGTTGATGGGTATTTATTGGCTTTCCGATCTGCTCCTGTCCTCAGCATCAACGGCCATAGCCTGCGTGGTCTTTGCCTTTTACGTGGCTCAACTTCTGAGGAACCGTTCAAAGTTCGCGTACGGACTGGTCGTGCTATCTGGTGCGCTGTTAGCTGAAAGCCTTCTGTCCTCCTTCATGTACCTAAAGTTCTCTGCTGAGTACGGGGCTGATCTGGCAATACCCCTCATGGGAATTACGTCCCTCACTTTATTGGCGCTAGCTTCCTTCGCCTACGTTATAAGGCAGCGAGCTTAGGCTCGCGCTTGGATGTTTACAAAAAAATTTTCTGTTGGCAAGGTGAACGGGAAGCTGCTTTCAGGCATAGGTTGGGGGTTGGTACCCGGGCGCTGCGGAAGCCAGCGAAGTGGGAGCAACGCTCCAGACCTCGTGCGTGATTAGCCATGTGCCGCTGGTTACGTTGTACTGGTAAGTCAGAGTCTCGTTGACGTTAAGCAGCACTGCCTTAGGCTTGGGGATGCTCGCTGAGCTGAACGGGAACACAAGGAACTGAAGCGTTCCGCTTACCTTGGCCTCTGTTCCCATGACCGAAACGGTGGGAGGCGTCTCTGCGTACCATAGGACGTACTCGTAGGCCTTTGAGAACTTGCCCCATACTGCTTCGATCTGACTTAAACCTGTGTAGTTTCCGTGCAGTGGGCCACCTATCCATGTTAGCTCCGCATTTGGAGAGTACTGCTGAGATATCAGCGTCACGTTCTCGATGGATATGTCGTTCCAGTGCGAGAAACCGTCCGCCAGAAGTTGAGCCTTTATCAGAGATGGCTGGCCAGGATAACCAGGTATCACGCTTTGAAGGGTTATTGGTTTAACGCTCCATATCTCGTTCACTATGGTAAAGGTTGGCGTGGACTTGGCCAAAATTAGGCTCTCGGTCACGTTAAGCACGAACACGTTCTCGGGATCTGAGGTGGGGGCAACCAAGAACTGGACGGGTGCGGAAACAGAGTAGTAGGACGAGTTGACCTGTGTAACTGTGGGAGGGACAACGGTGTACCAGTAAACGGTCTCGTAGAGGTTGGTGAACTTGGTCCAAACTGAGCTTATCTCTTCGATGCCCGCATAAGTGCCGGAAAGAGGGCCGCCAACCCAGTGAAGCGTGGCGGACCCGGAGTAGGAACTATCGATCAGCGTTGTGTTCTCTATGGCTATGTATTTCCAGTGGGCCATGGCAGCAGCTAGCGCGGACTGGGCATATGCTGTCTGCAGTGAGGAGCTGAGAGCCGAAACCTTTGCGCTCAGCTGCGAGTTGGTTGAGTTAAGCGATGATATCTCTGCCTTTAACTGGCTTATCCTTTGAGTGTCTGCTGACCGAAGCGAATAGTACATTGCAGCGATCGCAACAGTGCTTATCAGAAGCAAGAGCGCGATTACCGATAATATTGCAACCTTTGCGCTCATTTTTATTCATGAAATGCCATTTGGGGGCTAAAACGCGTTTTTCAAATTTCGTTGCAATTTAATTACAAATCTCGCGAACTTGAAGGTGTATTTTGGGCAACGGTTCCCGGCGAGCGGGTGGCAGCTAGGATAAGCTTTGCGCTCGAGGCTTTACAAGTTTGCGGGCTGGTCCTATTCTTTAACCAGCTGGTTTTTGGCTGATGGGCTTGCTGATGCACCCTTAAGCTAGGCCAAGAAGTTGGGCGGCGTTCTGCGAGAGCACCTTGTCCTTTTCCCTTGATTCTAAGCTAACTTCGATAGCAGTGAGCCCCTGTTCGTAGCACGCGCTTCCGCCCTCTGGACCGAAGGGATAATCGCTGCCGAAGATCACGCGATCCGATCCCGCGAAGTCGACCAGTAACCTTACGGAAGCTGGGCTGAACACCGCGGCGTCATAGTAGTACTTCTTGAGCTCGCCTACTGGGTCTTTGACGGCGAACGTTCTTTCCTTACCCCTTCCCCGGAGGTCTTGCGCTAACATCTTCAGCCTTCCCTCGTAGAAGGGAATCATGCCGCCGCCATGCGCGAGCACGATCCTTAGGTTAGGTAACCTCTGCAAGAGCCCCGAAAACGCTATCCGAGCCGCCGATACCGTTGTGTCGAAGGGCCACGCGTAGATGAGGTTCAAGTTATAGTCCTCCCCAACTTGGGCCCAAGTAACTGGCTCCGTAGGATGGATGAGGGCAAACATGCCGAGTTCCTGCAGTGTTCTGAACACTGCTTCAATTTCTGCCATCTGGTCGTAAAAGAGCTTATTGACGTTGGAGCTCAGCAATGCCCCCCTCATGCCCAGATCTTTTGATGCTCTTTTGGCTTCATCGATGGCCGCGCCGGCGTTCGTCATTGGAAGGGTTGCAAGCGCCATGAATCTGCCCTTGTATTTCTGTGCCGCTTCAGCGAGCCCGTCATTGATGACCCTTGCGAGCTTTGAAGCGGAGTCGGCATCGGGTATGACATCTACGTTAGGAGGGCTCACGCTCACGACCTGCAGCTCTATTCCATAGTGATCCATGGAGCGGATCCTCTGCTCAAGGTCTACGTGGGGAGAGCCCTCAGAGAAGTACGTGAGCGCATGTCCAGTATAGGAGTCGTAAAGAAAAACCCTGCCCATGTTGTCCGGGTTTGCTATCCGGATGCGTCCAACTCCTTCCTTCAACAGCTCGCGAGCCCTCGCCGGAAAGAAGTGGGAGTGAAGGTCTATCTTACGGGTCTCCGCGTCGCCGCTCGGCAAAGAGCTGTTTCACCTCCTCGCTGGCGTAGCCGTGTAGGATCCCTCCCTTAAGGAAAGGTTGATACTTCGGGATTACCCAGAACTTCATGAGCAGTAGGTACGTAAGGCCAGTTATGAAGAAGGCAGATATCCAGGAGCTCGCGTATAGGAGCTGAGTAATTGGGTTCACTAGGAGCCCCCAGTGATCCGAGTAAGTGACGATTGTCCCAACGGCAAAGGCCACAAGGGCAGCGGGGTTAAATCCATTCCAGTACCTGAACTTCCCTCTTGAAAGGTAAACGTCCGCAGCCTCAAACTTAAAGCGCCTTATGACGGCGTAATCGAAAACTATTATTCCCTCTACCGCACCTAGGAGAGCTCCGTAGGCCAGCAACCAGTTATAGATGAAGGCATAGGCGCCTGAGGCGTAAAAAGTCCACGCTCCCAGCGCAGCGCTTATGGCTATGCCTATGACGATGCCCCTGAACCAGCTCAGGTGCTTAGAGTAGGTGTTGGCTATGTCGTAGCCAGGAGCGACCGAGTTGGCGAAAACGTTGACCACGAACATGGCAAGCGCGAAGGCGAAGAGAACGAAAACGGCGAGCCACTTTGGAAGCATCACCGTGGCGAGAACAACCGGATCGATTATCCCCGCCCCTCCGTTTATTCCAAGGGCCATCGTTGCCCCCGAGGCCATGAGCGCCAAAACAGCGACCCCTGTCATCATGAAGGGCATGGGAAGCTGGCCCCAGGCCTGGGAGCGCTGTGAGTTTGCGAACCTCGTGAAGTCGGGCATGCTCACCGCCATGGTTGCCCAGTCCGCTATGACGGCGTTAAGGTAGGCGAGCTCGCTCATTACGAAGTTGGCGGACCTCTGCGGTATTGAGAGGATTGGGTGGAAATTCCAGCCTGACTTGGTCATCACGAAAAGGAAAAGGGTGGCAAATCCAAGCGCAACTATGGGGGCTGCCATCCTTGCCAAGAACTTAAGAGGCGGTTGCGCCTTCGTTGGTGGAGAAAAGTAGAAGAGCAGCACTTGGAAAGCTATGACGGCTATGAAGGTACTCCAGAAAAGCTTGGGAAAGGAGACCGCAAGAGAATAGCTTGTGGCTCCGCTTAGCATGTGAGTCTTTCCAACCAGTACCGCGTAAATGCCCACGGCTGCCTCCGTTATTATGTATGAAACTATGCCCCACCAGCCCATTGAGATGATTGCCCTTATCCAAGATGGGATCTGGGCACCGTATATTCCCCAGCGCGTTCTAGTCAGCTGCGGTTCGGACATGCCGTAGCGCGCCCCACCGTGCGATTGTATTAGGGTTGGAACCAGTATTATGGCGCTTCCAACGAAAAAGTCCAGGAGGATCTCCCACCAGTTCAGCCCAAAGGAAAAGCCCGCAGCCGCTAAATACCAGGTAGGTATTACGAAAACCATTCCAAACCATATCGCTGTGTAAGTCCAAGGGCCCCAGTTGCGTATGTAAACGGGCGTCGTGTGGAAATCCTCGTTCCACAGGTAACTTTCCCCAGGAAAAGATGAGGTTACTTCAACCTGTCCCTTTCCTGGGTAGTAGACCGTTGATCCTACTCTGCGCTCCTCATTCTTTGCCATTGCCTCCCACCTGGGGGCATGGACCGAAGAAAAGCGCAGATAAGAAGTCCCGTTCCCGAGACATTCTTGACCTCTTTATCACGAGAACCCTGATCGTCTGTTGAGGTACTTATAAGCGTTTTTTAACTAGTTCGTGTAAGAAAGTTGTGAGCTTTGAACAAGAACAAAATCTAGCAATGGTCAGGCGGGTCCCTTCGCAGCTGCGCTTTAGTCTTTTGCTTTCGGTCCGCCGTTAGAAAAGCTCGGCGCTTTAACTCAGCTGTACCGATAATCCCCTTAACCTTGTGTTGATCGCAAGAGTGGGATGAGTTTGGATAAGTTATCGAGGGCTCCATCAAGTTCTCCCATGAACCCGTACATGTAGTAGCTGAAGTAAGTGGTTGTGCGATGCTGAACCTTTATCCACGGCTGAACCTCTATGTAGCCGTAATGAGAATCTCCGTTATCTGGAGTGTTCATCCATATGTGAGTTAAGAATGGAACGTTTCTGTCGTAAGCTGTTATCAACCCTGCTTTCTCTTGTTCATCGTAGACGGCAATCCAGTTTTCATCGAGCTTTACTCTTTTACCGAAGAGCTTTCCCTTGTACCTTTCCCGCACCACTCTTCCTTCGTAAGGAAAGGCGACGACGTGGCGAGAATCGATTACTTGACCTATGCGTATTATAGGGTTCACGCCAATAACGTTAAGCTCTGGATTAACGAAATCGGCCTCATATAGGACCTGCAAAAGGGAAGAACCGCCGAAAAGCGTGAAGGTTTTTCTGAGCACGTTTTTGTGAATGCATGCTTCAGCGCGCGCCGACGCAGCCGTCCCGCGCCTCCTTAATATGCTCAGCGTGAAGGGCTCGTGCCCCTCAACGGTGGGTTGCTGTATGAACTCTTCCAGCCCTCCGAAAGGATAAAATCTTCTCTTCCTGCCGGGTGCCCTCCAGTCCTCGGGTCTCTTGGGATACAGCTTGAAAAGCAAAGGAACATCTCCCTCCTTCAGGGTGAATTCGATCAGCCTGCCTCCGATGGGTATTATCCTTGCCTTAATCGACTCGTTTTCTAAAACGACCTCTTCCGTGCCCTCGCAACAAGGTTTTTCGTAACGTGCTTCAGCCATTCCCATGGGCTGGAACACGATAAGCTTACAAGCCGCACTCTGGCATGGTGAAGAAGCTTTAAGCACGTAGCTACCTGCGGAAAGGTTGGCGAGAAACTTGGTCTTGTGCTTAATCAAGGGGGCGTACCGCTCCCTCTTGTTTTCACTAATCAATTCCTTATCGCCTGAGAACACCTTTAGCGTCACATCAAAGCGACTTTTTCCTGAAACGTTCACCATCGTCAATGGCAACGCCACCTTATTGCCATCCGAAACAAAGATTGAAGGCAAAGAGAGCTCAGGAGGCACCTCTGCGTAAGACAGATCCATCCACGTTCCCTTATCTGATGAGAACTTGGTCAGAGCTAGGGCATAGGAACCGCTTGCGTTTGCCTCATAATCCACGTCGAACCTCAACAGACTGGTCTCCCCTGGGGCTAGGGTGACTCCGACCTCGCCATTTTTTATCTTGATTCCAGAGCTCGAAAACGCCCTGAGCACGCCTTTAACTTCCTCGTGGCCCGAGTTGGTTAAGCGAACTTCCAAGTAATTTGACGTTATCGCGCATTTCATGGTTGTGGGGTCTGGAAGGTAGCGCATCAAGTGGTGCCTATCTGCCATAAGCATTCTAGCGAGGTTTGTCAAAAACGCGCTGCCTACCACTCTTCCATCATCGAAGATCCCAACGGCCTTTCCCGACTTTAGCGAGCTAAGAACTTTTTCCTCTAAGGGCAAATCATCCTTACCCGTGAAAAGCCACATGGAGTATGGCACTTCTCCAACATCTAGGTGGTAAGGCAATACTATGAAAGAATCCTTATCCTCTATGAACTCAGAGTTTCCCTCGTGAAATGCGTAGCCATCCACTTTCCCTTTTAAGAGATCCATGTCGGAGTCAGAAAGATTGCCGAACACGGCAAACAGCAAGCCCTTGTCGCTTCTCCTAGAGTTCAGCACTTGCGTGAGATCCGATGACTGTGGATCTGGGTAGCTTTCCCAATTAACCATGACTAGCTTGCCATCTCCGGAGAGCTGACCGGAAATCGCGGTGAAGTTCATGCCAAGTTCTTTTAGCTTGGCTGAAAGCTCTCCTACGGCTTCATTTTCGTTTGGCCCTATGAAGATGGCCCATTGGGAGCCGAGCCTTAGCGCGTCTGAAACTATGCTTGCAGGGTGCCTGGGCACAGGCGTAACCATGTACCAACCGCTTGTGACCATGGGCCATCCCTTAATGACATCGTGCTGTTTTAGGAAGGAGACAACCTCTCTCACCTGATCGAATACACGTTGAGCTCTATCCAAGGATCCCGAGCAGATGAAAGCGGCATCGCGCTGCGATAACTTCGAAAGCACTAGAAAGAGATCCCTATCCCAATACCTTCTAGGTATTGACCTCTCCCTTAATGCTTTGAAACCCTTGGACCCAAAGTCAATCAGCAACACGGGCAAGGTATCGGCTGCTACCTTTGAAATTTCTTCTGAGTAGCTATCCAAAGATGAACTTGCGGAAGCAATTATTGGTGTGGCCTTGTAGGACTGGACAAGGGTTTCGAGAAAACCAGGCGTCATCCAAAAGCTTCCAATGCCCTTAAGCTCAGAGATGTTGTGCTCAATTAGCTCCTTTCTCTGCGATACTTCTTCAAGCGAGAAATCCACTCCCAAGTAGGAGAAGATCGTCCATGCCTTCCTTATCCATTCGCGTGAGTAGCCTACGAATTGCTCTTGAATTTCGCGCAAGGACCCGTCTTCTTCAGCTTTCATTTTTTTCAGCCTTTGAATTGCGTTTAAATGGCCTTGGCCAGCCACTTCACTGCCTGTACCCAAAGCAGCTTGTAGTACTTCCAGTTCATGAAGTTAATTCCCCAGTGAGGAGACGGATCCGAAGCAAACGCGAACGCCCTTCCCGAGTAGTAGTCCCAAGCTGCCATGAGGACATCTTTTTCACCAACTGTGGCAAGCAGCTCAGCGCCATCCTTCAGGAGAATCTTGTTGTATCCTAGTAAGGGGGGCACCGTTTCCCAATCTATTCCTTTTGTAATCGGATGGTTTGCATTAACGACCTTAACCTGTGCTCCTTCAGGAGTCTCAACCCTATCATCCCTGTCCAGCATGTTCACGGGCAGCGCTTCCTCAACTGGTGTATGCTGCCACAGGGCCTGTCCATGTTTTCCGGCAAAGCTCTGCCACCCTCCAAGCATGGCAAATCCTCCTCCCCTTTTCACAAACTCGTTTATGTTTTTTACCCTGTTTGGAAGCGTTATGAACTTGCCGTAGTTGGACGTGTTGTAAAAGTCCGGGTAATATATTATTGAATCGTACTCAACATCACTGAGTATGAGCACGTTGAACTTCATCAGGTCTTCAAGGGTTCTTGGGAAGTTCTTGTATGCCTCCCAAGTTGGCATATAGGTGACCTCAACATCGGGGTCGGTCTTCAAGGAATTCAGAAACGGAAGCGCAAAGTTCCAAACCTCGAGGTTCTTCTGCTCAACCCAGAACGGTGAACCCACGTACGTCAGGGCGAGAGTCCCCGAATCTCCTACGTATAGCACATTTATTTTTTCTTGCATGGTATATACTACATCTCAAAATAAAAACTTGCTGTGAACGAAGTGGGTCAGGAATTTTTGGTCTTGCTTCTGATAATCAATTTGATTGATTGCGATTGCCTTTTCAATTTACTTCATCATGTTACTCCATCATATTTTTTAATCGTTGAATAAATTGGCTTAAAGATATTTATCAGATTTAGGAAACGCTCAATCCACCTTTAGGAGGCATGAGAACGCGTATCCCATTAACTGTGTTGCACTTCAAAGTCCTTCATTTGTCTCTTGCGATGAGGTCCATTTAGGCTGAAAATCAGAGATCCTGCCTGTTGCGTTTAGCTCGCGAGATGCCTCCGGCTTGGTGTTAAGAGTGAGGCTAAAAGCCTGCTTAATGCCCTCGATTTATGGGATCTCAGCAGGTGATTTATCTTTTAAATGCTTGCCCGGCGTGCAAGATCGCCAAATAATGGTTCACTGATAATTTTTCCGCGGGCTGTTGAATATCAGAAACTTCAATGGCGCGCATGTTCATCACAGCTTGCCGTGCGAAAACGACAGCGCTCATGATACGAATGAACCTCGCTGCACAACTACTTAAATACTTCTGATAGCTAAAACCATGTACCTCTGCGGAGAAATTCACTACTTTAGGGTTCCGAGAGAGCTGTGGGAGGACAGACTCCTCAAGCTCAAGAGGGCGGGAATGAACTGCTTGAGCACTTACTTCGCGTGGAACTATCACGAGATAGAGCCCGGTATATTTGACTTTTCGGGGGAAAAGGACGTGGACACTTACCTGACCCAGGCGGAGCGCCTTGGGCTTAAGATCGCGGCAAGGGTAGGCCCGTACATATGCTCCGAGTGGGACAACGGGGGGCACCCTGACTGGTTACTCAAAAAGGGCTTCATACCAAGAAGCCTTGATCCATCCTATTGGACCTACGCGGAAAGATGGCTCAGGTCAATCCTACCCTACGTAGTTAAACATCAGGAGCCCATGGGAGGTGTAGCCATCCTCCAACTTGAGAACGAGGCTGGTTGGGGTGACGTGCCATATCACATGCGGCTCGCTGATTTGGCAAGACAAGTAGGGGTTACTGCAAAACTTTATGCCAATTCTAACAGGTACGTGAGGAACACCGTTTTCACCGAGGCAGTGGACCTTTACCCAGGCAGGTGGGACATCGGTTCCGTCATAACAAGCCTGAAGGACCTCGTGGAAACTCAGGGTGGTAATCCAAAGATACTGGAATACGAGGGCGGATGGGGGCCTTGGATAAACGGTCCCAAGCCTTCAGAAAAAGACAGCCTTCCTCCCGAGTGGATAAAGATGCTTTTTGCGACGGCCCTGGCATATGGCACAGATCTGATTAACTTCTACATGTTTCACGGCGGCACCAACATGGGAAACTGGCCCGGCAGGTGGATCCCAACAAGGTACTCTTGGGAGGCTTCCGTCATGGAGTCGGGAGAGCTGAGCGACATGTACTACAAGCTAAAGCTATTGACACCTCTTGCTGAACTGCTCGACGGAAGCGAAACAGAAAGCGAGAAGTATGATGGCGGAAGGCTGTTGGTGATCAGGCGGAAAGGGGATCTGCGCCTTAAGTTCTACGTGAACAATACGGACAGCGAATGGGCTGATGGAGAAATCAGGCTGAAGCCCAGGGAGGTTAAGGTCATTCCCTTAAACCTTTCGGTAAAAGGGGCAACTATCAGAGAAAGCAACCTCAACCTATTGGGAGTTATAGGGGGAGACGTGCTTCTCTACGGCGACGTCGGCGAGGCTTTCAGCGTACGCCTGGTTGGGGTGAACATCAAGTCTTGCGGTGCACTTGAAGTGATTCGGGAGGGTGAAGAGGTCGTGATCAAGGGAAATGTGCCGGAAGAGCTGACTGGCTGCCTTGTGGACGCCAAGGGAACTTTTAGGATCCTTATCTTGAGTGAAGAGTTTGCCTCAAAGACGTGGGTGCTTAACGACCTTTACGTTCCATCTAACGCTTACCTTCTAAGGGAAGGAAACATGTCAAGGCTTAAACTCGAGGCAAAAGAGGGAAAAAACGTGCTATACCTTCCCTTCGCTTCATCAACGGGCGACTACGTTCCGGAGACAAACATGAGCAGGGTCGAGATCGACGTAGGCGCTGATGAGCCACAGCTCATCACTTCGCAGCCAAAGCAGGGCCCGGTTAGCGCCAAGCCAGTGCTCAAGCTAAAGGGCATAAGGCCGCTGGAAGAGCTAGGGCTATTTGCACATGACATCTACGAGTACGACTTTGACGTCAGCGCCGCAGCTCTTGTTGGTTTTGTAGTTCACGATCTTGCCGTCATAATAAACAACGGCAAGGTCGCGGGAAGTGGCCTGGTTTACGTTAAGTGCCAGATAGAGCCCGGTGAGCTTAGGGTCATAGTTCACTCCACCGGTCATCCCAATGATGGGCAGTTACCCTCTGTGACCGGATTGCTCTCACCAGCTCTCCTCAACTTAAGGGATACCTTTGAGATCAGTTCATGGGAGTACGGCCTCATGGACTTTTCCACGAGCTACAAGCCAGGCGTGCCAACAAACCACAGTCGCACCATAACGCTCAACAGGGATGCCGTGGAATACCTTCCAAAGGTTAATTGGGTCAAGAGCCTTACGGAGCTTGGAAAGCCGTCTGCGGCAGTGTTTTACTACAGGGCTACAGTTGACGTTGGAGAGGGAGGGCACTTGGTTATTAGGCTGTCAAAGTCACCGGCCCTGTTTCCAATTCTGATCTTTGTTGACGGCGATCTGGTGTACAAGGGAATCGGAGACAACCCGATTGAGACAGTGGTTTACGCGGGTTTCAGAAAAGGGCAGGTACAGATCGCGATGGCCTCCATAACTTATCCCCACTGGAGCTTGAAGGACATCCCCAATAGCCCAGGTGAAACCCATGTGGAGGTGTGGGATGGGGCTGCCGACGAGGCTGTCATCAAGAAAATTGAGAGGGGATGCCAGGCGGAAGAAGAGCTGCCCACCCCAATAAGCATATCAGATCCAAAGGAGATCAGTTTCAGTTTCTCAACAAGAAAACTGGACAACGTAAATGCTCCGGTGTACCTTGAGCTGAGGGGCGACGCTTTTGCCTTCATATATCTTAACGGAAAGCTGGTTGGAAAGTATTTCCCGATGGGCCCTCAGGAAAGGTTTTACCTTCCAGAGCCCTACTTGAGGCAAGAGAACGAGGTTTCCCTCTTATGTGTACCAACCAAGCAAAGTTCACGTGTGGAGTTCAAGGTTGGGTATTACTACAAAACTAAGCTCATTGACATAGATCTGTAATTATTAAAGCGATCATCAGAACGAGGTACTTACTGTCCCGCAGCGTTAGGCTTGGCCAACGGCGCTTTGATCTCGCTTATTTGCGCAATTTCAATATGTTATAGCCGAACTGTTTTTGGATTGAGTTATGTTGTTTATTATCAAACTCAAGGAGGTTATATGAAAAATTGATCTCGACGTTTACGCGAGTCGGCAATAAAACCTGTTTTAGCGTAAGCTTATGGTCAACCTTGTATGTAGTGCCGAAGACAGGTTTCCTTTTTTATGAGCTATTATTTCCGCAATACTTAAATTCCTTCCCGATGCTATTTAACGGGAACGTCGAACAAACCGAAGAAGGCATTAATCCTGCTTTTGCTGATTTCTCTCCTCTTTTATAATCAGTTGTACTTTGTCAATGCGCAAGGCATGTCTATACCGGGACCAACGCTTTACCTTGGCTCTGTGACCTCTGCTCCTTACACATCGGCAAGTGAGGTTTCCTCAGATGGATACGTCGTGGCTTTAAGCCTCGGTCTAAAGGCTTACGTCGACCTTTGGCCCATAATACCCCTCTTAAACGGTTCTAACGTGAACTGCGGGCTATCATCTTACAAAATGTTTCCCTCAAATAACACCTACGTCCTAGTGCTGAGGAAGGGGCTGAGGTGGAGCAACGGTTACCCGCTTAACTCTACCACCCTTTACGATCAGCTTTTGTTTGACATAATAGCCTACGGCTTGCCGGTTTATTACCCGAAGATCATTAACTCAACAGCAGTATCAGTCTACTATCCGCCAGGAGTAGTAGGAGGATTAGATGAGTACTCTTCGCCTAGCTTCTTCTTCATAGTTGACTTAGCGGGCTCTGGCATTTACATATACCCACCCTATTGGACTCAATACATGAAATACATTCAAGGTAACCTGACGGCTTTGGCCTCTGGAAATAACGCCGTGAGAACCCACCTATTCAACATGATCATGAACGTTGTGCCCAGAATAGAAGTGCCTCCCAAGTATCCTTTCGTCTCCTCTGGTCCCTACGTCCTATCTGCTGTTACACCCTCGGAGTTCATACTAACGCGTAACCCGTACTATTGGGACGAGAAGAGCTATCCCTGGAACTCGATTGTTTGGTATCAGTTCACTTCACCATCGGCTCAGCAAACGTTCATATTATCGGGGAAGGTCGACAAGTTCGATGGATTTCTGGCGCCCTCCATAATGGCTGAGCTCCCGAGCTACTGGAAGCTCGGGGTAATCCCCGTGTTAACAGGCAATGATTTGGTTTTCAACTTCAACAGCAATTGGGTAAGCATTCTTCAGGTAAGGGAGGCAATAGCTTACGCCGTCAACAGAACAAAGGTTGTAGAAGCATCTTCGATGCAGCCATATTACACAACGCTTCAGTATCCAATCTCGTGGAATCCCTGGGACTATTCAGCCCTTGGACAAAGCTTCTTGGCTACGCTTAACAGGTATCCTTACAACCTAACTAAGGCTTCAGAGCTCATGAAATCGGCCGGCTTCGTTCTGAAGAACGGTCAATGGTATGCTTCAAACGGCACGCCAGTAACCCTTACCCTGCTCAGTAGCCCTACATCAGGGGCTAGTCTGGCTGAGTTGGAGGACACGGTGAGCCAGCTAGATGCCTTTGGGTTGCCGACTACCATTCTCATGACCAGCAACCCGAGCTACGCCGAGACTGGTAAAGGGTTTAACCTCTATTGGGGCAGGTGGGGGTGGTGGGGACCGGCCTGGGACGTGTTCATACAGCCCGCCGCCCTAGACAATGGATTGGGAGGTTCTCACTACATGAACTTCTTGAAGCCGGTCTACGTACCCAAAGTTGGGAACATATCGTTCCTGCAGCTCTTCAACAAGGCGAGGGCTGGAAGCCCGAACCTGACTCAGGAGACCATCTGGTTGCAGGGGTTGGCCTACATCGAAAACCATTATTGCACCGATATTCCCCTCGATGGAGAAGAAAACATTTACGGGATAAACTCCCGTCACTTGATAGCGGTTACAAATAACTCAATAATTAACTTGGCTGAGAATCAATTCCCCGGCGAGCTGGAACTTCTTGAGGGACAGCTTGGGTTAATACACTTGCCAATCACCTCTATTTCCATTTTCGTGGCACCAACCTCTAACGTGGGTCAGCAGGTGAACATAACCGCGAAAGCTTACACATATAATGGTTGGGTTGCGCCGGCTACAGAGCTTGAGTTCATAGTCAACGGAGTTAAGGTTGGGACAGCTTTAACTAATTACAACGGTACCGCGTCGATCACATACACTCCTTCGTCATCGGGAACTTACTCCGTTCAGGTTCAACCCTCATATAACACATCTGTGACAGGAAGTGCCTCCTTTAACGCTGTTGTCCAGCTTGTTCCGTCTGCTATTTCATTGTCTCTTTCGTCGGCCTCGGTTACCGTTGGCACGCCGGTGACCGTCTCGGCAACAGTAACCGCTTCAAATGGCCAGTCAGTGGCCAACACGCCTATCGGCTTCTTTGTTAACGGAGCCTCAATTGGATCCGCAGTCACGAACTCTGAGGGAGTTGCCAGCGTTTCCTATACGCCGACGTCATCAGGCACGTTTACGGTGAGAGCGCAGTCAACGGTAGAGACCTCGGTAACAGGTACAGCGACCCTTACGGTAACATCTCCACAGTCTCCATCCAACACGGGAACGATCGCCATCGCCATAGCGGTTGCGGTAGTGGTCATTGTGGTGACCACGTTGTTGCTACTACAGAGGAGAGGGCAAAGGCGAACTTAAAAGCGATTTTTTGCTTTCGATGGCTGGTGACCCGTCTATCTGCCTGATGCCATTGGCATTAGGTTAGCTTTCCCGATAGGAGGGATTTTGGATCATCTTTACGATTAAAGAGAGCGCAGCGGCCGGGATCGATCTGCTCATCATTAGTTGAACTCAAAGATCCATGGCCGAAACGCCCAATTTGCATTAATTCGCTTTTGCTTTAAAGTTGTTCTTCCGAGATAAGGATCGTGATAAAGTGGTTAAGTACGCCTTTCAAGGGCTATTGTTGTATGATCTGCAATTCGGGTTACTATTTATGTCGCTTATCCCCTTCAGACTACGCGATGGATGGACCTTGGACCTAATTGCGGATTACGGTTTATTTGTCTTCGAATGATCGATTTTATGACCTAGCGAGCCCTTGAGGTGGGATTGGACTGCACTTAGTTATTTATTAGCATTTAACGCACGTATGTCCTGTGGTGGCGACGACCGATAACTCTTCTAATTAAAAAAATTCGTGCCCGCAAAATCCGTTTTTAGTTTGCTCGTGACTGGCTTTCCGTCGCCAGAAGCTTCCCTTATGTCGTGGTTGTAGTGCTTGCGGTCGACTGGGCTTGTTTCTCTCCCCCGTAAAAGATCATAACTATGAGCGCTGCCATGGGCATTGCCGCAAACTCGACTATGGGAAAACCAAGGAAAATGGCTGCGACGAAAAGGCCCAAAATCGAAATGGGATCTTTTCCAAGCCATGCTAGCAAGCTCGAGGCCGACCCCTGTATAACGTCGGTTAAGGTTCCACTTTTGCCGGCTAGCACGAAGGCAAATGAGACTATGAAAACCATGTTCGTTATCGCATCGAGGAACCAGGCGAACATTCCAGTAAATGCCCATATCAGGTCAGCTACGCCGAGAACTAAGGAAAAAGTGAGTATCTGATTTAGCTTTTTCTTGACCTCGCCCATTGCTGCGCCGAACGAGTAGGAATTGGAGGATAGGGCAGCATTCGCTTCCACGAGCGTCGCTGAAACGAATATTCCCGTCAGAACCCCATATATTAAAGCGCTCACTGCCCTTACGATTATGGACAATATGCCAGCGGTAAAGACGCCGTAAAGCTCGTAGAAGGACGCCATGGGATAGCCTATCCCCAAGGCAGCCGCCGCAAAGACCATGAAGAGGACCGTTACGATCACCTCAGCCACAAAAAGCACAACAGACGGTATGGCCAACGCAAAGTTCTGAATGAAAGTATCGTACGCCTTCTTTAGGGCAGAGGCGTCACCAACAGGATTGGGATTGGAGCCTGGTGCCTGCTGACCTGAGGCCCCTGAGCTATTTATCATACCCTTGAAATCGGTCATTCTGGTGCTTTTAACATGAGGGGCATAACATAAAAACTTAATCTTATTTTGCTCACGAAGAAATCTATCGCCAAAGGGCTAAGATAGGAAAATGGATAAGGACAAACGAATGTTTATTTTCGCGTTTTCACGAAGAGTGCTAGCTTGAGAATTTTAGGCCGTGGAGCCTAAGGAGGATGTCAAGCTCTTAAGGGAAAACATGTTTTGCTTCCCAACCTGAAGAATTTCGAAGTTGTTTTAACTTAAATTGCAGTCACACTTAAAAGCTGCCGGCAAGAATTTTTGTTTAAATTTCATTGAATTTGAAAGTTCCGGTGGCCATCCTTCTTCTGGTGTTCATGGCGTCGGGCTTTTCTCCCCTTTCGGGCGCTGGTGCCCAGACTTCAAGCGGAGTAGCTTCGACCAGTTCAGGCTCTTCTGCAGGCGAAACGGCCACAATTGCGATCCAAGCCCAGCTGGTGACGCCCAACAGCTTTTCAGGTAACATTAACGGCTCATTCTCAGGTAGTTTTCAAGGGAAGCTTACTGCTAAGGTGAACGGAACAATTTCTCAGGTATCAGACTCCTACTCCATTAACTTTTCTTACGTCGGCACGTTTACGACGGGCTCAAAGCAATACAGCGCGAGGGGAAAAGGAGTTGCACAGGCATCAGGGGGCTACATTACCTCTGGCACTCTAAGTGGCACTTTGAGTTATATATACTCTGGACTTGTGTTTGGGAAATACAGCGGCAACCTAATAAGTGGGTCCTACTCGAGTCAAACGACCTACAGCAGCTCCAGCCCTGGTGGAATCTCGACGATCTCGGTTAAGGCAAACTTTTCAGGCAACTTTGCACCTTTTTACCTAGCTTCTTTCGAGGAAAGCGGTTTGCCCTCAGGTACAAGCTGGTCGGTAACTGTTGAGGAATCGGGAAGCTCAACTTCCTCGACGTCATCTGCCGCATTTCTTTCTTCTCCAAGCATCACGCTTTCCTCCACATCTTCAGTTATCCTTTTTTCGTTGCCGAACGGCCAGTATGGGTTCTCTGTAGGGCCCGTCCAATTATACGAGGCCTCGCCCACTTCTGGGACTTTTTCGGTCAACGGTGCAAACGTCACCGATGAGATAACCTTCACGAGGGTGGAGACGTACGCAGTGACTTTCACAGAGACTGGTTTACCCTTAGGCACTTCGTGGTCTGTGACCATGGACGGCTTAACTCAGACCTCCGATTCTGACAGTTTGACTCTAACAGTCCCGGCAGGGACATATTCTTACTCGGTGAGCACGAGCAGCGGATACGTTCCTTCGACGTCATCCGGAACGCTGAGCGTCACGGGCTCAATGAGCGAGTTAATATCCTTTGCTCTTTCCGCTTATGCCGTTACTTTTACTGAGTCTGGATTACCATCTGGCACGCGCTGGTTCGTTGTCCTCAACGGGGTGAACAAATCCTCTATGTCTCCTCAGCTAACCTTTGAGGAGGCAGATGGCACGTATCCCTTTTATGTGGGTAAGGTCAACGGTTACTCAGAATCTCCTCAGTCGGGGTACGTTAAGGTTTCAAGCCAGGCAGTTTCACAGGACATAGTATTCACTCCAAGCGTTTACACCGTTAGCTTCGTTCAAGACGACCTGTTGCCCGGTTCTTTATGGGAAGTGACGGTGAACGGTACCACGGTTTCTTCTTACGAGAGGAATGCCACCTTTTACTTGCGCTCCGGAACTTACTCTTATTACGTACAGGCGCCTCCCGATCGCCTTGCTCTTCCCTCTTCAGGTGATCTTTTTGTTGATCACAACATGGAAGTTCAAGTAGACTTTCCCTTGGCATCATCTTCATCCGTTAACCCTTCCTCTTACGCGCGTGAGTACTTTAAGTCAAACCCGGAAAGGTTTGCATCAAAGGCTGGTCAAAGCTACTTCACAAGTTTTCCTGCCGCTTATTATGGCTACAACGAAACCCCATTTTTCGGCAGCGATCCCTATCAGAGGACAAACGTTCCCTCCATACCTCCCTACGTCTACAGTCCAACTCTTTACGTTTACTCTTCATTGTTCAACGCCCAATCCCTTTTGCCCTCAGTTCCCACGGGAGTTGCCCTAACTTACGTGAAGGGCTACGCGAACAACGGTAGTATTATCATAGCCATATCGACAACTGGTGTGTCGAGCGCGGAGGCAGGAGATTGGATGACGGCGCAGATACACGCGCCATTTAACAAGACATCTACGATCAACGATTACTCGGACGAGCTCACTTACAAGGTGACCGTTACCACGGCAGTTATAGAGGACGCCAGCGCTGGTTTTCTCACAAATGTTGGGCTTACCTCGATGCAGGCGGAGTATCAGGTTCCAAATTACGGCATAGTTATGCATCCAATGCACCTAATGACAAGCGCCGCGATAGCGAACCCCTTCAGCGATCCCGCTGACACGGAGCAGATCATCAAGGATATACAAATGGGCATATCGTTAGCGAAGTTAATTCCCGCGTTCGAGGGCGATGTTCAGCAGCTTTACGACGTGATAAACACAAACCTAACAAGAGGCATACTTTATGGGGAGGAAGTAACTGGAGCAAACAGAAACCTTCCTCAAAACCTCAAGGAGGACATGACGTGGGGCTTGCTTAATCCTTACGTTCAGATATATAGCGACAGCTTCTGCGATACTCTTGTCATGGCACCTGGAGGCAGTACCTTCGTGTCTGGAGGTATAAAAATAGTTTCGGGTAATGCCGGGATAGGCACAACTGACATATATGCGGTGACTTTCGTTCAGATAAACGTTTATCCCGGTCTTGTTTTAGCACAACCCCCACCAAAGGGCCCATACATAGAGGGAGTAGTGATTAAGCCAGATACTTTTTACGTCAACCAGCTACCAGATCTGACAGCGAAGTTTGGCAACCTCTTCTTGAGCGGCAACAATTACGATCCGTCCACAAATACGTGGAGCAGCGTTATCAACGGCGGCTTTACGGAGCAAGTTCAGTATCCCTCCATAGGGTACTCGTTGGGATACGGTACTCCCCTGCAAATCAGCGAGCCCTTCGGCGTAACTGGGAACTTAAACGTTCACTTCGATAACTCGTCATCGGTGGGCGTGAGCACGCAGCTTGGCAACATCGGTGACGGGTTGCAGTACTACATGGCTCCGGGCACATACAACGTCAGCCTCAACTTCGGAAGCACTTTCGGCACCGTTAAGGCAGGACCCCAGGGATCATTAGCTCCTTGGCCAGGAACGGATACTCCGCCAAATCTGTCTACAAGCGTTAAAGTATCGGTACTACCTCTTCCCTCAAACACGACCTTGCTGATGCGCAGTGAGGTCACGGGCCCTGGAAAGGGAAGGATATGGGTAGGACGGCCCGTTAAGCTTGCTGGTAAAACCGATGAGGATTACTGGGTTGATCAAGGGTCTCCATTGTACGTCAAGCCGGCGGGTTGGTTCCTCTTCTACGCGGCGCTCCAGAACTCCAGTGCCCCTGTACCCGCATATAAGTCTCAGCTTATAGCCAACGTGAGCGCCAAGAGCATATCCGGGTGGTATAACCCAACAACTAGCTTTGAGGCAGATGCAAACTGGACGCCCAAGCAAGCTGGAAACTACACAATTACGGTTGTGTATACTGGGTGGCCGGTTCCGGGTACAAAGCAAGACCTAATTACGGGTTCTACACAGGTTGTTTCAAATGTAGAAGTCCTTGGCTTAGGCCCCACTTTGACTCTCTCCTCCTCGCGCGAGGTCCTGGGTAATTACTCTCACGACTGGTTTGAAAACTCTACGCTTTTCGCGAGTTTCCAGAACGACACTTACGTTGGGAGTAAGCCAATGCCGAACGAAGAAGTTGAGTTCTACATTGAGAGCCCGAAGGGGCTGACGCAGGCTTACGACGGTTTTGCCCTTGCCCCTGCCCATGGAGTTACGAACTCCAAGGGGATCGCCAACGTTACGCTGCTCGTAAGCACGCCTCCGTTGAACAACGCTAAGTTAACGTTGGTAGCCGTTGCAGTTCCGCCCGGCAGCGGAGGTAGCGATAGTCAGGCCAAGGGTTCAAGCTTCGTGCCGAGCGCCAACACCAACGCGACCATGACGATTTACTACATGGCTCCTCAGATAACTGGTCCCCAGCTGACGCTCAAGGCGAAGCCATCCACCTTTGGCAGGTTTAACATAGATCCGAGGGATTGGATAAACAGCACTAGCATATTTGCTCAACTGATTGATACAACAAATTCGAGTGGCCAGGGAATTTCATCTTATTACGTCATAAATGAGAGCCTTCAGTTCTGGATAGTAACTCCCAATGGCTTCTCCACAAGCTACGACGGCTTCTCTCTTAGCAATTACGGTTACACCTCCACGAACTATTACGGGATTGCCTCCTTAAATTTGGCCTCCAGCTCCTCAGATACCCAGAACGTTACGCTTACTATCTTCGTTGAAAGCGTCCCGCTCTACTCGGGAGGAGGGGGAGGAAGCCATCACACGGAAACAACTTCTCGTTCGAGCACTTACATACCGGTCAACGGGACGTTAACCATCAAGTACTACGTAAAGAGTTTCACTTATCACCAGCATCACATACCTCACTCTCAGACAGTTGAACAAGAGGAGAGAAGGTCATACGAGGTTACGCAGGTTGTTTCAAGTTTGACAGGGAACGGGTACGGTGAGATATCTTATGGTTATCACATATACATGCGTTGAGACATTCGATGTCTCGCTGCGACGCAAGACCAATCAGAAGCTCTTTTTGGTGCGATAGTCTCCATTTTTAAGGCATTTCTCTTGTTGTGTGGGCACTCTGCAGCATACCGCTGCTCGAGGCTAGCCACAGCGAAATGTTGCTGGTAGGCTGCGCGCCCTTGCTTGGCTTTGCCGCGATCAGAGGCTTAACGCCCCCTGAGGTATCGTGCCAGACAAACAGAAAGGTGAAGCGCCCTCTATCGACCGTAAGCGGTCAAGCGAGCTTTATCCCGATATTTTGCCAATTAAGGCTCGCTTATTCGCTTCGATGAAGTCTTCAAAGTCGGTGACGTCGGTATTCGCGTGAACGTGCCTAGCTTACAGAAAACATGTATATAAAGAACACAATAGCACGTTAGGAAACGGTAAATGGCTTGAGGGTTTCTTTTTTTATATCACGTTTCGCAAGTGGATAACATAACCAGGAAGCGAGCTAGCCTTACTACTTAAGCGACTCAAGACTAGGGCTAGGAGCGCTTGCTAAGAGCCTGAAAATAAGCATAACCCGTAAATCGAGAAGCGCAACGAAAGGCGTGACCGTATCCGCAAAGCGTGTTCTTACCCCTGAAGACTGGGTTAGGGAGCTCGAGGTGGACCCTGGGGTAGGACTTAAAGCAGAGCAGGTTGCTGCTAGGCTAAAGAAGTACGGTTACAACGAGGTCCCTGAGAAAAGGGAAAGTAAGGCAAAGATGGTGGTCAAGAAGTTTTGGGGATTCACAGCTTGGATGCTTGAGATAACCCTTGTCGCCACGGCCATCATAAGGCATTACGTGGATTCCTACATAATAGGTGCGCTTCTCGTAACGAACGCCATGATATCTTACGTTCATGAGAGCTCTGCGGAGAAAGCCGTAGAACTTCTCGAGAACAGATTACAGGTCACGGCAAGGGTTCAAAGGGAAGGTAAGTGGGATCTAATCCCGGCTAGGGAGCTGGTTCCAGGTGACGTGATCAGGTTAAGGGCTGGAGACATCGTGCCCGCGGACGCCGTTCTCATCAGCAAAGACGAGCTTGAGGTGGATCAGTCCGTGCTTACGGGTGAAAGTATGCCGGTGGTCAAGGTACATGGAGATGTGCTTTACTCCGGCTCCATAGTGAGGAGAGGTGAGGCCACAGCCATAGTAACGGCAACGGGCACAGGCACTTTCTTCGGTAAAACCGTTCAGCTGGTGCAGGTCTCCAAGCCCAAGCTTCACATGGAGGAGATAACGTCAAACGTCGTTCTCATGCTTTTGGCCATGGTAGTATCCCTTCTTGCCTTTGTTTTTGCCTCAACTTATTTGAGCACTCGCGACGTAGATTTCATCATCACTTACCTTGTTCCCTTGGCGCTGACTTTGGTTGTATTCGCGGTTCCGGTCGCCCTTCCTGCGATGTTCACGGTGAGCATGGCGGTGGGGGCTGAGGAGATGGCTAGAAGAGGGGCTATAGTTACAAAGCTGAGCGCTATCGAGGATGCTGCATCGATGACCGTGCTGTGTGCCGACAAGACCGGCACCCTTACCTACAACAGGTTAAGGCTAACAGACGTGTTTCCACTGGATGGGTATACGAAGGCCGAAGTCATAGCGTATGGTTTCATGGCTTCTCAGGAAGCCAACAGGGATCCCATAGACGTCGCCTTCATAGAGTCTGCCAAGGGCTTGTCTATTCCCTACAAGGTGAAGCAGTTCAAGCCATTTGATCCATCCACGAAGAGGACAGAGGCGCTCGTATCCGATGGGGCCAGAGATTTCTGGGTCGCCAAGGGCTCTCTATCGGTGATCGAGAAGGAGCTTGTTAAACAAAACCTATCGGAGCAAGTTAACAAGGTTGTTTCCACTTATGCCTCCAAGGGATACAGGGTGCTTGGAGTAGCTGCGCAGAGGGATGGCAGGTGGGAGCTTGTCGGCCTAGCCGCGCTTTACGACACTCCCCGTGAAGACACTCCTATATTGATAAGGAAGCTTGAGGAAATGGGGATAAAGGTAAAGATGCTAACCGGTGATGCGGCACCCATAGCCAATGAGATAGCGAGAAGCATAGGTCTTCAGGGACGCATAGTAACGGGATCTGAGCTGAGATCGGTTGACGCCAGTCTCCCTGAAATTGCCAGCAAGGCGACGGTGTTCGCCGACATATACCCTGAGGACAAGCACACCATAGTGAAGAGCTTGCAAAAAATGGGTGAGGTGGTTGGGATGACTGGTGACGGCGTAAACGATGCGCCAGCGCTTAAGCAAGCAGAGGTAGGCATCGCGGTAAGCGGGGCCACAGACGTTGCAAAGGCCTCTGCAAGCGTTGTGCTTACGGTGGAGGGATTGAGGGGGATAGTCGATCTGGTGCGCATTGGGCGCACAACCTATCAGAGGATCGTGACTTGGATATTGAACAAGATCATAAAAACCTTCGAGATCGCGGTCTTCGTCGCGCTGGCCTTTATCATCTCAGCGTACCTTCTCGGAAGGCCCATATACGTTATATCGGCGACGGACGTGATCTTGTTTCTTTTTTTGATAGATTTTGTTACCCTTTCTTTGTCCACAGATAACGCCAAGGGCTCACCGACTCCAGAAAAATGGGAGCTGGGAAAACTGCTCCAGCTTGGCCTTGGGTTGGGTGTGTTCACGGTCGCAGAGATGTTCGGCTTGCTTTACTTGGCCCTCGAGGTCTTTCACATAACGCAGACTCGTCAGCTTCACACTTTTTTCTTCGTGTCCATTATGTTCATGGGTGTGCTCACGCCATTCATAGTCCGCGAAAGGGGACACTTTTGGGTTTCGAAGCCGAGCAAGTGGCTTGTCTTGGCAGCTACTTCTGACCTAGCCATTGTTGTGCTGCTTGGCCTATTCGGCCTAGGCATAGTTGAAGCGATAAGCGTGAACGAGGTGGTTTCTGTAGCGGCGTACGCGCTTTTCGCAAGCTTCGTTGTGAACGACGCCGTGAAGCTGATGCTTGGAAAGGTCGGGATATCAAGGTAGGTGTGGGCCAAGTAGCGTGAGTTCGTACGTCGCAGAAGCGCTTGAGGTTAGCCAAGATCAAAAACTTTGGCTAGCAAGCGGCTGCAATGCGGGAGCTAAATCCTATTCTCACATGCGCGATCTCGCTTAGAAGCTTGAGATGCGCTAAGGGCCTTTACTTTCTTCCTAGGTACGCTAGGATTAGCTCAAAAAGCGCTCACCCAAAACGCAATAAAACGCGTCAAAATTCAAGGCATGGGCAAAAGGAAGGACTTAACAGTGTGCTTCACCTATCGTGGTAATCCCTGCTTAACCGACCTTTAGCGCTTTTTCCACGAAGTCTATTGGCGCATCAGTTATCTCATGCCCTCCATCGAATTCGTGAGCTACAAAATTTTCTGGGAAGCCAAGGAGCTCGTATACTGCCCTAACCTTCTCCACAGCTTTCCTGAATCCCTCTATCGGAAATACCTGGTCATGAACACCGTTCTCGACGAAGAGCTGACGCGGTGCTATTAGGGAAGCGACGTCGTACTGCTCGGCGTAATTGAGGATACCGGGTATGTAGTTATCGATGCAGTGCTGCAAAGAAAGTATGCTGTCCCTATAAGTGCTGAAGGCACCGCTTATGGCAGTGGCCTCCACTCTTTCGTCAATTGCCGAGAGGTAGAGCGCTATGGTTCCACCTCCAGATATTCCAATCACACCCATTTTTTTAGCTCCGATTTCCTGCAGAACGCTCAAGGCGCGCCTTGCGTCATGAGTGCGCACGCCGGCAGCTGTGTCGCCGTAAAGCATGGCCCACGTCGACAGTTGCCAGCAAGAGGAGTTGCTTGGTCCCCTTTTTATGTCTTCCTCTTCCCGTCTCTCTCCAAATCCGGCCTGATCTGGAACCAGGACAATTAATCCCCTTTCCACCAGCTTCAAGGCAAAGGAGCCTTGATATCCTGAGTATCTTTCCTTTTTTGGGTTTCCTAACTCGTCAAGCCCAACGAGGTCGTTCTTCCCGTAACCGTGCCCATGAAGCGCAAGCACCCCTGCTCCGTTTCCTTTCTTGGGGTAAAGGAGGTACGCGTGGGCTTCAGCATGCTGATCTATTTTGTACCTTATCTTGTGGCGAATGTACGTTCCTTCATCGGATTCTTCCTCGAAGGTTGGCGGATCAGATGCCATCGGCAAATCTGCCCCCAGCAACTGGATCAATTTTCTTCTCAGGGCGATCCTCCAGGCCTTCCACTGCTCCACTCCGCTACAGTTGCACTCGAGCATGCGCCTTTGGTTTTCGTAAAGCCAGCGATAAAATTGGGTTGGCCTCAATTTCGTTTCCTTATGGAGAAAGCTATAACTTTATTGGCGCCGTAAAGCGCTAGTTCGGCCCTGATAACCTTTGCGATATCATGGTCAAAGGTAGATCGATTGGCGAACTTTTAAGTCAAGCTTGAGCCTAAGGCCTATGTTGTTGACTGGCGGGCTGTTCCTGTTTTCACTCATTAATCTCATTATCTATTGCTAAGGTAAGCCAGTCCAAGCTCACATGGATTTCTTATCTCATGACCAACAGAGCTGGCACCGGGAATTTTTCGCTTCGGGAGGTTTCCGCTTTTGATTTCTTCTTGTGTAAATTTATTGCTTATTATTTTGATGTCGAGCTACGTAACTTTATCTCATGCCGTCGCGTTCTTCATCTCGAGCTCAATTATCCTGTTGAACTCGACTGCGTACTCGAGAGGTATCTTCTTAGTTATTGGCTCCATGAATCCCCTAACTATTAACCCCCTAGCCTCTTCTTCCGAGAATCCCCTGCTCATGAGGTAGAACAGTTGCTCCTCAGCAATTTTGCCCGCTGTTGCCTCATGTGATACATCGGCATCCTGCTCGTAAACCTCTTCAGTCGGAAATGTGGCAGTAGAGCTTTCATCGCTTATTAGCAGGGAATCACACTTTACGGAGCTGACGCAACCCTTTGCGCCCGGGTTAACCTTAACCTCGCCGCGATAAATTGCCCTCCCGTTTCCCTTGCTTATGCTGCGGGATAGTACGTAAGCCGAGGTATCTGGAGCCGCGTGAACTATCTTCGCTCCCGTGTCAAGCACTTGACCATCTCCCGCCATTGAGACGTAGAAGTGCTCAGCCCTTGCGCCCTTTCCCATTAGAACGCTGGCAGGATAAAGCATGGTAACCTTGCTTCCAAGCGAGGCCTCTACCCATTCCATTTTCCCTCCCTCTTCCACGAGGGCCCTTTTTGTCACCAAGTTGTATATGTTCTTGCTCCAGTTCTGTATGGTAGTTATCCTCACGCGAGCGTTCTTGCCCACAAAGATCTCCATGACCCCTGCGTGAAGGCCTCCTCTCACGTACATGGGCGCTGAGCAGCCCTCTATGTACTCAACGGAGGCCCCTTCCTCAGCAACTATTATCGTGTGCTCGAACTGACCCATTGACGGATGATCTACTAGGAAATAGACCTGAACTGGCATGCTAACCCTTACCCCTTTTGGCACGTAAAGAAAAGTCCCACCGCTCCATATGGCACCGTTGAGGGCCGCAAACTTGTGGTAGGTTGGGGGGACACAGCGTGTCATGAAGTACTTCTCAACGAGCTCTGGATAACGCTTGACGGCCTCATCCGTGCTCATGAATATCACGCCCTGCTTCTTTAGCTGATCCTTCATGCGCTCATAAATCACCTCAGACTGGTACATGGCACCGTTTCCAGACAGAAACTTTCTTTCCGCCTCAGGTATGCCCAGGGCGTCAAATGTTCTTTTTATGTCCTCTGGAAGCTCATCCATATTGTTAGTTGGCTTAATCCCTGGCTCCACGTAGTAAGCAAGGTCCTCTAGCTTCAGTCCACTTAGGTCCGGTCCCCACGTGGGAATCGGCTTGTTCTCAAAAACAGAAAGGGAGTAAAGTCTCTTCTTGAGCATCCAGAGAGGTTCTCCCTTCTCCGATGATATTCTCCGGACTACGTCGGCGTTAAGATTTGAGGTCTCGGTTTGCTTTTCCACGGGTTTCAACCTCCCTACAAGCTTTATCTTTTATCCCACCCTTATACTCGCTAAAAGCTGAGGTGGCGCGGTCAAAGGCGCCATGCCTCCCGTTCGTGCCGCGACTCTGAGCTCCTCCCGTTTGAAGGTTTTGACAAAAGCATGAGTTTGGGCAGCACTGAGCCTCGCTCACCAGCGAAAGCATGATCAGCGAACTGAAAATAGAATTTATCGGAGAACTGCTTCCTTCCGGGCTATGAACAGCGTTGAAAGTGAGTTGGGCCTGCATAACTAAGTACTTAATGGGCATTATTAAGTATAACGGCGTTATCAAGGGGGGCACATCTTTCAAGACCAGGATCAAAGCTTTGCCGCTTTAAAGTGGTTGATTGGCGATTGAATTTCAGATTCGAACCCTTAGCGGATTGATATTGCTTTAATCGATTTTCCCACGGATTGGGAAGCCCATGTCGTCAACTTTGTATGATTACCTTGCAGAATGAGATGGTGAGCGTTAATGGAGCCTTATTGCCTTTCCCATCGAAAATCTTACGATAGTTGCTCGATGGGAAACGATTGGAAACTTTGTTTTTAAGTATCCAGCTGAATTGCATGTCCTCGTTTTTGTGAGGGATTATCTTAGAGCTGGTGCCTCTAGCTTGTATGGATGGATTTAAGCGATCGAGATGATAAGACAGGTCGAAAGGTGGTGCTTACATGCACAGCCGCGGTACCGTCGCATGTAGACCTAAAATGGTTAAACGTAAGCATAACCCAGCAATTAATTGCTTAAAAAACATTTCAATCGTACTCTAGCTTCAATTAGTAAGTGACATAAGCCCACTCGAGGGAACCAAGAAACATAATAAGGATGGAAGCTACATTTCAGCCGCTGGGCATGGTTTCCTCTGATCCCGCTTTCTCCGATAGCGGATCGCATCTTTCTACGTTATCTCCCATTCTTTTCTCAGCTTTGCCTTTGTTGTTACATCCGCATTAAATGAAGCTTTCTGGTTTTGTAAAACAAGGCAGATCTGCAGTATTTGCGTTTTTCAACGAATTTATCCCAAATTGGATTATTCTGACGAATTTCCTTACTTAAGCGACGTTTCCAATCAAGCTTTGAGCTCTTTGGTGCGCGTTAGCCAACTTCTTCCAAGCCGCCAATCGATTTAAGTGTTACCTGTGGGTATCTTTGGTAGTGATGCTATAAGTAAAACCGTTGAAATCTGGAACGCAATTACAAAGACCCATGGTAAGTACGGAATTATCTGGTAAAGCATGAGGCCAATGAACTGAGATGGCACGTTTATTATGTTTGTCATCACTCCGGTGACAGCTGTTACCTTGGCGCGCCTCTCGTTAGGGATTAGATCAGCCCAATAACCTCCGCCTGCGGGCCCTGCAAAGGCGCCTGCGAAGCTTCCCAGCATTCCTGAGAGGATCAGCAGACCTATGTTTTCTTTGGCCATCAGAAAGGCCAGCGTGGCTACTGGAGATAAAGACAGACCTACTAGCATGTACTTCTTCAAGTTATTTGTGGAGAAGTGAGGCGCCAAGAAAATGGTAAGGGCGATTCCCGTGGCTGTGTTCACGGAGGCAAAGGTGGCAAGGGCGGACAGCTTAAGCCCAAGGTGATCAACTATGTAAAATGGGTAAGCAAGTGCGGTTAGGGAGCCCGCAAAGCTTGATATGGCAGAGGCGAGCCAGTAAGTGAAAGGGGCGCGCCTTTCCCAAAGCCATTTCACCGTGTCCTTGTACCCCTTGAAAAGGGCTGGATGCTTGACGTAACGAGGTATGTGAGGAGGAAAAGACGTGAACGCGGATATGTACCTCCTCGGCAGAAAGCCAGCGGTAGTAGGGCTAGGATGCGTTTCCTTAACCTTGAGGTATCTCACGAGCACCCCCACGGCTACGCTCAGAGATACCCAAAGGTAGAGCAACCTCATGGCCATAATTAGGCCGGGGACCGCGCCAAGACTTGCCTGAAAGTGCTCGATTACTAGGTAGCCCACATACGGCATGAAAACTCCTGGAATTGGCGTTATTATCGCGTTTAGGGCGTAAGCCTTTCCCCTTTTCTCGGGTTCCACTGACTCGGCAAACAGGCAGCCGAATGCCACTCCCGACGCCGTGCTAGTTCCCCAGACGAGAGCGTAGATCATGAAGTAAAGGAAGTTCCGAGATAAGGCCAGAATGAGATAACCGCCCGTGTAAGCAATTATGTCAA
Organism: Thermoprotei archaeon; assembly: GCA_049976325.1. Taxonomy (GTDB): domain Archaea; phylum Thermoproteota; class Thermoprotei_A; order Marsarchaeales; family UBA168; genus UBA168. The sequence continues at coordinate 39,928 of JBMFIL010000005.1, read as the reverse complement.
TCGTTACAGTTGTCCTCTTGCGACCCCAGGAGTCTGCCAAGTCGCCGCCTATTATTAGAAAGAGCAATGATGTAGAGGTTATCGTGATGGAGACGAAGCCTATTTGCGTCTTTGAAAGGCCAAGGTCTTGCATGTAGAAAACTCCCCACTGTCCAGCTGCCGCCGTAGGGATGCCATAGAACAGTACGCCTGTAATTATGAGCAGCAAGGCATTTCCCCTGACGCTGTCTATTAGGTCGGAAAAGTCCAATTTAGGCGTTAAAATTTGTGCCATAAAGGCCTTACCTAAGGCCCAAATGGTGAATTAACTCCTGGAAGTGAGTTGGCCTTTTTCCCCTCGGTCATAAAGATAGGCGGAATCTCTTACATAGCACTTTTAGGTATATTTAGCATTCTGACAGGTTACCTAGAGTACCGTATCTGTCGTCGGATCTTGGGTCGTTTCAGTTTGAGGGGCGCGGCGGACCTGGGCTAGCATTTAGGGTTGGAGGATTGCGGGTTAGTTCTCAAAATCTTTGGGAAAGAAAAAGGCCCTACGCGAAGTTAAGCGGTTCTAGTGCCAGGCCTTAAGGAAGCGTTTAGCAAGAGCTTGCTTTAACACTAGCTCATCTGTCCGAATGAGGTTATTAGCACGATGGAATGGCATCGCAGGCAAGCATAAGCAATGAGATGTATGATATTTAACAGAATGTCTTCTGGGCATCGCATGCCTCACGTTCAGAGGTCTGCTTTTTCAAGGGGTGTTACAGTAAAGGCATATCTCTTCTCTCCTAAGGGCTGAGCCCATTTCTTCATACCCTGCGGCTACTCAAATCCCCCTGCTCCTCCAACGACGCAATGTGCCTCCTCAACGTTACTCACTCTGACGGACAAGCAATCCTTAACCTTGAAGGTCCTCCAGTTAACTGGGCCTACGTCCTTGAAACCTTGGCCATCTACTTGCTAGTAGCAGCTGTCATCGTTGCCCTAGTTACCTTCATTGTCATATACGTAAAGAAGAAGGGAGTTGGCTCACTCAAGCGCTCACTTGAAGGAGCGCGCAGGTCACCAGCAGGCCAGTAAGGTCCAGTTGTGCATAAACAGTGGGAAAGTCATGTTTTGATCACGCACTTAATGGTACCAAAGGCTGCGAAGCTTAACGTTACGGTCTTAAAGGCTATGCATGGAGTGAACGCGAAATCCGTAAAGGTTGATTGCTTCAGAGTGACCTACCCATAAGAAGTCGGTTGCTCAACCATGCCTTTCGTTTGTAGAGCTTAGGAAGGACTAGGAACGTGCGAGGCCGGCCTTCGCTATTCTTTTACTCAACTAGCTATTAGATATGTAACAGGTAGGCCCGGCCCTGTATCTTATCTGGCGATAGACGTTAGAAATGGTAAGGTAACATTAGCGCGTTGTGCCATACTTTCGAGAAATGCATGAAAGAGTCAAAGTAATCAATTTCGATTGCTGCCTTAGCTCAAGTTGCGCTTGGAGCGAGCAAGGAAAACGGAAATAAATCCTATTCAACTGCAAATAGGAAAGGCAAGAACCTTAGTGTTTATGGGCGTTTTCCGTTTCCTCCCTCTGCAGTTCCTAATGTGCCGCATTAAGAGGGGTTTAAACAGAAAGGCGTAGCAATTCGAGACAGAAATACTGACCGTATTTGGAACTAGTTTTTGCTTTCCAAGATAATTCCACTTGCTATAGTGCTTGGCGGCATGTTGTTGTAGTCTAGCTGCGGATTATGGCGCGTGCTGTAGCCTACTTTTGGAATCGTGGATTAACCTGTTACCGTGACCCTAAGGAATGACGCCTTAAGTTTTTGAGGAATATAAACGCTGCGGTAATCGAAGGCCTCCTTCAAAATTTCGTCGGTGGTCTCGCTTTGTCTCGTTCCATGGGCCTATGTGGTTCTTCCTGATACCAATACGCCACGCTCTCGTATTCGGCTGATACTTCATCATATTCTCCGTGATGTATCATCACATTTAGATTTCTCTTGAAGGGAATGGGGTCTGGTATGTGAAATCTGTAAGCAAGTACCTCGTTCTTCCCTTCATCTTTAAAGATAAGTCCGTGGAAAGGTGCATTGAAGGTACCCCTGTTGAAGTACCAACCGCTTAGGAAATAGTCCTCGGTGCCGGTAGAGCTGTAGGAAAGACTCCCGTCAGAGTAAATGAGGATATTTCCTTCCAGGAAACCCAATCCACCTTTTGGCGGCTTTTCGCTGCTCAACCCCTTCATATGTAACACGGTACCCAGGTAATGGCCACGGCCGGAAGCACTGAGTATTGTGTAAGGTTTGCCCAGGGTTGTGGGATTTTCTGCCCGCCAAAGCGCGTGAAGCCTGCCTAAGTCGCTTGTTTCAGGGAGCTTGTAGTACCCAATGATGTAGTAAAGGGATGAAACCTCTGAGTCCATGGTGTTCTCTATCTCTATGACGGCCTTGTTGAAGGGCATTGGAATAAATGAGTTGAAACCACCGCTGGTGCTTCCAAGAAGCGCAGAAGAATAATGCTGATAAGACTCGAAAACGTTGAGCGAAAGGCAGGACCCGAAGAAGCACGGGACCGGGGCCTCTATGCTCGGAATCTTTTCGCCGTCCCAGTAGGCCCTTAAAACAAGCCTTCTGAGGTAGTCATTTGGAGAAGAAGGGCCTCCACCGATGGTAAGCCAAAAACTGGCTATCACTCCCGGTTCATCTACATCGAAAAGAACCCTTTTGCCATGAGCTGGTATGGGATAAAAATCAACCCATTTTGTGTGTTCGTCGTTTAAGAAGTGGGTGCTTGAAGCAAATGCCATTTCTTCGCTTCTGAACTTGGCTAGATCATAAAACATGGGCAAGTAAAACTATCTCTTATTAAACTTAACTTTTTACAGAAAAATGAGCAAGAAAGCTCCGACCTTGAAAGGAGATGAATTGCGAAAAAGTATATTAAGCGTGGAGAGATAAGAAGTGTGGAAAGTTCTGTAGATAAGTCCTCCAGAAGAGGCATGCAGGATACTCGCACAAAACCAGCTAAGAGCTGGTTTGGAATGCCTCCGCAATCTGCCTTCCTGTATTGCGGGTAAAGGCATATCTAGATTGCACGCAGACAGGGATGCGTGCAAGGGGAGCAATAATACCCCCAGAGGGGCAACGTCCAGGGCAGGGACGACGTCGAAACTCAAGAGTGGAGGCTCTGCAAGACGCTCCCGGACCGTGAGGGATGATGGAGTAAAAGGAAGCAAAAGCAGAACATCCATCGCTTTAGCGAGGAGAGTATGTCGGTTTGCTAGGCCTTATCGGTAATGAAGTTTGAAAAGCATAAAGATAAACCCCTATGATGGACCACTTTAGGTTTGGTTTAACTTTTCAAGCAGGACAAGATCGCAACGGATTTCTACTTACGAGTGCGGGTTTTGGGCTATCTCTCAGATGTTTTCCCAAGAGAACAGATTCATTTTTTGCCGCTAAAATAGATCTCTGTATCTCGTAGCGAAGCTGAGGCGCGTAGGACTTTAGTCAGACGCTTTAGCCTGTAAGCGTAAACTATCCAGTCCCACTCGTCCTTGGTCAGAGGCTTTAGCTTCCTGGATATTAGGTAAACAGATAAAGCAAACGCAATTACGTCTAGCGGTACGTTGAAGGGATAGCAGAATCCAAGCGATGTTTGAACCGCCAAAACGGAGAGGGCGCTTGCCACACCCACGTACATGTGCTTCTTTGGAAAGCTGAAGCGGTACGCGACTATACGCTTGACGTAAAAGTAATAAAGCAAAGCTCCGCTGGTGCTTGTCACGAGGGTGGCCACCGCGGCCCCAAGTGATGACAAAGCTGGCACTAATACAGTCAGGCTTGCCACGTTTATCATCAATCCGATAACCCCAACCAAAAGCTGCTTGCTCGTCTTGCCTATTGATTGTATAGCTATTGAATAAAGAGCAGATTCGGATGCAGGTATCATTGATAGAAGAAGCAAGGAAAGCACGGGCCATTGAGAAATGTACTTTGTCCCATAAACCAGCCTTAGTATGGTGGGCGACGCCACTGCTGTTGCCAGAGATACTGGCACAACCAGGAATAACATAACTTTTTCCATCGTGCCCAACAAATCTCTTACGGCATCTATACCTCCCTCCCCTAGCCTGTAGCTAAGAGCCGGAAAGAGCACAGTAGTAATTGACGTGTAAACAATGGAAAAGAATGGAATAAGTGAGGACACGAGATAGTAAGTTCCCATGGCAGCTAATCCAGATACGGCATAAAGCGACGCCGTGGCAAGCCAGCCCTGCGCGAAGCCCAGCAGGCTAAGGGCGTACAAAGGCCACCCGTACTTCATAAGATCCCTTAGCTTACTTGCGGTTTTTGCTCCCAAGGTCTTTCCCCTCAGGACGTAAATAGTGTAAACTAACACGGGCACATCCCCTACGGCCAAGGAAATTATGACACCGAGAGCTCCCATGTAGCGAGCTAGGATAACTGCAGGAAGCCTGCTCAGAGCATAATACATCATATTTTGAATGGCTACTTCCCTGTACATTGAAAGTCCGTACATAACTCCTCCTAAAACGCTCGTGAAATCCATGGTTAGAGCTGCAACTATGACCAGTAGAAACTCAACGCTGGTCAGGCCGGTTGCAACGCGTAGCCAACCAATAAGCAGCAACGACACAGCCGCTGCCAAGGTCGAAGACATGATCGTGGCCTTTAGGGCAGACCTGTAAACAGCTGATATTTCTTCGCTATCTCTTTTGCCCAAGGCCATTGCTATAAACCTGGTGGAGCTCGTGTTCAGCGCGAAAACGGTGATCGTGCTGAATGCGCTCATGACTAGAAAAGCCATGGCAACTTCTCCTGTCCCCCTTGCAGTTAGCGTTCTTCCTATGGCGGCAAAGAAGATCAGGTTTACGGTTAGATCGAAAACTTGCATGGCAGCTATGTAGCTTACTCCTCCCTGAAGTCTCTGCGTTTCTGAGCTTCCGAGCTTCTGAGATGCCAACCTAAGAGAAAAGAAGCTAGATATAAGCCTATGTATTAATTAAGAAACTTTTTCTGATTAACGTTCATTACGTTCTTTGAGCATTTGAGAAAAATTTTCTGAAGCTTTCGTTGTGTTTGGCAGCTATTCTTTTCGCGTTTCCCATGCCCAAAGCCCTTACCTCACCTTTCCACTTGGACGCGCCCTTTACGCAACAAATCGCGGGGCTTGGCGCGGGAAAGCAAAGCAAAAATAAGACAGCCTTCTTGCTCCAAGAGGGAGACTATAGGCCAAAATGCATCGATGGTAGGTGGGTCTGGCAGGAAATTTTGATGCCGCGTATAGCTCCGCACTGTATAGCTCCGCACTAGAAGCTCTCTTTGATCTTGCGGCCTAGCCACAATATAGTCCAATCTGGCTTTAGTACTTAGGCGTCTATTTTTTCACTTGAGCCAAGTCCCTATCATGTCCTCGCTAGCGTTCAGCGATACGAGGTGAGACAAAAAAGTCATGCTTGAGCTCCTTGGCAAGATCTAGGTCTTCGTCTGTTATGTCATGAAGCTAGTGAGGGTCAAGATCGGTTTCGTAAAGTTCGCTCTCCACTTTGTCGAAGGGCCTGAGCAACCTTGGCTTTTCGTTTACCATCATGGTATATTCCTGCCTATCTACTGAGGTTTCCGAGGAAGCAAGCATTAGGGCCAAGCTTTTAGTCGTTATGGTGGCCTTACGCCACCTTGAGCATCGTGTATTAATTAGGGAGTGGATACCACGAACTCCCTACAAGGTACGGTCCTGGCCCTATTAGGGGCAGCAAAGATGACCCTGGTGTCCTATATCCCGATCCCGCCTAGTCCAGCATAGTTGTGGTGACGCTGGGGTTGCATTAGCTCGTCGACTAGGCGTCCCTTCTTGTCTATGGTACCAGGTAACCTGCTCAACAGGGGAATGGTGCAACCTCTTAGTAAAGGGTGCGGCCCCATGCGCATCGCCCATTATTATGGACTTCCCTAAAAGGTCGTGCTCTGAAAAGCAAATGGCGTGATTCGATGTAAAGATTAGTGTTGTGCTATCGCAGAGCCTAAGGTCCTGTAGCTGCTCGATCACCGTTTCTATCCACTTATCGACAAGCGTGGCCTCGCCCGCGTACATGGCCCTGCAGTGGGTTAGCTCATCGCTTGACAAGTAGTCAATGGGTCCATAAGCGGGATATATCACCTCCTCTCCCCCGTACCCTAGATCATACATTTCAACGTAGTAATCAGGCGGATCCCACGGTTCATGTGGATCGAAGAATTCAACGCAAAGGAAAATCAACGTAAAGGAAAAAAGGAGAGCTATAGTTCATCTGAAGCTAATCTATGGCAGCGCTAGCTTTCTTTGCCGCCATTTAGTCCTCTTCAAGCCTTCTCCAATAATTGTTGCGCATGTGCTGAAGGGTTGTTTCCACGCTTCTCAACTTCTCACGCTTACAGGACAAGGCAAGCTGACGTGGATCTGTCCTGTACCCGTCGTTTTCTTGTCCTCTTATCCACTGCTAAGAATTGAATCCCCTGTCAAAGTTGTAACCGTTCTGAATTACGTGAGGAGTGTTGGCAACAATTGCCCTTAGATAAATGGCTTTCTTCAGCATATCAGGCAAGGTGATCTCGTCCTTTGCAAGAGTAGCCCAGTCCGAGCAAACGTAAGTGTGCTTACAGGTGAAGAGATCATGCCTGTTAGGAACAGCAGCAAATGAGGCAAGGTATTCTCTGTTTAAACTGACGGATCCTTTTGCCAACCTCGATAGGTTGCGAAGATGCGCGTATACGCCCTTCTTAACCATGAACCCTCATTTAAGAGGCCGTACCGAAAGGTATCGGACACCAAAACTATTACGTTCTTCTTCCTATTTGACATACCAAATAAGTAAAGGTGCCTTGGAATTTAACTTGGGGAATGTTCAATTAACTTTAGCAAAAGGTTAAGTGTTGAAGTATGGTTCTACCATGGACAATCTCAACGTAATAATCGTGGTCATGGATAGCTTAAGGCAGGACCATGTCAGCTTTTACAACGAGGGAAGAAGGATCTTCGATAGGGTACCTGCGGCTAGAACTCCAAACATCGATAGGTTTGCCCTTGATAGCGCCGTTTTTAGAAGGCTCTATCCATCAGGTCTCCCAACTATACCACAGAGAACTGAGCTCATAACTGGGCGCTTTACCTTGCCCTATAAGGGATGGTCCCCGCTTAACCCAGATGATCTGCCAATTTCGGCAACGATGAAACGCCAGGGCTACGTGACCGCGCTCATATCTGATACATATCACATGTTCAAGCCTGGCTACAATTTCTACTCTTACATGGACTTTTGGGAATTCGTGAGGGGACAGGAGTACGATCCACATGGGATTCCACCACCTCGTAACAGGAGAGTTGAGGATTACTCGAACGAGATCATGAGAAAAGATCAGGCCTACGTCGGCCTGCTTTCCAAGTTTCTTTCCAACATCGATGACTTCAGCGATGACAGAGAAGATGACTGGTTCCCGGCAAAGGTATTTTCGCACGCATCCCGGTGGCTCTTGGAACATCATAAAAAAGGAAAGTTCTTCCTTTGGGTTGACAGTTTTGATCCCCATGAGCCTTGGGAGCACCCCCACGGTTACGATAAAGGATATAGGGATCCCGAAGCTAGGCCAAGGCTAATACTCCCAAAGGGAGGAATGGCAACCTCATGGGCTAACCAAGATGAGATAGATGACATAAGATCTCTTTATGCCGGAGAGGTCACCTTTGTTGATGCCTCCTTTGGAAAGTTTTACGATACTCTTCGCGAGCTGGGGCTTTTGGATAATTCTGTGATAGTCTTACTTGCAGATCATGGACATCCCCTTGCTGACCACGGCAAGTTCTTAAAGGGAGGGGATAGGCTTTACGGAGAGCTTCTCAGCATCCCCTTCATGATAAGCTTGCCGAAGGACATCAAAGCGGAGCTTGGCATTAGGCATCGCGTAGAGGGCTTGGCAACAGTAGCTGACGTTCTCCCCACGATTTTTGATCTGCTATCTTTAAGGCAGGAAGCTATCCAGCTGGCAGGAAGAAGTCTACTTCCCCTGATGACGGGAGAAAGCGAAGGCAGAGATTACGTGATAGCAGGCTACCATGAAGCCCCCGACAGAGCTGTGATGACGCGCAATTATAGGTTCATTAGCAGACCTGAGGGGCAGTCTGACGAGCTATACGACCTATCAAGGGATCCCAGAGAAACCCACAACCTCGTAGATGAGCTGCCGGAAGTTGCAAAAAGCATGGCGAGATACCTCGTTGGCACATGGGGTTTTGGTCGCCAGACCTACGTTAAGGGTTTGCAAGGAAAGTACGAACTAATGCGAGAGCACGGGAAATGCTAGAGGTCGAGAGCAGGCAATTCCTGATTTCTCCGCGGGTATGGCGCAAAGGGCTACCGCTTAATGACCTTTACAATTTCAAAGTGTCTTCACTTGGCGCTCATGCCGCTTTGGAGCACCGTGCACGCTTTGATACGCAAAGCTTAGAAATATCCGGAACAAGCTACGCTCCAAATTCCTATGCGCAATGAATTTATCGTGCTTTGCGCTTTGGCGCATCATGCTGAATAATCATCCTCCTAAGGTTAAGAGGCTTACTCGCGCCACCCTCTCTGTAGCCATCGGGGAAAGCTATCGTATGCGTATCAGCTCTATACCAACCTTTCCCAGCGCGTACTCCAGTTCATCGAGGTAGTCTCCATACGCCATGACCCAGTGAAATCCCCTCATATTGTTCAGCAGTTTTTTCCAGTCTCCCTCTATTTCTAGGTCTGTTTGAGTCCGGCAGGTTGGATATGATGTGCTGCCGCCCGTCTTTGCCTTAAATGCGACCCACGTGTTCTCTTCAAAGGCCGCGTCTAGCACGGTCACCTCTTGACCTCTTTCAAAGAGGACCTTGGGTGCAGCGCCGTAGTCAGACTCGTAGTGGGTCACTAACTGAACGTTCTCAGGTTTTTTGCCGTTAAGCGTGGTGGGTGAAGTGCAGTGAGCGATGGTAACGATGCCGTGATGGGGGAAGGTCGGATCGTTTAGAAATACCGGCTTCTGGGATATCGCATGCAAGAGAAGGTAGGCTGGAAGCGTAACGACGTCACCCTCGCATACGGCGACCTTCCCCTCGTCGTTGATCATACTTAGAGGGAGACACGCAGTGGTCTTTGCCAAAGGTATTATCGTCGTCATGCACTCGTTGATTGCTATGGCCTCTGCATCGTTCTCTTCCATGAGGTCTTCGAAGACCTCGTAAAGCAGGAAAGAGTTCACAACGAAGTCGTTCCTCAAGTAGGACTTGACGTTAGCTCTGGCCAAGTAATCGGCTGCCTTTTTTTCAGCGCGTTTTAAGGCATCCTCATCCATCCTCTTTTTCTTTATCCTGTCCGCCAGATCTGGTTCGTAAGGCACGTGAATAAGCTCAAGGTCCCATATCTCTTTCGCCCGCGCAGCCGCGACCTCGCCGTGAAATAGTTTAGAAGGACCGCCAACTAGGACCACTTTCTTTCCTTTGACGCTTTTTAGCGCGTTGAGTGCGCGCAGTTTCTTCAGGAGTTCGTCGTAGTCATCCACGACCACGTCTTCGAAACCAACTCCTCCCTTCACGGGCTTATCTGTCCAACCCCTTATGAGAAAAGGATGCACAAACTCGTAATAAGCGTAGAGCGGTCCCGACCTATGCCTTATAAAGATCAAGTTCCAAGGCTTTCCTGATGTGAGAAGCCTCATCAACTGCGTGTTATCGGTTGCAGCATAAATTAGCCTCACGTCTGCTTGTTCTTCCAGAGCCTCGCTGGCGTCTTCAGCGTTCCTGACCATCGATAAAGGTAGCAACTCAAGTCCGAAGTCGGGCTTGAGAGATGAGAGCTCCCGCTTAATCCTTTCAGCTTCCTCTTCAGCTTGGGACTCGGTCTGTATACCTCCCCATGGCCGCCAGGAGGTCTCCTCCTTTCTGCTTGAGGTTACGTATGCCAAAATGGGCTTTACCTTGAGTGTTTCCTGCATATTCCGCTTCGCCGCGCGCTTAAAGGCCTTTGGTCCTGCAGTTGTCCGCTTGAGAGCTGGCAGCAATAGGTTAAAAGCGCGTTCAGGCCTTGGTGAGGCCTAATTATAATGGCAGATGCGGTTACGCTCGTAGGTTACGGGGCAAGACGTTATCGCGCAAAAGCTTGATCTAAAAGGGATTAAAGCTCAACGCAAAGCTTTGTGCATTATCCTCGGGTCTAGGTGAGGGCAAAATTTCTATGAACGGTTGCGAGTGCTATTATCTGGCGCCACTGGAGTTTCAGGAGCTGGGGAAGCAAACTTGTCTTCTGCCTTACCTAGCTGAAGCTATGACTTGAGGTTGCTTTGCTGGCTAATTATCCGTCTTTACCGGTTCATAAGCCGTATCAAAGGTTAAGAAATTAGTGCATGCACTAGCGTACGAGAGGATAGTGGAGGCAGATCATTACTTCTTGTGTTTTGAGGCGTAAACTTATGACCTTCTCCTTGAATGAGCCCACAAAAAGGTCGCCCACGGTTAAGCATTTATTCTTCGCTGAGGATTCTTTGCTGAGATGAGACTTTTTTACGTATCGGTTTGCGCAGTGTTACTTTTGCTTGCTTGGGCTCCGCTGTATCCGAGGGTATCTTTCTACATAACGAAGACCGTTTTTCTGATGCCTCAAAGCTACTATTACGTGAGGGTACACCCTGAGGGAAAAGACGTCAAGCTTATTCTGAAGATCAACTCAACGGAACCCGTTGACGTCTACGTCATGGGCTCAGCTCAAATAAGGGGATTCCTGTCAGGACAGCCCGTGTCTTCCCTTTTTTCTTCATCGGGCATCTCGGTTAGCGCTCAAGTGAATCTGATGAACGATTCAGATTACTACGTGCTGGTATCGTCGAGCGCAAGCGTCTTCCCAGCTTTGGTTACCATTAGCTACGCAACGATACCAGTGGGGATTCATGTGCTTTACGGCGCCGCTCCTGCGCCCGTTGGCATAGTCGATTACGGAGTGATGAATTCTTCCAAAGGACTTATGCCTTACGTTGAACGGATCATGGCAGCGATAGGGCAGGCGAACATTTCTTCCATGATGGCCTATAACCCGCTTTTTCCCTCGCCTTACGCGGCCAGCCTTCAGCTCAACCTAGTTTTGCAGGTAAATACAACAGCAGGGCAGCAGGACTATCTTGTTCAGAACGTGATCGAGTTCAACACGAAAGCTGGAACCTTCAATCTGGCCGATAACGTTTGGAACTTGAGTTCGCCTACCTCATTCATTTCCTCATCAGCGATATCAGGCAATGGGCTTGTGGCCACGGAGCCCTGGATGCCTCCTTGGGCTGCGGCCGCGCGCTCCGTGTACTTATACACAACGAGGAACCTTACGTACGTTCTTCCCTTGTCGGTGACTCTGAAGACTGGGCTGAAGCCAGCTAGAGGTGGCGTTACCCTTCTGTTCTCATCCAACGTAAACGGGGCCAACTACACGTACGACCGTGTTCACATATACGCTAGTGGAGTTGTGGCTGCCAGCTTCCTCGTCGATGGTTATTCCATGACGCCAGTTGGAAACTATTACGATGCCGAGCTAGTTTTTGGAGGAGGCTATGGAGGTGAGGCCACGCAGTTCACTTCTATGAACGCTTCTTTATCGCTGGTATATATGAACGCTGCGGGCATATTTGTGAGGCCGCCGGCCCTTTACGGTTTCGGAAGCGACACGGCCGAAAGCACTTATGATCTTGCCATGATTTGCCCGCATGGTAAACCGCTTGTTGAAATCGGAAATCCCAACTTCGTCAAATCTTTTACAAACTTATCTTACCCAATACCATCTCTTGAAAATCGCGTTGTTGTAGGTGGCGCGGACAGGACACTTCCATCGTGGGAATTGTTTGTCGTACTACTTGTATCGGTTGCCTACATAGTTTATCAATACCTGCTGCTTGGAAAGGAAGATCGCGGAGAGACATTAAGTAACTCACGACAAAAAGGCGTTACAAAAGCAAGTGGTCGAGAAAGATCGCCCCGACGTAAAATGGGGACAAATCGTAGAAGTACGCCGGAATGTGCCAAAATGGACCTAGTGCGTCAGCTAGACAGCTCCTTCGGAGGTGAAATTGGAAAGTTATTTTGTGCGATTGCACCTCTTATGCCCAGATATTGTAATAGACCTTTCAGCAAAGCAATCCTGTCCCGTCGGAAAGTGGTTTACGTCGGATATCGGTATCCTTTAGTAAAGGAGTGTGTTCTTGGTCTACGTCTTTATACTGCAGCTGTTGGCTTTCACAACTTTGAAGGAGAACCCACTGAATTAGCGATTGTCAGAAAAGACCTCTCGGCTCGTTGCTCGTGCCGTAACCCGTCTCGGAGCTGGTACGGCGTCGTGCAAGAGCTCGGCATTCCACGGACATAAAAAGTGTTTCCTCAATTTTCGTCTGACGCCTAAATCAAAGCAGCCCCAGGCAGCTCGGTGCGCTTGTCATAGGCCAAAGCAAGAGCTTCTCAGCCCTACGAAGCGGGCCGTATTTGCTTCAAGTGGCCGTGTTTTTTCGTAATCCCAGAGGTAAATCTTGGGCCGACCTCTCTTTCCTTAGGGTTGCCCTCAACGTAGTCGATCATTGCCCTCCAGCTTTTCATCAGTCTTATTTCCATTATGTCACGGAGGCTGGCTCTGCGGCTCAACTCATCGAGAAAGGGCTAAGTGCTGTAAAAGCAAAAGTTAAGGGGAATGATGCTAATGCCAGAATTCACTCAAAGAGCTTGACAATTATGGTCAAAAGGATTATAATGCTGCACTAACCATATTTCGTGTCGCATTGGAACAGGCTTGACATACTAGGCGACAACTCTCTCGCAGACTCAGCGATTGGATTTTTAAAGGGCCAGTCCCTGACGCTGAACTCATTTTATGACTTCGTTAGGTTTTGGGACGCCTACGTGATATATGATACTTATTACGCAGAGCGCCTTCCAGCAAAGGACGTCCACGTAAGCCAGGCCGATTTTTTTGACTTGCATCGCGATATAAGCGAATTTGTGCTGGATCTGACTTACTCCAGGCAAGAGGAGGAGAATAGATGGCGCTTTGCCGAGGACGTGCTAACGTCTCCTGGATATGTGTTTTACCTAGCTAGAGAGGGATTGCCCGCATCTCTCTCCCAAATAGGAGAGGGTCATTACCTTAGCGCAAGATACGAGTACTCAAGGGCGGAGGTAAAGCCTGACATACTTGAAAGAGTAGAAAGCGCGATCCTTAAGGAGAATCCTGATCAGAGGCTGGTTTACCTCGTTCCTCACCTAATCAGATCTCACTTGAACGTTTACTCTCAGGCAAAAAGGGCGGTTGAGGCACGTTACGTAACGCTTAGAGAGGTCCTGATAGATAACGTGAGGTTGTATGCAGAGGGAGCGTTCCATTTTGCCAAGCCGGCAGAAGGCATGAACTTGGCATTTCCAGAGGTCAGAAGGGCCTCGCAAGAGGCGCTCAATGAGCTTGAGTCTAGGCTTAAGAACATAGTTGCCATCGCTCATCCTGTTTATTTAGCTCTCGAAAAAGTCGAAGAGAAAAACGGGGATACCGAGGACCTGATAATGGAGATGCAAGATATGAGGGACTATCTGAGCGATTTCCGTAAGGCCATTAATCAGCTACCCGAAGATCTGAGCATGCTAAACCAGGTGAACGAGATCCTTCGGGGCTTTGAGGCAGAATTTGGTAAGGGAAGAGATAGTTTCAGCAGGGTAAGGGAGTGGCTCAGAACTTGGCCGATCTTCTCCCTTGCGTTTGGGGCGCTGGGGATAGCTTTGAGAGTAAGCCCCTACGAAGCCGTCATAACAGGTGGGGCAAGCGACGTGGCTTATCACCTGTTTCTGGAGGTGGAGAAAAAGATAAGCGAGAAGAAATATGGTCTTTCGGCATTCAAGGAGATCCTAGGGCGTGGAGCGAAGGCGAAAGGAAGTGAACAACAAGAGGTTAGCCGCGCCTTTTCAATGGCTTGCCACATCGTTAAGAAAGGAAAGAGACCGTAAGGATTGGGCGTCTGTGAATTGGGTGTCTCTTGTCGAGAGCGCATATCCTTAAAGGGAACTGCAATTCGTGTCCCATGGTACTGAGAGCAGGTATAATAGGATGTGGTGGGGTTGCAAATACACATGCCACGAACTTGTCCAAGAACCCTGAAGTTAAGCTAGTGGCCTTCTGCGACGTCATAGAGAAGGCCGCTATAGACTTCAACCAGAAGTACGCTGCAGGGAAGGCCAACGTTTACACAGACTACGTGCAGATGCTTGAAAAGGAGAAGCTGGATGTCGTATACATATGTTTACCACCTTTTGCTCATAAGGATGAGGTTCAGGTAGCAGCGGAGAATGGGACGAACATATTCATAGAGAAGCCAATTGCCCTTAGCGAAGAGCTGGCCTCGAAGATGGTTGCGTCTGTCAGAGCGCATAAGGTGAAGAGCCAAGTCGGATTTATGTTCCGCCATGGAAGCGCTGTTGAGCGGGTGAAGCAGATGATGGATGAGGGAAAGATAGGAGCTCCCTCTCTGTTCATTGGAAGGTACTTCTGCAACTCGCTTCACAGCAACTGGTGGAGGGAAAAAGAGAAAAGCGGCGGTCAAATAGTTGAACAGATAATCCATGTCTACGACATGGCAAGGTACCTTGCCGGTGAACCGATCAAGGTCATGGCTGAAATGGATAACCTGTTCCACAAAGACGTTGAGAGGTATACTGCTGAGGATGTTAGCAGTTCAATTATAAAGTTCAAGGGGGGTGCCATAGGCAGCATATCTGCCACAAATACGGCCATACCAAATAGGTGGATATCCGATTGGTACCTTGTAACTAAAAACGCTACAATATACTTTGAAAGCGCTAACACGGCCACCATTACGTGGACTAACGAGACGTGGCCTCCGGAGGAAAAGATCACGTCAAACAAGGAGATATACAACGCGGAAACCCTGGATCTTATATCCGCGATAAAGGAGGACAGAGAGGCACGCGTTCCAATAGAAGAGGGATACCTCAGCCTAAAGTTGGTGCTAGCTGTTAGGAGGGCTGCGGAAGAGGGAATTGCTGTGAAGCTGGAACCTTAATCGGCAAGCTTACCTTTTTAAGCTAAGACCGTTCTCGCATATGAAGTTCTCAGTTCAGGAAAACCTTGTTCCAGGTAATGGTTACGAGGAAAAGTTTTCGCTGCTAAAGCAGCTCGGATACGATGGAGTGGAGCTTTGGGGAAAAGAAGACTTAGCTCAGAAGGTCGATCAGATAAAGGAAGCCAGCGCGTCTTACGGGATATCTGTGTCTACCATATGCGTGGGTTACAAGGGCGACCTATTGGCCACCTCACCAAAGGATAGGGAGCTTGCCATCAACGGCATTATCGATAGGCTCAACTGGGCCGCTGAGTTAGGTGCCGTAGGAGTAATAGTTGTGCCCACAGCAGGAGGCCCAAAGATTCCGGACCTAAGCCCCTACGCCACCGCGGTGGAGCTCGAGAGGCGCCTCCTAATAGAGGAGCTTAAGCTGCTCTCAAAGAAGGCCCTCGATGTAGGTTCCCGCGTCATAATAGAGCCTGTCAATAGATATGAGAGCCACTTAGCCAACAAGGTGGCCGACGCTTACTCCATAGCCCTCGAGGCAGGAGAAGGCGTGGCTGTCATGGCCGACTTCTATCACATGAACATAGAAGAGGCAAACGTTATTGAAACGCTCAAGTTCGTTTTCCCGCGCCTCGTTCACCTGCATCTTTCCGATAACAACAGAAGTCAACCCGGTAAGGGACACGTGGATTTTGCGGGCCCGCTTAGCTATCTAAAGTCCCTTGGGTACTCCTACTACGGAGCTCTGGAGTGCAACTTGTCTGGCGAGCCGAAGGCAAGCCTGAAAGAGGAGAGGGAATTCCTTCGCTCTGCCTCAGGAGTTTGACCACTGCTCAATCGTTAAATGGCTTTATGAGCTTTAGCCAATTCAAGTATTCTTGGAGCTCTAATGGCGGGTAAGCCAAAATGTAGTGATTTCTGAATGATTTTTCTGATCCTTTCAACGTCCACGTGATGACGTACAACTTCCTCTCCCCTCTGCGTGCCTCTATTTTGCCAAGCACTGATCTCTTCATGCGTTCCGCGCTGAACTCCTTGGAGAAAACAAGCTTTTCCTCATCATCCCTTATCTCCAAGAAGCCCTCAGCGTCGCTGAACGTGTCATTTATGGCTACTACTTTCATTGCCCAGTTCTGTGGCTCGGTAAGCGATATGATGAAGGGTCTCTGGACCCTCTTCAAGTAATGATAGGCTAGCTTTTTCTCAAAATAATAGTCTACGACGGAATCGGAAAACTGGGGCCAGGGATCGATGATGTTCCACCAAATTATTCCCCATATGTTGTCCGAGAGCCTTGCTCTCTCGACGAAGAACTTAAGAGCTTCAGCCTGGGCTATTTGGCTTTCCATTACGAACTTTTCAAGGCTGTTTGGCACCTCTCCGAATACCTCGCGAACCTGGTTCAGCATGAGTTCCACCCTGTTGTGGCTTCTGTTTCCGTACTTCCAGTGATCTACTGAGTGCGCTCTCCACCCTGGATTTTGAGGAGGCCAAAGATACTGTTCGGGCAAGAACTTCTTAAGGCTTTGTACCGAGGGACACCCGTGATAACCGATTTCGCTTATGAAGGAAGCAGTGTTTTGGGTGTAGAACTCGCTCTTGTAGTAGTCCCTTGGACCCCATAGGTGATCCTCTGGCATGGGCATTCCCTCCTCTCCAGAGATGTAAGGTGAGGAAGGTATATAAGGCCGATAAGGGTCGGTGCGCTTGAGCACTTCAGGTATCACTTTCCTCGTTAGCGCGTTGTCGTCTGGCCGCAGGTTCTCGGCTTTGTATGCGAGGTCGCACTCGTTATCGCCGGCCCAGAGGAAGATACTGGGATGGTTTCTAAGCCTCTTGACGGTGGCGGTCACCTCTTCTTTGATCATTGAAGCAAACTCCTCAGATTGAGGATAGCGGGCGCATGCCATCGCAAAGTCTTGCCATATGGCTATGCCGTGTTCATCGCAGAAGTCGTAGAACTTATCATCTTCATACACACCTCCTCCCCAGCATCTAAGGACATTGCAACCAAGGTCTTCTGCAAGCTGGAGAACCGAGTCAAGCCTCTCCGCGTCCCTAGAGTGAAAGGCATCCAATGGGGTCCAGTTCGATCCCCTGAGACGAATGGGTACACCGTTGACCACGAATCTGAATAGACCCTTTTCCACCGACCTCTCAAGGTGCACGGTCCTTATACCTATCCTAGTTACCCTTTCGTCAATCACTTTGTTTTCCTTGACAAGGCTTACCCTTGCCTCATAAAGTTCGGGATTTCCATATCCCTTCGGCCACCAAAGAAGCGGCTCTTTGACGTTGACGCTGAGGTGACCTGCGCTGAACTCAACGGGAAACTCGTATACAGTGGGCCTGTCAGGTTGCGATAAGGGCCTCAAGGTGAGAACAATTTTAGTTCCCTCCTCTGGCAATGAGTGAAGGAGGTAGAACACGTCAAGGGTTGCACTTTCCCTGTTAGCGTTAGCAGTTGCAAAGTAGAGCTCCTTTATGCCAACGTCCTTTTCGATTATATAGACATCCTTCCATATGCCGCTAGACACCAACCTCGGAGCGATATCCCATCCAAAGCTATGCTGAGGTTTCCTAAGCCAGACGGCTTCTTCTCTGCCTTCCCATGAAAGGTCTTCTGCATCATATTGATGCTTGCTAGCCCAAGCGATAGGTGACTCAATCTTTACCACTAGAGAGTTGTGTTTACATAGTAAGTCTGAAACTTCGAACCTATGCTCTATTAGCGCATTTTGAGCGCTTCCTATCTTTTTTCCGTTCAACCATATGGTCGAGACTGTGTCAAGCCCTTTGAAAACCAGCTCATACTGCTTTCCTGGAGCAGGGGTGAAGTCAAAATCCCTGTGATACCACCATTGATAGAGCTCATATTTTGAGAGCCTGTGGAAGTTATCCGCGAAGAATGGGTCATCGATTATCCCGGCGCGATGTAGGTCTAGATAAGTGTCGCCGGGTACCTTTGCCTTCACAAAGCTGAGCTTTTGGCGAGCAGACTCAAGATCCTCCACGGCGACGGAACAGGGACCGTAGTAAAGGTCCCATTCCCCGTTTAGATTAAGGGTCATATCTCGACGGCTTGCGTCGCACTTAAGTTTTGTTTATGTTTAGTTTCTTTTTTGAAGAAGGCATTGCCATGGACCGCGACTTAAACGCCGCCATCAACATCTTAAATATGGATCTTATCAAGGTATGGCGGGGCACGCTCTAACCCACGCCTGCGGATACGCCACTGGTGGGATACCTTCAGCGGGAAGGCATCAGCCACGCGTCGTTGAACCAGGAACCTCACTCCCTTCAGGGATGAGAGGATGTCAGCGCAGTTATAGCTCATCTTCGAACCTCCAAGCTTATAGCTTTCGGAGCACACCGTTTCAGCAGGTAGTGCAGGCTTATATATATGGCCCCTACGCAAATTATGACTAAGGAGAAAGTTCTGATAGTCCCCCACACTCACTGGGACAGAGAGTGGTACATGCCTTTTGAGGGTTACAGGGAATGGCTAGTGGGAGTTGTGGACAGAGCGCTTGACATGATCCAATCAGGGAAGCTTCAGAAGTTTGTTCTAGATGGTCAGTCAGTCGTTGCTGAGGATTACTTGGAGATAAGGCCGGATAGGGAGGCCGAATTTGTAGCAGCGGTGAAGGCAGGCAAGCTAAGAATAGGCCCCTGGTACACGCAACCTGATGAGTGGATTCCCAGCGCTGAAGCCCTAATCAGAAACCTTCAGTATGGCATACAAACCGCTGAAAGATATGGAGGCACATCGCTTGCGGGCTACCTCCCAGACACATTTGGTCACGTAGCGACGCTTCCGTCCATACTTAACGGCTTTGGAATACATACTTTTCTGTTTTTCAGGGGGATAGGAGATGAGGGCGAGAACAGAAAGGACGAGTTCATATGGAAGGCCCCAGATGGATCGAAAGTATTGGCAGTGTTCCTTAACGGGAGCTACTGCCATGCTGAGAGGATAGGGTTTAGAAGGCCCGAACCTCCAAGCTACCTTTCGCTGCCATTCGATTACGATCTAAAGTTAGGAATGTACTACTATAGAACGCCGTTTGATCCCTTGTCTGCTCTTGACGTTATAAAGTCTCAGCTGGAACTTCGTCGCAAGAACTCAGCTTTTTCCACGTACGTTTTCTTAAATGGTTGCGATCACAGACCTCCCCAGGAGCTTGAGAGGGTCCTCGAGATAGCTCGTAATAACTTCCCCGACGTGGAATTTCTGGTGTCCGATCTTGACGATTACGTCAAAGAAATAGAGCATGAGGCGATGGGATCACAGCTCGCGGAATACTCGGGAGAACTCAGGGGGGCCAAGTACACAATGGTTGATCCAGGTATACTTTCCACTAGGGCCGACGTCAAGCAGAAGAACTTCTATGCTGAGACCTCCCTGGAGGCTTACGCCGAGCCCTTGTCGGCAGTGGTGCTTGCCTTGGGCGGGAGACCGCGTTCTCTGAAGTACCCCTGGAAGTTGGTGCTTCGCGCGCAGGCCCACGACAGCATATGCAACAGTGGGGTAGATGAAGTAAATGAGCAGGTAGCGGACAGGCTCGATAGGGCGCGCGAGGCGGCCTTGGGTATAGCGCATGAAAGCCTAGACTTTCTGAACGATTACGTAGCGAGCTCGGATGGCATACTTGTGTTCAACCCGACTAATTCCATGAGAAATGATATTTTAATTGTACGTTCCCACGCTGCCCTGGATGGCCCAATAGAGTTTCAGACTGATAAGACGAAGGGACCCAGCGCAACACCTCACCTTTACCAGTTCACTGTTAAGGGGATCCCACCGCTCGGATACGCAAGGGTTAAGCCGGTCAAGCAGACACTTACTAGGCTCCAGCAAAATGAGATAGAAAACGAGTACTTCAGGGTCTCCCTGAGCTCAGGTCAGCTTGTGGTCTTCGATAAGCAGCTGAATAGGACGTTTAGCGGTCTTGGAGTTTTCCTTGAGGATGGTGATGCAGGCGATGAGTACAACTATTCTCCGCCCTACGTTGATGTCAAGTACGTAGCCGAGCCCGTGTCTGCTCATGCCATCTCATATGGCGATTGGCAGGAGCTAAACATAAGTTACGAGATGATGGTTCCCTCGCGCTTGGAAGGCCACCGGCGTTCTTCTCAAACCACTCGCTTTTCCTTTAACTGTAGCGTTAGGCTCTACACGGGGGTTAGGCGCATCGACTTTCATGTTAAAGTGGATAATTCCAACGTGAAGGATCACAGGCTAAGGGTTGCTTTTGCGCTTGATGGAGCCACGAAGGTCATTACATCTACCGCCCTGGGTGAAGTTGAGCACGCCTACGGCGTCTTTCCCGAGGGAAAGGACTGGGCCGAACAGCCCGCGAAGAACTACGCCTTCAAAAAATGGGTAGCAGTGATGGGTGAGGATACAGGTCTTCTGCTTGCAGCGCGCGGTCTATACGAGTGCTGGGGAGAAGAGATAATGGGCAGGAAATCGCTTGTCCTCACGTTATTCAGGGGCGTTGGCTGGCTCTCTCGCGACGACATGATAACCAGAAAGGGAGGTGCGGGGCCAGCCATAGCCACGCCCTTGTCTCAGCTCAACAGGGATAACCTCGGTTTCGACTTCTCAATCATACCATTTGCGGGTGAAATTCCCTATACCTTAGCTGAGGAGTTCTGCAGGCCATTGCTGGCCTCCGACGTTGCTGCTGGAACTAAGGAGCCCACGCTGCCGCCGTCCGGCTCGCTTTTATCTTTGCCAGCCGGACTTGTGCTAAGCGCTCTGAAGCCTTCTGAAGATGAAAAAGGAATCATTATCAGGGTTTACAATCCGATGCGCGAGACCATAAGCGGAAAGGTCGCGTTTCTCTTCAGGGTGAGCAAGGTGATGCGGTCAAACCTGCGGGAGGAAGACGGTCCTGAGCTTTCATCGAAAGGCGGATATGATATATCTGTCCCTCCTAAGGGAGTGCTCACCCTGAAGGCACTGGTCTCATCAGCGGTGTGATCAGGCTTTTATCTTCTCCTAGGGTTCTCGTTATGCAGAAGAAGCTCAGCGCTTTGCTGGCTTTTTTGCTTATTCTACTAATATCCTCTGCATATTTTGCATACTTTTTTCTCAAACCACATCCCCTTTCGGTCAAGCTCGTATATGAGGGAACCGGGTCGCCGTTTGATAGGAATTTTTTCTTTTCTGGTGAAACAGCGATTTTTTCGTTTAACGTTACCAATCCAGGCGGCCGCACAATTTCCTTCTTTGCTCACACATATTCCGGAAATTCATCGAGGTTCTTGGCATCGTTCAAGCTTTCCATGGGCAGTTACGAGATAGTTAACTTTTCTGTTAAAATATCTTCGGTTAGCCCAGCGCTTTACTATATACAGGCTGTATCTGGAAGCTACACGACCAACGGAACTTTGCTTCCTCAGTACGAGAAGTATAATTATCAGGGCTATCCTTCGCTTCTGGCGATAATGCAACACTTTCAGGACAATGAGAGCTTCGCCGGCCTGCCTCCCTTGGTCTTTCCCTATGGGCTTGGGGTAAACATACGCTTCTTTGATCCAAATTCTTCACAGGCCTATTGCCTGAAAATGATAAGCTACGCGGGATTCCCGACTGAAGGGTCTGCTGGACCTGGCTTATCAGCGGGTAATTTGCCGTTGACTCGGCGTTCTGCACATATCTAAAGAGCGCAAGCTCGAATTACGATCATCGACTTGAATCTGAATACTTAGGAAGGATGTGCTTGATAACGTTGTGACCTCAAGCTTAAAAGTGTGCGTACGCGTGCATCATGCCAAAGCTTGGCATAGGAGTTATAGGTAGCGGTTTCATGGCGCAAGCGGTACACATACCATCAATAATTAGGACAGAAAGGGCAAGCGTAGTGGCTATATCAGACCTTAAGGTTAAACTTGCATCATCGGTTGCGGCAAGATGGCAGATACCGAAAGTTTATGCTGATTATCACGATATGCTAAGGAGCGACGAAGTTCAGGCCGTTTTCGTGCTTACGGATAAGTACTCCCATTATCAGGTGGTTATGGATGCACTGGTTGCCGGCAAACATGTGTTTGTGGAGAAGCCCTTAGCGATGAGATACTCTGATGCCCTCAAGATAGCACAGGAAGCAAATAGGCGTAATCTAGTAACGTTCGTAGGATACATGAAGAGGTACGATGCAGGGATGAATTTGGCGAAGGAAAAGATTCTATCGTTTGGAAAGCCCTCGTTCGCCAGGGCCACGTACTTTGGTGGGAACTGGACGTTCGGAGAACCTCAGATCAAACCTCTCACAAGCGACGAAACGGTTCCTCAAAGCCAAAAGAGTTACCCGGAGATTCCGCCCCAAGCCATTCGCCTTTACGATGACCTGGTAGAACAAATACACGTGATAAACTCGGTTAGGTATCTCTTTGGTGAGCCTAAGGTTCTTTCATCCAACCTAAAGGCTGGTTTCCTGTGTTCTTCTCTTGATGTGGGGCACCTTATATCGCTCGAATTTGGTTCCGTCAACTTGGGAGGATGGAAAGAGGAATATTTGGCGCTTTACAGGGATTCCGAGATCTTGGTAAGGCCTCCGCCGCCGCTTTATCGTAATACCACGGCCAGCGTTTACATAAATCAAGGTGGGATAGAGACGAACTACCCAAGGGTAGGCTTCAAGTGGGCGTTTGAGGCTGAGGTAGAAGCCTTTTTAGCGGCCGTTATCGACGGAGAGTCCTACGTTTCAGGCGCCGAAGACTCGGCAAACGACCTTAAGATAGCGGAAGACATAGCTAGAGAGGCGGCTCAGGCTTCCTCCTTTTGAGCTCTAATATGTCGTGGGCTCGCGTGCTTGGCTTTATTAAAGAGTTTTTAAGCGGCTATACAGGAGCGATATTATCCAATTAATCCTTTCTGTTAATAGCACGAGTGTGCAGTAAAACGTGCGCATACGCATAACTACTTTGCGAGGAAATGAACCCCTGGCGGGTAGGAAAGCAGAGATCGGGCCTACGATTTGTCCTCTGATCGTGACGCTAATTTCGATCTTTTACAGAAAAATGAGCAAGAAAGCTCCGATCTTCAGGGAGGATAGGATTTCAATTAAGCAAAAATCCGTACGCTACATCAGATGTAATCCTTCCAGTATTTAACGGTGTCCTCTAGGTTTCTCAGAAC
This sequence comes from Thermoprotei archaeon, assembly GCA_049976325.1. Taxonomy (GTDB): domain Archaea; phylum Thermoproteota; class Thermoprotei_A; order Marsarchaeales; family UBA168; genus UBA168. The sequence goes on along the minus strand of JBMFIL010000005.1, from coordinate 16,688 downwards.
GTTGTCATCATTTTCTTCAAAGGGAGGTATGTATTCAATAAAGGCATGTACTTCGTTGGCACCGGATTTTTCCAGGCTTGATATTACTTTATCTGGCTTTATGATGCCAATGGAGTTGAAGTCCGGTGAAAAGGGCCAGTGACGGTCAGCCTTTCCATCGGTTTGTTGAAGGTGCACCACGGGTGAGTAAGAGCCCAGTTGCGCCAACCACACATAAGGATCTCCGTCAGGGCCCTGGAGCGTGCATTGGTGTCCCACGTCAATGGCCAGTCTGACGGGCACGCCATATCCCTCATTGGAGATCTTTAAGGTCTCATTGGCTTCTTTTATCGACCAAGGCGTTTCCCTAGGAACTGGCATCGGTTCCCACAGGAGCGCTTGAAGTCCCAGCGAAGCGGCACGCCGACGAATCACGTTAACTGCTTCTATCACGCCTCTTTGTGCCTCGTCTCTGAGCGAGGCGTCAGATTGTTGCCTCACGCTTTTTGCCGCTATATGTCCTCCCGTCATCGGTACATCCATTAGATGAGTGACCTTCAGCGCTGAAAGGTACCAATCCAGGCCATCAGCTCTAAGCGCTGGGTCGGGGTGGCCAAGCAGGTTGTAAGAGTAAGCGGCCAAACCTGTAAACGTCGAATGGATCTTCAATCCATATTTCTTCGCGGTATCCTTTATGAGTGCGGCCTCATACTCGAGCACGTTTGGATTTGTCCTTGGGTCAAGCAAGTCAAAAGAGAACTGCACCTCTTCAACGTCTAATTTCCTGTAAATTTCCGCCCATTCCTCTGGGAGCGGCCACCTCTTCACTGCCCAACAGTTGTTTATTCCGAAATATATCTTGGTCATAAATATATGGCCGCTCTTGTAATAAAAAGCTATCGAGCTAGAGCCAAAACTGCATTCTTCGATGAAATGCGGTGCGTCATACGGATCCACAGGATATGGGATTTTCATCGCATCAATCTAGGGTTAAATACAAGGTGCTGAGATGCAAATACCTGTTTGGATCATCTGCGACGAAAATATGATTGAGAAGCCCTAGGTAATAACTTGTGCGCATTCCTAGAGACGCTTAGTGGAAATCTGTGTAAACGGGCCTCCAGTCAGGCCTTTTTGACGAATAAGTACGATGCAAAGGAGGCCGGTTTGACAGGTTAGAGGTGCTTCATTGAAGCGGACTCATTGCAGGCTCGGCAGCGCAACGTGATAGACTTAAGAGTGATCGCCGTCTCTCTTTTGAATTGAGGATCGTGCCCATTGGCATAGCCATGCTCGGTGACGAGAGATCATGGGCGATGGAAGAGCTCAGGCCCTTATGTGAGAAAAAAGTAGAGGCCCTTCGCGATTTTCTTTCGAAATCCCTCGACTACAACGGAAAAAAACCAAGCATAGTGGTGGCTCCCAAAATAATCACCTCGGTGAAGGAGTCAAAGGAGATGGGTGAGTTTCTCCAAAGAGAAGGAGTGGGAGTAATCATTTTACAGTACTACATATGGAACTACCCGTATCTGGTTTGGCCGATGATAAACATAATTGGTAAGGACAAGCCCATTCTTAATTACTCCAATAATGAGGGTGAATATCCCGGCAACGTTGGCCTTTTGGCTACTTCAGGTGCCCTCAGACAAGCGGGCATCAAGACCGAGAGGATTGTCGGCGATCTCGAGGATGAAACCGTTAGACAAAAGATACTTAATTGGGTTAGGGCCGCGGAAGCTTATGTATCTTTAAGGGGCCAGGTTTACGGCTCTTACGGAGGGCATTCCATGGGAATGGAAACTGGCTATTTTCACATGATTCCGTTTCAGAAGTACTTTGGGATCACGGAATACAGCATAGATCAATTGTTGCTTCGCGAGGAAATGGGCAAGGTAAGCGATGAAGAGGTCGAGAAAGGCTTCTCGTGGCTCAGCTCTCTCCTTGGAAACAGAATAAAGTACGGTGAAGGACTAACGCCTGACATCTTGAAGCAGCAGATCAGGTTGTACTTGGCCATGAAGAAGGTTAACTCGGAGTATGATTTTGACTTCTGCGGGATAAAGGGCCAAAGGGAGTTTACGGAAAACGTGGTGACTACAGACGTGGCTGAAATGCTCATGAATGATCCATACGATTGGAATGGACCAAAGGAGCCTATCGTGTGTGCGACGGAGTCTGACGCTCAAGGAGCGTTAACAATGCAGATATTAAAGTACGTGAGTGGAGGAGATCCTGTTCTATTTGCTGACGTAAGGCTTTACGTACCCGAATTTGACGTTTGGGTTCTGGCCAACTCGGGCGAGCACTCGAGCTGGTACGCTTCAAGAAGTAATGACCCAAGGGCTAATTTTGAAAAGATAAGCCTTTATCCAGCGGTTCCCAGATACTTCCCCAAAGGCGGTGCTTCTGTTGAATTTGACGCAGCGCCAGGTGAGATGACCTTTGCTAGGCTTGGGATCAAGGAAGACAAGCCCTTCATGGTCATAATTAGCGGGGAGGCAGTAGACTTGCCGCGCGACGCCAGGGAGAGGATCAAAAAGAGCACTGATCCGACTTGGCCACATATGTACGCTAGGTTCAAGGCCTCTTTTGAGGAGTTTATAGGCGTATTCCCAGCTAACCACATACACGGGATACCCGGTAACCACGTGGAGGAGCTGACGCAGTTCTGCAAGATAGCTGACATAGATGCCATGGTTCTGGGAAAATGAGCCTTAAGACATAGGTGGACTTTTGATTAGCCAAATCCACAGCGACGCTTAGGTGGGAATCGGGGAGGCCTTTTCTAAGGGACCAAATTGCTCGATCGATGTCTTGACTTCAGGAGAAAGCTTAGCTCCGCATTTTGCGTCACCGCTAGCGGTTTCTTATGGTGTAACGTCGCTTTAACCTCATTCCTAAAGATGTAGCGTTGTAAATCTTGGCGTGAAAAGCTAGGAACGCTAGTCACGGCATCATATCCCACGTGGAATGAGCGCAGTGAAAAAGTTATGTCTCCAAGCGCGTTAAATTCGTGAGAATGGGTACTGAGGAGACGGGTCAAGCAAGCTTTTTGCACGATGCTTAAAAGGAAATGCCCTTGCACCACATGCACGTGAAGTTTCGCCTTGGCAGTTTCAACGGGGGATACAGGGGCTTGCTGCGTTCTTCAAGGGTTCCTCCCTTCATGGCAGGTGATGTGCACAGTGCCTGCTATGCCGGAGAGGACCTAGTAATAGGAGATGGTATGCTGGGACGCGTTTATCGCATAACTCACGACTACAGGATAAAATGGGAAGTCCCGGCAAGCGGTCCTGAGGCGGTGGAGTACAACCCAGACCTTGACACGGTACTAGTATATGCCAGTGGCAGGCTGCTTGAGCTAAACGCTTCTACTGGGCAAGTTTTACATGAGCTCACCGGTTTCAAGGGGAAGGGAGAACTTAAGGGAGTACCTCCTTATTCCGTGGTCTCTTACGATGCGATCGACCCATCAACGTTCTACGTTCCGGTAGGGGGTTCCATTTACAAGGCGAACTGGAGCGGAGATGTGCTTTACGAGTACAAGGGGCTTGCGAGGGCGGGCAGCGCGTCGCTTTTCGCGGGCTCTTCTTACATATTTGCCGGTAGGCCGGAAAAAGAGTACGGGGCGGACGCCAATCTCCTCATCGCTGACCTGAATGGCAATGAGATAAGATCAATTGAGTGGCTTAACGAAGATAAGATAAAGTTTAGGTTACCTTTTCCAGCTCCGTGGGCCAGATGGCTATCAAATCGCATGTTCGCAGTTGGCAGCGGGTACGCTTTCGGATACGCGCTTGGGATGACCTATGTTTTCAGCTTCAACCAGTTAAAGTACTATTTCCCCACGCAGTCCAATCCGGTCGCTTCAAGTGGTCAAGATCCTGATCTTCTCTTCCTATCATGGGACTGGGGCGGATTTGAGGTCGACCTTAAGGAGTGGGAGAGCTTTTCGGAACCGAGGAACATAGGAATATGGGGGAAGAAGGTCCTCAATAAGGGAGAAGAGGTGGCGTCACCTCCAATCCCAGCGTGGGGATTCGAGGAGCTGCAGTTCGCAATCAGGACAAGCGGCAGGGTAAGCGCAAAGTTGGAGGAGGCAAGCTTTTCCTATAACTCGCCAGTTCTCATAAATACCTCCTCGTGGGACGGAGGCTGGGCAGAGATAGAAAGCGCCGAGGTAAACGGGATCAAGTTGATCTACACAAGCGCGGTAGGTTCGGCCTTTAGGTTGCGTGTTGTTGCGCAGGAAGACGCTACCGTTGATGCGTGGGTAAACCTAAGGTAACAGGTATCTGGTCTCATGTATCCGCTTTGATTAACTCTTGGCTGCGTTTAGCTTTCATGCGCGGTTTACCTGACCTTTTTCGTCTGTTTGACTCGCCTTTCAGGGGAAGGTTTGCGGCCGCTCCAAGGATCGCTGAATGGCAATTAAAGTTGACTAACATGGGCGGATGCACCAACCCGCGGCTCAACAGAGTGCTAGGCCGCCTTGAGCTCTTATGAGGAAGTGGAAGCCTGAAGCATTAAAAGCGAAAGATTATGTTTGTTTTCAGAAGGGCTACGGCTAAAGCCATGCAGGCTTCCTACGTCAGTATGTAAGGGAACTGCGCTCTGGCATAGGGGGACCTATGCGTGGTCCTAATCCTAATCGCAAACAGCTGTAATCAGTGCGACTTGCGATTTAAGAAGCGGGTTACGCCGCACTAGAGAAAAAGGGAGAAGTCACTTTCCTAACCCTTTTGAAGAAGACGCTTATAAGCTGCTGCAACGACCAGAAATATGCAGAGAACGTCTCAGGAAATTGAGGCTAGGCTAAATGCCATACTTGCTTCATCCTTCGTGAATTGGAAGAGACTGAGCTGGAAGGAAGAAGGGAAGAGCGTTTATCGCCTAGACGTGAGCGTAAAAGCTCTTCCTGAGAAAGTCAGCGCAGCTCTTCTCGTAAAGGATTACTCAGGATCTGCATTGGTGCTACTAAATGGGAAACCGTTTTACAGTCTGGATGGGTATCACAACTACATACCTCTTGCGGAGGGGGAGAATAACTTAGAGGCGAGGTTCTCTCCTTACAAGGCCTTCGGGGAGATCGTCAAGGTTGATCCGGGCACGCCGTATTATGTTGAGCTTGCCGAGGAGCCTTACACGCTCTACACTTATCTGTTCCAGCTAAACGATATGTGCAATTACATCCAAGATGATGAGGTTAGAGCTGATGGAAAGAAACTCATCTCTGAGACCCTGAGCATAGCTTACTTCGATTCAGTCAGCCCAGATCAGGCTATGCTTGCATCCAGCCTAACCAAGACAAACATTTTCCAGTCCTTGCAAACTGGTCAGTATGATGTGGACCTCTCTACCATAGGTTATAGATCTAAGCAAGATCTATCAAGGTATTCCAGAGCCCTATCACACTTAAGAGCTGGCCTTTCCTCCTTGAGAAACAAGTACGGCAAGAGGGGAGAGATGCTAGTTGTTGCACATGCTCACATAGATTCAGCGTGGCTTTGGCCATTTGATGAGACGAGAAGAAAGGTTGCTAGAACATTCTCTACAGTGACATCGTTAATGGATAAGTATGACTTCGTTTACCTTCAGAGCATGGCCCTTTACTACAAGTGGATAAAGGAGGATTTCCCGGAGCTCTTTGAGCGCATAAAGGAGAAAGTGGCCCAGGGCAAGTGGCTTCTGGGAGCGGGATGGGTGGAGACGGATGGGAACATGATTAGCGGGGAATCTTTCGCTAGGCACTTTCTTTACTCCCAAAGGCTTTACCTGAATGAGTTCGGCAAGACTGCCGACATACTTTGGCTTCCAGACACGTTCGGTTTCGCCGGAAGCATTCCGGGAATAGCAAGGTTAGGAGGAGCAAAGCTTTTCGCAACGCAAAAGGTATTTTGGAACGACACAAACAAGTTTCCTTACACTTACTTCAACTGGGTCGGCATTGATGGTACGTCAATTCCAGCCATAGCTTTTGGAAATGGTCGCAATGGCTACAACGGAACGTTCGACGCGAGGGAAGTTTTGGAGAAGTGGCGCAACAACGCTGACAAGGATAAGCCACTGCTTTATACCTATGGCTACGGCGATGGCGGAGGTGGCCCTACACCGGAGATGTTCACCAAGGCGCAAGCGGTTGACGAGATGCCCCTATTGCCAAAGGTCAGGCATGGGCTTAGTGATCTTGGTCCTTTTAGCGAGACCTGGAGGGGAGAGCTCTACCTTGAAACCCATAGGGGTACGCTTACGTCGCACTCACTCATGAAGTACCTTCATGCCAAGGCTGAGGTCGCGCTGAGGGAAGCAGAGCTGTGGGCAGCTATAGCTGGAAACGACGCAGATTTCGAATCCCTGTGGGAAATCCTTCTCAAGGACGAGTTCCATGACGTTCTGCCCGGCTCGGCCATAAGGCCGGTGTATGAAGAGGTTTACGCTGAACTCAGGCAGGTAATTGACAAGGCCAACGAGATAGCTCAGCGCTCTCGCTCGATCCTAGCCGGAGAAGGCGAGTTTCCCCTCGTTTTCAACTCTCTTAACTGGGAAAGGGAAGACTACGTTGAAGTTGACAGTGACCTATTCGGAAACGGTCAGCGCCTGCGCAACGGAAAATACCTCGTTAAGGTAAGGGCTCCTTCGGTCGGATATGCCGAGTTATCTCCCGTTCAGCCCGCGCAATCGGCAGAGGTAAGGGAAGAGGATGAAAAGCTTGAGCTGGAAAATGGGTTCTTTAGGCTATCAATCAGCAAGAGGGATGGATCATTTGATGTGTATGACAAGGAAGTTAACAGGAAAACCGTCACGCGCGGAAACTACTTTGTGTTCTACGAAAACATGCCCGGGTGGGCGGATGCATGGGATATAGAGCCAGCTTACAAGACGACCTCTTTCGCACTAAGGCTTGAAGGTCTGTCCGTTGAGGAAAAAGGTCCCCTCAGGGCAAGCGTGAAGCTCACGTTCTCCTTCAGGAACTCCAGGATAGAGGAGAGGATAGAGGTGTCGGCAGACAGAAGGCTCGTGGACCTTTACGTGAAGCCAATTATGAGGGATAGGGAGCTCTTGCTCAAGGTTTGGTTCGATGCCGACGTGAACTCAACGAAGGCCACTTACGAGATACCGTTCGGCAACCTGGAGAGACCTACAACAAAGAACAGCTCATGGGAAAAAGCAAGGTTTGAGGTACCCATGCTCAGGTGGGCAGACATAAGTGATGGGGGATATGGTTTTGCCATAATCGCTGAGGCTAAGCATGGCATATCTGCCGAAAACAGCTCCTTGGGCTTGTCGCTGTCCAAGACCCCGATTTACCCAGATCCGCTCACAGACGTGGAGGACGTTGAAACCCGCATATCAATTTATCCTCACATCGGAGGATGGAAGGACGCGAAGGTCCACAGGGCCGCTTACGAGGTAGCGTATCCGTTAACCGTGAGTAAGGGCAAGCGGGGTCGTGAATCATACGTATCTGTTGATGATGAAGGAGTTATTCTTGAGGCCATTAAGAAAGGTGAAGACGGAGGAATTGTCCTAAGGCTATACGATGCCTATGACAGAAAGGGTATAACCAACGTCACGATTTCGCCCAAGCTTAAGTTCTCGCGGGCTAGCATAACCGATCTCATTGAGCTCAACCAGCTTGATAAGGACGTTAAAGTGCAAGGCAGCGGAGTTCAGTTTGAGCATGGCAACTTCGAGATCGTAACACTTCTGCTCAGATAAACTAACATCGAATAACGGATCTGCGCCAAGCATTTTCTCATCTAAACGAGTTCAAGGTGAAAGACTTAAAAAAAGTAGGTGCTAGAGAAACATGTACGCTGGAATACGTGACGATGGGCTTCGTTGGCTGGGCAAAAGGCTTGGATATACTGATTACTTTGAAGGAATGCGGGAACTTGGGTTAAAGGGGCTCGAGATATACGTGGATAGGTCGCTCAAGGTGTCTGATTTCTCCCAACTAGGTGTTTCCCGGACTGCCTCTTTCAACCTGAACTCCGAGGAAGAGCTACAAAGGTTTCTGGAACTGGTGAGAAAGAACGGGGTGAAGCTTTCAGCAATACTTATAGAGAACGACTTCGGCAAGGAGGATTTGCAGCCGGAGATCAAGTGGATGATTGACGCTGCAAAGGTAGCCCCAAAGCTTGGAATAGACGTTGTGAGAATAAACTCAGTTATGACCGTTTCTCCCAGCGTTAACCTTGAAACCTACGCCGAGGTAACCGCTAAGGCAATAGCCCAAGCGCTGAAGGAAACCGAAGGCGTTTTCTTTGCCATTGAGAACCATGGGGTACTTGGCAATGACCCCCAGTTCATAAGGGCGGTTATAAAGAAGGTGGGAAGCGAAAGGGTGGGCATGAACCTTGATCCTGGGAACTTCTACTGGGCTGGTTACCCCTTGAGCTCAGTTTATTCCTTTGTGAAGGAGTTTGCCCCAATTGCCAAGCACATGCACGTAAAGAACCTAAGCTTTCCTGAGCCTTTGAGGGAGCAGAGAAGGGATTGGTGCCGCGAGTGGCCCAAAGAGGCAAAGCCGGTTTATGAGGGAGATATAGACTATCGCTTGGTCCTTCAAATAATGAAGGACGCTGGATACGATAGAGACGTCACGCTTGAGGACGAATCTCTGAGTAAGTACAGCACGCCTGAAGCCATAGGGATACTGAAAAAGGATGCGGCTTACATAAACGATCTGATTAAGGAGCTTCAATAACGATGTACGAGCGAGCAATGAGGGCATGCGTTGGAATTCATCTTGTACCTTTCTCCTTGGTTTTTTATCCATGGGAGTAATCGGCTTACTTACAATTTACCTGCCTATGACTTTATCACAGCCCAAAATTACACTGTAAGACACGATAAAGGCTTGAGTGATCAAAGCTTAAACGCTAACGCACAAGGTGCATATGAAAGCCGTTGTGATAGGGTGCGGCGGAATAGCAAACTGGGCCCATCTTCCTAACCTCAAAAAGCTTGGTATTGAGGTTGTTGGAGTGTGCGATATAGTCGCTCAGAAGGCCGAAGATGCAGCCAAAAAGTATGGGTCATCGCCTTATACTGACTATCGCGATGCCCTGATGGTTGACGCAGACTTCGCCGTAATCGCCACACCTCCCGATACTCATTACGAGATAGCTGAGTACGCCTTGGGGCAGGGAAAGCACGTCTTTTTGGAAAAGCCGCTTGCGGCTGAATTAAAAAGTGCTCAGAAGTTGTACCAAATTACGCTTGAAAGCGGAAGGAAACTCGTGCCAGGCTTATGCCTTAGATTCAATCCCATGTTCTCGTACGCCGCCAGCAGGGCAAAGGAGCTCGGAAAGCTTCACTACGTTTACAGCCTCGCTCTCGGAAACGCTGCTGGCTTGCTAGGCCCGTCCGGTTGGGTGAGGGAAAGGAAGAGAAGCGGCGGAATGATGACGGAGAACGTGATCCACATGATAGATGCCCTGCGCTGGTTCGCAGGCGAATATTACTCCGTCAGTGCCGTCTACTCCACCTTTACGCCTGGTTCGGACATCGAGGATAACGTCTCTGCATCTCTGCGCTTTGAATCGGGTACGGTGGGTAACATAACCAAAAGCTGGACATCGGCGAGATCGCTTGAGGGATGGGGAATTGTGGGTGAAAGAGGCTCAATAGTTGTCGAGGGGTACGTGGATGGGAACCTCAGGGTGGACATCAAGGGTTACGGTGTCACGGAGACGCACTATTATCAAGGAGGAGGACAACAGATGTACTATGACGAAATGCTTGCTTTCGCGCGGTACCTTAGAGGGGAGATCGAATATCCAGTCACCGCTCTGGATGCTTTGAGAGCTCAAGAGCTTTCAGAGGCAGCACGTCTTTCATCTGAGCTAAGAAGAGAGGTGAAAGTAAGTGAAGTCAGGAGTTAATGCCTGGATCTTTGGAAACCTGTCCCTCGATAAAAAGATAGAGAAAGCGAGGGAACTTGGCTTCGACGGGCTGGAACTGAACTACGGTGATGACGTTCAAGAGGATACACATATCGAGTCTACCAACGACCTTGCCTTGCCCAGCCTTTGTACTTCTCTTTTCTGGAAATACCCCCTTAACTCGCCTGAAGAAGAGGTGAGACGTAAAGGAATAAGCGTGGGAATATCCATGGCCAAGACGGCAGCTAAACTTGGGGCCAAAGTGATGTTGGTTGTGCCGGGAGTGAACAACCCAAGCTTGAGGTACGAGGAGCTCTTGGCTCTCTCGGCGTCATCGCTTAAGGAGATAGGCAAAGCAGCAAGGGATGTAGGAGTAAAAGTGGGCATCGAGAACGTTTGGAACAAGCTGCTCTACAGTCCCGCGGAGTACGTCCAATTTATCAGAGATCTGGGAGAGGGATTTGGAGCTTACTTTGACGTCGGAAACGTTATGGAAATAGGCCATCCTGTGCAATGGTTAAGGGAGCTAAAGGGCATGATAATTGGCGTTCACTTTAAGGATTACGACGTTCAATCTAGGAGGTTTGTACCTCTGCTCCAGGGAGATGTTCCCTGGAAAGAAGTCGTGAACCTCCTCTATGGGTACGACGGATATGCCATGGTCGAACAGGGTCCCTACAAGGGAGATCGCTATCAGGCAGTTATCGACGCCAAGGCGGCAATGAGCACTATATTATCTTACGTTAGTTTGGGTAGGTAAGGTGCTTCTGCCTCGAGCATTTCGTAGCCCATCTTCTTTATTTCAGGAATGGTGAGGATACTTGACGTCAACGGATCCACTAACAGGGCCTCGATTACCCTTTCCTTGCTCTTTTCCTTGAGTGCTTTGACCACTAGTTCTTGGACATTTATGTCCATTTGGTTGAGGGCAGCTAAATGTGAAGGTAACTCGCCTACGTAAGTGGGATGAATACCATTTTCGTCTACAAGAACTGGTAACTCAACAACGCTCTCCGGCGGTAAGTTAGATATGAGTCCGTGGTTTTTCACGTTACCGTATATCCTAGTCGGTGTCCTCGTTTCTATCGCATGAATTATCTGTCCTGCGAATTCGTTGCTCCTCTTCAGGTCTATCTTAGGCGACTTCTCCAGCGACTCTCTCCTCTCCTTATCCCTGATTGCCCGCTTATCCATTAGCTCAAGTCTCTCCTTGTGATCTAATATACGGTACTTCTTTAGAAGCTCTGGGTTTTTCCTGAAATAGGGCAGGTATTCAGCCAGGTGGTTGCTGTCTTCGGCAGAATAGTAACCGAAGGCTTTGAACACCTCAACCCTAACTAGGTCATTGTAGGCTGGATGAGTGGGATCCGTGTATACCCTAGGATCATTTAATTTTTCCCTCAACAACGGATAGACGTCCTTTCCCTTCCACATCAACTTTATGAACCATGCCATGTGATTTATCCCTGCTGCTAGGTAGTCAAGTTCCTCGTAAGGTATGCCCGTGTAAAGGGACAAAGTCCAAGCGGTCCCGGGCACGCTGTGGCATAGGCCTACGTATTTCACCTTGGTCATGTCGGAAACCGCCCATGAGACAATCGCCATGGGATTTGTGTAGTTTATTAGAAGTGCGTCGGGACTTTCCTCTTCTATGTCGTGTGCTATATCAACGATGGCCGAAGCGTTCTTAAGACCATAAAATATGCCGCCAGGACCGAGCGTGTCCCCAACTCCTTGCTCGATCCCGTACTTTGCCGGGATCTCCATGTCTAAGCGATAAGCGTCCATCCCTCCTGACCTAATTGATGTGACAACGTAGTCGGCATCTCTTATCGCCTGTTTTCTGTCAGTTGTTACCTCGACTGTGGCCCGCAGACCGTTATCAGCTATGGCTTTCTTAACGAGGTTGGCCGTAGAGGCAAGCCTTTCCTGATTTATGTCCATCAAGGAAAGAGTTATGTCGCTGAACTCGGGGTACGTCAATAGATCCGCCGTGATGGTGAGGCTGAAAGCTATGCTACCGGCGCCTATCATAGCAACCTTTATTTTATCTGACATAACGGCATATTTCCGCGTTTTATACGTATTTTGGTGGTCTATTAGATCTGGTTGTTAGAACGGGAGGGAAGCCTAGGACAAAAGGCCTAGGCTCACATTTAAAGCCCAGAGCGAAGACGCCTGTTTTGTTTGGCAAGCAAGCGTCAACTAAAACATGGATATTTGCCCTTGTGCTATCGACTACACTGTTGCCTGAAAAGATATCTTATCTTGGTCTTCGCTTATTAGCTAAGATCTTTGACCTTAGCTGATTTGTTTTAAGGATCTGGTGCGCGGCCGCGTCCGCCTAAAATTTACCAACCGGCTCATGCTAAGGTTTTTATGCTTGGTCTGGGTTTTGTGCGTGAATGTTCGCAAGTACAGGCAGGGTGACGAGGAGTTCATAGCGCAAGTCATGGTCCGGTCTTTCTCTACATTTAAGGAGTGGGGCCTGACACCTGAGAAGTGGTTAGATTACGAGAAGATAGACCCTGGATTTAGCAGGGAAAGGGCCTTCGTGGCACAAGAAGAGGATGGGAGGATCTTAAGCCATGTTCAACTGGTCAGCAGGTACATGAAGATCGGGAACTTGGTAAGGGTTGCCGGCGTGGCCAATGTGTGTACAGACCCTGACTCGAGGCAAAGAGGCATCGCCACGGAGGTTTTAAAGGAAGCTTTACGTGATGCCGCCAAGTGGTCTTCGCTTTCTGGTCTTGATACTACTTATGCTGGAGCTCCCCACAGGCTTTACAGGAAGCTTGGCTTTTCTCCTTTTCACTTCTTTAGGCGTTTCACCGGAGAAAGGTGGGATGTCGAAAGGGCCATTAAGAGGTTGAAAAAAGTAGCTGGACCCATTTTATCTGATGTCAGGCACTTCCAAAGTTCTGACAAGATAGCCATGAAAAACATATATGATGAAAACCTAAACGTCACAAACGGAATGGTCAAAAGAGATGACCGTTACTGGGAAGGCAAGCTATTTTCAAGGAACTCCTGGCAGACTTTCTTTTACAGGGACTTCAAGGAAGAGGAAGTCTTGGTGCTGCCGGAAAGGGCATACGCTTACTTCGATTGGGATGAAAGGACCGCCAGGCTTACGATCAGAGAAGCCTTGGCTATACCCAAGGACTTAAGCGCCTTAGCTGCAGTTTATGCTGCGGCATTATCGGTTAAGCCCGAAGCCAACGAGTTTGTGGTTGTTGCCCCCGAGGGGGACAGCGGTATTGAGAGCCTCATGGCAGACCTTTACCCTTTTAGGGTGCAGAACTCGTTTATGTTTTCCATCCTCAAGCCTTACGAACTTTTTCAGGAGATCAGGGCCTTCACTTCTCCCTATGACATAAAGGTCAAGTTTCAGGTTTACAATGACGTTGGATTTCTGGAGCCCGTGACTGTTAGCCTTTATGACCTATTGCCTGCGAAAGCCCAAGCGGAGCCAGATGCGACGCTTTACGTGCACCAGACAACGCTTCTGAGGATGATGTCAGGGCTAGAGGACCCAGTTGACGCCTTTACGAACGACAAATTGGTGATACAAGGGCATTCGCAAGGAGTTGTTAAGGCGCTCAGCCATCTGTTTCCAAGGCATCCTTTTATACTTTGGCCCTCTGATCGTTGGTGACAATGCCGTATTGGTCGTTCAAGCGCTAAATATTTCGTAAGCCCCCATGATGATAGCTTTAAATGTTCATTTGCTCCTAGCATATGAGACCTTATAACCTCTTATGTGAGTTTGCTCGCGATCCTTTGGGTGTGCAGGCGGAAAGGCCAAGGTTCACGTGGTCAGAGGAGCCCGAGCACAGGGGACAGAGGCAAACGGCCTACGCCATAGAGGTAACCGAGGAGGGATCTTCAGGAGCCGTTTGGGAGAGCGGCCGCGTGACTTCCTCCCAGCAGCTGGCAGTTTACTCAGGGTCACCGCTCAAGCCAGCAACCTCTTACGCTTGGAGGGTTAAGTGGTGGGACGAGGAGGGAAAGGAGAGCGAGTGGAGCGATTGGGCGCATTTCGTGACCGGCCTGAGCTCTTGGGAGGCCAAGTGGATAGAGGGAGGGGGACTACTAAGGAAGGAGTTCGAGCTTGGAGAGGTAAAGAGGGCCTTCGCCTTCATATCTGGCTTGGGCTATTACGAGCTTCACGTTAACGGCAAAAGGGTTGGGGACAAGGTTTTGGATCCCGGTTGGTCAGATTACAACAAGAGGGTGCTTTACTCGGTCTACGACGTAACCGATTACCTTGTCAAGGGAAAAAACGCGGTTGGGGTAATGCTTGGCCACGGAAGGTACATAAAGAGGTACGGCTACTCCGGCACCCCAACGCTGATATTTCAGCTTGTGGTCGACGGAAAAACGCTGGTTATATCCGATGAGAGCTGGAAGTGCGCAGATGGGCCCATAGTATCTGATGACGTGTATGACGGTGAGACTTACGATGCTAGACTGGAGCAGGAAGGGTGGGATCTTCCTAACTTCAACGATTCCAGTTGGAAGCAGGCAAAGATATCTGATCCGCCAAAAGGAAAGCTGGTAGCGGAGATATTTCCTCCCATAAGAGTAGTTGGGAAAGATAAGCCCGTTTCAGTAACTAGTCCCAAGCCCGGGGTTTTCGTCTTCGACTTCGGCCAGAACTTCACGGGTTGGCTAAAGGTTAAGGCAAGGGGAGTTAAAGGAAGCGCTCTCGTCATAAGGCATTCGGAGCTACTGAATTCCGATGGGACGCTTAACGTTAAAAACATACGCGGAGCCAAGGCAACAGATACGTACATTTTCAAGGGAGACGATCTGGAGGAGTTCTCGCCTCACTTCACTTACCATGGCTTTCGCTACGCTGAGGTAAGCGGCTATCCGGGTACTCCTTCCATAGAGAGCGTTGAAAGGGAGATAGTTCACACCGACGTCGAGCCAACCGGAGGTTTCTACACCTCAAATGCACTGATAAATAGGATACATGAGTTGACCGTTAGGGGGCAGCTAAGCAACCTGATGAGCATACCAACTGACTGCCCGCAAAGAGATGAAAGGATGGGATGGATGGGTGACGCCCAGCTTTCAGCGGAAGAGGCGATACTCAACTTCTGGATGCCCGCGTTCTACGAGAACTGGATATCCGAGATAAGAGAAAGCCAGCTCGATGACGGTCAAATACCTGATGTGGTTCCTCCGTTCTGGAAGACCTATCCGGCCGATCCCGCTTGGGGAATAGCATACTTGGAGATCGCGTGGCTTTTGTACTCTTACTATGGCGACAAAAATGTCCTTGAGGAGAACTACGAATCCATGAAGAAGTACGTTGGCTACCTTTCCTCCAGGGCAAAGGATGGAATACTGTCAATAAACAAGTACGGTGACTGGTGTCCACCATCGCACGTTGTCTCCCCGGATACCCCAAGGGAGCTAACGGACACGTGGTACTATCACAGGTCCCTCTTTTTGCTGTCGAAGATTGCTGGCGCGCTTGGAAAGGAGGAAGAAAAAGAGAGCTATGCTGAGCAAGCAAAAAAGGTCATTGAAGCGTTCAACTCTCGCTTCTTCTCAAAGGATCACTACGGCCCGGGTAGCCAGACCTCAGATTCTCTCGCAATATATGGGGATTTCGTTAAGGGACAAGAGAGGGAGGCCGTCATAAAGCACCTGATAAGGGATGTGGAGTCTGAGCATGACTCTCACCTTAGCACGGGGATCATAGGGACCCGTTACCTTTTCGACGTGCTTTGTGACATTGGAAGACAGGATCTGGCGTACGCGGTTGTTAACCAGACGTCTTATCCCGGCTACGGCTACATGATTAGAGAGGGAGCAACCACTCTATGGGAAAGGTGGGAGCTTCTAACCGGCGATGCCATGAACTCTCACAACCACATAATGTTCGGAAGCGTTGACTCTTGGTTTTACAGGTACATGTCAGGAATTAGGGTAGATGAAGCGGAACCTGCATTTTCCCACGTGATTTTCTGGCCAAAGGTACTTCTGATGAAACATGCATCGGCATCCTTGCTAACCATAAAGGGAAAGGTCTCAATCCAGTGGCAGCTCTCAGGCGAAGTCCTCGAGCTGTTGCTTCACGTGCCGGTTGGAAGCCATGCGACCGTGCACGTGCCAAAGGGAGAGTTGCTATTGGACAACGCGGAGATCAAGGGCGAGCTCCCGCGGGGATTACTCAAGATAACAGAGGGAGAAGTTGAGCTTCAACTGGAAGTATCCTCCGGCGACTACGCCTTTGTGGTCCGCAAGGGGAATAAGGGTGCATGATTTTTTCGTTACGATTCGATCAACTGGCGACTTTTTTAGCCTAATGTTATGGGAAAGGCTTTAATGGCAGAGCTTGCTGAGAAGCATGTCTGACAAAAGCAATAAGGTGAGGATAGGATTCATAGGCAGCGGTGGAATTGCTGGAACTCACTACGAGAAGTACAAGACCATTCCAGACGTAGAGATTGTTGCCATATCGGACGTTGACGAGGGCGTCCTCGAGAGGAGGGTTAAGGAGTGGAACTTGCCAAAGGAGAACGCCTTCAAGGACTACAACGACATGCTCTCGTCAGTTGAGCTTGATGGCGTCAGCATATGCACTCCTCACAAGTTCCACGCACCAGCAACGGTGGCCGCCCTCAAGAAGGGCGTCAACGTGCTTGTTGAGAAGCCCATGGCATCAACTGGAGATGAGGCCCTATCCATGTACAAGGCAGCAAAGGAAAGCGGCAAGATACTAATGGTGGGCTTCCAAAGCCGCTACAACCCTGAGCTTCAGGCAGCCAAGAAGTTCGTCGACTCTGGCTTCCTTGGAAA
>JBMFIL010000004.1:0-86387 GCA_049976325.1 Thermoprotei archaeon | reverse complement strand
GAGATGGGGATGGATGGATTTGGCCAGTGCAGCTGATATAGGTCAATGGTTGATATCCCAAGCCTCTTCAAACTTCCCTCACACGCCTTTATTACGTCATCGTAGTGGAAGTGCGTTGGCCAAACCTTAGTGGCCAGGAAAAAGTTCAGCCCCTCCCTCCTTGCGTCAGCCAAAGCCATTCCGACAAGGGCCTCGGTGTGATAGATCTCAGCGGTATCTATGAACGCGGCCCCCGCCCTAGCCCCAGCTACCAAGGCGCTGCGCGCCTTGCTTCCCTTCAACTGCCACGTGCCAAGCCCTATGACCGGAATCCTTTCACCGGTCCTCCCTAGCTCTTTCTGCTCCATAAACCTCTGTAACAGGAGAAAAAAAAATCTTGCTCATGCGGTCTCCAGCTTAGCCTTCACGCTCGAAACCAGCTGGTTGATTATGTCGTCAGCAACCTTCTTGAAGTTTTCCTCCCCCATGAGCCTTAGTATCATGCCCGCGTTAACGTCAGCACTCCAGTTTATGAGCGTCTTGCCCTTATCTTCGACGATGTCCATCTTGAGTTCAATGCCTATTTTCATGCCCATGGACCTTCCTTCCCCGTGTATTTTTACGGAGTTTCCCTCTGTCTCGCTTTTGAAGTTCATCTTTATGCCGACGTTGGCGAGGTTTGCAAGAAGGCCTTTCCTCATGTCTGCTGGAAGCTCAACTTTGAACTTCGCTGTAAACTCCTGCGGGCTTTTCTTCTCAAACTCCTGCAGGTTTGGGAGGCACGTTGAAAACTGATCTGGATCCGTCACGAATGCGAAGACCTTGGACTTGGGAGCAGCAAGCTCTATTTTCCCGTTCATGCTTGTCATGTTTCATCACCCCAAGCTTGAAAGGGCCTTTAGGGCTGCCTCTTGAACCGATTCAGACACGGTGGCGTGCTCGAAGTTCGAAAAGGCCAGGTCCGCCAACGTTGCCCTCATCCTCATGGCCAAGACCACCTCATGTATTACCTCGGAGGCGTGAAGGCCCAGCACGCCTCCCCCTATTATCCTTCCCTTTTCATCGGCCACTATCTTTACCATTCCCTCGATCTTTCCCTCGACTATTGCCTTCTCATTGGCAGCAAGGTAAGCCTTGCCCACCACCGGATTTACCCCGCTTCTCCTGGCCCCGTCCTCAGTGAGGCCTACTCCCTCGAGCTCTGGCACCGTCGCGCAACCGCGGGGAAACTGGTTGTAGTCCATGGTTATCTGCTTCCCAGCTATGTTGAGGGCAACCATTCTGCCCATGTGCATTGCCGACGCCGCGCCCATATGCGTGGTAACGTCTCCCACGGCGTATAGCCAAGGAAGGTTGGTCCGACCTCTCTCATCGACCTTTATAAATCCCAGCTCAGTCTCAACGCCAAGCTCATCTGCCCCAACGCCTTCGAGGTTTGGCATCCAACCGTAGGACACCATAAGCGCATCGAATTCGGCTTCCTTTTCCTCGTCTCCCTCTCCATAAATCACCTTGTTCGCCTTTACCTCCCTTGGCTCTATGCCCATGCTGAACTGAAAGTTTCTCTTGCTTAGGCCCTCCCTGAGGGCACCGGTTAGCTCCGCGTCTTCCCAGGGCAATATTTCGTCGTTTTCATCCAGAAACCTTATCTTAGATCCTCCCATCGATAGTACCTGTGATAGCTCAAGGATATCAGAGGATGGCTCTCCGCCTTCCAGAACGACCACCTTGTGCGGAAGCTCCTCTATGTCCCAGAAGTTTTCCCGAGTAATGACCTTGATCCCTTCAATGCCATCTACGTCCGGCATGATTGGCGTCGCGCCAGTGGCCAAGACCACGTTGTTGGCGTGAAGGGTTTCTCCGCCCACTTGCACTCCTTTCTCCACGAGCTTCCCCTCGCCGCTAACTATGTCCACGTTAAGGCTCTGTAGCACGTAGGTCGCCATTTCTGACGTCTTCCTTGCTATTTCCCTTGCCCTTTGCATGTTTGCCGCGAAATCAAGCTCCACCTTCCCTCTAAAAACTCCAAGCTCAGCGGAGTACAGGACCTCCGCCGCCGCGAGGGCGGCGTCGGCAGGTATGCAGCCTATGTTAACGCACGTGCCTCCTATTTTCTTCTTCTCCACGACGGCCACTTTCTGCCCCATGGATGCGCTAGTAACTGCGCCCACGTAGCCCCCCGGCCCTCCGCCGAGGTATATTACATCATAATCCATTTCGGTTAGAGACTAATATGAACATTTAAACGTTTTGTTATCAATTATTTTTTATTTCTGCATCTAGTACCGAAATGTACAAATATACTTATACGAGTGCAGACACGTACATCTAGGTTCCAAAATGGAAAAGAAAGCTAATCTAAGGAAAGACGCGTTAGGCTTTGCGGAGGTACTCTTTCAGGGCATTGCGGCTGTTGCGCCCGCAGGTGCGGCAGTAGCCACAATGACAGGTGCGGCTGCCTTTGCCCTCGGCTCGCTTCCGCTGAGTGCCGTTCTGGCATTCCTGTTGGTCCTCCTCAACGCCGTCATAATAAGCAGGTTATCCAAGAGGGTGGCGAGCGCAGGAGGTTACTACGCCTACGTCAAGGCGGGACACGGGAAGCGGCTGGGAATATTCACAGGTATGATGTACATATTTTATCAGATAATGGCCATATCCTTCGTTGGACTGAGCATGTCTGTGTTTGTCCCGGCAATGCTCTCGCAGGTTTTCAACCTAAACATTCCCTCCTACCTCTGGTTCGTTTTGCTCTTGGCTACCCTCGGGCTTGCGTTTGCTCTATCCTACTCGGGCATAAGGGAATCAACGAGGTTCTCCTTCGTCATGGCCGCAATTGAGATGATAACAGTAACTGTTCTGGGAGCTATCCTAATAGTGAAAAGCGGGAACAACACGCTTAGCGTCTTCACACCGAAGTACGCCAGTGGCGGCTTAACGGGAATCGCTCTCGGTACCCTTTTCATGTACACCGCCTTTGCCGGCTTCGGTAACTCTACGCCACTAGGAGAGGAAACCAAGAACGCGAAGACCAACATAAGCAGAGCTCTCATACTGACTTCCGTTATGCTTGGAGCCTTCTTCATATTTTCGGCCTACGCCTTCACTGTGGCCTGGGGACCTGCGCAAATGGACACTTACGCCTCAGCCCTGGTGCCAGGAGTTTCGCTGATATACGATAAGATAAGCCCTTACGCTGCAGCCTTCCTTGCCCTGCTCTTCATAAATAGCCTTTTCACTGGCGCGGTCGTGCTAACAAACAGTACTTCAAGAGTGATGTTTGACATGGGAAGGGACGGTGTTCTTCCGCAGGCCATTTCAAGCGTGCAAGGCAAGAGGTTGACCCCACACGTAGCTGCCTTTGTGACGTTCTTCTCCGCGCTTTTCATTGCGTCCGTTTCAACGTTAATCATAGGCGGTTTCAACGCCTTCCTATTGACAGCCACGGCTGCCACGCTGGGGACACTGTTAGTTCACGTTATCATTAACCTATCTATGCCAAGCGTCATAAAGAACTCGGGAGGGACATATGGTCCGATCGACCTGTTGCTTGCGGTCGCCGCGGTCATAGTCCTTGCCTTCGTGTTCTACGGTACGTTCCTATCCATAAGCCCGCCCGTTGTGGCTGGGGCCCTCATATTTGGTGCCTTCACGATAGCCAGCGTGGCACTTGCCCTCTCAAAGGGAAGGTAAGGACTTTGTCTCTTAGGACTTTTTTGGACTCCTACGAGGCGACAAATACCTCTGACATCATGAGAATTAGCGAGGTTGATCCGCTGTTCGAGCCCACGGCCTACTACTTGATACTCAAGGAGGAGAACCCGCTTATCCTTTTCGAGAACGTGAAGTCATATAGCGGGTTCCGTATGGTCACAAACTTAGTCGGCAGCGATAGGAGGTTGGCATTCGCCATCGGTGCTGAACAGGGCGATGACGTGGAGAGGCGCTGGAGGTCGATAGCGACCTCGAGCGCGTCTCCGGCACTCACGGACGAAGCTCCAGTAAAGGAATTGGTCCAGAAGGAAGGCCAGGTGGACCTCCTAGGCCTACCCGTGCCCGTTCACTATGAACAGGACGGTACGAGAAGGGGATTTCAGCGCTACATTACTGGCGGTATTGTGGCTTCGAGAGATCCAGATAGGCCAAGAACGGTTAACCTTAGCTTTACTAGGATACAGGTGATTGGGAAGGACAGATATGCATTTGATTGCGGATCCAAGGGACATCTTTACACTTACGTCCAAAAGAGCTTAAGGAGAGGAACCCCCCTTCCCTTAACGGTCGTAATAGGAGCTCATCCCCTTCTTTACCTTTTGGCAGCGTCGTTCATGGAGGATGAGTATGAGAAGGCAGCGAGCGCATTGCCGCTTCGGCTAACGCAGGGAATCATGAACGACATACCGGTACCGGCGGATGCTGAGATCGTTATTGAAGCAGAACTTCTCCCGGAGCAATTCGATGAAGGACCGTTCAGCGAGTATACCGGCTACGTTGGAGCTGACTCAACAAGGAACGTGGCTCGCGTGAAGGCCATCATGAGGAGGAAAGATGCCATATACTACGACGTGCAGCCTTCGAACTCCAACGAACACGTAATGCTCTTCTCATTTCCAAGGCACGCCTCAGTGTCTCAGGTTGTGCGTTCTGTGATGCCTCCGGGTCCGTCCTACAAGCTCCTTTGGCCCAGTTCTGCCTCAAATTACATGGTGCTTGGTTACGTTGATAGGCCTGAGCCGGGGCTTGCCAAGCACCTGGGCTTGCTCCTTTTGTCGTCGGATCCGCTCTTCTCGAAGTTTGCGCTTGTCAACGAGGGAGAAACTAAACTCTCCCTGTTGAATTTACTGGCAAACCTGGGCTCAAGTTACTCTCCTGAAAGGATCCAGGTAATAAAGGGGCTTTACACGATACCTTCGAACCCCACCGCAAGTGACGGCGTCTCTGCCAAGGTCGTAATGTTGAGCTCAGGAAACGCGTCCTTCACCGTGGAGAAGACCGAGTCAAAGCTGAGCTTGAAGCGGGATGGCTCAGTCCTAGTCTCCGTAAGCAAGGAGAGCGTAGAGGACGCGGTCGTAAGCGTCAGATTTCCAAGGGACGTCCCGGACATAAGCGAGGACACGCTTTCCTGGGTCATGGCTACTAGGGTAAGGCCCGACGAAGACATTAAGGTTGAGAGACACAGGCTTTTCATAGATGCAAGCAGGGAAGTAGGGGAAATTCCCAAGTTGCCTTCGGAGGTCCTAAGGAGGACGCAGCAGCTCCTGAAAAGGACAGCTTAATGCTCCCGCGATGCAGGCATTTGGACATGAACCGCCTGAAACAAGCTATTTTTACAGATATTCCCTCCTTTTTAGCCACAGAAATCACGGGTCGTAGGCGAGGCACGCCATCAGACTCGTGTCCTCCTTCCTGCAAGCTCATTGATGTCGGAACGGACCAAGTTTTGATGAAAGCCGCGCTCGATGATCGGGCAAGCCGAGAGGTAACGTTAACCAGCTTCTTTTCGAGCTGATATACCATCTATCTCCAGCCTTGCTTCGAGTACTTAACCGCCAGATCGGCCATAACGTCAGCCACGTCCTCGGCCAGATCGCTAACCAGCTCGTAGTGCTCGTAAAGGTCCTTGTACTTGATTATGGTTATGGCATCGTTCTGAGCAAACACCTCAGCTAGGGCGCTCCTAAGGAGGTCATCTGCCTCATTTTCTATCTCGTGTATTCTTCTTATCACCTCTTCGAGCTCCTTCGTCTCGCCGCTGACCAGATCCCTCATGTGGTCAACGCCAGCCCTTAGAAGCGAGGACAGCTCCATGATCTGCTTCGCGAACTCCTTCGTTATTTCGTTAGGCTTTATCTGGTAAAGCATGAACCTGTAAGTGGTGGCCTGCTCAGCGTCAAGGACGTCGTCGAGCTTCTCGGTCAGCTGAGCGATGTCCATGTGATCCATGAAGGAGATGTTCCTTAAGTTAAGGGACACAAAGATCTGGTGGACCGTGTCATCTCCCTCGTGTTCCCAAAACCTTATCTCGTCTATTGCCTCCTTCGGATCTATCTCGCCCAAGGACACTTTTTGAAGTACCGTGGCGCCGTTCTTTATGTCCTCAAGAAGCCGGTCGAAAAGCCAAACCAAAGATGTCTGGAGCAATATTAGCTCGTTCTCCATCGAGGTTTCCTCCAAGCTCTTCCCCTTTGTCTCTGGAAGCAACACTATGGTTATCACGGAGCCCAGCAGAGCCAAGGCCCCGAGGAAGAGCATCAGGTTATAGGGTCCCCATTCCGTCAGCAAAACGGGGAAGAAAAGCGTAGATACAGCGGCCCCGAGCTTTCCGCTGCTGGCGGCTATGCCGTGGCCAGTCGACCTGAACTCCGTTGGAAATAGCTCGGTTGGGTAAATGAACGTGGTGGTATTTGGGCCGTAGTTAGAGAAGAAGAAAGTAAGCGAGTATATAAAGAGAAATGCTGTTCCCGTAAGTTCCCTTCCGACGAAACCAAGCGCTAAGAACAGAAAACCCATGATCGCGAAACCTATGGCTTGCATCGCTTTCCTTCCCTCCTTATCCATGAGCAGAACCGCCACCCAATAGCCAGGGAAAGCTGCAAGCCCGAAGGTGAAGGCGCTGATCTCTATTTTGGCGAGAGTCCCGCTGAAACCGAGGACATCGGAAAGGGACGGAAGAAAGATACCTGTGCCGTAATAGGAGGCGTCCAAGAGGAACCAAGTCAGCGATACACCTACTATGTAGGGCATGAAGAGACCTATGTACCTCTTCATGTCTATCTTTGGTACTTCTTTTTGTGTCACGGTTACCTGCCTATTGGTCACCTTACTTACCGTGTTAGCTGCTTCCTCAACACGGCCTGCCGCGATGTCAAACCTAGGAGTTTCCGGTATCTTCCTCCTCAGGTAAATCACGGAGAGAGCGGGTACAGCACCGAGCCCCAACATGAGCCTCCATATGATGTCTGCCTCAAGCGACAAGGACATAAGCCCAAAAGCCACAGCTATTCCAGCGAGTATGCCAAAGCCCTGCATGGCAAATACCATGGCAGTTAGCTCACCCCTGTTCCTTTTCCCAGAGTACTCAGCCATCACTGTAGCGCTCGTGGGGTAATCCCCCCCGATGCCGAAACCCATCACCCCCCTCATCGCGAGCAGAACTGAGTAGTTCGGAGAAAGTGCCGAGCCAATGGCGCCCAAGGCCAATATGAGCATTTCCACGCCGTACACGTACTTCCTTCCAAAGACGTCTCCAAGCCTCCCAAAGAGAAGCGGTCCAAGGAAGGCTCCAAAGAGGGAGGCGCTCGTGAGCATCCCCTCCTCGGCATCCGTGAGGTGGTAAACCTGGGTCAAGAATATCAGCGCAACGCTGATTATCCATAGGTCATATGCATCGGTGAAGAAGCCCATACCGGAGGTGACCCATACCTTCAGGTGAAATCCCTTTGTGGAAAGCTCATCAAGCGGCCTCAGCACGCTTGTTTTCTCCATAAGACCGCCGTGTGAACCCTTAATTACCTTTCGGTTAAAAAATATCGCTTCTTCTCCGAGGAGGCGCACTTGCCCAGCGCCCTGAGCAGCTCAATGGTTATCCCGAGGCCCTTCTGAACGTCGGGGTCGCCCATGGCCTTCATGAGGCCTCCGAGGCCCAGCGGCTTGGCACTCTTCAGCTTTTCCAGCTCTGCGCTCTTGGCCACGCATCCCCCCAGCTGGGATATTGTGGCCTTCAATCCGACAACGTCCTCCGCTTCCAGTTGGCGAGCAGCTCCGAGACTACCGTCCAAGAGAACGGCGAGGAGGCGGTAAAGGGCTGGCTCTTGGAATAGGTACTGTAGAAGCTCATCCATCTTTTTCACTGCTGTGACGACCACGTCTAACGTACCGCTTTTCTCCAGCTCGATGAGGTCCGCAACAAGGGCTCTCAAGTCCTCGTCCGAGATCTCCGGCGACTCGGTTACCCTTACCTTCTGGGGTTCCCTTTCATCTTTTTGTGATGACATCGCGATCACCTACATTGAAGTCAACAGGAAGCTCCTATAAAACATATCCTTGACGTACTTTCCAAGCGGAGACGTCAGGACACTATAGCAGCTTCCCATCCACTTAAGGGCGCCGTTTTCCTCCTTAACGTCGCAGTTTATGACTATGCCAAGGTCGCCGTAATCCATGGCACATACCATGGAACTTATTTGACCAGGGTCAACGGGCTCGCCAAGGATCTCCCCACTTATGACAGAGGAACTGGCAAGCGAGGTGAAATGAACAGGTACCCCGGCGGTTGGCAGGCCCATGACTGGCATGCTGTGCTCTCCTGGAAGGAAGACGTCATCGTACTTGGTGCTTCTGCCCGTCAGCGGCTCGGCGTCAGTCCAGTCCCCAAGCTCCGTGCTCTTGACTAGGGGCGTGCCCATAAAGGGAGATGGAACCTTTATGGGAGGAACTGTGATGAGGAAGTCGTACGGTATCTCCTCCTGCTCCATAACTACGGTCTTCTTCAAGTCATCGACCTTTACTGGCTTCTCTCCTCCGATGTATGTGATGCCACGTCTCTGGAACTGATCCTCCGTTATCTTGACCGCCTCCGATCCAAGGGGCTCTATCGGCCTCTTGAAGGGGTGAACCAGCGTGATGCTTACCTTATCTCTTATTCTCCTCCTCCTGAAAATGACGTCAAGCTGACTTGCGATCTCAAAGGGGTAGATGCCGCACCTGTACATTGGGCTAGGGGTGAAGATGACCACCTTTCCTCCGCCGAAGGATGACAACGCATCCTTCATCTTCAGGCTCCCATCAAGCGTGAAGTTATGGTATCCGCTTCCCAGGTTGTAAGTATCAAAGTCCAGCTCAGAGCCCAAGCTGGCAAGCAAATAGTCATATTGGATCTCACCCGAATCCGTTAGGACCTTGCGGTTCGCCGGATCAAAGGTCTTGATCTTTGACCTAACGAACTTAACCCCCCTCTCCTTAAGCCTTGATAGAGGAAGTGAGATCTCCTCGGGCTGCATGTCCCCCAAGGCCACGTTTGTGAGGTAAGGAGGAAAGAGGTAAAAGTCGCTATCGCTTACCAAGACCAAGTTTGCTTTACCCTTAAGCCTCTCAGATAGGCGCTTCGCTGCCACGACACCCCCAACTCCGCCACCGGCAATAAGTACCGTCTTCATAGGTCACCTTTCGTGTCTCCTTTTACGGCTATAGTTACCTTTGGGATGGAGAAACTCAGCAATCACGTTTATAACCCTGTAATAGACGTTCTAATGACAAAAGTGGTTTTCCTGATAACAAGCGGCCGCGACGATCCAGAGAAGTTTTCTCTTGGGCTGACTTTAGCCGAGAGGTCATTCGATGCTCACAGGTACGAAGACGTGAAAGTCCTCCTCTTCGGTCCAAGCGAAAGCTACCTGGCAGAGGCAGGAGATAAGGAAATGGAGGAGGTGAACAGGCTCATAAATAAAGGGGTCGTTGACTCGGCATGCGTTCACGTTGCCAACCAGGCAGGCGTGGCCAAACGCCTCACCGAAATAGGAATACAGCTGCACCCCATAGGAGAAAGGTTGTCCTACTACGTTAACGCTGGGTACGTTCCAATTACCTTTTAAGGGAGGTAATTTTTTTTCCATGCAGTCTTTCAGCCCTTACAGGGCATTCGATCACGTGTACAACATATCTCGGTTCCACAGAATACAGGGATCGCAAGGACTTATTGATGCTGCTAACTACATATATGATAACCTGAAGGTCAAGGAAAAGCAGATGATACTCTACGATTACGACGGACAGACCAAGTACGGGAACTTCACGGTCCCCATGGGATGGGATCCTGTTCAGGGGGAACTGTCCGTCGGCGGGAAAAAGTTAATAGGATTTGACGAAGTTCCGCTCTTCATAGCAGGTCACTCTCCATCAGGTGACGTTGAGGGAATCGTGACGGAAGACGTTCAAAAGGCCGATGGTAGGATCCTTATGACCTCCTCAAGAGATGCCAGGAAGCAGTACCTCGTGGCCGTGAAAAGGGGAGCGCTGGGAGTCATCTTCTACAGCGACACCTTGCCTGAGACTGCAGTTCCTTACCGCGGCCTGTTTCTTACCAAGGCCGAGCTGTCGTACACGCTTCCAGCTGTCTCCATTCCAAGGAACCTCGTGAACAAAGTGAGGGACCAAAAGGTGAGGATAAAGGTTGAGACCAAGACGGGCCCGAAAAAGATGCCCGTCATATACGCGACCACGGGCTCTAGGTTCCTAGTTTCTGCCCATATGTGCCATCCGTTCCCAGGTGCAAACGACAACGCCTCAGGTGCGGGCCTTTCGCTGGAGCTGGCCAACGCCGGGGCTAAGGCAGACTTCCTCTGGATCCCCGAGCATTACGGCTCGCTTGCTTTCTTCTCAGACCACGACGTAAGTTATGATTTCGGGCTAAACCTGGACATGGTGGGAGAGAACCAGGCAATAACGGGCTCTATCCTTCAGATATCTTACACGCCGTACTCTCAGAAGTCGTTCTACGAGGAACTTATTAAGATGATAGTTAGGGACCTGGACTACCCCTCGATAAGGTATAACTTCGTGGATTACGACATAGGCAGTGACCACGCAGTTCTGGTTCAAAACGGCATACCCGCCATGGACTTCACCAACTGGCCAGATCGCTTCTACCACTCCTCAGAGGACTTCGCCGACAAGGTCTCCACGGAAACCCTTTCTTTCGTGGGCGAGATAGTCATGGAGTTCCTTTCACGCGACGTCCCCATCTACCTTGAGGAAGCGTGGAAGGCAAAGTACAAGGCCTACCTGTTGGAAAAGTTCGGCCGCGAGGATGCGGAGAAGCTGAGCACGCTTAGGAGGGCAAAGTACAGGAACTTCTTGCCGAACGCATCCCGTTACATGACGCCCGATAACGCGGAGGGCTTCCCAGATATCCGCGGAAAGGGAGTAGCCTACGTGGAGTACGCGAACCTCTCCGCGCAGCTGGGAGAGGAGGACGCGTTGCGCATAGCGGCCAAGGCTTACGGTTCAACACCTGAAGACATAGCCTCTCTCAAGACCTACTTCGGGTAGTCAAGCAGGATTTTTTTTGTGTAGCTTGAAGTAAGCCACAAGCATTCCATAGTAAGATGGGAGGCCATATGCGAGGAAAACTGGCTCCATTGGCACTACCTGAAGTATGCCCAGCATGACCATGAACTGCCAAAAGCTGTCTGGCTTCGCTGCATCAATGAGATCATCATTTGCTTCAGCTATCATGCTAAGGTCGCGTTCCTTGAACGCCCTTATCACCAACTCATCGTAAACTTTTGCGGCCTGGCTGAAACCGTATGGGCCATCAGCCCTGTGGGTATGGGCGTTGTCGGCGCTGATCAGCACACCTATACTTCTCTCGATGCGCGAGCACTCCTCCCCCAATGCCCTTCCAAAGCTGAGAAGCTCGCTCCTTCCTATTTGCCTTGCGGGGCCCACTATGACCAGTTTTTCTCCGCGATAGAGGAAGGAAAGCGGTATGGTTGTGCCCCAATCAAGGGGAATTACCGACTGCGGCCCTTCAAGCGCGCCGAAGTTCACCTCGACCACCGGTAGGGCAAGGGATCTCGCTTTGCTGGCAATGGCATGCGCCAGCTCTAGATCGTTTTTTACCGTGACTTTCTTTCTATCAATTTCTCCCTGAAAGTTTTCGCTGGTGAGCACGGCGAAGTGGTCGCTTATCCTGACGTTGTGAGGAGTAACGGCGACCCACGTATCAATTTCTACCTTATCTCTTACCTCGGCAAGGGCCTTCATGGCATTGCTTAGCTTTTCGCTTTCCGCGTCCTTGGGCATCAAAAGCTCATCCCCGTGAGGGGTAACTGCCATGAACTTTATCATGAAGAGCTACGGCGAGGAGTTAAACGACTTTCTCTTTCTTCTCCCATCCCTTCTGCTATGCCGTGATGGGCTTTAAATTCCCTGGCATGCTCTACATATGAGGAAGAGGATCGTAATGGGTGGGGCCATAGTCCTGATCATTGGTGTTGTTCTCTTCCTGGCAAGCCCCTACATGTTCAGTACCTCGATCTCGCTTGACTCCCTGCTGCCCTTCAAGCTCGAGCAAAATTTAGACCCAAACCAAGGTATTTCGTTGGCCATGGTGCCGCCAGGAGAGCTTACGACTGTTCTGTACAACGACTCCGCCGCCTTACCGCTTCTTGTAAACTCGACCGCAGGAGAGCTATCAACTGAAAACCTAAACGGCACGTTTGCGGTGGAGTGCTACAATACCGGAAACGCACCCGTCGACCTTTACCTAGTCAACAACGTTACGCGTAGCATAACGGTCAGGTACTCCGTTCTCACTAGCTCGCTTAGCAATCTCCTGGTTGCCATAGGAATGATGGTATTTGGCGCACTTTTTGCCATAGGTGGATCCTTGGCAGTACTCATAGGTCTGATTTCGAGACCAAGACCACAGGGGCCTAGGGATAGGACCGCTCCACGACTATGAAGGCCTCAGTACCCCGCACCTCCTCGCCACTCACGAACTCGTAGTCCAGGGGTATGCGTCCCCTAACCACAAATATGGGCTTTGAGGCCACGTAGATCACCTTCTCCTCGCATATATCCGCCTCGTAAAGGCCGCTGCAATAGGAAGAGGGGTACCATACCCAGTCGTCCAAGTACGAAACCGATCCCTCGATCAGTCTTGCGTTCTTTAGTGGGGGTGGACCTACTTCCTTTGATCCCTGATTGTAGTAAATCTTTGATATAGCGCGGAAGCCCATGGATTCAAAGAGCTTGCGTGAGGGAAAATTTGACTCGCTTATGAGAGCCCTGTAGGTCTGCTTGCTGCCCAACTTCATGGATTCGCTTACCAGGTACCTCCCTACGCCCCTGCGCCTCTCGCTTTTTCTAACCCTGAGCCCTTCTATCCAACCGTAGTCCTTGAGTAACTTCAAGTGAACGATCCCCAGCAGGCGTTGACCCTCAACTGCCTTTAGGAAAAGGCCATCTTCAAGCCAACGGTCAAAGACCTCAGATATGTAGTCGCCCCACGGCCATGTGTCCCGTGTCATGTCAATTATGTCTTCCCTGTCGCCTTGAGAAACCCTCTGAAGCTCCATATGAAGGATGGCATTGTGCTATTAATCCTTACCCCTTACCTCCTTGATCACGTATCCCTTACCTCTAGGGTTTTACAAGCCTCATTGCGCTTGCGCGATTCCCAGTTATCCTCAAACGCTCCTCGAGCTGATTCTTTCAAGGGCCTATAGCTTGGGGTTATCCTCTAACATCTAATCTGTCGAGTAGGTGGAAAAGGTTATAGGGAGGAAACGGGAGATTCGCATGATCGGAGCATTACCGCCGCCCTCCTATCCAAGGCCCTATCCCCTTGGGGAGGCGTTAAGGAAGAAAAAGAAAAACGTTGACAGCCTTCTGAACCGCTACGTGTCGGAGCTCATCGAGCTTCAAAGAAAGGCCTCCTTGGACGCCGTTACAGATGGAAGGCTTCTTTGGGATAACGTTGTTGAGGGAAGCGCATCCCTTTTGTCGGGATGGAAGAAAGGAGATTTGACACGCTTCTTTGACAACAACTACTTTTACAGGAGACCAATAAAGGAAAAGGTTCAGCCCTTGGCTTCCTTGGAATCGGAGCTAAAGTACTTGCCGTGGCCGAACAGGCTATTCACGATTTTAGGTCCCCTTTCCTTCAATGTCCTTTCTTATGGCGAACAAAAAGTTGACTGGGACTACGCGAGGGCGATTTCATCTGTCCTAAAGGGTTACGAGGGATGGTTAGCCATCCAGGAGCCCTCCCTTCTCGAGTCTGGCGTCCCTGACGACCTCGGCGATGCCCTAAAGCTTTTTCCATCATCGGCCAAAAAGCTCGTCATGGTTTACTTCCGCCCCTTTTCTCCCATATACGACAAGCTTCTTGACCTTCCAGCTGAAGGCCTATGGCTTGACTGCGTTTCCGATCCTTACTGGGCCACCACGCTGAAGCAGAAAGGACAAAAAAGGATAACAGTTCTTGGCCTAATTGATGCGCGCACGACAAAGATGGAAAGAGTTGAAGACGTGCTAGACCATATCTCTTCTGCTGAGTTGAGCAGCGAAGTGTACATCGCCCCCAACTGGGGCTTTGACATAATACCCTACTCGGTGTCAAAGCAGAAAACACGGTTGCTGGGATCGATAAAGAAGAGGGTGGAGGTGAGCTGATTGTTGTTCCCTACAAGCGTTATTGGGAGCTATCCGAAGCCTAAGTGGCTACTCAGAACGCTCTCCAACCCGAAAGCAAGCAAAGAGGAAAAGGCTCATGCACTTGACGACGCCGTGAGGCTCGTGATAAAGGAGCAGGAGCTGGCTGGGGTTGACATACCCAGCGATGGAGAGATGAGAAGGGTGGAGATGACCGAGTACTTCACCGAGCGCATAGGGGGCTTCGTGTTCAAGGGACCAGTGAGGGTGTGGGGTAACAACTACTTCAACAAGGCCGCCGTCGTGAGCAAGGTCTACTACAAGGGACCAATGCTCGTTGACGAGTTCCTTTTTGCAAAACAATCTACCGACAAGAGGATAAAGGTCCCCATAACGGGTCCTTACACAATAGCTGACTGGTCCTTCAACGAGTTCTACAAGGACAAGAGGGAGCTTGCGCTTGACCTGGCATCCGTTATAAGGCAGGAGATCCTATCTCTTGCCAAGGTCGGGGCGGACTTCATACAGATAGATGAGCCAGCCATTTCAACGCACCCAGAGGAGGTACCGTGGGCAATAGAGGTACTCAACGAGGTCGTCAAGGGTATAAGTGGTGTTAAGTTTGGGGTTCACATTTGCTACGGGAACTACCGCGCCCTATTCCCCTACATCTTGGACGCCAAAGTAGATCAGTTCGCGCTAGAGTTCACGAACAGGAGGTTCCGCGATCTGGACCTGTTGAAGGAGTACTCTTACGACAAGGAGCTGGGCTTGGGCGTCATAGACGTGCACAACAGCAGGGTGGAAACGGTGGAGGAGGTCAAGTATGGCATACGCGAGGCACTGAAGGTGCTTGCCCCAGAGAAGATATACGTTAACCCGGACTGTGGGCTAAAGCTTCTGGACAAGGGGATAGCCTTCGAGAAGCTTAAGGTGATGGTAAGGGGGGCAAGAGAGGTTGAGGCTGAGCTGATTGGTGACAGGAGAGGAAAAGCGCGAGGGTGAATGCTACAACGGAGAAGGCAAGAGGACACCGCTGGCCGCGACGGAGGAAGGATTGGGAGCGAGGTTCCAGGCGTTTCACGGCTGGATAACCCCCCTTTATTTCTCATCGATAACCTCGGAGGTCCTTTCCGTCAGGCATTCAGCTGGAGTGTTTGACGTATCTCACATGGGAAGGCTTCTAGTTTCCGGGGATGATTTGCCCAGGATTGGAGAGCTCTTCACGAACAACGTTGAATCGACGAAGAAGGCGAGAATGAAGTACTCGTACATGCTGCGGCCCGACGGAACAATAATTGATGACCTGGTGTCCTACGGCCTTGAGGAAGGGCTTCTCCTGGTAGTCAACGCCTCTGCCCTGAGCGCCGACCTAGCGTGGCTTGACGAACATGGGGTTCACGCTGAGGACGTCACGGACAAAACCGCGATGATCGCCGTGCAGGGGCCTTCAGCCTCAGGTATAGCTTCATCATTGGGCTTCCATTTGGGTCAGTGGTTCTCCTTCGAGTCAATAGATGGATGGGAAAGCTGCTGGAAAACTGGTATAGTTTCCCGTTCAGGTTACACCGGAGAGGATGGCTTTGAGCTGATAGGGGATATTGAGCTGGTCAAAGATGTGTACAACAGGGTGCTCTCGCTGGGGGCATCGCCGGCTGGACTTGGAGCTCGCGATGTGCTCCGCATTGAAGCGGGCTACGCTCTCTCGGGGGTTGAAACGGCAGGAAGGACTCCCCTTGACATTGGCGGAGGAAGGTTCATAAAGTGGCAAAAAAGCTTCATCGGTCGCAGTGCCATTGAGGGAAAGCAGGAAAGATCGCTCTTCGGCTTCGTTTCGGATGGCGGCATACCGAGGGCCGGCTTCATCTCAGATGAGGGCTTGATAACTTCAGGGACGTTTAGCCCCACGCTCAAAAGGGGAATAGGCCTCGTTGTACCCTTTCACGAAGTACCGGCGCCTGGAACGCCAATTACATTCACCGACCCTGAAACTCAGAGAAAGCTAAGCGGCAAGGTCGCAGCCTTGCCCTTTGTACCATGGCGGTATCCCATGTCTTGATCTCTTCCAAAGATCAAGGGATCGAACTAAAACGCCTGGGCTTATGTGGGCCAGTATTTTTTCGATATAAGGATTTCCTTGAGCGCAAAGTACGAGAAGAAGTCTACACCATAAACCAGGCCCAGCACGTCGGGAAAAGCACTCCTCACCCTTTCTACCATGATTTCTCTGTCATCGATGAAGACCGTTTCCTTGGGCAATATCGTGACTCCCTCTTTTGTGAAGTCGGCATATATCTCCTTAAGCATGAGGTCCTTGTAGGGATGCGGCTCTATCTTGGGGTGCGAGAAGTAACCCATTAGGCCAAGGCCCTTCAGCGCCCTAGTAGGTAACTCCGGATCGTTCCAGCTGGCAAGGGAAACGTATATTCCGTTCTGCCTGCATGCCTCCAAAAAGTCCCTTATTCCCTCCCTCAGCCTAACGGTCGTGCCGTCGGCTGCTGAGAAGTAATCATGTCCGAGCTTTATCGGTTCGGGAAGGACTGAAGAGGTCTTTGGGTAATCCCATATGGTGCCGTCGACGTCAAGTACGACCAGCCTGTAGCCCATATCATGAACAGAAGCTCGTCCAATATAAGCGCTGCTCTTAAAGTTCCATCTGAAACGCTTGCGTCAAAGGGAAACTATCTCGTCGTAGAACCTCTTGGTTTCCTTGACCGTTCTATCCCATGTGAAACTGCGAGCGTACGCAGTTGCCACCCTTTCAGCGGGCCTTGGGGAATCAAGGAGCTGCACGGCCTTATCGACCAGGCTCTCCTCATCCCCAACGTAGGCATACAGCGACGTTACCTTGGGAACACGAGACCACGAGGGAATTAGGACGGGCGTCCCGACCGCCAGCGACTCCAATATCGGAAGACCAAAGCCCTCGGCCTTAACCACATGCAGCAGGGCGACCATGCGGCTGAGGGACAAGGCGAGCTCTTCATCGGTGACGTCAACGTGCAACATTACGAGTTTTTTTATCTCGCTTTTCTCCGTGGCCCTATTTACGATGGCTGAGTCGTCGCGCGATGTGAAAACATGAAGCCTGCAATCCCTTTCTCTGCTTATCGCCGAGAACACGCGAAGCAGGGACCTCAAGTCCTTGTGCCTGTTGTGGATCAGGCCCACGAAAGCGAAGTCGGACCTCGGGCCATAAAAAGGCTCGACCCTTAGGAAGGAGTCAGCTACTCCCAGAGGTATGACCCGCTCCGCCTTTGAGCTGTCAAGTAGGGATCTGCGCTCGAGGTATGCCCGTAGGTCATGCCCTGTCTCCTCGCTGTTATATATGAGGGCCGAAGTCCTTTGGTAGTTCTTCAAGGAAATGGAGAACAGTGCACGGTCGGCCCAATTACCGTAAAGCAAAGGGAAAATGTCATGCCATGTCATCACTTTTTTTGCCCTTCCGCCCCTTGGGAGAATAACGGGAGCGTAAGCGTTTGTGTCGTGAATGAGAGTCGCGCGATCACGGACAGATAGGACCTTGCCCGTCATTATTGGAAGGGACGCCGCATAGGACGCCATGATGCCGTCAAGCTTAACCCCGTATATGGGAAAGCACTCGTTTCCAAGCCTAGTTATCAGCTCCCTGGCGTACCTTCCGGTACCACCGCCCGTCCCTTGGGCTATCAGTGCAAGCATAAAACTGCTAATGGGGCAAGCACTTACGCATTGCCCGCCAGGCCGCCCTCGGCTATGAGCGCCCTACCTGCTATGGCCCTAACCCACTCCTCTGCGTTCATTAGCACGGGAAAGGCCTCATTCACGTGCCTGAGTTGGTAGCTTAGGCGAACTGAACCAGGTGGTAGCACTCCAACCCTTGACACGACCTCTTCATCTGAGAAAAATCCCCTGGTGCTACCAGAGTACACGACCTTTCCGTCGGCCATGCCAATCACCTCTTTGGCGTACTCGGAAACGAGGGTCATGTCGTGCGTTATTGCTATCACGGTTGTTCCAGCTGAGTTAAGCGAGGCCAAAAGCTTCATGATGTCCTGTGACATGCGATAGTCCTGGCCCGTGGTCGGCTCATCAACGATTATGATAGGAGGGCGCATGGCTAGCACCGAGGCCAGACCAAGCCTTCTCTTCTCCCCCTTTCCTAGGAACATGGGATCTTCGTCAACCTTATCCTCAAGACCGACCTCTGAAAGCGCCTGTCTAACCCTTTCCTCTATCTCTTCCTCATCCATTCCCATGTTCCTCAGGCCATAGGCAACCTCATCGCGTACCCTTCTCATGAATATCTGGTTATCTGGGTTCTGAAAGACGTATCCCACGATGCCGTGAATTGATGAGCGCATGCTTTTTTCCCTTAGCTCTCTTCCCATTACGCGCACCTCTCCCCTGTACCTCCTGTATATCCCCGCCACGACGCGGGCCGTCGTTGTCTTCCCCGAGCCGTTCCGCCCAACCAGCGCCGCGAAGGTTCCCCTCGCAACTTTCAGGTTTATGCCCTTTAGGGCATGGGTACCGTCCTCGTACCAGAAGTTAAGATCCCTGATCTCAACCGCTGGCTCAGCGTTGTTCATTTTTTCCTCTAGGGGCAACTCCGGGTAGAGCTCCCTCCCCTTAAGCGACTCTGCCATTTCCTCAACTGTGAACGGGACACGACCGCGGTAGGTTATACCTGAAGTGTGGCCTATGCGGGTGACGTCGGGAAGGTAGATGCCGTGCTTCATCATTTCCTCGACCCTTGAGTAAACTTCCTCCGTCGGTCCAAGGGCTACCTGCTTTCCATCATCGATTACCATAACCCTGTTCGCAAACCTCAGCACAACTTCTGGGTTGTGCTCCACAAGAACTAGCGTCAAATCGTGTTCCTTGCGTATCTGGTCTATGGCCTCAATTACGCTTATCTTTCCCTCCGGGTCAAGGTCCGATGTGGGCTCGTCCAATATTAGGACGTCAGGCCTCATGGCCAAGAAGGATGCTATGGCAACCCTTTGCTTTTGCCCTCCGGAGAGCTCCGATGGATGCACCTTGTCAGCGATGGCCCAAAGATTACCGAGGCCGACTACCTCAAGAGCCTCCCTTGCCCTCCTCTCTATCTCATCCTTTGGCAGACCAAGCATCTGCATGCCGAAGGATAGCTCATGAAGCAGGTCCATGCGCAGAAACTGATTTTCCGGGTCCTGAAGAAGGAGACCTACCCTGGGCCTTCCAGATCCCCTGCTTAAAGGATCCTCGCCCATCACCCTTACCTTTCCCCTCATGTATTGACCCAATGCCTCGGCTGGCAGCTTGAACATCGAGGGTATTATTCCCGTCAACGCGTAGCAGAGCGTTGTCTTTCCAGCACCTGATGGGCCGACAATGGCAAAGAATTCCCCACGATCTACAGAAAAGGAAAGGCCCTTAAGCACGTAGTCTGAGCTCGACCCGTCGTACGAGGGGTAGCGCCACCAAAGATCCACCACATCTACTGCCTTCAAAGCAAGTGCACCCCCAGAAGAGCGGTAAGCGTGTGTCCCATTAAGACCGTGTAAACGCACAAGACAGTAAGAAGTGCAAGGACCGCGTAATCTGCGGCAGAAAACGGGCGCGTTTCCTTGAAGTCGGTCACGCTAGAGCTTTCCTCGAAACCGCGGGCCTGAAGTGCTATGCCCATCTCAGTTGACCTCCTTATCATTGAGGCTATCAGGGGAACCGAAGTGTAACCAAGGTCAATAACCTTGCCCAATATTCCCTTTCTTGCCGTTCCGGACCTTGCCTCCTGCGCCATCCTTATGTTTTCGTAGTCGCCCATTATGGTGTTGAGGTTCCTGAGGGTCAGTGACACGAAGAAGGCCTGCTTGAACTTGAGGCCCAGCTTCAGAAGCGCCCCCATTATCTCCGAGTCGCGAGTTGTAAGAAGAAAGAGGAAGACGGAGTATATCATGACGGCATATCCAAGGGCTTTCGAAGCAGCCACATACACAGACGTGAGCGATACCGTGAAACCCAGAAAAACTAACTTGGGACCCGGCAATGCTGGGTTGAAAAGCAGCCACCAGAGGAACTCGCCCACAAGCACCGGGATCGCCATTACTAGGTATGAGGAGAAAAGGTACCTAGTTGTGCCGGCTAGGGCAAGCAGGGCCACGACGGCCGCTAGCAGCATCACAAGGCCCACTAGGTCGGGACCTCCCCGACTCAGTGGCAGGTCAAACATGTATATGGAAACCGCCGATAAGACAAACATCATGACCAGCTTGGTTATTACGTGCAACCTCTCAACAGGCGTCCCAAGCTTCATGGAGAAGAGAAAGCTCCTGACGTACTTTTTCGAGGAACGGTCAACGCCCAAGCTTATCTACCTCGCGTCCAAAGGCGCCCGCTTGGCGCGCATAATTTACAAACATATGTAGCTAAAAGAGGATTATATAAGTGTATTTTTACAAATTGGTGTCAGGGCAAGTAGGCACGCTTAAATGTTGGGGGTCGTCGAAACCATGGATGGTCTGCAGGAAATATACATAAAGCCGAGCTACGATGAGGTAAGGGATCTTGCCTATGACTTATTCTTGAAGATAAGGGCATCGGGATTTTCTGAGGATGTGG
Source organism: Thermoprotei archaeon (assembly GCA_049976325.1). GTDB lineage: Archaea > Thermoproteota > Thermoprotei_A > Marsarchaeales > UBA168 > UBA168. The sequence continues at coordinate 65,672 of JBMFIL010000004.1, read as the reverse complement.
ACTTGGCCCTCGGCAGGGGTGGCCTCTTCGCCCTGAGAGCGCTCCAGGACTACTACGTGTCCATGGGGAAGAGGGTCCCATACGTCATAGTGAGCGCCGAGAGGTATTTCGGCGTCGGAAGCGTGGGTGCCAAGGCGCCCCGCATATCTCCAGTTCCTGCGGAGGCCGTCAAGGGGAAGTCCGTCCTCGTGGTTGACGACGTGGCGGATACCGGGGCAACCCTAAGCGAGGCCGTGCACGCCTGTTACGAGACAGGTGCCTCAGTCGTTAGGGCAGCAGTGCTTCACCTAAAGCCCTGGAGCTCTTACTCCCCTGACTTTTACGCTCAGAGGACGGACGCGTGGATAATTTACCCTTGGAACGTCTACGAGACCCTTAGGCAAATGGTTGAGGCCATGATGGAAAAAGGGGTTAAGCCTTCCGTGGCAGCCGAAAAGCTGAGCGGCAGGGCAAACATAATTCCATCGGAGCTGCGCAGGCTGAGGGACTTGATCTCTGCCGCTGGCGAAACCAAGCTTCTGGCCTATATAGATGAGGTGCTCGAGAACTACTGAGGTGATAGAGCTGATCGATCAAGGGAAAGAGGTAATTGTAATCAACTTCGGCGGACAGTACGCTCACATGATAACTAGGAGGATCAGGGAACTCGGTGTTTTCAGCGAGCTAGTCAACCCAGGAGACCTGAGCCCTTCTCTCTTGTCCTCCGGAACGGTCGGTGCCATAGTCCTTTCGGGAGGGCCGAGTAGCGTGTACGAACCATTAGCGCCGCGCATTGATAAGTGGGTCCTTTCCTCAGGAATTCCCGTCCTTGGAATATGTTACGGATTCCAGCTGCTGACTCAGCTCAGCGGCGGAGAGGTGAGCAGAGGACAGGGAGAGTATGGTCCCACAAAGGTAAAGGTTTTTGATCGCTCTCCCCTTTTCGAGGGCTGGCAAGATGAGGAAATCACCTGGATGAGCCACGCGGACATAGTTACGCGCGCCCCAGAGGGGGCAAGGGTTCTGGCAATTTCCGAAAGGGGATACGTGGCAGCCATAGATTTTGGAAAAAGCGTGTACGGGGTACAGTTCCACCCAGAGGTGCTTCACACACCAAAGGGGTCGCTGCTGATCTCCAACTTTCTCTTCAAGGTGGCCTCGCTCCGCCCTAACTGGAACACAAGCAGCGCCATAGACATGGCCGTAAGGGCCATAAAGGAAAAAGTTGCGAGGGGAGATAAGGTGTTTTGTGCCGTCAGCGGGGGAGTCGATTCCACGGTTTCAGCCCTCATTGCCAAGAGGGCCGTTGGAGACAATCTGGTGAGTGTTTTCATTGACCACGGCCTTCTAAGAGAGGGAGAGGCGGATGAGGTGATGGAGCTCCTGAGAAAGGTTGGTCTCAATCCCATAAGGGTGGATGCCTCCGAGCTCTTTATCGGAAAACTCAGGGGAGTCAAGGACCCAGAGCTGAAGAGGAAGATAATAGGGAAGCTCTTTGCCGATATATTCGAGCACTTCCTCGACTCAGACCCTTCCATAAAGTGGCTCATTCAGGGAACCACATATCCTGATGTAATAGAGAGTGGCGCCCAGAGCGGCGCCGACAAGATAAAGTCGCACCATAACGTCGCTGGGTTGCCAGCTAGCCTTTCCAAGAGGGTTGGCATAATCGAGCCGCTGCGCTTCTTTTACAAGGATGAGGTGAGGGCCATGGCGCGCGAGCTAGGTGCGGGCGAGGTGGCATCAAGGCAACCCTTCCCGGGCCCTGGCCTTGCGGTCCGCATCATTGGGGAAATAACCGATCAAAAGCTAAGAGTGGTGAGGATGGCGTCAAAGATAGTCGAGGATGAGCTGAGGGCAAGCGGAATATCGGTTTGGCAGGCCTTTGCCGTGGTTGGCGATGACAAGTGGGTAGGGATAAAGGGCGACAGAAGGGAGGATGGTTACGTGGTTGCGATAAGGGTAGTTACGAGCGAGGACGGCATGACCGCAGATTGGGCCCGCCTGCCTCACGATGTCATTCAAAGGATGTCTTCAAGGATAACAAGCGAGGTTCCTGGCGTGTGCATGGTAACGTACGCCGTATCGTCAAAGCCTCCCTCGACAATCGAGCCGTGCTGAATAACAAGCACGTGTAAAAATACGCTTATATTCGATCATAAATCTGACATATGGCTGTAGAAGAAATAGACCTGATGATAAGGTCAACGAACCTTCTAACCCTCAGCGGAGCGGGCTACATGAGGGGGGTAGACATCGCGATAAAGGATGGAAAGGTCCTCGAGATAGGAAAGGACCTGAGGTACGACGCCAAGAACACGCTGAACGGAAAGGGAAAGGCCTTCATGCCTGGGCTCGTGGACGCGCACACTCATCCCTTTCAGATATTCCTAAGGGGAGCGCTTCGCGCCAGTGGGCTTAAGGTGCATCCTTTCTGGCTGAAGGTTCTGGTTCCCTTTGAGGCCGAAATGGATGAAAGGGAGGCAAAGGCCAGCGCCGAGCTCTCGGCGCTCAACATGATAAAGAAGGGGATAACTGGCTTCATAGATGCTGGAGGGCCATACCCCGAAATCATGGCGGAGGCCGCTCAGAGGGCTGGACTGAGGGCCAGAGTGACCTATTCAACCATGGACCAAGGGCCTGAAAACTACGTGCACACGCCAGATGATAACAGACGCTTGGTTAGGAAGTGGAACTCAGGAAAGGTAAGGGGATGGTACTCTGTGCGGCAGATCATGGTCTCCAGCGAGGAGCTAATGCGCAAGACAGCGGAGTACGCGAAAGAGGATGGGGTTGGCATAACCCTTCACATAGCTGAGGAGGCAACGGAGGTTGACTACGCCGTTAACAAGTGGGGCAAAAGACCTGTTGAGCTCCTAAATCACATGGGGCTGTTGTCCTCTAACGTGGTTCTTGCCCACTCCGCCTTCCTTAGCGAGAGCGACGTAAGGCTAATAGCGGCGTCCGGTGCTTCGGTAGCCCACTGTCCCTTTGTGAACCTGACTCACATGAACTTCCCCAAGGTTAAGGGTATGAGGGAGGCAGGCGTTAACGTCTCCATAGGAAGCGATGGGGGAAGCATGAGAGGGCTTGACCTGTTCACCGAGATTAACGTGATGGTTGCCGGTCACACGGCATATTACGGCACACCCTACATGGACTATGACGTGATTTCACCTCTTGAGGCGTTAGCCATGGCATCTGGCGGAGGTGCGAGGGCCATGATGGAGAAGGCTCTTGGTTCCGTTGAAGCTGGAAGCGTGGCTGACCTGATATCCATCGACATGAGGAAGCCCAGTCTAGTTCCAATGTACGACTTGACGTCGTTGCCTCTGTTCGCCACGGGCAGCGACGTCTCCGATGTGATAATAGATGGAAAGCCCGTCATGCTTGACGGCAACGTGCTTACCATGGACGAGCAGAGAGTGCTCCAAGATGCCGAGGATGTATACCCTCGCGTCAAGGAGAGGTTGAGGAACTACGCCGGAAGGTAAAATTTATTACACGAGCTTGTAAAAATATACTTAAATATATGTCCATATCCTACATATGGATGTAAAAAACTATCCTTGGTTGAAGTACGGCTTGAGCTGGAAGCCAAGGCCCATAAGCACGGTTCAGTACACGCTTTTCGCTACACAGGTTGGTGTTCTTGCCGTGTTAAGCTATCTCAGCGTTGTCCTGTTAGGTCCGCTGGCTTATGCCGGCGTTTCCTTCTTTTACTTCGCCTACGCCTTCTACATAGTGTTCGCGCTCTGGTGGGGATTTTACGGCATAATGGCGTCGTATCTGGGCAGCGTGATAGCGGGCTTTCTCCTGGGAACTGGCCTCATACCGAACTTGCTTGGCAGCTTGCCCAACCTCATAGGCCCACTTGCAGCTTTCGTTATATGGAGGGGATTTCTGGCGAAGAGGGGGCTCGACCCACTCATGAGGGACCTGACCGAGAAAGAGGTGCAAGGGGTTCCCGCAAGGACAAAGGAGCAATGGTTCTGGCACATACTGATAAACGTTGGCATTTTTAACGTGGCCGGGGCCTTTATGTACGTGTCGCTTTTCGTGGCCATGGGTTTGATACCAGCTGGCGCCTACTGGATATGGTGGGCCGGATGGGTTGCAGGAGATGTGATACCTCTTACCGTCATCCTTCCGCTTTTAACGAAGACGCTCTCGCCCATGGTTGAAAGGTCTGGCCTGGTGAACTTGGGCTGGCTTTCATGATGTCAAACTTTTTTTGGTAGCTTTACTCCTCTTTGGCCGGAGTAGAAGCCGGCATAAGGTCTTTCTACCCTGCTCAGCGTCCTGGCGAAGACCACGTGGGCAAACCTCTGTCCAGGCTTGAGCATTATGGAGTAGGGCGCGTTGTTGACAACCTCAAGAGTTATTGTTCCCTCGAAGCCAGCATCCACTATGGTAGGAGGTATGGAGAGGCCATGGCGAGCCCACGTGCTCCTCAGCTCAACAAATCCCATCAAGTCATCCGGCATCGCTACGTACTCAAGGGTTGAAAGCAGAACCTGCTCTCCCGGCGCTATGATAAGCTCTTGCGATCTCGATACGGTGTAGGCCTTCTTAACGGATTCGTCATCGGTCGGATCTAGCACGAAACCTTTTTCGGTAACGTTGTGCCTAGCTATCTCGTCCGAAAGCCTTAGATCCACGCCGTTTTCCCTCACGGTTTCCTCGGAAAACGGTTCGATGCGCAGCCTACCGCTGCTTATCATGTTCGTCAAGTCGAAGTCCGATAGCATCAACCTAGGCCTTTACCCATTCATGATATAAAGCTGTTGGAGCCAAAACGTTTTTAACGCATTTCTTACGGTGGAGCCATGAGCGATCAGTTGCTTAAAGAAAGGGCGGAGTTCTTCTACCAGCTTGCTCGGAAAGAAGGAACCGCTGGCAAGCGCGACTCGGCCCTCCTTCACTGCGCCCAGGCAGTTCAGTCGATTCTTAAGCTTTACCTGGTCAACTTGGGAAGGCCCGTTCCAGACACCTTTTCAATCTCATATCTTTTCGATTCCGTCAAGGACAGGAGCGAAGTTTACTCCATCTATGAGAAGGAGAAGCGCTACTTTGACCTAATGGATGATGCGTTTTACGGCTGCAGGCAGTTCCCGTCCAGGTACTCGACGGAAGACGTTAGGGGCGCGCTCTCCGCAGCCGGGCTCCTCTTCAACCTGATCCTCCCATAGCATGACCCTTGGTGAGATAAAGGGCGCACAGGAAGCCTAGCATTGGTGGCTCAAGCAAAAAGATGCTTTATGGCTTACCTAAGAACTGTGGGAGTTAAGCCCCGTGATAGCCCGTTATTAAAGGCCTTGATGCCCTTCAAAGTATACGTGCTTCACCCGAACAGAGGGTAGTCTCAAGAAGCTTCGAGATGTTGTTGGTGATGGGCTCATAAACGCCGACCTGCCAACGTGGCCTCTGGAGGATGTACCTCGCGGACAGGGAGCCACAAAGGCTTCCGCGCCCCAAAACGAGCTCGCCTAGCTTTGTGCTATTTTCACACCTTAAGCTAAGTTCACCGTGCGACGTGCAATCGTGAAGAAGATGAGCCAACGCAAAGTGCTTCGCCAACCCCGGTAAACAGCGGATAACGCTGCTTGACGCGAGGAACTTCCAGCTCCAATGCTGGCTAGACTTACTCCATCCTCCCGCTCGACTCAAAGGGTTTTCTTCACCCTAGGTTCTCACACGGAGGTAAAGAAGAAGAGAGTTAATCCAAGTCCCATCATGAACATGGCAAATATGCCAAGGGCTGTCCTGCCATCGTTGGCTACTACGCTCCAATCACCCACGCCATGCAGAATTCCCTTGTAAATGAGCAGCAGAGCGCCTATTTGAGCGATCCATGAACCAGCACCAAAGGCGAACCCTATGAAGAAGGATAACGCCGAGGGAATGATTGGCATAAGCGCCAGCGTCGGTATGAGCACCATGAAGAAATCGCCACCAAAGGTCGTCGCCAGGCCGTGAATCAAGATCAGCCTGTAGTTAGCACTGTTCTGCGCCTCGGTGTGTTCTCCTTTTGAGAAGACAAGATAGGCAGCAACCCCTACCATGGTGATACCAACCACGATATCAACGTAAGGTGTTAAACGTGGGGAGCTCAAGAAATCCGCAAGCTGCCCGGTTAAGGCGTTCATCATGCCCCACTCCAGCGTCAAGGCCCCAGGAAAGCCGAAGCTGCCTTGATAACTCCCCAAACATCATGCTACATCATGGCGTAGGACACGGTTATGGGCCAGGTGTGCTCATCGGGTTTAAGCCATGAAGTATGCCGATTATAAATATTGTTATCAGCCAAAGGGAGCCAATGCGTGAGATCAAGTATTTGGCAGTGGGTAATAGCATCTCCGGCAGCGACGTTATTGCAACGAATATGGCTAGTGATACAACTATGGCAAGACCTCACGCTTCCTCACTTGGCAAGCTGTAACCGCGGCTAGCCATAAATCCATCTCAAAAGAGATTGTGCGCTTAGGGTTTATTCAGTCCGCTAGCCATATATCATCGGGCGCGCTCTTTTCATGGATTGGCCGCTTTACTACGCTGACCAGCTAGCGCTTTTCAACGAAAGTTCCCCAATAGCCCTTTGCACTCTCTGGACAAAGAAAGAAGAGTATTTACCATTTGTGAAGAAGGAAAAGCTGGCTCTTGTGGCCAATCTTTACACTGTTGATGGGATAAGCTACATAATAATGAACGTGCTAGCAAAGCCCACTATAAAGCACATAATACTGGTAGGTCACGACCTAACGGGTTCTGGAGAGGCTCTTGTCCGCCTCGTTGAGAGAGGCATCGATGAAAGGGGAAACGTGCCCGGTCTTAGGGCGTACGTCCATCCTTCCATAAGCAAGGATGACGTGGAGGTCTTCAGAAAGAGCGTGCACATCTACGACCTAAGGGGAGCACTTCCCAAGGACTTCGCAAAGATAAACTCCTTAATCGATTCGATAAAAGATGACGCCAAGCCCTTCTGTGAACCAAGGATAATAAGGGAGAGGCCCTACGCTTCCGAGTCACTGGGCGCTGAGGAAGCAGGGCACATAATAAGGGGAAGATCGCTTGCAGAGGTTTGGATAAGGCTGCTTGACGCCGTCATGAAGTTCGGGGAGGTAAAGATGTCGGAGTACAACGTTGAGCAGAAGGAACTTCTAGACACAGTCTCGGTCGTTATGGGCGATGGCCCAATTCCGCCATCCCTTCCCTTTGGTGAGCAGGAGCTGAAGGCTTACTCAGAGAAGTTCTTCACGAGGGAGAAACCGGACGGTGTGGACTACACTTACGGTAACAGGCTTTTTGCTTACGCCAGAAATGGAGTGCAGAGCAAGAGCAACGAGGAGCTTATTGAGGTGATAGACCAGATAAGCGCCGCTGAGGAAAAGCTCAAGGCACACCCATACACGAGACGCGCTGTTGCCATTACTTGGAGGCCAGAGATCGACATAACGTCCTCTAACCCTCCTTGCCTCATGGAGATAAGCTGGAACGTGAAGTTCGGAAAGCTTTATCAGACCGCAACTTTCAGGAGTCACGACGTCTTCGGTGCGTGGCTTCTCAACGCCTATGCCCTTAGAAACCTCCAGAAGAAGGTCGCGAGCGATCTAGGAATTCCTCACGGAGATCTCGTTATAATTTCAATAAGCGCTCACATTTACAAGAACAACTGGGCTCAGGCAAGGGAAGTCATAGAGAAGAACAAGTTTTCCTATCGCCTGGAGCTTGATCCGAAGGGCTACTTCTTGATAGAGGTAGATATCCCCAGATCGGTCATAAGGGCGAGGCACAAGCTCAACGACGGCAGGGACTCCGGTTACGTGTTCGAGGGCAAGAGCCCCGAGGAGATATACAAGCGCATAGTAAACGAGGGACTGATCTCTTACCTAGATCACGCTGCCTACATTGGGAAGGAACTTCAGAGGGCCGAAGAGGCGCTTAGGGAGAAAAAGCCCTTTGTGCAAGACTCCTCGTAGCGAGTTGCCTGGCCAACAGATGATGATCCAGCGCCTACCTGGAACTCCTTCCCTCTGGCATCCCTTGATCTAAGTTGGGATTTGCGAACTTCTTTACTATCAATCCTTGAGCGATTGCAGCGCCTGCCTTTCCTTTAGACTTATCAAGCTTAGTGTGCTAATTTTCTTTGCAGAGACTCGCTGCCACAAACGCATCCAAAACGCTTTTACATCGACGTCTATGCTTCCTACCGTTAAAAACGGGAATTTCAGTGATAAAGATGAAAAAGGTGGAGCCAGAGGACCTTTACAGGTTCAAGCTAGTTCACCAGGTAGCAAGCAATGGTAAGCTCATCGCTTTCGTGGTGGGCCAAGCGGAGAAGGACGAATACAAGAGAAACATCTGGCTTTCGGATGGAGAAAAGGTATGGCAGCTAACAAGGGGAGATAGCGACTTCCATCCCAAGTGGTCTCCAGACGGCCGCCAGATAGCTTTTCTCTCAAGAAGAAGCATGAAACAGGAAGAAAAGGGCGCCCGTCTGATGGTCATAGACGCCAGCGGCGGAGAGGCATGGGAAATCACCAAGGGGGAGATAGCCGACTTCTATTGGTCACCTTCAGGTGACCGCATGTACTTCCTCATGTCCGTTGGGAAGGCAGACGATGACGTGAAGGTCATTAACAGGATTCCCATATGGTTCAACGATAAGGGTTACACTTATGGCAAGAGGACACACCTGTTCTCCGTTAGCGTCTCCGGGGGAGAACCAAGCCAGATAACCTCTGGCGACCTGGATGTTACGTCTTTTGCCGTGAGCGATGATGGGAGGTTGGCCGTATCGATCAAGGCTAACGACCTGAGGCCTTACGAGAGCGAGATCAAGATAATGAGCAACGGTAATTGGGTTACCCTTGGCCCGAGGCTTTCAATATCATCCATCAGATGGGGAAGAGGAGGTCTTCTGGTGATTGGAAATGACCTGCACAGGGGGACAGTTACTCACGATCACTTGCTCTTCCTTTCAATGGACGGAAAGGTAAACGATCTAATGGCCGGATCGGACCTTGAGGTTGGGAACAGCTTAAACAGCGACATGCGGGGTTCTTCTCCGGAGAGCAAGGTTGAGCCCTTCGGTCCTGACCTCATCTTCACGGCAAGCGCCAGGGGGAGCGTTAACCTCTTTGCAATGTCCCAGGACGGGGTCATAAGGAAGCTCACGGACTCTAACTGGAGCGTGGAGAGCTTCTCTGCCAAGGGAGACATAATAGCGTTCGCGGCAATGACTGACTACCGTCCTGCTGAGCTGTACGTCATAAGGGATGGAGCGCCCAATAAGGTCACTGGGTTTAACGATGATATAATATCGCAGCTCAACCTTGTTAGGCCACAGCACTTCACCTTTAGGGCGAGCGATGGAGAGGTCATCGATGGATGGAAGATGGTCTCCGAAAAAGCGGGAAGGCGTCCCGCGGTGCTTGCCATACATGGAGGACCCAAGACCATGTACGGCTACGCCTTCATGTTCGAGTTTCAGCTGCTGGCGCAGGATCACGTCGTAATTTACATGAATCCAAGGGGAAGCTCAGGCTACAGTGAGCAGTTCGCCGACATAAGGGGCCATTACGGGGAAAGGGATTACCAGGACATAATGGAGGGACTGGAGAGCGCGATCTCATCTACACCGGAGGTAGACCCTGAGAGGGTGGGCGTGGAGGGAGGCTCGTATGGTGGCTTCATGGTAAACTGGATAATTACTCACACGGACAGGTTCAAGGCAGCCATCAGCGAGAGATCCATAAGCAACTGGGTCCACTTCTTCGGCACAAGCGATATAGGCTTTTACTTCGCCAACGATCACGTTGGGGGATCACTATCGGCTGACCCCTGGTCGAATCCCAGCCTTTTCTACGAAAAATCTCCGATCTTCCACGTAGATGCCGTTAAGACGCCTGTAATGATAATACACTCCCTCGAGGACTACAGATGCTACGTAGGGGAGGCGCTTCAGCTCTTCACGTCTCTAGTTTACAAGGGCAAGGAGGCAAAGCTTGTCCTCTTCCCAGGAGAAAGCCACGAGCTGAGCCGCTCCGGCAAACCAGATCACAGGGTGCAGAGGCTAAAGATCATAAGGCAGTGGTTCGCCGAGAAGCTTCTTGCAACCCCTTAGTCCTCCCTCGCATAGCCTGCAGTTCCCCGGCAATTTCAAGCGCTCCCTAAGCTTCTATGCCAAGTTTAGCGTACTTCCAGAGAAATATCGGCTCCCTTGAAGCTGTGCGTCAGCATGCCAAGGGAGATTACGTCAACGTATGGAGCGTAAAGGACCACGTTTTGCTCGTTTATGAGGCCAGAAGCCTCCAACATCACCTTTTCCCTCAGCTTGCCCTCCCTAAGTAAGGAGTCAGCCAAGCGAACGGATTGTGGAGAAAAGTTGTCCAACATAACTATGTCGACTCCAAGAGACGCAGCCCTAACCGCATCCTCAGGGCTGGAGACCTCCACCTCTATCTTCTGCACAAAGGATGCCATGGCCTTTGCCTTCCTTATGGCCTCTTCAAGGCCCAAGATCCTGACATGGTTATCCTTTATAAGGATCGCATCGCTAAGGGAAAAGCGGTGAGGGTCTCCCCCTCCTACCATGACAGCCTTCTTCTGCAAGTACCTCAATAAGGGCGCCGTCTTTCTCGTGGCGGCCACCCTGATCCCCGGGTTTACCTTTCTTGCCTCAGCGATCACCCTTCTGGTCGTCGTAGCTATGCCAGAGGCCATGGATAGAACGTTGAGCATTACCCTCTCCGCCTTGAGAATGTCCCTAAGTGGGCCGGTTAGGGTCATTATCAGCTCTCCGCTCCTCAGCTCAGCTCCTTCATCCTTCAGCTTCTTCGCCGAAAGTCCCAGCAAAAGGGCCAGCTCAGCAACCTCTTCAGAACCAGCCAAAACTAGGTCACTTTTACAAACTATCTCTGCGTTTCCGACTCTATCGGGGACGAGCTCGGCCGAGAGGTCTAAGAATGGGTCATCCTCCCTTATGGCATCCAGCAGTCTGTAAGCGAATAGCCTGGCCTCGATCAATTGCCTCCACCTTCACGTAGACGTGATAAGGAGATAGAGGAGGATTCGGGTAGTCAGACCTCTGATGGGCTCCAACGCTGTCCTTCCTCGAAAGGGCGCTCATGGCAACAAGCCTCCCTATGCCCTTGAGCTCCCCTGCGGCGCGCTCAAGCCCTCCCTCGCTCCTGACGATCCCTACTTCCTGCCACATAATCTTCTTTTCGAGCGCTGTCACCTCCTTGGCAACATCGATCTCGGCGCTGACAAGGACCTTGTCTCCGTGCCTAGGGATCGGTGAGCCCATATCTGCCTCGAGCCAAATTCCTTCACGGTAGCGCCTCATGGCCTCAGGGCAGGAGTAGCCCTGCACCATGGCTTGAAGTATGCTGTTGCTTGCAAGCCTATTTGCGCCATGCATTAGGGCATTGCCCGCTTCTCCGATCACAAAGAGGCCCTTCAAGGAGGAGCGTCCTAATGCATCTGTTGCAACCCCACCCATGGTGAAGTGAGCCGCAGGCGAAACCTCCACAAGGTCCCTGTCCGGATCCAAGCCGTACCTTGCCAGATGACTGGTAACGTTGGGAAACTTAACACGAATGTCCTTTACCCTTGATAAGTCCAGGTAAACTTTTCTTCCATTTTTTATTTCTTCAAATATGGCCCTTGCCACGACATCCCTTGTGGCAAGATCTCCGTTGGGATCGTACTTCTTCATGAATGTCTCGCCCTCGTCGTTGACTAGAGTTGCCCCTTCTCCTCTGAGCGCCTCGGTCAGAAGGAACGGTTGGCCTCCCAAGAAGGTCACGGTTGGATGAAACTGCACGAACTCCATGTCTCTGACCAGCGCCCCAGCGTTCAGCGCAATGGCAATGCCGCTTCCATCTCCATCGTTAGTGCTGTACTCGTAAAGCCCGGAATAGCCTCCCGTGGCTAAAACGACCGCGTCCGCCCTGATGTACTCCCTATCGGTTTGTAAGCCCACGACCTTCTCGCCGTTTGTATCTACGCGTATTGCCCGCGCCGTCTCCAGCTTTTCCGCAGCTTTTGTGAGAGCTGACATGAGCTCCGCGCCTATGTCATCTGCTGCTTTGCCCCTCACGACCCTTGCCCTGCTGTGACCAGCTTCCATGGACCTGTCAGGGGCCGGAGCAAATCCCAAGGACGTGATCCAGCGCATGACGTTCATGCCCGCCCTCACAACATAGCGGACAACTCTCTCATCGCATAGACCTTTTCCAGCTGTAAGGGTGTCCTTGACGTGACTTTCGACGTCCTCTTCGCCGAGCGGTATGGCTACGCCTCCCTGTGCCTTCCAAGAGCTTCCCCTTGAAAATTGGGCGGTGAGGGCCAAAACGTCAAATCCTTGCTCCTTAAGCCTGAGGTAAGCGCTCAGCCCTGCTATACCGCTGCCAACGACAATAACGCGCATCTAGGCTCTCACCTCGATTCCTAGGAGCTCGAAGGTCCTCGCGATGGCCCTCCTTGCCCTTTCCGCTACGCCCAGAGGCAGAGATATCTCGTAAAAGCCTCCCTCAATCGAGGCCAATATGTCCTCAAGGCTTATGAGCTTCATGAATGAGCAAACCGCTTCCTCCGACACTGGTATGAAGTTCTTGCCTGGGACCTCTCTTCTCAGCCTGTCTATCATGCCAACTTCGGTTGCCACAACGAAATCCCTTGAAGGCGAGGAGGTCGCTATGCCAACCATTCCCTGAGTCGAGGCTACGCGAACGCCACTAGCGCCAAATAGCTCGCGGGCGGCTGGGCTCTCGGGATGGATGAGCAACTCGGCCCCTGGAAAATGGCTGCTTACCGCCAGTACCTTATCCTTGGTTATGCCCGCGTGAACCCTGCACGTGCCCTTCCAAGTGACGATGTCCCTTCCGGAGAGCAGCTTGACGTACTCCCCCAAGTTCAAGTCTGGCACAAGGAGTATTGGCACATCGGGCAGCGCCCTGACAACCTCGAGGCAGTTTGCGGAAGTACATACGTAGTCCGAAACCGCCTTCACCTCAGCTGAGGTGTTGACGTAGGAGACAACAAGACCTCTTTCGTTCTTTCTCTTCCATGCTAGCACGTCATCTGCCGTTATCGAGTCGGCAAGATCGCATCCCAGGTAATTGGGCTCCTTCGGGACGAGGACCTTCTTGCCAAAGACCGCGGCGGTCTCGGCCATGAAACGCACGCCGGCAAACTCTATGGCCCTGGTGGACGACTGCATGGCCTTAAGGGATAGGTCGAGCGAGTCCCCCACAAAGTCGGCGACCTCCTGTACCTCAGGGCGCTGATAGCTGTGCGCCAGCAGCAGAATGTCCCTCTCGCGCTTCAGATGGGTTACCTTCGCCTTCATGGCATCAAGGTCACTCATTGTTATCTCCGCCGAACATAAGTTCGGAAATTAAAAACTTGCCGGTCCACATCGAACGTAATCCGATTAGAGGAATACGTTCAAGGGTTAAGAGAGCCTTCAAGCGCGTCCTCAGGACCGCGGTCGTTCTTGGGTACTGACGCGACAGATGGCTCGCGATGCCATGGTGAGGAAATGGAGACCAAAGCTATACCGATCCGTTGACAGATCGACAAGGAAGGCCGAGCTCTGCGATTAACGCGCGCCTTTTCTTATGCACAGCTTAAATAAACCCGAGCGCTCAAGTTTCTCAAAATCGGGGGCTCAGCGTTGATTGTATGCCTTACGATGCTCGCGAAAGTTAACTTAAGGGGGGAACATTATGGTTGTAAAATGCGAAGCGCAGGGGAGAGCTCCTTCAAAAATTCGTTAAGATCCGAGCGGGAGAAGCGTTCAACGGCTATATGTTTATTCCGCCTACGGCTAATCCGCCCCTCTGCCCTCCCGTCGGTAGGTAAGGTATGAGAGATTGGGCCAACTGCGCGGCCGTAAGCGAGTGCAGGTAAACCCTTCCTGGACCTCTAACGTTCACGAAGAACCATCCCTCACCTGAGAAGAGCATTGACTTTATGCCTCCCACGGTTGATACACCGTAGCTCATGCCTTCCTGAAGAGCCAGAAGGTGAGATGCCTCTATCTGGATTTCCTCGCCCGGCTTCAAGTCCAGCACCTCTAGCGCACCGTAGGCGTGAAGGAAGAGCTTGCCAGCACCCGTGAACCTTGCGAGGAAAAGACCTTCCCCGCCAAGGAAACCCGCAGACAGCTTTGCCATCTTCGCATCGTACTGTATCGTGTCCTCAGCCACAAGGAAAGAGTGAGACTCGGCCAGCAAGGGTTGGCCTACATCAACCTCAACTACCTTCCCTGGGAAAATGCCCGCGAAATCGACCTCTCCTGGCCCCCTCATCTCCGTAACGAAGAACGAACCTCCAGTTACCTCGCGCTTCAAAGCTGAGATAAGACCTCCCCTCATTATCGTGTTCATCTGGACCGTTGCGCTCTTCATGAGTAAGTGGCCAGCGTCTCCGTAAACCTTCTCCCCAGGTCCGAGTTGGACCCTGACGTATTGCAGGTCGTTTCCCTCTATGGAAAAACTTGGCATGGCAAATACTCCGTGTAACTTATAAGGTGCTCGGGCTACCTTGGGTTTTTCATTTGCTACTGCTTCACAGATGACAAATGCGTGAAAAATGCCGCTCATCAGTATGGCCAAGGCCATCACCGGCAGGGACTTGTAAGCATTATGATAAAGAAGACCGGCTACCTACGACACCATGGCGGATTTATGCCCGGACGCCCGAGCCAGCTTTTCCGTCGCCTATGTTGCCAAAAGCCCTGAAGCCGCCATCAAGTAAGCCATCCGCAAAATCATGATTGAGTCTCCTAGGTGGCTTGGCCAGCGCATTGGTATTGTTGTTCCTGCGCGGGCTTCCTTTGACGTTTGAGCATAGATTGCGTCAAAGCCAGAGGATGCCAATCCGCTCTTCTTCTTGTTAAATAAAGCGAAAAGCATCCTGAAGCTGAAGATTAGGACGAAAGCGATCCAGATCGCTCCTGCAACTTGCAGTAGAAAGCCCTACGCGCTAATACACCGGACGTGAAATTAAAAGACAGATTAAGGAAAGTGCTGGGCCGTGAAGAGGGTTCTTTGAGACGAGGTGAAAGTTCGGCGTAGACATTAACTCTAGGTAGCCTCAAAAACTCACCGCAAAATCCATGGAAAGGGCTTGGATACACGATGCCACGCTCTGCCACGTCAGGCAGCGACGTAAAAGGCAAAGCAGGTACGAAAAGTAGGTAAAGGACGGTGTAGGAGTTGTTCAGCGAAATACATGCTGTAGCTACCTCGCCGCAGACCAGAGCGTTACGAAAACGCTGCTCATAGACATGGCGAGCGCGGCAAGAGGGGGAGAGAGGTAAACGGCGGGATAGAACAGGCCTGCAGCAACGGGAACGAGGACGCTGTTGTACCCAAAAGCCCACGCCAGATTTTCTTTGATCTTCCTAACGGTCAGCTTGGAGGCCTCTATGACGTAGGGCAAGAGCGCAGCGGAGCTTATTACCATGTCGCCTGCGTACTTAGCTACATCTGTGCCGGTGGAAACGGCAATTCCCACGTCGGCCTCCTTGAGCGCTTGCGCGTCATTTATCCCATCTCCGACAAAGGCCACAGGGCCACTCTCCTTAAGCTTTCTAACCAGCTCAACCTTTTGATCAGGAAGGAGCCCGGCCTTTAACTCTGCTCCAAGCTCATTGGTAATCCACCTGGCGTTATTTCCCGAGTCGACAGTGGCCACTATGACGCGATACTCAGCCTTGAGCCGATCTACGGCCTCCTTGACGCCCTCCCTGAGCCTATCTCCAACCCGTATGAAGGCCGCAGGCTTCCAATCAACGAGGACGGCAACGTCGCTCTCATCTACGTTGCCCTCGCTGTTTTTTAGCGCGAAAAGGGGACTGCCAACTAGAACCTCATGACCCCCGACCTTACCGTAAACCCCTTCCCCCGGGAATTCCATGAAGCCCTCGACCCTTTCGCCACCGCTAAAAGCTGAGGATATCGCCCTTGCCAGTAGGTGTGAGCTGAGGGCTTCAACGGATGCGGCCAACTTCAGGGAACCAGGGACTAACTCCTTTGCGCTCCTTACCTCAAATTGTCCTTTTGTGAGTGTTCCAGTTTTGTCAAAGACGACGATCCTTACCCGGCTCAAACGCTGCAGTGCCTCACCGCGCTTAACGGTCACCCCGTTCTTGGCCAGGTGCGTGACCGAACTGAGAACTGCCATTGGCGTCGCTAGGCCTAGGGCACACGGACAAGCGGAGGCAAGCACAGCGATGGCAAAGAACAGGGCCGCGTTTGGCGGCGAGCCCCTGACCGTCCACAGTACGAAGACCGCCGCTGAGATCACCATAACCAGCGGCGTGAAAACTGCAGCTACCCTATCAACGATATCCTGAACGGGCAACCTGGCTGTCTGTGCCTCCCTAACGGCGGCAAGCACTTGCGCCAGGTAAGTGCTCTCGCCCGTCCTCGTTACGTAGAGCTTTGCGTAACCTGACACCACTCTTGCCCCGCCCACGAGCGCGTCCCCTGCATGCTTTAGTACGGGCCTAGACTCACCCGTGAGCAAAGACTCGTCAACCCAAACCTCTCCCTCGTCTAGCACGCCGTCCGCTGGAACCTGGTGTCCCGACCTAAGCACAACCACGTCTCCAACCCCAAGCTCAGAAGCGCTCACCTTTACTTCCCTGCCCTCTACCAGCTTCACGGCTTCGCTTGCGTGAAGCCCTGCTAACGACGTAATGGCCCTGCTCCTGACAAAGGCCTCAACCGTTTTCCCCAGAAGCACGAAGCTTACCAGAAGCGCTGCCGTGTCAACGTAAACCTTACCGCCAACGAGAAGAGAGTAAAGGCTGTAGAACCAAGCCACGTTTGATGAGAGGGAGACAAGCGTGTCCATGTTTGTGGTGCGATTCTTTAGGGCCCTCAAAGCTCCCCTGTGAAAGATCATACCGGAGTAGAACTGCACTGGAATGGAGAACACAAGCGCTAGCAAGGAAAAACCAAATAGCTGAAGGGCAACAGTCGGGATCCCAAACGCAACCGCCACGGCAAGCCTGCCGGCCATTGACCTGAGCTCTTTACTTGCTGCCTCAACCTCGGGAAGCTCGGCTTTTCCCTCTGCGATCGAGGCGCGAATACCGATGGCATTTATCTCCTCCGCCACGCGATCAGGGCTTATTGAGTAGGGGTTATAAACGACCTTGAGCAGGCCCCCGCCTCCGGTGGCCGAAACGACGCCATCGACATCCTCTACCTTTCTCGCTAGCTTGGCCATCTCCTCGTTTCTTGCATCAACCCTGAGTAGTGCGGTTTGCAGAAGCACGTCATATCCGGCCCTCCTTACGGCCTCAACCACTTCCTTGAGTTTTGCTCCGTCAGATACGAAGCTTGCCTGACCCGATGCAAGGTTCACCTGGGAATCCTTTATGCCCCTAACAGAGCTCAGGGCCCTGTTCACCGTTGTCGCGCACGTGGCGCAGTGCATGCAAACTATTTTCAGCTGTTGCTCCTTTGTCTCAGACATGAAGAGCTCAGCTCCTAGCAGCAGCCCCTCGTGAAGCGGGGCCCTCCTCCTAGGTACCTGTCTGGGTTCGCATCGAATTCCTTCTTGCATATCTGGCTGCAGAAGTAATAGACCTTGCCCTTGTAAAGCGACCTGTAAGGGGTTGAGTCGTCGACCAACATCCCACAAACGAGATCAAGAGCCTTCATATGAAAGGCAAGCGCAGGCCCCTTACGCTTTATCTTTGACGTTTTGCTCAAAATTGTCGCCATTATCTGAAAAGTTTACGCCTTGTTCTCATGCGCTGTGCTTAAAATGAACGCTTTTATCATGGTGTACATGATATCTTGACAAGAGGTTAGAGATCGATGCAAGACCTCGGCGTGGAAAAGCTATCCAACGACGAGTTGAGGGCCCTTGACGCCCTCAAGCGGGATGGAAGGATGTCGGCAACAGAGCTCTCGAGAGTTTTAGGGGTGAGCAGAGCTACGGCTTCAAGAGTAATAGAGTCGCTCAAGAGAAAGGGGATAAAGTTCGTGCCTCAGTTTTACGATGGCTCGCTATTCTCTTTCGTAATAACTGATAGATCTGCCCCCATACCTGAGGGAGCAGAGGCTTACGACCTGATAGATGGAGGTCGCCTGCTTGTGCTGAAGGGCTCAGATATCGGTGAGCTTGAGAAGCAGCTATCCGATGTTCCCAACAAGAGGACTTACTACATCTCCACGAGAAAGATAGGAGAAAAGGTGGTCAGGGCAAGCCTCCTCTGCGACTACTGCGGAGGGCCGATTCACGGCGCACCTCTGATCTTCAAAAGGAGAAGGAGAACTTACTATGCCTGTTGCCACAACTGCCTTTCAGGGCTTAGGAAAAAGCTTGGTCAGCTCCAGCCCAGCTGAGCGAGCAATGTCTTGGCCGCCTTGATGTGCATCTGACCAGGGGCCGTCGGTTCGCCCACTTGAACGTAGAGAAGGCTCGACCCGAGCATACAAAAGGCCAACCTTTCCCTCCAATCAGCCCCAAGGGGAATTACTGCGGAACCAGGAAACTCCTCAAGGAATGAGATGAGCAGCGATTTGTAATTGTTAACAGTCCTCACCGCCAGCTTCCTCA
Source organism: Thermoprotei archaeon (assembly GCA_049976325.1). Classification (GTDB taxonomy): domain Archaea; phylum Thermoproteota; class Thermoprotei_A; order Marsarchaeales; family UBA168; genus UBA168. The sequence goes on along the minus strand of JBMFIL010000004.1, from coordinate 47,099 downwards.
CGTATTGACCGTAGGGGCGAAATTCCTCCTTCAGGGAATGCAGCGAGGGGAGCTCGTTTAGATAGTGCTTTGAGACAACTAGGCCTGAGGGAACATCCTTCCTTCTCTTGAGGAAGTCTACTTCAACGTCGTAAAGGAAACCCATTTCGTGGGCTGCCTTAAGGAAACTTGACTTTACCTCATCGCTCAACGGGAGGTGGCCTCCCTCATGGGGATCCCTTAATGTTAGGAGCAACCTTTTCCTGAAGGGTAGCAGGACTTGCAGTAGGTCCTCGCTCACTTCCCTTGGAGATGGCAGGTAATCCAGGCGCAGCTCGATCATGTCAGCTTCTATGCCTTCAAGCTCGGCAACGCGTGAAGCGTCCCTCAGCGGAACGGAAGCTATTAACTTAGGTCTCGCTCCCATCTTATCTTACCTCCAAGAAGGGCGTAAGAGTTCCAGTAATCGGGATCGCTTTTGGATACGCAATACCCATCCAAGAGCTTTCCGCCGGACATCGCCATTACCGAGGAAGCCATCATGGCCAGCCTGTGGTCGCCCCTTGGGTCAAAGACTCCTTTCTTGGGCCTGCCTCCCTCGAAGCTGATCGAGTCGTGTCCGATCTTCACCCGGAGCCCCATGGAGGCGAAGGCCTCAGCAATGCCTCTTTTCCTATCGCTTTCCTTAAGGCTAAGCCTCGATGTACCCTTCATTTCTCCTCCCCTGACGGCCAGCAGTGGCGAAAGGGAAAGAGCCATGTCCGGTGATGAGTTGAAGTCAACGTTCAAAGCCTCTCCCCTAGTATCCCGCTCCCACCCGGAAACTGCCCAAGTTCCCTCGCTGAACTCGCTTCTGGCCCCGAGTCTTGAAAACACGCCTACCACGGAGTGATCGCCAAAGAAGTTCAGCTGAGGGTAAAGGCCCGCTATCTTAACCTTACCTTTTGTAAGGAGCGAGGCTGAGGCGTAAAAGGAAGAGATCAAATAATCACCTCCAACCTCGACCGCGAAGCGTCCGGCCCTTGGCGGTCCCACTGAGAGCGACTCTCCACTCCTTTCCACGTTTATCCCCACTTGAGAGAGAGCCCAGCGGGTTAGCTCAACGTACGACCTAGATGGGAGATCCATTATCCTTACCTGCCCTCCTCCCCTCAGCGCGGCGGCCAAAATGAAGCCCGTGATCTGCTGGCTACTTTCCCCTCCGAACACCACCAAATCCCCTTTCCTCATGGTTCCGCTTATTTCCATTGGCAAAGCGTAGTTGTTATGCCTCACGTTCACTCCGGCGGCCTGCAAGCTCCTCACGAGGGACGTTATCGGCCTCCTACTGAGGGAGGCATCCCCCTTGAGACGCGCGCTCACTCCAGCGACTGCAAGCATCGGGGCCAGCATCCTCAGAAGTGACGCAGATCCGCCCGCGTTTATCTCAACGAAGGAAGGAAAGGACGTCGGCGGACATAGGTGTAGTGCGCCTTTTCTCCACTGGATCGACACCCCCAGGCGCAATATGGCCTCAAGTGCCACTTGAACGTCTGAGGCAAGACCCTTTCCGCCTTCCGGTAGACCAGTTACGATCTCTTCGGAAAAAAGAGATGCCAGTAGGAAGCGCACGGCCAGGGACTTTGAAGGTGGTGCCCTTACCTCGCCTTCAATTACCGATGGATCAATGTTTACCATCAACTTGTGCTGGCCTCGTCAAAACAATTCCAAGCGAGAACCTCTGCAGCCTCTCTATAACGGGTCCCTCGTCTCCCTCCCTCGTGATGGCGAAAATTGCGGGTCCGTTACCCGTAACCCCTGCCGCGAGCGCCCCGCTCTTCAACGCTATCTTGAGGAGCTTCTGGGAATAACCCATGGCGGCAGCAACAGCCCTGCCGTTAACGTTTATGGCGGAGTATATGTCACCACCCAGCGCCTGGGAGAACGCCCTTCTGAACTCCTGCGCATAGGCCTTCAGCGAGGTGGCCTCACCGCGCCCGTAGGGCATCATGAAGGCTATCACTGACGTGTCATCGGGCGGATCTCTTATCTCAATTAGAGAGAAGTGGGCGTTATCGGTAAAGCTTATTCCCCCATGGTAGCTGGCCGTGGCATCATCCATGGCTCCCGTTGCCGAGAGACCAACGCCCTTCGTTATTAGGGCCGAGAGAAGAGGTGGATAACGGCTCTTGGGGAGAAGCTCCAGCTGCCAGCTTTCCAACTGAAGAGGGATAATATCTTGGGGAGGGATCACCGGAGGTCCAAAGGGGTCATCTAGAAACGAAAGAGCAGCTGAAAGGGCTGAGACGGAGACCGCGCTGCTGCTTTTCATTCCCTGCGACATGGGTATCTCGGAGCTCACCTCAAAGCTCACCCTTTTGCCAAAGGCACGAAAGTAAAGAGACAAGTAAGTCAAGAGGTCTTGTTTTCCTTTTCCTTCCTTTCCTTCTTGTTCCACCTGTATCTCATGGGCACAGGTATTTGCTTTCAGCTCTACTGCCATGGTAGAACCAAGGCCGCAGCCAATGCCGTTAACTACGGAGACGCCGCCCAGCGCCCACGCGCACGCCTTCTTTCCTCTCGTGCCCTCATGTACTCCTTCCATCTATTCTCAACCTCTTGGGGATTATCTATCCTGGTGGCAGGGATTGCGCCTGCCCTCTTGGCGTGGTCGGCAAGGGTTAGAGCGACCATCGACTCAAGAACGGACACGGCCCTAATGGCAACGCACGGATCGTGCCTACCGCCAATTGACAGCGTGGTCTCGCTCATCTTTCTCAGGTCCACCGTGTGCACGGGCTTCCTCGTGGAGCTAGTGGGCTTGAAAGCAACCCTCAGTACTATTTCGTCTCCTGTGCTCAGCCCGCCTAAGATTCCCCCTGCTACGTTCTTTGCGAAGGCAGGCTTTCCTTCCCCGATCCTGATCTCGTCAGCCACATCACTCCCCCTCTTGGAAGAACCATCGAACCCCATCCCGTACTCGAAACCGATGGCCGCGGGAAGGGACATACAGGCCTTGGCGAGATCTGCCTTGAGCTTGTCAAAGACGGGCTCTCCCAAACCGCGGGGAGGATCCTTTACCCTTATCTCCACAACTCCACCGACGCTGTCCCCCTCTGCGGCAAGCGCTCCTATGAGCTGCTTTACCTTCTCCTCTATGGAGATGCACCTCACCTCAGACCTCCTGGAGCGAAGAACGTCCTCAAACGAGGGGTTCTCGCTTTCCCTTATGCTTCCCACGCTTCTCACGTAGCCGGCCACAAGGGTACCGGTCACCATTAGGAGCTTCTTGGCCACGGCTCCCGCGGCCACTCTCGCGACGGTCTCCCTGGCGCTTGACCTTCCCCCTCCCCTGTAGTCCCAGTTATCGTATCCGTACTTCCATATGTAGGGGAGATCCGCGTGCCCCGGTCTTGGCTTATACCTTATCTCCTCGTAGCTCTTCGGGACCGCGTCCACGTTATCAACCAAGATCGCCAGGGGCATTCCGGTCGTGACGCCGTTGAAAAGCCCGCTCACTATCCTAGGCCTATCTGGCTCCATCCTGGTGGAGACGTAACGATGGCCTGGTCTTCTTAGCTGCAACTCGAAAGCTATGTCGTCCTCGGATATGGGAAGGCCCGCCGGGACCCCATCGAGCACTGCACCAACAGCGGGTCCATGGCTCTCGCCGAACGTTGTCAGCTTAATTGCGTCTCCAAATGAATTGCCTGGCAACCTCCAACACCTCTTGCTCGCTCACCTTGCGCACCTCGTCGCCAAACCATATGGCATCGGCCTCGAGCGCTTGGACGACGAGTATCTCATCTCCGCCTACGTTGACGTGGCTTCCCCTGTTTGCCCTTCTCAGGTAGGAGAAGTCAACGTAAGCCATTGGCGTAAAATCAAGCTTCGGCTCGGGCGGCACGGCGTTGACAACCAGGTCTGCTCTTACGCCATTCCATGGAAAGAAGTCGAAGCCCAAGGCGCGCATGTCGTTCACCAGACTCAAAGCCCTCTGCTGGCTCCTGTTCAACACGTAGACCTTCAGGCCAAGTTCTCCCAGCGCCAAGGAGGCCGCGCGAGCTGCACCTCCCGCGCCGATGAGCAAGCAAGTTTCGCCCAACGTGTCAGCTAAACGCCTCAGTATCTTTTTGACGGCCACGTAATCGGTGCTGTAACCCCTTCCGCCCCAAATCGTGTTGACGGAAAATGCCTTCCTTGCCTCATCGCTTAGGCATCCCCTCGACGAAAGGAGCCTTGCAACTTCCTCCTTGTAGGGAGACGTCACGTTTAGACCATCAAGCTGAGACATGAGCTGCGGTATCATGACGTCTGCTTCCTCTCTGCGAACGGGCAGCAGCTCGTAGTCGGCATCCAACCCGAGCCTCTTAAACACAAACTCGTGTATGACCTTTGAAGGGGAACGAAAGAGGTCCTCCCCTATGAGCGCGAAGTGAAGCGTCACTGGGCCATCACCTTGCGAAAGGAATCCTTGAGCTGTTCCAGGGGAAGCTCAACAGACTTCCAGCTTCCTATCTCCGTGACGAACGGGACGTTAACCCTACCTGTTGTGCATAGCTTTTTGTCTTCGTTCAGCGCCCTCAGCGCGGCGGCCATGCTGAAGTGCCTCCGCTCACCAATTAGCTCGCTTAGGGTGCACGGAAGGCCATAGTCCCTCAGAAGCCCAAGAGCCCTCGTGAGGGCCTCATGGGATGTAATTCCTAGCCTGTTACCAAGCCAGCACTCCATGGAAATTCCGGCCGCCACCGCAAAGCCATGCGATACCGAGAAGCCGCTTCCCGCTTCAATGGCGTGCGCGAAGGTATGACCCAAGTTGAGCACTATCCTGATTCCCCTGCTGTCAAGCTCGTCTTTTTCGACAACCTTCATCTTGGCATCGATGCTCCTCAGGATAACCTCATCAAGCGCCTTTCCCCTTTGCAGCACGTCATCCCTCCTTTGTTCAAGAAGACGAAACAGGCCCTCATCCAGGGAAAGCGCGTACTTTATGACCTCTGCCATGCCAGCTTTGAGCTCCCTTTCGGGAAGCCTCTTTAGAATGCCCGTGTCCACGGTTACAAGCGACGGCTGCCTCACCGTGCCGACAAGGTTCTTTGTGCCTGCGAAGTTGATCGCGTTCTTCCCTCCTATGGACGCGTCGACGGCAGCCAAGAGCGTAGTTGGGGCGATGGCGTATCTCGTACCCCTCATGTAGACCGACGAGACGAAGCCGGCCACGTCGCTGACGGTCCCCCCTCCGAAGGCCACAACCCAGTCCTGCCTGGTCATGCCCATCTCGTAAAGCCATCTCAAAAGGCGCGTTGCCTCCCTTATGCTCTTTGCGCGCTCACCGTCCGGAAGGAGATAAAGCCTTGCGTCCAACTTGCTGGAAAGCTCCAAAGCCTCCTCCTTTAGGGATGACGTGGATATGACGGCCTTTCTTCCTTCAAGGGAGCTCAGGAGGCCGAGTGCCCCCTCTCCCACTGTCACGGCGGTGCTTCCGCACTCTGTCTCGTAATCTGCTCTCCAGCTCATCTCTTTCCTTCACCCCCGCGCGGTTCAAGAGATCCCAGAGCGCCCTCGCCTTGTTCACGAGAGAACTGAACTCCTGGGGAGTTATCTGCTGGTCCCCATCGCTTAAGGCCATTTCCGGGTGCTGGTGAACCTCCACAAGCAACATGTTCGCCCCTGCGGCCACGCCCGCCAGGGCAAGCGGCTCGACGAGATCGCTTTCTCCGGCAGAGTGACTGGGGTCAGCGCACACCGGAAGGTGGCTCAACCTCTTGACCTTTGTTATGGCCCCCACGTCCAGAGAGAAACGGGTCGGAGATCCCGGAGCCCTTATGCCTCTCTCGCACAAAACAACGCTTCCATTTCCGCGGGATAAGACGTACTCGGATGCCCCAAGCCATTCGTCAACAGTGTTTCCCATACCCCTCTTTAACAGCACGGGCTTGCCGAATTCTCCCAGGGCCTGAAGGAGGGGGAAGTTCTGTGCATTTCTCGTCCCGACCTGAACCATGTCGACCTTCCTGTATAAAGGCAAGCTTGCCGCGTCCAGGACCTCGCTCACCACCGGTAAGCCAAGCTCATCTCTTGCCCTTGAAAGCGCGCGCAATCCCTCTTCTCCTAGGCCCATGAAGCTGTAAGGACTGGTCCTCGGCTTGAAAGCTCCTCCCCTGAGCATGTCCGCTCCCATCCTCTTCAGAGAGCCTCCAAGCTCCAAGAGCTCCCCCTCGTCCTCCACGGAGCAGGGCCCCGCGGCAACGGTTAGGGAACCTGGCCCAATCCTGACCCTTTCCCCAACGTCAACGAAGGTATCCTCAGGCTTGAACTCCCTTGAAGAGAGCACGTAAGGCCTTCTTATGGTCATGAACGACGCACCTGTGGTTAGGCGAGGCGCATCCTCATCAGGCCAAGCCAAGGCTACTCTCTTACCGTATATGTTTACCATTAGGTAGGAGGCCGAAGACCTCGAAACCGCTTCCCTGAAAGCTCCCTCCTCGCTTAGGAAGTAGATCATCAAGCTCCCTCACCCCTAGCGATCCCTGTGAAGACCCGAAGGGAAAGCTCCAGTGCCTCCTCCGAGTGCTGATTTTGCTCCCTTATCTCGCGAACCACCCGCAGGTTTCCAGAGACGTCCTGAATGATTGGCCTCAGCCTCCTGACCGTCCGGGTCTCGTAGTAATACGGATCTATTCCGGTTTTCCTTTTGAACTCCTCTAAGGACTCCATTAGCGAAAGCAGGTGTGCGTGAACCATAACTTGAACTGCCGACATGGCGACCTCGTGAACCTCAAGCGAGGTGACGATCACGTTGAAACCTGCATCCCTCCAAAGCTCAATTGATTCGCTCAAGGCGTCACCGCTTGTTCTTGAGGGTATGATCACTACCCTCTCCTCGAGCGGATCCTCGACAGCTCCGAAGAGCGGATGAGCGCTGACGTAACTGAATCCCTTCTCCTGCGATTCTTTCTCAAGCCTAGGAAATATGGAGGCCTTCGAGGAGGCTATGTCCATGACTATTGCCTCCTTGGCAAAGCTCAGATCAACGCGAACATCGGGGGGCAAAGCCAAGATTACGAACTTCTGACCTGAGTACGCATTGGCGGCAGAGGCGGCGCCGACCCTCGTTACCCTGTTCCCGGCATCGGAAAAGCAACGCTCGAGGAGGATTCCCATCCTTCCCTCTCCAACTATCATCACCTCAGAAGGTTTCCTTGTCCTCAGCTGAACGCGCCTGGACTCCTTGAGAACTAGTTCGAGCATGTCATGGGCAAGGAAAGGGGAAAGCCCCCTCTCGCTGAAAGCCTTTTCCCAGCGCCGATGGAGCTCGCGCTCCCTGGCATCGTCAAGGACTGGTAGGCCGAGTTTCAGCTTCTCCTCACCGATCTGCTCAGATAGACGCATCCTCTCAGATAGCAGATCGGCGAGCTGCATGTCCAGCTCGTCTATGCGCGCCCTCATGCTCTCCAGCACTTAAGCTGCACCTCTGGGCGCTCTCTCCCGTGCGGGGTTACAAAACCTTGGCAGCGCGACAAACCTAAGTCTTCATCGCTAGCTTCAACCAAACCGATCGCAGATATTGGCGTTGCTGCCACACGTCTTTAAATGACATCTTGACGTTATGAAAAGCCTATTTAAAAACTTTGCGCCCAAGGGCGCATGCAGCTAAGCGACCTCTGCCCATGGCGCAAACCACACAAATTGAGCCTAAGCCCAGCCTTTCTATCAACGCTTCTCAAACCGTTGGTTACACTCTGCGACCTCCACGACCTCAGCTATCCGTTTAAGTCAAGAAAAAATTAGCATATGGATCCAGAAAGCAGGGAAACCATTGGTCTTGCGCTACTTGGCCTAGGCCTCCTCCTCCTGGCTTTCAGCGCTAACCAGATGATGAACTTCATTCAGAAGTATCGCCTTAACCCGTTCATCCCCCGCGCAACTTATCTTTCCCTGCTGACTCTTTACCTTTATGCGTTGGCCTTTTCCGCAATAATGGCAGTGCTGGGCTTTTTACTCATGATTAAGAAAGGAAAACATCGATGTGGCGCGGAGCATTGAGATTCATGGTCACCACTTCATGAGGCCAGCAGTTTTTCAAGAAACGCTTTCCCAATTTCCGCTGCGTGAGGACCTGTCAATGGCGTCGATTACCTTCTGAGCTGCCAACCCGTCTTCAAAGGTAGCCGCTGGATAAATGGGGGCATCCTCTTCAAGCACTTTCATGAAATGAGAGACCTCGATGGCCACGGAGTGCTCCCATCCAAGAACGTGACCAAATGGCCACCAGCTGGGGTCGTCAACTATAACGTCACGAAAGCCCTTTGCATCCTTCTCCTCCTCGAGGTACACCTCGAGCTCGCTGGGACGCTCGAGGTTAAACCTAACACTTCCCTTGTTCCCGTGAACCTCAATCCTCAGCTGATTCTTCATGCCCGGGGCTATCCTTGAAGCCTCTATAGAGCCCATGGCGCCTTGCCTGAACTTAACCAGTGCCATGAAGGCATCGTCTACCTCCATCTTTATCTTCTCCCCGCTCGCCGTTGGCCTCTCGGGATAAAGTATCTTTTCCTGCGACACAACCTCCGCAATGTCACCTACCAAGTAGCGAGCTAGATCTACCGCGTGAGATCCCAGGTCGCCAAGGGAACCGCTTCCAGCCAGCTCCTTCTTTTGTCTCCATCCCACAAGGGTTCCCGACTCCGCGACGACGGTATTTGGGTCTGCCAAGTAGCTCTGCAGGTAGGCTGCCCTGAACGTGTGAATGAGACCAAGCCTTCCCTCAGATATGAGCTTCTTTGCCAGCGATATGGCCGGCAGGAACCTGTAGTTAAAGCCGATGGCTGCCCTTACCCCGCTCCTTCTGACTGCTGAGACAAGCTCTTCTGCCTGCTTAACAGAAACGGCCATTGGCTTTTCCAGCAGCACGTCCTTTCCCTTTTCTACCGCTTCAAGGGTTACTGGAGCGTGCAGGTGGTTTGGAAGGCAGTTATCTACGAGGTCCGCCTGGCCTATGGCCTGAGCTAGGTCCGTGGTGTAGGAGTCAAAGCCAAAGCGCGAGGCGAACTCGGAAAGCGCCTCAGGCCTCCTCCCGTAGACTACCTGCAAAATTGGCTTCTTAACCCCATACATCTGAGAAGCGCTCATGAACCCGCGCACGTGAGCCTTAGCTATAAAACCGTGACCCAGGAGAGCAACCCTTATTGCCATAATTTTATATGCGAAAAAGATATTTATGTTTAAGGGAAAACTTCACAGAAGAGATCAGGGACGCTAATGCTCGCAAAACTTCTGTCGCTGTCATGTACTCACTTCTGCTTGGACGCTACCTAGTGAAAACTCGAGCTTAGATTACCAGATCAAAGCTTATGTAGGTCCTACCACAAAGCGCGCAATGCCGAGAAGGTAGGGTGGGCGCGCCCTCTCACCTACGTCCTACCGTTCTTGTCGCGAACGACGCGGTTAAGCGCGTCAATGAAGCGGACAGAGTTACCAACTGATATTTTTATGAGACGCCCGTCTTTTGTCTTCACGAGGACCAGATGAGTTCCGCGTTGAGACACACCCTCCACATCGGAGACATCCACCCTAGCGCGCCCAACGAAAAGCGCGCTTTTGGTCAACACGAAGCGGTCCCGAGCAAGCGGGGATAGGGCGAAGGCATAAGAGCAAGCTCCACCAGCCGCAAGGGTGGTCGCGATCGTGTACCAGGGCGCAGAAGCGGAGGAAAGGCCTAAGGGGTATACCACAAAAAAAGAGAGAAGAGCGACGACGAGCAGTAATCCGCCAGCCTTCTCGGCCAGTTGCTTGCTCCCTTCCTTCAGGATCACCGCTTCGTCAGCCATAAAAAACTCAACCCCACGAAGATAAAAAGCTGTGCCTTTGAACGCTTCAGACGTAATGGAAACCGTTCTTCCTTGCCCTTCTCTCCACAAACCTGAATATCAGCTTTGATGCTAAAAGAAGAGATGCGAGCTGTAAGCCAAGGCCCAACCACTCCATGTCAATGGGAAAGATCGTGCTAGAAAGCAGTACGTAATGCCTGGAGAGGTCGATGCCAAAAGTCAGGGGTATGAAGACGGAGGCATCCCTTACGAAATCCGGCAAAACCTGAAGCGGTATGATCATCCCAGTTAAGAACTGAAACGCCATGTTTATGAACTCGAAGACGTTGCTGACGTTCTTATACAGCAGCGTCAGAGCAGAAAACGCTACCCCGATCTGAGAAAGCGCGACAATCGTAAGGCCGTAGGCGATCATGCCATACGCAAATCCAGAGAGCGAAAGCGTGCGGGCAGATAACAAGAACGCAACGGCGAGAAACGGGCTATCGTACACGATCAGCGAGAGCTCTGCGTCCGAAACTATCACTGCCTCGATGTATGCGTACTTAGATATGGGAGATGAAAAGGAGTAGTCAATCAGCCCCGTGGTCAACTCCCACGTAAAGTTGTTAGCCCCGCTCCAAAGGGCGATGGACTGAAACGATATCATGGACAAACCAAGCACTAGGTATGCACCATAGTTGGACGTGCCAATGACTGAGGACATCCCGCTCCTGGAGTAAAAGGGAACTATGAGGAAGAACGCTGCAGACCATATGAGCGGGCTCGTGATGCCTGCCACAAGGTTAGCCCTGTACCTAGTTAGCTCTGTAAACCTGCGCCAAGTCATGTACTCCAGAAGCCTCAAGAAATTGCTCATGGCTCACCCCCCTCTCTCGCAAAGTGCAGGTAAGCGTCTTCCAGAGAAGGGCCCTCAACCCTCACCCTCGTCTTTATTCCCTTTTCACGCAGCACGCCAATTACGGCCGGTAGTGCCTCGGAGGCATCGGTTACCAGCAGCTTGGTGCTTGCCCCCCTTCTGATCTCTACTAAGCCGGGGACACTCTCGACCTCATTCAGGTCAGCGTCAACTTCAATCACCTCGTACGCCTCTACGCGCTTGAACTCTGCTGGTGATCCAACGAAGACGAGCTTGCCACCGTCAAGAAAGGCCAACCTATCGCAGAGCTCCTCGGCCTCTTGCATGTTATGCGTCGTTAGCATAACCGCTACCCCTTCATCGCTTGCCAATTTCCTCACGAAATCCCTCATCCTCCTGGCGGCAAGGGGATCAAGGCTCTTGGATGGCTCGTCCATGAAGACCACGGTGGGATGGTGCAAAAGAGAGCGAATTATGATCACCATCTGCTTTTCACCACCTGAGAGCGAGCTGAACTCCCGATCAAGCTTAGAGAAGCCAAGCTGATCGGCAAACTCGTCTATTCTTGCCTCCGCTTCTTCTCTTTTCATGCCATGAAGAGCGACCGAGAAGTAGACTAGGTTCTCCCTTGCCGTTAATCTCCAGTACGCAGACTTTTCTGAGTCTTGACCGGCGTAGCCTATGGACATCCTAACTTGAGAGGGTTCCTTCACCACGTCATGCCCCGCAACCCTTGCCATTCCCCTATCAGGAAGCAGAAGCGTGGCAAGGACCTTGACGAGGGTGGTCTTACCGGCTCCGTTCTCTCCAAGTAGTCCGAACACCTCGCCCTGCCCAACTTCAAAGGAGACCCCATCCAAGGCCTTGGTAAGCGTTGGGGCAGTGTAGTACTTTGTCAGGTCCTTCACTTCAACTCCCATTTCCATCTTAGATCCCATCCAACGAACTGACCCTATTGGCTGACCCAACAGACACCCCTTCTTCTACCTCGTACTCATCCAGGTAGTATACCAGATCCACCCTGCATCCCCTTCCCAACTTAACGTTTTTTGCTGCCACGAGGTGGCCAACGGCCGAGCTCAGCTCTGCCGTTTCAGTTGCTATGATCTCCTTGAACTCAAAGTCCTTCCTTCTGAACAACAAGAAGATCCTGTGGGGGCTCCTGTTGATCCTCACATCACTAGCCCTCACGATGGAAACCTTTCCCCCTCCTTCCAGGTGAAATCTCGTGCACTTCACCTCTTCTGCCCTAATGAAGCCGCTGGCCTCGAGGCTGTCTGTCGTGATCTTTTCTGCCTCTATGCTTCCCGAAGACTCGCAAACGCTGCAGTCCACCTTTTCCTTGATGACCATCGATCCGCTCACGGAGAGCGTCCCAAAGGAGGCAGGACCTGCCACAACCGCTGAGCCCGAGATCCTGGCGTCACAGCAGGACACCGTTCCAGCGCGCAGTGATCCGCTAACGCTCAGCTGACGCGCAGCAAGCTCCCCGTTCACCTGCACGCTGCCGCTGCACACGATCCTCGACGCGGCCAACGAGTCAAAGGCAGCGCTGCCGCTTACGGTCCTTACGCCCTCGGGATATTGCCTGGAGCAGGGATCGCTTTCTCCTCTGCCCAGCCGCGCGTAATGCCTGTCGAAACTGCTCACTTGCCCTCCACCCTCTTGAGCTGATCCCTTATCTGAACAAGGAGCTCCCGCATCTCGCTTGCCCTCTCTTTTAGTAGCTCTATTACCTCCTCGTCGCTCATGTCGTCAAGGTTACGGTTTCCCTTCATCTTGCTCGCCCACGGACAGGAGGTCCCTTATCTCCTTGAGCAGCTCAACGGAGCTGTCAAGGTCCTCTGCCACAGATCTTAGCGCCGCCCTCAGCACCCTTATCCTCTCCAGATCCGCCGCGCCCGAGCTACCTTGATAGCCAGTACCAAACCCGACAACTCCAAGCACAAGGGCGACCCCCAAGGCCATGAAGATTGCTATGAAGCCCACAACAGGGCTGAGACCCCTTGTCATGTAGTACAAAGCAGCTATGGGGACCGCAGAGCCTATGATGGCGCTGGTGATAGAGGCAAATATGAACTCAACCTTGCCCACTTTTCTCACCTTTGACGATGGACGCTATCTCCTTGGGTGATATCTGAAGGGCGAAGTCCTTTACCCTGTACACCCTTTTTTCCCTTTCTCCGATCTCCTTGCTCTCGGTGCTTTCCACAAGGCCTGCCTCCTCAAGAGAGCGCAGGTAAAGAAGTGCCAGAGGGTAGGAGAGACCCATCTCCTTGGCAAGCGCGTAGACGTGCTTGGGAGACTCGTAGAGTGAAGCTATCATCCTCAACCTTATGGGGTTGGCCAGCACCTTCATGACGCTGACCACCTCATCGAGTTTTTTGGACACATTTCCATCATATATAAAATATCTCCTATATATAAGGAATTCCTTACATATATTTGGCCCAGCGACCATTGGGCTACATGAGACGGAAAGCAAGCTCTTCCGTCATGACCTTTAACTAGAAATTAGGGCATCACTTCGTAAGGTACTTCCACGACATGTACATGGAGACCGCCGTGAAAATGGCCGCGAACCCGGCCAAGAAGGCGAAGTCGAAGGCTAGCGAGCTCATGCCGGTTGATCCGAGGAGCAGCTGTCTGTCTATGTCGTTGGCGTAGCTTATGGGGTTCACCTGCACAATAGGCCTAAGCCAATCAGGCATCAGCCTCACCGGGTAGAAGGCGTTGCTGGCGAAGAGCAAAGGCATGTTGAGAAGGTTCATAATGGCCATCTGAGATTCCCAGCTGGTTGACCTGAGGGCCAGCATCAAAAATACGGACGATAGTCCCAGGGACATGAGGAACAGCGCAGCGTACATGCCGACGAAGTCGAGGACCGTTAAGCCGCTCCTGTACTGCAGTCCAAGAAGTGTAGCTATTATGAGAACTATGGTGGCCTGCGCGAGCGACTTTATCACTGATGAGAGAGCCTTCCCAACTACTATGTTTCCTCTGGAAACCGAGGTGCTCATGATCTTCGACAGAAAACCTAGCCTCCTATCCCAAACTATGCTCATTCCGCTCTGCATCGAGGTGAAGAGAACTATGAAGGCGAGCATGCCAACGGCAAGGAAGGAGAAGTAGCTGGAGGTACCAAAGGTGCTCTTCATTATCTCAGCGCCCAAGGCGTCGATTATGGACTTTGGAATGTTTAGCCCGGGTATGTTGAGCGCGTTGGCCGCGAAAAGCGAACCCAAGTTCATGGATTTACCGAAAAGGCCAAGCCAAAGTATGGGCTGAACTAGAGACATGCCGAGAAGAACGTAGTTCTTGTACCACTTCTTGAGCTCCCTGTTGGTTATGGCCCATAGGCCGTGAAGAGGACCGTTATCGACCTTGACGCGCTTGGCCATCGCTTCCTCGCCCTCCTTATGGTTACCCTTTGCCTGAAGGCCTCCTCCGAGCTAACTTCCTCATCCCTAAGGCTCTTTCCGGTGTACTCCATGTAGACCTCGTCCATGGTGGGCTCGGTTATGCTGAGCTTTGAGATCTTTATCCCGCTGGCGTTGAATGCCTCGAAAAGCCTTGGAACGGCCGTACTTGCATCTCTTACTTTGAACCTCAAGGTGGCTTGATCGACGTCATCGACGTCGACGGAAAGAACCTGAGCGATGGCCTGCTTAGCTGCCTCCACGCTACCGCTCACGGTAAGAGACACAACGTCGCCCCCAAGGCCTTCCTTGAGCTCCCTTGGAGACCCTATCTTCAGTATTTTTCCGTGATCGATTATCGCTATCCTGTCGCAGTAAGCGTCTGCCTCCTCAAGGTAGTGAGTAGTAACCATGATGGTCATCCCGTACTCCTGCCTCAGCCTGCTTATGTAATGCCATATGGCGGCCCTAGTCTGGACGTCAAGGCCCAGCGTAGGCTCGTCCAGGAATAGTACAGAGGGCTGATTTATGAGCCCCATCGCTATCTCAAGCCTTCTCCTCATCCCTCCTGAGTAGTTCTCAACCTTTTTGTTGGCTGCGGCCGTTAGCTCAACCATGTCTAGCAGCTCCTTGGCCCTCTGCCTTGTGAAAGACCTTGGAAGGCCGTAGAGGTCGCCCACCATGAGGACGTTCTCCCATCCGGTCAGGTCCTCATCGGCTGTGTACTCCTGCGGTACAACGCCTATGCTCTGCCTTACCTTTGCGGGCTCTTTGACCACGTCGAAGCCGTTAACTCTTGCCGTTCCTTCGGTAGGCTTGAGCAGAGTCGTGAGCATGTTTATGGTGGTGCTCTTGCCCGCGCCGTTGGGTCCAAGAAAGCCAAATATCTCGTTCCTATTTACCTTGAAAGATATGTGGTCAACCGCCACGAAGTTACCGAAGGCCTTTGTTAGGTTCTCAGCCTCTATGGCGTATTCCACGCCTTTTTCTCCATCAACCTGTTGAACCTCTTGAGCCATGTCGATCACCCAAAAGCTTGCCTATCCTCTCAACGATCTTTCTGAGGCTCTCGGCATAGGGCCTAACGGCCTCAGCTCCCTGCTCCTCCATGTATGAGAGGTACCCCTCCATGTTCGTTATCATCTCCTCTACGTTCTCAGGGGCACTGCTCATCCTGCCCCTCCTGAACCTGTTGAACTCCTCCAGTCCAGATTCCGTCAGCTCGTATCTACCATCCTCCCTCTTTCTTATGGTGCCCTCCTTGCGCATGGCCTCGAGGGCGGGGTAGAGGGAACCTGGAGAGGGTCTCCACCAACCAAAGGACATAGTCTCTATCTCATCCATGATCTCAACCCCGTTCTTGGGCCCCTTTCCCAAAACTATTATTATCCATCCCTTTAGCCCGCTTCTGCCGTGGTAGTCCCGGGCTATTGGAGGGGGAGGCGGGGGAGATGTCCTCGAGTCTGCGTAAGGGAGGTCCTTATGATCAAAAATCATGGTGTAATCCTGTTCGGGCCTTATAAGCATATCGACTAATAGATCTAATTCGATAAACCAAGCATCTCCTTGGCCAATGACTCTGCGAGCTCAAGGTCAGATTCGCGATAGAAGACCAGCCTAACCTCCTCGGGACATTCCCTTTCCCTCAGAAAGGAAATGACAGCCCTCAGGGCAACTTCAATGGCCTGCTTCATGGGATAACCGTAAGCGCCGGTACTTATGGCGGGAAAAGCTACAGACCTTATGTTCCTTTGGCAAGCCAGGTCAAGCGATGAAGAGTAGGCATCGCGAAGCACTCTCTCCTCGTCATGTTTCCCTCCCCTCCATATGGGCCCCACGGCGTGTATAACGTACTTGGCCTTCAGCCTACCCCCAGAGGTTATGACAGCTTTTCCCGGAGGCAGGCCGTCAGGATAAAGGGTTCTCCTGATCTCTAGGCACTCGCGATCTATTTGCTTTCCTCCCTTGGCGTGTATGGCCCCGTCCACACCCCCTCCTCCCATGAGGGAAGAGTTCGCGGCATTAACGATGGCCTCGCTGTCCTCCTCGGTTATGTCTCCCGTCTTAATTATGAGCCTGCACTTGCCTAGCTGTGCTTCCATGCGAAAAATTTTGGGCGACGTAAAAGCGTGGCGTTACATTTAAGTACATAAGACGGAAAGGGTTATGCCTTACGAGAACTTGATATACCTTCACGACTCCTACGTGAAGCAGTTCGAGGCGAAGGTCGTTAGGTCTGAGCAGGGATACGTCGTGCTGGACCGCACTGCTTTTTACCCAACGGGAGGGGGACAACCACATGATACGGGCTCCCTTGAGCTTGACGGCAAAACGTTAGAGGTAGTAGACGTGCAGAAGGAGGGAGGTGAGGGAAGCCCCATAGTGAAGCACTTCGTTCAGGGAGGTGAACTTCCCCGCGAGGGGTCCTACGTTGTAGGGAAGCTGAACTGGGACCGCAGGTACAAGCTCATGAGGCTTCACAGCGCAATTCACCTAATCGATGCCGTGATAATAAGGGATCACAGCGAGGGATTCATAACGGGAAGCAACATATACGAAGACAGGGCTCGCTTTGACCTGGACTGGCCAACCCTTAAGCGCGAGGACCTTCCATCGCTTGAGCAGGAAGTGAACGAGGAGGTAAAGAAGAACAGGGAGGTGAGGGTTAAGTTCCTGACGAAGGAGGAGGCTGCCAAAACCCCTGGCTTGGTTCGCACGAGGCCAGGGGAAGAGCTCATCACCCAGCTTAGCTACGTTAGGGTCGTGGAGATAGTGGGCCTCGACCAGCAAATGGACGGCGGGACCCACGTCAAGAGCACAGGCGAGATAGGAAAGATCAGCTTCCAGAGGTTTGAGAACAAGGGAAAACACAGCAAGAGGATAGAGATAACGCTTTCGCCTTAGCTCAAGCTTTTAGGCGCAGGTCTAGCGCTATGGGATGGAGTTCATCTACGTCTATCTACTAGTCCTTGCGGTGGCCATCATCTTAGGAAGGATCAGGGAATTTAAGTGGGCAGGAAAAGTTCAGCCTTACGTAACGGGAGTCCTCATATTCTTCATGGGCATGTGGGCGGGAAACGAGATAAGGTCGCTGAGCGCCGTGGGACAGCTGTTCATAACCTCCTCCGAGATACTCGTTCCGTCAGTCGGAGCGGGCTACCTCACGGCAAGCGCCTTTGGTGATAGGTCAGCTGAGATATCGGGGGCGCGCGCCAAGAGAAGTAAGCTTCCCTACGCTTTTGCCATCAGTGCGGCACTTGGGTGGATGGTCGGCACCTTCGTGCTCCTTCCAAGCCCCACTGAGGTTATATCGGGACTTCTCACCCTCCTGGTGCTCGTCATAGGGCTGGACATGGGGCCCTCCGTGGGCCTGGATTCTTTCAAACGTGACCTAACTCACTCTTGGATCCCCTTTTCTGCCCTTGTTGGCGCGGTGGCCGGTGGCCTCATTTCCTCCGCGCTCTTCTCGCTGAACGTGAAGTTCTCCGTTGCCGCCTCGGTGGGGCTCGGTTGGTACAGCCTAGATGGTCCTCTTCTCTCCTCTTACTTCGGTCCAAACTATGGCATGGTTGGGTTCATGGTGAACTTCTTGAGGGAACAGATGACTTTCTTCGTCGTTCCGCTGCTCTGCGACCAGAAGCCCGGCGCGCTCCTGACGCTAGGGGGATCAACGACGATGGACGATACCCTTTCCCTTTACGCCTCAACGCTTGGCGATGACTACAAGGAGATAGCCCTTTTCAACGGTCTGGTTCTGAGCATGATCATACCGTTTCTCCTCCCCTTCATACTCTCAGCGTGAGGAAGCCACATCTCCTAAATCGTTAAGCTGAAAAAGGCTTCACTGCCACTCTTAGGTTGTCTTTCTCCAGCAGACCTGGGCGCGGAGCGATGACGGCCTCTGGCGGACATAGGTGAGATGCCGATGGACCACAAGCGCGTCCTTTCGGCATCCATCCTTGACATAGAAATGCCAATCATATGGCAAAAGCTGAAACCGGTAATAGACGCGGGCCTCAAGTGGGTCCATCTTGACATAGTGGATGGCCACTTCGTTCCAAACATAACCTATGGACCCAGGATGGCCGCGGACCTAAGGACGCTCACCGACATTCCCCTTGAAGCTCACCTAATGGTAACGGAACCTGAGCAGTACATGGATGAGCTGGACAGTAAGGTCAACGTCATATACTTTCACTACGAGTCGGCAAGGGCCCCTTTCAGGCTTATACAGCAGATAAAGTCAATGGGCCTCAAGGCTGGAATAGCCCTGAGCCCTCGCACGAGCGAGGAAACTGTCTCCTACCTGCTTCCAGAGGTGGACTACGTTTTGGTCATGCTCACCGAGCCAGGCTACGGAAATCAGCAGATGATAGGGCAATCGCTCAGGAAGATAAAGCACTTGAGGAAGGTAAGGGAGAGGGAGGGGATGAGCTTCGTAATAGCGGCCGACGGGGGCATCAAGCTTCACAACATAGACCAAGTGCTTGACGCGGGAGCAGAGGTCCTCGTGATAGGGTCCGGTATATTCAAGAGCGAGGACCCAGTACGCTCCTTCCTCGCCTACAACTCCATAATAGAAAAAGCAAGCTCGGACTAGGATCGCTTAGCTCCCTTCTGCTGGACCTTCTTCCAGTCCTCGGCAAAGAGGGAAAGGCCCTCATCGGTTTTTGGGTGCTTCAAAAGCATCTCGAGGACGGAGAAGGGCATGGTAACTATGTCCGCGCCCATGAGGGCGGCCCTGTACACGTGGACTGGATTTCTTACGCTGGCCACTATTATCTCGGCCTTGAGGCCGTAGTTAGCGAAGATGCGCTTGGTATCCTCCACAACCTTCATGCCGTCTTGAGCTATGTCATCAAGCCTACCAACGAAGGGAGAGACGTAGGAAGCCCCGGCCTTTGCCGCGAGCAAGGCCTGAAGAGGAGTAAATATGAGGGTGGCGTTTACCTTAACGCCGGACTGGGAGAGCATCCTCATGGCCCTAAGGCCCTCGGCCGTAAGCGGGACCTTTATCACGACGTTGTCTGCCAACGAGGCTAGTCTCCTTCCCTCCTCCGCTATGTCCTCGGCCTTCGTGGACACGGCCTCAAGGCTTACCGGACCCTTGCAAATGGAAAGTATCTCCTTCACTACGTCATCGAAGGGCTTGTTTTCCCTCGATATTATGGTCGGGTTGGTAGTAACCCCGTCAACTATTCCCATGTTTACGCCCTTCCTTATCTCATCCGCGTTGGCAGTATCAAGAAATATCTTCACCTTCTTCTCGCCTCCAAGAAATCCCTCGCTACTTGCGCTATCCCTTCGCTATTAAGCTTATATTTTTCCAAGAGCTCCTGCGCGCTGCCTGACTCTCCAAAGACGTCGTATATGCCGTGCCTCCTAAGGGGAGTGGGCTGCCTCTCCGAGAGCACCTCCGCTACCCTCGACCCGAGGCCGTTGTAAACGCTGTGCTCCTCGACGGTCATAACGAGACCGGTCTCCCTCGCAACCTTTACTATGAGATCGGCGTCTATGGGCTTAACGCTAGCCATGTCAACGACGGTAGCCGATATTCCATCCTTCTTCAACATGTCAGCGGCCTCCAGGGTTTCTCCAAGCAGTATGCCGGTCGATATGAGCGATATGTCTCCACCCTCCCTCATTACCAGCCCCTTTCCAAGCTCGAAGTCATATCCCTCGGTGACGTCGGCAACCTTTTCCCTGCTCAGCCTGACGTAGAATGGACCCCTGCTCTCGGCGACGGCGTCTATGACGCGCTTCGTTTCAGGGGCGTCGGCTGGTGCTATTACCTTCATGTTTGGAAGGCCAGCCATTATGCCCAAGTCCTCAAGCATCTGGTGCGTGGCACCGTCCTCGCCCACCGTTATGCCGGCGTGGGTAGCGACTATGTTCACGTCCAAGTTTGGATAGCATATGCTCTGCCTGATGGTGTTGTAGGTCATCCCGCTCATGAACGTTGCGAAGCCCGAAACGAACACTTTTTTCCCTGAAGAGGCGAGGCCAGCCGCTATTCCCATCATGCTCACCTCAATAAGCCCAGCGTCAAAGAACCTTTCTGGGAAAGCCTTGCCGAATACGGAGCTGCGCGTCGAAGTGGAAGTGTCAGCGTCTAGCACCACTATGTCCCTGTTTTTAGCTCCTATCTTTGCCAGCTCGTTTCCGAAGGCATCCCTTAGGGCATTCAAGGCTTTAGTTGCCATTCCCATCACCTCTCACGAGGATCCCGCAAGGGCTGCTATCCTTTTGTCAAGCATCGATATGGTAGAGTCCAGCTCCCTTATGGCTTGGGCGTACTTCTCCTCGTTCTCCGGAGGGGTTCCGTGGTAATGGTCATTGTTCTCCATGTAAGAGACTCCCTTTCCCTTAACGGTCCTGGCTATTATGACAGAAGGAAGCCTCTTTTCCATCTTGGCGGCCTCAATCGCTGAGTTTATTTGAGTTACGTCGTGACCGTCTATATCCATTACGTTCCATCCGAACGCTCTCCACATGTCTCCCAGCCTTGACAGGTCGAGAAGGAGCTTGCCGTCCAGCTGAAAGCCATTGAAGTCAACTATCGCTGTTAGGTTTGACAGGTGATGTGATGAGGCAAAGAGCGCAGATTCCCAAGTGCTTCCCTCCTCGCACTCGCCGTCGCTCACTATGGCGTAAACCCTGTAATCTCTGCGGTCGAGAACGCCCGCAAGGGCTATGCCTACTGCGTTGCTGAAGCCCTGGCCCAGGGAGCCCGTGGTTATCTCAACTCCGGGGGTGGTTATGTAGGGGTGCCCCTGGAGCCTTGAGTTTATCTTCCTGAATGTCAAGAGCTCCTCCAATGGGAAGTACCCTCTCATGGCCAGGGCGGCGTAAAGCGCCGCTGAAGCATGCCCCTTGCTGAGAACTAGCCTGTCCCTGTCTGGCCACGATGGGTCCTTTGGATCAACCCTCATCTGCTTGAAGTAAAGCACTGAAAGTACCTCGGCCAGCGAAAGAGCTCCGCCGGGATGACCAGACTTGGCATTGTAAATCATATCTATGGCGTGGCGCCTTATCTTGTAAGCAATCTGCTGAAGCTTAAGAGATTCCAAGTCGGACAAAAGCGCGCTCTGAGACATGACGCATCTTAGAATATGGCGAGGACAAATTTTTAAGCGTTCGTAACTTTGGCTCCCATTTTTAGGAAAAAGGTCACTTCAAGTAGGTCCATGAGCCTTCCCAAGCACGGAAAGGGCAAGTTCCACGTCGTTTGTGGTTATGGAATCCGGGTTTAAGGAGATTGCATCCCTGATCTCATCCTCCCTGCTCGGAGCCCAAACGTCCAGCTTTAGCCCCTTTCTATGGGCCAGCTCTGCGTCTCCCCTTTCCACGAGGTCGCGCGCCGCGTGCAGCCATCCGCTTCCAAGGGAGCGAGCTATGTCAACGAAGTAAGGAGGCCTTCCCACGAATATTATCCCCGTCTCTCCCTCTGGCCACGCTTCCCTCACCCTAGCTATGGCATCGTAATCGAAGGAAACTATGCGCGCCCTCACTTTTTCCCTGAGGACGCAATCCACGACCTTCTGCTCGATTCCCCTGTAAAGGGAGGACCCGCGCTTTATCTCAACCGTGAACAGGGCATCAGGCTTCCTTTTCTTCACTTCCTCGAGCACCTCTTCAAGGGTTGGTATTTTCGTGCCCTTCATCCCAAATTTCGCTCCAGCGTCAAGGGACCTTAACTCATCAAGGGTTAGGGAGGAAACGTATCCCTTGCCGTCCGTTGTCCTGTCAACCGTGTAGTCGTGGATTACAACGGGAAAGCCATCCCGCGAAAGGTGAACGTCCATCTCAACTCCGTCAGCTCCAAGCTCAACTGCCTTGATGAAGGAAGGAACTGTGTTCTCCGGAAAAAACCTTGGAAAACCCCTGTGCCCAATCAGCAGCATAAGCAAAGCCCTTGTGACCGTTTAAACGTTGTTTTTATCGGACGCTGTTCTTTCATGATTTTACCCTAAATTTAAATTCGCGCCCGCCTTGACCTTATGGCTGACAGAATAAAGGCCGTTATCATTGGTTGTGGACGTCAAGGAGACGAGCACAGCAAGGGTATTTCCACCTTTCCTGACGTCTCCCTTTCCGGCTTCTACGACGTAGTTCCGGAGGCTGCCAAGGCGCTTGCGGCCAAGTACGGCGGCAAGCCCTACTCCGATCTCGCCCAGATGCTCGACTCAGAAAAACCTGATGCTGCCCTCTTCTTCCTTCCTCCCTTCGCTCACGGTCCCGAGCTGGAGGCTACCAAGCGGGGTATACCATTCTTCGTCGAGAAGCCCGTGACCCTGGACCTCTCCACGGGGCTAAAGATCTTGGAAGAGGTAAAGAAGAACAAGGTGTTAACGAGCGTTGGCTACATGAACCGCTACAGGAAGTCCGTCAACTACGCGAGAGAGGCTTTCGCGCAGGACCCTCCATCCCTCATACTGGGAGGCTGGGTTCACGGCCTCCCAGGTATTTACTGGAACATGACAAAGGCCAAGAGCGGATCTCCCCTTCACGAGCAGGTTACTCACAGCGTTGATGAGGGAAGGTACTTCGCTGGAGACGTAGAACTAGTTAGCGCATTCGGAGCTAGGGGTTTCAACAAGAATACCCCAAGCTACTACGACATAGATGATGCCAACGTTCTCAACGTGAAGTTCAAGAGCGGCGCCGTTGGTAACTTCTACCTTTCCAACGCCTCCAACGCTCACGGAGGGGTATTCATGAGCGTTTACGCCTATGACACGGCTGCAATCTTCGATGGATGGGAGCAGAACCTAACCCTTTACAGGGAAAGGGGATCTGTGACTGTCACCATAAAGGGCGAGCCCGACATATTCAAGATAGAGGACAGGGCCTTCTTCGACGCGGTCAAGGCGAACGACAGCTCCCTGGTCAAGTCAGACTACGAGGACGCGCTCAAGACCGCTGCCGTGACCTTAGCAGGGCTGAGCTCGCTGGAAACAGGGAGACCGGTAAAGGTACCAGAGGTTCAGTGAGCAACCACTCGCCAGGCGACGAGGCGACCACGCGTGAAGTTCTCTGTGAGGGACAACATGCTTCAGGGAATGACACTTGATCAGAAGTTCTCGCTTCTCGAGGGCATAGGCTACGATGGCATAGAGCTCGTTGGAAGGGATGAGCTAGGGGATAAGGTAAGTCGTGCCAAAGAGATCCTCCCATCCTACAGGCTAAAGGTCTCAACCCTCAGCGGCTACAGGGGTGACCTTATCTCCCCTAACCCGCTGGAAAGAAGGCTTGCCATATCGGATATCGAGGAAAGGCTTGGGTGGGCATCGGAGCTCGGAGCCGTAGGGCTAATAGTTGTGCCAACCTTTGGGTCGCTCAAGCTCCCAGATCTCATGCCCTACGCCAGTGCCTACGATCTCGAGAGATCTCTTTTGATCAGCGAGCTCAAGGGGCTTTCGAAGATATCTGTTGACAAGGGCGTGAGAGTGATACTTGAGCCTCTGAACCGCTACGAGACGCACTTCCTCAACACGCTAGATCAGGGTTACGCGATAGCCGAGGAGGCAGGAGAGGGGGTTAGCATAATGGCCGACTTCTTTCACATGAACATAGAGGAACCTGACATGGCCGAGGCCATTAGGCGCAACTTCAATAGGTTGGCCCACGTCCACCTTGCCGACAGCAACCGCCTTGAGCCGGGCAAGGGGCACACAAACTTCGTGCCGAGCCTAAAGGCGCTCGGAGAAATGGGCTACAATGGATATGGGGCGCTTGAGTGCTCCCTTTCAGATGAGCCAGAGAAGAGCCTAAGGTCTGCCCTGAGTTACGTAAGGTCGCAGCTCCGAGGGGCCCACTTTAAGCGCTCAATCGATGAGTGGCTTAAGGAGGCGAGCTCCACCTCAAGGAAGGATCGCAGAGATACGAGAAGTCGTTGGGGTTCGACCTGAACCTCTCGTAGGTACCGGCAAACGATGGATCTCCTACCTGCCTCTTCAGCTTAGCGTTCCACTCGTAGTTTGGATTTCTCTCGAGGGTTCCATCGTAAAGCTCGTAATAGGCGGCGCCCCTTCTCTTTCTGAACTCCTCAAGAGCTGGGTCCACAGCCCTGCAAACGAGATTTGAGTATACCAGGACCTCTGACCCGGCGTTTATCGCTGTGTGACCGTAGTTTGGAGGGATCAGCACTCCCTCGCCCTCCTTAGCCTCAACAAGTATGACCTCAGGCCCTCCCCTCTCAGGAGGCTTCTGCAAGATGAAGTGAGCGATGCCGCTCAGCACCTCGTATATCTCGGGATACGATAGGCCTAGGGCAAAGTCGTTGTGGTAATGCGAGAGAGTTTTGTTTTTCTCGCTTCCCAGGCGCCCTGGGAGCACTATGGTTATGTCATGCCTAACCGATCCGAACAGCTTGTCGTCAACTCTCAGGTTTACTCCCCTGTAAACAGAGAGGACGGGCACGTCGAGCTTAACGCCCTCCTTATCTCTCAAAAATTCCGAGAGCTCACGAGCAAGCCTCACTATGGGACGCGGCAAAACTACGTCGTCATCTGACGAAAGCTCTAGCCCATTAATCCTGAGGTGAAAGGGTTTGCTTATCTCGATAAGTGAAGGGCGAGGCAGCTCTTAAATGCGTCGAGAAAAGCTCGAGCAACTCTAGTGCGCTGTGATAACAGGGCAAGTCCTTCGTTCCATAGGTGCCTAAGCCTCGAACATGGAGAGAAGTCCTTGCTCTCGAAGCTGCCCTTTTTAAGCCCAAGGTTTCCGTTGCCACAGATCATGAAAGCTTTGCCTTAAGCCTCTACTTCGCATGCTAAAGCTGCAGTTGCTTAAGCAGGGAATCAAGGTAGGCCTTGCTTGCGCTCGCGCTCTCAAGGGCTGTCTCCCCGCGCTGCGGCCTGTCCTGTTCATAAGATACCCAACCGTCGTATGAACTTTGCTTCAGCGTCATCAATATGTCCGCGATAGGTACCTCGCCCTTGCCCAGGTCCCTCAGCCTTTCATCCCACTTTTCTTCTCTTGGCACAAACTGCGCCAGCTTGATCGCGTCCTTCAGGTGAACGTAGCCTATCCTTTGCCCGTACTTGATCACGTTTTTCAGGGGATCACATCCCGCCACGGAAAGGTGAGCTGTGTCTGGGCAGAACCACACCGAGTTGGCGTCAGTGTGCTGCAGGACGTAGTCTATCTCGTCTTGTCCCTCAATTATTGTTCCGTAATGGTTGTGCACAGATGCCCTAACGCCGTAAGCTGAAGAGACCTTCCCCACCTCGTTTATGGTCTTAACGGCCTCTTCAAGGTAACCGAACCTGTCCTTCTCGTAACCATCAAACCTGCCAGGGGGACCGATTATCAGGTTGTTGCAGCCAGCTCCGCTCATGTAGATCAGGCGCCTCGTCGCCTCCTCCAAAATGCTTGCCCTCTCCTCCGGCATGTGCCATGGCGCACCCCAGTAGCTTCCTGACCACGTCAGGCCCCTTCTCGACAGCTCTTCCTTGAGGTCCTCAAAGTTCGGAAACGTCCTCACTGCCTCCTCGTAACCGAACTCTACGCCCTTGAAGCCAAGCTGGCTGGCGTAGTCAAAAAACTGCACAAGGGAAGTTCTGCCTCCAAAAAGGATCTTGCATATGGAAAGCTTCATAATAAGGTGCGCGCATCACTTAAAAATGTGGTGCCAAGGGCTCACATGTAGCTTGTCCTCCCACCTTACTCGAGGGCCCTTAAGCGACATCTGCCGCTAACCTATCCCTTCAAGGATGCGTCCTTGGACAACACTTTTATGGGATAACATGATGGACAAATGCTGAGAGCCGGCTTTGGAAAAGCGGACATAACCCCCTCATATCCGCTTGAGCTTTCTGGCTTCGCCGCCAGAAGAGGGAAAAGCGAAGGAGTCCATGATAGGATTTACTGCAGGGCACTGCATCTTGAGGAAGAGAAGGAGTTCACACTGATCTCATGCGACGTCCTGGGCTTTGACGTGCAGTTCTCAGATGAGGTGAGGCAGATGGTTGCCTCAAGGCTTGGACTTTCGAAAGCCCAAGTAATGCTTGCCGCTACCCATACGCACTCCGCTCCAGCGACCATGTTCCTCAGGCACGCAGGTACGGTGGACAAGGGTTACCTTAAGCTCGTCCAAGATTCCATATTGCAGGCGGCTGAGGCCGCGCAGCAAACCCATCCCGTAACCATGAGCTACGCCGCGAAGAGGGTACCAGGGCTCACCGTAGATAGGGTTTATCAAAACGCACCAGATGACTCACTTGTGGCGATTCACCTAAACCCAGCTGACAAGAGGGAGAAGCGCATAAGCATAGTGAACTTCTCATGCCATCCGGTCGTGCTTGGGGCCTACAACAAGTACGTGAGCGCTGACTTCCCAGGATACGTTTGCTCCTACTACGAGCGCGAGGGAGAGGAGGCAATTTTCCTCAACGGAGCCTCTGGGGACTTAAACCCCTTCACGTCAAGGAAACATGAGCAAACCGGCACGTTCCAGGACGCGGAAAGGATGGGTACGTCCATAGCCGAGAAGAGTTACCAAAACGGTAAGGAGTTAGAGCCAAGCATATCTTTCAGCGACAGGGAGGTGCTCCTAGAGCAGGTGAGGCCGGCAATTGAAGAGGAAGCCCTTAAGAGAGACGTAGAGGCGAAGAGACAGAGGGGAGACTCCATCGATCCTGATACCGGCATACCCTACGAGGTCGAGGCCCAGGTAATGGAGGAGTGGTTGAGCGAAGTGCGCTCAAAAGAGCCCGGACAAGTTAAGGCAGAGGCACAGGCCCTCAGGCTTTCGCAGGAGCTTGCCCTTGTTTCCTTTTCAGGCGAGCTCTTCAGCTCTGTGGGGAACCTGGTGAAGCTAGGTTCCCCTTTTCCCGAGACCATGATCGTGGGCTATGCCAACGGGCTCGTGGGCTACATCCCGGACCAGAGGGCCTTTGAAGTTGGATCCTATGAGGCAGCGGAGGCCTACAAGTACTTCGACACCTTTCCGTTCAGCAAAAGCGTGAGCAAGGTCGCCATAAAGGCAATGCTAATAGCGCTTGCTGAGCTGAACCAGTAGATCCGATTTCGAGAGAGAAAAGGTCCATTCATGCCAAGGACATGGGATCGATGTTGAGAGAGCACAATCGGTTTAATAGCTGACGCAGAAATCAATTATGTCGATCAAGTTCGGCATAATAAGCATGGCTCACGTTCACGCCGACGGATATGCCAAGGAGCTCTCCTCCAAGAAGGCCCTTCAGGGAATATACGATGAAGATGAGAAAAGGGGTAGCTCCGCTGCCTCAAAGTTTCAGGTAAAGCTTTACGGCGATGTCGAGGCCCTCCTCGACGACGTTGACGCCGTTCTCATAGCTTCTCCCACGGCCCTTCACTCCCGCTACGTGAGGCTTGCCTCATCAAGGAGTAGGCACATACTGGTTGAGAAACCGCTTGCCTTTTCATCAAGCGATGCGCGGGAGATGATAGATGCCGCTTCAAGCGTGAAGTTCGGCATATGCTTCGGATCTAGGCTCTCACCCGTGAACCAGAAGGTCAAGGAGATCCTCTCAGAAAAGCGCATAGGGAGGGTGAACTTCGCTAGGATAAGGGTGGCTCACTCTGCCGCCCTTGACAAGTGGTTTTCTCAGGATAACTGGTTCGTTAGAAAGGAGCTATCTGGAGGGGGAGGGCTTTTGGACCTCGGCATACACGGCGTTGACCTCCTCTACTGGCTCAAGGGCGAGCCTCCGAGTTACGCCGTAGGCCTTACGTCCAACTCCACTAAGGCATACGGCATAGACGACCAGGGCATAGTTGCCATGGCGTGGGAGGACGGAGCCATAGGTGAGGTTGAGGGAGCTTGGACTCAGCGCGGAGGCCTCAACTCCCTTGAGATCTATGGTACAGAGGGAACCATAGTGACAAACCTGCCATCGCGCCCCATATCCCTCTTCCAGTCGGGGCATTGGAGCGAGATCACGGTGGATCAAAATCAGAAAACGGTAATAGACGACTTCATCGAGGCCATAGAGAAGAACAGGGAACCAATTGCCCCTGGCAGGGATGGATTGATATCGACCGCGGTCATGGAGGCAGCCTACTCCACTTCTCCGAAGGAGCTAGGGCTTAAGCGATCGAGGAGCTACTGGGAAGCCTAACCATCTATAAACGAAAATTTTTCAAAAAGGCGTTAAAAAATCGCTACCAGCAGATTTTACTAAGGTTTATGCGATCATAAGTCCATGGGGGCCACGTCCAATCTCCGTCCTCCGGAAGGAGTAGCCACAACTCCGTTCTCAATCCTTATGCCGAAGCCCTTCGCGTACACTCCCGGCTCGACGGTGAAGACCGTGCCCTCAAGTATTATGTCCTTTGAGGCCGGATGAAGGGCGGGAAGCTCGTGGTGTCTGTAACCAACGCCGTGGCCGAGCCTGGTGAAAAACTCGCTCTCGTATCCCCTTTCCTTTATCACCTGCCTTGCTGCCGTATCAACGTCAGCTGCCCTTGTCCCTATCTTCGCAGCCCTTACTGCAGCCTCATTTGCTTCCAGTACGGCTTCATACCTGTCCCTTAGCTCCTTCGAGGGATTTATGAACCATGTCCGGGTTGTATCTGACCAGTAGCCGTCGGCCTGCACGTCGAGCTCTATGAGGACCGACTCGTTTTCCCTTATCTTTTTCTCCGAGGAAGTGTTGAAGGGATAGTAGGCCACCGAGCCCCTATCTCCCGACATCACGAAGGCGTAAGCCCTAACCCTCTGCGTTCCCCTGTAGCCGACGGAGGAGTTTATGGCGTACTCTATGAGGCTCGCGAGCTCGGCCTCCGACATTCCCTCCTTTAGCCTTGACTGCCCCTCTCTCAGCCCTACGGCGGCAAGCTCATAGGAGGTCGTTATCTTCATGACGTCCTCGTCGTCTTTTTGTTGCCTGAGCCTTTCAAGCTCCGACGAGAAGTCCACCGGCTCCCCTCCCGCTTCCCTCACCAGGTCGAAAGTCCTGCAAGAGGCATAGGAAACCTCCGTTCCCACGTGCACGGTGCTTACCACCTCTGAGCCCATCTCCACCCCTATTTTTCCCTTCAACTGGCCCAAGAACTGCTTGAACCTTGGATACGGATCAAAAACAGAGTCCAGCCCCTCATCTTCCTGCCACTCCACCCGATCGACGCAATCTTCAGGTACAAACTCGCGCTCAGAAACTGGAGCGAGGAGCCTGCTCTCACCCTCGGAACCTATGAAAAGCAGGGAGCGGCCTATTGTGGGCCAGTATCCAGTCAGGTAGAGGACGTTCTCTGGATTCCTTACTAGGATCCCTGAAAGGCCAAGCGCTTCCATCTTTTTCAAAACGTTTGAGATCTTTTGTTTCCTCATGTCGCGTAACGTGATGTGGTAAAATAAAAGCCTGACCACTTGATTCCCGTAAGGCAAGCGATGACATGTTCTGGCCTGCAGCCCCTTCTTTAGCGGAAAGTTACAAGCAACCCCTGTGCAGGGTCGCGAGAAATGGCGTGAAGCCTACGGTTTTCGCGCCGCTTTGCCCCAGCGGGCAGGGATTAGTAAAAAAGCATCAAAAGGAAAGTGGCCGGCTAAAATCCGCACGTAATGACGCATGAGCGGAAAAGTTGGAAAAAAGGGCTTTGCTTGGATAAAACAGGAAATCACTAAGGCAAGAGCGAGAACATTTCAAGCGCTCTCCTCTAAACTTCGTTACTTGGCCAGCACTTGAGAGAAAATGCTGTGGAACCATTTCTTCTGGGGCCATTAGCCACGGCATAGGCTTCGACTAGCTTCTGCAAATCAAGTAACGCGTGTTACCAAAGGTCGAAAAATAATTAGGTTTCCCGTTATCCATGCCGCAGTAGCTTGTCTCGGGGGCTCAGCTGGCGGGAGGGGAGCCGCTCGGATTTCCCGCGGAGGTAAGCGCCCTTTTGAAGAATGCGCGTAGGTCCACTTGTAGGCCGTAACGCAAAAAAGGCACGCTCGTTGAGGTCATTCAAAGAAAAGTTGGGCGCCGCGCTTGACCCCGTCGCGCCCTAGAAACCCGGTAGCGCATCACAGAAGAACTACCTGAAATCGTTCACGAGGCTTGCGTCGCTACCGATGTCCTCCGCTAATCATGTCCTCGTAGAGCTGAATGAGGACCTGAGTTCCCTTTTCTCCCTTTCCCTCCGCTACAAGGGCATTGTACAGCTGTAGCAGAAGCGCGGTCCCTGGAAGGGACAAGTCATGGGCATGGGCAACCTCTATCACGTAGTGCAGGTCCTTCCTCAGGTGAGCAGCCCTGAATCCCGGCTCCATGTCTCCGTTCATGATCCTGGGCATGTAACTCTGTACAGTGAAGGAGTTACCTGCGCCGCTTGACAGGACTTGGTATAGTGCTTCCATGCTTATCCCTGCCTTCTTTGCCATCACCATGGCCTCAACCAGAGCGAGCATGTCAATTCCCACAACTATCTGGTTTGCGAGCTTCAGCGCTTGCCCCGCACCAGCCTCTCCCGCGTACACTATTGTCTTGCCCATGGCCTGAAAGACAGGCCTGACCCTCTCAAAAACCTCCCTCTTTCCTCCCACCATTATCGTCAGGGTTCCTTCCCTTGCTCCCTTGTCTCCTCCCGTAACCGGCGCATCCAGGAACTCTATGCCTTCGCGCGAAAGCCTCTCAGAAAATGACCTTGCGTTCTCAGGGGAGTTTGTGCTCTCGTCAACGAATATTAGCCCCTCGTGCTTTCCCTCTACGACTCCTCCCTTTCCGAATAGGACTTGTTCAACGTCGGGGGCGTCCGTCACTATCTCAAATATTATATCCGAGGCACGTGCCACATCGGCTGGAGTTTGGGCCACGTGCGCTCCCTCTTTTGTGAGCGCCTCTGCCTTGCTCCTTGTCCTATTGTAAACCGTTAGGTAGTAGCCAGCTTTCAATATGTTGCGGGCCATCCCGGTTCCCATGATCCCTAGGCCAATGAAACCGATCTTGGGTTTTTCGCTCATGAGGATAATAGGGCTCCGCCTTTTACGTTTTGCCCGCCAGCTGCTCGTGGAGGTCACCTCCCCGCTTAGATTTATGATAGCCCTAGGCCTCCATGGAAGCTCTGAACAAGAGCGCCGCTATCAAGAACCTAGTTTTTTGCAAAAAGGCATAAACATCTCTCCCGCAGAACCTATTAAGATGAAGATACTTTGCGTGCAGTCAGGTGGACCCTCTCCTGGGTCCAACCCTGCTTTGGCAGGGGCGCTGAGCGCTTGCTCAGATCAATGCGAGCTTTACGGAGCCATAGGGGGTTGGCTTGGGCTTGTTGAGAAGCGCTACGCTCGCCTAAACGGCACCTCGCCAGCTCTCCTTTCTGCTTCCCCGTCTCCTTACCTGGTGACTTTCAGGGACAAGCTGGAAGTGGAGAGGATAATTTCTTCCCTGGAAGAGCTCCCCTTCGACGGCCTCCTGGTCATAGGAGGTGAGGGATCAATGGCATTTCTTCACTCGATAAGGGATAAGCTGAAGGTTCCAGTCGTGGGCATAGCGAAGACCATTGACAACGACCTCGGTCCCTTTCACCACGACCTTGGTTACCCGTCATCGGCGGAGGCCGTCGCAGATTTCTTCACGAGGCTTGCCTATGACTCCTCCTCCTACATAGGTTACGTTGAGGCGGACGTGATGCAAGTAATGGGTAGAGATGCCGGATGGCTAACGCTTGCCTCCTGCCTGGCCGCCGAAGCGGCCCCGGACATAATTCTTCTACCGGAGCTGACGTACGACTTAGGCGAGCTCCTTGAAGAGGTCAGGCGCGCAATCTCCAGGAGGAAAAAGGCCCTAATAGCGATCGCTGAAGGAGCAACCGTTGAAGGAAATAAGATAGTGAAGGCGGCCAACTACCAAAGGGCCGGTAGCGCCCTAGCCCTAAAGGAAGTCCTTCAGGAAAGGGGAATACGGGCGAGGTTCGAGTGGCCCGGCATACTCTATAGGTGCGTTGAACCAAACGAGAGGGACAAAGCTGAGGGAATCAGGCTTGGAAAGCTCGCGGTCAAAAAGCTAAAAGAGGGAACGGACTGCGTAATGGGGCCTGGCGAGAAAGGAGAGCCCGCACTTGTAGAGCTTGATAAAGCAAGGAAGCGCTACGTCCCACCCGATTTCGTGGAGGGCTTTTCGGTTAGCAATGAGGGAAGGTCATACCTTGAAAGCGTGGTCAGCTTTAAGCCAAGGGGCTGGACCAGGCCTCTCGGCTTTGTCTCACGGTGAGGTGGGTGCGGCCCATCTCCTCTCCCCTGAAGCTTGGGTGAACTTCAACCTCAAGCCTCCTGTTTCCTGGAGGCGCCGATATGACCCAAGCGTATCCGCTCCCCGTCAGAGGGGAGCTAACGTGGGGATGATACCCTCCAGTTATTAAAAAGACGTCGTAGTCGTGCACCACGTGCGCCTCCTCTACACCTTCCTTCAGCGAAAGCTGAACTGCATACCCAGGGTCAACGCCGTAAAAGATGTAGGCCTCGGGTTTGCCCTCGTGCCTATGAGGAGGGTATGAGCTCCAGTTTCCGGGGTACTCCTCGGTATAGCCCGCTAGAAAAGTAACAGCAGGATCCCTTTCCCCTATCATTGTCTTAACTCTTCTCGCGTAGTTGCGCAATCCCACCTCCATGTAGGCTACGTCAGAGAACCGCTTCACGTAGAAGTCGTAGCTTGAGCGAAAGCCCGCCTCGGCCACAAAGAGGGCTAACCCAGCGCCAACCGAAAGGAATGCCTCGAAGTCCGAGGGAACGTAGGCCATGTCCTTTTCGAGGATGAGCTGCCCGTTGAGGTGAAAAGAACCGTTTAGGGCGAACACAAGCCTCTCATAGCTTCCAGGCGTGAGCGCGAGCTCAACGCTAGAGGTTGGCCTGAGACCGTAAAGCGAGAACCGCCCATGCTCAAATATCTTAACCAGGGAATTACCTTCTTTTATGGCCCTGTAAAGCATGAAAGCCCTGTCCGACGGCTTAAACGCCTTTCCGGGGTAGCCGCGATCGGCTAACCATGGAATAACCCTCAGGGTTAAAAGCCAACGCGTCAAGGTCATCAAGTTGAGGATAACCATGCCCTACGGTGAGAGGGGGATGGAGGTTGACCTGCCCGATGACGCCTTCGTGGTTAGGGCACCTATCCCCGCGGGAGTCGTGGGCAATGCCGCCCTGGAAAAGGTTAGGCAGTCCATAAGGAACCCAATAGGAAGAGGCATTGAAGATGTGGCCAGATCCGCAAAGGCTGTTTCTATACTCGTTACGGACAAGACTCGCGCTACCCCCAACGAAACGATATTGAAGGCCCTCACGGAGTCACTTGAAGGACGCGAAATAACCGTCGTCGTTGCCAACGGCCTCCACAAGCCCTCTGGCGAGGCCGCGCTAAGAAAGCTGGTGGGCGATGAGATCTACGAGAGATACGAGGTGGTAGATCACGACTCCGATGACGACAAGAACATGGCCTACGTCGGAAGGACATCAAGGGGAACCGATTTCTACATCAACAAGAGGGTCCTCAGCACCGACCTTATAATAGGGACGGGGCTCATAGAGCCCCACTTCTTCGCGGGCTACAGCGGAGGAAGGAAGCTCGTCCTCCCAGGGGTTGCAGCGACCAGCACGGTTTACAAGAACCACGACTACGAGAAGATGGCGCACCCAATGGCCGATTACGGCTTTCTGAAGGGAAACCCGATTCACGAGGACATGGTTGAGGCCACAAGAATGGTGAGCAAGTTCGCCTTCATAGTTAACGTGATACTCGACGAAAAAAAGAGGCTCGTTCAATCTTTCGCGGGCGACCCCTACGAGGCCCACGAGAGGGGGGCAAGGGAGTACGACTCCTTCGGAAGGGCAAAGGTACCCTTTGAGGCGGACATAACCGTGGTGACAAACGGAGGGCATCCCCTTGACCTAAACCTCTATCAGGCAGTTAAGGGGATGACCACGGCGGCCAGAGTGACGAGGAGGGGAGGGGTTATAATAGCTCTTTCGCGTTGCGAGGAAGGAATAGGGCACGAAAGCTTTAGGGAGCTGGCGGCAGCCAGCAAGGACCCGCAGAAGATCCTTAACTACATAAAGGAGAACGAGCCCATAAGGGACCAGTGGCAGGTTCAAAAGCTGGAGCAGGTCCTCCTGAAGAGCAAAGTCATAGTTGTGAGCGAGGGAGTTAAGGACAAGGAGGTTGAGGAGCTAAACATGATCAGGGCAGGCAGCTTTGAGGAGGCCCTAGAGCTGGCCAGGCGCATGACACCGGGAAAAAGGGTAGTGGCAATACCTGATGGCCCCTACGTGATACCCGACCTCTAAAAAATTTTGGAGAGACCTAAACCTCTTTTAGCTGACCTCTATTAGCTGAATTCCCTTGAGCTTTGCCAGCACCTCAAGCTCCCTGCTGTAGTCTCCGTAGGCCATGACCCAGTGGAATCCCTGCCACTGGCTCAACGCCTTGTAAGCGTCCCCCACCTTCACCTCTATCTGATCCCTGCATATCCTCAGGAAGGTTGGGCCCTTAGCCTCCCCCCTTATCACTAGGAGCTTGCTTAGGTCGTAGGAAAATCCAGCGACGGTCACCTTACCAGGCGCGTAGAGGACCTTCGGCGCGACCGCGGTGTTGGACTCGTGATGGGTTGTGGCCACGTACTCAAATGGCGGCTTATCGAAGCCCTCAAGCTTTGTGGGCGATGTACAGTGAGCGAGCACAAGCTCGCCCCTCCCCAGGTCCACGGTGGGATCGTAGAATGCTGTTGGCCTGTTCGCTATCCACCTCATGAGGTAGTGGATTACCATGGCAGTTGGATCGGCCTCGCAGGGCGCAACTATTCCCTCATCGTTCATTATGCTGTGCGACATGCATGGAGTTGCCTTAACCTTCGGAAGGCTATTGGCGTCCAAGCAGTTAACGGTTATCCAGTCGGAGTCGGCTTCCTTGAGGTAATCCCTGAGGGTAAGGTAATATATGCCAGCCCTCAGCTTCCTCTCCTCATCTGGCTCGGGAAGCTCGTGCTTCTCCCTGAACTCCTGGGAGGCCTTTCCGTTCGCCACGTACTTGTCGGCAACCTCCTTTGCCTCCCTTTTCGAGCTCTCATCGTCAAGCTTTGCCTGGAAGTCCTTGAAGAACTGATCGTAGGTAACGTGCTTTACCTTGAAGCCGAACTTGCTGATTCCCTCGGCCAAGGTTGTCCAGCCCCCGAAGGCGTAGTTTGGATCGCCAACCATGACAACGGTCGATTGCCTGATCTTCTCAACGGCGTACATTGCCCTGAGGGAAGATGTGATAAGCCCAAGATCTCCCTCGGCCAGCAGCACCCTTCTTGCCAGGTCAGCGCTCTTAGATGAGAGGTTTTGATAGAGTGGGGGCGCGAACAGCGTTCCCGAGTAGATGTGCTCTCCGAACTTGTCGTAAACGATAACGTAGTCAACGAGCGAAAGGAGCCCTGACATGACGCTCCTGTCTGGATCCTGGTAAAGTCCAACCCCACCAAGAGGTAGGACCACTGCAACGTGAGTTCCCCTCAGATCATCTGCCTTCCTCTCAAGATCCCACATACTGGTCAGCTCTACGGACGGCTTGACCTCGATCGAGTAACCGCTGTTCGACAGCTCCCTGAAGACCTCACCGAGCTCGTCCGTTACTGATTTTACCTCCTGTTCGTAGTCCTTTTTGCTCCTCACAAATCCCCAGTATCCTGTGTCAGTTTTTTCCTCTTTTAGGAAATCCTCGCCAGGCCTAAGGAATACCAAAACAACCTTTAGCCTGAAGTTCGCCATAATTTCATATCGCATGTAAACTTAAGTTTAATCCAAATCATAACAAGCTACGAGTTCGATGTTTCCATAGCTCGATCTCTGTCAATGACTTAGCGAATAAGGGTTAGCCCATGAGGGATAGGCGTAAAGGCCAGCGCGACGTATCACAAAATGTCCGAGGAAGAGGGAAAGGCTTACCTCGGTCCCCCTACTCTGCGGCTTCCTACGGAAATTTCGGGAACGCCATATACCCTCGAGGTGAGCGGTAGGGCAAAAACCATAGGGCTCACCCTGAAAAAGATGGATGGGCGGATCCCCTTGGTCCCCCAGCCCTCCCAGGCTCCTCAACCCGTTAAGGTACCCGGGACGAATTTTTCCATCCTTATGCGCAGCCCCTTCGAGCTCAGCGTTTTCGAGGAGCAAGAGGGAGGCTCGCGCCGCGAGCTCCAGATATTTTCCCCCGGCTCATCATTGGTCGGCAACTCGCTCACTCTGAGGCTCTTTATTGAGCACGACGAGGGAATATACGGGCTAGGGGAGTTTTTCGGCAGACTCAACAAGAATGGCCAGGCCCTTGAGACGTACATATACGATGCCGTTGGACTGCCGAACGACAAGACGTACGTTGCCTACCCCTTCTTCTGGTCCACAAGGGGTTACGGCATGCTGGTTAACGAGCAAGGAAGGGTATTCTTCGACTTCGGGGCATCTTTCTGCTGCAGGGGAAGCGTAAAGGTACCCAGCGCTGAGCCGCAGATCTTCCTATTCATTGCCCATGAGCCAAGGGAAATAGTTAGGCAGTTCTGGGAGCTAACTGGCTATCCCGAGGTCCCGCCAAAGTGGTCGTTCGGCATATGGTACAGCAGCTGGAGGGACAAGGGGTACGTGAACTCGCCCTATAAAACGCAGGAGGACGTCATAAGGATGGCGGAGAGGATAAGGGAAATGGGAATACCTGGTGACGTGATCCATCTCGATCCTCACTACTCCTATCGTCCGGTGAGGCCAATGCTGCTGTCCTTCATGATAGAGGAGCTCGGCATGAACATAGAGGAGGTAAGGCAAGCCCTATCCCTTCACGAGGAAAAAGGTGTGTGGTCCTATGCCCCACTCATCTCTTACCTGAGAGAAAGATATGGGGAAAAGGTGAGCGAGCTAAGGTTGAGCGGCTCCGACTCATCCTTCATTTGGCAGAGGGGATTCCAAGACCCCAAGGGATTCAATGAGAGACTTCACGCCATGGGGTTCCACACTTCCATATGGGTCAACCCATACGCCCAGCTTGGAGGGCCTTGGTACAGGGAGCTTGAGGCGGCCGACGCACTTCTCAAGGTTGACGGCAATGTAATCCTTGAGATGCCCGTCTCAACAGTTGGAGGTAAAATGATTGGCTACTCGGAGATCGTGAGGGACATGGGAGCTGTTGACCTGACCTCCGAAAGGGGAAGGGCCATTTTCGCCTCAAAGATCTCGCAGCTTCTCGACCTGGGATTTGATGCGATAAAGACAGATTACGGTGAGGGAGCCCCGGGCGATGAGATTGGGCGCCTCCACAACCTCTACGCCACCGTCTACAACCATGTCGTCTACGAGGAGATAAAGAAGAGGAGGGGTGAGGCGATAGTCTGGGGAAGGTCCGGAGGCCTTGGCATACACAGGTATCCCATAAGGTGGGGAGGGGACCCTGAGAGCACGCCTGAGGGCATGGTCAAGGCCCTTAGGGGAGCTCTCTGCCTCTCATGCTCGGGGACTGCCTTCTCCTCTTTTGACATAGGCGGTTACGGAGGCAAACCTTCGACGCGGCTTTTCATAAGGTGGTTCGAGATGGGCCTCCTCTTCTCCCACTCAAGGCTCCACGGCACGACGGAGAGGGAGCCTTGGAGCTACGGGGACGAGGCCCTAGCCGCGTTCAAGAGGTACGCCGAGCTGAGGTACTCCCTCTTTCCATACATTTACTCCTGCGTAAACAAGGGGATAAAGGAGGGAAAGCCGCTTGTGAGGCCCTTGGTCTTCGACTTTCCAGAAGATAGGGCCACGCGGGACGTAGAAGACGAGTACATGCTGGGCGACGCGCTTCTCGTTGCTCCCGTAATGGACGACGTTTCGGAGGAAAGAGACGTTTACCTACCCAAGGGAACCTGGTACGTCTTCTGGACAAGCCAGCGCCTGGAGGGAGGAAAATGGGTGAAGGTAAAAGCTCCCCTTGACTTGATAACTCTCTTCGTCATGTCCGGCAAGTCATTGGTTTACAGCCTCAACAAGGGAGTGACCATTGGAGAGGAGAGCCTGAGAAAGCTGAGGGTGGTGGCCTACGGAGATGTCAAGGAGATAGACCTGGACTTCGGGCAGATAAGGGTGAAGGCAGAGGTTTTGCCAGGTAAAACCCTTGAACGGGACGGCCTCACCATAACCTTTGAAACGGTTCAGTAGGCACAGGGCATGAGCTCACCTTGGCCCAAAATGCAAGGCCCTTTTATGCGACCGCTTCCCCATATTATGTCGAAGGTAAATCTTGCTTGGCTATATGCCATAACGAAGTACGGTTATCCGCCAAGCATCGATGACGTCCACAGGGCCATAGATGACGCAAAGAGGCTTGGCTTCAGGGCCATGGAGCTCGAGGTATACGGCGAGAGGAACCTTAAGGAGTTTGAGGAGCGCAAAAAAGAGATAAAGGATCACATAAGTCTCGAAGGGCTGAAGGTCGTGAACTTGGCGGGAATATTCAGGGACCTCATAACCGAGGACCAGTCAACCAGGGAAAGGGGCCTTTCCCTTTTCAAAAGGGCCTGCGACCTTGCCGTTTACTTTGACTCCCCCATGATCCAGACAGACACTTTCACCCCTCCCTTGGAGTTCGTTAGCAAAAAGCCTTACTCTGAGAACATATCCTTCGCCGAGAGGTACGAGGTCAGGGTACCGCAGGGATTTTCCTGGGAGAGGTTCTGGAAGAACCTAGTCGTGTCCATGAAGCAGTGCTCCCTCATAGCCAAGGACCACGGCCTGACGTTTTCCATAGAGCCCCGCGTGGGGGAGACCATAAGCAACTCAGACGCCATGCTCTGGCTCATAAAGGAGGTAAGCGAGGATAACTTCGGCGCCGTGCTGGACGCAGGTCACCTCCACGCTGCCAAGGAGCTCCTTCCCCTGTCCGTTGAGAAGCTCGGGGAGCACATAGTTTACGTGCACCTCTCCGATAACGACGGAAGGGACAACTTCCACAGGGCCCCTGGGAACGGAAACATCGAGTGGGACTCGGTGTTCGAGGGACTAAGAAGGCACGGCTTCAGCGGATACGTCGCCATAGACGTCGGAGGGAAGGACATACCGGACCTTGACTCCGAGGTCACCAGGGCAAGGTCTTTCGCCGAGACCATGTACGACAAGTACCTTAAGGGGTGATGCCCATAAGCTACCTCATAAGGTCTGGGACCGTCGTAACGCCCACGAGGGTGTTCAAGGGGTCGGTGCTAGTAGAGGGAGGGAAGATAGCGTCAGTCGCCGAGGGAGACGATGTCTCCCCTCCCCGCGGCGCTCAGGTCATCGATGCCTCAGGATCCCTTGTGCTTCCAGGGTTCATAGACATGCACGTCCACGGAGGCGGAGGGGCCGACGCCATGGACGGAACCTACGAGGCGGTAAACGCCATGTCGATTGCCCATGCCAAGGGCGGGACAACCAGCATGGTGCCAGCAACGGTCTCCGCTCCAGCGGAGGACATGATGAGGGCCCTCGACGCCATACGCGAGGCGGTGCGCAGAGGGGTAGATGGAGCGAGGGTACTAGGGGCACACCTTGAGGGACCCTACATATCGAAAGAGCAGAGGGGAGCACAGGACGAGAGGTACATAAGGGAACCCAGTGATGATGAGGTTGCAGAGCTCTTCAATAGGGATGAGTTAAGGGTCGTGTCCGCCGCCCCCGAGGTTCCCGGGGGCCTCGATCTCGCCAGGAAGCTCTCGCGCAAAGGTGTGGTCATGTCCATAGGACACTCCGACGCCACTATCTACGAAGTAGAGAGAGCAGTGGAGGCCGGGTACTCGCACGTTACCCACCTCTACTCCGGCTGCTCAACCGTTAGGAGGATAAGGGCCTACAGGTACCCCGGCGTTGTTGAGGCTGCTCTCCTCCTCGATGACCTCTCTGTTGACATAATAGCAGATGGCAAGCACCTTCCCCCTCACCTGATAAGGCTCATAATTAAGAGCAAGGGGATAAAAGGCGTCTCTGCGATAACGGATGCCATGCGCGCCGCGGGCATGCCTCCAGGAAGGTACAGGCTCGGGGAGCAGGAGGTGGTAGTTGACGAGGGGGTCGCCTGGCTTCAGGACAGGTCGGCCTTCGCCGGAAGCGTGAGCACGATGGACCGCATGTTCGAGGTCCTCGTGAGCGAGGTAGGCGTAGGGGTTAGCGAGGCCGCGGCCATGCTTTCCACTAACCCTGCCTCAGTTCTGGGCCTGAGGCGCAAGGGGAGGATAGCTGAGGGATACGACGCCGACATCACCGTTATGAAGGGCTTCAGGGCGATTCTTACAATGAGTGAGGGAAGGGTGATATACTCGGCAGGAGGAAAGGACCATTCAGCTTAGAGAGCCCTAGATGAACCTCAGCCTTGACCTGTACTTCTGCTCCCAGTAGGCGTTTCTCTCATCCCCTCCCGGAACGTTTGCGCTGACCCAAATGGGAGGACGAACCCCCAAGGAAACAAGCTCCTTGACGGTCTGCCCGACCAGCGATTGTATGGCGAAGGCGTTTAGGATTGTGCTCACGGCGCAGGTCTTGTCCTGTGCTCCCTGCACGCTTACAACTGCGTCCTCGTACGGTACCTTCGTGTCTATCACTATGTCAGCTACCTCAGCTAGGTTCATCTTGGTCGGATGACGGGCAGGGTGATCGCGCGGAACCCTGCCCTGGAATTCCCTTGAAGTTATCGCTATTACCGTGAGCCCCTTCTCCCTTCCCGTGAGGGCAGAGTCAATGGTCGCAGAGTTTATCCCGTAGGAGTTGACTATGACGAGGGGGTCGCCTGGGCTAAGGTCGTAACGCGAGAGCACTCTCTGCATTAGCCCAGGGATGCGCTCTAGGGCCGTTGAGCGAAGGGCACCAAAGCTCAGGGAAAGGGAGGGCTCAAATACCGGGTCCACTGGGACAAGCCCTCCTGCCCTGTCGAAGAACTCCTCGGCCCCAATGTACGAGTGACCTCCAGTTCCCACGACGTGAACAAGCCTGTCCTCCGCTATGGCCTTGGCCAGGACCCTTGCTGCCTTGCCTATGCTTTCCCTTTCCTCAACCCTTATCCTTCCTATAAGCTCCACAACCCTCTCGTAAAGATCGTCGATTGGCTCCATAATTGTGGCGCATAAACACATTTAAAGCTGAGGCGGCTGATCCCAGTCGTTTCTCAAGCCCGGTTGCGCGAAGGAAGTCTGGATAGAAATCGTCCTTTCCCCTTGGCTCGAACCTCTCGATGGAAAAGGATTCCCTAACAATGTCTCTCAGCTTTTCCCTTCTCACGTTCCCAAGGCCAACCTGCTGAACAAGGGCGTTCCCAATGGCTGTTGCCTCATCGGGGCCAGCGGTGACCGGCACTCCAAGGGCATCTGCCGTCATCTGATTAAGAAGCCAGTTCCTAGATCCCCCTCCTACCACGCTCACGCCTCTTATCTTTTTGCCGGCAAGCCTTCCAGCCATCTCCACGACGTACCTGCGCTTAAGTGAGAGGCTCCTCAGAACTAGCCTGATCAGCTCTCCCTTTCCCATGGGCCTCCTCTGGCCCGTCTCCTCAAGGTAGCTCAAGATTTCCTCAGCCATATCGGAGGGAAGCAGGAACCTCCTGTCGTCCACGTCAACGTAGGAACCGATGTCCGCAGAGGAGGAGGCCATGCTTACGATCTCGTCGTATGAGTACTCCCTTCCGTCTACCCTCTCAAAGGACCTCTTCAACCCCTGCACGATCCACATGCCCTGGACGTTCTTCAAGAAGTTGAAGCGCGAGAATGCCCCTCCCTCGTTAGAGAAGTTGTTCTCGAGGACCTCTTCTCCCATGACAGGGTGGTCAAGCTCAAGCCCCACAAGATCCCACGTGCCGGAGCTGACGTAAGCTATCCCATCAGATATGGGGGCAGCGGCTATGGCGGAGGACGTGTCGTGGGTCGCGGGAAGAACAACCTCGGCGTTCGTGCCCACCTCTTCCTGAACTTCCGTCGTGAGCTCACCAAGAACAGTTGAGGCCTCCAGGGCTGGAGGAAGGGAAACCCTTACGTCAAGCCTTTGCAACAGGTCTTGAAGCCACTCTCCCGAGACCCCCATGAGCTGAGTCGT
This sequence comes from Thermoprotei archaeon, assembly GCA_049976325.1. Classification (GTDB taxonomy): domain Archaea; phylum Thermoproteota; class Thermoprotei_A; order Marsarchaeales; family UBA168; genus UBA168. The sequence continues at coordinate 5,027 of JBMFIL010000004.1, read as the reverse complement.
AGTGGCGTTAGTGCGCTCACCAGCCCACCTCCCAGTCAGGAGGGCGTGAAACACGTCCGGTATCATGAATAGAGATGAGGGAAGCCTGTGGGCAGCGTGCCTTGATATCCAGAATAGCTGGTAAATTGTGTTGAACTCAAGGAACTGTATGCCTGTCCTCTCGAATATCTCCTCCCTAGTTATCAGCTTTAAGACCTGTTCAATGGCTCCCTTGAAGGAGGGATCCCTGTAGGCGTAGGGCAGGCCAACCATGTCCCCGTCCCTGAAAAGGGCAAAGTCAACCCCCCAGGTGTCTATGCCTACAGAGGAGGTACCCTTGGCAAGGTATAGGCAGGACTTGATCTCCTCCCAGAGCCTTGGCACGTCCCAGTAAAGGTGTCCTCCCATCTTCACAGGTGAGTTCGAGAACCTTCTAACCTCCCTCAGCGAAACCCCGTCTCCTTTTAGAAGTGCGATGAAGGCCTTACCTCCGCTTGCCCCAAGGTCGATGGAGAGAGAGGAGGAATCTGGCATCAACTCCATAAAAGGTCGCAGGCGTGTTTATGCGTTTCGCCAACGTTTAAATTTTCACCAACATAGGTACAAGGAGAAAGATGGGAAGAAAGGCCCTAGTTGTTGTGGACATGCTCAACGACTTCGTGAGCGGGGCGCTCAAGACCCAGGAGGCCGCTGCAACCGTTTCCCCGTGCGCAAGGGTACTTGAGGCCTTCAGGGAGGCAAGGCTTCCAGTTTTCTTCGTCAACGATTCTCATCTGCCAAGCGACTTTGAGATAGGGATATGGGGACAGCACGCCATGAAGGGAAGCCAGGGTGCAAGGGTGATTGCGGAGCTGGAGCCCGCGCAGGGTGAGGTCGTTCTCGAAAAGCACACCTACTCCGCCTTCTTCGGCACTCCCCTCGACTACCTCTTGAGGTCCATGGGGGTCGATGAGGTGGTCCTGGTGGGACTTGACGCTGACATATGCGTTAGGCACACCGCGGCCGACGCCTTCTTCAGGGGATACAGGGTAACCGTGGTGAGGGATGCCGTCGCCGCCCGCATTGACAAAAACTGGGAGGAGTACTACAGGAAGGTCTACGGCGCGAGGATAATTGGATCAGATGAGGTAAGGGATTATATTGGGCTGGCTAAGCGAAAGCAACTGATGAAAGGATAAAAAAGAACTAGCATAAACTTTAATAAAATTGGCGAAAAGCTACAACTGCCGTGCGGACGTGAGAGAGGCGTAAAAAGCATAAGGGCAGCCAGCCTTATAAGCAATGCAAGCCTGATCTCATGATCCTGCTCTCCGGATTCGTGCTTGTCGACCTGGTTGCCGCTGACCTTCCCTACCTCCCGCCCCCTGGGGACATAGTCTTCGCGCCGCGCGGCATATCCGCTTACCCCGGAGGTCATCCGGACAACGTCGCCTCAACCCTTGTAAGGCTTGGGCACGATCCCAAGGACGTGGCGCTCATAGGGGCAATAGGGCGCGACGTCTTCGGCTCATTCCTCAAGGAGGAGATGGGATCGCTTGGCATAAACCTCCTCTTTCACGAGGTAACCGCCGGAACCGGAAAGACCCTGAGCCTGAAGCCAAAAGGAAAGGACAGGTCGTTCATATCGGACGTGGGCGCGAACCTCCTCTTCGATGCGTCTTGGGTGACCTCTGCCATAGAGGACATGAGACCTTCAGCATTCTACATGGCAGGCGGCATACTGGGAAGGGGAGATGAGGGATTTGGGACCGCGTTCGCCAAGGCTAAAGAGATAGGGGCCTTAACTTTTGCTGACTACGTTAAGCCGCTGGGCAAGGGATGGGAATACCTCGTTTCTGCGCTCCCCTACGTTGACGTCCTTCACCTGAACAGGGAGGAGGCCTACGCGGTAACGGGCGAAAGAGATTGGGAAAGGAGCGCCAAGATCCTTTCAAAGATGGGCGTTCGCATGGCCGTCGTAACGGACGAGAGCGGGGCGCTCGCATCATGGGATGGTGGAAGGAAGGCGCTTTTCCAACCGTCCTTCAAGGTTGAGGTTGTGGACACGACGGCAGCAGGCGACTCCTTTGTAGCAGGCCTAATGGAGAAAATGATGGCGGGAATTCCTGAGGAGGAAAAAGGGGTGCAGGAGGCCCTTTCCTTCGCCCAGGCAACAGCTGCGGTAAAGTGCACTGGGGTCAGCACTTCGGCCGTTAACAGAAATTCTGTTGAGGAATTACTCAGAGAGAGGAGCTGAGAGAAAAGTAAAGCGAGAGATTGGGAAAAGGCGCTTAGCCGTGGATATGGGCCGCGCAGCGCCCTGGTGAAAGTATAGCGAAACGGCCTCGGTGATTGGGAAAGCTTTCAAGAACTCCTACAAGAATTCTTGGAGAAGCGTTGGCTGAACGACCATGAACGCAAGATCCTATGTAGACAAAGTGTAGATAAGGCCACAAAATGAGAATCCGCCAACTAGCGAGCAAGCAGTTGCTTTGCCTCTCCTGGCAGCCACTGCAGGAAGGCGACCCAACCCCAGTAAAGCGACCTCTTCGGCTGAAACTCCATCAAGAGCATTAGGTCGAGAGGAGCTAAAATTTGATCGATGCCCTTCTTGTCGTTCGAGAACTTGGCGCGCGTGGCTTTCGCCCAAGCTAGCCTGAACCTTGGCAAGACCTCGTAGGGTGTTCCGCGCGTCATGTCGATCATCAAGCTGTAATCCCGCGCATAAAGTTCTGCCTTTCTGATCTCATCGGCAGAAGCGCTAAGGCGTTGAGAGATATCATTTTTTTGCTTACTGCGAACGCGGTAAATAGTTAATGGCCGGCCATCGTAGAAAAGTTTATCTCCGTGAAGCAGATAACACACAAAGCAAAACGTATCAAGCGAAATATTGATCCTTTTCAGGGCCTCAATTTCGTTTTCAACGATTTTCTTGCGTATTGAGATTGAGCTGTTGTTGAAGGCCAAACGGCGCTTTATGAGGAAATTCAGGTACCTTTGCTTATCGCCCGTGAAAAATGAGGGCCTGATGCGGCCCTCCGCTATTTGCCCCAGCTCATTCATGGTTTTTTGATTGTTGTAGTGATAATCCGCGCCCATCTGGAAGGCCCTGAAGACGCTTTCAAGTTTCATTGGCACAAACTCATCATCGTCATCAAGGAAAGAGATCACATCGCCCTGCGCCTCACCTAACGCATCGGCCACCATGGCCCCAGATTTCCTTTGATCGGAATAAATTGTCCTTATGCCGGCTTCCTTTAGCTTGGCGTCAATAAAGTCATCATAGAAATTTTTAGCCACTATTATCTCATAAAATTCCTTAGGTAACATCTGATTTATAGCTGAGTTAACGGCGTTTAAAAGATAGTGTTTCCTGTTATAGGCTGTTACTATTACTGAAATGAATGGCTGCATGGGTTAATTCACCCGATACTTAAAAGCGTCATGCTAAGGCTGACCTCAGCCCTCATGTGAATCAACTCGCTATTCCAAAGTCCATTTCAGAAACTCGATTCTACATTCATGCCCAAATGAGTCGCCCTTAACTGCTGCTAACAATTGCTAATCACGGTTCTTTTGCTAGGGTTGTTATTGTATGGAATCGGAGTCAAAGCACTAGAGACCACAAAAATCCATCACAAAACTTTCGTTACTAGACTGTGCGATAAGTGACGCTCATTATGTCGGTCAATCCCATTTAGATCCACGTTTTGTGCCTACTTGACGTTGGCGTAGAGCGTCGTGAAGTCGAAGGTGCCGACCGAGGGCTCTATGTCGCTCCAGTAAAGCTGCAGCTCCACGGCGTTGACGCCGATCGACGCTATTTTGTCGTAGTCCTGCTGGGTCATGCCGTTTATGTTCCAAACCTGCACCGACCAAATCCTTCCAGTGGGAGTCCCAGTTAACGCGCTTTGGCGGAAACGGCAGCAGAGGGAAGAAAGGCGCCCGCTGCCACTAAGGCCAGCATAATCCCAACCAAAATGGTCTTCACGTTTTTCATATCAACTGCGCAATTCGTTATCAAACGTTACTTTCGAATAAACCCAAACACTAAGGCCATATAGGCAGGCTTGCAAGGATGAAAAGACACAACGGCACCTCAAGGGCATGTGCTCATTACGCAGAAAGACCCACGTTATTGCTAAGAGCATTGACAACCTAGCTCGCTTCGCCGTTAAGAAACAGAAACAAGAAAGACCCGTAAGTGATTTGCCAAGAAAATTAAGGGAGCAAAAGGATCAAGCCCAAGCCACTAAAGCCGTTAAAGTCCCCTTTCTGTTTAGTACGCAGGTCTTCTTGCCTCACGATTTTGCCTCACGATGAGAAAAAGATAACGGCCGAGCTACCAGAGACTACCTTAGTAGCCAGGACGGCGATGCCCAAAGCCTCGGAGAACGCGGAGCACTTCATAGCTCCTTCTATCGGCCCGCCGATCGGTCTTTCCCCAAAAGAGCTACTGGGGGTGCTGGTAAGAAGAATGTCTCGATCCTCGTGATCGGCAAGATCAGAGCTACTCCCTCACCCAACCGCGCCCTGGGCGCCCTCCTCCCGGCGCTCGAGCGCGCGGGCGTTAAAAGGGAGGGCGTCGCGATCTACGTCGCTAACGTCATGCACGTGCCTTCTGGGGAGAAAACCCTCAGGGAGCTGGTCGGCGACGAAGTCTACGAAAGCTACTCGGTAGTCGACCACGACTAGGACTCGCCCAGGGTATCGTACTTCGGCAGGACCTCGAGGGGGACCGAGGTTTACTTCAGCTCCGAGGCGGTCGCGGCTGACCTGGTGGTGGGGACTGAGCTGATAGAGCCCCACTCCTTCGCTGGCTACAGCGGGGGAAGGGAGCTAGTCCTGCCCGGGATAGCCTCGACTCAAACAGTATACCGGAACCACAGCTTTTCTATGATAGGCGACCCGCGCTCGGACTACGGGGTTCTCGGGGGGAACCCGATCCACGAGGACATGGTGCAGGCGGTCAAGAGGGTGAGGGGCTTTAAATTCATCGTCAACGTGGTGCTGGGGGAAAAGAGAAAAAAAGCGATCGCGGCTTTCTCGTGTGACCCCTACGCCGCCCA
>JBMFIL010000003.1:0-141981 GCA_049976325.1 Thermoprotei archaeon | reverse complement strand
GCAGACGTGGTCAGCCCCATCCATGTAGTTGGCAGTGATGAATATAGTCGTGCCGTCCTCATAGTAAAACTTCCTGATGCTTTCCGCACGGTCTTCACGGAAGCGGGATCAAGGCCCACCGTCAGCTCGTCAAGAAGGAGGAACCCTAGAGCTGTGTATTATCGATTGGGCTGCTTCCAAGCTACTCGGCTTTGAAGGGGCTAGTTCCATCCTCAGGGTTTTCAAGGTATGGAGATCGGCGTCATCACCTCACGTGATCGACCTTGTCGTTGCTGCCAAAGAAGCCATATCACTGTAATTTTTGTCAAAAGTCATAAAAGAGCCTGTCCTCCGAGATGAGGTAAAGGAATATCGAGGCAGGCACCATGGCCTTATTTTCGGTTACGTCAAACTCATCGTGGGAGAGCACGTAGCCCTTTTCCCAGTTCAGGTCTCTGAGACTAGCGCTCCTGCCTTTCACCTCAACGGCGACATCGCCCAAAGCGAAATCAACCTCCTTTCCGCTCTTTGCAATCGCGTAGCCCGCCCTGTACCTGCGCATCAAGTGCTCTCCTATCACTCCTTCGAGCAGCTTCGCCAGCTCCTCGTCGGCAAGCCTTCCATCCCCAAGCGCGTAAAGCTTCATGACCCGGTACAAGAGCGGGTCAGTGAAGTAGACCTTCTTGTTTGACCTGAAGAGCGGCTTGTACCCAGTTCCCCACTCGACCCTGTAAACGATCCTGGTCAGGAATAGCTTCTCGCTCAAGTCCAAGTAAGACGCAACCGTGTTGTGTGACCCAGCTGAGGTTTCCTTGGCAATGGAGTTCTCGCTAACCCTTGACGCGTATTTCTCTATGACCGCGCGCATGATCTCCTTGAAGTACCTTTCCTCCCTGCCGAGCTTTGCGAGGTCGCTGAGCATCGCGTCCTTGTACGTTTCGTACACGCTCGGCAACGGATCTCCCTCTTTATAAGCGGAGGCCAAGAAGCCGCCAGTAATGAGGTAACGCGAGAGGGCTGAGTTGAGCTCATTTAGATATGGAATGAGCTTGACGGCCACCTCCGCGATACGCTTAACGTTTCCTACGTCCAGCGATGGCACTTCAAGCCTCCTGTAAAATGCTTCAAAAAATACCCTGAAGTTCAGGGGGTAAAGCACGACCTTTTTGATCGGCCTACCTGGCAGAGCCTCCTTGTAAAGCGAGACCGAAGAGGAACCAGTAACGTACACCCGCGAATCGCGAAGATATCCAGCGTTAAACAGGTGCAGCAGGCCGACGTTCCAATCCCTTACAAACGTTATCTCATCCAAGAAAACGTAAGAAGAACCCGCGTGAAACCTCCGGTACTCGTCCATGAGCCTTATCAGGTCATCCTTGTCCCTGAGCGAATCACAAGAAAAGTAAAGAACAGAAGCGGGATCCGCACCGGATCTCAAGAGCTCCCTGATGGCTAGCTTCATAGCCGTAGTTTTACCTGATTGCCTAGGTCCCATGATCAAGGAGCTGGATTCGGGCAAACGCGGAATGATCGTGGGCTTCGATGTCGTGGCCGTGGCGACTTTTTCGTCCTTTTCGATGGCGCTTGGATCTGCCCACCATGGATTTTGAAAGGCCATCTGCGATACAAGCGACATTTTGGTCAGTTAATTGACCAAATAGCTTAAAAACTTGTCTCTCAGCGACCAAAATTCGCAAAATTTGGTCGGTTAATTGACCAAACTCAAAACTCCGTTACACCACTATTCCGAGCAAAGCCCGACCGCCTGGACAGCGAATTCGCATTAAACGCGCTAAAAGGAAGCGCGAGCAAAATAATCCAAAGGCGTGCAAAAGGCCCAGAGAAGGAAGCACTATCACAAAACCCGCGAATGGAAAGCTTATAACCTTTTCTTGCACCCTGATGTAGCCATCCAAAGATAGCGGGTCCTCTTCCATGTCGGCATAACTAGCTCCACGTCGCGATCGGTAAAAATGTATATTCCATCGCTCCGCTCTTTTATGGTTAAGCGCTTATCGATCGTGCTGATGTTGTTAATACTCCTAAGCCCTTCAATTCAAGCTCAGTTTTCACTTGCATCCCCCGCCCAAACCGAGAAAAACCAACAAGGCATGATTTGGTCCGTGGACATCATTTCTCGTGAAGCGCCCTATCCATTTCAGTATTTTCAGGAAATAAAGGCCTATGGTTATAACACCGTTGAGATAGATGTGCCATGGGCTGATGTTGAGGTGGGCCCAAACGAGTTTAACTTCACAGTGCTTGATCAATACGCGAGGTATACCGAGCGCCTCAACTTAGGAGTGATATTCTTGCTCATATACGGCGATGATGGCCCCATTCCCGCCTTTCTCTTAAAGAACGGAGAGCTTGAAGTTAATCCGAATGGTCAAACGGACTCCCCGCCCTACTTGTCGTGGTGGAACGCGACAGACCGCTTCTACTTTTTGCTTTACTTAAAGGCCGTGATCGAGAGGTATAACTCTTACCCAAACGTGAGGGGCTACCTTATAAATTACGGTTACTGCGATGACGGCTGGGGACCCCCTGCAAACGGTCTGCCCATGGGCTACTCTAGATCAGACGTAAAGGAGTACTTATCCGTCTATTTGCCGTCCGTCTATAAAAATATAACAGCTTTGAACGAGGCTTGGAAAACGCACTACTTATCTTTTTCCCAGATAAGCGCTCCTGGTCCCGATTACCAACAGTTCAGGATATGGAGCATGTTCGCCACATACTCTGAGATATACTCAATGGTGAGGAACATAACAAACAAGGAGCTATTCTTGTACTACGGTGGCAGCCCTGAGGACGCCTACGCGCTTCAATTTCCTTACATCTACTTCTCGCTCGCCAAAAAGTACAACGTTACCATAATACTCGACGACGCTGACCAACTAGAGCTCGCTCAGATGTTCTCCGGTTTAGCCAAACAATACGGCGTGGGCCTCATGATGGAGTGGACGCCATCATTCGGTCTTGGTAATAGGGCATATTATGCTTACTATCTATCACACCTAGCCCTTGCTTATCCCTACCTGAGGGGAGGGGATTATTGGGCATGGATTACTTGGCCAAACTTCTTCGTAAACTCCATGGCGATTCACATTTACTCGCTCATAAACGGCACTTACCTAAACAATAGCGCAAGCGTCTTGCCAATCTTCGCAAACGTTTACGTTGTTAAGGATGGGGTTGACTCTTACGCCGTTTTAAACGATGAGTCAGTTCCTCTAGGATCACAGACCGCTTCAATTAACCTTTCAGCCTTGGGCTATTCGCCCTCCCTGAACTACAACGTGCTCAACTTTAACACGGGAGAACTCATGCCCTCCTCCTCTTTTGTGGTAAACTTCCATGGCCTAAGCGGCACCATGTTCCTGGGGATATTCCCAACCCACTTGAACTCCTCCTTGACGCTGCGCTACGCAGGTTCGGTTTACAACTCTACCGTAAACGCCTCCGAGGTTCGCTTAACGGGCTACAGCTCCGAGCCCGGCCGCATAATAGCCATAGTAAGCTCGGGATCATTCTCGACCGGCCTCATTTCCTACGAGGTAGGAGTTAAAGCGGAAACCATCTCAAGGGGAAACTTCAGCTTAACCCTAACCCTGCCCCCTCTTATCAATGGCTCTTACTCCGTAAGCGGATACCTATTGACCGGAGGGACCGTGGTGGGAGCTTACCGCGCACACTTTTCGGTTGGCGTCGTAAAACGGAGGGCAACCGCACAGCTTTGGCCATTTTTGATGGCAATGGCTTTGCTCGCTTCAGCTGCGGCTATAGCTGCTGTTTCCTTTCGCTCCACTTTCCGCCGCAAGCGCAAGAGGGAAGAGCTCAAGCTGAAGGCAGAGGGAGGAATGTTGTCGGCAAAGCTCGAGCTGGCGTTAACGCGCGATAAGGGATTAGAGCTCCTAAATTACTTGAAGCGCAGCTTTTTAACGGGCAATGAGTTCAGGCGCCAGTTCAGCGTTCGCGAAGAACCCATGATTGACGAAAGAGAGCTTTCCCTCAAGGCAAAGTTAAGGTTTCCTCCATATGAGCTAGAGAACGAGCAGGAGGTCAGGGTAATAATGTAGGGAAGCGGCGGCACATTTTATCCCTCTCTGAACGTCACGCGCATATCTGGCGACCCTTCCCGCTGGCAGGCGTTGGCCAAGCGCTTCATCAGACAACTTGCCAGCAAAATAGAGGGATGGACCAAAGAGGGAAACGCCTCTGAAGCTAACGCGTAACGGTTTTAACGACAAAACTCAGCTAGACAGTTGATTCCTTTAAGATCAGCATCAACTTTGGAAACCTTAAGCCCTTTAAAAGTTCGCGTCCCTTAGCGATTCCCATCGGGCTTACTTCTACTTCCAATCTAGATGTCTTTGGTGCCCGTTATTTTCGTTTTAAGCACGTCATAGCGCACTTAGCTAAGCCTTTGGGCGATATCAGCACTGAGCTAAAAGGCAAACCTAAACCGTGCAGGGTAATAGTCCACCGCAGAACAAGACGATTGAAGCCAAACAACCTAGCTACACGTGATCGCTTTCCTCAGCGTCTCCTCGATGCACTTCAAATCTCCTATGCAGAAAACCGCTATCTCACCTTCCCTTAGCCTTACTTCTGCAAGCACACGCTCGAGGAGCTCCTTCTCGATCCATTTAGGAGCGTGATTTAGGTCAAATATAATGCATCTGTCCCTGCTTTCATTTACGGCCTCTTCCGAGATCAGGAGAAGAGATGAGCTCTTTCCGTTCACGTGCCTGTACGAGCTCCCGTATCCCCTGTCCACAAGCGCGCTTCTCGCGTTGAAGACCTTGACGCAACTGAGACCGCTTATCTTCACCTCAGCTAACCCCCTCGAGCTGAGGGATTGCAATCCGATTGCTGCGACCAGTATAAGGGCCGTTGCGATGAAGTAGGCCTTCAGCTTTTCCCCAAGGATCAGGTACGAGAAAGCAAAGGTGATAAAGGGCACGGAAAGCAAGGAGCTCCCAACAACAGTTACCCTAAGCTTGTTTAGGGCGTAGAAGTAAGCGTAGGCCCCTAAGAAGTAAGTGACAATGCCCACAAAAGCAGATGACAAAATAAGCGCAAAGGAAGGCCTCAGGGAAAGGCCAAGGCTTAACAATAGCTTCAAGGGAATAAGGGCGATTACAAAGAAGAGGAGGCTCACAAAGTTGAAGAGGAAGAGCTGCACAGAGAGCTTGATCGATGCGGCCTTTATCATCAGGCTTGAAACAGCTGTCGATAGAGCCCCAAAAAGAACCACAAGCATGTATGGAAGCTCGCCGTAATCCACGTGAACGACGGTACCCCCTGTCAAGGCCAAGTAGAGCGCGAAAAAACCCACCACAAGGCTCAGGACCTGAGCTCCCTTAACCCTTTCCCTTAATATAATGGGTATGAAAGGGACCATGAGAAGAACCCAGCTCCTGTTGACAAGTATCGAGACATCTGGGCTGAGCATCAAGGTCCCGTACGTCATCAAAAGGGAGGCGATGCCGTAGTTAAGAAGACCTGCTACCGATAGATAGATGACAGTTCTCTTGTCAACGAGAAGATCCCTCATTTTGAACAGGTCTCCGGTGAGGGCAAGCGCCGTTAACGAGACGCAAGTACCTATGGCAAAAACCAGGATCATGTAGCTCAGCAGGTCAGATGAGCCACTGCTGAGGTCCAACATAACTGGCCATATACCAAGCCCCAAAACATTGAAGGCTAGAAGCAGATAAGCGAACCAGGAATACTCGTAGAGCTTACTCGGGCCCGTCGCGAAGACCACCTTCATGCTATTTCCGAATATAAATCTATCCGTCAGGACAAGTCAAGGAGCGATGAGCAATGGTCGATCGATCCTTGCTTCCACATAACGACAAGCGTGAGCGCGCTTCCTCGCGCTTCACAATTCTTACCTAAGCGCCTAAACCAATTATACTCAACAGTGAACTCGTTCTTTCGGCTTAGAATTAATACCAAAACCGCTACATCGAGAGAGGCAATGCCAAAGGCCTCAAGAGTCGCTGTGGAAGGCCAAGTCACTGAAGTAGCGATGAGCGGCCAAGCGAAGCTCCACGCGACCAGAAAAAAACCCTTTCCCCTATCGCGCGCGAGCACCCTTCCCGCGCCGATGACTCCAACAGCCAGATCCGCCTGGACGAAGAACCAGTATGACACGAAGTCATGAGGATATGTCCCCTCGTGGAAAATTCCTATCATGGCGAGGAAGAGCGCCGCCACGAACAAAAAGGCGCCCCCAGCTGTTTCCAGCTTGCTCCTGCTCATGCGCATGAGCGCAAGCGAAAAAGCGGCCACAAAAAGCGCCGAAACGACGAGGCCACAATTAAAGATCCAGGGATCGGTGGCGGCAGCGGATCCGAGGTCGCTAAAGGCCCCCTTCAAGGGGTTGAACCAGCGGTTAACGGTCATGGAGGACACAATGGATAACCATGGCAGGACCACGGTCGCGGCTCCGGAAAATTTAAGCAGTGCGCGTGCAAAGCTCATGGGACGAAACGTCCAATTTGCGAGTTAAAAGCGTTTCGGAGGAGCCACTTCATCAGGAATCTGGTTTGGCTCGCTTCTCTAGCTTTATGCCGGCTCCCAACGAACAAAGGCACGAGCTTTGGGCTCCACAAGCCACGCTTTGCGCGAGCTTTTTCCGCTATGAGGACAGCGCAAGCGAGAACCTAAACACATCCGAGACCGAGCTTTCCAGCGCGGCGCTCCCCGTCCTCTTTACACGCGTCCCCATGTCGTGGAGCGCCCAGCGGCACAGGTCCCTGCCCTCCTTGACCCCTTAAGCAACTGATGACGAACCCGACGATCGAGCCCGGCTCGAAGGCCCAATTCCCGTTCCTGAAGTCCCTGTCAATGCTCATCGGCGACTTGAGTAATAAGAGGGTTGAATTCTTACCAGGAGACCCGTAAGCCGTACTTACTTCGTAGTCCTTAACGATTCCCCTGCTCACCAGTTCATCGAGGATCGACACATGTCTCACCTAAATCCCCGGGAATTATGTGCCTGGATATGAAGAGATTTTAGCCCAGAAGGATTCCAAAGCCGTGCATGTAGAAACCAGGAGCGCTCAGAAGCATCTCGAAGGCCTTGCGAAGGGGCCCATGAGGAAGTGCTCGGCGCAGACCACGGAGAGCGTATTCTGCAGGCCGAGCCTGAGTAGTTGATCGAGGCATACGCGATGAGGGACTTGTCGGCCACGCAGTTCCTGTAGAGAAGCGGAGCCTCGTCCCCCAGATCGCTGGCCTGCCCAATGGCGTTCAAGTCATATTCCCTCGAATTTTCAATGGCATCGATCAAAGCTTTCATTTTTTAATCGAGAGTTAAGTACGACATGCGTCTTTCTTGTTTCTAGTATTCATAAGGATTTCGATGATTGCAGAACCACCCGGGAAAGTCGCGCCACGTAATCTAACGGCGGGTCATCTCTTCCTTCTCCATGAACGGGCACCTGACGCTGAGACCTCATAAACCGCGCGGTTTCCGTCAGGGGCCCACTAGGTTAGGCGCGCTGCGCCTTTCCAACACCTTTGCACGTATGCCCCATCATTGAAGTCATTGTCAACTCTAGGCGGCTCCCTTTAGCAACGGAGCTCGTGCGCTAAGCTGGCCGGGGAACGCTTATAGCGCTTCCTTCTCCGACTTTATGAGGTTTGCAGTTTTGGTATCGGATGGGCAAACAGCAGATCCAGGAGACGCCAAGGAGGTGCACATCTACGATGAAAATGGCCTAGTCGATAAGTACGCCAACCCTGCGCTCACAGATCCCCTTAGGGGCATAGCTACCATGAACTCGCTGACGCAAAGGTCAGTAACCCACCTGATCGTGGCAGACATAGGAAGACCGGCTTTCGCCTATGCAAAAAAAGTGGGGATCAAGGTCTACTCTAGTAAAGGGCCAGAGGAAAAAGGAGTAGAGGCATTCATAACCGGTTCATTAAAAGAACTTTCTGCTGCAACAGAGCAAGGAGAGCACGCGTCGAGGCAGAAAAGAAATATTCTTTGAACGCCCCATTCAAGATCCTATGCGTGAAAGCCGCAGTACTCCTGCTACAACTACGATAAAGCCTGCCTAGCCTAAACCTTTAGTCAAGCACGTTGAAGAAGTCAAAGAATGACCAAAAGTCAAATTGAAAAAACACTTTCAAAAAATGCTGCCGCCGAAAACTCCGCATTGTTCGACGCCTTGAGAAAGATCAGAAATGGGCAAGGTGAACGCTGATAGCTTTACAAGGTCGTGGCGACCTCCCTAACAAATATAGGAAGACACGAAAGCGGCAATCAATCATCGCCAACGGTCCGCATGACCGAAAAACCCGAAGCTTCTCGTAGTGAACAACCCAAAGAGCAAGGCGCAGATTACCTCTGTGACTATCGCGGCTGAAGAAGTTTTCTACACAAAAAAGTCGCAAGACGCACCGCGGCAGAAGATCAAGATAAAAGCACAAGTGATCATACTTGGTAGTCCGGGTTGACATCTTTCGTCTCGAAACCCTTTACGAGCCAGAAAACGGCGCCCACTAAGCCTATGCCCCAAAGCACTGCGTTGTAATCCAAGTACTGGGATAAGCTCAAACCGCTCGCGAGGTAAACTGAGACCTCATAAGTAACAATTGGAAATATCCTAATAATTCCTATGGCAGTGCTCCGTAGCTCCGTAGGAAACGATTCGGGTTCAAGGGTTATTCTTGCGGCCCAAGCAAACTCGCTCATGATCATGTTCGCGAAAAGCAAGGGGAAGAAAACCATGGGATCCTTAAGCTCGCGCCATAAAACCGCTATCGCTAACGTCGTGAGCAGACCGCCAAAAAAGGCCCAAAATGTAAACATCTTCCGTGAAACGGCGTTGATGACGTATGCCGCTATGACACCACCGACAGCGGCCCCAAGATTCGAGTAGAGAATAATTTCTTCATCGAAAACGACTGATGGAAACTCATAAGGGCCTATCACAAACGACATCAAACCATAAGTCAGGTACTGCGAAATGCCCATAATAATGAGCGCTATCATGGGAATTATATATCCAGGATATTTTCTTGCCACCCCCTCATTTGTTATATTGAGGCGCGAGCGCTCCTTTATGGCCTCTTCTTCGCGGCCTTTTTCTCTCAACCACCTGTACGACTCAGGCATGCTCAGTCTTGCCGCCACAAGCACCGCAAGGATTGCGATGCCAGTTCCCATTATGGCATAAAATGTGAAAGATGAGGGCATGAAAAGCAAGAGGCCGCTCATAAACGCCGATCCTATGTTGCCGAAGTTCGTAACAAAGGTGAGAAAGAAAGCCCTTGTATCCGCCGAAAAATTCTCGGTTATCAGCGAAAGCGCGGGCGGCTCCTCTCCGCCTATGCCGTATTCTGACAACGCTAGGCCGGCAACGAGACCCATGAAGTCGTCAATACACGTAGATAAAATTATGGCCAAGATGCCGGTTCCGTAAGAGAACATGGTAACCATGAACATAGTCTTCCTTCCCAATCTATCGCTCATTACTCCTACGGTAAAATCACCCAAAAGCAAGAACAAGGGACCTACGAGTAATATTATCATCTTTTGCGTTGAAGACAACATGCTGATGAGCCTTCCAGACGCGGACAGAGAACCTAAGGAAAGTATAACTCCCCAAAGGAACATGCTAGCCGTGGTGCTCGCCAGTATGGAGTACTGCGCGGAGCTAACGGACCACTTGCTTTTCTGCATCTTTCTTTTTCTCCAAGGCAGGAGGAGCTAAGGGCGCGATCCCAGCCAACCCTAAAGCTGGCCATTCCCTACGCCGGCATTACCCGGATCAGGTTCGAGGGGTTGGTCCACGGGGCCTCTCAGCCTTAAGGCACCCCCTGGCCTCAGGGAAAGGTGGAAAAGCATTTATATGTCTTTGCCCGATTAGCTTAAATGCATAGCGCTCATAAGTTTCATTCTTAGCGCTTCTCTACTACGAGGCTAAAACAAAGGTGAAAATTCCTAATGAAGCTCTATCTGCTTGAAATTATTAGAAAATTCGTTACCTTCAAATTATGCGGAGAAGTCGCTCTTCCATTATTTTAGCGAGATATTTTAGAGAGAAAATCTACTCCTAAGCTGCCGAAGAAACTATCCGCTAGTTTTCCACCTACACACTGCAAGATCGCGTTCTTCCATGGGAAGGCTTATGATCCTAAGCGGCAGCGCTTGAGAAGACTTTTAAACGAACACCTGAAGCCTTCGTGCGATAACTCTACGCCTCCATAACTAACAAGCTCCTAGGGGTTCTGAAGCGGCACTTTGACGACGACCTCATATCCGTGTTGGTTTTCGGCAGCGTTGCGAGGGGTGACTCAAGGGCGGATGGCGACCTCGACGTGCTCATAGTGGCCAGAGGGCTACCCGAGGACCAACTCGACAGGTCAAAGCTGTTCGACGAGGTCGAAAGGGAGCTGGCTAACGAGCTGGCCGCCGCGTGGGCAAAGGGCTACTCAGTCGAGGTATCGCCCATAATGAAGACGCCTGAGGAGGCGGACAGCTTTTCCACTCTCTACATGGACCTCACCGAAGATGCTTTGATCCTATACGACAAGGACGACTTCTTCTCAAAGGTACTGGAAAGAGAAAGGGAGGTCTTGAAGAGACTGGGCTACGAGAGAGTGAAGCTCGGAAAAGCATGATACTGGTGGAAGCACAACTACAAAGGGGGTGAGGTGATAAACTACGAATAGCCTAGATCGGCTCTCTCCTACGTTAAGCGGGCAGAGGACAGGGTGAAGTACGCAAACATAGCACAAGAGGAGGGAAACTACGCTTACGTGGTCAGGCAGTGCCAGGAAGCCGCGGAGCTCTCGCTTAAGGCGTGTTTGAGCCTTGTAGACGCTCAGGTGCCAAAGCTTCACGACGTGGGCCCAGTTCTGAGAGAGATGAAGCGCTCCTTTCCGGCCTGGTTTACAGAACGCGTGGACGAGCTGGCCTACTTCTCGAGGGTCCTGAGGAGAGAGAGGCAGCCATCGACTTACGGCCACTCCGGAAAGCGGGTTACCGCCAGACCGCCTCTACTCAAAAAGGGATGGAGAGGAGGCCCTTAAGATGGCTGAGGATGTCCTTGAAGTCGCCAAAAGGCTGCTGGAAAAGGTAAGAGGTGGCAACCAACAGAGGTCCGGCGCTTAACTAGCGCCTGAGCCCGCTATTGGCAAGCGCAGAGGGGCGTAAAACAAGCTAAGAACCGATGTTTCATATAGCTCAACGCGTTTCACCTTCCTTTGTGCATAGGAATACCATAGGAAGAAGAGGAAGAGCCGTTACTCAAGGGCCGGGTCGTAAAGAGGATCGATGACCTCCCTTTCAAAGTTTATCCTCACAACGAGGGCGACGTGGGGCAAAAGCTGCTATGGGCAGAACGAGTAGACGTCACCGGGCAGAAGAGCTGCCTGTGGTTCATATGCTGCGACGTATAGAAGAACCACATATCTGAGGGGCTGAGAATAGCGGCCTTCTTTGCGCCAGTTGATGATAAAAGCACCAAGGTATACGTCATCGCGTACCTCAGAGCTTCGGGAGCTAAGCCAATTGACAGTCTTTTAGCAAAGACCGAAGGGTGGTCTCAAGCCACCTCGGAGATGTGGTCGGTGATAGGCTCATGCACGCCGATCTGCCCATCATAACTTACAGGAGGATGTACTTCGCGTACAAAGAGTTATAAAAGCTTCTGGCGCCTCAAAAGAACTCACCGCCTAGGTTTGCGCCGTTTCGGGTCAAGGCACATCCAACGCGCGTTGTGCCATTATGAAGACGACAAGCCAACGCCAAAAAGCTTCGCCAACTTCAGAGAAATAGAAGATAATGCTGCTGAACGTATAGAGAATCTTTCAGGCTTCACGTTTAGACTTTATTTCCATCCTTCTCTTCGACTCAGAAACTGTAAGGAATTTTTCTTCACTTTCAGTTTTCAGGCAGATGGGAAGAAGAATAGCGATAATCCGAGTCCAATCATGAACAGACCTAATATGCCGAGAGCTATCCTGCCAGCGTTGGCCACCACGTTCCAATCACCCATACCATGCAGAATTCCCTTGTAAATCAGCAGCACAACGCCCATTTGCGCAATCCAGGAACCCACGCCAAAGGCAAATCCTATGAGGAAGGATAGCGCCGGGGGAATAACGGGCATAAGCGCCAACGTCAGTATGAGCACTATGAAGAAATCGCCACCAAAAGCCGCCGCCAGGCCGTGAATCCAGATCAGCTTGTAGTCGGCCGTGTTCTGCACCTCAACGTGATCTCCTTTCGAGAGGACAAGGTAGGCAGCAACTCCAACCATGGTGGTACCAACCACGATATCCACGTACGGCGTTAAACGAGGGGAACTCAAGAAATCGGCGAGTTGCCCGGTTAAAGCGCTCATAAGGCTCCACACTAGCGTCAATGCGCCAGCAAAAACGGAAACCGCCTCGATAACTCCCCGGACATCGCGCTGCATCATGCCGTAAGGCACGGTTATGGGCCACGTGTGTTCATCAGGCTTCAAGCCATGAAGTATGCCGACTACAAATATGGCCAACAGCCAAAGCGGACCCATGCGTGAGATCAAGTATTTGGCAGCGGGCATCAACACCTCTGGTAGCGACATTATGGCAACGAATATGGCTATTGATATAACTATAGCAAGACCCCACGCTTCCTTTTTGAGTTTAAGGCCGGCCAACGACCATCACCCCTTCGCTTAAAGGCTGGTAATCCGACGCCTTATTCAGTTCCCTTGTAAAGGCGCTGGGATTAATCTGAAATCCCGTATGTGCTACCGTACCTCTAGACCAGAGGGGCACCGCGCGACCTAAGCAATCGACAGCCAGATTCAGGCTGCCCAGCGATACGAACATGGCCATTTTAGTCTCTGCTAATTATATTAGATTAGACTAATCTAAAAGCTTTTTGGCTAACGCGCTTAGCGTCATCCGCCCCATCGCTCATCTCGCTCGTGTTTCCTCTCGAAGTTCGCGTTAAGCTGCCAGGGACTCGCGCTCATCGTTCCCAATTCCAACTTTTCCAGAAATTTAACCCACAAGCCGAACTATAAGCGCTTCAGCTTTCAGCGCTTCTCGTTGCCGTGGATCCCTTGGTAGCAGCTGCCGGTGATCGTGGATTCAATTGGCGAGCTTCATGGCCGTAGTTTTACCTGATTGCCCAGGTCCCATGATCAAGGAGCTGGATCCGGGCAAACGCGGGATAATCGTGAGCCTCGATGTGCATCTATCATGCGTTGCTCCATCTTCTATGGGGCTCGGATCCGGCCAACACGTATTTCGAAGTGCCTTTCGAGAGGTAAGCAATACGCTGACGAATTTACCATCCAAAAAGCTTGAAATTTTTCTGGCGAAGCTTTCGAAGCTTAATCATTAAGTTAACCAAAATTAAGGTCGCAGCCTTGAGTTAAAAGGCGCCAGCGGTGGGAATATCATCAGACTCACGAGGCAAGCGCGCGGCAAGATAACTTACCTAACTTTCAAACTTCCACGAAAACATCTATGAACTTAGAATACCATGTCCTGTACTGCTGTGGTGTTGCGAAGTGGACTTCTAAAGGCGCCTCCGGAACTCCCTCCCTTATTCCTGCTTCTATTTCGTAGCGCAGCTCCTCTTTATCGGAAATGACGAGAAGGTCTATGTCGCTGGCGGCAGTATAATCTCCCCTTACCACCGAGCCAAAAACGAGTACCTTGGCCGATGGATCGTACTTGAGCGCTATCTCCTTGGCGCGCTTTGCGTAAGTCATGTAATTCTTAAGCATGGCCAGCTTGCTGGACAACTGGATCAAATACCTCCTTGACGAACCTAAGCGTTGGTCCTACTTCTTCCCTGTCATATTCCCTTGGGATGTACCTCGAGGCCACGTAAGCGTCCTCGAGCTTCGTGACGTAAAGATAGCTTTCCCCATGAAGCAGCTGGCTCACACCTTCATTGTGCTTCGCTAGCTCCCTTAACAATTGCGTAAGCGAATGCGTCCTCGGATAAGTACCATCGAGGTAAAAGAGGTAATACTTAACCAGAAGCTGGCAGTGCTGCTCAAGACTAAACATGGCCAGGTCATAGTCCCCTGACTCGAAAAGAGATTGAGCATTTCTCAGAAAAGCCTCAGCCCGCCTCTTGAGCAGCGCTGCCTCCCTTGAGCTCATACTTATCATCTCGCCGCTCAAGTTAAGCGTGTTGATAAAGACGCGCATTCCCTCCAAGTTCATTCCTTCGGGTTGCACCGAGTTAACAGTCAATTCCAGCTCTGGTCAGTTCGTTTGTGGCGACCGCTTTACTCTATTGTTAGCGTACAATATTTTAAGCAAGACGATGTCGCTCCCAGAAATTTTCATGTTTTGCTTAACAGCAGTAAAGATCGTCTTCCAGCGAGGGAAGGCCGAAGAACGAATACTTTAACTTGGAGCCAGCAGAGCGAGGGACACATACAAGCATAACCATCGAACGCCCGGCAAGCAAAAAGCACCTTTGGCTCATAACTCGTCACGTAGAAGGAGCCTAGAGGACAATCATAGGGCGCTTGGGCTTCAACACCGAATTTCCGTGCCAAGAAGCACTGATCGCTAACTGCCAGGGCAGCAGGCAAAATAGGTGTAACAAGCATGCCCGCTTCGCAAAAGCCAACATATCTAGGGGCTGGAATTTTTGGCTCAATTCCCCACACTATTGGTAGACCTAAGCCCGACTAATTTTTCGTTGATCCCTTTTCTTGGCGTCCTCGCTTGCTGTTTTGACATATGGGACGGACGCGCGCAAGGTTTATCCGCCGACGCAAACGCATTTTATGCGCATTGGGTTCATAGTAAACAAGAACATTGGTGGGCTGGAAAAGGTTTTTCAGTGGACATCATCGCTCGGCTTTCAGGCCATTGAGGTTTCGGCCGCCGAGGGAGGGATAGCCGACCCGGCGAGGACCCAGCCATCGACGCTGGCAACCCTTTCCAAGAAATATGACCTAAAGGTCGTCCTGGACTACTTTGGAAACTTGCTCGACCAGAACCCGGAAAAGGCCGCTTCAGCCGCAAACGGGCTGAGAAAGGCCCTTGACCTAGCTTCGGAGTCGGGGATCGAGGTTGTGGTGGGATCGTGCGGAAAGTTCTCCTCCAAGCTTGACGAGAACTTGAAGAGGTACGCGGAGGTATATCCGGAGATCGCCGATTATGCCTCTTCTCGCGGAGTGAAGATAGCGTTCGAGATTTGGCCGGGTTTTAACTTCGCCTACACACCTGATAGGTGGAAGATGATATTTGATGCCGTGCCCTCAAGGGCGCTGGGCCTCAACTTTGACCCTTCGCACCTAGTGTGGCAGTTCGTGGATTACCTGACCGCCGCAAGGAACTTTGCAGACCGCATATACTCGTTCCACGCTAAGGACACCGAGATAATTTCATCAAGGCTTTCAGAGGTGGGGATAACAGGGGATGGGTGGTGGAGGTTTCGCATACCGGGATGGGGATCCGTGAACTGGAGCGCTCTCATATCTGTGCTAATCGAGAGGAAGTACCCAGGTATAATAAGCGTAGAGCACGAGGATCCCCTCTTCGATTACGAGGAGGGTCTGAGGAGGGGACTGGCCTTCCTTAAAAACATGGTCTGATGAGCCGGTCCTAGAGCTTAACAGGCATTCCAAGCTCAACGGATTTGTAGGCAGCCGTGAGGAGCCTCATCGTGTTGTACGCGTCATCAACCGTTTGCAGAGGTTCCGCTTTCCCTTCCGCCACATCTATGAAGTGATTTACCTCGACGGTGAATGGATCTTTCCAGTCGTAGTTCCTTACGGCCTCTGAGAAGTGGTTAGCCCTGTAGCCCAGGAAGTTCCTCCACCCGTAAAGTTGACCCTTCTCCCCGATAACGTAGAAGGACTGATAGCCGGAGGGGTTCTCGTAGGCCCACGACGTGTTGATCTCACCAAGGGAGCCATCCTTGAACTTCACCAGTAGGTGAGCGGTGTCCTCTCCTTCCATGTCAAGCCTGAATCTCTGCGTAACCGCATAGACCTCAGAGGGTTCAGATACCGAAAGGTAAAGCAATCTGTATAGGGCATGGTATCCGGTGTCGATCAGCTCCCCTCCTCCCATTTCCGCCTTCTTGGTCCTCCATCCTCCAATCCTTTCAGAGAGCCCTCCCTCGTTGCTGAAGATCTCGTAAACGCGCCCCAAAAGCGAGGGTGCCAGCTTCTTAGCTTCCTGTACCGACGCCGTGAAAATGCTTGTGTGCGCGGCAAGAAGCTTTACTCCCGTGCTCTTTATCCTAGCCCTTATGGACTCCGCCTCTTCCATAGATATGCAAAGCGGCTTCTCGACCATGATGGCCCTGGCCTTATCCACGGACGCCTCGATTGCCCTAGCGTGAAGATTATGTGGAAGGCATATGTCGACCGCGTCTACTTCCTCCTTCTCCAAGAGTTCGTTGAAGTCACCGTAGATCCTCACGTCGGGACCAAGCCTAGTGGCCAGATCCCTTGCGGCCTCGCGCACAACGTCCGAAACTGCCACTACCTTTGCCCTGCTCGCGTTTTCTAAGTAGCCGTTCAGATGAGCCCTGGAAATGCCACCCGCTCCTAATATCGCTACCTTGATCATGGCATCAGTCAATTATCGCTATATATGTGTTTATTCCGATGACCCGAGAGGCCCCATTAACTCCGACCTTATGAGGGAACTGCATCAACTTCACAGGGCACCTTCGCTAGCAAAAGAAAGGGATTGCGTGTTTGCACCAGCGGATTTTCATGCCTATCTTATCCGAGGCTTTCAGCCTAAACCAAGACAGGGCAAACGAGATCTCATAGACGAGGTGCAGCTACCGGCAAAACCCGAAGCAAGTCGAATTAGAGGGTCCTTTAGAGCACCCGTTCTTTCACCTTTCCGAGGAATTAACGTAAGTCAAGACCGCGTCATGGGCTATGGCGACTGCCGTTAGCATGGCCTCTTGTGCCCTTTGGCTCCCTGCTGCCTCCCTAAACTCCGCGGTGTGAGGGTAAATACCCCTTGGTCCAATCTTAATTGAAAGGTGGGAAGTCGGGATTACCTGAGATACATTTCCCACGTCAGATGAGGCAGTAGCTATGTCCTGATAAACGCTCTCAGGGGTCCTCACAAAATCTCCCAGGTACCTTTTTGCGGCTTCCAGGTATAGCTTGTCCATCTCATCCCATCTCCTGTATGGGCTGAGCTTGGGGCTCATTGGTTTGGAGGTGACCTCGCAGAAGTTAAGCGCCGCCGAGGCTTCTGCCTGCCTTTGCACCTTCTTTATCAGGTAGTCCATGTACTCGGGTTCATCTGCCCTTATGTCGGCCCACACTTCTGCTCTTCCGGGAATTACGTTTGGAGCGGTTCCCCCATCCCTTATTATTGCGCTCAGCACAAACTGATGCCTTCTGTCAAGAAGAGGATAGAGCTTCTTAAGGGAGAGGTAAAAGTCAACCGCTGCGTCAAGGGCACTAGCTCCGCTCTCGGGCGAGGCGGCAGCGTGCGCATCCTTTCCCTTGAACTCGTAAGAGTACCTGATCACGCCAAGAAGCTTTGCTCCAACAGCCCACTCCGAAGCGGGATGCACGGCTAACACTGCCCCTATTCCCATGTCCTTTAGCTTTGGTGCTATAACTGCCTTACTCGCAGCGTACCTTCCAAATCCCTCTTCCGCCGGCGTTCCCACAACGTAAATCGTTCCCCTCTCGAGCTCTCCCACAAGAGACATTCCAACTCCGGCGGCCCATGTGCCAATTATGTTGTGCCCGCAAGCGTGACCTATGGGCAAAGCGTCGTATTCTGCAAGCACAGCCAACTTTGGCTCACCTTTTCCGTGAAACGCCAGAAACGATGTGTCAATGCCGAACGCTCCCCTCTCGACCTGTAGACCTGCCTCTTCAAGGGTATCCTCAAGAAGCTTGCTCGACCTGTACTCTTCGCTACCCATCTCCGGGTGAGAATGAATGTCTAGCGATAATGATATCAGCTTTTCTCTTAGCCTCTGCACGGACAGGGGTAGCGGACGAAGCCTTGTGACGACCTGACCCTCATCATCTATCTGATCTGTCATTTGCTTGCAACCTTCGCCATTGCGGCTGGCAAGAACACCAGAAGGGAGATTAGGAAGGGCACGGATATGACGAAGAGGCCAGCGGTTCTGTAACCGAAAGAGGCCAAGGCCGAAGACATAAGGGGTCCACCTGCCATAGTGCCAAAGTTGTAAACAGCAAAAAGCAGGCCCACGGCGCTGCCCCTCCATGAGTCCTCCACCACCTCTTGTGCGTAAGCTACTACGTTTGAGTAAAGCGAGTACCCCGTTCCTATTATACCGGCCCCAAGGGCAGCAACAACGAAGCTATGCGACAGTCCAAACGCTATGGCTGCACCACTGGAGGCAAGAAGAGCTCCCGCAATTATGGAGCCCCTCCTCGAGACTTTATCTCCAGCGAAAGCAGACGGATAGCCCATGATAAGGCCTGCCATGCCAAAGGCAGCAAAGGCCAGGGCAGCCATCTTCTCTGGAATGCCTATGGCAGTCAGGTAGGACGAATAGTAGGACTCAAAGGCGAAAAACGCTACCCCGAAGAAAAAGTACGAGACCGCTGCCAAAACCAAGGGAAGACTTATGTTCTTCAAGAGACCGGCTTTAGGTCTCTCAGGTCTCTTATAGGTAGAGGGTACAAACATAACCAGGAGGGCGGAGAGCACGAATCCAAGCGCTCCTGCTACCAGGAAGGGAACATCGAAGGATTCACCCGAGCTAAGCGCGGAAAAAGCCGGGGGACCAAGAGCTAGGCCCAGGTTAAAGAATATTCCAGATGTGGCCATGACCGTGGCCCTGTATCTAGGCCTGAGTCCTCCCAGAAACGCCAAGACCTCTGGCTGCAGCATTCCCACGCCGAAGCCAACCATGAACCTGAAGATGAGCAGGTCGGGCCAATTCCTCGCTAGGCCGGTAAGAGCTGTGAAAATCGATATAATCAGCACGGAAATCACTATGCCGTTACGCGTTGTTACGCGGTCGAAAATCCATCCACCAACCATGCTAAATATGGCGATACCAGCCGCAAATCCCGTTGCTGTTATGCCCAAAAGTAGGCTGCTAGCCCCTATGTTCTTAAATATGTATGCGCTACCGAAGAAGTAAAGGTTGTTGTCAAAGCCAGACAAGAAGAAGCTGAAGGCCACTATGACGGAAGAAAAGACCAGCCACCTCAGGCTTCTCGCCTTATCCAAAGCCGTTTCGTTTTCGACCATTTGGTGGCAATTGAGATCACTTAAAAGCCTTTACGTACACTAATGTACAAAACAGCATGGCCTCACCGTCAAATAGCGTAACCCTCTGCTACTTGCAGGTCGCTTTTCACCCAAGCGCAAGCAACCTTTAGCATGCCCTAGTATGAGAAATCTTCTAGGGAGATTTGAACGGGACGTAACGAAAACGGGTGACGTTGAACTTAAACCCACGCCCCTCGACTTAACAGACCGTTTATCAGTAGGCTCAAGGGGGTTCCGGCGGGCGATTTTTTCATCGGGATTTTCGCCGAGTTCCTATGCAAGGCTTGGCTAGCCTCCTGTTATGCCATGCCCCGCAAGCGCTTTGCGCAGCATTTGGGTCTTTATGAAGCGCGCATTCTTTGGACAGGACAAGGTTTACATGTGACTGATACCTTTAAAGCGGTGGCGCGCATGGTAATAAAGCTGCCCCACGACGTTCTAAACAGGTACGTGCTAACCAGGACAGGCACTAAGGATCCCTCTGTGATTGTAGGGCCGGCCATAGGCGAGGACGCGGCCGTAATAGAGTTGGATTATGGAAACTTCCTTGTAGCTCACGTAGACCCAATAATTGGGGCAATAAGCACAATGGGCTGGTTGGCAGTGAACGTGGTAAGCAACGACATTGCCGTGAGGGGAGTTAGGCCGCGCTGGCTTTTATCCGACATATTTCTTCCCGAGGGTTCTAGCGCTGAGTTATTGGACAGGCTCACCTCTCAGATAGATGAGGCCGCAAAAGAGATAGGAGTAATGATCGTTGGAGGACACTCAGGATTTGCTCCAGGTCTGGAGAGGCCCCTCATATCCATGACAGCTATAGGCGTGGCGGAGGGCGGTAAGTTCGTGACCACATCAGGTGCCCGTGATGAGGACCTGGTTATAATGACAAAGGCGGCGGGGATAGAGGGGACGGCCATACTTGCCACGGACTTCAGAAAAGAGTTGCTTAAAAAAGGAGTTTCTGAAGAGATCCTGAAACGGGCTGAAAGCTTTTTGCGGAGGGTAAGCATTATTAAGGAGGCGCTAGCTCTCTCGGGAATTGCCAGCGCCATGCACGATCCCACTAACGGGGGAGTAATCGAGGGATTAGCTGAGATTGCATACGCATCCAAAAAAACGATCGAAGTATGGGAAAACAGCATACCAGTAGCTCAAGAGACGTCTGCGATAGCGAGGGCGTTAGGGCTTAACCCTTTGAAGCTGATAAGCTCTGGGGCACTAATTGCCACAGTTCCTGAAAGCAAAAAGGATGAAGCGCTCATCAAATTAAGCGGGTTGGGACTGACAGGATCCGTAATAGGAAAGGTGAGAGAAAGCGCTGGAAGCTACGTGAAGCTGCACAAAAATGATGGTAGCGCCGAAGAGGTACAAGACGTTTACGTAAGGGATGAACTTGACCAAGTGTGGGAAAAGCTGGGCAAGGACGTAGTGCACACACCACCCTCACAAAACCCTACCCTCGAATCTCAAGGAAGTCCTCGAAAGTAGTGAATCCGAATCTTTGCCATTGTGTGCATAAAGTTATGTTTGGCCCTGATTAAGGCGCTGGTCGAAAGTTAGGGCTTAGGATCCATGTCGTTTTTGAATAGCTCCGAGGCCTTGAAAAACAGGGGCCAGAAGGGATCCTGAGCCGGTCTCTTGACGGTCTGCACGCTGCCATCTACTCTCCTTAGGGTCACGCCTCCCTCATCAACAACTTTCCCTATGACGCCCGCTTTAATACCTTCCTCTTGGAGCACCCTTACGGCCTGTTCTGCCTTTTCCCCTTTGACCGTGCCTATCATCGTTCCCTCGCTTATGTAAGAGTATAGGTCGGCGCCTTCTCCGGTTAGCTTAGAGAAGAGGGCTATGATCTTTTTGACGTCGTCGTTGAAAAATAGTCTGTCCTCGTATATCTCAATCCCGTGGCCACATGCTTCCGAGATGTCGTTGAGCGCTCCCCAAACGCCGTATTCCGTGGCATCATGCATCGAAGTAACCGCTTTCCTTAGGCCTAACTTAGAAAGGGCCATGGCGTCCCTCACCACGGACTGCATGTAGAATATCTTCGATGCCCTTTGGGCAAATTCCTTGCCATAGTTCCTCTCGATTACATCAGGAAACATGGCTGCGATTATACCCGCGGCTTCAATGGCCGGTCCTTTCGTCATTATCACGACGTCCCCTGGCTCGGCCATCTGCGTCGTGACGTAACCATCCCTTGGCGCAACGGAGATCACGGTCATCCCTCCTATCATAGGGTAGCTGGTTCCCTCGTACTTTCCCGTGTGCCCTGCCACTATTGAAATTCCGAGCCTATCGCACTCGTCGCTTATTCCCTTCCACATCTCAGTGAACTCTTGTTTTTTCATCTCCTTAGGCAGGTTGAGGTCTATGGCTGCGTACATGGGAGGAGAACCTGACACGGCTACGTCGCTGGCCAGTATGTGGACCGCGAACCATGAGCTTCTGTCCCAACCGTACTCTGGAACTATGAACACGGGATCCGTTTTAACGATTATCGCCTTTTCATCCAGCTCTATGACTCCGAAGTCTACACCTGATCTAGGAGGAACAACAACTTCCTCTCTCCTTCTTCCGATATTTCTGTATATTACCTCCTCGAAGACCTCCGGCGGAAGCTTGCCAAGCTCGGGGAGCTCATCGTTCATGCTTCAACAAAACCTTAATCGTATAAGCATTTGCAAGGGGAACCATGGGCAAACCATGAAGGAGCTGCCAGACGGGCTGTACGGGATAACGGTGAGGGGATGGGGATTCGATCACGAGAGAAGCGCTGAACTGCTTCTCGGAGCGGGCGCGAGAATAATTCAGTACAGGGAGAAGGAGTTGCCGGTAAGGGAGATGATAAAGCAGGCAAAGAGGGTTAAGGAGTTATGCGAGTCATATGGAGCGATCTTCATAGTTAATGATAGGGTTGATGTAGCCTATGCCTCTGATGCGGACGGCGTTCACCTGGGGCAGGAGGACCTCCCGCTGAGCGTGGCGAGGAGAATGCTTGGAGGAGTGATAATAGGGATATCGGCGAGCTCGGTTTCTGAGGGAATTAGGGCCGAGGAGGAGGGATGTGACTACATAGGTGCCGGTTCGATATTCCCGAGCACCACCAAGCCCGAGGAAAAAGTTCTTGGCCTCGAGGGGCTTAGAGAACTGGTGGCCCTAGTCAAAGTCCCGGTTTATGCCATAGGAGGGATAAAGCTGGAGCACGTAAAGATTCTCAAGAGGCTAGGCGTGAGGGGAATCGCGGTCATGTCAGGAATTTACACATCAGACGACCCTAAGGAGACTGCGATTCGCCTCTTGAAGGAATGGAAAAAAGCCTAAGGCTAAACTTTTAACTTGAGCACTGACGCTTTTCATGCACTTCGGTATGACCATAGCTGGCTCTGACTCGGGCGCGGGGGCTGGGATGCAACAGGACCTGAAGACCTTCACAGCTCTTGGCGTGTACTGCGCGACAATAGTTACTTCAGTAACAGCGCAGAACACGTATGAGGTAACGGCCATATACGACGTACCAGCCGAAATCGTGGAGGCCCAAATAGAGGCAGTTCTGGCGGACTTTGAAATAAGGTATGGGAAAACGGGCATGCTGAGCAATGGCGACATCGTGAGGTCTGTGGCAAGGAAGGCAAGGGAGCATGGGCTAAGCTTGGTCGTTGACCCCGTCAT
The DNA here is from genome assembly GCA_049976325.1 of Thermoprotei archaeon. Taxonomy (GTDB): domain Archaea; phylum Thermoproteota; class Thermoprotei_A; order Marsarchaeales; family UBA168; genus UBA168. The sequence goes on along the minus strand of JBMFIL010000003.1, from coordinate 119,079 downwards.
GGTTTCAAAGAGCGGGGCAGTCCTCTTGAAGCAAGAAGCTGTAGAGGCGCTTAAGAGCGACCTCTTGAGCCTTGCCCTCATGGTCACGCCGAATATCCCTGAGGCCGAGATCTTAAGCGGTGTCAAGATAAGTGACTCTTATGACATGGAAGAGGCCGCCAGGAGAATAATAGAGTTAGGACCCAAGTACGTCGTTATCAAGGGAGGTCACATGCAAGGAGAAACCGTAACAGACCTGTTCTACGACGGGAAGTCGACCATGAAGTTCTCTTACGACAGGGTAAACACGAAGAACACGCATGGAGGAGGTGATACTCTTTCCGCGGCGATAGCGGCTTACTTGAGCAAGGGCTATGAACCAGTAAGGGCTTACGCGCTTGCCAGGAGATTCATGCAAAGAGCTATAGAGCGCGCACTAAACGTGGGTAAGGGCTATGGGCCTGTGAATCCCATATATAAATTGCTGAAGTGATCCAAAAGATCTCCTTCTCCTGATCTCCCGCTTTGCTTAACTTAGCGCATGAGTCAAGTGAAAGGAGCGTTCGTTTAGAAGTAGAGTTTGCCAAGCAAATAAAATTGAGGATCGCTTAGGGCATACTGGCCAGATGAAAAAGAGGCAAAAGCGCATGAATATTCGCCTCCATTATGAGTAAGCTAAGCTAGCTGAGGTTTCCTGGGTGAGGCACTCTAGCGATCCTAAATTTGATTTTCGTAAACCGATTCCCCAAAGCTGAATTGGCACAGGCCCAATACTCTCCTGACCGAAACGCACTCGAACGACATCTGTGTTACTAACTTTCCGATATCGATGCAGCAGACCTCTCAGCACCAGATAAAAATGAGCCATGAGCTCTGGGCGCTTCCTTGTTTAGGCTTCCTTTGGCCTTCTGCTTCCGGGCTTAAAATAAGTGACGGCTTTTCATAAAATACCTTACACTCCTTTATGTTCCGTGCGCAGCAAGGCGGCAACGGTACTTAAAGCCGTTTCATGGAAAATGAAATAATTATCTCACGTAAGCACTTTTAGCGGCTACTTGACGCCGCATTAAAAAGCTTGCCTTTGGCAGCATACATAGTTGAACGCCAATAAGCTGCTCAGGAAAGCTTTAGAGCCACACATGAGCGAACCCTCTAATAGAGCCGTTTAACTTTGCTCGAGCTCCTCTATCTAGGATCTAGTACTTCCACAGCTGTCAGCTCAAGTATAGGATGCTTGCAGATGCAAAGGCCAATAGCAATCCGAGGGCTCCGTTAGGGGTTGCTGTACCGATCATTATCGAAAAGACTATGACCACGATTGAATCCATGTTCGCTATTATGTTGACCAAGTTCAGGTTGCTGAACTGAGACCTCAACGATGAATTAGCAAGTATAACGCTTTCCAGCTCGAGTAGGAACCCAAAGGCTAAGAAACTTGAAGGTTTTGGTGATAAGCCTTGTGTGGCTCTCCCAGCTCAGGAATTTCGCTCATATTTGCGCCGCTTCCTGCAGGCCACAGCCTTCATTCCACATGTCGCTGTGCTAAGGGAAATAAAAAGTAAACTGATACTCAACTTCAGCGTATTTGCAACGTACAGAGAGGGTGGGGTTGGCTGGTACCTGATCACCGCAAGGGAGTCGAGAATGAAGGGACTGGGTAGGACCATGCTAAGGGAAACGATTAGAGTCATTAGGCAAGATGCCATATCTAAGAACTGGGACGTGAGATTTTTCTTCGCAGAACTTGAGTACCCATGCTCGCCCTGCTGGTGAGAGCATGTAGGCTTCAAGTTGCTGGTGAACCTGAGATACGCTCAGCCACCAATCAAATGTGGTTGGCAGGAGGGATTTAGGTTAGGCGTAATTCCGCTGTATTGCCCGCAGCAGATCAACGGTCAAGACGTCCTTTCTCTCGTTAAGAAAATATATCAGGAGGAATACAGGATCCCCGCGTTTGAAAAAGATGAACACTTCATCCGCTTCAAAGAGGACTGCGATAAGATGGAGCCAATTGAATTGGAAAGTTGTCCCTACCGATCCAACTTAACCTACAAGCATAGCAATAACTTTAAGAGACCTGCTTGCAAGCAATTAACATAGCAAAAATTTCTATATCATGTTAAGACCTAGAGACGACCTCACTCATTTGTCTAAATACCCATTGGGCTTACACCATTGTGCCCAAGAGCTGCTCCTGAAGGCTGTCACCTACTAGGACAAATCCTATAACGACCATCAGTATCGCAAGGCTTGGGAAGAAGGTGTACCACCACGCACCTGGGAAGAAGTTTAGGCTGTTTGAGGCCATCGAACCCCACTCGGGATAGGGCGGCTGTATTCCGATCCCCAAGAACGCCAGAGATGAGTACGTTAGTATAACCCCTCCGAAGTCAAGGGCGAGAAACGCCAGAGCGGGGTCGAGCGCGTTCATGAAAATGTGCTTGAAAAGGATCCTTAGATCACCTATACCTGATAGCTTGGAGATCTCCACGAACCCCCTGTACTTTATGGTTAGGGTCTCGCCCCTGAACAGCCTTGCGTAGGTCGGCCACCAGACCGCAGACAACGAGATCAGCAAAGAGTTAAACCCGTTGCCAAGCATCATGCTTATGGCTATGGCAAGTATTATGGCTGGAAAGGCAAGGAAGGCATCGGTAAGCCTCATAAGTACCTCATCTATCCATCCGCCAAAGTATCCGGCTGTCATGCCAAGAAGCGCTCCTATGGTCAGGGCAGAGCTCACCACCACGATGGCTGCCAGAGCGTCGAGCGGAGCGCCATAGAGCAACCTTGAGAGTATGTCCTGCCCATTGAAGTTCGTGCCAAGGGGATACCTTGACGAAGGTGGTAAGAGGCTTGCCGCTGGGTTAGGTGGCGCAAGGGGATCGTGCGGAAGCAGGAGCCATCCTATGGACGGCCTACCCAGGAGCAGCCCAGCAAGCTGTAACATGCCTTCCAAGATGGACCAGCCCAAGAACATACTTATCAATAGTATCCCGATGAAACCCTCCTTACTGTGAAGCAGCATGTACCAAGTGGACCCGTATTTCTCCTCAAGAGAGGCCGATGACGCAGCTTCGACCTCTTTGGAGCTCCGCAGGCCAACAAGCCTTTTCAGGAAATCTATTACCTTCACCCGACCCTCACCCTTGGATCTACCACCGCGTAAAGTATGTCGGCCACTAAGTTGGCTATGGCAATGGATATACCTATCAGAAGCGTCGTGGTCATGACGACGGGCAGGTCAAGGTTCATTATGGCCTGGTTCATGAAGAAGCCCATACCCTTGTACAGGAATATCTCCTCAGCAATTACCGCTCCCCCAATGGCGTAGCCAAAGTGGAGAGCGGTCATGGTTATTATAGGGATTACGGAGTTCCTCAGCACCGTGCCCTTGAACACCTGACCGTTGCTCATCCCCTTCATGTAAGCCAGCTTGACGTAATCCTTGTCCATTACCCTGAGGGTGCTACTCCTGGTCAACCTCGTTGTCCCGCCGAAACCAAGCATGGCAAGTGTTACGACCGGGAGAATCATGTGCTTGAGCACAGACCTGAAGTACACCCAGTCACCCTCTATTGCCGCATCTATAAGAGGATAACCCGTTATGGGTTTTGGAGGTACCAATATTGGGTTTGCAACGTTCATGGCAGGCAGTATCTTCAAATCGTAGGCGAAGAAGAACTGCATCAGCGTTGCCCACAAGAAGATAGGTGCCGCCCACGCCATCAGGTAAAGTGCCTTTATTCCCCAGTCCAGGGCCTTTCCCCTATTCAAGGCGGCTAGGCCTCCGAGGAGCACGCCGATAGTGACCTCAACGCTTATCACGACCACCACGAGCTCGAAGGTGATCGGCAAGAACTTTTCTACTAAAGACATGACGGGCGCCCCGTATATCGGATCCATGATAGTACCCCGAAAGATAGATTCAACGTAAGATACGAACTGGACGTATAGCGGCTTGTTGAGACCGTAAAGCACTATTATGGATTGTAGCTCGCTGGGCGTGTAGTGGGCATCGCCAACGTATATCTTTGCCATGGCTTCAGGCGTCGGTAATATGATGTGAATGAGGGTGAAGGTAACGAACAAGAGCAAGAAGATCGTTATGGCCGCATTGAGAGACCTTCTTATTAAAAAAGTGATCAGGTTAGTCTGCAACATCATCACCCGTTAAGTCTTAGCTGTGTAGTTGGCGTAGTACATCATGTTGTAGAAGTAGCCCTCGTAGGCGTTGTAAACTATCCCGTGCAGGTAAGGTTGTACGAACATGTACGTATCTCCCACCGGAAGCCAAACGTAGGGAGCTTGCTGGTAAACTATGGCGTAGACCTGCTTCATGCCCTGCTCGATCTTCGTAGTGTTTTCAGTCCAAGGAAGCCAAGAATAGATTGAGTTCAGCGCCGAGTTGTTGAACCAAGCGGAGTTCCCAGCGTCGAAGAACTCTGGGCTGGTTAGAACCATGGCCTGCTGGTATATTGGGTCAGGCCAATCTGGTGCCCAGCCTCCGTACCTTATGTTCGGTGAGTTGCTTGGAGTCGTCCATGTTCTCGACACGGCGTGGCTAACGGGCGTGATTACCGTCGATATTCCTATCTCAGATAGGCCCTTCTGCACTATCTCCAGCTCCGTCTCCACAGCTGGTTGCAAAGGTGCTCCAGTGTATATGTCAAGAGTGGGTAGCTTCTGTCCCTGCGGATCTCCCAGCTCGGTCCCGTTCGGCAATACCACGTAAAACTTGCCCTGCCACCCCGAGGCATTTATGTAGCGCTCCGCCAAGGAGATGTTAAATGAATAGGGCTTAAGCCCCTCAGGATCGTAATAGGGCATGCTCGGGGGCACGGGACCCAGGTACATGCTACCAAGCTGAGTCCCGTTGTAGGTGAATAAGGCAGTGATTATCTCGGAGTAGTTTATGGCGTGAGCTATGGCCAGTCTGAAGTCAGTTATGTTGGTTGGAAACACCTGAGTGTTTAGGGATAGGTACATCACGAAGGGCTGCATGCCCTCGTTCAGCAAAATCTTATTGAAGGGCACGTACTGCTTGTACTGATAACCTTCGTAAAGCGACGTGAAGGACGATATCGGAATGCCCCCAACGATCTGGGCCTCACCAGAATCGAAGTCAGCTATCCTGTCGGCCTGAGATACTCCGTAGTAAATCACGACGTTAGGTATTTTTGCGGGGGCAATCTGAGATGGAATTCCGGGTAAGTTGGCCGCCCAGTAGTCTGGATTAGCTTTGAGTGTCACGCTTGATATCCCCGAGCCAACGGAAACTATCTCGTAAGGTCCGGAGCCTATCATTCCATTCTGATCTATGTAGCCGTTGGGCTGACCCACCTGCACACCTCCATGGGCACTAACGAAGTTTGGATCTGAGAAGGCACTCCAAAAACCGCTTCCTGCTGCGAGGTCCGAGAGGAACCAGGGGTAAGGAGTTATAAGGTTGAACTCAAAGGTGGTTGAGTTCAGCACAACTATGGACTGGTTCCTGTACTCCATAAGGGCCTCTATGGTTGAGTTGTGGACGTTGAAGTGGTTAAGAATGTATGCGAGATCGTTAGCGGCCTGCTCGGGTGTAGGAAGCGATGGAAGCTTCAAGGCATACTGAAGCGCATGCCTTATGCCCACAGGAAGGAAGTACGGTCCCTCATAGTTTGCAATTAGGCCCTCGTAGTCGGCAACTCCGGGTGGCTGCGCTATAAGTATGCATCTTGCTATGCTGTACCAAGCAATGGTTGCGTTAATAGGATCGCCGTTGCTGAAGTACGTGTTTGGCCTCATGTAGAACACGTAGGTAGTGCCGTTAGGTTCAACGGTCCAGGATTTGGCCAAAACCGGTATGAACTGGCTTTGCGACGAACCGTTGAACTCAATGAATCCCTGATATACAGCTGCATAAAGCGGCTCGTCCAGCACCATAAATCCTGTATATGGGTCGAGCGCGTCCGGTATTCCAGCCGATACGTCAACTAGGGTATCCGCGTTGCTCGGCCCTATGTTAATTACTTTAACGTTACTAGTCTGCCTCTGATACAGGGCATATCCCGATATGGCAACTATTAAAATTGCGATAGCTGCTATAGCTATCTTTTTCTTGTGATTTATATTTGCCGCCATTTCCAAAAAAAAGGACCTTGCTTATAAATATTTCGGCCCATTTTACTTTGATAAAGGATCAAAAGACGACTTCCTGCTCAGTCTCGATGTACAATTTTACTTAGCATTGAAAGTTCAAATGTTATTACGTAGATGTAAATAGCGCTCCGCTTTGCAGCGCTCATGCGCTCTCGGTTTCGCTGAACCCTGCAACATGCGTAGACGGCCCGCGACCTTCTCATAAATTCAATGAAAGCGCCACCACGAGCCGCGTTCACTGTGAAGCGCATAACAATGACCTCCTGCGCAAAGGCTACTCATGAGACGCGCGCCCTGAACCACTGGTCTTATGTCAAGTTTCGAGGCCTTTTATCGTAACGAAGCAACTCAAACCGTTAAATAACGAATCCCTTGCTCAAGTAAAGCCATGAAAAGGCTTTGACTTAAGAACCTACTTTCACATAATTATGCTTCTAACAAACAGCCTTGAAGGGGACGCCCCTGTTTGCTTGGGCCTTCGGAGCTTTTTCGCGCTTACGCCGAAGTAAAATCAGCTCATGCATAGCCCTTAGTTAAGCTTTGAACTCCATGTGGCCGCGCGGCAGAAAACCTAGGTAGTCCAAGCATGAAAGCTCTATTGGGGAGCGCTAAAACGCGACGGAAAACCCTTATGAGCCGATTTGTTAACCCTCTAAGTCCAGCTCTTTAGCTCACCCCCCTCGTCGACGTAAATGGTCCCGGGTTCACCCTTCCTACCAAAGAGCAAATAGAGCACCATGGCGATCAAAGCGAAGGCAGCTATAGCCAAGAGCGCCAAAGGATCAACGGGGGTAAGCACAGATGCCAACGCCAATCCGCTTAAAGCTAATGCCAAAGCGGTCATTCCCCAGAAAGCCCCCATCTTGGCGCCAACCCTCTTGTAAAGGAGGGGTACTCCAAGAGCGTCCACAGTCCTTCCAAGTATCCAGAAGAACGAAGCGATCAGGCTAAGCTGCGCAAAAGCAACATCAACTCCCAGCGTTAGGTAGCCAGCAGCCAGGGCAATGGAGATCGCGCCTACCAGTAACGTCCCCACGAGTGGCTCAAAGAACCGATTAAGCCTTAAGAGGCTGGAGGGCAATGCCCCTTCCCTGGCGAGGTTAAAAACCACCCTAGAGGGGGCTATGGTTGTTCCCACATTCGAAGCCAATAGGCTGTTAAGAGCGAGGACAAAGGCCACGAGCAAGAGGGTACTGCCGACCATGGGCACCCTTCCCATCTCCTGCAGAAGCGGCTGAGGCGACTTTGCCAAGGCAGAGAGGTTCGGTCCCCAATCGATCACCATGGCGTAAGATCCAAGGAACATGGCTATTCCACCAAGCGTTAGCGCTAACCACATGCCAGCGGTAACGTTGCGGGTCGGCCTACTTGTCTCCTCACCAAGATATGTAGATGTACCAGCCCCAGATATGCTGGTTAGCGAGAGAAGAAAGGCAGCCAGGAAGCCAGAGGAACTGGCGCCAGAGGGAGACAAAGGAGCTAGCGACAAGCCGTGCGTTAACGTTGAGTAAATAAAGAAAGCCAAAAGCAAGACTACTTCACAGGTGGCGCTCCATGCAACGACCTTTCCAAGGACCACCTTTATGTTCAAGAGGGAGATAGCCGTCGGATACCAAATGGCGCTTGAAGCGATGAGCAGCTCAAGTGGAAGGGAGATCCTTATGCCTAGCATAGCCTCGACCACCTTCAGCATCAGGTAAACCGCAAAGACGTCGGCGGCGTTAAGCGTCAGGAACGCCGACACCTCGGTCAGGGCCTCGAAAAAGCTGATCCACTTCCTCCTGTAGGAAAAGCCGGCAAAAGAGTAAAAGCCCCCAGCGCTGGCAATCCTTTTCGAGTAAGCGGTCAAAACTGAAAGCCATACGACGCTTGCCATAAAGGCAAGCAAGGTGGCAAGAGGCACCGCAGAACCAACGTAGAGAACTGCGGCCGTCGTGGTGGAGACAACGCTGCCCAACGGTGCAGTAACCGCCATGGCTTGACCATACGTTTCCCAGAGCGACAGCGCATTCCGTTTCAAGCGGATGGAATTCATAAGCTATAAAACAAATCTATATAAAATATTTTCGGTTAACTGCGCTCTATCAGACAATTCTTCAGATCTGGCAAAAGACCTGGAAAAGGCTGCGTCCAATGACACCAATTTGAATCGCAATTAAGCATGGCCTAAGACTTTTTCAACAAAGCAAGCGAAAGCCAACATTTAAAAGTTAAAACCCGACTAAAAACGCGAGGTGAATCCATGGAAGAAGTCAAGGAGATCGAACTCTCTAGAAGCCTTTCGTTCTGAGCGCTGCTAGCGGCCGGCGTGGGGGACATAGTCGGTTCCTCCATATTCTTTTACAGCGGTTACGTGCTTCACATAGCCGGTCCAGCAGCTGTGCTGGCATACCTTCTCGTAGGTCTTTTCGGCCTTGGCATAGCCCTCATGTCAGCTGAAATAGCGTCAATGCCAAAGGTCAGGAAGACCAGCGGTGCCATATAGTCCTTCACAAAGGAGGGACTTGGTGGCTTTTGGGCCATGTCGGTGGGCCTCATGAGGGTGATGGGCTACACCATAGGCGGGGCTGCGGTGGCCATAGCCATGGCCACGTTCGTCAAGCAGGCGGTGCTCATAGGGCTCTTCAATGTGGTAACGCCCCCTCATTTCGTGTCAGCGCTGGCTGTAGTGATGCTGGGGGCATGGGTGCTGCTGAACGTCATAGGCGTGAAGCCTACGGCAACCACCGAGATGATCTTCGTGGCGTTTAAGGTGTCGGTGATACTGCTATTCGCGGCCGTCGTGGTGGCGCTTGTGACCATACAACCCCCGATCTAACCTCTTAGCTCACTTCTTCCCTCTGGCTCCCAACGGCTTTTCAGGCTTCATGAAGGCCGCCGTGATAGCCTTCTTCGCCTACACGGGCTTTAACACGGTTGCTGTGTTCACCGCCGAGGCAAAGAGGCCCGAAAGGGACGTGCCAAGGGGCATCTATGGCTCGCAGATAGTCGCCATGTCGATCTACGTCGGCGTTCTCGTGGTTCTGCTTCTGGCAAGGGGATGGTACAGGTACGGGAAAACGACCACGGCATTCATAGCCGCGCTCAGCGCGGTCAACGCGCCGATCTTAGTAAAGATGCTCGTGATCCCTGCAGCTCTTCTTGCCTCTGCTGGCGTCACCCTGCTGTGGGTGGCCTCATCGTCGAGAACCATCTATCAAATGTCGAAAGATGGCTTCCTGCTCAAGCCGCTCTCAAAGCTCAACTCCAGAAGAGCCCCGTGGACCGCGACCCTTCTCGCCGCTTTCCTGATGGCCGTGGCCTTCATCACGCCAAGCTTCATATATCTCGCTTCCCTAGCCACCTTTGGCTTCATCTACTCCTACCTTTTCGCGGGACCATCGCTGCTCTCGCTAAGGAAGAAAGGCTACAAGGGCAAGTTCAGGGCTCCTTTCTATCCGGTCCTTGAAGTCGTTATGTTCGCTCTCACGCTGCTCTTCATATCAACTTTCCAGCTCAGCGTGTTGGAAGAGGGGGCAGCAGCCCTCATCCTTATAGCGATAACCTACGCCCTCTACAGGACGAAGGCGCCCGCGGAACCAGCTCTGTCATCGGAAGGAGGCGATACCGAGGCGCCAGCGCCCGGCTCGATCGAAACTTTAAGAGAAGGGCGCGCGGGCGCCGTGAAAGCATCAGCCATTTCAAAGAGAGCGGACGACGAACCAAGGCAAGGCCTTTCTGCTCAACACAAGCCAATGCGATTACTCCAATAACCATCGCGCTTCTCGCATTATATGGTCGGATTCCACCCGACCAAGCGGCGTAATCAAACTGAGCACCGGCGTGCCGCGATTACAAATAGAGACCAAAATCGCCTGGCTCCATAAAAAACCATAATGCTCCCGCAAGCCACCGCAACTGAATGCAAATCGCCTGCCTCCATCGGCAACGCACGACCATTTCGGAAGAGCGAGAACGCGGTAAGCGCGAGCGGTATCGCCAGGGCCAACGGAAGCGTGAACTTGAAAGACGACCCAGAGAGCTTGCCCATAAGCAACGACTCCAAAGAGGTGGACAAAAGCACGGTGAAGCTCGACATCGAAAGCGATGCACCATAAACGCTTCCGGCGACAGAAAGCGAAAAAGCCATTAGAAAAGGAGAAAGCGCTGCCAAAGCCATCAGTGGATAGAGGCGCGAGTTCAGCCTTCCTCTCAACTCCGATACGCCTTTGGAAAAAGATGAAAGCCTGGACAGCGAGATTGGGTTAAGCTCTCCCGCCTCGATCGCGGATATGGCCAGCCAGCTCAGCAGCGATGACAACCCCTCTTTCAGGGGGCGCAGCCTAAGCCCCGTCATCAGCCGCTTGAGGTTTTCCGTTAGAAACGGCCCTATCGGAGGTAAAGAGGTAGCTGACGCTGCCAAGCGAAACGCCTCTGATGACCCCCTTCCCATCATGGCCTCTCCCTCAAGAGATGACAGGAGGACTGAAAGGGCCTTCGACTGCCGCATGTCCTCGCGCTGAAGCAAGAGATGCTGAACGCCCATGCATGACAGCACCGAGACGGCAACGGAAGTCGCTGCCGACGTTGGGTCGCGAAAAAGCGGTATTGCAACCAAAGAGGACAACGACAACGAAAGAGGAGAGGGAGTAAAGTTCGCGTAAGCGGGAAGCGAGGCCATTCTGGACATGAAAGCCATTCCAAGGAAGCTACCCACCAGCACGAGGATGAAGTACTCGCTGTAGACACTGAGCGAGCTGTTGGCGGCGGACGCCATTATCCACACGAGGGGAAGCATCGAAAATACCGCCAAAGCCAACTCGCCCATCGATTCGGCTCTCTCAACGACGCCTGACCACGCGACCGATAGGCCTGACATAGCTTCCTCCATGCTAGACGCAAGGTACTCGTGTGCTCCGCTTCCCACCTTCATTCTAAAAGCGTATCCGGAGAGCACGTCCGCGAGCGCGCGGCTCTTTTGCCGCTTGGCCAGCGCTTCCAGTGCCAATGCCGGATCGCCGTATAGGTGAAAGAGCTTCGCCAGCCTCGCGCCCTGCGCTTCGACGGACTTAAGCGGGCTTCCCCTGAGGTCTGCCAAAGATGAGAACAGGGAAATGCCAACCTCGGATAAGCTCGCAGCGTAAGCCAAAAAGAAGGGCAGCTCATCGTCAATCGAGCTCGAGTACCCATGCTTTTCCATGATAGGGGCGATAACCGGCAAGAACGCAATGAGGACGAGGTAAGGAGATGAAAAAACCAAGAGCCATAGGGAGACCAGACCGCTCACCACAAAAGCTCTTACCAGTTCAGCCCTGCTTTCCCCGCTGAGGCGGCGCCCCGCTACGGCCGCGAGCGCTCCACAACCCAATCCCATCCAAGCTGCCTCGGCCTCAAGCAAAGACCCTCGCCCTCTCATCCAGTTCCCTCACCAACCTCTCCTCCGACCAGCCCAAGGCCTGCGCCACATCGCGTAACTTGGAACTTCTGTCCACGACCTCGCGGGGGTCCGGGGGATAGAACTCGTCGCTTCCGGGGACCCACTGGAAAACCTCCTTGAGCTTCCCGTCGACGAACTCCTTCACGCTCAAGTTCCTGCGCCTATAGCCCCTCTCGTCCGAGACCTTCCCCATCAAAGAGAAAAGGGAGATCAGGTGCAGCTCCGAGGGCCCTATGGAGAGCGGTGGCGACGAGAGCCTCACCAGAGCTGCCTCTGGCGACTGCGCGTGGAACGTGGTCATAGCCCCATGGCCAAGGGCCGCCGCTTGGAAAAAGGCCTGAACCTCAGGCCCCCTCGCCTCGCCCAAAACGACGTAATCGGCGTTGTACCTCAACGACAAGACCAGCAGGTCCATCAAGCCAACGTCCCTCCCGCGCCCAAGCCTTGACTGCCTGGAGATGAAGCGCTGCCACCTGATCGCCGGAAGGTTTACCTCTGGAACGTCCTCGATCGTCGCCACCTTTAGTCCCCTCGGTATGAGCGAGCACGCCGAGGAGAGAAGCGTTGTCTTCCCAGCCGACATCCCTCCCACTATTATCATGACGGCCTTCGACTCCACCATGATCCAGTAGTAGGAAGCCATCAAAGGAGAGAGGGCGCGCGAGTGAACCAGGTCGGCCATGGTCAGTGGCCTTTCCGGAAACTTCCTGACGGAGAAGCTGCTGCCCGGCAAGCTCACCTCCGAGGAATAGGTAAGGGATATCCTGTTTCCGCGCCGGTCCACCGCGTCGAGATAGGGATAGGCCAGGCTTACCTCCTTTCCCGCCGAGTGCGCCATCCTCCTGACCATGGCCTGAACCTCAGCCTCATCCGAGAAAGCTATGTTGGTGCGCATCCACCCCATGTCCCTATAGCGCCTGTGAATAACGGTAACCGGGTTCCTGTAAGACTCGAGGGCCACTTCTTCAAGCGAGGGATCGCTGAGGGGCACGGACAGCTTCCCCATGTAGAGCAGGTCCCTCCAAACGTAGTGGGAAAGGGACTTCAGCTGCGCAGGCGTTGGTTGCGAGAGCCCTAGCTCCTCCACTGCTCTCAGCACCATGGACTCCTCGCTTCCCTCTGGGCCCAAGGGATAGGGTGCCTCAACCAGATGGGACTCTATTTCCTCAAGGAGCCTCCTACCGCTTAGCTGATCAGCCCTTCCTGGGAAAACGCCAAGAAGCGCGCGGCCGAAGCGCTTGGCGATCCAGGACAAGAGGGAAAGGCGGCTTACCCGCGCAAGTGAGATGTCGAGGGAAGGCTCCGATACCTCGTAAAGCCCTCCGTCCTCTCCTTCGTAGATGCGTACCCTTGCATCCCTTACCTTGTACTCCTCCATCAGCTTCCTACCGTGCAAGGATAAACACCGCTGGCGTTGAACTCCAACAATCCCGATGGCGGAGACCAATTTATGGCGAGCTCGTAAAGCCCACGTTGGATCGTTCCCCGCCAAATCCCGTTACCGGACAGCAGGCGCATACCGTCAAGGTAAAGCTGATGTTTACCGCCAACAACGGAAAGCGTAACCAATCCTCCTGGGCAGTAAACCAGCCTTGTGGCAAACAGCGAAGACCCGTTGGTCCCCGATGGAAAAGGAAATGCCCGACCTTCCCATCCAAGAGAGAAGTTCATCTGATCCAGCTGAAAGAAGCCCTGGGCTTTAGGCGGGTCTCCCACGTACTCCACGAAGTCCCACGGCTCGGTGGAGGTTACGTAGAAAAGATTGCCCAATCTCGTAAGCACAGCTTCACCCGTTACATTGATTTCCTCCCCCGGAAGAAGGGTTAGGGGCCCCACTCTTCTGTAAGAAAAAGGATTGAAGCTAACGGAGTACTGTATTACCGCAGGGTATGGGCCAGCGTTTAGGGCGCAAAGGGTACCGTTGGCTTCCACTACCTGCAGTTCTTCTTCAGCCCTTTCCCTCATAATGTTAAGGGCGCTTTCCTGAGATCTAAGGGCATTGATCTCAGCTGTGTAAATGCCGGAGTACGCGTAAAGGGCAAATGCAAACACGGCAAAGAGAAGAAAGGCGCCAAGAACAGAAGAGATTCCCTTTGGCATTCGGGCTTCCTGCCTTAACGTGAAAAGCGTTGCCGAGAATCCGCCGTCAGCGGCCGTCCTCACGGCAAAACGGTGTTCGCCCAGGGAGAGAAGGGAATCTTCATCAAGTGGGCGGAAAAGCGGCAAAAGTGCTCTGGCAGTGGTCGGGCTCGCTGCGAACGTTATAACCGTATCCGAAAAGGAGAGAGGATTGGGGCCGTTTCCAAACTGCTCTATGGACTGTGAGGCCATTGTTACGTAGATTCTCCTCTTCCTGAGTGATGCCATGGCTATCTCAAGCTCTGCCCACGAGAAGCGGTGAGCTTCATCCACGTAGACGAAGAAAGGATCTTTACCCCTCCTCGTCATTCCCTGCGCGTAAACCTGACCTATTATTAGCGACCCTATGAAGGAGGAAAGCTCTGAGCCGAGCCTTCCCTCGTCAAGCGATATTACCACCTTCTTTCCCCCTTCGATCATTTCAAGCAAGGGGATAGCGTCTCCCATCAGAAAGCACAGCGCGCGCTCGTCAGATACTAACTTATCCAGCTTGTTAAGGACGGCAGATTCTGACCCCCGTTCAAGCCTCGGGTAAACTTCATCCCAAAAGCGCTTGAGATCCCCTTCAAGTCCATCACCTGATGGACTTTCAAGGAAGTCCCTTAAGTCGAAAATGCTCCTCACGAAAGGAACCCTTATGGCGTTCCTCATGATCATCTCTAACCTTGGTCCCCAGTCTCCTCCGTAATACCTCTTCAAGGAGTCCAACATAAACGATGAGCGTGGCCATCCCAAAAGCAAAGGATCAAGGGACACGTTCTCCTTGGGCAAGAAGAGATCTGCTTTGAGCCTTCCCTCGACAAGCTCAGCAAGGTCCCCGTGAGGGTCAAGTAAAAGAAATCCCTCTCCCTTCTCAGCGTTATCCAAGATCAGGGAGAAAAGCAGAGACGACTTACCTTGACCAGGTTCTCCAAAAATGGCAATATGCCTCCTGTAGGGCCTGGGCAAGCCCCACCCATTGCCTCCCTCGTCTACGCCAAGGAAGTCAACGTCATGGGGAAACTGCGATCACCTGGCTTGCTTGGGTTGATCCCCCGTTAGGGGAGGACGCGTTGACTATTAAAAGGAAGGATGAACCGTCGGGCTCCTGAGGGCCAACCCAGACGTTGGAAGCCTGCTGCCCAGGCTCTATGGCAGCTCCCCACGCGAACTTGCCCACGCCTTCGAGCGTTACTCCGTTGAGGGTAAGCGATGACGTACCGACGTTCTTGACGGTCAAAGAAAGGAATGAACCGGCACTGGTATCTGAGTAAGTCGCGGACACGATTTGAAGCTGGTTCTGTTGGCTAAGCGATGAGAAAAGCCCGTAAAACGTGTGCCAGAGCATGGCCCCGGCAGTTATGGTAAGCACCAAAACTATTATTGTTCCCAAAACCGATGAAAGACCTTTTCCCATGAAAATATGTTCTCTCAGGGGCATATTTGGGCTAATGGGATCTGATCCCATAAGCTATGGCAGTAAAGCTTTGCATGGAGTGTTTTGTGGATCAACTTCCCCAAAACTTAATCAATGGCATAGCCTCACTCATCTATCTCGCCCAGGTTGTCGGCGTTTCTTTCGCGGTAATGGCCATAATTTACTCCGCCATAAAGATGATGATGGCCGATGGACCTGTAGAGGCCAGACAGGAAAGGAGATCGCTTATCGAGGCCATAGTTGCACTGATCGCCATAGCGCTGGCCGTGCCCATAACAAACTGGCTTCTGGCTGCCTTTGGAGCTAACGTACAGCTGCCGCGAGGTGATTAAGCTGTTCCCAACGGTTCCGGCAAACTCAGCACACAACAACCTGACGTTTCCGAATCAGCGTGCCCAGCTCAATGCATCCCTGCCGTTTATTTCGGTTAAGGTAAAGGGCCCCATAACAGTGAGCGCCAATTGGATAGTCTCCCAGATAATTTCCGCGCTAGCATCGCTGGTTGGTAACGCGCTTCAGGGCATCGGAGATAAGCTAGCGTGGTTTGCTCTTTATCTACCCACCCCTTCCTCAATCCCTATCATGTATTTCGTCTATCACGCCCTTCTTGTACCCTGCCTATTGATGCTGGCGCTTGCCGTAATACTTCTCTTCTTGTTCGCAATAACTGGGCATGGGCAGCTTAACCCGGCTGATCCCATAATCTCACTCATGATGATGATCTTTGGCCTAGATGCTTACACGGAAGCTGCTCAGATCCTCTCTTCCCTTGCATACTACGTGTTCAACACGAACTTGGAGGGAGGAAGCCCGTCTCAAGTTCTAGTAGCGCTATCAGCTGCTATATCCGCGCTGCCCGAACTGAACCTTATCTTCTTTGCGGCCGTAATTGAGTACGCGGTTGTTGGGGTATTTCGGATACTCGCTACGGCCACGCTTGCCTGCTCTATTCCGCTTTTGGCCCTCCTCTGGCTCGTCCCCCCAACCAAAGGCCTTGCCCGCGACTTCTTTGAAGGGCTAACGCTCCTGATGCTGCTATCTCCGATGTCATCAGTTTTCCTGTCGGTAGGCTTGGGTTCCGTGGTGGACGCCTTGCATGGAGGAAACCCGTTCCTGGACTTCGCGTTGGCAACTGGAACCCTAGTCGGGTCCACAATATTACCCGCGGTCATAATAAGGGGAGGAAGGGGAGCCATAGAAGCCGGAAGGTCGGCCACGAGGAGGAGAACGCCTTGAACGAGCAAGGAAGGCCAATAAAGGTCCACGGGGTGCGCCGGTCCTTCTTGGTCGACCTGCCGCTTTTCGATTTTTTCTTCTTTTCAATGTCTCCCTTTCAACTGGCGCTCACGGGAGCGTGCATAGCCCTATCAATTCGGGTGCACTCGCCCATCCCTCTAATCGCAGCTTTACCCGCTTCCAGGCTAAAGCTGGAGCACTTTCAGGCACTCAGAGACTGGGTTAAGGCTAGAGAGAATAAAAACAGAAGGACAAAGAGAAGAGCCACGAAGCCAAAAAAAGCAATAAAGATCGTTGGAACACTTCGCTCGCCGGAGGGAGAAACGCTACCATACCGCGCGTTCACCGTTTTTAATGGGGAAAGGTTCGTGAGCAAGGGCCTCACGGACTCGCGGGGACGCTACGCTTTCTATTACCGCGGAGAGGTGGATGAATTGAGGATAGTTCCAGATAAAGGTGAGTTCGTTGCACGAGTACGAGGTAAGACCAATTCCCTATCTGCTATTGGATGATGAGGGAATGAGGAAAGCCGAGGAAACGTTCATATCAATGGCAAGGGCGCTGGCCAACGTAACAGTTTTGGCCACGCACGACGAGGAAGGAACCCAGCGTTTCGTCCTCCGCGTGAACGGTGATGACTTTGACACTGAGTCAATACTGGAATCGCTGGGGATTGAGCGCTGCGAGGCTGCCTCACTTGATTGGGAAAGGGAGGGAAAAAAGAGGGTAATGAAGCGCCATTTGGATAGCGTGCCAAGCAGGGTAAGGGCTGGCCTCATAGCTAAGGCCCTATCCTCGGGAATAGATGTGGAAGAGAATATAAGGTTGCAAGAAGACTTGAGCTGGTTGAACAGAACGTATAGCTTGCTGCAATCATTGGGCAACAGGACGAGGCAGCGCGATGACGTGGCTTACATGATTGAAAACGCTGAATCTGAGGGGATATTTGAGGTTAGCGTGAAACTTGCAGGAAGTGGAGAAAAGATAAGGGCATGGGCAAGGTCCAATGGAATAGGACTGTCACGCTACGCGGCGCGCATTGTCATAGCCGGTTCTTCGTTGGCTGCCTTTTTCCCCTTTTCCTCCTATGAGGTTTCAGAGAAAGGAGGCGTTAGGCTGGGAAAGAACTCGCTGACGGGATCCCAGGTAGTTTATGACTTCTTCTCAAGGAGGAACTACAACGTTCCGGTAATAGGACCATCGGGAAGCGGAAAATCGGCTCTGCTCAAGATAATTGCTTACAGGCTGCACCCGATGCTCTCTACGCTTAGCGGCTCTCAGATGGTTATAATGGATCCAGAGGGGGAGTACGGCAAGTTGGCCTCAGCGCTTAAGCTTGAAGAGGTAAAGCTAGAAGAAGTGGGGCTGGATCCCTTTTCAACGCTTCCTCCTGGCGAAGCCTGTGAACTTTTGTCGTCTATGCTAGATCTCAATCGCTCTGAAAGGCATCTCCTCGAAACTGTGTCGGTCGGACGCGGGAGCACAAGGGAGCTCTTAACGGCGCTTGAGGAGCAAAGCTCAGCTGAGGCAAGGCAGCTTTCCCTTGCTCTCAGCTCTCTCCTTGATGGTCCCTTTTCATCGGCCTTTGACTTGCCGCCTTCACGCATCCCCAGCAGGGCAATACTGACGTTTCCGAGAGACCAAAGAAGAAGAGAGCTCACAGTGCCCCTTTCCCTAGCTCTGACGTGGGAAAACCTGAAGCAAGCGCCAGCCGATGTACCGAAGGTCCTCATAATAGATGAAGGGTGGCTATTCCTAAGCAAGGCGCAGTGGACGCTGGAGAACGTGGTACGCCTGGGGAGAAAACTCAACCTTTTGGTGTTCTTCGCCTCACAGCGGCCAGCTGACTTCATTTCAACGTCCAGTGGACGCGTGCTCATGGAGAACAGCTCCACAAAGATCCTTCTTAAGCAGGATGAGGATGCGCTGCCGGAGCTATCTTCATTCCTAAGGCTGGGAGAAAGGGAGCAAGCGTTCCTGAGGTCGATACCATCTCCAAAGAGTAAGGGTTACTCCCAGGCCCTGCTCATAGATGAGTGGAGGCGCCTACCCGTGAACGTGTTACCCGAAGAGGATGAGGTTGCACTTATATGATTGAGCTCTTGGCGCTAAAGGAGCTCGGAACCGAGGAGCTTGAGTCGCTAGTAATAAGACTTGAGGACTTTGAGGCCGCTATCGTATTTGAGGGCGGAACAAAAAGGGTATTCTTGAGCACGCTCATCGACATCCCTTTGCGGCTCGCCTCTCTGGTTGACGTTGGAAAGATCACGCTTCCCCCACCCTCATCAAGCGTCGGGCTGGCCCTCCCTTATCCTATCCCGCTTTTCGGGCTGTCAGAAACGCGCAGAAGCACCATAAGAGAGACCTTTAGAAGATGCGCGATGTCGTTCCCTGGCATGGGCCTCAAGCTAAGAGTCCTTGAGTCCAGGGAGGAAGACCGCATAAGGGCAGGCGAGTTCTGCGAGAGGTACTGGAAAAAGGGGCTCATATTCAACGCCTGGAAGAAAAGCTATGAAGCCCATCTACCAGATGCGCTTAAAAAGGCGGGCCAGCCCCTGTTCAGGGTCTCCATGACCCTGCTTGGAGATGATGTGAGACCAGAGCGCATGCTGTCGTGCTTGTCACAGGGACTCACTAACAAACTTAAGAGGGGCAGAGGAAGCACGATACTGTGCGCGAGCGAGATAGCGGAGTTCCTGAGGCCAGAGCCAAGAATGTGCTCCATATGTACCTCAAAAGTACTGGTTAGGACGAGTAAACCCTTCAATAGGGGTCAAAGTCCCGTTTATCGTGCCCCTTAAAGCCTCTTCAATTGGGCGTAGGCGTAAGCCATGCGAAAAGGCTTTACGCCTTAAGCGGCATAAGATATGCCGTTCGAAGACCTTAGGGGAAAGGTTGTCCTGATAACGGGGGCTTCAAGAGGTCTTGGAAGGGCCATAGCCCTTGAGTTCGTGAAGTACGGCAGCCTTGTCGCGGCTAACTACAACGCTTCGCGTGAAAAAGCCGAGGAGCTAAAAAAGCAGGCGGGAGAAAACCTGGAGATCTTCAAAGCGGACGTATCAAGTAGAGATCAGGTAAGGCTAATGGTAAAGCAGGTAAGGGAAGCGCTTGGTCCCGTTGACATCCTAGTTAACAACGCGGGGAAGTGGTTTCTTGGAAGCTTTGAGGAATTCGATGAGGGCAAGTTTGAGGTCATGTGGAGAACTAACTTCATGAGCATGGTTTACACCTCTCTTGAGGTAGTACCTGACATGAAGTCACGCGGAAAGGGGGCGATCGTAAACGTGTCATCCAACGCTGCCATAGGCACAGCGGCCGTCGGAACCACGTTTTATGCCGTAACAAAGGCCGCGGTTGTCATGCTTACAAGAAGGCTAGCTCTGGAGCTAGGAGGATATGGCATAAGGGTCAATGCAGTGGCCCCTGGGTGGATAGAAACGGACATGACGATTGGCGGGAAAAGCCGCGAAGAAGTAGAGGAGCTGGAGCGCTCGTTTAAGTCGAGGACAATGCTACACATGGTTGGAAGGCCTGAGCATGTAGCAAAACTCGTGGTTTACCTAGCGTCCGAGGATTCTGGCTTCATGACTGGTCAAACGCTGGTGATGGATGGCGGAAGGATAGACTACCTAACCCACGGGATCTGAGAGAAAAACGTAAACGCGTAACAGTACATATTATTATGATAATTATTGAATCGGACGAAAACTTCGTTAAGGACTTCTACCGCATGAACGATGAAGAAAAGATGAGGTTGGTACAGGACCTGAAGCAGCTTGCGGGAATGAACAAAGGCCCGTTACTCTTTATGGGCCCATGCGAGAAGATCAGGGAGGAGTTCATGAAGGCTTGGAATTGCACTCCAGTAGACATCTTTGGCGACTGTTCGAAGCTGCCGAGGCCCGCGCTTAACTACTGAACCTTATTTGGCCGCTTTAACTTAGTCCCCTTATCGTATCTCGCTCAGTTATTTCATGAAGGGATTATCCGAAATAATCGGATCGCTTATTGTGATGGCGCTAACGCTAAGCGCTTTCGTGATGGTTTGGCCAAGGCTTAGCTCATACATGAACGAGGAGGCTGCCTCTTCTGCATCATACGCCAAAGCCCGCGCTGACGAAAGCCAGGAGCTGCTTTCGCTGGTTTACGTAAAGCAGGGACAGCGGGTTACCGTTATTTACGCCTACAACTATGGCAATTATCCATTCACGGCAAAGGAGGCAATAGTGGGAGGAAGGCTGGTGAAGGCGAACGGCACCGTTTATCCAGGCTACCTTTCTCCAATATACGTGCAAGGGGTCGGTAGCGCAATAACCGTGATAGGAGAAGGGGGTGTCGAGTTTACTTGGCAAAGCGATTAGTGGACTAATGGCTGCTGTTCTACTGCTTTCGCTAATGGCAGCGGCGGTGCTTGCTTACGAGCTAGCCTTCAGCAGCGCCTCCAGCGCCGTGACCCGCTATGAGGGATCGGCTTATTTGGTTCAGCAGAAAGATAGGCAAGCAATCAAGGTGAATGCCGATAACTACCCTCTAGTTAAAGTTAGCGGAGACGGCATCCTCGCATGGGCCTTGGTCCCTGTTACCAGTGGAACGTCACCTCTAGCGAGGCTTAACTTATCGCTACGGGGAGGCACTTTAATAAACCTTACCGAAATTTTTGGTTTCACGCCTTCCCGCGTAATCTTGGTAACATCTTTAGGAAACGTTTACCAAGTTTTCGGATCTTCGCCATCACTTTCTTCAAACGTTACCGTGGCACGGCCAGGCAACCACATCATGCTTTACGTAAAAAAGGGTGACCACCCGCTTTACGAGCTTTCGTGGAACGACTTCAGGATAGCCTTCGGGTGGAAGAATTCCAACTACACCGTGGTAATGCCAAATGTGCCGGGAGGCTCGTTAGTCAAGGCCGTAGTCACGTTTTTCTCCGGACAATGGCAACCCGAGGCCTCGCAGCAGCTGCTCATAGAGTGTGAGGGCTCTTCCCAGGGTTCCGTTCACAACATCTCACCCAAAGGTTCGCATCCGGAAGGAGGTTGGACGGAAACCAGCAGCGCAACACAGGAATCTGGAAAGGAAACTTCCACATCAGGGTCTCTTGGGAACGATGTGTGGCCTTGGTGGATAGTTGTTATTGGAATACCGCCCAACTCAAGGGCGACCGTGTTGGTAGGAAGCCACACGTTGGTACTACAGCCCGACGAGGCCGCGATGGATCCCGAGCCAAGGGCAGAGGTGCATCCAGAGCCCCTCAAAGTGGGCGACACGGAGTACGCGGCTACAAAGGTTCAGGAGGGGAAATATCTAACGATAACGTATGCCCCTGAAAGCTACCTCGTAAAGGTCACTGAGATCGGCAAGGGAGTGGCTGAGCCAAGCTCCGGGTGGTACCCTGCGGCCTCGATGATAACGCTCAGCGCTTTACCGGAAAAAGGGTACCGCTTCGCGGATTGGATTGGAAACGCTTACACCGGGGTAAGTCCCTCAAAGATGGTGATCGTGAACGGTCCCATAAGCGAGTTGGCCTATTTCATTCCGCTACGCCCTGCTCCTTCACAGATCAGAGGTAAGCTAGAGCTAGCACCACCGCAGCCGCAGCCGCCAAAAATGGTAAGTAAGGAAGGGCAGGCGACGCCCAAACGGTTTCTCCCTGGATCTTTTTCTTCACTTCTTCTATGAGCTCCTTCATGGGACGGGGGTCGTTCAAGTTCACAGCGTACTCACCGCTTTCAAGCCTCGGAAGCCACAAAAGGCCCAGCTCCTCCTTCCTCACCTTATACGTGAATGCCGCGGGCGCTCCGCTCCCGCTCTTCTTCCAAATAAGCCTCGCAAAAACAGCGAGCTCGCAAAGAAGCGATAGCATGAAAACCATGAAGTAAGCGGGCAACCCGAGGAAATCCCAAGAGAAGGATAGGACAACCAATGCTACAGCAAAAGGATCTGCTTGACCCATTAGGTTAGCCCTTGCCATCAAGTAAGCTGCACCTACTATAACAGCTCCAGGCAAAAGCTGAACCAAGTTCCTAGACGTCAGGATGAAAATCATGATTGCGCTAGGTATGGACATCATCCAAACGAAGTCAGATATCTCCCTCTCTTTTATGTCCTGCCACGAGGCAATCATCAGAAACAAGAGACAAAGAAACGGAAGGGGATCAAACACGACTTAGAGCGCGATGGGAATTTATGCTTTGAGGTAAGCATAGCGGATTCCAAATCCAATGCTTAAGTCCTAGTGGTCGTTACTTTTATGACCGGGAAAGTAATTGTGGTCGTAGGAGTACCAGGCGTTGGAAAAACGACCGTTCTGAACGAGGCTGTGAAACAGGCACAACAAGCGGGAATACAGTTCAGCTTGCTCAACTTCGGAGACGTGATGTTTGAGCTAGCCATGTCGCAGGGCCTTGTGGAAAACAGGGATCAGATAAGGAAGCTGAAGGTTGACACACAAATAGCCCTTCAGGCGGAGGCCGCCCGTGAGATAGCCAAAAAGGCGGCCACAGGATTCGTAATCCTAGACACACATGCCATAATTAAAACCAATGAAGGCTATTGGCCTGGCCTTCCGGAACCAGTCGTGAGGGCGCTGCACCCTAACCACATAGTGGTTGTGGAAGCGGATCCAGAGGCCATTGTTGCAAGAAGGGCTAAGGACCAAGGCATAAGGAATAGGTCAGATGATCAGACCGTCGAAGAGCTCAGGTTCACCATTGAGGTGAACAGGCAGGCCACTATATCTTCCGCAGTGCTGTCAGGGGCGTCCGTCCTCTTCGTAAAAAACGAGGAAGGAAAGGCTGCTGAGGCCGCCTCAAAGATAGTCTCGCTGCTGAAGTGAAACAGGGTGCCAGTAATAGCTATAAGCGGTCCCCCCGGCTCCGGAAAGTCGACGGTTGCGAGGGCAGTAGCGAAGGAATTTGGCCTTCGCTACGTTTCAGTCGGCTCCATATTTAGAAGGATTGCCAAAGAAATGGGCATGGGGCTGGATCAGCTGAGCCTCATGGCAGAGAAAGATTATGACATAGACAAGGCAATAGACAACGAGACAAAGGTAGAGGAGGAAAGGGGAGATGTTGTACTGGATGGTCATCTGACGGCTTGGGTTGTCAGAGATGCCGTGAGGATATACGTTAAGGCCTCGCCCGACGTGAGGTACGATAGGATAGCAAAGAGAGATTCAATAAGTTTTGAGGAGGCAAAAAGGACAAATGCCATAAGGGAGCAAAGCGAGGCAAGGCGCTTTAAAGCGATTTATGGGTACGACGTAAACGACCTTACCATATTCGACCTTGTTATTGACACAACCTACGTGTCAACTGAAGACGTAAACACGATTGTGATAAATTTTTTAAGGGCTCACAAGAAGATCAAGGGTGCAATTGAGGATAGGAGTTCCTCAGAAAGGTGAGGTTTGCGTCATTACAGCTGGAAGGCGCACCGGAAAGAAATGCGTTGTACTGAAGCCCATGGACACGCGCTTCGTCTACGTTGCGTACGTCGAAAAAGGTGCTCTAAAGAATAGGGTCTTCAACTTGAGCCACGTGCAACCAACTGGTAAGGTAATAACCTTTAACGACGAAAAGGAGCTCCTAGGCCTTCTTAGCACCGACTGATCACCACGGTTATAAGCCATTGATAAACATAAAGTATGGATTTTTTGGTCGTGCGCGAGGAAAAGGGAGAGGAGACATACGGGGAGGACCCTTGGCACCGCGACATAAAGAGGCACCTCTCTTTTGGCGTCATAAACCTTGACAAGCCGAGCGGACCTGGGAGCCACGAGGTTGCAGCTTGGGTAAAGAGAATGTTTGGGTTAAGCAAGGTTGGGCACGGGGGGACCCTTGAGGCTAGATCCGGGGAAATCCAACCGTGTCCGGCGTGCTTCCCCTTGCGCTGGAAAAGGCTACCAGGGCGCTAAAACCCCTAATCGACTCCGATAAGGAATACGTATGCTTGATGAGGCTTCACGACGACGTCGACGAAAGAGAGATACGGGAGGTCCTCGGCCAGTTCCAAGGGGAAATTTACCAGAGGCCTCCCCTGAGGTCATCAGTAAAGAGAGTGAGAAGGATACGCAAAATATACAAAATTGAAGTCCTAGAGATAGAGGAAAGGGACGTACTTTTAAGGGCGCGCGTGGATCCGGGAACCTACATGAGAAAGCTGTGTGTGGACGTTGGCTATGCCCTGGGCGTTGAAGCCCACATGGAAGAGCTGAGGAGGACGAAAAGCGGCATTTTCGACGAAAAGACCTCCTTTGATCTATACGATGTATATGAGGCCGCATACGAGCTAAAAAAGGGAAATGAGGAACCGGCAAGAAGAGTTGTAAGACCAATAGAGGAAGCACTAAAGGAGTTTCCTCAGGTAATAATATCAGATGCAGCGGTAGATCCTGTGTGCAGGGGAATGAAGCTCAGAGGGGAGGAGATACTCATGATCGATAAGAGGATACAGGAGGGAACGCAGGTGGTGGTGGCCACCAGAAGGGGCGAGGCGGTTGCCCTAGCTATTTCCAGGTTTCCTTACGGAGAGCTGGCCTCCAACAGGGAGCCACTCCAGATAAAGAGAGTCATAATGGACGCAGGTACCTATCCCAGATTACCTGGCTCGGCTTAGCTACCCTCATCACAGATCAGGGTGAGATAGGTTCCTCACAGCCGAAAAACAAAGCTTGTGAGACTTAAGCCTGTCGTGAAGGTCGTCCATTGCCTGCGAAATCTCACAGAAGACCTTTCTTCTCCATCCACTGCTTCGTCCTCAGTATGCCATCCCTGAAGCTCGTGACTGGAGAGTAGCCAAGCTTTGATATTTTCTCAATGCTTGGATAGCTTACCTGGGGCTGTGCTTCAAGCTCGCTCCTGGGACCCGCTAGAATGAGCTTCGAGTGACTTCCCAATATCTCCACTATGGACTGGGCCATCTGCGCAACGCTCATGTGGCTTCCGGTCCCAACGTTAAAGGCCTGCCCTACAGCCCTCTCATCCTTAAGTATGACGTCCAGCGCCTTAAGGTAATTGCTTACGTGATAGGGATCCGTGACGTCCCTTCCGGAGTTGTACAGAGTTATGGGCTCGTCTCTGACCGCCTTTCTTATGAATATGGGGACAGCTCTGTTTGGCTTGTCGTGCTCTCCAAATATAAGCCAAGACCTCGTTATTGAGTATGGCAGCTTCTTTGCCATAGCGTAAGCGGAGATCATGTATTCAGCGATGACCTTGGTGTGGTCATAGGGTACCCTGGGCGCAAAGGGATCATCTTCCCTCACTGGATTTCTTGTGGGCACCCCGTAGACGTTCGACGAGTTATGAAGAAGGACTGGCACATCACCTCCGAAGAAGGCCTCTGAGCCTGGCACAGATATGTCGTATACGTAACCGTCGTACTCGCCCTGTGCCCTTAGCATCTTTAGCTCTTCCTCTCCAATTTCCTCTATCTCGGTTATCTCAGCTCCCTGACTAAGCGAAGACTTGAGAAGGCCATCTTCATCAGGCCCGCAAGGTACTCCATTTCCGTCCTCCGGGAAAAGGTAATCCGCCCCCGGCTGAAGCTCTCTGACCTCTCTTGCCTTGAGCATGCCATCGTCGGTGAGAACGAAGACCGAGTGGTCGCCCGTGGCAACAACGCTTCTCTCAGCGCCCTTCTTGTACCATATCCTATAAAGATCCTTTTTGCCTAGCCTGTGCCTTATGACCTTGTTTATGGGCATGTAGTCGGCTTTTCCTGTAGCAGGATTTATGCTCTTGACCAGAACTCCAGACAGAGGCACATTCCACAGCGCAGATATAGGCAAACCCATCTGTTTCTTTCCCCACTTCACGTTAACCCTCGTGCTGCCCAAAACCGAACTGGCGTAGACAAACCTCTTTACTTCCACGCGAGATGAGGCCTCGAGAAGGTTGAGGGTCGAGAAATCGTTTACGTAAAACGCCCCATAGGGATCGTTTATGGTTGATGAAAGGGTTGTTATGGCGGCGTAGTGAAGCACGTAATCGGGGCGTTCTGACTCGATCAAGTGCATCACGGCATCCTTGTCAGTTAGGTCGAGCCTGGCGTAGCGAACATTCAGGTCTTCGGGCTTTTCCGCCACGTCAACCGCTAAGACCTCATAACCCTGTTTGCTTAACCACTCTGAAACGTTGAAACCTATGAAACCCGAGCTTCCGGTCACGACGACTTTCAACGAACCATCGTGAGAAAAGGTTACACGGTTATAAGAGTTAGCCATAAGCGGCTTGCCTCCGATAGTTCGCCCGCAGGGCCCACCGCTTTCTCGGCTCAAACAGACCTTCCGCTGCGCGTAAGATGAGTCGGTTCGCTTCATGGGCTTAGCTGGTACACCTATCACAGTATCTCCAGGCTTAACATCCCTTGTCACGACGGCCCCTGCCCCAACCCTAGCTCCTTCGCCTATGGTCACCCCTGGAAGGAGCACAGCACCCGCTCCTATGCGTGCCCCCCTCATCACGTGAGGCCCCACAAGAGGCTCAGGGGGCGTGAGAAGATGCTTATCGTTTGTCATGATCACGTAGGGACCAAGGAAAACATCATCTTCAACCACCGAGTATGGAGGTATGTAGACGCCCGTTTCAATTCTCACGTTCCTACCTATGCTCACTTTCCCGTCTATCACCGTGTAGCTTCCGACGAGTGTTCCCTCTCCTATTTCGGTTTCCTCCCTAACCATTACCCTGTTGCCAAACGTGACGTGCGAGGCAATTCTCACCCCGGAGTAGACAATGGCCCCAGCCCTGATGTTGCATCCCTCACCGACCTCGGTAAGCGCTTTTTCGCCGTGAGACGTAGGGTGGCCGATCACGGAAAGATCTCCTATGTAGGTCCCAGCGCCAACGCTAAGAGGTCCCCAGAGCTTCACAAAGTCCCCAATCTGTACCCCCTCGCCCAGCATGACCTCTCCTACCTTAACCACGTATTGAGCCATGGGAGGCTAGCGCCCAGCGCTTTTAAGTGTTAAAAATCACCGTCGTGTTTTACCTAAGAACTTCTCGAGACCAGGGTATATCTCGAGAAATTCCTCCTGGACCAGCTGCTGATAGAGCTGGAACACTATGCCGACTGCAAGCAATATGCCCATACCTGTGCCAAGAGCCCCTAGCATGTCGGCGACGCCAGCTATAATGCCAACCACAAGGCCGCTTATCAGAGTGAGTGCGTTTATGGGACCCTTGAGCCTGCTCTCTATTATGCCAACTTCCCTTCTGAAGCCAGGTATCTGGAGACCAGACTCGACCATCTGTTCGGCCTGCTCCCTAGCCCCCATTCCAGATACCTCAACCCACAGGTAGGCAAAAACCACAGAGAAGGCGACGAGTAGGGCAAAGTTACCAATGGCCTCAAGGGGATGGCTTGCCGTCATGGCAAGGCCGGTAGGTGCCTGGAAGAAGTAAAGTATTCCGCCAGTCGGAACGGGATTTGACGGATTTGTCATGTTAAAGGTCCCGATGAAATTGAGTATGGGATTGCTGTTGTTTGGGTTCCATATGGTCATAACTCTCTCGCCAAAAAAAAGTAGCTGAGCAAAGAGTATGAGAGCTAGAAGAATTGGAACGTTGCTGACGTAGAGGAACTGCAGCGGGACCTTTGACCTTAGGCCTCTTGCCTTCTCGTAAGCCACCGGTATCTCTACGCTCATGCCCTGCAGCCATATCAAAAGCAAGGTAACCGCTATCATGGACACGAAACCAGTCATGTCGGGGCTGCCGTTGGGCCTTATGAAGGCAGCCCAGATCGGCATATGGTTCTGGATAACGTATATCAGGTAAGGAATTGCGCCGAGGGGCCCGCCAGAAATCATGACCGGCGAGATCGAGTCCATTACCATGGACTCTGCCACACCTGCAAGTATGAAAAGCGAAACCCCACTTCCAATGCCCCATCCCTTCTGCAGAAGCTCGTCCATGAGCATAACGACGTAGCTGGCGAAAAGCAGCTGCACAAGCACCAAAGCCTTGTCGAGCAAGCTGAGGGAACCAAACGCGCCGCCCAGTATGAAAGCAACGCTTTCGTAAAGCGCGAATATGAGGGTTAGAAACCTCTGAGAGGCCGTGAACTTAGCCCTGTCGTCCTCGTTTGATAAATCTATATCTATTAACTTCGACCCGGCCAATATCTGCATGACCAGACCAGCCGTCACTATGGGCCCAATGCCGAGCTGCATAAGCGTTCCGTTGGTGGACGCGAATATGATCCTGAACGCGTTAAGCTGAGCGAAGGCTGATGATATCGAAGAGGATATACCGTAAAGAGGTATATCCGACATAACGAGGTAAAGCACGAGGACAACCCCAGTCCATATTAGCTTTTCAGTAAGGGAAGTTTTCTTTGCCGGCTTACGGGGACCAGGTATGGCGTTACCTGGGGGCGCTAGCACGTCAATGGCGCGCATTATGTTTCGAAACCTCTTCTTTATTTTTAAGCGTTTTCCGGGGTTATGACCTCTCCGCCGGCCTGCTTTACCATCTCAACTGCTTTGGCGCTCGCTGAAGCGACGCGGACTTTTACTGGATGCGTTATGCTCCCCTTGCCGAGGAGCTTGTCTATGCCCATCGCCGTAAGGTCTACTTCGTCCTTTCCAGCACTTAGGGCTTCCAAATCATAAAGGTTTATGGTCTTTATCTTCCTCCTAGTCACTGGACTAAAGCCATGCCTCCCATAAACCCGTATTCCCATTTTTGCAAGCTTTATTGTAAGCGACCACTTGCCCTTGTGATAGCCGCTTTTACCAGTGCCTCCTCTGGCACCTTTCCCCCTATGCTTACCTACCCTACCGTATCCCATGCTGCGCTTGCCACGGTACCTATGAGTTTTCTTTTTTATCTTGCCAGGTGATGGCATTTACGTTCACCGTACACGATTCACAAGCTTTAAGCGTTCCTCCTATCCTCATACCATGCGCTTTAAAAGGGCCGTTATGTCGGACCCAATTTCCCCCCTACGCCAGCTGTACTCCTTGTAGCCCTTCTTTGGAGGGTGCAACCTTACGACCTTCGGTAAAAGCGATAGCTCGCCAGCCCTTACTTTTTCCAGCTGTTCCTTGGAAAGCTTTGCCCTTTCTGAAAGCAATTCAGCAGCATCGGCCTGAAGAGGCCCCCAAACAACTTCCCTCTCCACAACCGCAAGCATGCCCCTGTAGGACGGAGTATCGTCAATAACCGCGGCCCAGTGCTTCTTCTTCAGGCCCAGGTACTGCAGGGTCTGAAGCTTCTTGGGAGAGAGACCAGCCTCTCCCGCAAACCTTATGACCAAAACCTTCCCATTCGCAGCCTCGACCAATCTTCTTGCCTCCTCATGGTCTCCATGTTCCTGAGCGCGTCAAAGGCGGCCTTCGCCTGATTAGTCGTTGTCCTAGTTTCGCCCAAGGTCCGGCTCCACACGTCGCTTATGCCCGCCAAATAAAGGATCTTCTTTATCGTGTCGCTGGCCACCAGTCCCGTGCCCCTAGGCGCTGGATAAAGTATTACCCTCACCGAGCCGCTCTTTCCCACAGTAATCGAGGGTATGCTATGGGGTTCTCCACATCCGCACTCCCAGCTACCACATGCCCTGTGAACGTATATCAAGTTCAGCTTAGCTGCCTCTATGGCCTTATTTTCGGCATCAAGCACTTGAGCTGCCTTCCCAGAACCGATTCCAACTATGCCGTCTTCGTTGCCCACTGCCACGGTAACCCTCATCCTTCTGACCGCGCCTGCATCGGTTTTCTTTTGCACGTTTTCCATGCTTATCCTTTCAACTTTTAGGTCTGGTACCAGCATGTCAACGATTTGGACCTCCCTTATCGGCAGGTTAAGGGCAAATATCTGAGATATGCTCTTTATCTCGCCCGAGGCAACCATCATGCCAAGCTTTGTCTTGGCTTTCCACTCAGACATTTTGAGCACCCAAGTTCTTTCTAATTTCATCAAAGTGAGCTGGTAATTTCTCAGGCTCCAGCCCTCTCTCAAGATATCTTGAGAATCTCTGCGCGTAAACTTTTTGATCCTTGTTTTTGAGCTCTGAGGCGTACTTAGCAAGCTGCTCCATCCTTAGCATACTTTCATCAAGTAAGGCCTCTTCCCCCACGGTTATGGGTAAGCCTCCCTCAGAAGCTCCCATCAAGAGCGCGAAAAGCTTTCCTCCCTTGTGGGGGGAGTGCATTCCAAGGTCGGGAACCAACCTGTCGGCGCTGAAACCCGACTCCCGCGCCAGCTTAGCAAGCGCCAATCCGGTCAGAAACGCCGCCGCTATGTTATCCTCATCTCCTTTCCATCCAAACTTAACAAGGTTCTTGGAGCTGAACTCGGCTACAGTCCTATCCCCGTTATTCTCATAAATCACGATCTGTGCGCTTATGTATTTGTTAGATTGCCTTACCACGAGGCGAGGAAAACCAGAGAGAAGAAGCTTGAGCCTTCTCCTGTAATCGGTTTTTCTCTCCCTTTTTCTGCGGTACCTCGACACGTAAACGTTTTTTGTGCTATGCGATGACATGTTCATCTCCCCTTGCTAAGGTATCTCTTAAGGCTGGAAAGGCTGGCAAAGGCGTTACCCTTTACCCTCATGTAGAGTGCCCTGTAAGTTTTGGAGTCTATTTCATTCCTCTCCCTTAGCTCCCTCAGGTATGCCCTCATCTTTCTGACCTTATTGACCCACAAATCGTCTAGCTTCCTTCTGGCGTTCGCGCTTCCCTTGCGGCTTCCAGGACCAGCCCTTTGCCCTCTGCTCTTCTTCCTTGCAAGCACTCTGGCCCTTCCCCTAGAGGGCGTCGACTGAGGCCTCTTTCTTATCACCCCGTTATCTATGAGGTTTCTAACATCCTCTTTTGTGATCGCCTCAGCTACCTCGTCCTCGCGCTCGGGATCGATCCAAACGCGGCTCTCACCGACACCGAGAAGGGAAGCCGCGATTCTCCTCTGAAAGCTTAAGTCCATATCACTTACCCCCGTTTAAAACCTTAAGCTTTAGCTCCTTTGCTATTTCCAGCAAGGCCTCCCTCTTCTTCCTGCCCAAGGTTGAAGAGAGATAAACGGCCTGCCCTGACGGCACGGAGCGAAGCTCCTTTTCACTGTGAACGACCGCGATGGGGTAGCCTGATGGATGAAGCCCTCTGACGTCCTTGGGCGATCTGAACCCAGGGGATGGCATGGGCGGATGGCCAGCAAGCTTCCTTTTAATCTTGCTATCATCTCCACGAGGTTTCCTCCAAAAGGTGCCAACCCTCTTGAACTTGAACCAGTTAGTCCTTCTGAATTCCCTCGCGCTTGCGCGCTTCTTTATTATCTTTTCTTTAATTTCGCTCATTTAAATCACGCCTTTACAAAAATCCCATCTTGGAAAACCCTGCGGTCATAGCCGCTGAGCTTACAGGCAGATACTATGTTTGCTGCCGTCTGCCCGACAGCGTACTTGTCAGGTCCCCTAACCTTTATGATGTCACCGTTGACCTCGACCTTGGTGTCTCCTATGATGTTGGCGTACCTCTTGCCCCTTTCCCCTATGAAGTTCTCGATGACGACCCTTTTTCCCTCGACGTGAACATTCATGGGAAAATGGGAATACGCTATCACCAACGTCTTCTCATACTCTTCCAGGACGCCATTCAACGCGTTCCTTATGAGAGCCACCACGGTTCCAAACATCGCCCTGTCCTCCTTCTTGAGGCCCATCGCCGTTACCACCAAGGACCCATCTTTCTGCTCAAGCGAGTAATTACCCTCAGGGAGCCTGAGCGTCATCTTCGACTTTCCCTCGACGTATATGGTCCTCTCATCTTTCAGCTGAAGCTTTACTCCTTCGTGGGGAGAGATCACCTTGGTCAAAGTCAGCGATTTTGGCATCTCAAAAGAAAAGAATGGGAGTATTTAGGGCTGACTATTATATTCAAGGAGCGGTTAATAGGCGTAGGCTATAAGAACTCCGCCTATTTTCTTGTCCCTTGCTTCCGCGCTCGTAAGTACACCGTAAGGGGTTGAAACCAAAAGCACACCGACGCCCTTACCTGGCAGGAACCTAACTTCTCCCGAAACCAGCTCATCGCTTTGAAGGAACAGCGGAGGTCTTATGGCGCCGCACTTGTTTATCCTGCCAAGAAGCTCGACCTTGAACTTCCCATTTCTTCCGTCGTCTATGAACTCGAAGTCCCCTATGTACCCAAGCTCGCGCAGCTTAGCGAGCGTAGAAGCGGCGAGCTTGCTAGCGGGGTACGCAATTACCTCTTTCTTTCCTCTCTTCTCTGCCTTGTATATTGCATCCAAAGCATAAGATAGTGAGAACGTCATTTTTTTCACCTGTACTTCTTGAAGCCCATATCAGGGGCCAGTTCCCTGAAGCATTGCCTGCACAGATGTAGCCCATATGCCCTTATCGGGGCATCATGGCTCCCGCACCTAGAGCAGACCTGAGCTCCTCTTCCGTACTTCCTGACCTTTGGCGGCTTATGTTTTCCCATTTTAATCACTACTCAAAGGTAACCTCAAACTTCTTCCTCATAAATTCCTCTGCCTCCTCCCTACTGACGTACTTCTTGGGAGGAAGAGGACGAGGATTCTCCCTGCGAAGGGAAACTCTTCTTCCCGGTTTACAAAGGGTTATGGCCACGTTTAGCCCAAATATCCCTAGCTCGGGAACGTACTTAGTACCAGGTATGGTTATGTGCTCCGATATACCAAAATTGTAAGTCGAGCGACCATCAAAACTGTCTGCCTTAATTCTTCTGTTAACCGCCGCTAAGGCCCTGTTCAAGAAGTCCTCGGCGGCCTTTCCCCTGAGCGTGACCACTGCCGCCATTGGTTCACCCTTATGTATTCCGAAGTCCCTTATGGTCTTCTTAGCGCGGGTGACAAGGGGCTTCTGATTTACTAAGGACTGAAGGACCGTAACTGCAGCGTTTTGCCTTTCCTGTCTTCCTGCAAATGACATGTTCACTGTTACCTTTTCAAGCCTGACCTGATCCATTGGGTTCAATTGTTCTTCGCCTCCAGGCGCGATATGACCTCAAATATCCGCTGATCAACAACGTAAACGTGGTCTTTAGACGTTTGGAACGTCTGTCCCTGGGACGTGCTTATGTTTACCTGGTCCTCCGCAACAAAGGACACAGTACCCATAACCCCTTCGTTCTTACCTCCCACCACTACAACAAGGCATCCTTCCTTGAGTGGTAGCTCCTCCTTCGGAACCCAGTTATCTCCTTGTGCCTCAAATATTAGCGTTGATCCCACCTTAACGCCACTGAACGGATTATCCTTGGGTATTAGGATATTGCTGCCATCGTGAAAGCCCAGCTGATACTTCCCCGCGTGAACTATCTTTCTTTCAACCCTTAAGTAGCGCGGCCCGGTGTATGGCACTGGATACAGGCCAATACCCTTCCTTGGCAAGATACAGTAGCTCCCATAGCTCTCCACAGATATTATGTCGAAAGGACCAACAGGAAACTTTTCTTCCCTGCGAATTTTTCCGTTAACGCTCACTTTTCCCGAGATTATGCTGATCTTGGCTTCCCTTGCTGTTGAAGCGAGACCAAAAACATCCCTCACAAGCATAACAAGGGGAAGCGAGTACTCAGTGGAATGCGGTCCCGGCCGCGGCTTAGTCAAAAACCTCACGCTCTTACCTCCTCTTGGCCATGAGCTAGGAATGCGGCTAATCTTCATATGCCTACTTCCGCCCTTGTTCGCCATCGTTGCTCACCCTCCTTTTTCTGCGCCTCCGCCTCCTTAGAAGGCGGGGCAACCTCCTGGGATGCCTCTTCCCGCTGCCCCTCACTTCCCTCCTCAGGAGCAGATATCTCCCTCTCGATCTCTGCTGTTATCTCCTTTCCAGTCTTCCTGCTTATTATCTTCCTTCTCCACTTGTCTCTCAGGTTCAGCCTTGTTATCTCAACGTTGGAAACCGAGATCTTGGGATATATTGTATCTCCTTTTCCGCTCTTTTCGGTTATGCCAACCACCTCTATTCTACCAAGTTCGCGGTGCACCGCGCGCACTCTTCCATGCCGACCTGCGTAATCCCCCTTTACTATCCTTACGGTGTCGCCCTCCCTTATTGGCATAGACCTGATACCCAAGCGACTCCTAAGAGATGATGAAAGGTGAGCGTTTATCAAGTACCTTCTGTGAAATGGGTCTTCGCCAAACTCATGAAGCTTAAGCCTTTGAACTGTAGGTTTCTTGCTCATAATAAACACCTCAAATAACCATTGTGGCCAGGCCGGCCAGCTTAGCTATTCTCTCGGCGGCTTCCTTGGCCACGGGACCATGCACGTCCGTCCCCTTCGGATCTCCGTCGGGCGTAAGAATTACTGCGGCGTTATCCTCAAAGACAATCCTGGTGCCATCAGGCCTCCTTATGGGCATGCGCTGCCTCACCACGATTGCCTTAACTATCTGCCTTCTCATCTCAGGGTTACCGACCTTGACGGAGGCAGTTATGATGTTTCCAACGGTAGCCCTAGGATAACGCCTTATCCTTCCCCTGTAGCCTTCCACGGAGATCATGCTTATGACCTTGGCGCCGCTGTTGTCGGCGCAAGTCAGCTGCGTCCCCGCAACTATGCCGCGCGATAAATGGGGCCTTCTTACCTCTACGGCTTCTTTTCCTCCTCTCTTAACCATGAGACCTCACCCCCAAAATAACAAACGAGACGGTCTTGGACACAGGCCTACACTCCGCAACTATGACCTCGTCTCCCTCCCTTACTTCGATGCAAGGAGGCACGTGAGCGTGTATGCGCATCCTGTCGCGCTCATACCTCTCGTACTTGGGAACCCATTTAGCTATCTCGCGAACTACGGTAGCTGTCCTGTTCATCCTGTTGGATTCCACTCTGCACTCAAATACCGCTCCCCTGACGGTCAGGTCACCGTGAAAGGGACAGTTTTTATCGTTGCAGCTCTTCTCTGGAGCTTTTATGCCATATATCTCTTGAGTTGGCAAATACATCACCTCACTTCGCTAGTAACCTTTTTAGCCTTTCCTCAAGGCTTCTTTCGTAGCAAACCTTTGACTTTCTCCTTCCACCTACCTCTAAATTCCTTATGGAGCGCTTGGGATATATTTTTCCGTGAACTATGAGCGTGTTCTTTGTTTCAAGCTCACAGTTTCCCCTTATCTTCCTCCCATTGAACTCGAACTCCAAAGGCTTTGCCTCAAAAATTAAGTCAACACCCCTCATTTCTTTTCACCGAGTACCGTCAGTATGCGGGCAATGTTCTTTCTCACTACCTTCATTGTCCCCGGCTTATCAATAGTGCCCTTAGCTGCCTTTTCTGAGCTAAGCTTAAGCAACTGCAGCCTCTGATCGTCCAGAAGCTTCAGCAATTGCTCCTTTTCCATCTTCCTGAGCTCTTCGGCCTTAAGCGACAACGCGTTCACCCTCCTTCTGTTGCTTTACAAGGACTGCATCGATCGGGACTCCCGGCTTAGTTATCCTGACCTTAACTCCTACAAGGCCCTCCTTAAGAAGCGCTGACGCCTTTCCGAGCTCCGTTTGCTTGCCCAAAACCATACCACTCTTGTAAACTACGCCGCTTGTGAACCTAGCCATCCTAGACTTGGCAATGGAAAGCCTACCCCTTATTATTATCTCAGCACCCCTTGCACCGCTTTGCATTATGTTGTTCAAAGTCGCATTCGCTATCTTCCTGAAGTACATTCCCCTTTCAAGCTGCTCGGCTATGCCAAAGGCCAATGCCTGAGGCTCAAGGTTTGGCTGATCTAGGCCATATACCAAAACGTGCGGATTTTCTATCTTATACTTCTTTTCAAGTTCCCCGGTGAGGGCCTGTATGTTATTCCCTCTTTGCCCTATAACAAGACCCGGCCTTTGTGCGTAAAGGATTATCCTCGTTCCCAGAGGAGCTTGAACTATCTCGACCCTTGCAAGCCCTGCAGAGCGCAGATTTTTGAAAAGCTCATCCTTTACCATTGCGTACCTGAAACCCTTATCAACAAAGTACTTCTTTACGAGCACTTCATTCCACCTCCTTGAGCCCCAGCTCCATGTGCACTAACTGTCTTACCTTAAGGTCATGCTGTCCTCTTGCCCGGGCAAAAAACCTCCTAACCTTAAGCCCAAGCAACACCGCTGCGTGGTTTATGACCAGCTTATCTTCATCAAGACCCTTTGCATCCGCCGCAGCCAACGCGTTATCCAGGAGCCTTTGGATCTGCTTTGCTGCATTGACCGGATATCCTCCCTCGGCTCCCCTTTTCCCCTTTAGCTGAGAGTGATGAGGGACGTGCTTGCGATGGGCGGTGTAATGGATGGGTTGGGTTTTAGATATTACGCCCTCGATTATCGCCTGAGCTTCCTTGACCCTCTTGCCCCGGATTGCGTCCATAAGCTCACAGCTCTTCTTGAAGGAAGCGCGAGCATTCCTAATGCTCACTAACACCTCCTTCGAGGGATCCTGGAGCTGGACGGTATAGTCAAATCTGGGCGATTTTATCTCCAATTATTTTGTGGAGACTTTAATAAGCTTTGGGGGTTAATCGTTTCAGTCCCAGGTTCAAGCTGACGTACGTCGTTTCAGTTGGAATTGCTCAACGTGCAGCCTACCCCCTTTTCATACGATGCGTTCTAACAACGCAACCACGATAGCAACGCGCAAGCCTCATCCCAGCAAAAAGATATTCAAGCCCAGCAAAAGGCTAAAGCTGACCTATCTCAGGCTTATAACTAATGTGTCAGCAGATAAAGTCCAGATCTTTTCAGGCTTCCCAGCACCTGAAATGCTGCCGGACTCCTTGATCAACCCGTGGGTTCTAAGCTTCTGCAAGTGATAGTAGAACGTGCTCCTCTCCATGTTTGGAAATCCATTGTGATTGAGCTGCTCATAAAGCGATGTGCTTGACTTGGGGCCATCTCTTAAAGCCATCATTATGGAGACCCTGGCCTTGGCCGAGAGGACCTCAACAAGCCCTTCCAAAGACGAGTAATCAAACCTCAGCTCCGTCATGAGCCTAATATCGTATCGCTTAATACACCTTCTTACTCCAAGCGCATCAACCGCTGCAAAAGTATACCCACTTCCAACTATTGATAGCTCATCCCCTTGCTCTCTCTGACGACAAAAACCCTATCTGCAAGTGCGCCAAGTCTCGTCATCGCGCGCCGATCTCCGCCTGCTACTAGGACGCAACCACCAAAACCTCCTCCGCTAATCTTTGCACAGGCAGCCCCAAGCTCCCTGGCCATGTGCACAATCTTGAGTGTCCTAGGCGTCACGATTCCCAGCTCCTCCAAGAGCTCTTCATTTCTGTTGATAAGCGAAAAAAGCCGAGATGTGTCATGCGCCTTAATGGCACTAACCGACTCCTCCACAAGAGATCCTATCTCATCAAGGATCTGGATAAATCTGCTACCGAGCTCTTCCTTCCTTCTTCTAACGAAGGCAACGGCTTCGCCCGTGCTCAGCTCCTTCGTAACGCAAGCCAGCAATAGTTCAAAGCCCATGCTCTCGTTCAGCTTTTCGAAATCACCAGGTGGGATAACCTTTATGGTCCCTCCCAAGCTAACCGCCAGCGTATCCATGGGGCTTGCCCTTCCCTGCACTTCGGCCTCCACCTCCCTGCCCAACGCTGCTATTTCCCATGGCTCCTTCTTCGCCCCGTAAAGCGAGAGGTAGGCTGCCAATGCAGCAACGGAGACCGAAGCACTACTGCCCAGCCCTGAGCCATATGGCAGCTCACTGTTTATGCTGATGATTGCCGGTTTCCTGCTCCCTTGAAGCTGCCAAACCTTCTTTATGGCTGCCTTAACGTAAGGCAGCTCGTCCCCTCCCTTACCGTCAAGCTCCATGACAGACCTTGTGTGTCCCCCAGGATACCTTGAATCGATGATAACTGCATCCCCGCCCTCTTCTGATGACGCGCTCGTGTAAAGGTTAATGGCCATGACCAGCGCCGGGTATCCGTACACTACGGCGTGCTCCCCTAGCAGGGTGACCTTCCCAGGAACTGAGGCATAGCCCATGCCAATAGCTTAACCTATGAAATAAGTTTAGCTGTGAGCCTTCGGCCAAAGAAAGAGGTTAAAGAAGTCTGCCCCGTGCTTCTCTCTGGTCTCCTCTTTATCCTAGCGAGATTTTCCATTACCCTTTCCCTGGAGAAGTCGTGCTGGTCACACAAGAATGAGATAACCTTTTCTACGTTTACTTCTCCCCACTTGGGTTTATCGACTGGATTTACCTTCGGGTTCAAAAACAGTTCTTTTAGCGCCAGAGGGGATGGATCAAGCCCCTTTGCCTTAACTATCTGTTCAAGGGACCCATACTGCTTTATCAGGGATAGAGCCTTCTTAGGGCCGATTCCCTCATATCCCTCATTGTAATCGGTACCTATCATGAGCCCTAT
This sequence comes from Thermoprotei archaeon, assembly GCA_049976325.1. Lineage (GTDB taxonomy): Archaea > Thermoproteota > Thermoprotei_A > Marsarchaeales > UBA168 > UBA168. Next base: position 80,398 of record JBMFIL010000003.1, on the reverse strand, counting down.
ATCTATTAGTTGCTCCCTTGTTATGCCCAAAGACCTGAGGGTATCTTGAAGGCTAATAAGCTCCATTTCCACAGGCACGTAGCGGTTCTCGTTTGGAACCTTTCTCCTCCCGCTGACAGTCATGTTGCGAACAAGCCTGTCTGCCCCAAACAGCAAGGAGTCGTAATCCTGGCTGCCAACAGCCCAGGCATCTCCTGCCTTTACCATTGCCGCTGCTTGAGCCTCACCCTCGGCAGCACCCTGAACCCAAGGCACCCCCATGGCCTCAAGCAATGCCTTGGCCTCATTAACCATTTCGGGCGTGAGCAATGCAGCCCTTTCGCCATATTTTCTGGCCTCCTCCTCATTACCTGCCTTAACGGCCTCTCTGTAAAGCCTCTCCGCCGCTAGCCTGACCTCCATGCGTTGCTCGATCGTTTTTCTTTTTTCCTCTATAGCCGGACCATCAAAAACGTATACCGGCCATACACCCCTTTCCAAGAAGTTCACGGTGCGGTAGAAAAGCCCGCTTAGATGGCTGGTAACCCTCTGCATCCTATCCATCAGCGGCCTTCCATCGCTACCCCTTATTGTGCTGAGAAACTGATATAGCGCATTGTAAGCATCTATTGCGATGACCCTGCCCGAGAGTTGCTGAAGAGTTACCGTCTGTTTTTGAACTAGATCCCTGAGGTCAACTCCCATTAAGGTCACTCCGCCAGGCTAATCAGCTTGGTGCTGTCCTTGCTCTGCACTAATATCAATCCCCTTATCTCCATGCGCATGAGAACCCTGTTCAGCAGCTTCCTATCAACCTCGCCGAACTCGTCACTGAGCCTATCAACGACCTCCTTTTCGCTCACGTAGACCTTCTTAGCGTTCCTTTCAAGCAAGAACTCAAGTATGACCTGATCATATGGCTTTGCTACCCTGAGCGAACCCTTCATCAAATCCACCCCAGCAACTCCTGCTTCTCGACCCTCCTGAGGCTTTTTGCCTTTTCATTCCACTGCTGGTAGAACTTTATCATGTCCTCGGTGATGGAGGGTCTTACTGACGAAAGGGCCTTTTCGAAGTCCGCTAGCGTTACCTCCTTTGCGTTTATGTCCCTCTTAAGTGCTGCCATTCCCGCCTCCCGAACGAGCTCCTCCAAGTCCGCACCTGAGTATCCCTCAGTTCTAATGGCAAGCTCGTCTAGAGAGACGTCAGGGGACAGGGGCATTTTTGCAGTATGTATCTTCAGTATCTCTTTTCTGGAGTTGACGTCAGGAGGGGGTATGTAAACCAAAAGGTCAAGTCTGCCCGGCCTCAAAAGCGCTGGATCGAGCATGTCGGGTCTGTTCGTTGCAGCTATGACAACGATGTTTTCGAGGCTCTCCATACCGTCAAGCTCCGTGAGAAGCTGACTTATGACGTTCTCGCTCACCCTCGAGTCTCCGTACGAGAGACCTCTCATGGGGGCTATGGCCTCGACTTCGTCTAGGAATACAACGCATGGGGCACTTTGCCTGGCCTTCCTGAATATGCTCCTTATGGCCCTCTCGCTTTCCCCTACCCACTTGCTGTATATCTCGGGTCCCTTTATGGATATGAAGTTCGCCTCGCTCTCGGTCGCTACGGCCTTCGCAAGGAGCGTCTTACCAACTCCGGGAGGGCCATAAAGCAGAACACCCTTTGGAGGCCGTATGCCAAGCCTCTTAAACACCTCGGGCTTCTCAAGAGGCCACTGGACAGCCTCCTTCAGCGTCTCCTTAACTTCGGAAAGTCCCCCCACGTCATCCCACTTGACCTCGGGCACCTCGACGTATACCTCTCTCAGCGTCGTCGGGACTATGTCTGGCAATGCCTTCATGAAGTCGTCCATGGTGACCTCCATCTTTTCCAGAATCTCCGCTGGGATCTCTCCCTCTATATCCTGTATTTCGGGTAGATACCTCCTGAGGGCTCTCATAGCTGCTTCCCTGACAAGGGCGGCGAGATCCGCTCCCGTGTACCCATTGGTCAAGTCGACAAGCCTGCGCAGGTCAACGTCTTTTGCCAAAGGCATACCCCTTGTGTGTATCTGAAGTATTTCCTCTCTTCCCTCCTTGTTGGGTATGCCTATCTCTATCTCGCGATCAAATCTTCCTGGGCGCCTGAGGGCTGGATCTATGGCCTGAGGTATGTTGCTTGCCCCTATGACAACTACATCTCCTCTGGCCTGAAGCCCATCCATTAGCGCCAACAGCTGAGCGACAACCCTTCTCTCGACCTCTCCAGTGACTTCTTCCCTCTTGGGGGCGATCGCATCTATCTCGTCGATGAAGATTATCGAGGGAGCGTGCTTCTTTGCACCGTCAAATATCTCCCTGAGCCTCTGCTCCGACTCACCGTAAAACTTGCTCATTATCTCGGGTCCGTTAATCGACACAAAGTAAGCATCAGTTTCGCTCGCAACCGCCTTCGCAAGGAGCGTCTTACCAACTCCGGGAGGACCTATCAGGAGCACGCCCTTTGGCGGGTCAATGCCGAGCCTTCTGAATAGCTCCGGGTGCTTCAGAGGAAGCTCTATCATTTCTCTAACCTTCAGTATCACGTCCTTTAGTCCCCCTATGTCATCATACGTGATAGGCCTTCCTTCCTCGCCCTCTACTGGCTTGTCAGATATAACAACCTGAGTATCGTCCGTAATAAGCACGATTCCGGGCGGCCTAACGGAGACAACCGTGAAGACCATGGACTGGCCAAGCACCGGTATGAGCACCTTATCTCCTTGCACAACCACGAAATCTATGAGCCTCTTCTTCACGTAACTCGAAAAGCCTTCATCAACGCTTACCTGGAAGGAGGAGGAGGCCAGTTTAACCATCTGTGCGGGCTTATAAGATGCCTTCCTCACTATGACGCGATCTCCAAGCGATGCCCCTATGTTTTGCCGCGTAAGACCATCCATCCTTATTATGTCCTGATCCTGGTCTTCAATGTAAGCCGGCCAAGCAATGGCTGCACTTCTTCTCTTGGCAAAGAGCTCTACTACATCACCAACTTCTACTCCCAAAGCTTGAAGGGCTGCCTGGTTTATCCTAACCTTCCCTCTTCCATAGTCGCGCGGTTTAGCGTCTGCAGCCCTCAATATTACCTCACGCTTTTCCTCCCCCTCCTGGGACAAATCCTTCACCACGATAATATCAATAACACGGCTTTAACCCTATCGCACTGAAGTTTCTAATCTATTGAGGTCATACCGAAAGCTGAAAAAGTAAAAGGTTAAATCAGTGTGACAATTTAATCATATGGCCTATGATCAATCGGAAGAGGAGAGAGTATCCTACGATCGTTCAGTAACGGCGCTTATAGAACACACAAGGATCGTTCAAGAGGCGCTCAGGGCGGTTCTTCAAACCGCTGATGGCGTGGAGAAAAGAGATGCAACGATCTCCTCCTCAGCTTACAAGAAGGTCCTGGAGCTCAAGGAGGTCGAGGAACTGAACGTAAGAAAGCGCGTGGAGAAAACGCTCGCGGAGGCACAACTTATTTCAAATTTCGCAGCTAGCCTCCTTGCCACCGATGATCTAATAACTGAGATCTCCTCCTTCGCGGAGGCAGTAAGCTTTAGGCTAAATGCCATGACAAGTGAGGACTTCTGCTTAATGCTAAAAAACAGCGATAAGGAGAGCGCCGAGTTCATAAATGGTATAACGGAGGTTGTAAACATGGCTTTTGAGGCCTTTGAAAAGGCAAAGACCGCGCTGCAATCTCTCAAGAGCGATACTCGCAAGGCCGTACAGGTAACGTATGAGGTAGACCAAATAGAGGCAGAGGTGGACCACAAACAAAGACAGCTTGACCTGATGTTGCTCAAATATAACTTCGCTCTACCTTGCATATTGCTAATGCATGAAACGGTCCAAAGGGCAGAGGAGATGGTAGATTCCATTCAAAGGTTTGGGAGCTCCGTTAGGATTCTTGCTCTGATGCGCGGAGGAATGTTTTGAGGCCGCCTGAGTAAAGCGCGGCCGTAAAGCCCGTGATCACCACATCCCACCAGTAAAGTATAAGCCTTATTAGCAATGTAGCGGCTATGGCTATACCGCCTGGTACCCCAAGCGCTATGTACGACACGCTCATTGCTGCCTCCACAAAACCCAGCATACCGGGTATGCCTATTGGAATGCTTGTGACAAGCTCGCCAACCAGCATGACGAGGGTTATCTCCCAAAAGTTTATGCCAGTGTAGTTTAGCGAGATAAATACCCAATATGAAACCAGCGCCGCGACAAGAAGCCTACAGATGATTATGACCAAGGATAGAAGTGCCCCCATAGGGGAGTGCCACATGCTTGCAATCGCATCGCTGAACTCCGCGGTTGTCCTAGTAGCCCTTTCCCTAACCCTTTTATCCACAGTCACCTTCTTTACGAACTTATAGTAGAAGCTGAAAAGGTGATTTCCCGTCCAAGCCACCAAACCCCTGTGCCTCGACGCCGCGAGCACGAAAAAACCGGCTGCTGCAGCAATCACAACGATGAAAATAAAGGGATATATCAGGTGAAAGGCGGGTCTGTCATAGAAATATATGATAAATATGCTTGCAGTGGTAATAACAACGTAGGCAAAAGCGTAAATTACCCTCTGCATTATCACAGATGCAGTTGACGCCGAAGTATTTTTTCCCTCTTTTCCCATCAGTATAGCGCGGGACACGTCCATTAATATGCCTGCAGGCGTAACGTAGAGAAGAAATAAGCTCGACCAAGTTATGATAACGCTTTTTTTGAGCTTCACATTGATACCTCCGCTCAGGAGAAGGACGTGCCAAGAAAGCGCATATAAGAAAAGACCAAAAAGCTCAAGGCCTGCGCCGCCCAGCAAGAGCCTTGGATTTGTCCTCGATATTATGGTTATGACGTCCATCTCCTTAAACAGGTACCCTATGAGCACGGCCATTACCAGCACTATGACGACCACGACGGCAAGGCGCAGGATCCCATACTTCATAAACTTATAGAACAGGCGTATAAATGTCTATTTTCAAGCTGTCCTGATCGGTCAAACAGGCTCTACGATCGCACAAGGCTTTACTTTGAGCAACAACTACTATTATGGCTAAGGGTGTATTCAACGGCCGCTCAGTATTAGTACTGGACAAGAAAGAGGGGGGCTCCATTTACGCCCTTGGGTATTACGGGCGCACGTTATCCGTTTACAAACCCAAGGGACGTGAGATAGAGTCGGAGTTGGAGCTATCTCCTGTGGAAGCCCTCTACCTAGCTCGCCAAGGTACACTGGAGGTTTACTTTAAGGGAAGGAAAATCTCGAATGATGAACTCAGGGAGATCTTGGAGCGCGACTTCATACACTTCAAGGAGCTTTTCATGGTTTACGATGACCTGAAGGCCAAGGGATATATAGTTAAGCCGGGCATGAAGTTCGGGGCAGACTTCGCGGTTTATGAGCACGGACCAGGAATTGACCACGCGATCTTCTTAGTTCACGTAGTGCTGGCCTACGATGCCTTCGAGCCTGAGGAGATAGTCAGGGCTGGAAGACTTTCTCACGGAGTTAGAAAGCGCTTCGTCATGGCATATCCCAACGTTTCAAGCGGAAAGGTCGAGTACGTCGTGTTCCGCTGGGTCAAGCCTTGAAGGCCGACCTCAGAGGTTTTTTCTCTATTTTGTTCGACGTCCGAACCCAGTTAACTCCAGCGTTAGAGCCAGCCAAAAGTATCGCATCTTTCTTCTCGATAAGCCTCTCCCTATAACTCATCAAATCTTTCAACATCACTGGTATCTCTCCCTCGACGCTGTGCTTAGGTTTAAAGCCAAGCGAGGGAAGCACATATCTTTCTACGTTGTAGTAGTGATGCTGGGCTTCAACCCTGGGATCTGGTACCGGTTTTATTTGAACGTTCAACCCGAGCTCGTCTCCCGCCTTCTTAACCATATTAGCAAGCTCCATTACGCTCCTGCTTTCAGCGTACTGGTTAACCACCCTCATGGTGCCCTGCTCAGGAGGGTGCTCGATTAGGAGAGAGAGTGCCTCTATGCTATCCTCGAGCGATATAAATCCCCTGGTCTGACCACCTTCACCGTAAGGCGTCAAAGGAATCCCTGCCACAGCCTCAACGCAGTACCTGTTGAGAACTGTTCCCCACACCTCATCGAAGTCAAAGCGAGTTCTCAGTTCGTCGCTTTTCATTTCCTCGGTCCTGGTTCCGTAAACCGGGCCCTGATGAACGTCGGTTGCCGTCAGTCCCCAAATCTTTACCGCGAACGATATGTTATTACTGTCATGAACCTTGCTCCAGTGATACCAACTGCCAGCCTGTCTGGGAAAAGGCAACCTATCTTTCCTTCCCTGATATTCGATCTCAAAGTATCCCTCGGGTATGTCCACGTTAGGTGTTCCATACTCACCTAGCGTTCCCATCTTCAATAAATGAGCTTTTGGTACGCTCTCCTTGATTGCGTAAAGCAAGTTCATGGTGCCTATTACGTTGTTCTCCATGGTGAACACGGCGTGGTATAAGTCTATCTGAGAGTAAGGCGCGCTTCTCTGCTCGGCGAAGTCAACTATCGCATCTGGTTTTTGCTCCTCAATGAATGAGGAGATGAAACCGTAATCCCTTAAGTCACCTTCCCTGAATGCTATGTCAGCCCCGAAAACCCGCTTAACGGCCCTGAGGCGATCTTCCATGCTGCTTATCGGTATGGCGGACCACGAACCTACCTCCTCGACCGCCTTTCTCGTGTAGAAATTATCGGCCCCGCATACCTCGTGCCCCCTTTCTATCATCCTCAATGCAAAGGGCCAACCCAAATAACCGTCAATTCCTAAAATCATTACCTTCATATGCTGCCGCCTCCGAGGGGCATAACCGTGTTGGCATTTGCGCTGTCTTCATAAAAAATCACCTGGATTTCTTTCCCTTTTCTTCCTGCTGCTTCTTGGCCTTTTCCTGCTTGTAGACCTCGTCAAGCAAAGGCGATCTTTGTTGTCCTCCCATAAGATGGTAAACAGCGTCACAAATAAGGGTTTTCGGTTTTTAAGTAAGGCGCCAGCGCAGTTAATGGTCACTAACGATAGAGGTATGGCCTCATCGGTTCTTATGCTCTTCAGGACTTGACCCGGATCCATGTTAACGTAAAAGTCGAACCCTCCCTTTGGAGATGATCCCTGAATTTTGAGGATCTCCCTTAAGTCGCTCGTAGGGGATCCGAACACCAGAAACGTCTCCTCAGGACTTTCCTTCTTCACGCGAGCCAAAGCCAAAGGAAGTGCCTTCCTGTATTCGCAGCCAAACCTAGAGGTGCCTATTTTGATCCCTTTGAGCTTGCTCAAAGTTGTACTCAGAGCTTCATGGGTTAACTCGACGTAAAATCCAGAGTAACCAACGCTAGCCGACGCCTCCGCCCGCAAGGGGCTGAGCGAAGTTATCCTAACGAATGTCACTCCCTTTATTCCAGGTGGAGCTGGAACTAATTCTCTTTTTCCCTCGAGGACGGCAAATCTATTCTCATCAACCATGGCCTTGTTACCCTCCACAAATGCCACTCTTACATCACCTATGGCGATCCTTCTCGTTTCAGGATGCGTTGGTATTCCGAGCGGAGGCATGAGGCCAGCAAACCTAAGGGAGTCGGTCAGCGGAAAGATCTTCTTCCTGAGGTAGGGAGGTATGACGCTGAACTTCAAGAGAGTTTCCAGATCCTTGCCGAAGGGCGAATCCTTAGACGCGTCTTCGCGGTAAATTATTATCCTGTGAACGTTGGCCATGGCCGAAAACCTTGCCAAAAAGCCCGCCCTTACGGTGAAGTCTACGAGGTTCCCATGAGTGGAAAGCGTCGTATCCGGGATGACTAAGCTGAGCTGCGAGGACCACCCGTGCATAAAGGGAGTGGTTGCATGCTTAAAAGGGAGAACGTTATTTTCTTGATTAGACATGGGACACCGTAGTAAGCATGCCCCTCACAGAGGGTCTTTAGCTTATAGGCCTAGAAAAAGAGCAAAGAGTATAGTTCCATGGGTGAGGACCTGGGTGCTTTCATCGTCAGGAGGGCTTGCTGGCCTTCCCGCTTACAAGGTAGGCATGGGTCACCTCGTTTACACCGAGAGCTACAAGGCTTCCCCAAACTTTGGAAGGGATGTCAGCCTCCCATACACTCTTCTGGAAGTTCCCCCCATAACGGTTATGGCAGTGAGGGTTTACAACAACGGCAAGTGCCTTGGAGAAAGCTGGGCCACTCTAGATGAATCTACCGTTAAGAAGCTCAAAAGGAAGACAAAGCCGGGCAAGGGCCTTACAATCGATGAAATCAAAAAGCTAACCTTTGATGTAGTCAGGGTTCTGATTGCCACAAATCCGGATCAAACTGGCATGAGAAAGAAGACGCCAGAAATATTGGAGATACCGGTGGACGCTGAACCCTCCAAGGCACTGGATTTGGCTATCGCGTGGCTTGGAAAAACGCTTAAGCTTGACAGTGAGGCCTTTCCAGCGTTCAAGCTAGGGGCAGCGGTCGATGCGGTAGCGATAAGCAAAGGAAAGGGCATGGCTGGTCCAATAGCTAGGTTTGGCATGAAATTATTACCCCACAAGTCAAGAAAGACAAAAAGGGGACCTGGAGCAACCGGTCCTCAGCGCCCAGGCGTCGTTCCTGCCACTGTGGGCAGGCCTGGACAGATGGGGTTCCATCACAGGGTGGATCACAACAAGAAGATCGTGCTTATAACGGACTCATCCAAGTTCAAGTTCAATGGAGGGATAAAGCACTACGGCGTGCCCCATTCAACTCTTATAGGGGTTTCGGGCTCCGTGCCAGGGCCGGCCAAGAGGCTCGTCCTTCTCAGATTATCGGTGAAGGGCAAGCCCATCGAACCGCCCGCAATAGCTTATAACTCCATATCTTAGGTGCAAAAGAGATGATGCAATCTTTAGAAAAGCGCGTTGTACCCCTATTTGACATGACGGGATCAGAATCGGGAACCGTGGAGGTAACGCTACCTCAACCACTTTCCATCAGAGATGATCTCATACTTAAGGCGTGGATAGCGTCGCAATCCAGATCCGCGCAACCGCAGGGCAGAAGTCCTGAGGCTGGCCGTGGGGTAAGCGCGGTCTCATGGGGAACCGGAAGAGGAATATCTAGAGTTCCTAGGACCGAAACCGGCCGTGCGGCCTTCATTTCGAGTGCTAAGGGCGGTCACCTAGCCCATCCGCCCAGAGTGGAGGAAAAGTACAAAAAATCAATAAACGAGAAAGAGAAAGAACTGGCCAGACTTCATGCCCTCCTAAGCGCTTTCTCTTTCGACAAAGTCAGGGAAAGAGGGCATTTAATCCCTGAAAAAATAAAGTCTCTACCAATAGTAGTAGAGGATAGGATAGAGGAAGCTACTAAAACCATAGAGGTACACACGGTCCTCTCAAACCTAGGGTTGAACGCTGATGTCGAAAGGGCAAAAAAAGGCACTAAAATAAAGAGCGGAAGGGCAAAGATGAGGGGAAGAGGAAAAAGGGTACCCAAGTCCCTGCTTATAGTTGTTTCAAGAAAGGATGCACCAATCTTGAGATCTGGTAAGAACATGCCAGGAGTGGAGGTCAAGTACTATAAAGATCTTGGCATACCTTCCCTGGCGCCGGGAGGTCAAGCTGGAAGGTTAACATTATGGTCCAAAAGCGCCCTTCAGGAGGTTGAGAAAGAATGGCTTACGAAAGCGTTTTAATATCACCGGTATCTAGCGAGGAAGCCATAGCGGAAAGGGAGAAGAACAACGTGCTTACTTTCTACGTTTCGCGCAGCGCAACAAAAGATAAGATCAAAAGGGAAATAGAAAACAGGTTCAAGGTTAAAGTGATCAAAGTAAACGTTGAAAATACCTTTAAAGGAAAGAAGGCATATGTTAAGCTCGCGCCAGAGTTCAAGGCCACCGAGTTGGCCACGAACCTTGGGCTACTGTAGGTGATTTGATTGGGAAAGCATATTTTGGTTCAAAGGGAAGGAAGAGGTAACATAAACTTTAGGTCGCCCTCGTGGCTCAGAAGGGCAAGAGTATCTTTTCCGCCACCCGGAACTACGGGAGAGTACGTCGTAAGCGACCTAGTTCACGAGCCAGGAAGAGGGGCTCCTCTTGCCCTACTGATCTCGAAAGATGACCAGAGCAAGAAGTTCTACGTGGTAGCAGCGGAGGGTATCGGAATTGGAAACACCATTAGGATTGAGCCGGAAGACCAGTACAAACCAGGAGACATCCTAAGGCTCTCCAAGATACCTGATGGCGAAAGAGTATGCTCGATCGAACTAAGGCCAGGGGATGGAGGAAAACTAGTAAGGGCTTCAGGCGAGTACGCGATAGTTTCAGGTCATAGTCCAACGTCAGTAAGCGTCGTTCTCCCATCTAAGAAGGTGAAAGTTCTCCCTTCCGACTGCAGGGCAATGATAGGAGTTATTGCAGGAGGAGGAAGGGCCATGGCACCAATGTTAAAGGCCGGAGTTGCGTATCACCTTTACAAGAGAAAGGCAAGGAAGTGGCCTCAGGTAAGAGGGGTTGCGATGAACGCAGTCTCTCATCCTCACGGAGGAGGTGGGCATCAATCCGTAAGCAGGCCATCCACGGTTGCAAGAAACACGCCACCTGGAAGAAAGGTGGGTCACGTGGCCGCGAGGAGGACGGGAATCAGAAAACGCTAAAATGGGTGTGGTGACATATACTTATGTCTACCGTTTTTCGCTATCGCGGATACACCCTTGAACAGTTACAGGCAATGAACGTAAGCGACCTTGCAATGCTTTTGAAAACGAGGGAAAGAAGGTTTCTGCTAAGAAACTACCGCACGTATTATCCCCACATAATGAAACAAATAGAGAAAAAGAAAGGGCTTGAAAAGCCAATAAAAACCCACCTTAGGGAGCTAGTGATATTGCCGCAGATGGTTGACCTAACCTTTGCCGTGTATAACGGAAAGGAGTTCGTACCAGTTAAGATAACACCTGAGATGATTGGCCACAGGTTAGGCGAGTTCTCGATAACCTGCAAGAAGGTAATACATGGGGAGCCTGGGCTCAAGGCCACGCGTTCGAGCTTCGCAGTACCTCTTAAGTGAAAATTTTTAAAGAGCTATTCCCCTTTCAGCTAAAGCGTGGGGCATGGTCTCAATGGAGAAGCTCTTGGTCCAACCAAAGGGCGCCTTGTGGACCTCAAATCCTTTTTCCGCCAACCTCTTGGCAATTTTAGATAGAAGCTCAATGGCCTCCGGGGGGCTCAGGGGAGAGCTCGTGAGGTGGACAAACGGGTAAACCACAAACTCATTTTCCTTAACCTGGGCGGCGTCCTTAGCAAGTATTTCAATCAGTGGACCTATCTTCTCCTCGTTATCCCCTACCTCAAGCGAAACGAAAAAAACGAGACATTTATTGTAGGCCATCTTTTGCCCCTTGGGAGCTAGCTCCGCAGCTTCTATCTCTTTCTCAACTGGTACGTAAGAGAACTTTCTGGCATGTATGAGCAAAGCCCTCATCCTATCCTCTCACCTATTTCGCTCCTATAATAAGAAATTATTTCACTTACCTCATCGAGGTCAATGCGCTTGAATTCGAAGTTGTAATCGCGAAGCTTAGCAAGGGCAGAGGGGCTTATGGAGGGGGCCGCAAGTATCCCCCTAACTTCTTCGCCTTCGCTTACGTGCCTTCTAACGGAAGCTATGAAGCGGCTGAGCTCTGAAACATTTTTGCTTGTTGCCTCCTTCTTCGTGAGCAGAACAACCGTTTTCTGTCCCCTTGAGTCGATGCCTATTAGGTCCACGAAACCTGACTTCAGCTCTTCGTTCGACGGAAGAGGCTTAAACCCAGTCTCTATAAGCTCTGGCTTTAGCAGCACAGCGGTCAAAAGCTCCCCATCGCCAGGCTCAAGCAAAAGTGTGCCGTCAACCAAGTTCGTGCTTACGACGGCGTAAACACGATTAAAGTCAAACTCAAGCGAGTGAAGCCTCTCAAGTATGCCATTTCCGCCCCGAGCTCCGCTTTCGTCGGCTTCCTCTTTCTCAGCAACTACGGAGACAACATCACCGCAAAGCACTTTTACGGAGTCGCAGGTATCCCAAGATATAACGGCTTGCGTTGAGAAGTTGTCCCTCTGAACGATTATCGACCAGTCGCTTTTGATCAGCAAGATCCTTTCTCCGTTAGCAAGGTAGGGCTGACCGTCCTTACGTATTGAAAAACTTCCTATGACTATCAGGGAATGCCTGTAAAGCAGCGATTTTTTTATCTCTTCGCATGCCTTGCTAGGGTCCGGTTCATACAGAAGCTCAACCGGCTTCCTGCTAGGCATTTTATAAGTGACCCGATCAAGGCATAAAAGCTAAGCGCTGAAGGTTATGGGATATCCTCAGGTTTTTAAGTGATCGCCAGTTAAAAAGTATGGTTAGCCGTCTGCTTAAGAGGATATCAAAGAACGTGTGGGAAATCCCGGAGAACTCTGTACAGGGAATGAGGGTGCCGGCGAGGTTTTACTCGTCCGACAAACTAATAGCTGACCTGGATGAGAAAGCCATAGAGCAAGCCATAAACGTCTCAACCCTGCCAGGAATAAAGAAGTACTCCATAGCCATGCCCGACGCGCACTGGGGGTACGGCTTCCCAATAGGTGGAGTGGCGGCCTTCGATCCAGATGAAAATGGCATAATAACGGTTGGGGGCATAGGTTTTGACGTCAACTGCGGCGTTAGGCTCATCGCGACGAACCTCGATGAAAAAGACGTAAGACCTAAGATAAGAGCGGTAATGGATTCCCTCTTTGAAGGGGTCCCGGCGGGGCTGGGCTCAGAGGGACTTCACCTATCGCAATCAGAGCTAAATGAGGTAATGGTTGAGGGAGCTCGCTGGGTCGTTAAGAAGGGATACGGATGGGAGAGGGACCTTAACCACATAGAGGAGGGTGGGATGATCGAGGGGGCCGATCCTAGCAACGTGAGCAAGAGGGCAAAGGAAAGGGAGGCAAACCAGATAGGAAGCCTAGGCTCCGGAAACCATTACTTAGAGGTCCAGGTTGTTGATGAAGTTTACGATGAGGAGGCGGCAAAAGCATACGGCATAAAAAAAGGCCAAGTGGTAATAATGGTGCACACGGGCTCGAGAGCCATGGGTCACCAGATAGGCATGGATTACATAGAGGAAATGGCTCCAGCCATGAAGAAGTACGGCATACAGGTAAGGGACAAGGAACTTGTAAGTGTACCCTTCAACTCCCCGGAGGGAAGGAAGTACTTCTCAGCGATGAACGTTGCCATGAACATAGCATGGGCAAACCGGGAAATGATAACATACTATGCCCGCCAAGCCTTTGCAAAGGCCTTTTCTTCATCTCCAGAATCGCTTGGTATGGAACTCGTTTACGACGTAGGTCACAACACTGGAAAACTGGAACTTCATCAAGTAGATGGAAAAATGAAGCAGCTAATTGTCCACAGGAAGGGCTCGACCCGTGCGCTCGGTCCCGGCAGACAAGAATTGCCTCCGGAATACAGGGGCGTGGGGCAACCTGTTCTCATAGGCGGAAGCATGGGCACTTACTCGTACGTCCTCAAGGGTACCACAAAGGGCATGGATGAGACCTTCGGCTCAGCAGTCCACGGAGCGGGAAGAAAGATGAGCCGGACGCAGGCCAAGAAAGAGTACAGAGGAGAAGAACTTGCCAAAGAGCTTGAAAGAAGAGGGGTTATAGTGAGGGGGCATTCCTGGTCAGGTCTGGCTGAGGAGGCCCCGGATGCATATAAGGACGTGAACGACGTCGTGACGGCCATTCACGATGCAGGCATAGCTCTTATGGTAGCAAGACTGAGGCCAATTGGAACAGTGAAGGGATGATGAGATACGAGGTCTACCCTCACACAGCAGACGCGGGAGTAAGGGGAATCGGAAAAACGGTCAGCGAGGCCTTCGAAGGAGCTGCTATGGCCACCTTTTCAATAATGGCTGATCTTGACCACGTTAAACCGGAGGTCGCCGTGAGCATAGAGCTTTCCGCGGACTCTCTTGAAGACCTGCTGGTCAAGTGGCTCAACGAACTTATATCTCTTTCATCCCTTGAGGGCCTCATATTTTCAAAGTTTGAGGTAAAAGTTTATGAAAGAAACTTCTACCTAAAAGGAAAAGCTTGGGGCCAGGACATGAGATCTGTTCCCGTTCATGAAGAAGTGAAGGCTGCTACGTATGCCGACTTAAAGGTTGAAAAAATAGGCGATAAGTGGATCGCGCAGTGCATTGTTGATGTTTAAGACTTGGAACCTGCCTTAAGAGCCCTAAGACTCTGCTCGTAAGGAGGGGTAGCTATTCCCTTTTCCGTAACTATGGCCGTAATGTTTTCTGGTGGTGTCACATCGAAAACGGGATTATAGACGTTTTCTCCAGCCGTGCTTATCTGAACTCCCCTTATTTGGGTTACCTCCTCGGGGGGCCTTTCCTCAACCTTTATGTCCTTTGTGCCCAACTGAACGGTAGAAAGCGGCGCAACCACGTAAAAGGGTATGCCGAAATACCTCGCTATGATTGAAAGCGAGAAAGTTCCTATTTTGTTGGCAGTTGAACCATCCTCCACTATTCTGTCAGCTCCCACAAATATTGAGCGCACGCCCCTTCTCTGGATGGTTATAGCGCTGGCTCCGTCAACAATAAGCGTAAAGGGGATTCCCTCTTTCTGAAGCTCGTAGACGGTTAACCTGCTTCCTTGAAGCCAGGGCCTGGTTTCTAGCGAAATTACGTGTATCTTCTTGCCCTCTCTCCAGGCCGTCTTTATAACGCCGAGAGCCGTGCCAAGGTAACCAACGGCTAGCGCACCGGTATTGCATATCGTCATGACCGTGTCTCCGTCGTTTATGAGAGAGGCACCTATTTTACCCATGTCTATGGCAGCTTGCCTGTTCTCTTCATCTATGTGCTTGGCCTCGGTTTCCGCAGCGATCACAGGGTCTCTGCCTGACTCATAGGCGCCTTTAGCCGCCGATAGAACCCTGTTTACAGCATAGAATAAGTTATAAGCGGTCGGCCTTGAAGAAAGAAGGGCGTCAAGACCGTCTTTCGCGCCCTCAATACCAACTCCATTGTTAACGGACTTGGCGATCTCCATGCAGGCGCCGTAAGCAGCAGCCACCCCTATTGCGGGAGCGCCTCTCACCACCATATCTCTTATGGCTTCTGCGGTTTCCCTTGCATCATGGCACTTAACCCAAGTTTCCTTGAAGGGAAGCAACCGCTGGTCCAAAAGCGATAGTTCTCCTTTCTCGTAATGTATAGGGATCACTTCACTCATTTTCCCAGAATCCACGCGCCTTCGATTAAGTGCTTTTCCTTCGCTTGCTTGAAAACTTGGCGTTGGCCAGCACCATGCGGGCATCCTCCAAAACTGACCTGTCAACATCTAACTTCCTCTTAAGCCCACGTACAACGGATCTAGGGTACTCAAAGCGAAGAAGCGAGTCAAATAGCTCCTGCATCCACCCGAACAGCCTAGAAGCCTCATCGTATTTTCCTTCGATTACCCGATTCATCAAGGCCCTCTTAAGCTCACCTATGAGATCAGCAAGCCCCAAAGCGAAGCTTTCGTCGTCGTAGAACTCAGACGGATCGGGAAGCTCCCCCCTGCGCATGAGCGAGTAAAGGCATCTTGCCTCAACGTATTCGGAAAAAGCTGTCTGCTCATCACTGTAATTGAGCTCCGGCAACGCGCGAACCTCCTGAATTAACTTGGAATGTAGGCTAGCGGCCTGATCCATGAGTTCCTCAGCCCTTGGGGATCCCCTGTGTAGGTTCGATACAAGAAGGCCGCAGGTCTTTATGAGGTCGTAGGAGAGGTCGCTAAGCTCACGCCTCTTGTTTTCCTTATCTTCAAGCCTACGCTCCATGGACTCAAGCCATTCCTCTTTAAGTAGTCCCATTTTTTACTACCCGCGCCCAAAACCTCAAGAAGGAGCTATCTGCTCCTTCACGGAGAACTGCTTTAACTCAGTCGCTGCAGCTGTTATTGTGAGAACGTCTATTCCGTCACCGCTAGTTATGTCCCTTGCAATGGCCGCCCTTATGGCCCTAACAGCCAGAGCTTCAGCCTCTTCCTTGTTCATGTCCTTCTTGTACTCCTGGTCTAGGACGCCCGTGGATACCGGCGAACCATTTCCCACGCCCGCGTAATAGTCCTCAAGTATAGACCCAATTGCGTCCATCACGTAAAGATGAGGACCGGTCTCGTCTATCCCCCCTATCAGTATTTCAGTGTAGTATGGAAACATGCGCGCTGCGTAAAGTATGTTGGCCAAGAGCTTTGCAGCACCCTTAACGCTTATGCTCCTGTTGTTCTGAAGCTCGTAAATCTTTATCTCAGCTGTCAAAGACTTAGCGAGCCCCTGCATATCTCCTACAAGCCCTGCGCAAGCCATTCCGATTTTCTTGTTAAGCTGGAACACCTTCCTTCCAGACTTGCTTATCAGCGTGTAACCATAAGAAACCCTTTTATCAGCAGCCAGCACAACTCCTTCATTAAATACTAGGCCTACCGTGGTCGCTCCGATGGGCAGACTTTCTGACATAAAACCATAGGCCAGTGTCATTTAACCTTATTGTCCTTTCCATGGAAGCTCCCCGTTCAGGAAGGCATCCATGGCCTTGGCCGCCTTTAAACCGCTGGCAAGAGCATTTCCTATAAACGTGGGCCCATTTACGACGTCCCCGGCCGCGAAAACTCCGTAACGACTCGTCATCATGTTTTCATCGACCAAAAGCCTTCCATCCATAACCTTGATTCCCAATCTCTCAATGGATTCAGGAGGTGTGCTTTCCTCGCCTATGGCTACCAGCAGAAAGTCTAGAGGAAAGATTGTTCCGCTGTTTGGTATGAATTCAGGAACATCTCCCTTCATTTTCACGCCCCAGACCTCAACTCCCTCTACGCTCTTGGTCCCTATAACGCGAGTTACCAACGAGTTCTCGATTATCCTCACACCCTTTCTTCCTATGCTCTCCCACTCCGAGCGCGCTTCCGATTCCCTTATGGTTCTCCTGTAAAAAACGTAGATCCTATCCGTCCACTTCATGGCCTCGATCACGGCGTCCACGGCGGTGTAACCACCTCCCATTATGCCAACGGTTCCATAAATCTTCCTCAAAATTGGTGAAAGCCCCAGCCTGTACTTCGCGTTGTCCACAAGAAAGTCAAGGGCAGTGATCACGCCTTCCAAGTCCGCACCGGGAACCCTTAGGCTCTTTGCTTTCCAAGTCCCCGTTGCAATCAGAACAGCGTCGTGACTTTCCATGATTTTTTCCAACTTAAAGGAGTCAACCTTAATTCCCAGATGAAACTTCACTCCAGCAGCCTTGAGCTCATCTATGCCTTCAATAACCCCTTTTTTTGGTAGCCTTTCGTCTGGGATCCCGAAAAGAAGGAGGCCTCCAGCCTCAGGAAGAGCGTCGTAAACGTCAATATCATATCCCCTGCAGTAAAGGTACCCCGCGGCTCCGAGCCCAGCAACCCCTGCCCCTATCACGGCCACCTTCTTTCCCCTTTCGCTGACCGAGCCTGCCTTGCATGAAAGTATAAATTTCACCTTGCAGTAAAACTGACACCATTATTTAAATTTTTTTCATCAACATACATAAATAAATTCACATTTATGAAACAGCAATATGAAAGTTGCGCGCGGGCCCACAGGGACTTGAACCCTGGACCAACGGCTCCGGAGGCCGTTGCTCTTTCCATGCTGAGCTATGGGCCCAAATGATACACGAGGACGCACAAAAGTTTTCTCGATTGAAAGCTGACCTTTAAACACTTAGGCTTTCTCTCCTAGAACGCTAAACAATGAACCCTCTTCTACCTCAGTTTGCTCGCGCGTTCTAAGGTCCCTTACCGCGAAGCGATTTGGCCCTTCTCTAGCACCAGCAATAACTAGCTTCTCATAAGACCCCTTAAGTGCAACTTCAAGCGCCTCCCTTATGCCAACGACGAATGGAAGGAGCTCAACCGAAAAATTAGAGCTGACAAGTAAACCAAACGCGCGAGCTGCTTTTTCCATCGATTGCTCATCAATGGCAGCTATGAGGACATGCTTTGATGCCTTACCAGTAGCCATGGACAGGGCTACTCTGTCTACGCCGACGGCAAATCCAACAGCTGGTGTTACGGGTCCCCCGAGGTCCGATATGAGGTTATCGTACCTGCCCCCTCCCAGCAAGGACTCCTCAACACCAGGCGTTAGCGCTTCAAATATGAAATCAGTATAGTAAGCTATTCCACGAGCAAAGGCGACGTCAACCCTCACGTCCATATTAGGATCCATGGCGCGCAACAAGCCCACTATCTGCCGCAGGCGCCTTAGCCCATTGTAAGCGGAAGGAAACAGGTCTTCCGTCACCCTCTCCCAGTGGTCTAGATCAGATCTGATGGATGGTGACCCTATAACGCTCGTTAGTACATCTTTTCCGTTTCCCTTTAGCGCGCCAATTACCTCATCATATTTACCGTGGTCTATCAACCTGATGGCCTTGTTAAGGTCACTTCCACTCAAACCAGAATCCTCGAGCAGCGTGCGCATAAACGATATATTACCGACCTTCAGGTAGGCCTTAATGCCCACGGCCTTGAGCAGACCCAACGATAGGTACGCGACCTCCGCGTCCGCCAATGGAGAAGATGACCCGTAAAGCTCGACCCCCAACTGCGTGAACTGTCTATACCTTCCTCTTTGTGGTTCATCGTACCTGAAGCATGGCCCGACGTACCATATCTTAACCGGCTTAGGAAGATTCCTTAACTTCATAACGTAAAGCCTCGCTGCGCTTGCGGTCAACTCGGGAGTTAGCGCCACTCTTCTCCCGCCTTTGTCCTGAAACTCGTAAAGGCTGTCCAACAACTCGTCCCCAGCCTTGGCAGCTAGGAGATCGTAGTACTCTATTGACGGAAGCTTTACTTCCTGATATCCGAGCCGACCTAGGATCGATGCTGATGACTCCTCAAATTTCCTCTGTGCTTCAGCCTCCTCTCCTATAACATCGCGCATGCCGCGAACAAGCTCCAGGTTCATGATTATCCTAGCCCATATTTGAGGCCATCATAAAAGCATAGGTGATGAATGCTTGCACGGCTTTCGTTCAAAAAAGAAGCTCAAAGCGGCGATAAAAGAAACGCGATCACGATAATCGCCATCCCAAAAAGCATCTCACTTTTTTTCCTGTCAACAGTGCGCGGTTCGGGCGACATAACCACAGCTAAAGAGGAGTGTATAAGAAGGCCGTCCCCCAAGATCAAGGCGACCAAGTACCACTTTCCAGCGACTCCCAAAAAATAGGGAATAGGACTTGAGGCGACATCTGCAACCAGCAGAACAAAAGCGATCAACGCCGCGAACTTGCTTCCACGCGCTACCGCAAGGGTATTCACACCTCTGCTCCGATCGCCGGCCACGTCCGGTATCCCCTTCAGTATCTCCCTGGCCATGTTGGCCACAAAAGCGTACCCGAAAAAAAGATCGTTCATAACAGATGTAGGCCTTCCAACCATTAAAGAGCCATAAATGAAGGGAAGGGCCACATTAAATGAAACGATAGCATTTCCCAAGAGGCCTTTTCTTTTTAGAGCAGCGTTATACGCCAAAGATATAAAAAGCGAGAATAGGGCAATCGGCAAAGCGTATGCGTACCACGGGCCCAAGGCAGAGGCAGCAATTCCGACTGAAAAAAGAAAAGTTGAAAAAGCCAGGGCCTCAGACGGCCTTACTTTTCCGGACGGAATCGGCCTCTCAGGCCTGTTTATCTTGTCTATATCACGATCAAAGTAATCATTAGTCACCATGACGCCAGAGGTTATGCAAAAAGCCACCAAAAAACCTGCTACCTCTTGTAGAAGAGGCGCAGGTGCCTTTAAGGCAACCCATTCGCTTGCGAGCACTGCCAGGCCCATTAGGGAGGCATTTCCCACCCTCATCAAGCCGATTAGAGCAGGAAGCTTATAGCTTCTTTTCAAGCCTAGATAAGGCTGCACCATAGTAAGATACCCCTCCGGTAGCGTCAACAATAGCTAGTATGGCATCCTTTTTTGTACTTCTAGCCGCCTGCAAGACAGAGAGAAGCGAGCCAAAGGACTCCTCGGTACCCTCAACCATCACGTAAAGCAGGGTAGGAGATACTTCTTCCTTCTTCCTCTTAACGTAGAAGGCCAAGGGGAAGGGGGAAGGACCGACCTCGTATCCCTTCTTTCTCAGGTCCTCGAAAACCACGTATTTCTGCCAAAACAGCTTCTCGGAGCTGGCGTTTATGATTTCCTCATCGCTAACCTCTCTTCCGCCTATCATTACCTGCAACAACCCTTTTCTCTTGAGGTAAAGGGCGTCAAAAAGCGTAATTTCTTGCCCTTCATTCAGTAAGGAAGAGCCTTTCTCAACGTAAACCTTTTCCCCTTTAAGTACTCCCACGGCTATGTTTTCAGACATCACGAAATCGCTTCCGTAAAGATTTATGCGTTTCTAAGCAAACAGGTACTTAAGCTGCGCCCGCTGAATGATTGGAAACGTAAAATTTGGAAAGCGCTCATAGCTTGCATAACGGGACAAGTTATCTCGCGTGACGTTAACGACGTTGCAGACACGGGTTCGGTGGATTTGGCTTTAGATGATACAATTTGATCCCCTAAAATTTAACTCGCCGCAGCTGATGCTTGCACAAGCGCTCCCTCCTTAAGTACTTCGAAGAACCATTAAGCAGTCCGTTTTTCACGGCATACGTTAATAAGATATAAATATGCGCGCGACAAATACTTAGATAAATGTTTTGGCCCGATGATCCCGACGACGCACTTAGAATAGTAGGCCAAGGCAGACTTGAAGTGGTTTTCAACGAGAAAAAGGGCTACGTTTACTTGGTCGATAATACGGAGGTGCCAGGCATAGACGAGTACCTTGACGAACTAGCGGGCATCGGGCTTCTCGAGTCAAACGTGGAAGATAACAATGTGATAATAGATAACAATCTTCCCATATACGAGAGCATAATATGCCCAGAATGTGGATCTCCTAACATCGTGAGGGAGTCGTTGGCCCAGCATGAGGCCTGCGGCACCGTTCTACCGATCTCCTCTTTCGAGGTAGGCGATAGGTTGTTTTGTCCTGCATGCAACACCGAAATAACTAGGGGTGAACTATTGGACCTTGGCTCATGGTACATATGCCACAGCTGCGGAAATAGATTTCAGCAACCCTCAGTAAGGTTTAATCACGGCGACAAGCAAGTTAAGCTTGGCTTCGAGGTGGTGACCTATAAAAAGAACTACTCACTGACCCCAAGGGGGTTAAGCGCTCTAAACGCACCAGCTACAAATCTTGAGATGAACCTTAAAAAAACGCTATACAAGAAATTTAACGTTTTTTACGTTGGCAGCTTTTTGGGCAAGGTAGGTCATGTGGAAGAGGTAGATATATTTTATGACCATGCAAATAGACCCCATCAGATACTTGTCTTGAAAGGAAATTCAGAAGTTTCAGCTAATGATTTGAAGTCAGCGCTGGATATATCCAAGAGCACGCTTTACTACTTAAGCTACATTGTTATATCGCCTTACGCCGACGATAAGGCCAAGGACTTCCTGAAGCACGGTAACTTCCCGTATGCCATATGCAAGCAAAAAGATAGGATAGCTGACGTAGTTATGAACTTCCTAGCGGACACCCAGAAGCAAAGCGCCAACCAAAAACTCTGACCCTACTTTCGGGAACCCGCGTGCAAGCGCGCGAGCAGCCGTCAAAATATCCGAAAGAAGCCCTTAACGAGAAACCTGAGCGCTGGCCTCCTTTCCCGAGTCCTTCTTCTGGTCAAGATTAAGGGGCTCCGCTCCGCTTACGTACGCCTGAAACTCCTCAAAGGAAAGGCGCTTCCCCTTCGAGATCTTCTCCTTTGCCTTTTCGTTGAGCTGCACCATCTTTTCCTTGGCCTTCTGGTAAAACTGCAGCTGCGCCTTTATGTTCCTGTCAGCGCTTATCTCATTCAATCTCTTGAGTATAGCTATCTTCTGGGCTTTCATGAACGTTAATTGCGTGTTAGAGGAAAGGTACCTCATGTGCGCTTCATCGGCCTGTGCCCTCAAAGCCTTTATCTGTTCAACTGCCTCCATCATCTTCTTGTGGTGGGCATGAGCTTCATTTGCCAGCTCGTCGAGCTTTTCTTTGAAAGTTCTGAACTCTGCTTCCGTTTCACGAAGCTCCGCGCGCAGCCGTTCCAGCTTCTCCCTGTTCTCGTTGTACTGCTTAACGCTCTTGAGCTGCGCCTCAAGCTCCAATATCCTTTCTTCCATCTCTCTCGCCTTAGATGGCGGTATGGCGCTTGTCTGGTATTCCCACTCCAACCTCTTGAGCTCTTTTTCAAGCCTTTCCTCTTTTTTGCTCGGCGGTATCACAGAGGCTTGAAGCTTCTCAAATTCCTCCTTCTTCTTGTCGTACTCCTTCACAAGGGCATCCTTCATGCTCTTGATTTTTTTAACTTCCTCGTTTACCTTATCCCTGCTCTCCTTCTCCGTTCTAACGATTTCTGATAGCTCCTTTATCTTCGCGTGCAGTTCATCCCTTGTCTTCTTGGCCTCAGCCGCAGCCTTGCTGGCCTCCTCTATCTTTTCCTCTAAAACCTGAAGGTTTTGCCTTAGCTCAAAAATTTCATCAGCTACATCCATTTTTAATCGCCCAAAATAATTCTGGAGTCTACGGCGACCGCCCCATCGGGGGTCGCCATAACTGGATTTAAATCAAGCGAAGATATTTCCTTGTTCTCAGCCATCAGGGCGCCAACCGAGACTATTATTCTAGCGAGGGCCACCTTGTCAACTGGCTTTGAACCTCTGACTCCGTTAAGTATAGCGGCCGCCTTTATCTCATTCATCATTTCAATGGCGTCGTCCTCCGAAAGAGGAGCCACCCTGAAGCTTACATCCTTAAGAATTTCCACAAAAATTCCGCCCAAACCAAAAACCACGACAGGACCGAATTGGGGGTCACGCGTACCCCCTACTATGGTTTCAACACCTCCCCTTAACATTTTCTGCAAATAAACCCCATAAAAGCGCGCTTTTGGATTTGCGCTTTTCACAGCTGATTCTATTTCCGTAAAAGCCTTCGCAACCTCATCTGGATTACTTATGCCTACCTTAACTCCACCCACATCCGATTTATGCAAAACATCTGGAGAAACCACTTTCTCGACGAGAGGAAAGCCCAGTTTCTCGGAAGCCTTCACGGCTTCTTCGGGAGTTTTAGCAAAAAAAGAGTCTACTACTGGTATGCCATAAGCGCGAAGAACTTCATCGCACTCAGGCTCTAATAAAAAGTTTCTACTGTCACTTCTAGCCAATTGAATAACCTTAATTAACTGTTCGCGACCGGACAATACCCGTCGCCACGCATATCATATGTCCCCTTATAGGATTTTCCTTTGAACGGCACCCCTACTAAGCGACCCAGGCGGGCTTTATTCCAGCCTAAGACACGCTTACCCTGAAACCGCCTCAGCAAAGCAGAGATTAAGAAGTTATAGCAAGGGTAATGAGGTGGTTCTACGCACGCTTATCGCAGCATACCTCCGAATCATGAGCACAGGATATCAACAGGGGATATCAAGGGCTTAGTCTTGCACGAGGCGTAAATGCCGAGGGCCGGGCTCGAACCGGCGACAACCCGGTCTTCAGCCTCACCCCCGACTGCTTGCGGGACGGGTGCTCTCCCAAACTGAGCTACCTCGGCGAATGAAAGAACCCCTTAAGGCTAAATGCTTTGCGGTCCAGTAAAAGCTCGCAGAGATGACCATGATATCTGATCTTAGCGCAGAGCTCCACGGCGCGTAAAATAAGAATGCTCGGGAATGATGCTAATGTGATTCAAAAAATTGAAGATTTAGGTTAGCAAAAAGCCAGGTGCAGCCCGCTATCTCAAGGCTTAAGCGTAAAACAAATGCTATAGTCACCAAATGGCGTGAAAGTTCAACTAATCGAGATCTCCAGCTCCCAAAAGCTCCCGGCGTCTAGAAGAATTGCTGTTTGAATTGCGATAAAGAGCTCTCGAGCTTGGCAGTGCACGGGCTATAAAAGGCGACCTCGGCCAGCACGTTCACATAAAACCCACCGTTTAATGCCATAAAAATCGCTCTATGACGTAGGATTAAACCGACTTAACTACTTTAATTCATGCTCAAGCGAACTTTACAGCTTCCCGGCAATGCGCAGAGAGCGGTCCCGTTATTAATACCAGTAGAGGTGGTGAGCCTTTCACTGTCGTTCCTCGCTTATTAGAGCTATTCCCGTTTTTTCATCTCTTACGCGAGATATCGTAACTCCCGAGACCTCGATGGCCACAACTTCGAAGTTAACGTCTACTGTTCCTTCAAGGAGGTGGCCAGCCCAACTCTTTTCTTTTTTACCTATGACCGAGTGAACGTGCATAGAAGTTGATCCATCTTTCGATCTGATAAAGTTGCCGCTTAGGGATGCCACCTCCAAAGGCCCGTCTAGCTCCTCAATGTCATACCTCATTTTCGACGGATCGAACCATCCAAGCCTAGCATGAGATAGCGAACCGATACCGCTAACAAGCGCTACGTCCACGCGCACGTCAGAAAGAAGCTTCTCTGTTTCACCTATCAGGTCGTCCCCCTTGCTGAGCCTTATTACAAACGCCCTCCCCGCTCCTCCAATAACCATAATAAGTTATTCGTCGGGCCTTATAACCGTGACATTTAAAGGCCTCAAGAGGGATAGAAAGAACGAGGGCCTCTCTATGCAGGCAACCCGGACCCGGCAAAAATTCAATCTGATATGGCATCTCCGCAAATCAGATGCTTCAAAGACAATCGCAGAACAAGGGTAGGCCAATTGAACGCACCAACGCAAACTTGGGGCACCTTGACCGCAGAGCCAGGTTAGCGCTAGCAAGCTTTGCTTAGGGCCGACGTGATCTACGGGTAATTCAATTATGCCTTTGGGAAAACCCTATGCGGGAGGTGGGGTTTGAACCCACGCAGCCAACGGCACTGGAGCTCCCATCTATGAGATCCTGAGTCCAGCCCCTTTGACCATGCTCGGGCACTCCCGCGAAAAAACTCCTGCTCACGCTATTAAGTTTTTTAGTGGAAAGCGAGGCTGGTACATATACATCTTCACGAGTATTTATAAGTTAGAACACAATAAACCCTATGGATATTCCCACAACGAAGGAACAACTGGCAAAACTCATTGACCACACTCTCCTTAACCCATCTGCAACCTACGCTGACATCGACAAGCTATGCAGGGAAGCTGTCGAATACGGATTCTACGCCGTCTGCGTGAACCCCGTTCACGTATCCAGATGCAAGCGGAACCTTAGGGGTACCGAGGTAAAGGTCGTGTCAGTTGTGGGTTTTCCCTTCGGGGCATCCCTACCAGATGTCAAGGTCAAGGAGGCGTCTCGCACAATCGATGAAGGGGCTGATGAGATCGACTTCGTGATGAACATAGGGGCGCTGCGCTCGGGAGATATAGCACTTGTGAGGGACGAAATGAAAAAAATGGCAGACACGATCAAAGGACGCGGTAAGATAAGCAAGGTGATAATTGAAACCGGATATCTAACAGATGAGGAGAAGGTCAAGGCTTGCGACTTGGCCGTGGAGGCTGGTATAGACTTCGTTAAGACCAGTACTGGCTACGGACCGAGAGGAGCAAGCGTTGAAGACGTGGTACTCATTAAAGGCGTGGTGGGGGATAAAGCTAAGGTAAAGGCAGCTGGAGGCATAGCGGACGCCGATAAAGCTCTAAAGATGATAAGGGCCGGAGCATCACGCATAGGATCCAGCCATGGTGTTCAGATACTACTTTCCTTCAAACGAGAACACAGCGGTTACCTGTCATGGTTTTCCCATGATTCCTAGCCCCAAAGATAATTCAGAGCGTCCTTCTTCTTGATAACTTCCTCACAACAACATCCAAAAACGCTTCATTAAAACCGTAAAGGAAGCTAAGCGATGCGAATTAAGCCATTGAGTCTTTTGCTGCAGCAAGTTTTTCGATTACTTTAATTAAAACTCCATCACCTGGATATGACCTGGCTGCCCTTGCGTACTCTTGAGCTCTAAGCCTAAGCGGCTTGTCCGAGAGAGCTTTCTTAATCGCATCTCTAAGGCGCTCAGGAGTTAAGCCGCGGAGGGGGATGACTACAGCAACGCCTTTCCTTTCAAGGGACTTCGCTATTCCCCAGTGCTCCGTGTGAGACATGGGTGGCGTCAATATGTATGGCACTCCGAGATCAACGAATTCTGCCATGCTGGTCTGGCCAGCCACGGAGACTAAAAGACTTATCTCTAAGCCCTTGTAATCCCTTATCCAGTCGTAGACGACAAGCTTACCTCCTAGCTCGGAGATCTTGGAGTTTCCCTTTGAGTTTCCTCTGCTCATTATCACCCTTATACCATCCCTAGCCAGAAGGTTCGCCGTCTTGTAATACAGCTCGTTAAGGATAGTCCTTTCTGATTCTATGCCGCTAACCCTAAAATAAACGGCTCCTTGCTCGTTCTGACGACACGCGCCAATCCTGCCACAAGGGCCAGCGAAAACCGTCTTGTCACTTTTTTTCAGAGGCCACCAAAGCGCGACGTTCTCTTCGGCTATCGTAAGTGGAGGAGGGAAGTCCGATATAACGATCTTGTCTGAGAGAGACCAAAAGAGTGAAAGCGCTCTGAAAGCTATTCCGTCTACAAAGCGCTTAAACTTTGGATTCCTAATGGGAGTTAGCACCCTAAGCTCGTGTATCAACAAAACGACCTTCTTCCTAGAAAGCTTGCCAGCCAACAGGGTAGAGAGCCTGGAATCGCTTAAGATAACGTCTGGTTTTTCCCATTTGATCACTAAGTACTCCTCAACGACTTGAACGAAAAATGAGTTTATCTGCCGCAATAAAGAGAGCACTGTACCCTTCATAGTTACTTCCCCTCCTTTGGTTACGTACCCTATCGCTGGCTCACCGTAGGTTTTGAAGCCGGATAACCTTGCGAAGTGGATCGCGTCGCCATAAGTTGTGAAGTAAACCGACCATCCCGCTTTAGCAAAAAAGTAGGCTGTTGGGAGATCTCTCCCCACGTGTCCATACCCAATTCCGCAAGCCCCCACGTGAAGTTTCATGTACGCACACCGGCCTAAAGAGGCCTTCTCACAACCCGCCCCAGTGGCTGCTCCTCAGCGAATACCGTTGCAGTAAAGGACAGAACTTTGGTGCGCTCATCCTTCCAAGCGTCAGGCTCTAGGCCAGCCTTTACGCATGCCTCCTTTAAAAACTGCTCGCTATCCCATCCGTACTCAACAGCTACCTGGGGCAGAAGAAGCCCACTCTTGGTATACCTCTGAACTATGAGGCCATCCCTACCCACCCTGATGTGCAAGGGTAACTGATCCTTGGGCACCGTTAGCTCACGAGGGCTGCTAAGAACTGAAACCTCAAAGGTAACGCCTTCAAGCTCCTCGATGCCCAGAGGATAAAAGCGAGGATCTTCTGTTGCAGCAGCTATGGCGGCCTCGATCGTCGCTTGAACAACTGGAAGTATTGGGTATGGAAAGCCTATGCATCCCCTTAACTCATCATAAGAGCCCCTCGCGCTCCGACCGTTGATCGTAACGAAAACTCCTCCCTTTTCCCAGAGGTGTTTCGGCGTATCCTTAGGAGGGACTAGCTTGTAGGTCATATTGCTCACCAAGTACTCTTCGACTGCCCTTCTAGCGAGCGCAACTAACAGTTTCCCATCTTCGTCGCTTAGATCCAACCCTTCGTATCTCCTTGCTGGGAATTAAAGCTAATCGCTTTCCGCTTCCCAGGAGCTCTTTCAACATCTTTCTCTTCTTTTCTATTTCCCGCATGTTCCAAATCTTCATTGACCTTACCTGCGATTCCTTCAAGGCTTTCGCATCAAATATAACCACGTTTCCTACATCAACAAAGCTAATGTCCTTGTCTGTAATTGGGTATAACCCCTTTTCTGCCGCCTTCTCTATAATCTTGTGATCGGCGTTAGCCACGAATACATATTCCACGCCATTTCTCTTAAGCAGCTCAAGCTCCTCGTCCCCTAAACTGCCATCGATCATAACAACTTTAGATGAAGTAAGCCGAACACCCGCAGCATTATCTGGTAAGGCATTTATCTTTGGTACAGCAACTTCTGTACCCTCAGCTACACTGCGAAGAAGCTCAGCGAGCCTCGCCAATTCCCTCTTAAGCCTATCAATGTCCCCTTGTCTTTCTGCCAGTAAACGCTCTAAAGTGTCTATCCTGTGGCGCATCACCTCAAAGCGCCTATCCTTGAAAAGCAGGGCATTCCTTTGATCCCTTAGTGCATGTTCGCTTTCCTCCAGATCCCTTATTTCCTTGCGCAGAGCGTCGTTCTCATCTTTTAACTTGTTTACCAGACTTTCTAAGCCATCTATCTTATCGCGATTGACTGATGAACCGGATCTCTTGATGCGACCAGGCTCGCGCGCGAAGACCAAAGGACCTAGGGTTGCCCTCCTGACAGCTTCGCTGACGTTCTCGCCCGATAAAAGAAGCGATAAGGCCTTTATTTGCTCTTCTGAGGACAGCTTGCTTTCGAGTATCTCTCCTATTTTTTTCTGGGTTGCGTTTAGGCAGAGCTGGGCTGCAAAGAGGGCGTCTGCTTCGTGAATCTCAAGCCCTTGCCATCCACTTTTCTTCAGTAATTCTGATTTCTCAAACGAAGTATAGTACCGGGCAGGCTTAAACACAGGACACCCGAAAGCACTAGCTAACCTTTTAACTGCCTTAGGAACCTTTGGCACGTCCGTTGCAACCACTATGGGTCTTCCAACGGAGATCACATCAATAGCTATTCCCCTGGAACCAGTGTAGGTTTTAGATAGAAGCAGCTTGCCGTCCACGGAAAGGACAGCCAAGCCACTCGACATCCCAGGGTCAAAGCCAACTATGACAGGCCTGTCGTCTATTTAGTCTTTCACCAAAATAAAGCATCGTTTGAGACAAAAGTCTTTCGCTCACAAAAGATGAAATGCCTCAGTAAAAATCCAAGATGATATCACGCCTCAATATAGGCCAAAGCGTAAGCCAAAGCTTAAAATCGCAGTGCTCTTGAAAACCATGGGAAGAGGAAGAGATAGCCTGCTGCCCGAGGATAAGCATAGGCGCGCACTTAGAAACTTCTGCATTGCCTTGGCAAAAGGGGATCAGGCAACGGCGAAAAAAGAACTGGATGTTATAGAAAGCGCTCAAGGTAAGGGAGAGCTATGGAACGGGTTCCTATGGGGACTTAATGGAATGTATGAGGCAGCAACAAGAAAAGACATAAGAGCGCTCTTCGTGATGGCCTACTCGAAGCTGAGCCCTGAGGAGATTAAAAAGATAATGGCCGAACTCAAGAGAGAAGAGGGCGCCCTGTTCCTCTCAGAAAGGGAAAGAGGAGTTTTGGAGGCGAACCTCCTCGGACTCGAAACGGTATTAGACGCCCTTGAAAAGGGAATCATAAAGAGGGAGGAAAAAGCAGCTGATCAGACTCAGATATTAGACGAAGATTCCTCTTATCCGAGCGAGTAAAGCTAAAAGGCTCGCAAAAGCTTTATCAGCGTGAAAACCGGGCTTTCAGCCTTAGACATCTCGGCTTGGCTCACTGAAAACTCTCAGGAACTATTGGGATCTCGCGTAGATTCCGTTTACTCCATTGATTCCATACTACTGCTTCGCCTAAGGACTAAGAATGGAGATAAAACACTGGTCATGAAGCCAGGCCATTACATATATTTGACCAATGTCCACGAGAAGGAGCTCCCCGGCGCACGGCCACATACACAACTCAACCAACTCTTGAAGGGTGAGGTAATAACTTCCGTGGAACAGCTAGATGCCGAGAGGATTTTGGAGCTCCGCTTAGGCAGCCACTTAGAAGCTTACCTTGAGCTTTTCTCGAGTGGTCAGCTCGCCATTGTAAGCGAGGGAAAGATAGTTTATTTGTTACGCTCCTTGAGGGCCAAAGACAGAACACTTGAGCTTGGCAAGTCTTACGCCCTTCCCCCTCCAAGAGGATTACCGCTAGATCGGGCCAAAGAACTGGAAAAAATAGGTGGACCGTCTCTCCCGTCGCTGACGCATAACATTTCCTTCCCACTGGAGGGCATAAGGGAAGCGCTTGCAAGGGCAAACGTCCCGGAAAACCAGGAGCTGAACTCCGACAGCTTTAGGTCTTTCCTGGCGGAAGCAGAAAAGCTATGGGAACTCACAAAACGCAGAGATAAATTGAGGCCTGTTGTCGTGGAAACGGAAGATGGGAAGAGTTTCCATCCCTTCCCCTTCATAAGTGAAAAGGGCACGCAGAGGGAAAAGGCCAGCTTTAACGAGGCTATTGAAGAGACCTTCTCAAGAGAACTCGTGCAGTTGAAGAGAGAGGAGGAAGAAAGGCTTGAGAAAACCGTGAAAAGCGCCATTTCGACGGCCGAAAGACACAAGCTTAAGGCTCAGGAGCTAAAAAGTAAGGTTGAGCTTCTTTCAACGCTGGCCCCATCACTATCAGTAGCCCTCTCCGAGATCTCTGGCCTGCAGAAAAAAAGAGGCTGGGATGCGATAGTGCCGAGCGAGATAGCTGGGCTTCACCTTAAGTCGAAAGACCCCAGCAGCGGCACCGTTACATTTGAAGAAGCACCTGATATTCCGCTCAAGATCAACAAGAAAATATGGGACCAGATTTCCGAACTTCACGAGGAACAAGAGGAGGAAGAGAGGAAGGAGATAAGCGCAATGAAAAAGATTGAGGAGCTTCAGACAAGCCTAAGCCGCAAAAAGGAGGAGGACAGGGTCAAGGACTTGGAGGCATCCATGAGGCTAGCAAGAAAAAGAGAGTGGTACGAAAGGTACAGGTGGTTCATCACAAGCGATAACATATTAGTTATTGCAGGAAAAGACGCGGACCAAAACATATCAATAATAAGGAACCTCCTCAAGAGTGGTCTTTGGGCTCTGCATGCGGACGTTCACGGCTCCCCGCTAGCTATAATCTACCAGGATGCTGAAGAGGTCCCAGAGCTGAGCATAAATGAGGCTGCTCAGTTCGTTGCCGCCTACTCCAAGGCCTGGTCTGATCGCCTACTTTCCGTTAAAGTTTCTGTTTTTAGGTCAGAACAAATATCGCTTTCCCCTCCAAGTGGAACATTCTTATCCAAGGGATCTTTCATGATATACGGAAAGAGAAGAGAGCTGGATGCTGAACTTGCGCTCTCCATAGGCGTTGAAGTTGGAGAGGGATGGTTCAGGGTTATTTCTGGCCCTCCTACGGCCATCGAAAAAAGAGCCCTAGCTTATGTAACTCTTAAGCCAGGCGATGTCAAACGCGAAAGGCTTGTTGAAATGATAAGGAAAAGTCTAGCCTTCAAGCTGAAAAAGCTCGGCTCTCCTCTGAGCTCGATGATAAAGGACTCGGACATCGATCCCCTGCTTCCCAGCGGAGGTGGGACACTCCTTCCCACACGAGCTGCCCAAGAGCTGCACCAACAGTTCTCTCTAAAGCGGAGCTTGCTCGAAGACTTGCAACTCCGATAGGCGTCAAAAAGTTTGGCGTGAGTTTACTAAAGACCGGATCCCAACAAAAAACACCACATTTGATGAGAAAACGCTTCTCAGGCCCACGTTCCAGCTGCGAACGACGCGGAAAGTGTATGCAATCGAACTTGCCAAGTGCAAATGGCGTAATATCAGTAAAACGTAAAGCTTAGAACTTGTGCAAAAGATCTTTTGAATGGTTAAACGACCGTTGACTCTTCTATCGAGCTTCTAAGGCCTGTTAGCCGCTGAGATTAGCAGCTAGGCGCGCAAAACAGCGAGCCTGAACTTTTCAGCGATCTCAAAAATCTTCCTTCTCGTTTCCCCGTTAACCCCTTTCCAATCGAGTAAAATGGCAATGGTATCAGGATTAGCTTGAAGGGTTACTTCAATTGCCCTTTCAGCATCGTCCTCCTCGAGTATGGATCCCTGCACTATGTGACCCACCGCAAGGTCGCTGGCGAGAACGCGCTTTGTAATGTTTGGCGCGTAATGGGGTCCGCCAAGCCCCAGAACAACCTTGAACTGCCCCCAATCGCCACATCTCCTAAGGACCTCAGCTATTCCCTCGGCTACGACTCTAGCGTAACCAGAGACTGACCACTGATCTGGCCCGCTTCCAAGTTCAGCAAAAAACGAGGGTGTACTAACGTCAGAGGGACCGTGGTGAGTAACCTCGTAAGTCACCTGAAAGCCGGAAGGGGCCAGCCTCTTCATAGTTTCAAGCGCAACGCGCATGGGTAAAGGCGCGGACTTCGAAACTTCATGTGGAGCGCCCCCAAAGGGCGCTTCGGAGCCGGGATTGCCGCTAACGTGAACCGTGAGAGAGGGAAGCTTACCAACGTGCTTAGACGCAAAGATCAAGAGGTCCGCAGGAGGCATGTCTGAGCTCTTAAGCTCTATCAGGTCCTTTTCAAAGGCAATTAACTGTACATCTGGCACGATCTTCTTCAGCTCTGTGGTTATGCTTATCCCTGCCTCATCCTCTAAGGAGTAAACCACGTAACACATCAAGGGTTTTTCTCTCAATTCACGCGTGATTTGCCTTCTTCTCCACTGATTTAGTAGACTGTAACAAGCGCGTCTAGCTCAAGCTTTAATCTCGGCCGTCGCCATCCACTTCTCTATGTATACTTCTGTTTTATTGTTGGTTATGTCATCAATGAATGTAGGCAATTCGTCAAGGCGCTTGTTGATGAGCTCCTTAACCTCGTCCATTATCGATTCCGCCGCAAGCCCGGGCTTCATTATCAACTGTGCGGTAACGCTCTTGGGAGAGTTAACGGGCCGACCTATTTGGCTCACCATCCAAACGTACACCTCCTCCAATCCTTTCTCATAGAGCTGAACGTATATATCGCGCGCTATATCGAAAGACAAGATGTTATAGATCAAACCTACATGGCTCACCGTGTTCTTTCCAGCAGCCGCTTCGTTGCTTGCCGGCCTGTTTAGAGAAATTATGCCGTCTACCCTGTTACCTCTGCCTACCTCCCCAGAGTCTGCGTCCTCCGCGGACGTACCGGTGACCGTTAGATAAACCCCGTTCAATCCCTTTCCTCTTCTGTCGAGCGCGTTAAGCGAAAACTCAAGCTCATCTCCTTCTAGGAACTCAGACTTGATGTAATCCTCTATTTCGGCCTTCAGCTTTTCCTTCTTGGAGAAGTAATCGTCTTCGCTCTGCACGTACCTGTCAACAAAAGCTATGGCGGCAGTTATGTCAAGCTTGCGTTTTTTCCTTATGGTCATAACCTTGATGTCCTCGCCAACTTCAGGGTGTTCTTGCTTGAACGGTTTGGAGTTTAGGTATCTTTCCAGCATGTACGTCATGCGCTCAGACCTTGTTAGAGGCGCGTAACCTACGGTCGCAGATGTATCGTTAGCCCTAGGAATCTGCCCCTTTTCCGAGTACTTTACTGTGGTGCTGCTCCTCACCTTCATGTTCTCGTTCAGTATATATGAAAGCTCCTTAGATCCCTGCTCGATCTCAACCTGGTAAACGATGTCAGAGTCCGGATCCAGTATTGGGTGCAGGGAATTGAGGTTCTCCCTTATCCACTTCTTCGCAGAGTATATCCCCACTTCTCCCACGTCAATTACCTCATCACCAGCGCTCCAGGTTGCCCTGTCACCAAGGATGAGGAGCATAGGCTTCACTATTTTTCCACCTCCCCATCTCTGTTCAGCCCTACCCGCCCTAAGGAATGCCTTATCAACGTTGTAGTGATAGATGTCGTTAAACTTTTTCCAATAAGCAGCGGCAAGTTGATGGGAAAACTCCTCGACTATTCCATCGCATATCGTGTCGGGATGCCCTATACCTTTCCTCTCAACTATTTCCAGCGGCTGGGCGTAAAGCGGAGTCTGCCTCAACTCCTCTATAAGCAACTCATCAATTCCAGATGACATTTTACTAAAAAAGCGCCTCCCTAAATAAATTTTTTTACCGAAAAAACGTCTAAGATGTTACCTTGAACCGCTTAAAGGGGGTGCTTTTCTACATCAAGCCAAGGCAACGACGGAGACTTCAGTAGCCGCGTTCATTGGAAGGGAGGCGACCCCAACGGCAAGCCTTGAATGTCTGCCCTTCTCTCCAAAAACCTCAACTAAGAGGTCAGATGCACCGTTAATGACCTTTGCCTGCTCAGAAAAAGATGCGTCGGAGTTAACGAACCCTTCCACGCGCAAAATCCTCTTAACGGAGTCCAGCGATCCCACTGCCAACCTAAGAACCGACAGCGCGTTTAGCGCGCACAACCTCGCTGACTGAATTCCCTCTTCAACGGTTACATCTCTTCCAAGCTTCCCCACGTACTTCACCTTTCCACTTTCCAGAGGGAGTTGCCCAGATATGAAAACCAGCGAGGGACCAGAATCCCCGATCATAAAAGTTGTGTACGGAAGATAACTAGCCAAAGGCGAAGGAGGTTGAGGCAAAGATATACCTAGCTGGCGGAGCCTATCTTCTGCGCTCATAATGAGTCTTGAGTGCCTTCTTTTAACCCTTGCGCCTCACTTGAACTGTATAAATGACGAAAGATCCGTTACCCCTATTATTTCATCAAAGCTAAGGCCAAGGGCGTCAAGTATTTGCTCTAGGGTAGTCCTCAGGCTCTCTATGTACTTATCTATGTCTATCTCATCAAGCGAGGCCAAAGCAGTTGGCTTAACTCCCTCGCCACCTCTAACCTTGACGAATGATATGACCTCACCAGGCCCCAGTGGTTTCCCCGTGACCGCCACGTACATGCGGGCGGCCTTGACGTGCTGAGGCGTTGTCTTAGTATAGGTTGAGAGGTTCTTGTTGAGCATAACGTTGAAAGAGACCTCATCCAAGGTGAACTGCTTGCTTTTTATCCTACTGTAGACTTCCTTCACGATCTTCTTTATGTCCTGTTTCGCCGTTTCGAACTCCTTTTCGTCCTTCACGTTGGCCAAGACCTGAAGTATTTGGGAAAAGGCCTTCTTCACGATTTCCGGGGTGTTCCTCTTTTTTCCCAACAGTCCCTTGACATCCACTTGACCAGAAGGCGTAACACCTAAGTAGTTCTTCTTAAGCTCCGAAAACACAACGTACCTATACCTCTTATCTACCTCAAGCCCAATCCTCAGGGTTTTTTCCGCCCACTGCGATAGCTGCTCGAGCTGTTCCTCCGTCGGTTTATACAGGAAAACGCTATCGGTATCGCCATAGAGAACCCTGATACCCATTTCCTGGGCCTTCTTGGTAGTTTGAGTTATGGCGTATCTTCCCATGGCCGTGGTCGCTTCAGCCACCGAGGGGGTATAGAGCGGGAAAGTGTCGGCTCCCAACACTCCATATGATGCGTTTATGAAAACCTTCAGCGCCCTCTGAACCACGTCGTACCAAACCTTGGATTGGGGATCCGTAGCCTCTTTCGCCTTCTTTTTGAACCACTTAATCCTGAAGTCCCTTATGAGGCCCACATACGTAGAAAATATGCCCTGCCAAACGGTGCAGACCCAGTGATCGGTTCCTGGGATCTTGTTGGTCCTGCACTGTGGATGGGGACAATCGATCGTCTCATAAGATAGGTTGTATTCCTTAATTATTGATGGGTAAAGCGAACCAAAGTCCATAACGGCGACGTCAAAGTACACTCCCGTCGTTGGCTTGATCACAATCGCGCCCTGATATTTTTTTCCCTTTATCACCGCCTTGCTTTGAACTGTTCCCTTTATGGCTAGATCGCTTTGATTAGGTATAAGGTAGTTCTTCTCGCGATGTGCGGCGAAGATAGCGCTTCTAGTCCATCCGCTTATTCCTAGCCTGACAACCTCCTCTATGGAGAGCCTAGATATCCTCATTATGAGAAATATGAGCTTCATTACAAG
This sequence comes from Thermoprotei archaeon, assembly GCA_049976325.1. GTDB lineage: Archaea > Thermoproteota > Thermoprotei_A > Marsarchaeales > UBA168 > UBA168. Next base: position 44,496 of record JBMFIL010000003.1, on the reverse strand, counting down.
GGAGTCCTGAAAAGTGCTGAGCTCAAGGGTTATCTCAGCGTCATTGAAGTTATAGGCCGCCAGCTGACCCGTTGTAAGGCCGTGGAGGGCAGGCGGGACAGATATTTTCCCCTTTTGAAGCAAGGCCTTCGTTATCTCATCGAGGGTAAAGCCCTTGTACGCACCTCCGAAAGCGTAGACCTGTATGGCGGCGTTCTTGAAGAACTTATACAGATCGACGTGCCATCCGTTGGTCACGTAAGCCTGATCCCTGCTAAGCGATATGGGAATCTGCTCTTTCTTAAAGCCTAGGTTAATGGCACGATGATAAAGGTAGTTAAGGTCAAAGTTATCGCCGTTGAAGGTAAGCAAGAGGGGGTATTCCTCCATGGTTTTGAAGGTCCTTTTCAGGAGTTCAACCTCATCATTAACCTCTTCAACGACCACGTCATGAGGAAGGTCTGGGGAATCGCCCCTTGGTAGCTCCGCTTCATCACGCATGAGCAGGTAAACAACTTTTCTACCATCGCTTCCAGAGAAGGCGGTCGATATCACAGAAAACTTTGCTTCTTCTGGGTTCGGAATCAGGTTTTCCCTTGGCGTATAGACCTCTATATCGAGGGCAGTCCTCCTTACGTCCGGGGCCGAGGATATGAGGAGGGGAAAATACTTGAATGCCTGAGCTACATAGTCATCTGTTTCTCCCTTAAAGATCTTTCTCAGCTGGTCTTCCTCATCAGGGGTGAGGTCGTTGGGGTAGGGCCTTATGCTTCCGTCGTAAACCATGTAGGGCATTCCTGGCAATAGGTTGTTGTCGTACGTGTAACAACTGGTGTACCTTATCTTAGCCTCCCATACCCTGGGAAGTATCTCTCTGAAGGAGTTCGGTTTGCCGCCTATAGCAAGGGGGTCGGTTGCCATTAGCTTTGTTAACTGGACATGTTCTCCCGTTAGCGCGTTATACTTCCTGACCCTAACGGCATCCAAGAATTCCTTGCTCTTAGCTATTTGAGGAATTTCTCTTATTTTGTCTGGAGGGACATCCGTTAAAAGGTAAGGCCTATGATTTGTGCGGTCATAGTAAGCGTAAACCTTTCCGTCCTCATCAACCAGCTTCATGTACGCTTTGGCCTTCTGTGCGTCATACTCAACTGAAAGGAGATAAACCTTCTTTCCCTCAGGAGGCTCGGGGAGCGCCTCGCCGTAACGGGCAACTTCACCCTCTTCTTCCTGCTCGTAAATCTCCTCTTCTTCGGCCTCCTCTTCCATAAAATGGATTCGAGGATAGAAGATAAACCTGACCCATGAAACCGCTAATCCAAAACTCAAGTCGCGTTACTTTTACTTCTTCGGGTCTCTTATTCCTTGTGGCGTTATCTCAAAAACGGCCTCTCCCTCGGGAAGATAAGAGCTATCAACTAAGTGTGCTATCCTAAGCCCGCCCTTACTCCTCCTTAGGTTAATCCTGTTATTCGGTCCGTGCATCATTATGTTTCCTCCCGCAGACGTATTCGGATTACCGAAGAAAACGTCAGGCCTCGACATGATTTGATTAGTCACAACAACCGCAATGTTATATATGTCTGCCAGGTTGGTTAGGTCGTGAAGGTGCCTGTTCAGCTTCTGCTGCCTGTCAGCTAGGTGTTCCCTCCCCTGGAACTGCTTAGAACTTCTGAAGAAACCGATCACACTATCCACAACGACGAGCTTGGTGTTCCACGCCTTTATTGTATTGTCTGGATCCATGAGTATCTTTTCTACTGTAGCCATCTGATCATCGGTAGCGCGCGCAACGTATACCCTTGTCCTCCTTAATGCCTCATCTGGATCGAGACCCGCGGCCGCAGCAACCTCACGGAACCTCTTCGGGTTGAAGGTCTTTTCCGAGTCTATTATGAATGGGTTCCCCTCAAGGCCTCCCTTTTCCTTTGGAAGCATCACGTTCACGGCCAATTGTATGGCAAGCTGAGTCTTTCCAGACCCCCCTTCTCCGTAAAACTCAGTAACCTCACCAACTGGCACGCCTCCTCCAAGGAGATCGTCCAGAGCGGAGGACCCCGTGGTAATCTTACCCCTGTTCTGCACCATCTTTTCCAAATCCTCCGCAGTAATTATCTGTATGTTAAGCTTCTCCCTTGCTGAATTTATTATCTTGTGGCACATGGCCACGCTGAGGCCAGTCGCCGCAGATAGCTCTTCCGCAGACGCTATGGAAAGGCTCTCATATGATGTATAGTCGTTCTCGTAAAGGCGCAGAGCAGTCGCCTCCCCAACTCCATCCAGCTCCATTAGTTTCTTTATAATGGGGCTGTCTTCAGGCGCTTCTACGCCCTCATCGCTCTCGTTCTCGCTCATTTTCACTAGATACTACGTACTGATTATTAAGGAATTACGGGGTTTCCTGAAAGTGATTAAATGACCAATGACTTACCAGCATGCAAAGCTTATATCGATACGAACATTTTGAAAATGCCTCGGTGGTATAGCCCGGTCAAGTATGGCGGCCTCTCGAGCCGCAGACCCGAGTTCAAATCTCGGCCGAGGCACCAAGCGCAAAATTTTACATATTAATGTGAGGTAAAAAGCGTGAAGTTTATTCGCCACCGGCTGACTTACGATGATTACGCCGGTGAGCGAAGAAAAGGAACTAATCAAAAGGATCGTTGATAAGGCGACCAAAGAGGGTATACCCCAAGAGATAGCAAGGGGTGTAGTAGAGGGAAACTGGGACGACTGGAAAAACGAGTTCAAACTGCACCCGGACAAAGATAAAGTAATAGACCTGATCGTGAAGGAGGTAAAGAAAATATATCTAAACGCCATAAACTCCGACGATTACGCAGAGGTACCACAAAGGCGCAATCCTTACATGGAACACTTCCCCATAAGCTACTCCAACAGCGGCCTATCAAGGAAAACCATTGAGGGCCTAGCCGCCATAGCGAGGGATCTAGATTACGAGCTTGGTCAAATAGCGGCCATGAACAAGAACGAGCTTCTTTTAAAGGTGAAGGAGCTCATAAACAGGGCAAAAGACATGGACAACGAGTACGCTGCGGAATGGCTTGAGAGCCTGATGGAGCATCTGCTCAACACTTGAAAATTTTATGCGTTATGTGGGGGACACAGTTAAATCTTCACGCGCAATAAAATATAGGTTGGAAGAGCCCTGCGACGCGGATAAGCTAAGGGTCATAATTCCGGTCGGGGGGCAAGCTCTCAGGCTTAGACCTCTTACCGCAGAAGTTTCCAAGGCGGTCATAAGGCTTCTCAATAGACCAATCGTTGAAATTGCAATGGCAAATTTGGCTCGCCAAAACGTTAAGAACTTCATATTTGGCGTAAAGGGATACGTGAACTACAAAAGCCTGTTCGACTACTTTGGTGACGGAAGAGGATTTTCGTCATACTACGGCATAGAGCCAAGGGTTCACATAAAGTACCAGCCAAGGGTTGACGACGTTGGGAACGCCGATTCCGTAAGGATCAACATGGACTACTACGACATCACTGACCCAGTTGTGGGAGTTCAGGGAGACAACATATTTGACGTTGACATAAAGGAACTGATCAGGTTCCACGAACAAAAAGATGCGGTGATGACAATTGGGGTGACGGCGGTGGATGACGTCACAGAGTACGGCGTGGCCAAGCTGGATAAAGATATGAGGGTAATGGGATTCGTGGAAAAACCAAAGAGGGAAGAGGCTCCCTCGAACCTGATAAATACCGGTGTCTACTTCCTCAGCCCCAAGATAAGGGAAATATTCCAGGAACAAGCGGTCAAAGATATGATAAGGGCAGGGCGTCTCGACTTCGGCCTGGACTTTATACCCTACCTCCTCAAGAAGGATTACTCGGTATACGCGTATCCCATAAGGGGACACTGGTATGATATAGGCACGCCCAAGAAGTACCTTGAAACCATGCAGAAGCTTCTTAAGGCCGAAGAGCCTTGGCTCCCGAAGGGCAATAGGATACAAGCAAATGCTACCGTATGGGTACAGGGAGAAAGCGCTGAATCCATAAAAAGGGCAAAGGAAATAGAAGAAAAGATAAGATCCGGAAAGATCGAAGTTGAGGGATCGGTGCTTATAGGTAGGCACTGTTCAATCGGTGATGGAGTATACATAAAGGACTCATCCATAGATAACTACACAATAATCGGAGAGGGATCCGTTATAGAAAACTCGGCAATAATGGACCGCGTGTTCATAGGTAGGGGCGCGGAAATCCGGGATAGCATAATTGGGAGGCATGCTGAGATAATGTCATCCGATGGGGCAAGGAGTAAGATAATGGGTATAAGCGTGATCGCAGATGACGTTAGAGTTGGTGAGGGAGTAAATCTGGTGGCCACTAAGATATATCCGCATGAAACCATACCTCCAAAGCGCACAATGGTAGAGGAAGTTGTGTAGTACAGGAGCCCTGACTTAGAAAACCCGTCAACCAAGCCTTACTACAAGAGAACCATTAGGTGAGGGTGCCCAAGGATAATGCGAGGCCGGCTACAAACCTTATGACAACAACGCGATCAATTGCATTATAGTCGTTGCGGCCCAAGTTGACCTATCTATGCAACTAGCTTGAATGCATGCAGAGGAATATAACGTTAAAAACAACCACTTTAACGCGGAAATATTTTTCGGGGATTTAACAGTTAGCGTAAAGCAAAACCTTGCCTAAACCCCATTGCTGTGGCGCAGCGCAGCCTCAAGAAATGCCAAATAAGGAGGGGACGGCTTCAAGGGCCTGCTGTTGAACTCCGGATGAAATTGCGTTCCAACGAAGAACGGAAGCGACGGATCTTCTATGGCCTCAACCCTTTTTCCGTCGTAATCAAAGGCCGAGAACACTAGCCCGGCTGCCTGCAACGAGTTCCAGTACTTAGGATTTACCTCGTACCTATGCCTATGCCTTTCCCTTGGATCTTTCCCTCCGTATATGGCGTAAAGCTTCGTTCCGTTAACCAACCTAATGTAAGATCCACCTAATCTCATGGTGCCTCCAAGATCCCTTAAATTTTTCTGCTCTGGTAAGAGGTCTATAACGGGATCTGGTGTATCCGGGTCAAGCTCGGTGCTATTGGCTTTAAGGCCCATTCTTTCCCTTGCGAACTCAATAACCGATAACTGCATACCGAAACATATACCCAGGAACGGTAGCTTTAGCTTCCTCGCCTCCGCTATCGCGGAGATCATTCCCTCCGTGCCTCTTTTTCCGAAACCGGGAAGCACCATGACGCCGTCCAAATCCGAGAAACTTGAATAACCATTCCCTCTTTCTAGTTCTTCCGCATCTATCCAGTAAAGCTGCGGCTCGAAACCAAGCCTCGCCCCCGCATGTCTTAGTGCCTCAACTATGCTAACGTATGCATCCCTAAGCTTGACGTACTTCCCGACCATTCCTATCTTGGGACCTTTCTCCAGTCCCACGAAAGAAGATGATAATTTAAGTGGAAGGTCGCTTTCAGCTAGGGAATTCAATCCAAAGTGACCCAGGATTATTTTGATTAGACCCTGATTTTGCAGCAATAAGGGAACCTGGTAAATCGAGGGGACATCAGGGACCCTTATCACCCTTTCCACAGGTAGCGATGAGAAAAGCGCAAGCTTTGCTCTCTCCTCATCACCTATGGGCTTAGGTGAGCGGGCGACAAGCACGTCAGGCTGAATCCCTATCTCCCTTAGGGCCTGTACTGAGTGCTGAGCTGGCTTGGTCTTGCTCTCGCCTGTTGTCTCTAGGTAAGGGACAAAAGCCACGTGAATGAAGAAGACATCATTCCCCACTTCAAGTTTCATCTGGCGCAAAGCCTCCAAAAAGGGCAAACCCTCAATGTCGCCAACGGTACCACCAACCTCCACTATGAAAAAATCGCATCCCGATTTTGCCGCAGTCCCCTTTATCTTCTGCTTAATGTTGTCCGTTACATGAGGTATAACCTGGACGCACTCACCGAGGTAATCTCCCCTCCTCTCTCTTTCGATAACATCCTTGTAAACAATTCCCGTTGTCATGTTATTTTCTCTGCCCATGTTTCTATCCAGAAAGCGCTCATAAGTCCCCAAGTCAAGATCGGTTTCTCCTCCATCATCGGTTACAAAAACTTCTCCATGGCGATATGGATTCATGGTCCCCGCGTCCACGTTTAGGTAAGGATCTATTTTCATCATGGACACGTTATAGCCTGCTGAAGAAAGCAACATGCCTATGGATGCCGAGACTACACCCTTGCCAAGCCCGCTCATAACTCCGCCTGTGACGAACAAGTACCGCATATAGATTTTCACGAAACGAATTTATGCTTATCCCAGAGGAGACGTAACGCGCTACCGCTCATTGATAATACCCATCTGAGATACCAAAGCGATCGGTATGGAAGCCTGCTCTTACCTATATTACCCAACAGGGGAATGGGTCCCTTCCAATGCGACACGCTTAAGCGCAAGACACAGAAAAAAATGTGAAACTCGGTGACGTTACCACCCCGCTATGATCACGCGACGTCGGAACCCAGATGGCAAAGTTACTGGCTAAGACGTGACGTCTATGAACAAGGCTTCGCGTTTAAGCCAGATTCTGGAAAGCCCGTATACGTCATCGACACGCCTCCACCCTTCACTAGCGGAGAGCCCCACATGGGGACGGTTTATTTCACGATGATAGTGGATACGCTAGCAAAGTATAAGAGGATGCGCGGATATACGGTCCTACTTCCGCAGGGATGGGATACGCACGGTCTCCCCACGGAGCTTCAGGTCCAGTACAATCTTAAGGTAAGCAAGGACGACACGGAGACCTTCAGGCTAGCTTGCAAGGAGTGGACCAATAAAACCATAAAGTCGATAAAGGAAGGAATGATATCCGTGGGTTACAGGCCGGACTGGGAGCAATTTGAGTACAGCACAGATGAGGAGCGTTACATAAGGGCTGTGCAACTATCGCTAATTGAAATGTTCGAGAAGGGGCTCATATATAGAAGGAGGTTTCCAATCTACTGGTGTCCCCATTGCGGCACAGTGGTTTCCCAAGCGGAGGTAGGCTACGTTGAAAGGGAAGGAGTTCTGGCCTTTGTAAAGTTTAGAGCTGCAGCGCCAGGGGGAAGCGATATAGTAGTTGCAACAACAAGGCCTGAACTGCTTTTCGCATGCGTGGCAGTGCTGGTTAACCCATTGGATGAAAGGTACAAAGCAGTCGTAGGTAAGGAAGTAATCGTGCCCCTGGCTGAAAGACCTGTAAAGGTAATGGCCGATGATGCAGTTGATCCAAAGTTTGGATCTGGAGCAGTCATGGTGGCGACCTTTGGTGACGAGCAGGATATAAGATGGCAGATCAAGTACAACCTACCCATAATTGAGGTGGTAAATGAAAAGGGACTCTTAAAGAACTCTGGCGAGCTTTCTGACCTGAGCATTGAGCAAGCAAAGAAAAAAGCCTTGGAACTCCTCAAGCAAAGGGGTGAGCTAGTAGAGGTAAAACCCTTCAAGCACAACGTGCTTTCTCATACCGAAAGGCAGAACTGCATGACTCCTATAGAGTTCCTATCGAGGTATCAGTTCATGGCAAAAATGGTTGACTTTAAGGATCAAGTCTTAGGGGCTTCAGAGCTAATGAAATGGCATCCTCCTCTCATGCTTGATAGGGTGCGCGCATGGCATTCCGCCCTTGAGTGGGACTGGGTCATATCAAGGCAGCGCATATTTGGCACGCCCCTTCCCTTCTGGATCTGTAGGGACTGTGGCTCTATTATACCCGCCAGGCGGGAGCAACTTCCAGTTAACCCAAGAAGAGATGCGCCACCTACCGATAAGTGCCCCGTTTGCGGCTCGACTAACATCGCCGGGGTAGAAGATGTTGCGGATGGATGGGTAGACTCCAGTATAACTCCGCTCTTCATAACGGGGTTTTTCGACAACCATGAGCTTTTCAAAAAAACGTATCCCGTGGACGTAAGACAACAAGGCTACGAGATCCTTAGGACTTGGTTCTGGTACAGTACTTACAGGGGAATAGTTCTGACGGGCAAAGCTCCATTCAAGAGCGTACTTGTTAATGGCATGATCCTAGCCCCTGATGGAAGACCCATGAGCAAGTCTCGCGGAAACGCCATAAACGCCATACAAACAGCTAAAGAACATGGCGCGGACTCCCTGCGGTACGCTCTTCTCTCTCTAACCGTTGGAGCGGACTTTCCATTTCACTGGGAAGCGGTTAGGAGGGGAAAGGCACTGCTTCAGAAGCTCTGGTCAGCGTTTCGCCTAATATCAAGCTGGTCGGTTGCATCCTTGACGGAGCCGCCTATGTCCAGCGTAGCCGTCGATAATTGGGTCATGAAAAGGCTTTACGAGACGGAAAGAACTTACTCCAATGCCATGGATGAGTACAGGTTCAACGATGCACTCAACGAGCTCGTGCAATTCTTCTGGCATGACGTTTGTGACAACTACTTAGAGATAGCTAAGCCAAGGATGAGCAAGGGCGACAAGGAATGTGCCTCCGCTCTTGGGTTCACCTTCGACTCGCTGCTTAGGCTATTCTCTCCGTTTCTCCCTCACGTAACGGAGGAAATCTATCAGGACCTAAAGTGGGGAAGCAAGCTAACGGTTCACGCCTTAGAGTGGCCCAGAGCGCCAAAGTTCGATGAGCAGCTAGCTTCCGAGGGAGGCAAGGAAGTTCAGATAATTGCGGCAGTTAGGTCAGCAAAAGCTTCGAAGGGGGTGCCACTTGGTCAATGGATTCAAAAAGCTGATGTCAGGGCTGATATAAAAGGAATATCAAACGTTAAGGAGCTTGAGACCCTCTTAGAAGAAGTTCTTAGAATAAAGGATGCGAGGGTGGAGGAGGGAAACTTCTCGGTAACTTTCGCTTAAGCGCTTGCGATAGGGCCGTTAGTATTTTTTCCGAGTGATGGTATGGAACTGATATCGACGCAGCTCTGGAGTGCCCTCCGCCTTCAAGGCCGAACTGCGCGGCCAGCGTCCTACAAAAGTTTCCCACATCAAATGCCCCATCGCTCCTGAAAACTAGGTCAGCCCAATCCTCCTTTACAGTTATGCACACTCCAACAGTTTTCCCGAAGTACTTCATGGCGTAAAATGCCGCCTTTCCTGCGTAACCTACAATTGGAGGATCCTCAACCAAAGCGTAGCCAGAAAAAGGCCTACCATGCGATCTAACGTAATCGTAGATCTCATATTCATGCCTAAGGCCGGCCACGGCAAGCTCGTCAATACCGCGCACGTAACCCGGACGGATATGCTCCGATAAAGCTCTGGCTAGCCTTGCAGAAAAGGACTGTTCGTGTTTTTCCGAAAGGGCGTAACCAATCATGGCAGCCTCGTAGTATACTGTCCTTTTGTCATGCCTTGATAGAATTTCTTGCATCAGTGAGGTGTCATCCATGTAGTCCCCTATAGACCCGTAGGCCGCGAGCAGGTCAGCCCTGTCATCTCCGTACTTTCTGAAGACGATCTCAGATGCCGATGCGGTGAGGTCATGATCAAACTCAATAAAGGGGAGGTCTGAGGGTTTTATTCCAATAGGCAAGGGATGGTGGTCTATGTAGTGTATCTTGTGGGTCAAAGCGACTTGCTCGATAGTCTTGATATCCCTTGGGAGCGCCACATCAGCAATGGCTATCTCCGATCCCTCTGGAATCGAAGCCAAAACCCTTATCAGCTCCCTGGGCCCCGAAATCAGTATCTTTGCACCCGGCGAGAACCTCTCAAGTATGGCAGCCGAGCAAACACCGTCCTCGTCACCATGAACAACGAGATAATCGAACAACTCAAATGTACTAGAACTGGCTAGGCTTATAATCCTTTATGCTCACGATGCATATTTGCCGGCAAGCCATAACGCGATTTAGCAAGAGGTCCTCAACGCTGAAGCCGCCCAACCCCAACAGGAGCTAACCGATTCGCCTCGAAGTAAGCGATACTTATGATCCAAGTCAGCTCAACCTGATGTGGTCGACAAGCCAGATACAGCTCTTTCCAATGCCCTCTTAACCTCTTCAGACACTTTCTTGCCGTCGACTCTCCCCCTTACAGATTTCATAACGTCACCCATTATTGCTCCGTAAGCAGCCATACCCCTGCTTCTTATGAGATCCATATCCCTCGAAATGACCTCGCTTATTATCCTCTGTAGGTCTACCCCGCTTCCCACTAGATCATTGGCAAGCGCGTTTAGCTCTTGCTGGTCGCGGGGCTGTTTATCGATGATGAGCCTAAACAGACTATCAACTGCCTCTTTCGGGAAACCCCCATCAACCAACTTCAAAACGGATAAGATCTGCCAGTCCTTCAGAAGAGATACTTCGACTCCCTCCCTCTCGAGCGACTTCATTAAGCCCATGATGACTGATATCACGTAGGCCGGGGCCAGACGGGTCTCCCTCAGTGCCTCCTCCGCAACCCTACGGAGGGGAGCTACGTAAAGCTCTTCAGCCGAACTTTGATCCAGGGAGAAGCGCTGTCTCAGCTCGCCTATGATCACATAGTAGGGAGGAGGCACGGGGCCGAAGTTCAAGGATGGCCTCTGAATTGGAGCCACATCGGTTTCAGGGTACATGCGAGCTCCACCTGGAAGCGGGCGCGTGTAGATGGTTTTTGTCCCTGAAACCACGGCTCTGGTCTCTTCAGAGGGACCGGAAAGTATTTCCTTCAAACGATCTTCCACAAGCTTGTACTTCCTCTCACTATCGCCACCTAGGTTTATGACGACGTCTTCCCGCTCAACCTTGACGCCAAGGGGAATTATAAACACAGTTTCCATTTCCCTTATCTCTTGCTCAAGGGTACTGGTGCCCATTGGGTGAGACAAGTAACGCGCGCCTCCTCCTATGGTTATTCTAGAGTTCTCCCTTCTAACCTGATATGCCAAGCCTGCCTTGGAGAGGTCGATTAAGTCGACCTGCCTTTTGGCCTCTTCCTCTATGACCGCTGGCATGCTCCTGAGGTCCTGAACACCCTTTATCTCGACCCTCTTTCCGCCTCTTACGCTTACGTTTATGTCCTGCCTTATTGTGCCCAGCCCCCTCTTTACTTTCCCTGTTGACCTAAGAGTTAATCCAATGCCTTTAGCGACCTCGGCCACGGATTCAGGACTTGCCTCTATCACCTCAGTCCCTATCTCAACGAGGGGTATGCCTAGGCGAGACAGGCCGTAACCAACGTCTTCACCCCTTTTCCAGAGTATATTAGCAGCGTCCTCCTCCAAGTTTATACCTTCCAAGTTTACCCTTAGCAAGCCATCGGCGGTCATCGACTCAATGTAACCTCCCTTAGATATCATTATTGTCCTTTGAAAGGCACTCGTATTACTTCCGTCCGTTATGCTTTTCCTCATGACGTGGAACTCGTCAAAAACCGATGAGTGAAAGTAATGAGCGATCATCAAGGCCGCCTCTAAAGCTTCTGAGTTTATCGCGTGAGGTGGCTCTTCATCAAGCTCAACCAAACAACTTTCGCCGGCAACAACAGAGTAATGGAACTTCCTGTTTCTGAGCTCTTCATAGGTCACGCTGACGTCGTAGTAGCCTAGCTCGCTGGGCACCGGATGCTGCTTCCTAACTACTTCTAGGACCTTGGGCTCGCCTCTCATTTCAGACGCGCAACCACAAAAGAGTTTCCCAGTTTCAAGCTGCTGGTGTATCTCTATGCCAACCTTCAGACCGATGGCCTTCCAATCGATCATGACTCATTCACCTCCTTAGCTTAAGAAACTTTGGGTTTAGGTCAATCGATATAGGAAGGCCCGAGGATCAGAGGTAGCGGTTATCTCACCAGCCACGTTTTCCTCCATCATGCGCTTGATCTCCCCCATATCCTTCGTGTGTCCTAAAACGAACATCAGCTTAACCATAGCCGCTTCCGGCGTCCAATCACACTGGTCTCCTATGACCCCGGCCTCCTTAAGCAGCCTACCGGCGGAGTAGACGTTCATGTTGACCCTTCCATATATTGTCTGTGGCGCCATTACTACTGGTACCCCGGACCTTATCAACTTCTTTATGGAAGGAAGAATGCTTTTCGCGAGTGGATCACTCCCTGGATTGGTAGGAGCGTGCCCAAGACCTGTGCCAGCCAAAACAACCCCATCGTAATATTTAGATAGGGATTCCACGAAGTCCGGGTTTATTCCCGGGTGAACGTAAATTAGGGCGACCTTTTCGTCGATGTTTAAGTCTAGTTTCGGCTTAGAAGAACCCCTTCTAGGATAGTCCCTAATCGGCTCAATCGATGGGGTCTTGCCCCCTTCCCAGCGAACCCTTGCGTATGGGAGAACGTTTATGCTCCTGAACGCATCCCTGCGCGACGTGTGCATTTTTCTCACCTTGACCCCTTGGTGAACCAAGCAGTAGTCATCTGACATGGTGCCATGCATAACGACCAAAACCCCAGCCATATCACTGGCTGCCACGGCGACCGCGCACTCCAAGTTCATCACGTTATCGCTGGAACCCCTATCGCTGCTTCTTTGGGCCCCCACAAGAACAACTGGCACGCTTAAGTCCCTAAGCATGAAGCTCAGAGCTGCGGCCGTGTAATGAAGCGTATCCGTACCGTGGGTTACCACAATACCGTCAGCCCCACGCATGATCTCTTCATAGATGGTCTGGGCCAAAAGCTTCCAATGGGATGGGCTCATGTCCTCCGACAAGATGTTGAGAAGGGGAACACTTTTTATGTTGGCGATCTGCATCAGATCGGGAAAGAAAGCAGAAAGCTCTCTCGCCGTAAGGGCTGGAAAGACAGCTCCAGTATTGTAATCTATCCTTGAGGAGATCGTGCCACCAGCGCTTATTATGGTAACGTTCTTCAAGTCCTTTCTGCCCGTTTCTGCAACTTCCTCTTCCGCCCTGATCAAAGGCTCCTTTCCTTTGCTTATTAGCTCGATCTGCGCCCCATCAGGGAGTATGCCAACATTATATCCGTTATCCAGCTTTATTACGAGAGCCCTGCCCCCAAGCAAGGCCGGCCGCGGCATCAATATCCCCTCTATGATCTGATTACCTTTCCTTATCCTTACCCTATCCCAGATGGATATTCCCGATAAGCGCAAGAACTCCGCTACGTCATCGGGGTATCCTCCTGCGCTCAAAACAATCGCCGTTCAGTGGCTGCTTTCTTGTGAATACACAAAGCGTTTTAAGTACTTAACCCGATTCTTGAGCCTAGGCACGGGGTCCCTGTGCGGCATCTTCTCAACCTTTGGTGTTGCTTGCCTAACCTTGCCAGCCTTAGTTACTGAACCGTGACTTGGCATTTAGGATATTAAGGCAATCGGATTTAAGCGTTGCTTGGATAACCGAAAGCTCGGTGAGACTAAAGATCTCCAGCGCGCTCGCTGACGCTTCTCATGAACTCGAAAACTGAGTGGACATCCTCGCCGCTTTTATTCTCCAACAACCCCCTTATGAAATCCATAAGAATGACGTTGGAATCTGCTAACACCTTTTTGCCTTTTTCCGTTATGCTTAAGTTTATTATGCGCCTGTCCTTGCTACTTCTTTCCCTGACCACAAGGCCTTTTTTTTCCATGGAGTCTATTAGTGGCGTAAGCCCTCCGGGCGACATGATGACTGCCCTGGAGGCCTCGGTCATGGTGCACGCACCTTTGACGTACAAGCACCTCAGAACCCGATATTCCTGCAGTCCCAAGCCTACCTTGCGAAGCTGTAGATCACTTGCCCTTTCAAGTTTCTTCCACGCCTCAACTATTCCGTACCAAAGCTCTATCTCCGTTATGGTGGCCTCGCCCATGAGCCTTAACACCATAACAGCTTTTATGCTTTTGTCGGGCTTGGAGGTCACGGCTGCTTGCAGGCCAACCCGAAGGCCAATTGCAAGCCGCCGAAAGCTTCTAAAAAAAGAAACGCGTTTATCCCCGTGAGAGTCTATCAAGGAGTTGAGCCTTATAAATGAGCTCACAGAAGCGGACGTTTTAAGGGCCCGCGAAAGGATAACACCCTATATACACAAGACTCCTATAGTAAGGTCAGAAACCTTCAGCAGGATGACTGGGAACGAGGTTTACCTCAAGCTAGAAAACTTTCAGAAAACGGGTTCGTTTAAGGTGAGGGGTGCACTGAACAAGCTCATAGCGACTGGGCGTGAAGCCCTCAACAGAGGGATTATAACGGCTTCGGCCGGAAATCACGCTCAGGGAGTAGCCTACGCCGCCAAGGTTCTTGGAGTAAAGGCCACAGTTGTTATGCCTAAGTGGGCCAGCGAGGCAAAGGTAAACGCCACAAAAAGTTACGGGGCTGACGTTATACTCTACGGCACCAGTTTTGATGAAGCAGCTGAAAGGGCAAAATCCATGAGCGATGAAATGGGAATGATTTATGTTCATGCCTTCGATGATGATCAAGTCATAGCTGGGCAGGGCACTATCGGGCTTGAGATACTGGATGATTTCAAGGACTTTGACGACATAATAGTTCCGGTTGGGGGGGGAGGCCTCGTATCTGGCATTGCGATAGCCCTCAAAGGAAGGACGGAAGTAATAGGGGTCGAGAGCGAGGCTTTCCCCTCAATCCACGACGCGCTGATCGGTAAAACCCCTAAGTTCGGAAACACCATAGCCGACGGAATAGCCGTAAAAACACCCAGCGAGAGGACCCTGCACTACATAAAAAAGCTTGTTAAGGAAGTCGAGCTTGTAAGTGATGATGAAATAGCAAGAGCAGTATTCCTACTAATGGAAAGACAGAAGATAATTGCAGAGCCAGCCGGAGCTGCAGGGCTTGCCGCTTTGCTTTCAGGTGCTGTTAAGATAAGGGGAAAAAAAGTTCTGGTTTTAATAAGTGGAGGAAACGTGGACCTGCACTTGCTGTCAAGAATAATCGATCATGCCCTGCTGGACATGGGACGCATGATGATTATAAACTTTGTCGCACCGGACAGGCCAGGAGTGCTTTCAAAGGCAGTTTCTGCCATTGCTGAAGTAGGAGGCAACATAATTCACATACAACATGAAAGGGAAAGCCGTGATGTGCCCATAGGTTACTCCAGGGTAAAGATATGGATGGAGATACCCGATGCAAGGGCCAAGGAAGAAATAATCAGACGCCTGAGCCCTATCTATCCATCCGTAAGCGAGGCATGATAATCCCTGATCACCCAGACTGGTCTTTTCCGGGCAGGAAAAGCAACGTTGTAGACCATTACTTTGCCGACCTCCACGCGCTCCACCTGGCCCTTGTGTATGTGTCCATGTACCCAAGCATCGAAACCGCCAACCTCCATATCTTTTTCAAAGTCAGGATATCCCATCTCTGGCCACATTTTTTCCCTCTCGCCGACCATCGTGGCTTTCGTTGGAGAGTAATGGCTCAAAACGACCTTTGCATTGGCTTTCATGCCTCTCAATTTGCTCAAGGATTCCCTTATGAACTTAATCTCATCTGACCTTATCTTCCAAACGTCCTTTATGTGGGTACGCTGCCAAAAAGTTGGTCTCTCGAGCACGCCCTTTGTTCCGAAGATCGCTAGCGTCTCTCCCCCAAGATCAAGCACCTCTATTTTGTCTACAAGCCAGCGTATTTTCCCGGACGTAACGGATAAGACCTCGTCAAAGGTTTCCTCGTACTCTTCATTGCCTTGACACGCGATCAGAGGACCGGTGTAGAATGACCTCAGGCCATCAAGGAACTCTCCTAGCCCGGCTGGGTCGCCCTTATTCACCACGTCACCGGCCAAGAGGAGTGCTTGAGGCTCTGCCTCGTCCAACTCTTTTCTCATCGCCTCCAGGAACTCTTTTGTAAACCTCGGCACGTGGATGTCGGAGCTGGCCAGTACCATCAACGCGCCTTACCCCTCCCACGTTAAACTCATCAGGCTAATCCTGAGCTTGCAGGAAGCGCCTCGCCCTCACGCTTTTCGCCCACGGAATCTTCGAGCGCGCGCAAAGCGCAGTCATCATCTTTTTTGCTTCCAATGCTGATCCTAGCGAAGTTAGGGGCAAAGCTAGGTATCATAAGCTTAAGCGGAAGCTTTGGAGTAGCAATCAGAAACTTCAACAGTATGAAATTAGTAAGGCTGCGATACGGCTTTAAACCTTCAACGGCAAAGAGCTTTTGATACAACCTCTCCCTTTCCGCACGAACGTATTGGGCATTCTTTAGAGCGTAAGAGGGGTCCTTGAGCGCCTCGACGCTCGCCGCCATGCTGGGGCGCGATACCTCAAACCTAGGTGAGAAGCTCTCTATATCGCTTATCACCTTAGCAGGGCCCAGCAAAAAGGAAACGCGCATGCCAGCCATGGCAAAGGCCTTGCTCATGGTCCTGAAAACAAATAGATTGTTCGTTTCATTGATTAGGTTGGCCGAGGAGTAACCTGCGTATTCGGTGTAAGCCTCGTCCAGCAACAGGTAGCCATCCAGCGCGGAAAGAACCTTCGCAACGTTTTCCCTACTCTGAAGTATTGGCGAGCCAGTGGGATTGTTAGGGTCATCGATCACGACCAACTTGGGCCTCTCCTTCCTTAGTGCATCTATCAGAGAGTCAATGCTAAGGGACCAGAACTCGCCTTTGTCTTGCAGGGGTACCTTTTTGACCTTACCCCCAATGACTCTCAATATTGGCTCGTAAGAGTAAAAAGTGGGCTCAAGCAAGAAGGCGAGGTCGCCTGGCCTAACAAGCCTTGAGAAAAGCTCATAGAACGCATATTCGCCTCCGGAGGCTGCATGGACGTTCTCGGGTCTTACGCCCGCGTAGTTTCCCATTAACGCTTTGAGCTGGTAGGCAACCTCCGCATCAGGATACCTGTTAGCCTTTGCCATCGATCTTCTAGCCGCGTCAATAACTCTCTTTGGAGGGACCCTTGGAAACTCATTGTAGTAAAGCCTAAGCCTTGTGGGATCACAACGCATTTTACTTGCTCTGGAGCGCGCATATGAGCTTAACGTCCAAGTGAACAGCACCACCATGGTCAAGCTAAACTAACTATGAGAGCAACTGCCCAAAACTTCGTTTTTTTACTTTAAACCCGCATCAATATGTTATGAATGTTGTGGAATACTCTTGTAATATCATGGACGCGCTTCACCTAGTCACGGCACGGTTAAATATTGGAACCGCAAGTCCCATTGCAAGCAAGGCAAAGGCAAGCATGAATATCAGCGGGCCCGTGATGGCTCCTATGCCCGCGTTCAAAACCATAAGTCTCCTTAACGCCTCGACCATGTATGTTAGTGGTATGGCCCTAGCTATGTCTTGAAGCCACCATGGAAGCTGCATTATGGGATAAAGAACACCGCTCAGGAAGATCATGGGAAACTGAAGCATCATGAGGACCATGGTGGCACTTTCCTGATCCGATGCTATGGACGTGGCTATTATACCTATTCCGACGAAACCGAGATCACCGAGGATCAGAACGGCGAGTATTAACAGAGGATTACCATATATCTTGACCCCGAAAAATCCAACAACCAGCACGACTATTATGGCCGCCTGTATAAGGCCTCTCACAGTCTGAGCTATGGCCTTTCCAGTTATAATGGAGGATCTTGATATCGGCGCAACCATGAGGCCATCCATTGTACCGAGCTCTCTTTCCCTAGAGACGGCCGCTGCCAGCCCAGCCATTCCGGCCATCACTACGGTGAGCCCTACAAAGCCAGGTGCCATGTATTCAAACTCACTGGAAGGAGCCCAAGGGGCTATGCTTTCTATGAAAAGCGGGGAAGGATCGCGCTGAACCAATGCGCCAATTATCTCGTTAACGGAGACCTCAAGCTCTTCGGCAACCTGCGGGTCTGTGTTATCTACTATCAGCACAACGCTGTTCTGCTGAGGGAAGTTGGGATAAATTATGAGGACGCCGTAATTTTGCCCACTGATCACTGCCTGCTTTGCCTCCTGAATGGACGAATATGTAGTAACAGATAAAGCTCCAGAGGACTGAGATACCCTCTGGAAAGATTCCGCAAATAACTGCGCCTGCCCGGTGCCCGCCTCATCGACCATAGCCAAGGGCACGTGGTTAATCTGCCCAGAGCCAGGAAACATAAAGCCAAATAGGGCGATGAGTATTATGGGCATTAGCACAAATGTCGTAAGCCTCATCTTTGATCTGCTGAACTCCAGCAGGTCCTTTTGGGCTATTCTCAACGAGTCTCTGATGGCCTTTGTCTTGCTCATTTGCATCACCTCGCGAGCCTAAGAGAAGCACTCTCCTTACCTAAGCTATCCCTAAGCTGCCTACCAGTAAGCTTCAAAAACAGTTCCTCCAAGTTCTTCACGCCGTTTTCCTCCTCGAGCTTCTTAGGCTCCCCTATGGCGAGGATCTTTCCGTGATCAATAATGGCAAGCCTCTCAGAAAGCTCTTCAGCAAGAGCCATCTCATGGGTTGTAAGCACTATTGTTATATCTGACTCGTGAAGCTGAATTATGAGGTCCTTGATGAACCTTACCGTCTGCGGATCAAGGCCAAGCGTGGGCTCGTCAAGGAAAAGCACCTTAGGGTTGTGCAAAAGCGCGCGCACAAGGTTTAGCCTCTGCTTCATCCCGGTGGAGAAAGTGCCAACGGGCTTGTCGGCAAACCTGGTTAAGTTCACCTCTTCCAGAAGCTCGTCTATCCTTTCCTCAAGCCGCTTACCTCCCAAACCGTAAAGGTTTCCAAAGAATCTGAGGTTCTCCCTTGCGGTGAGCCTATCGTAAACTATCAGCTTATCGGACACCAGTCCTATTAGCAACCTAACCTTGTCAGGCTCTCTCTTCACAGAGTAACCCCCAACGTAAGCATCTCCCTCGGTTGGGCGAAGCAACGTGGTAAGCATCCTCATTGTAGTGCTCTTGCCAGCGCCGTTAGGCCCCAGAAGCCCGAATAGCTCTCCATCCCTTATGGTGAAACTTATGTGGTCTACGGCAACGAAGCCATTAAAAACCTTGGTTAATCCCTCGACCACAATGCTACCATCTTCCACATGAATCACCTCTTGCCCTCGGCCTTACCGCGCCTAGTTAACACCCCTATGAGAAGCCCCACCAGAAACACGATGACCGCAATAAAGGCAAAAGGCAGGACGCTACTTCCCACCTGCGCGCTGGTGATGTCTTTCCACAAGGAGTTTATTAGGCTCTGCTTAACGCGAACCTGAATCGGTAGATATGAAGTAAAGGGTACCTCTGAGTTGTTTTGATACCAAGTTACTTGAAGCGTAAAGTTGTACAGCATGGGTAAGGCGCTGGATGCGGTATCCAACTCGAAGCGAACTACGTCACGCTGCCCAGGCTTAAGCGATCCAACGTAATCTGTGGTCACGCCGGAGAACTCGTTAGGCACTATTAGGTTGAACGTCACGTAGTGAGCGGTGAAATTACCAGTATTTTCAACCGTAACGTATAGCTTCTGTCCCGACCCTCCCTGTGTGAGGCTATGGCCCAATACCGATACCACGGAAAACGATGCCTTCCCTTGTACCATTATCGTGACTGGAACGCTCTCATTACCGTCAGCCCAAGTTATTAAAATCCTAGCAGTGTAATTCGCTGGCGACCTGACCGATCCCACGTCGAAGTAGAACTGCATAGGAATCTCCGTTCCAACGGGCAAAGCTCCGATCTCATGCACTGTCGAATTACCCCATGCTGGTGAAAATCCTGTTGGTAAAACTAGCCAAGCCGTAGCGTTCTGGCCAACGGATGTCCCAACGTTAGCTACATAAGCCTGCAATTCCACGTCCTGCTCGCCAGGGAAGATGACAGGAGGGTTGTAGCCAATTCCGATCACTTTAACCGAAGCGTATCCCATCAAGGGCACCGAAACGTTAAGCGTTTGGTTGAAGCCTTTGGAGGTCACCGTCAGAGGGATCACGTATATACCATCAAGAGCGTGATCCTTTATCGAAACGTAAAACGTGGCCATTGCCTGTCCTCCAGCCGGAACCGTTCCAAGTCTGACCACCTCATCTCTGGAGCAATGCGACTTGCCATTGGCAAAGTAAAGGAAGTAGAAAGGACCCCAGAGCTTAAGCGTGGCACTCGCGTTCACAGCGATTCCTCCCTCGTTGACAAGCTCAACGACTAAAGGAAGGTTTGAGTTACCTGGCGACGCCATCATTGGTGATGCAGTCGATCCCCAAGTTGCAGCCATAACGACGAAGTTTGGCATCGAGCTGATCATCTGGGCAAAGACCGCCGATACCGGGCTTAAAACCAACATCGCAGATAGCAAGAGAACAACTAGCGTCTTCATCATTTGTTCACCTCATTAAGCTTGTTATTTATCCAATACAACTGGGTGTCAACCTCCACCTTAACCCTCCTTAGAAGGTCAAATGCCTCAGGGCGATCAAGGAGCATAACGGCATCCTTGAGGAACCTGAACTGGTTCTGGTAACCCACCACCGAGAGCCTCACAAGCTCTTCCTTTCCAACAAAATCCTCAAGGAGCCCCCTATAATTGTCCCAGTTTTCGAGGAGAGCAGCAAGCTTATCTTTAGCTTTAGCCAGAGCAGCTCTACCCTCCTCTGTTATCTCGTAGACGTTCCTTTCCCCATCAGAATATCTCCTTATAAGCCCGTCGCGCTCCATGCGCTTAAGGAGCGGGTAAAGCGCCCCGCTGCTAAAATTCCAAGCACCTCCGGTCTTCTCCCTTATTGTCTCCATTATTTCATATCCATAATATTTTCTTTGTGACACTAGGTGGAGCACGTAAAACCTCATAAGTCCGTGAAGAGTTCCGCTGAACTGCTTAGAGGAGACTTGTCCATACATATGTCTGCTATGACCCAGGGATTTAAGATTGTCGCATTATACATATTATGATATATTGCTTTCTGCTTTTAACTGCCGGCCATGTGGAGTTAGCACCGAGAAAATCATGGCTACAATGGCCACTCCTGCGGAAAACAGGAAAGCCATACTTAACCCGCTCTCGAATCCCTCCATGTTGAACCCCTGGCCAACGCCGCCACCGTATATCATTATGTTCATTAACTGGCTCAAAGAGATCTTGCTTACCAAAAAGGGGAAAGTCGCGGCCAAGCTTACCATGCTACCAGTGTTTCTAAGCATAGTGCGTATACCAGAAGCCATTCCTCTCTTGCTTGCAGGGACAGAACTCATTATGGCGTTGGTATTGGGGGAACCGAAAAGGCCGCTGCCAGCTCCCATTACGGCCATGTAAATCGCAAGCCTCCAGTAGGGAACGTTACAAGTTATGGTAGAGAGCAAGAACAGGCCAACCGCACTCATCAACATGCCCAGAGCACTGAGCACCCTTGCGCCATACCTATCGGAGAGGAGACCGCTAGCTGGACCAACTGCAAGGAAGGCTAGACCGTAAGGTATCATCATAATACCAGCTGAAAAGGGGGACTGCCCATAAGGTCCCTGGAGGAAAAAAATAAGCAAAAACGTTACTGCACCAGTTGACAATCCCATTAGTAGGTTAGCCGCATTACCAAAAAGAAAAACCCTATCCTTGAAAAGCGAGAAATCGACTATGGGATACCGCGCTCCCCTCTCTACCGCTGCAAACGATATGGTAAGCGCCACCGAGACCGCTATCATGACCGCTACTTCAACAAGCGGAAAACCTGGAAGCGCCACAAATGTTAGCCCCAATAGAAGCGTCGTTAACGCCCCCGCCAAAAGCGCATTACCCACATAGTCAAACCCTTCCTCTCTTGTAGGCTCAACCACATCTCTTAGCCTGAAGTAAGCCCAAGGAACAGCGAAGCCAGCAATGGGAATGTTAAAGAGGAATATCCAACGCCAAGATAAAGAGGTAAGTATTCCACCAACAACAGGTCCTATGGTGAACCCTGTTATGAAAGCTATCTGGTTTACGCCGAGGCCAAGCCCAACCTCTCCTTTTTTAAATGCATCAGTAACGATAGCGGTACTGTTCACCATCAAAAATGCCCCTCCCAGAGCCTGGATCGACCTAAAGGCTATGAGCTCGTCACCGGCAAAAGAACCCTTGCCGGTAACAAGACCGCTTAAAAGCGAACCAATGCCGAAAATGGCAAAACCGGTATCATACATTTTCTTTCTACCCATCACATCGGCGAGCTTACCAAGCGTAGGTACGAGGACAACAGTCAGAAGCATATATATCAGCAGTATCCACAAGGCGTAAAAGAAATTCAGGTCGAGATCTTTCATAATGCTTGGAAGGGCAATAAGCAAAGCAGAGCTTTGAATGCTGCTGAGGAGCGCCCCCACCGTGGTTACGGATAACGCTGTCCACTTGTATTCCAATAAGGATCAAGGTTCGAAAATTGTCGTCTTTTAAGCATTGCCTGCGCGGTCGGAAGAGGGGGGCGAACCTGAAAAACGGGCTCAAGCCCCGCCCTAATTATTGTTGAAATCTCTTCGTTTCCCAACAGTTTTGGCCTTGCTATCTTTCTGGCAACTCCCAAAAGATCGTACGGAATCTTTAAAGCGTACAAAACCTGCAGCGGTAACCTGCTCATTACGTACCTACCCATAATTGACGCGTACGGATTACCTGCTCCCCTTATCACCTTTCCTGCCTTGGAGAACAGGTACCTTTCCACGTAGAACGCGTAATTAGCTAACCTAGATACAAGGTAAACCCGCAGTGGATTAATGGCTCCCCTTATAAGGGGATGCAGGCAATCATAGAGGTACCAGTCAAACGTTATTATCTTGTTATCCTTCAAGAGCCTGTAAAAACCCGTTGAACCTGGGAGTGGAGTGTAAAGCGTGAATTGAATTGCATCCAGCCCTCTCTTAGCGAGTTCCATGGAAAATTTTACGCTTCTCTTTAGGGAATCCCATGTCTCATAAGGGGCACCGAGTATCATTCCTCCAAAGACTATCACCCCTAGCCTGTGAAGCAGCTCAACGGCCCTAGCAGACATGCTTGTCGTTATCCCCTTCTTCATCTCTCTGAGGGTCTTGTCGTCGCCGGACTCTATACCGATGAACGCCAGGATCATGCCAGCCTTAGCGGCCGCCTCCATGATGTCAGGTCTCCTAACCACGAGATCAGCCCTTATCTGCGCGAACCACCTTATGTCGGGTGCCTCCAGAGACATCCTTTTAAAAAGGCTTTTCCTGGATTCCTCGCTTCCAGGTATAACGAGATCGTCGTCCACAAAGAACATGTACTTATATCCCATATCTTTTAGGGCTTCTATCTCCCTCAATATTCTATCCTCGCTTTTCATTCTCCACGAGTGCCCCCACATGGCAGTAACCGAGCAGAAATCACAGTTGTATGGACATCCCCTTGCAGTCTCAATGGTAGCAAACTTGGCTCCCCTCTCAAGAACGTCCGCCCTGTAGCTCTCCTGTTCGATCAAGTCCCATGCCGGCATTGGGGACTCATCAAGATTCATTAGCGGAGGCCTTGGAGGAGTAAGCCTGATCTGGCCACGGTCTAAGTATGCGATTCCACTAACGGAAGACGCAGACCTACCCTTAGCAATAGAATCCATGAGCTCTACAGTAGTTACCTCACCCTCACCTCTGACGACGTAATCAAATCCATCTCTGAGCACCAGCGGATACATAAAGGTGGCGTGATGACCACCAGCAAAAGTTATCACGTCTTTATCTGTCTCTTTTATGGCCCTTACAACGTCGGCCGCATCCGGATAATATGACGTTGCTATAGTTGTGAACCCTACGGCATCGTAACTTATTAACTTCTTGGCAAACTCCTCTGGTTTGCTCTTATGTATCATGCGATCATATATGCGCACATCATGGCCGGCTTCGCGCAATCCTCCGGCTAGTTCAGCCAGCCCAAGAGGGGGCATTCTTATGCCAAAAGAGTTATAGTAACCCTCACCGTAGGGATCGTAGGGCTTCACCAGGAGTATCTTCAAAGGAACTCAATGATATAAGCGCTAATATTTTTACAGCTTACTATTTTGAAAAAAATATCCTGGAAGCTAAGCAGATACAAGGGCTTCTAAAGCAACCTTGGCCGCCCGTTGAGCATAGGTCCTCATCTGAGATGCGTCAAGCATTGGAGTACGCTCAATCATGTTATCACTGATCATTAGTAGGGCAGCTGCCCTGTAACCTCTCATTTGACCCAACGCAAAAAGCGTCGCGCATTCCATTTCAACCGCAGCAAAGCCTAAAGAGGACAACCTTTGTGCGAAACCGGGGTCCTCTGCATAGAAAGCATCGCTTGAAAAAACGGGCGCTACTCTGTACTGAAGCCCCTCCCTGTTGGCCTCCCTTACCAAAGCGCTTACTAAGTCATGATCGGGCGCAGGCGCAAGGCATATATCCTTTACGTATTGGCCTATAGTACCACCGGGGTTGCTAGCCGCCGAGCTGGGTATGACCAGATCCCCATACCTCTGCCCACTCAAGAGTCCCCCGGCTGTCCCAAGCCTCAAAATCACCTTTGCTCCGTACTGGTAAAGCTCCTCAAAAACTATGGCAGCGGAGGGAGCTCCCACGCCATGACAAGCCAGGCTAACTGGCTTACCGTTGAAAAGGCCAGTATAAACATAGAAACCCCTATTATCGTTTACCAGCTTAGCGTCCTTCAGGAGCTCTGACACTTGCTTTACCCTTTCGGGGTCGCCTGCTACCAGAACCCTTTCGGCAAGCTGTCCTTTCTTAAGTTTTATGTGGAGAGGCTCTATTGTCATTTTCATCACTATGCCGTAAGCGAATAAATATAAACCTTAAGCATAATCAAAAGGCCCTCAGGTCGATTGGTGTGACATTTGCGATCTTAGCCTTCAGTCTTTGGCCAGGTAAAGCGTTCTGCCTCAAAAGAACCTGCTTGTAATTTTCCGTTCTGGCTACTTGGGTGTTGCCTCCCTGTGTTACCAACACTTCAACTTCTTTTCCCAAGTAAGCCCGGTTTATTTCAAGAGCAACATCCTTCCAAAGAGCGGATAACCTGTCACTTCTTGTTTTTTTCACCGAATCTGGTATTTGTGTCCATGCTGCCGCTTCAGTCATTGGCCGCGGTGAGTACCTGGCCACGTTAACCTTATCAAACTTAATCTTTCTCAGAGCGCTTTCCGTTAACGCGAAGTCGCTGTCGGTTTCTCCTGGAAAGCCTACGATAACGTCTGTATGCAGCGAGGCTTCTGGAAACGACCTCTTAATCTCGCTGAATATTTCAAAGACCTCTGAGGAAGTGTAGCCGCGCCTCATCATCTTTAGTATTGAGTCGCTGAAGCTTTGCACGGGAACGTGAAAGAACTTAAACACTTTTTCGGAGCGAAAGGCCTGCAAAAGCTCATCTATCCAATCTAGGAGGCCACGGGGATTTAGCATTCCAACCCTTACCCGGAAGTCTCCTGGAATATCCACTATGGCCCTCAGCAGCTCTGGAAAGCGCAATCCTAGGTCCTTTCCCCAAGAGTTTATTTCCACGGCCGTTAGGTCGATTTCGACCGCACCTTTCTCCACAGATTCTTTTATGAGCCTTAATATAGTCCGCGGAGGGTAGCTGACTATTGTCCCCCTTGCCAACTTGGTGGCACAAAAGGAGCAATTTCCACCGCAACCGGTCCCTATGGGGACCGTGTAAACAGGACCTCCAGGAGGAGGGGGAAGAAGCTCGCTTAGCTCGCTGAGATCATCACTTAGACCTTTTCCCAGAGATTCAAGAAATAGGCGCCTTTCCCTCAGCGGAAGAATGAAGGCACCGCCTGATCTCCCAATGGATGGATAGACCTCAGCCGAGCAACCAGTCACGATAACGTCCTTGCCCATATCCCTAAGCTTCCTGACGGATGAGTAGAGCTTCCGGTCAGATGCTTCCCTTACGGCGCACCCATTTATTATAACGACGTCGGCATCCTCTACGCCTTTTACTAGATTCAGCCCAGCATCGCGCAGCGCATTTGCCAGTCCCTTAGCATCCGCTTGGCTCAGCGCGCATCCCATGCCCTCCACAAATACTCTTTTGCCTTTGATGGCAATAAAGTCCAATCTTCTGGCCAATCCTTCCCATCAACCTCCTCGATAAGGGGGAAAGCTTTCCCCCTCCGTTCGTGTCACCTTTCTTGATTGCCTTCAATACATCTTCCCAGTTATCAGCCAGATTGAGATTGCCCCCGTACGTGTAGCCGTTGCCAACTTCCCAGGGAAAGTGCGCATCGCTGCCCCCAGTTCTTGCAAATCCACTCAGTAAAGCGGCCCGGCGATTGGACCCAAACCAGTTTGAAGCATTGAAAACCTCAACCCCATCAATCCCAAAACCTTCATTTAGGACCTTACCCATACCCATTCTGAGGCCTGAGAAGGGATGTGCTGCCACCGCAATACCGCCTCTCTCGTGTATGAAGTCAACCGCTTCACGAAGTTCTACGAGCCTAGGTGGGTGCTCAAAGATTCCGAGCCCCAGGAGGTGCCCAAAGGAGGTACTGATCTCAACTCCTGGCACGACAATGAGCTCTTTCACGTTGCCAAAGGCCCCAATACCTTCAGTGGTATCATGATCGGTCACCGCAAATCCAGACAATCCCTTGATCCTTGCCACCTTCAGTATGCATTCCGGCGTGTTAACTGAATCCTTGGAAAAAAACGTGTGAACGTGAAGGTCAAAAATCTTCAAAAAATTCGCCTCAGTGCACCCTCGAGCCCTCTGGAACGTCGCGCATGGGAGCTAGTATTCCCAGCGAACCATCACTTCCTTCAGCCGCAAGTACCATGCACTCCGATCTCTCACCCATCATTTCCCTTCCCTTTATGTTGACTAGAACTGCTACCTTTTTACCTATGAGCTCTTCAGGGCTGTACTTAAGCCCAAGACCACCCAAGGTAGTCCTGGTAAAACCTCCGAAGTCGAATTTTATGCGAAGAAGCTTCTTCGATCCCTGTACCCTCTCAGCGCTTATCACTTTACCTATCCTTATATCTAATTTCTGAAAGTCCTCAATGCTTATCTCAGGAAGCACGGGCTCCACCTGGCCTTTGGGAACTATTTTTGAGAAGACTGGGTGAGGTCTGACCACGGCAGTACCAGGAGGGAGATCTGTTTCTACCGATTGCCAGCTAGGAACAAGGCCTAAAAACGATAAAATGTCGGAGGCCGATGATGGGGCTATGGGGTAAAGCATAACGGCTATGTCTTTGGCCAGGTTAGCCGCCACATATATCGTATCCCTTCCCTTGCCTTCCCTAACCTGCTTCCAAGGTTCTCTCTCGTTTACGTACCTGTTTCCTGCCCTTGCCAATGCGAGCATCTCCTCCAACGCAGATGAAAGGGATGTCCTCTCCATCGCCTGCGCGTAGGCCCTTGCCCTCTCAGCCGCATATTCCATCAGTTTTACGCTTGACTCGTCAAGCTCGCCTGGGTCCGGTAGCTTACCGTTGAAGAACTGATTTACGAAGGTAAGCGTTCTGTGAACATAGTTGCCAAGGGTATCGTTTAGATCAGAGTTTACCCTGCTCACGGAAGATTCGATGGTAATAGAGGTATCCTTTGTTTCAGGCCTAACCTGCATAAGAACAAACCTCCAATACTCGGCCGGCATCGCTGCGAGCGCCTCATCGCTCCAAATGCCTTTCTTCCTGCTTTTCGATGCTTTTTCTCCTCCAAACAGTATGAACTCCGTTGAGCTCACAGTCCACGGTAGCACGTAGTCGTCACCCGATGCCATCAAGAGCGCCGGTAAAATTATTGTATGAAACGGTATGTTGTCCTTTCCTATGAAGCACACAAACCTTGTATTCCGGTCAAACCAGTACTCCTTCCACTTCTCTGGTTCGCCCTTGAGCTCAAAATATTCCTTTGTGGCGGACACGTAACCAAGGACAGCTTCCATCCAAACATAAATGGTCTTACCTTCCGCCCCAGGAAATGGAGCGGGTATTCCCCACCTATTATCGCGGGTAACAGAGCGCGGCTTTAGGCCATCCCTTATCATGGCAAGGCTCATGTTCTTGGCGTTCTCAGGAAGGGCGTCATTGGACCTTATGTAGGCCTCAAGTTTATCCGAAAATGCAGGCAGATTAAAGTCCCACTCATAAGTGGTCTTCCAAGTTATTGGCTCATCGCAGAATATCCCTCTTGGGTTTATCAGCAATTTAGGTTCGAGAAGGCGTCCACAGTTATCGCACTGATCTCCGTGGGCTTCTGGATAACCGCAATAGGGGCAAGTGCCAACCACGAACCTGTCTGGAAGAAACATCTGTTTCTCCTCGCAATATGGCATCTCAATCTCGCGCTTTATGATGTAGCCGTTTTTGTATACCTTATCGTAAAACTCTTTTACAAAAGATTTATGCACATCGCTCTCGGTGCGGGTATAGTTATCAAAGTTGATCTCCCAATTCCTAAGTATTTCAAGGATCTTCTTGTGATTGGCATCGGTTATCTGCTTTGGATCCACGCCTCTCTTTATTGCTTCAACCTCAATCGGAGTGCCGTGCTCGTCCGAACCGCTAACCATGACCACGTCCTCCCCTCTCATCTTCAAGTAACGAGAGAAAACATCAGCTGATAGAAGATGTATAAGAGTACCCAGATGTGGCTCGTAGTTAACATACGGCCAGGCGGACGTCACTATCCACTTTCCACGAACCATAATTCATAGATTTAAAGGGTATAAAAGCAGAGAGGTCACTTCAGTACTTTATTATCTCAAGTTGCCTGCTCCTGTAAAAATTATAAGCATCTGTCATCGATAACTTGTACTCGTCTCCATTTTTCTTCCTCATCACCAAGTAAGACCCGTCCGCTCCTTCAACGCTTGCTACTTCCCCCTCGAGCACAACAGAACTTCCCAACCTCAACCTAAATAACCTTACAAGGGATATCTTCTGATAAACTAGTTTGCCGTCCTTCTGCTTTTTGAGTAACCTGCGGCTGTATGTTGTTTGCGCCAGGAAGCGCTTTTCGAGCTCATGCCTCAAGTTCAGCGAAAAACTTGAGGAGTAGGCCTGCACGTCAACGCCGCCCTCCTTTTCATCAAATTTGAGCGGCATTTCAGGGCGCCTTTGGGCAATTGCCTCAACTATGTGCCTCAGATTACTGACCTCTTCGCGATCTAGTCTCCGAGCTTCTCCCCTTATCTGTATCAAGTATGGGTAGTTCTTTTCCTGCGCCATAGAACACGAGGGGCATATGGATGGCTCATAAGAAACCTCCAACTCACCTCTCTCGCGCTTTATGAGGCCGAAGCCCACGTTTATCTCCGCAGAAAAAACAATCCTTGCTCCACTCTTGTGCTCACCCACGTGATGCACTATGACCGAGTATCCTTCACTGTCCTTTAGCTCCCCGTATAAAGCCGAGGTAACGAGGTCAGACCATCCCTCCCCACTGGGCACATCTATCCACTGCCCCTTCCACCTCACCGAGCCGCAAATCCTGCACTTGGGCATCCTTACCTTAATGAGAGTTGGAAGGCCGTCAACGTGAGATAGCGCGCACTCGGCGCACAGGTTACCCTCTCCCAAGTGATGTGGGCTCTCGCGAGAGTAACCCTTCCCGTTCTCAAGTTCTTTTCCGCATATTGCACAAACTCTCATGTTATGAAAAAATAACGCGAGAGATTTTTAAGCTCATCTAAAATTAGTCAAACTGGCCAACAGCTAGGCATAACGGAGAACCTAGCCAGTGCGGGATTTAAGTAGGGATGGGAAGAACAAGCGCTTGCCTGCAGCAGACTTCTTATCATCCCACTCCTTTAAGATTCTAACGCTCTCATTAGCAACTTTCACGGCATCTTCAATGCCTGCGTCCGGATCGAACTCTCCAGTTTCTCTTTGCGCTATTATAGCGGTAACCGCACCAGCCCTCCCTCCATAAAGCCTTGCAACAGTGAAAAGCGTGGCCGTCTCCATTTCCATGTTGAGCACCCTAGCACGCCTAAGGTCTGGCAGGATGTCGCGCATCCAGCTTTGCTCGTAACCTTTGTATCCTGGTCTTCCCTGCCCCGTGTAGAACGTGTCAGCGCTAGCCGTAACACCGACGTGATACCTTACGCCCAGTTCCTCTGAGGCCTCTACAAGGGCCATGGTAACCTCGAGGTCAGCAGCAGCTGGGTACTCGATCCTGACGTACTGCTTGCTGGCCCCATCCAGCCTAACAGATGCCGAGCTGATGATGAGGTCCCCTAATTTTATCTCCTTTTGGATGGCGCCGCTGGTCCCAACCCTTATGAAGGTATCAGCCCCAATCCTGAAGAGCTCTTCCAGTGCGATCGATAGGCTTGGCCCTCCTATTCCAGTCGAGGTACACGATATCCCAACGCCGGCATACGTACCGGTGTGCGTTACGTACTCTCTATGGGAGGCCTTATACCTAATGCTGTCCCAGCGCGATGATATGCGCTCTGTCCTGGATGGATCACCGGGAAGTAGAACGTATCTTTCAACATCACCTGGCCCGCAGGCTATGTGATACTCCCTTCCATTTACTTTGGGCTCTTCGGAGTCAAGAGTCAAGCTGATCACCAACGCGAAACGCATCAGGTAAAAGTTCCTTTAACTTGTGCGACCTTCCCCCATATATTACGTCCATATCGGGTGAAAACTCACTCAGAACCTGCCGGCAGGCCCCACAAGGAGTTGGCGTAACTGCATCAGACACTATGGCCAGGGCCTTAAACTCCCTAAATCCCTCTGAGACAGCCTTAAATAAAGCGACCCTTTCTGCGCACATAGTAAGCCCATATGAGGCATTCTCTATGTTGCAACCAGTAAATACATGCCCATCCTTTGTCATGATAGCTGCACCAACCCTTATTTTTGAATAGGGTGAGTAAGAGTTCTTCATGGCCTCTTCAGCAGCCGCAACAAGATCCGAATATGCTTCATCCATGAAACATAACGCAAAACCGTTGTTAAGCGTAACTAGGAGGGAAGAGGCAGCCAAGCTAGAGCTTGAAACTAGAGCATAACAACAGCTTTTCTCTCTTCAAAACGCGAGCTCACGTCCTTGCCCAACTATGCATTGGAAATCACTCCACAAAGATGGATCAAAGGTCAAGATCTGCTTCAGCCCACTTTTGACTGCTCGCTGACCGCTCTAGCATTTTCTACCTAAAACTTTAATTCTCACTCGGCAAATTAAAACGATAACTTTGTCAGATGAGGAGGGAGGGAAGAGAAGACCTAAGTTTTCAGCAAATTTACCCTTCGAGGGCTCTTCTGGGGAAACGTATTACCTGAAGTTCGCCGTATGGGAGGGAAGAGGAGGCAGCCACGTTTACACGGCAACCCTTACGGTGCGCGAGGGAGGAAATTATACTGATGTAGCCAAAATCAGCGTAGCGGAGAGAGATCAGAACTTCAGGTTGATATCCAAGAAGCTCTACGGAGAGGAACAACTCAAATACAAGGGAGGCACTGGAGGTACAGGGGAAACGGATGAGGAAGATAACGAAGGTTTTTGAGCTTCATTTACCTATGGCTATCACAACCTTTCCGATTACGTTCCCGCTCTCCATTTCTCTGTGAGCTTCCTGCACTTCACTCAGGGGAACCACTTTAGTGATTATAGGCCTTAGCTTTCCCGCTCTGACAAGCTTAAGCGCTATGAGAAGCTCCATCTTTGTCCCTCCGTAAGCACCCATTATTGTTATTTGCCTAGTGTAGAGGTCCCTGACGTCGAGAGTTACATCCTTACCTGTTGTAGCCCCGGGAGTTACCAGACGCCCCGTTGGAGAGAGACACCTAAGGCTTTGGTCCCAGGTAGAGGCCCCCACGTTTTCAAAAACCACATCAACGCCCCTTCCTTTGGTAATCTCCATGACCGATTTCACGACGTCATTCGATTTGTAGTTTATGGCGTAATCCGCCCCAAGCCTTTCCAAAAATATCGCCTTCTCCTCGCTGCCCGCGGTAGCAATAACGGTAGCACCTGTGATCTTTGCTATCTGTAAAGCTGCGCTCCCGAGGCCTCCACTACCTCCCCAAACTAGAACGGTCTCAGAAGGGGTGAGGCCTGCCAGCGTAACCAAGGAGTGCCAAGCAGTCATGAAGGTAACGGGTACGGCCGATGCCACCTCAAAGTCCAGTCCCTCGAGCGCTATGGCGTTGTAGGCTGGCACAACTACGTACTCGGCGTACGTTCCCTGTACCTGGTTTCCCAGCAACTTTCTGCTTACGCACTGATCCTCTCTTCCCTTGATGCAGAAGTTGCAGGAGCGATCAACTATTAGGGGATAGAGGACAACGGGTTCGCCTTCCGAGACTTGCTCAACTCCAGGTCCGATTGCCTCTACTATTCCTGCACCATCAGCACCCAATACATGAGGAAAAGACGTCTTGTAACCTCCTATGCCCCTTCTAACCCAAATGTCCACGTGATTCAGCGAGGCATACGCTAGCCTAACCAGAACCTCTCCTGGACCTGGCTTTGGAGCTTCGAGGTCTCCGTACCTTATTACTTCAGGTCCGCCGTTTTCGCTTATGAAGGCTGCTTTCATTTTCAGTTAAAAGTTGGCGTAACCTAAGCGCTTTGCGGTTTATGCCCAGCCTTTATGGCTCAAATCAAAACCACAGCCATCCTCTACTAAGGCGAAAATAGACTTAATTATCACTTATGAATTTGTCTTGGGCTCGTAGCTCAGCATGGAAGAGCGCCGGACTTTTAGCGCAAGGAAGAAATCCGTCGGCCGCGGGTTCAAATCCCGCCGAGCCCGCTCTCAAAAAAACCTATTTACTACTGCCCTGTATAACATAACTAAATTGAGCTATTATCAAGGGCCAGATAGAAGAAAGCCAAGCGGAGGCCTCAAGGGAAGGCAGAGGAAGAAAAGGGCATACGAGCTAAAGAGGCCTTTCCATCCCTGCGTTGCCCTGGCAGAAAAAGAGGCCTTCGTTGTTGAAAGAGTTAGGGGAGGTAACAAAAAGGTTAGGGCAAAGTACGTATCTTTCATAAACGTCTATGATCCAAGCGCAAAGAAGGTCCGCAAAGAGAAGATCGTTGCCGTCGAAAAGACCCCATCTCACGCCGAATACGCGAGATCCAACATAATAACCAAGGGTAGCTACGTGAGAACGGAAAGCGGATTGGTGGTTATAACCTCAAGAGTAGGACAGCATGGCGTGGTTAATGGAAGGCTCATAGAGCAGGAAAAATCCTCTTGAAGGTGTCTTCTTGAAGGAGATAAGCGTCTGGACCGCCTACTTCGATGCCTCAAGGAGCAGAAGGTACGGGAGAAGGGTAAGGGCTGATCTAGCAGTGAGGAAGCCAACCCAAGAGGAGGTCGTCCAAGCTGCCAAGAGACTTGGACTATCCGCTAATCCCGAAGATGCTTATTACCCGAAAGATTTTTGGGAAAAGGGAAGGATTAAGATATCGTGGGCAGGAAAAAAACAGGCGCTCTTGAATACCCTTGCGCGGGAGCTCAGGAACATGAGACAAGAGCATCTAGGGGTGAATGCACGTGAAAAAAGCTAAAGTAGTTCACGTGACGCCTTCTAAATTTATCGTAGCGGTAACTTCAGGCGACGTGAGGGGTGATCTAATAGCGACCGATTCCAAAGGAAACGTGGTGGGGAAGGTCGTGGACGTCTTCGGGCCAATTTCGGCTCCTTACCTTTTGATCAAGCCTCAGAACACAACAGTAGAAGAAGGCACTCAGCTCTTTCTTTACAGGAAGGCTGAAAACAAGAGGGATAGAGAGTGAGCTGGAAATCAGGATCAGAGGACAAATATTACAGAAGGGCCCGCAGGGAAGGATATAGGTCAAGGTCAGCCCTTAAGCTACAGGAAATACTTAGGACCAAAAAACCTAAGCAAGGAGACCGTGTTCTTGATCTCGGATGTTCACCGGGTGGGTGGTCACAGGTCCTTTCAAGCATCGTAGGGCCCAAGGGATCGGTGACTGGCGTTGATATAGTGGACCCGCGCATTAAGCTCTCCAACTTTAACTTTTTGCGGAGGGATATAAGGGACCAAGTCCCTGAGGTTGGTCCATTTTCCTGGATATTCTGTGACGCGGCGCCCAAGTTCACGGGAATTAGGGATGTTGACATGGCCAGAGCACAGGAGCTATGGCAGGCTTGTCTAAACTGGTGCGATAAGACGCTCACCGAGGACGGGAACCTAGTAATGAAGGTTTTCCAGTCGAGGGAGCTGGACGAGATAAGGCCGGAAGTAGAGGGGCGCTTCAATCACGTGAAGTTCGTGAAGCCAAAGGCGTCAAGAAAGGAGAGCCCTGAAATTTACCTGCTCTGCGAAGGATTTAGGACTTCCTCCAAAATCAATGCAGGTTCTTCATCACCCGCGTCGAATCTAATGCCCTGACCATCGAAGTGAGTTGCGCTGGCCGAGTACCCTGCCTCCTTTAGCCTGCTCAAAACAAACCCCGTGGAGGGGCTTTTTCCCCTCAATAGAGTTGGCAGCGTGTAATAGAAGGGAGCGTGCCCGTACTCTTCCTTGAGGAGCGACATTAGCTTTGTAGCTCTCTGCGGATTTTGATAGATACTCACCTTAGTGCGTAGTGCTTCCAGAACCATTTCAACGAAGCTCGAAGAAGATATCTCGCCAAGCCATAGGGGACCAGCCAACTCTGGAAAGCCCTCGCTCGACTTAAAGCGCTTGATCAAGCTCATTAGGTCCCTATCCCACTTTCTTACCTTGCGGTTGTACAAGTAACCCACGTATCCAAGCGCCAAAGAGGGATCAACCGTACGGTTCATGCTAACCCTCAAGAATATCCTTACGTAATGATCAACATAAAAAGATAGAATTGGTTCAACAAACAGTCCCTGAACCCTTGCCCTTCTAAACGCATATGATATAAGTACCCTAACGGCAATTTCGTGACAGAACTCGGACCTAAAAGTAAGGGAGCCGTACTTCTGAAGGGCCGCTTGTTGGTACCTTCCACACAGGGTTGCGAGATCCGTAGCTGTGAAGCCCAATATACCTCCAACCTTTACCGCAGATAATGCCGCATCGATGTAGGGGGCAGGAGATCCGAAGGGATCAAGATCTACGAGATCATACCTATGATTAGGTGCGCTATTAGTTGCCAAAAAAACCCGGGCATCCGAGGACTGGACCATTATGTTATCGATCACTCCGTTTTCCCGCGCCGACTTAAGGAGAAGCGATAAAGATGATGGAGAAAGGTCATTGGCATCGACCTCAGCCCCGATGAGTGCGTACCTTATGGCCCTTGCACCAACGCCGGTCATAACGTCAGCGACCCTAGGCTTATTCAGCAAAGAGGCTACTGCCAGGGATATGTCGCGATTAAGCGATGCTGCTGGATTGTAAAATGGCATTGAACTCTTCCTTATCTCTACTTTGTCGGGGACGAGTAGCCTTGCCTCGCCCTCCTTTATCCACTTGACTGGAAAAGCCAAGCCTTTATCTTCCAACTTTTCCTCACGAAACTAGGACGAGCCCCTATCCTGAGTAAAAATTCAATGGTCCTATTATCAGATGGATAGCCGGAGCCCGCAAACGGAACCCCGCTAACTGCGTTATCCCTTATTACCTTGGCTATTATTGAAGCAGCGGACACGAAAGGACAAGAGGAGTCAGCGTCGTGTGTCGCGCGAACAGGTATCCCTTCGGCATATCTTGAAACCTTTTCCGCAAAACCAAGCTCTGAGCCCAGGGCATCCACGACGGCCTCATGAGGCTTCAGGGTTCTTATGAGCTCTCCCATTAAAAAAGCTTCGAGGTCGTTCAGGTTTCCCCCTCTCGCCTTTACGTTATCGTCTATAACACTAGGTGGTATCACGAAAGCCTCAACTCTAAGCATGGAAAGTAACTTGATAGAAAGAGAAGCCCTTTTGCTGGGAGCTAGGCTCTTCGAGTCCCTTACGCCAATGCCGATAAGCGATGTGCTGAGCTCTTCGTTGCCAGCGGCTGCAGCTATGACCATAGGACCTATGACGGGCCCCCTCCCAGCCTCGTCAACCCCCGCTATTACTCTGGTCATTTCCCTTCCACTCCGCGTATATCATCAAGTGATCTTTTTCAAAAGGCTCCAGCTGCTTTTGATCCAGTATCTCAAATCCTCCCTTCCTTAGGGCCTCTCTTTCCCTTGCAAAAACTCTTGCAGGGTCGGCCACAACGTCTATGCTCCTTGCCTTTATTGCGATCATGCCCTTACCTCCCACCTTCAAGAAGTACTTGGCGTTATCTATGAACAGCTCCGCTTGATTGGGCTGCGCCACATCGCAGTAAAGGTAGTCTACCTGAAGAACCCTATTCATGTACCCTTCAGGCCTTCTTGCATCCGCAAGTATAGGAACTATGTTCTTTTTCTTCAAAGAAACCTTAAGCAACTCGCTCATGGCTACGCGGGAGATCTCCACCGCGTAAACTATACCAGAATTGCCAATCACGTCTGAAACGTGGCTAACGGTTGTTCCCTGAGCCGCACCAAGGTAGAGAACGCTACTTCCTGGGCGTATGAAATCTCCCCTGAAGCCCTTTATGATGAAAGCCGCAAGCTTGCTGCGATACGGTATCCATATCCTGTACTCTTCGTTGTCAACCCTCACTAGCGGCTCGCCATAAACGCTGTATCCCCTGACTAGGTTTTTAGTGGCCAATTCCCTTCTTATCCTTCCTCCCTCGTCTATGGATAAAAAATATATCCCTGGCATCTCAGGGATTTCGGTAACAGAAAGCCCCCTCAGATCTATCCTAGGTCACTTTCGGCGCTTAATTCCCTTATTGTGTTTTTTTCCATGTCCCCTAACCTCCCTCTTTGGGCGAGGGGAAGATGCCAGTATCTTCTTTATCTTTGCTTCAAGGTCCGATTTAATGGCGGGTTCTATCCTTCCGCCACCGAAAACGTCTATCCTAGCGGCTATAGCTATCTTACTGGCAACTGCCCTAGCCAGTCTTCCCCTTAGCCATTTTGGAGCTGAGTGAACTGCAGGGTATTGAAATATAACCCCGTGTTTTGGAGGCCTTGCGCCAGTCTTCATGGCACGAAACAGCGCTTTCTCGGCACCAAGCACTTGAATTGTGCTAGATGGCATCTTTGCAAGCCTGTCCAAACCGCCAGCTAAAGAGATCAGTCTAGCTCCAAGTGCAGCCCCAACTAGCTCAGTTAGGTTGGGGGCCGCTTCTTTCATGGCTTTTTCTACGTAGTCGTCCAGCTCCTCCCTTACCTCGTAAAGCTGAAGAAGACCCTGCGCGAGCTCGCGCAAAGGTCTCCATGCCTCCTCATCCCACTGCGCTCCCATGGATGACTTCGCGGCCTTGAGTATAGACTTCGCGGACTTCAATCCCGAAAGGGCCTGCTCATCCAGTTGAGGCCTAATTCCCGCGAGCACGACCTTAAGGTACACTCTCTGATCAGGAACAATGGAGCTCAGCTCAGGAAAGTGAACACCGTACCACTCTCTAGCGCGGGTAGACAACACGTTAAGTGTCTCGTCTAAGTCGTCGATCGCCCTTATTCCCTCGGCAGCAAGAAGATCCTTTTTCGAAGATTCGGCCTTTATTATGTTCCTGCTCTGCTTGGCTGAAAACGAGGCAAGGGCCTCCCTGTACCTGCCCACGGGAAGGCCAAGTGCCGTTGAGACCACTTGCTCTGAAAGCAGGTTACGAAACTCTTCAGCAGAAGCCATGCGTAACTTATATCCCTTGAGGGCGGCCAAAACGTCTTCTGAAAAGACCACCAGCTCCTCCCCCGCGGGCACAACCGATAAAGCCTCAGCAAGGGGATTAGGAATCTCACCCCGGGAAAGAGACGCAAAAACAGACTCTGCCTCGCTCTCGCTTAGCTGCCTTGCATATCTCTTTTCCGCATCGCTTCCCAGTAGGAGTATCCCCGCAGGGGTTACCAGTAAATAAGAGGGCATACGTTAACCTCGTCCTCTCTTAAAAGCTTTAGAAAACTCCTCCTTGCAGACTAAAAAGCGCATCAACCATTTCTCTGAAGCGCCAACGTCCACTACCTGCGCATGACCAAACGTCCTCAAGCCTTAAGAAGAAGCCTCGAGCGGGCTTCGAACCCGCGACCCCCTGCTTACGAGGCAGGTGCTCTGACCGGGCTGAGCTATCGAGGCAAACATATAATAGGGGAGCGCTTAAAGGTTACGACTTGAAGATATCGGAAGTAGGGGAAAGAAAGCTCATTCAGATGCTCATGAAGTTTGTCAGCATGCCAGCCAACGTCTTTCCTTATTACGATGACACCGTTGCCTTTGAGGTTGGAAGGGACCTTTTATCCTTCAAGATAGACACGTTTGTCTACAGCACAGACAGGCCCAAAGGCCTAGAGCCCTACGATGTTGGATGGAAAGCCGTGACGGCGGTGGCCTCAGACATGGCCGCCAAGGGCGCCTCACCTTACCTCTTCCAATGCTCCCTCTCGTTACCGCCAGACACAGAGGAGAGGGAAGCGCTAGAAGTAGAGAGGGGACTAAGCGAGGGCGCTAAGGCTTACGGCGGAGCGCTTGTGGGAGGAGATACGGGTGAGGCCAAGGATGGCGTTATCGCAGTCACTGGGATCGGAATTCACGTCAGCCATACCTATATCCCTAGGAAAAATGACCTCGCTCAGGGAGACCTAATAGCCGTAACCGGCTCGTTTGGATACGCCCCCCTCGGGTTGGCTGCAATGATGGGCAAAGTCGAGCTAACAGAACCCATCCTTTCAAAGTCCATTCAGGTCTTCAAACATCCCCTGGCAAGGGTTAAGAGCGGCCTTTCCCTCGTTGGGCTCGGCGCAAAGGCATCCATGGACAGCAGCGACGGCCTCGCCTTTACCCTTCACGAGCTTGCCGTCATCAACTCGGTAGACATAGAGGTCATGACTCCGCCCATTGATGAGCTTCTTTCTACTTACTTAAGTGAGAACGGAATCGATCCCATGCCCTTCGTCTTTTACGGTGGTGAAGAATATGAGCTTGTAGCCGCCTTTCCGGCAACGGTCCCCGCGAGAGCCCTCAAGGAGCTCGGGTTCACAATAATTGGAGAGGTAAAAAAACCGGGTACCGGCAAATTGACCTACGGCGGAAATGAGCTTAACGCAAAGGGCTACGAGCACTTCAGGTAATAACGTCACACTTACAAGCAGCAACTTGCCCCGAAATTTTGATGCTGCCCTAGCCCGAGACCTAGCGAAGGAAAAAGCGCGCCTTATCACAACGCTTAAAGCTCTCGATTGCACGGTTCTCGGTGAAATTGCCACCAGATGTTGTGTATGACTACTCGAAGTGCACAGGAAACGGTCAATGTGTACAGGTATGCCCTGTCCAGATACTCGAGTTAACAGCCGATAAAAGATGGTGCAAAGCGATCGACGGTTACGTGGATAACAAGGAAGCTGTTGAGGCGTTCCACTCACAGGTAGAGGGAAAGAAAGATGCAGTCCCAATAAAAATACACAACGCTATGTCCGCCTGTTTGGGATGCGCTGCATGCGTAGCTGCGTGTCCTGAGGGAGCTATAAACATAATACCCGAATTCGCCGAAGGCCAAAGCGCTGTAGAGAAAGTCCAATAGGACTTTTTAGTTAAAGATCAATTTTTTGTCTGTTGCTCAACGTGAGCTCCTCAAAAAATAGTCGACCTAATCAATCGAAACAAGATCAGGCCAAGTGAAACTATAAGTATCATGATCACGGCATACATGGGCCCGAAAGCCCTCACCATCAGCGGCACCCTTCCTTTCTTGCTCGATATGATATAGCTCAGAAGAGCCAGTGGCAACAAAAGCCCAACAGAAGAAATCAAACCCGAAGTGTACGCTGCTTCTTCAAAGGCTAAGGAACGCCAGTTAACCATGAGGCCCAGGAGAAATGCCCCTCCAAACACCAGCGCAAGCGTTCCGGGTAGGAACTCATCCTTTGATGACAATGGTCTACCTGTGAGGAAGGATAAAGAGGAAAGCCAAGGCTTGAGGGCGACAGCGAAGGAGGCCATGCAGGAGGAGAGAAGGGCAATTGGAAAAATCACATATGCTAAAGGGCCTATGACCGGCGCAAGGGAGGAAGCTATCCTACTCAAGCTGGTGGGCGGGGTCCCGATAAAGGATAGCGCAAAAGTTATCGCCAAAGACAGAGAAAGCGTTAGTCCCACTACGTCTCCAACCGCGATTCCAAGGAAGCTGATCTTCTGCTCGTAGCCGCTTTCCTCAGCGAAGAAGAGTGCATCGGGTGCCACTGTTGCGCCTATCAAAGCGCTAACCGATGCGCCATCAAACTTAGCGCCAAAGCCTAAAATTCCCGCTGCGGCCTGCTGAACTGCAGGGCCATGCATGGCGTAAAGCGCAGCCACGGGAAAAGCAAGCATGGGAAGCGAGCCCGCCAAAACAACAGCTGTCCAGTGCTTGCCAGTGGCACTGGGCGCTAAAAAAAGTATTGCCAAAGATATCGGTAAGAAGAGGGGCCACGTAGCGTGAAAAAGCATTGAAAGCGCCATGGAGGCAGCTATTACCTCCACCACCATAGCTGACACATTACTAGCCATAAGCGAGAGAGCAGAGGCAGCAGCAGGGACATCACCATACCGTTTCCTTATCACTTCTAGAAATGTCATGTGCTCCTCGCTTCCGATAACGGAGGCAGAATACTCGATGTATGGCCACATTATAAAGGGCAATAAGACTGCCCAAAGCAGCGCCTCCCCGTTGGCTCCAAATATGTAAGCGTATGTTCCTATCATAGAGGCTTCAACAGATGAAAGCCCCTCTATTAGGCCTGGAGTCACTTCGTGTAAAAACCTCAAGCGCGATCCCTCGTAGCCTTAGCCCTTATGATGAAGCTTGGGCTTCCATCGTCCATGGTGGCGATGACCCCGCCCTCCAGCACGGTGCTGAGCTGGGAGCTCTCTGAACCTATGCTTTGCTCAAGGGTAACTCCTTCTGGTAGCTCATCGGCCTGAGGTATGCTCGCGCTCATGGTAACATAATTTCCCTGAGCCGATACCGTGAACATCGCCACGCCTTCTCCTCTGACCTCCTTCTCTCCCTTTATTTCCTTTTTCAACTCTCCGAGCCCCTCGATAATTCCTTCCTTAGAGAGCTGGACCTTTCCCTGAGCTGGCTCCGAGCTTCCGAGCTCGTCTACTCTGCTCAATTGAAGCTTGCTCTTCCTATGTATCTCAACAAAGTAAATGATTATTGGCACAATACCTGCAGCGACATACAATCCCGATATAACGTACGGCGACAAGCCAGCCGAGAGCAGGACTTCTCCAGGCATTTCACGGCTAGGCCGCAGCAAGGGATTATTTATTATCCCCGAAAATAAATTGAGCTCCCAAAGCCAACGCTCAACTGTAAATTTCTGCATCGGAAGATAGGGACTTTCCGAGGGGAATTCGCCCAAAAGTGATAATTGATGCCTCCAACCCCAACCTCTTTAAAGCGCAACTCACCAATGCACATACATGAAGCCGTTAAACTTTTCTTAGCTGCGTATATTAGCCCCTAGCGTAAAAAATGGTAGAAATAAAGGAGTTTGCCAACTTATCTCCCGAGGAAAGGGAACTCAAGAAGAGGCTGCTCTCTAAGCCAGTGGAGGCAATAGACCCAACGTCTACTAAGACCGTATCTGATCTTTTACACGCATACCAAAGAATGTCAGTTCAGGCGAGAAACCTGGGAAAGTGCCTTGAGGTTTATGAAAACATGCTATCAGATACAAGAAGGCCGGTAATATTTCTTGGCCTAGCCGGTCCTCTCATAGCGGGAGGCCTGAGGGAAACCATAAGGACAATGATAGAAGAGGGACTCGTGGATGTAGTAGTATCAACGGGTGCCATAATGTATCAGGACATATATCAAGCTAGGGGATACAAGCATTACATAGGTACGCCTAACAGCGATGATGCAAAACTTAGGGACCTTTACATAGACAGAATATACGATACTTACGTTGATGAAGAAAAATTCATAGAAACTGATACGTGGATAGGTGACCTTGCATCTTCCCTGGAGCCTAGGGGATACTCCAGCAGGGAATTCATGGAGATCCTTGGAAAGCACTTAAACGACGAAAAGTCCATTGTAGCTACGGCCGCCAAAGTTGGCGTGCCCATATTCGTTCCCGCCATCAACGATAGCTCCATAGGGATAGGGCTTACCTCCCACTACAGGTGGGCAAAGGTTAACGGTAAACCAAGGATATACATAGACTCAATAAGGGATAATTATGAGCTGACGCAAATAGTTGTTAAGTACGGGAAAACCGCTGCCATATATGTTGCCGGTGGAGTGCCCAAAAACTTCATTAATGACTCCGTGGTAATGGGGTACGTTTTTAACGTGGATACTGGAGGCCACCTCTACGCGTTTCAGCTTACTACGGACGCGCCCCATTGGGGCGGGCTTAGCGGAAGCACGCTGGAGGAGGCAACCAGTTGGGGAAAAATAGCGAAGAAGGCAACAAGGGCCACTGCCTACGTGGATCCAATGGTATCGCTCCCGCTTCTCGTGACCGCTGTCATACAAGACGGCTACGGAAACAAGAGGCCAAGGCTAAAGATGGTTTGGAATAACGATGAATTAATAAGCATAGAGAAAGAAAATTGAGTTAAACTTTAATAAAACTTAAAGCGTTGGACCCACGGACAATCGCTAACGCATATAAGTTAGAATAATTTTAAGAATTAATTTTCGTTGTTATGGGTTTCGGTTTCGGGCACTTGAGACGACATAATTCCGTAAAGGATCTTCGCGTAATGTCTTATCAGATCCGCAGTTCTCACAACTCCCTTTAGTCTTCCCTCTCCGTCAACCGCGAACAATATACCCTTGCCTGAGCTCAATATCCGCTTCACAGCAGTGCTAGCGCTTTCATCAACAACCAGCGGCTTATCCATGGCGATGAGATCCTCTACGGTGGCGGCATTTGATGCCAACAGGCTTTCCAGCTCAACTCTTCCCAGGTACTCTCCTCTGGTTCCCACAACCGGAAGAGCAGTATCACCAGATAGCGAGAAAAGTAAAATTGCGTGAGCCACGCTGTCGTTCTGTGATAACTTGAACCTTGCCGGCCTCATTATCTCGCCTACATCTAAGCGCACTTCACGATCAACCCTGTTGCCTAACCTCATTAGGGCAACGTGCGTCCTGGCAGGGGAAAACTGCAATTGATTCTCATAAAGTCCCTTGTTAGAGGTTAGTATGTAAGCCGTGGCTCCTGCTAAGAGCGCAGGGATTATGGCATAAGGTGACATGGTCTCGGCTACAAATGCGACTGCGGCTAGCAGCGTTTTATTGGTGGCGGCGACCATGGCCGCAGCACCAGCGGCAACCAGTATGGGACTGAAGGGAATATCCAGCACTTTCATAAGGCCTACAGAGGCAACTGCTCCCAAGAAGACCGAGGGCACGAAAAGGCCGCCGCTCCCCCCTTCATTTAACGTAATGGAGGTAGTTAACATCTTTGCAACAACCAACACCAGAATGAACGCTATCCCATACCTCCAGAGGCCAGCATTGAAAATCATGGAGGAAGATATGACGCCATAGCCCACGCCCAACGACATGGGCATAACGCATCCCATGGCTGCCAATAAAAGTCCGGCGAGCAAAACTGCCGCGTAGTCCCATCTATTTCCCCTCACCCTGATTTTTTCGGTATACTTGTACACGTAGATAAACGCCAGGGCTATGCCTCCAAGGAACAAGCCTTCTATAACCGAGAGACCCATCTCAAGCGGCGTAGGAAAGGTTACGCCCTGGATCTGGGTAAATATCGGTGCCTGTCCAACGATTGCAACGTAAACGCCATAGGCAACCACTCCCATGGGTATAGCCGGAAGGAAGACGTTGTGCTCGATGTCTTGCGTATAGGGTA
Source organism: Thermoprotei archaeon (assembly GCA_049976325.1). Classification (GTDB taxonomy): domain Archaea; phylum Thermoproteota; class Thermoprotei_A; order Marsarchaeales; family UBA168; genus UBA168. The sequence goes on along the minus strand of JBMFIL010000003.1, from coordinate 854 downwards.
CCTCAATAGCGAAAAGGATCCCCGTTAGCGGCGCCTTGAGCACGGCGCCCAAGGCTGCCCCAGCGCCTGCCAGGAAAACAATCCTCACGTCGCTTCTCTTTATCCTTAGGAGCCTCGAAAGCGTGTAGGCTATGGAGCCACCTATGGAAAGGCTGGGCCCCTCGACGCCAGCGCTTCCACCAAAGCCCATCGTTAGCGCAGAAGAGATGGGCGACGCCAGGAATTCCCTGGGCTTTCCTGCACCATCCTCAAAGTGAAACCTCCTGAGCACGGCATGAGTACTGGAACCCGGCAGCGAGCCTCCAATGAACCTCATAACAAGGTAAGAGGAAAGCAATCCCGTGGGCAAAATAACAAATATGTAAGGAAAAGTAAGATAAGGCGATATTGTTTTCCATATAAAGTCATAAAGCATTATGAATATGGCCTCGGCAACTCCGATAATGCTACCCATGATCAAGGGCACTATTAGCCACCTATGCAGAACGTCGTGAAGCTCGATTGAAGTCTGTTTCTTCAACCCTGCTCACCTTACGGAGAAGGCTATTAAGTGTATTCGCCTCAGATAAAGCGCTCCAATTCTTGCTTGAAGTTCGCTAATTCTCGTACCGAAAAACCTAATATCGGACGACACAAAGATAGTGCGGGAGTGCCCGAGCATGGTCAAAGGGGCCGGACTGAGGTCGCTGTAGCGTCAGATCTCCGGCGCCGTTGGCTGCGTGGGTTCAAACCCCACCTCCCGCATAAAAAACTTTATTAATAAAAAATCACTTGGCTTCTTTGTCGGCCTCGGCGGTGCCCACTGCTGGGGCCTCTGGGAACCTCTCCTTTATCTTCTGCTCGGCCACTGCCCC
>JBMFIL010000002.1:0-195001 GCA_049976325.1 Thermoprotei archaeon | reverse complement strand
CATCGCCAGCACGTAGGTGAGGGGAAGCGACCCGTAAGCGAAGGCCGCGGCACCCGTCATGGTGGCGGTGACCGCGATGGCTGGGGCCGTGAAGGATATGGATTGAAATACCAGCTCCACGAAGGTGACCGAGTTCTTTTTGAGCTGTCTGTGCTCATCGGTCATTTAGTTGACCTTCAAATATTTATTTAAATATTGTGCTTTCATCAGGCGGAAAGCTGAGATAAAACCTTGGAAAATCGCTCGTTTAAAAAACGGACGAAGGTTAACGGTAAGCTCATTTTTAAGGATTTTGCGGGCTCTCGGAAGGCCTTGACCTCGAGCCTTTACCTCAGGGGTTCCCCTGCGTTCCCCGCGCTTTTCCAAGCGCGCGACAGGGCGGCCTTCAGCTGATCGGGCTTTTGGAAGTTGAACTGGACGCTCGAGCCATCGCGGGTATTCACGTCGAACGCGGAGTAGTAGATGAAGCCGCCTCCGGGCGTCGGGCTGACCGTGGACTCCTGTCTCACGTTGATTGCGCTGATCTGGTCAAGCGGGATCCGCTTGCCCTTGACGTAAAGCGCCTTATCGGTCACGGTGACGGCGTCGCTCCTCGTGACTCCCCGCGTCACGACGAAGAGGCCTAGGGCCAGCGCCAGCAGGAGGATCCCAAGGCTGCCGAACGCCAGAAGGACTAAGAAGTTGGGGACAACGCTGGCCACTACCAATAACACTATCCCCAGGACAAGTGACCACTTGGCCGCTTTCCTCGACTTCTTGTCTCCTCCTCCCTGATAAAGGACCGTTTCACCCACCGGTATTTGTTGGGTCACACTGCTGTGCGCCGTGGTTTTAAAAGCGCGTCGATCGCTTGACGTTGAGGAGGTCGTTAAGCGCAACGTTCTCCACGTGTAGGGCCATGCGGGCCTTCTCCCTAAGCTCGCTGAAGTCCAACGCGCTATCTCGAGCTTAGCTTTTACGCCTCGTGAAGGAGCTTAAAATTTGCCTGTAATCGGATTACGATATGGCGGAACATGTTCTCATAGTTTACGGGTGCCCATTGAGCAGATCGGCGGCAACTCGTGCCTTGTCTTCACGGGAGACGACGACATGATCGTGGGCACGGGGACGCCGGAAAATGGCGGCAAGATGCTTGAGGAGTAGTCGCTAAGGCCCTGCTGACCTGGTAACGAGGTGTAAAAAACAAATGAACTTTACATTCTGGAGGAGCCAAGCAAGCGGCCCACTAAAAGGCAAGGTCAGCCCATAAGCTCGCGGGCGGATCACCGTTGGCTTTTCATCTTCCTCGATAGCTATGCTCGTCCCCGTCCTGACCTCCACGTAGCGCCCTCCAAGTTCCCGCGCCATTCTCTTGGCCTCGTCGCCGCTGCAGTGGGCCGGCGCCACGTACATCGCCGCAGAGAAGGTCTTCCGCAGCTGTTCCTCGGGCGGTTGATGAAAGCCGCCGATGACGAAGAAGACGTCGCCGAAGCGCGACCCAACGAACTCCGCGATCCTTCCAATCCCCGGGTGGCTGCATCCCACCAGGAGCACGTTTTCCCCGCCCAGCTTGACCACGGCGGACTGCTCGTCAACGGGCGAAGACCTGAACGTTCCAGTGCTCCAGAAGTCCTCAGCTATCTCCTCAATCCCCTCAACCTCAACCGCTTTTAACCCCTGTGGGACGCAGCGAGCGGCCCCAGCCGGCACGTAGACCTTCATGCCGGGGTTGGCCTTGGCGACGGCCGGCAACCCACCGTAGTGATCGTGATGGGGATGGCTTAGAAAGGCGAAGCTCAACCCCTCGAGTTTCAGGTTCAGCGCCCTGAAGTTATTCTCCAATATCTCAGGGCTTGGGCCGGCGTCGAAAAGGGACCTCCACCTGTCCGATTCTACCAAAAGGCTCCATCCCCAGTCGTTGAGCAAGCCATGGGCAGGTGAGTTGTCGTTTATTACCGTCAAGGTTAGACGACTTACCATGCGTAGGGAGCGTCATCGCGTTTAACTGTAACGCGGTCCAGAGGCTAAGTCCGTGAGGATGATGGATAGCCTTCTCTCAAAGGGGGTCGCGGTGTAGCCGATGACGGTAAGCTTGCGCTGATGCGGCCAAGTTGGCCCGTGAAACCACGTGCGCGGTTGGCTCGTAAGGGCAGCCATCAACGGTCGAACTGGGAGCGCTCGGTGAGGCTAAGCGGTTCACGCTTTTAAGCTGAGGGCACATGGGTTTCAATGGACTTCGAAATAATCACGAAAGATAGGGGAAGAGATCACCTTCGGCAGCTTTTGGTGAACGGGGAGGTCGCGTCTCAGGTTCACGTGATAGATTACGTTATGAACGTTAGATCAACGCAGTTCAAGATGGCCGGATGGGGAGGGGTTGAGACGCGTCCCGCGTTTCGCAGGAAGGGACTTAGCAAGGTGCTTTTAGAGGATACCGTCAATTACATGAAAGAAAAAGGCTATGACTTTTCGGTTCTCTTTGGTATTCCAAACTATTATCACAGGTTTGCCTTCGCCACATCTCTCATCGACGAGTCAAGGGCAATTGCCCCTTCGATGCCGTGGACAAAAGAAAGCGCTGATGAAGCCGAGGAGGTCGATGTAGACGAATTCGTGAAAAGCGAAAAAGTCAGGGAGACGTATTCTGAGGTGAACGAGGGCTGGAACGGAACCATACACAGAGACGAAACCGATTATGAAGTGCTTCTGAAGGCTAAGTACGAGGAGTTCTCCACCTTTACAGTTCGATTCGCTTCCTGATGGCAGATGAAGGGTACGCCATAATCAGAGATGACATGGATAGGGAAGAGACGAGCGTGCTCGAGATAGGGGCAAAAAGCATTTCCTCCTACTTGTCTCTCCTTAAGAGTTCCGCGCAGATCGCTTGGAATGCCGGACGGGATCACTTTCATGTAAATGTTCCTCCTGATCATCCGTGCCTTTCCGCGCTCAGGAAACGCGGATATCGTATGGCGTTGTCCTATTCCTTTGACGCGGGGGCCATGGCAAGGACCGTGAACTTGAAGGAAGTTCTCGAAAAGCTTTCGCGCTACTTTGATGGCCTTTCCTTCTCGGACGGAGAAGAAACGTATCGCGTGAAAGGAGGAGAAGTGAGCGAAGGAAAAGATGGCGAGGCGATAACGTTGAGGCCGGGACAAATGGCCCAGATACTTATGGGATATATGAGGGCTTCTACGGTCGCGGAGTTGCCGGCAAGCGCAGCAAGCGTTCTGGATAGCAGGTTTGGTGAGGCGGTTCCATACATGTGGTGGATCGATCGCTTCCGAGCGCGGCGGTTTGCGAAAGTTTTTTCAAGAGATTGACAGGCTTCGGCCTTTTTCGTGATCACGGTTTCAGCTCGCTCACGAACGGGATAAGGTTGTCCGGCAATCGCGCAAATCTTCGGCCCGCGGCGCGAGGGCATGGCCCCTAAGAGCGGGTGACCCCGTATATGGCAAGCACTGCCTCCAGTTCCCTCTTGGCTACGGTGGGGTCGAAGGGCACGTCGGTTCCCTCCTCCACGCTTTTAATGAAGGCTTCCAGCTCCGCCCTAACCGGATCGTAGCCCGCCACCGGGTACTTCTGCCCGTTCACCACGAGCCCCCTGTACACGGGCGTGTTCTCGCGGCGCCCCCCTCTGTACTCAGCTCCCTTCACGTTCCTGAGCTCCCCCTGCGGGTCCTCGTAAAGGCTTCCCGCTTCCCCTACCACCTCGAATTCCGGCAGCGAGGAGGGTGGGTAGCGGTAGCCCCATGAGTAAAAGAGGAGGCCGACGGCACCGCTCTTGAACGCGAAAAGCGCGGCGGACGTATCCTCGCCCTCCATGGTCGTCCCTCCCTTGAGGGCCTTCCCGGTGACCTGGGAGTAATCTCCCCCTAGGCTGAGCATCGTGTCCACGTAGTGTATGCCGCCATCTATGAGCGCTCCCCCTCCCATCTCGGCGCGCTCCCTCCTCCATCCCGATGCATCGTAAAAGCCCTGGCTCCTGACGATCACCGATATGGCGCGGCCTATCGTCCCCTTATCGATCAGCTTCTTTGCCTCAACAACTGAGGGATCGAAGTGCCACTGGTCGGCCACCATGAGCTTCTTTCCCGTGATCCTGCTGGTCCTTATCATCTCCTCAGCCTCCTCAGCGCTCGTGGCCATGGGCTTCTCGACCACCACGTGCTTTCCCCTCTTCATGGCCTCGATGGCCACCGGAGCGTGAAGGCTGTGGGGCAAAACTATGTCGACAACGTCAGCATCCGAGGAAAGGGCCTCCTCTATGGAGCTGAATACCCTTTTCAGCTTGAACTCTGCCCTGAGCTCCTTCACAACGGCGGCATCCCTCTCCATGACGCTCACATCAACCCCGCTCAGCGCCCTTAGGTGAACCTTACCGTAGCCCCGGGCGCCCATCACAACTACTTCCATGATGGGGCAAGGCCTCAGGGAATTTAAGTTTGTCACCATGGGCCTAAACTGAAGAGCGCGGGAGCAAAACGTTGACCGCTACGGCCTCTCATCTCCCCAGCAGGGACCGCCCGTTCCCCAGCCCCGGCCGCCTCCCATACCCATGCCCCTTCCTCTTCCTCCTCCCATCCCCCTTCCCCTCGGTCCTTCCCCGATCTCGGTCGGGGCCGTGACCTCGGGAAGGCTGCCCTGGGCTATGAGGGATATTGCCTGTTCTGCTCTTCCCTCAAAAGCGTACAGCTTTGCCTTTCCCTTTGCCAGCTTGAACTCGTACTCTCCGAACTCCCTCAGCACCAGCGCGTCCGCTCCCTTATCCAATATGGCCTTGACGGCCCTTATCCCCCTGCGGAGCGGGACGTTTGGGCTCATGTTTGCGGGTCTCTGTATGAAGAGCGCCGGGTTGGCGTACGTTTCGGCCAGCTTGTAGGTTCCGCCGTCCACCTCGTACACGCAAACCTCCTGAGCGCGTCCCGGAGAGTCAACGTAACCTTCAGTGCACAAAACTGCAACCCTCAACTCTATCGGTTAACGTGACGCGGGGGCTTATATCGGTTTCCCTTTATCTTTTAACCGATTATCGAGGCGATGGCTCTGTCAATCGGTACGTTTAACCGATATCTTTAAATATATCGACTAACAGATATATGGAGAAAATGCCAAGAGGAAGATGCTGGAATTGGTACGGGTGGGGACCTGGATATGGATTGGCTTACGGACCCGACTACCTTCCAGGGGGATGGACTGGCCCCGGTCCCCATGGCCTCGGTTTGGGCCTTGGCAGAGGAGGGGGACGTTGGTACGGAGGGCCATGGGGCTTGGGATGGTTGGTCTACGACGCGCTAAGGGAAGGTCCGAAGAGCGGAAAGGAGATAGCGGACTGGGTGATCTCCAAGTTTCAGGCACCACTGATAGCCGACTACCTGACTCCCTTGCTTGACTGGTGGGTGAGCATCGGGCTCCTCAAGAAGGGCGAGGACGGAAAGTACAGCCTTGCCAACACCGCGTTTACCCTCTGGAGGCCCTGGTGGTAGGACCGAAACCGACTTTTTTAAGTGCAGCGAGCTTCACGCCATTTAACAAGGCGGGGAGTGCTCGTCATCTTGTTTTCGAGCTTACCAGCTAAGCAGCCTGCTTGATTTACTTAATGCCTCTTCTAGTGCCCTCAGGGCGCTCCTACGCCCTTTTAGAGCAAACCTGATCGGACGGCAGCTCGCCGCGTGCTCAGCGATCCGGCTTGGAAACACCTCCTTTTATCTGAGCAGCGGTTCTAAGTTATCGCTGAGTTACCCCTTAAAGGGCCCGGTGAAGTTGTCGGCTATGGGCGCATTGGGCCCGCGTGCAGGTTGTTCACGCTGTGTTTTAGAAAGTTCTTAGGCTAAAGGCCTAAGGACTAGGCATCCCTCGGAGGAAGGGCCCTGGCGCGGGCTCGGCTTTGTGCGCTTCGCTGTCTTTCCGTTAACCCAAGCATGGCTCCCACAAACATGAGCAGGGAGCCGATCATGAATCCCCACATCAACGGGAAGGCCAACACCGCGCCCAGGAGGGCAAGGATTGATCCGATCGTCACGTCAGGCTTATCCTTTCCCAGCATGTAAACGGCCACTGTCCCCAGCCCTAGGGCGACCAGCGCAAAGCCAAGCCAGAAGCCGAGCCAAGCGAAGCCGTAGCCGTAGGGGTACGCTCCGCGGTAATAACCCATCATTCCGAAGCCCATCCAGAAAGGCCAGAAAGCGCCGGCCAGCGATTGAGATCTTCGTAGGGAAAAGCTGTATAGGGTTCTATTCTTGTCATCACATGGGAAGCACGGCTCCAAAAGACGATTCGGAGGGCGGCGCTGACGAAAGAGCTGGCGCTAGCCATAGAGAACCGAGCCCAAAGGAACTGGAAAAACTACCGCTCGAACAAGTCTTGAAGGTTTTGGACGCGTCTACCGGTGGCCTCACCGACGAAGAGGCACAAAAGAGGCTTTCCAAGTACGGCCCCAACGAGATACCGGAAAAAGAGCAGAACCCGATCTTGAAGTTCTTATCGTACTTCGTAGAGCCCATGTCCATAGCCATAGAGGTGGCGGCTATCCTATCCGCTTTCTTGGGTAGGTGGGATGACTTCGCGCTAATAATCGCTTTGCTCCTCACTAACGTGGTCATCGCCTTCTGGCAGGAGAGGAGCGCTGGAAACGCCGTGAAGGCACTAATGAGCAAGCTCGCCGTTCAGGCCAGGGTGCTCAGGGACGGCAAGTGGACGACCGTACCGGCGAAATTGCTCGTCCCAGGTGACGTGATTCGCTTGAGGATGGGCGACGTCGTCCCCGCCGATGCGAGGCTCCTCGATGGTTCCTATCTCAGCGTCGACCAGTCAGCCCTTACCGGCGAGTCCCTCCCAGTCTCAAAGGAAAAAGGAGACGCCGTTTACTCAAGTTCGCTGGTGAGACAAGGCGAAATGACGGCGGTGGTCACGGGCACGGGGACCAGGACCATGTTCGGAAAGACGGCGACGTTGACCAGCCAAGCGGTTAAGACCTCGGGAATGCAGAAGGTGATAAGCAAGGTCCTCTACATACTGGTAGGCTTTGCGGTAGCCCTTGACGCGATAATCCTTGTTGACGGGGTGGTAGTTCACACCCCCTTCCTGGACAGCCTGTTGTTCTCGCTTATCCTGCTCGTGGCGTCGATCCCCATCGCCATGCCGGTCGTGCTGACGGTTACCATGGCGCTGGGGGCCTTGGAACTTGCAAAGAAAAACGCCATAGTCACCAGGTTTGCCTCCATCGAGGAGCTTTCGGTGATGGACGTGCTCTGCAGCGACAAGACGGGCACCCTGACTCAGAACAAGATAACCGTGGGGGAGGTGATCCCCTACGGCTCGCACGACGCGAGGGAGGTCCTGCTATACGCTGCGCTAGCGTCAAAGGCTGAGAACTTGGACGCCATCGATCAGGCTATATTTGCAAAGGCGCAGGAGGTGGGCGTCACCTCTCAGCTTTCCAACTACGTTCAGGAGGAGTTCGTGCCCTTCGACCCAGTAAGAAAGAGAACCCAGGCCAAGATCTCAGTCAAGCAGCAGGCCGCGGTCAGGGTCAACGGCTCGGAGTCACTGTCGGGGGCGGGTGGATCTGGGCCTACGTTCTGGGTGACAAAAGGTGAGCCCAACACCGTGATCTCGATCTGCGGGCCTCAGGCAAAGGGTGCACTGGCGGACGTCGATCGCATGGCCGTGAAGGGGAACAGGGTGATAGCGGTGGCAACTTCAAGGGACAACAGGGTGTACGAGCTGATCGGCCTTGTGGCGCTTTTCGATCCTTTAAGGGAGGATGCCAGGTCGACGGTGGAGATGGCGCGCAAGCTGGGCGTTGACGTGAAGATGGTAACGGGCGACAACGCGGCCATAGCCAGGGAGATAGGCAGGCAGATAGGGCTTGAGGGAGAGGTGCTCACTCATGATCAGCTAGGCACGGCCGACAAGCAGAGGATAGAATCGGCCAGGATATTCGCGCAGGTTTACCCCGAGGACAAGTACGCCATAGTTAGGGCGCTCAAGGGCAATGGCCACACGGTTGGCATGACGGGAGACGGCGTCAACGACGCTCCCGCGCTGAAAGAGGCCCAGGTGGGGATCGCGGTTTACGGGGCTACCGATGTGGCGAAAAACGCGGCTGACCTGGTGCTCTCAGCGCCGGGGCTCTCGGTCATCGTGGATGCCGTTATGGAGGGAAGGAGGACCTTTCAGAAGATGCTGAGCTACGTGCTCTACAGGGTGACCGAAACCCTCAGGATCTTGGTCTTCATAACGGCGGTGATCTTGGCGTGGCACTTCTATCCCATCACCGCCCTAATGCTCGTGCTCCTTGCCCTGCTCAACGATCTCCCGATAATCGCCGTATCAACCGACAAGGTCAGGCCATCGAATAGGCCCGAGATATGGGATATGAAGTACGTCGCAGGCCTGTCGAGCATGTTGGGCCTCATGGGCGCGGGAGAGACGATCCTGCTGATCTACTTGTCGTTTCTGTTCCACGTAAGTCTTGTGGTTATCCCCACGATCGTGTTCTTGAAGCTCATAGTGTCAGGGCACTTCACCATGTTCGTGACCAGAGATAGGTCCGCCTTTTGGCGCCACCCGCCAAGCTTCGCGCTTTTCCTCGCTCTCATATCAACGATGGTGGTGGGCTACTTCCTGGGAGCGTTGGGCCTTGGCATGGCACCTATTGGATGGTACGTGGCTGCTCTGGTGGTTGGCTACTCGTTCTTCTGGTTCCTAGTCGAGGACGGCCTCAGGATGGTTTACGATAGGGTGCTTGCCGCGGTTTCTAAGCCAAAGCCCAGGAAGCCGATACTTCCGTCCGCCAACCTCCCGTTCCATGAGGTATCCCCTTGCTCAAGTCAACGGACGCGTTGTCAAGCCTTATGAGGACGTGGGTGCGATCGCGGCTCCAATCCTTAAACGTGTATCCCTCCTCCACGGTTTCAAAAGCATGGGGAAGAAGCTTCTCGTTAGCAAACCGCATAGGAAAGGCCTTCCCTTGTTTGCCCTTGTTGGCCTTCCTACATTCTTCCAGGACCCTTGGGCCCTGGCGTCAAGCAGGAAGATCACCTCCCTTAACGAGCTCCTTTTGCTGAGAACGAGGATCACGTCTATGGCTATTATCCTTAGCTGCCACCTTTTAGAGCTGCTGGCCCCATTGGCTCTGACCACCGCTTGTTTCGGATACTGAAGACTCTCTCAGGAATTTTTTAAAAATCCGGCCCCAGTTTTAACTGGATCTAATCTGGGATAGGGGCATCGATTTCCGGGTAGGATTTATCCAACAAAGCACAAGTAACACATCGTTTATATGGGATGGCGCGCAAGATGATGTCTTGTATCAGATACTTACGTTCATCGAGATGCTCGTTGCGAGCGTGATAGCTGGTTTCGTAGGAGCCCTCACGGGGCTTGGCGGGGGTACGGTACTAGTGCCAATATACACGATATTGATTGGAATACCAATAATATACGCCGTAGGTGCAAGCCTGATTTCGACGATAGCCACGTCAAGTGGTTCGGCGTCGGCCTACGTGAAAGAGGGAATAACGAACGTAAGGATAGGGATTTCTCTAGAGATTGCCACGACCTTTGGAGCCATAGTTGGGTCCCTTACAGTCGTTGCGATCTATCGTTATGGGCTCGCCTACGTAATATACATAGTTTTTGGTGCCGTGCTCCTGTTCTCCCTTTACCCTACTTACAAAAGAATATCGCCAAGACCTTGGACCCCTATCCGCAAGCCAGATAAGACTACAGAAATATTCAACCTATATGGCGAGTATTACGATGAGGTAAGGAAGACCAACGTAAAGTATTACGGCGTCAGGTGGTGGCTCGGCCTCATAGTCATGTTTATGGCCGGTTTCATATCGGGCCTTCTGGGAATTGGCTCGGGCGCGCTGAAGGTTCTGGGCATGGACGCTGCCATGGGTCTCCCCATAAAGGTGACCACGACCACAAGCAATTTCATGATTGGTGTCACGGCTGCTACTAGCAGCGGGATTTACTGGGCTAACGGTTACATTCAGCCGTTCATAGCCGCTCCCACGGCAATAGGAGTTCTTATCGGATCGCTGCTTGGCACCAGAGCTCTTGTACGCATGAAGGGACGGAACATAAGGATCATGTTTCTCATAATACTAGGGATTCTGGGAGTTGAGATGATATTTCGCGGTCTGGGATTTATGGGGTGGTCCATATGAGATTTAGTATTGAGAAAGCGATCAGCTACTCGCTTATAACTGGGGTAATTATCAGCTCTGGTCTGATAATCGTAGGTTTGGTCTTTATATTTGCGCAGGGAGGCGCTGGCCCTTACGGGTTTGCGCAGATAAGTTCATTTATGTCTACGGTAAACTCGAAAACGTTTGGAGTTAATGAGGTACTCAGAGGTTTGGGCGCGTTCAACGGCATATCTTACATTTACTTGGGGATAATGATCCTTATATTTACACCAGTGATAAGGGTCATTTTGTTGGTTTTCAAATTTATGCATGAGCGCAATACTATTTATCTTATAATATCTGTTATAGTTCTGTTTAATATGTTATTTGCACTCTTATTCCTCCCCAGGTTTATATCCTTGCAGACGGCTCAATGCCTTAGCTTCTGGCCATGCTTGGCTACCTATCCCGATGGACCTGCAAGAGAGTTTGAATGCGCCTTTCCTACATTTCATATGCGGCCAGCGGCTTGGCATGGTCTAAAGAGCTTTAAAGATCGTCGGATGTAGTTCCTTCGGCGGAGAGCAATATCTTGCTGTTGCGGTTATGGCTGTAAATGGAACCCTTGGGCTTTAGGGCTAGTCAAGCAAAACGCGTTTGCTAAACGCAAACTGTGACCGGGAATTAACGTGATCGCTATGTCATGGTCATGTGGTCGATCGCTACAGATGGGACATTGAGTTCTTATTGCGAACGCAAATACATGAACAAAATAGCGTGTTCACCGCAATGCTAATTGCGCGCTTTCTCTGCTCACCAGCCCCTTATGCCTGAGCGCTCAATTTCATGGGGGCCAGCTCGGCCATTTTGCACTACGAGCCGCTAGAGTTTGGCCTACGTTCTAAGTCAAATTGGGCCAAAGAAAGTGACGGCCTGTGCACGTTTGCTCATTATATGTTTCAGCATGTAACGTAACGTCATAATTCCTTAAATTTGGCATACCGGCTATCTTATGGAGTACCGCAAGATTCAAAAGACAGGGGGCTCCTCATACGCCATATCGCTTCCAAAGGAGTGGATAAAGGTTAATTCCTTAAATGAGGGCGATTCAGTCGGTGTGAAGGTACTGAGCTCCGGTGAGCTTTTAGTTTTCCCCCTCGACAAGGAGGGCTCTATGGGCGATTACCTCCTTCAGATCGACGGTAAAATAGAAGCGGAACATCTGCTTAGAACGCTGATTGCGGTATACCTCAGAGGCTATGATGGAGTCATCCTAAAAGAGGAGCCCATGATAGACGAGGACGCGAGGAAAACCGTGAAGGCCTTTACATCTGTCGTCGTCGGGGTTGAGATAATGGAGGAAAGAAGCGACGCAATAGTATTGAGGGATCTCATGGGAAGTCCGGATGTTGAGCCTATGAGAATACTGAGTAGGATGTCGTCCATGGCGGAAGCAGGGCTCAGTGATGTTCGGTCGTCCTCCGTGATCCATAATCCCTCATTACTCAGGGAGGTAATAGAAAGGGATTCGCAAATAGATAAGCTATACCTGTTGACGGCAAGGCAGTTCAATAAGGCCCTAGCTCGCCCACTTTACGCAGAAACACTCGGAACAGATGTGAAATCTCTTTCTGAAGCTAGGAACGTTGCGAAACAGATTGAGAGAATAGGCGATCATGTGGAAAGCGCTGCATCGCTTCTTCTTGAGTATGGAAAACCATTAGGCAGACCGGGGCTGGATGAGTTATTCGACGCATCTGTCCAATTCTTTCACGAGGCATTCCAGGCCTTCTCTGACGCTGATGGCGAGGCCTCGCAGGAGCTTATAGATCGCATCGAGCGTTCGACAAGCAAGTTTATGCTGCTTTTGAAGCAGTACGAGAGCTCAAATACCGTTTACGAGCTCTTGCTGGCTGAGGATCTGATTAGGGTAATGTTCTATTCCTCTGACATAGCTGAGGCTGCAATCGACCTGAGCGTGCGGTGAAAATCGCGATAGGGTCACGGAACTATATAGCTCTATATAAATTATGTCGAAAATACTTATTTAGCAAGTGATGTAGCAGTCGGGATGAACAGAAAGTATTTGGCGTTAGGAATAATAGCCCTGATTTTTGCTGGAGGCATATTGGCGCGGAGGTCTTACGCGGGATATGGCCAGAAAAAGGTCACCCTAACTGAAAGCGGTTCTACTTTGCTCTACCCCCTCTTCAATGAGTGGGCGCCTAATTACACTAAGGCAATAATAACAACTCAGGCCACGGGAAGCGGTACAGGGATATCTGAGGCAATAGCTGGAACTGTGATAATTGGAGCATCGGATGCCTTTATGACCAGCGCTCAAATTCAGGCCCATCCCGACATGCTGAACATACCCATAGCTATATCTAGCCAGTACATCGCTTACAACCTGCCAGGTATGAACTCCACCCACCTGGTGCTTTCCGGGCCAGTTATAGTCGCCATATACAACGGTAGCGTGAAGTACTGGGATGATCCCGCCATAAAGGCACTTAATCCGGGAGTCGATCTACCTCATCAACTCGTAATCCCTGTTTACAGGACCGACGGTAGCGGGGACACTAACATGTTCACACTCTTTTTAAGCAGAAGCGACTCTTGGTGGAATAGGACGGTGGGTTACGGTACCAATGTAAACTGGCCGAAGAACCCTGAGCTTCACGGAGGGATAGGCAACTCGGGGGTCATCCAAGTTTTGGCCTCAACTCCATACTCCATAGGATACGTTGCAATGACCTACACGCAGGAGATAAGGTCGGCAGGCCTGGGATACGCTGCCCTGATAAACAGGGCAGGGAATCCAGTACTACCCTCTGTTCAAACGGTTATGAACGCTGCCTCGCAGTACCTCAATCAGATACCTCCGGATGGGCGCATAGGTATAGCTTTTGCGCCTGGAGCGCAGTCTTATCCCATAGCAACCTTCGAGTACGTGATAGTTAAGAGGGTTCAACCCAGCAACGCGATTGCGAACTCACTTAAGCAATTTCTAACATGGGCCGTTTCGCCCAGCGGCGGCAGTAGTTCGTACTACATGAACAAGCTCTACCTCATACCTCTACCTCAATCAGTAGTTCAGAGGGTTGTAATACCCTTGATAGATCAGATAAGTGGTCCATCATGAAGCCCGATGAGCTTCTAGTAAGAGCCATATCTTTTATTCCATTGATGTTTTTAGCAGCAATATTTATCTTCTTGTTATACGAGGCTTTCCCTTCAATTGTTTATAACGGTTTTAAGTTCCTAACCACGGATACTTGGAACCCTGGCATGACTTTTTTATCGCCGGTAAGGGGTCCACTGGGATTTCAGGCCTCTCCAGGGGCCAGTTTTGGGGTACAGCTTTTCCTTTTGGGTACTTTACTGACTTCTGCCCTTGCCATGGCGCTCACGATTCCGCTTACGTTAATTATCTCAATCTCTCTTTCCCTTTACTTACCTAACGGTATATCGAGCGCCCTACGCGGCGTTGTCCAGCTGTTTGCGGCCATTCCAAGTGTGGTTTACGGGCTTTGGGGAGTGGTCTTCTTGGAACCGATTTTGCTGAGGTCGATGTTCCCATCCATGGAGATGTGGCTTGGCTTCATTCCATGGTTTGCTGGGCCAGCCACGAGCGGATCTGGGATCGTGGCATCAAGCATGGTTCTGGTAATGATGGTAGTTCCGATAACATCTTCCGTGGCGCTTGACGCCTTCATCAACGTTCGTGGGCAGCTTGCTGCGCCGCTGTTCTCGCTTGGCGCCACGAGGTGGGAGGTCGCCAAAGCCTTCGTTAGTCTCTCAAAGAAGCAGTTAATGGGTGCCAGCTTTCTTGGCCTCGGCAGGGCGCTTGGTGAGACGATGGCAGTTTTAATGACATGCGGAGGAGCAATAAACTCCATGCCCAGCAGCATATACTCTCCCATAAATACCATGGCTGCTGCCATCGCATCTTTACTAGATAGCGCCTTCATAGACCCCAGCGGTATGACCATATCCGCTTTGGCTGAGGTAGGCCTTCTTTTGCTTTTGATATCGGTGGCTTCAAGCGCGACAGGTAGGAAAATCGTCGGTAGGGTTGCATTGAGGGGTGAGCTAGAATGAAGCAGCGCAGCTTAAGGGTGAGGCTTCTGATAGACGGTCTCGCGAAGATAGTAGGCGTTTTGGTTCTCTCAGCGCTTTTAATCGTGCTTGCGGCCATTTTCATCTACATATACCTCGGAGCGGCACAGGGCTTTAGGCTAGAAATGGTTCTCACCACTGGGAACACGACCTCTGGCGGGCTTCTTAATGCCCTAGTGGGGACGATGTTGCTCACCGGCCTCGCAGTTAGCATTGCCTCAGTCCTAGGCGTTTTCACCGCTATCGACCTATCGGCTTACGCGGGTCGGGCACTTGCGTCGGTGCTCAGGACGGGAATCGACACGATGGCAGCTGTGCCATCCATTGTTCTAGGACTCTTTGGCTACCTTGTTTTCGTCATGTGGTTTCACATGGGTTTCTCGCTCCTAGCCGGATCGCTGACGCTATCGCTTATGATGGTACCATACGTGGCCAGATCTGGCGAGCAGTCTATGAGCGCTGTAGAGAGGGAGGTCGTACACGCTGCTTACGCGCTGGGGGCTAGCAAGTGGCAGGTCGTAACAAGGATTTTGCTTAAATACGCAAGGCCCGGCATAGTTTCAAGCGTTCTTCTGGCTGCTTCCATAGGCGCAGGAGAGACTGCACAACTCATATACACAGCGGGGTGGAACCCTGGCTTTCCATCAGGACTTACTGGCTCACAGGTTGGTTACCTCACTTATGTAATTTGGGCGGGTATAAACCAGCCTTCGGCTTATTCCCACGCCTTGGCCTTTGTGTCCTCAGCCCTACTTGTAACCATGGTAATCGGGCTCTTGATAGCGTCAAGGAAGCTTCTGCAGGTGAAAAGCTAGTGATGGAGAAACGGTTGTCTGATGAGATCTCAAGAACCGCGGTCATTGCTGCCAAAGGACTTCACGTGATTTCACCATCGGGGTCTGAGATACTGAAGGGCGTCGACTTGGACGTGGTTTCAAACTCCATTAACACGATAATTGGCCCATCGGGAAGCGGTAAGTCAACCCTGCTAAAGGTTATGAACAGGCTTGCTGAGCTTGAAGGGCTAAAGGTTCAGGGAGAAGTCACGTTCATGGGTAAGGACATAATGATGATGAATCCATATGAGCTCCGCAGGAAGGTGGGAATGGTTTTCCAAGTGCCTAACCCATTTCCAATGAGCATTTACGACAACGTGGCTTTTGGGCCAAGACTTCACTGGAAGTTGAGCAAAGGCGAGCTGGACGAAATAGTTGTTTGGGCGTTGAGTGAGGTCGGCCTTTACGAGGAGGTACGGGGCAACCTAAGTAAGAGCGCGCTTACCCTTTCAGGAGGCCAGAAGCAGCGCCTATGCATGGCTCGTGCGCTAGCCGTTAAGCCATCGGTGCTTTTAATGGACGAGCCAACCTCATCTTTAGACCCAGTTTCGAAGGACGTAGTTGAAAGACTTATGCTCAAGCTGAAGCGGGAGCTTACTCTTGTGCTGGTAACTCATGATATGACACAAGCCAAGCGGGTATCCGATTACGTCTCAGTCATAAGCAATGGGAGAATAGAGCGGTGGGGCAGAGCCGAGGAAATAATTTAACGTAAAGGCTGGCGATCCAGCTGACTCTAGATATTAAGGTACGCTGTTCCATGGTTTGATGTGATTACGTGCAGCCCTTCATGATCGGAAGCGAGTGGGCCCTGGAGCTGCCCTTAAATCCTCGCGTTACCTCCGCTCGAGAAAAATGCTAAGCTGCCGAGGGTTTGCCCCAAGGGCATAAGCTAGAGGTGTGACGTTGGTCTTCTTCTGCACTGCTCATTGCCATTGCTCGATAATGAGGTCGACTCAATTTAGCCGGTTGCGATGGCGGCATTGAGCGCTTTATGTTGTGCTTTGTTGCATAATTTCAAGGGGATAGGATTTCGTGCTGTTTCCTTTACTTTCGAAGATTTAATTCTTCTAAACGACAGCCTTATTCAAATCCCAGCTGCTCGTCCGTCGCAGATAGCTTCTAAGCTTCGGCTCACATGCGAGTATATTAGACTGATCAAAGTTGCAGCTCCTGCATTGTCATTCAAAAAGCATATACTATAAATAACGCCATCGAAATATACTTATATAGCGGGTATAAATTAATATGGTATAAATTAATATGACATAAATATGAACCAAGAAACCACCGTAAAAATTTCGAAGCGCACTTTAGAAGAGCTCAAAAAAATGAAGGCCGAAACTGGCTCCGCCACCATGGATGACGTCATGCTCGTGCTGATCGCGGAGAGGCGCAGGTCGCTCTTATCCAGCGCTTTCGGGGCAGCAGGGAAAAGCTAAGGCCATTCTCAGAGGAAGATCGCGGTGAAGATCGTCATCGACTCGCACGCCTAGGTTGAGGTATTCCGCGGCAGCGATAAGAACAAGGCAGCCTTCGAGTTGATGGGACGCGGAGACGAGCTGATAACCCCGGACCTCGTGCTCGCCGAGCTGGCGAGGAAGTTTACAAGGGAAGGCCTCAACGAAAAAGAGAGCGAGGAGTTGCTTGACCGCGTGGTACGCGCCTCCAGGATAGCAGGGGTTGGCAAGAAGACCGCGCTGCTGGTCGCCAAGTGCTACTTCGAGCTCGCCGCAATTGCCAAAGAAAAGAGACTAGGCGATCCCAGCCTCTTCGACGCGGTCATTTTGGCGACCGCAAGAGGGATCGGGAGCAAGGTGCTGACCGGAGATGCGCATTTCCGCGATTTTCCCGAGACCATTTGGCTGGGGCGAGAAGAGCGTGCTCATTATCCCCCGCGAATGTGATAGTACTTGAATCGCTACGCAATTTCTCAGAGAGCTTTCGGGAGAGAGAATAAGTGGTGGTTAGAGCCACAATGGTATGCAGACAAAGAGCTCTAACTACTGGGATATAGCGCCGAAAAAGGGATAACTCCAGCTAGTGATTGGCACGCCTATAACGAGGAGATCGCCGTAAGCGGCGAGCTCCTTCTTGGTATTAGGCCCTTCAAGCGCTGGAAAAAGGGACTGAAGAAGAGCAACAAAAACAAGAGGGGAAGGCCTTTACTCTTCCCGGATTCCTTTCATCAAGTGGCAGGCAATATGGCCAAGGCTTGATTACCGCGGGTTAGAGGGAATAGCGCGCCGCCTGAAAGCCTTTCACCTGATCCCCCAGGGCTGACGATTACACGACTGCCTGGCACAGGATATCCCAAACGATCCCAGAGATAAGGCTGCCAAGCGCCAAGGAACTTGAAATCGCTGCGGACGGCACCGGGTTGAAGATGGGAAGCGCGGGAGAGTACAGCGAAGGTACGGGAAGCCAGGAAGGCAGAGGAAGCACGTCGTTCTTGTCATTACTGGAGTTAACCGCAGAAAGCTGCTGGGTGTTGACGCATACGTAGAGGGAAGAGGTCCCTCGGAGGCAAGGACGGCCACCAAGATATCCGCCGAGGCCAGGGAGAAAGGGAAGACCGTTAAGAAGTTCTACGGAAAAGCTTAAGATACCAACCTGGTCTTCTCTTCCCTGAAGGAAGCGGATAGCGCCGTTAAGATAAGGGAAAACGCGGCCACTTACCATCCCCGAGGCTGCAGGAGAAGAAGGGATGAAATTAGGAGGTACCATTCCCTGGGCTACAATAGGTGGAAGGAAAAAACCGGTTACGGAAGGCGCTGGGCGATTGAGGGCTTTTTCTCTGCGATGAAGAGGAAGTTCGGCGAGGATTCTACCGCTAGAAGCCTCAAACGCTCACCGCAGAGCGGTGCAGAGGGCCTGGGCATACGACGCGATGGTTTGCTACGCTAGGGCAAGAACGCGAAGAGAAAAGAGGCAAGGAAAAGCATAGAAAAAGCGTAGCTGAGGAATTATTCAACAAAGCACCATGTTGATAAAACTTATAACTTTTTTCGCGCATACTTGTGTGGTGGCTTTGAGGTACGTTTACGGCTTAATATTCTTAATATTGGCGCTTCCCCTCATAATCGCACCTGATTTTCTTGCTTATACGGCTTCTTCTCTTCCCATAGTTAAGTTTATTACCCCCAAAGATACCGTGAACTTTGGGGGTGCAGGGCTTGGTGAATACTTTAGCGGTCCCAACCCTAAGCTCGCGGAGCTCACCATAGAAGTAAATGCCATTCAAGCTAGTGGTAGCTTTGACCTCTTGGTCTATAACCTCAGCCAAACCGGGGGAAGCATAATTCCCACGGGTGGAGCGCAGAACGTGCAGCAGACTCCCGGTTTAGCGAAGCTCATCATAACCCAGGAGCTTACCGGAGGAAGGGTGAGCTACGTAAAGGTCACGCCAAACTATAAGGCATACTTTGTTGAAGTGGTAATAAGGTCGCTGAACGCCGTGGGAAAGGTAAGCATCGTGTTTGAGTGGCATATCTCTTTGGTACCAGCTTACTTGCGTTCGGTGGGCTTCATATCCTTGCTAACAGGCATCCTCCTAATAGTTGCCGCGCAAATTTCAAGGCGTAAGCGTTGAGTGATAGCGTCTTGCCTTTTCCTGACGGAGCCATCGTTATGTGCGGTGGGAAGGCGGAGAGGTTCGGTGGTAGAGATAAGGGGTGCATATTTTTCCACGGCAAGCCCTTGGCAGAGAGGGTATGCGAGGCGCTCAGGAAGGCGGGGCTCAAGGTGATTTTCGCGTTCACGCTAAGGACTTCATGTTCAGCTGCGTACGCGGGCATGGTCGATGGCGTAAGTCTTCTTGAGACACCAGGTCAGGGGTATGTGGAGGACTTGAGGTACGTCTCAAAATGGGCTTCATCACACTTGGCGTGGAGGAGAGCACTGGTGACGGCGTGCGACATGCCTCTGTTCAACAAGGAAGTTGTCCGCAAGGTCCTCGAGCAAATAAGGTCAACGCACGCGCCAATCGTGAACGTGGTGATCAGCGGAGACGAGCTTTCATCGCTGGGGTTCAAAGTAAGCAAGAAAGAGCTAATAAGTTCCGTGAGCATGATAGACCTTATGGAGTTGTCCCTTTCAGATCCCAAAGCGGAGCTTGCGTGGGAGAGCGTTAAGTATTCTCCTGCATATGAGATATGGGACTGCGACGATGAAAGCTCGCTTGAGATTTTCGATAGGCTTTGGAGACTTCAGAGGGAGAATGGAACCACCTCATAGGTTGCATCTAACTTTTCCCCTGGCTTCAGTACCTTGAGTCCGATGCCGTTGTTGAAGGAGTCTGCTACTCCCGTCATAGGTTCTATTGCTAGCGAATCCCGCGCTGGAGGAGTATAGATCTGAATGTAGGGATTTTCGTTGGGTCTTATGATCAATCCTTTCCTAATTCCTTGAAGCTTGACCTCTCCGTCGGCAACGTAGCAGTCGTCGAAAACCCTTCCGTTTACTTTACCGGCGAAGGTGACGTCCTCAAGCTCTCCGGTCGGGATAAGGTCTATTACCTTTAGCCTTCCCTTGGACCTACCGTCAAGCTTCCACTCATCCAATTTCCCATCGACGACGAAGTAAGGATGTGTACCAAGGGTTAGTGGCATCTCAGATCTACCGGTGTTCTTCACCGTTAGCCTTACCCAAAGGCCCTGCCTTGAAATTGAGTACTCAGTCTCTGCCTTGAATTTAAAGGGATAACCGATGAACCCTCTGAAATCGTAATTTAGGATTACGCCAGCGCCATTTCTGGGAGCGCGGCTTGAACCCTTCCTTCCAACAAGGTAGTCTGATCCCTTGTAAATCGAGCTCACTCTCCACTCAGTTGAGGTAAGAAAACCGTGAAGCGCGTTTCCGCGCGCTAGCTCGTTTATCGGGAGCTGGAATTTCCTTCCCTTGAACGTGTAGAGCCCGCCCTTCACCCTGTTGGCAAACGGTATCATGACCGTGCACCCAGCTGCGGTTGAATGGTATTCAAGCTCTTCGGGGGTCCTATGTCCTCTTATGTGCTCGAACCCATCGTACACGAAGGAGTTCAAGTTAGCCCCGTAATCAATCACTGTGATGCTGTACCCTTCCTCGAGTTCCGCCTTTATGGCCGAGTGATCCCCAAAACCGCTAATCAGGTCCTGCATACTGTGAGCTCAGAGCGCCCTATAACCCTTTCGCGTCTTCAGAAAAGCGCCCTCAACCTTGCGAAGAATCCCTTTTTCTTCTGTGCTCCGCTGTCCTGTTGGGTGGTTTGCTGAGGCGATGAGACCTGATTTGCTCCATCTCCAATCTTTGTTGGGGACGTAGGCTGAGAGGGAGACGTTGCCTGAGCCTGGGGCGCGGACGGAGGGTCTGCAGAGATTTGCGCCGCCTGTGATTCAAGTGGGCTAGGCGCAGAGATAGTTGCAGGACCCTCAGCGGCAGCGATCTTGGGAGCCAATATCTCCTCACCTTTCTGTGTGACGAAGAGGGCGGTCGCCCTGCCCTTGCCCTGCTTCTTCTCCACAAAACCCAGCTCCTCAAGCGACTTTATTATTGTTGCAATTACAGGGCGGGAAACGTTTAAGTATCTCTGCACATCGCTAACCTTGCATCCAGGGTTTTGTTTTATGTATTTTAACGCTTCCGTCGATTTCTCTTCCATTTCAAAGATGTAGCCTTTCCCGGTATAAATACGCATCGCCGAAACAAATGCATTGTAAATCATTGCGGTGTGCTTACCGAAATCGGCTTAACCTTAAATCCGAACATAAGGGTTTGTTCATGGAAGTATTAGTCCTTGGATCAGGAGGTACTGCTCCCTCTATCTTCAGGGCCTGCACCTCTTTTCTTGTTGACCGCGCGGTGCTCGTCGACGTGGGACCTGGATCTGTAACAAACATGAGAAGGTTTGGGGTAAGTACAAGAGACATAGAAGCAGTTTTGATCACCCACATGCACGGAGATCACCTCTTTGACCTTCCAGCGCTGCTTTGGGCAATGGCTGCTGATGGAAGAAAGGAAACCCTAAGAGTATTTGGTCCTAAGGGAGTTGAACAAGCCCTGGGCTTTTTGATGGCAGGTCCTTTGGCTGATGCGTTCATGCCCAAGAACTTCGTGACTTTTCCCATTGAAACAAGAGAGTTGAACCCAATGGACTCGTTTTCAATCGGGTCTCACCTAGTGATGGTTGGAAGGGGAGACCACCCGGTTCAGGATCTGCCTTACAGGATAAGCGATGGAAGTAGAACGGTTACGTTTTCAGGAGATACTGGTCCTTCCGATGCGGTCTCCAACCTTGCTGAAGGTTCCGATCTACTTGTTCATGAGAGCACTTTTTTGAGGGGCGAAGAGGAGCTCGCTCGCAGCACCGGGCACAGCACTGCTCTTGAAGCTGGCCAGGTGGCCTCTAAGGCCAGAGTCAAAATGCTCCTCCTTAATCACTTACCTGCTAGGCTTGCAGGTAAGGAGGAAAGCGCCCGCTCGGAGGCAAGTCAAGCGGGCGTAAGATCCCTCGTAGCTTACGACGGCCTTTCCTTACACGTGGAATAGCGTTAAATACCACGTATCGTAAACGGTATGAGCTGGAGAGGCGGGCCTGCCTGGGGAAGAGATTGGGGAAACGTTGGTCCCTTTTCGGTTCAGGAGATCCTCAACATACTTATTGCATGGCTTGTGCTTGGACTCGCCTTCGCTGACAGCTTTTCGGTTGCGGCGGTGGCGTTATCGTTATCTACTTGGGGCCTAGCCTTCCTGTTTCATGAGTTGTCCCACAAGTTCGCTGGAAGACATTTCGGGAGGTGGGCGGAGTTCAGGCTTTGGTGGTGGGGATTGATCCTGACGCTTGTATTGTCGGCTATGCGCAGCCCTATACTATTTGCGGCGCCAGGGGCAGTCTACATAGCCCAATCCTACGGATGGGATTATTCCAAAACTAGGCGTGAGAACGGGATCATATCTCTCGCAGGGCCTGCGGCGAACGCGGCCTTGGCAGCTATCTCCTTTCCATTCATGCTTTTTGGTATCGCCTATACGTTTACTTCCACGCTTTTTCTCGTTAACGTTTGGCTGGGTGCCTTCAACCTAATACCCATCCCTCCTCTGGATGGCTCGAAGGTTTTCGCATGGAGTAAGCTTTACTGGGCGATCTTTACCGCTGCCCTCTTTGTTCCTTTATTGATCTTGTTGATGATTTGACGGTGGAAAGGTTAAAAGCGACCCCGTGAAGAACTTATGAGCAAGTGTCCTTTCTGCGGAAAAGAGCTTCCGTCTGATGACCTGTGGTACTGCCCCTATTGTGGATCAAGGTTGAGGGACGCCAAAGGAAATAGGCTTTTCCCAGTAAAGCCAGCGCAGGGCACGCAGCCCGAGGAGCAGGCCATGCCGTCTCCACAGTCCAATCAACCGGCGGCCCCTGCGACCCCTCAGGAGGAGTCCGAGCCCCAAGCCCCTCATCGCAAAGGCTGGCGCGGTTACCTAAGGGAGGCCTTGGAGGAGCTCACCGGGAGAGAGAGGCTGCTCTGGTTCTTCATAGTTTTTGAGTTCCTGATAATAGCCACAATGGTAGGAGCAGGCCAGCCGGTGCCAACATCCCAGGCCACCGGCCTTGTGAAGAGCCTGAACGCTTCAATACCTTACTCGCAGGGCAAGGAAGCCGTGGCTCTCTCAATATTCAAGAACAACTACTACCTAGCTTTGCTCATGGATATCCCGCTTGCAGGACCCATTATGGCTACATACGTGTCTTTTAACACTGGATACATGATGTCCGCACAAGCCATAGTTTATTCTTCTCAGTCGAACGTGGCCTTCACTGGGATGGAAAGGTTTCTTAACCTCATGGTCCTACCCATTTTCTGGCTTGAGTTCGTGTGCTACTCCGCCGCGGTTCTGGAGAGCCTTTACCTACTTGCCTCACTGTTCACAAAGAGCTTTAGGAAAGAGCTTTTCGTGGCGCTACTCGTCATACTTGGGATCACAATAACCCTATTCATAAGCGCCCAAATGGAAGCCTTCCTGTACATGTGAGCAAAGATATTGGTAAAAAATTCTAGAGATATTTCCTGAGGGTATTTTCGATGTAGCTCTTCGGGTATGCCCCAACTATTTGATCCACTACCTCTCCGTTCTTTATGAAAAGTATAGTCGGGATTCCCTCGATGTAAAACCTAGTCGCGGTGGCTGGGTTTTCGTCGGTGTTGACCTTGGCGAAGGCAACTCTATCTCCGTATACCCTGCTCAGTTGTTCTAGTATGGGTGAAACTATCCTACAAGGTACGCACCAAGGAGCCCAGAAATCAACGACAACGTACTCATGGCTAGCTATAAAGGAGTCGAAGGTGTCGTCGGTTAGCTCGACTGGCCTCGTAGGAGTTTGTGCGCTTGGCTGCTGAGGGCTGGACAGTATCTTCTTCAGCGTTTCCCTCTTCAGTCTCTCGAGCTCGTCGTCTTCCTCCATCTTCAAGGTGATACCATAACCCCATTATTAAGGGTTTTATTCGTTCCTCCCTCCTTTTGAAATGTTAGGGCATAGTGATACTGGAAGTCCAGGGAGCCCAGAAGTTTAAACCCATGCCTCGTAAACCGCTCAATCAGCATTTCCTTACCTATTTTCTTGAAATGGGGAGGGCCTAATGGAGAATCGAGCTTGAACTCCACTAGCGTTACTCTAACGTTTTCCTTAAAATTATCCAGAACTTCTTCCTGACAGCGCAGGTCATGGTAGGAGTTGGAAAAGAAGAGGTGTGTGTAGTTTGCTAGCTTCAGTCCATCGCACACGTCGGCTCTGATGAATTCCACGTTTGAAAGACCAAGGGAAAAGGCCCTCTTCGTGAGCTCTTCTATTTCTTCATCTGTATAGCTCACGTCTAACGCGTATACCTTAGCGCAGAGGGGGGCGAACTTGAACGTGTAATACCCGTTTCCTGCCCCTACGTCAACTATCACGTCATCCCTTTTTATGTTCATTAGCCCAATTACCTGAGCTAATGGGATCAGGTGTTCCCTTACTTTATCGTCGACGGCATGCCTGTGGTGGAAAGCATGCATTTGTATCGGGAAATATCTACAAGTCGATATTTAAGCTTGCCGCGGCTAACTGCCCAAGATCTTGAGTGCTTCCTCTAAGGCCCTGTCCAGTTGAGTGTCCTTTCCCAATGAGTAATCGCCCGGTGTTATGTCGACAACGATATCTGGATCCTCTCCCCTGTTTTCAAGGCCAAGGCCTATGTCATCAAAGAAAAAGGCAAACTGAGGTTGCGTAACCACGGTACCGTCGATCAACCTCCTCCTTGGGTTTATTCCTATCACGCCTCCCCATGTCCTCACTCCAATGAGCGGGCCAAGCCTGAGCACCTTAAAGGCATGAGAGAATATGTCACCATCAGACCCAGTGGCTTCGTTTATTAGCGCAACCATCACAGCTGGCGGTGCGTCAACTGGGTAGGGCGTTGGCTTTCCGTTCCTTGGCCTCTCTTGTCCTATCCTTTTCCTGCTAAGCTTCTCCAGCAGCAACGACGATATGAATCCCCCGCTGTTGTACCTCAAGTCAACTATTAGGCCATCCCTGTAAGCCTCTGCCTTGTAAAGCCTGTAGAACTCTGCAAAGCCCTTGTTTGCCATATCCGGTATGTGAACGTAACCGAGCCTTCCACCGGATTTCTCGTGCACATATGCTCTGTTCTTCTCAACCCAATCTCTGTAAACGAGGCCTCTCTCGTCCTTCAATGCCTTTACGACTATCCTCTCCTCTTTGTTCTCGCGCAGAACCTTTATCGACACAGTGTCCCCTCCTTTGTTGAGAAGTGCCCTGCAAGGACTTAACTCATCGGTTAAGGGTAGGCCATCAACTTCGGTTATGACATCGCCAGGCTTCAGCCCAGCAGACTTAAGCGGAGACTTCTCTCCCTCATTGGACTTGTCGCCCTCGAGAAGACGTTTTATCTCATATCCCGTTTCCTTGCGTTGGAACTCGGCACCCAGCCCTCCTACCGTGTAAGGCCGATCTAGGTCGTACTCGCCTCCTATCTCGTAAGAGTGCGATGTGCCAACCTCTCCCTGCATCTCTCTTATTATATCTGAGAGCTCAAAGCGCGTTCCTATTCTGGGCAAAAGGGCCTCATATTTCTTAAGCACCACCTCCCAATCGATCCCCATGAGGTCTTCTCTCCAATAGTTCTCCCGCATGAGCCTCCAAGTTTCCCTTAGCATTTGGTGCCACTCCTTTTCAGGCTCGACGTAAACCTTTACCCTTGTTACATCAAGAATTCCAGTTTTCTCGCCTGGCTCCTGCGAAGAGAGATCCGGCTTCTTTTCTGGATCAACAACCCTTAGTTGGTCCCCCGTTCTGACCAGCAGAAGGGAGCCATTGGTGTAGAGGCTAGAGACGTTCGACATGAGTCTCTCCTTTGTGCAGGTTTGAAGGTCAAATATGTCGATTGCCCCTGAGGGCTTGCCGGCTTGAGCCTCAGGCGAAAAAGAAAGAAGCGCCACCTTCCCTTTTTTAAGTCCCGCGATCTTTGCGTAGTTTCCATCATCTATTGGGAAAGCCTCAATCCTGTCCCCTATGCTGTCAACCTCAACTCTGTATTCTTGTTCCTTTCCTTCCTCCTTCTTTTCGTTAGGTCCCTGAAGGCTGGTGCTCTTTATGAATGGAGATGGCTTTGGCAAAAGCGTGACAAGATAGGGCTTTACCGGCCTAGGGAAGGCCATCTCAAAGATGGCTCTGTCCAAACTGGCGTTGAGCGATCTGGCCGAAAGATAGTAAAGAAAGTTCCCATCCGGATCGAAGGATGGAGAGAAATCGTATGCCGTTGCGCTGGTTAGTGGATAAACTTTTCCCTCCTTCACGTTGGCTAACTTTATGGACTGAGTGAAGGGCCCTTCGGGGAAGGAGTACGCGATCCACTCTGAACCTTTGTGCCATGTTACCTCTGTTATAGGGCCATAACCACTCGAGTCAAGCATGGCTTTTTCCCCGTCGGACGTCCTTACTATCCAAAGCTCATTTCTAGAGTTTGAAACAGCCAAGAAGCTACCATCTGGAGATGGCTCAAGAGACTCAACTGTGCCCAACTCAGCAAGCTCTCTTACCTCACCGGAAACCACCGTCATTAAAGCCACTTTTTCGGTCTCCCCAGGATCGATCACCACCGCTACCGAGTCGCCCGGGGAAAGGAATTTGGGAAGCCGGTACCTTATGCCGTTGCTTGCACCAGGGTTTATAACTTCTCCAGCAAAGTTGCCCATTATGAAAGGTCTCCCTCTTACGCACAGCATGGACGTTTTGCCGTTTTGATGAAGGCAGTAATCTTCAAGGTTCTTAAAAACTTCCACGAACCTCGGTAGTTTACCCTTCCTTGAAGATGGAATGTCTACGTCAACCCTTACAAGTTTTTCAGCCCTGAGCATGTAGATGTCACCTCCCGCGTGGAAAACGAGCGATTTTCCATCGGAGCTGGCATTCCTGGCGTAATACTCAGAAAAGCTGGTGTGCCGCTTCAAGTCCTTGCCGTCCAAGTCCACGGAATAAACGTTTCCGTTTCCTTCGTGATCCGAAATGAAATAAAGCCTTCCTCCCATGAAACACGGGGAAGTCAAGTTTCCCTGTAAGTCCTCAAGAAACGTAACGAATTTTCCATTTCCCTCGCGATCTATCCAGAACTTTCCGCGCGTGCCACCCCTGTACCTCTTCCAATAGGTTAGGTCATAAGTGTTCCTACCTATTACCATTACGTTGCCGTACCTCGCAATGGTGGTGGCTTTGCCGTAGGGAAGCCTAACCGGCTGCCCACCGGAAATCTTAACCTCGAATAGCTCGGTCCAACGAGAAAATGGCCTATGATAATCTGATGAAACAATCACTTTGTCACCGTTCCATCCCACAACTTCGGTGTAAGGGCTTCCAAAGTAAGTTAACCTTGTGGCCGTGCCTCCATCGATGGGGATAACGTAAACCTCTGAAAGGGGCTGCTCTCCCAATTGCTTCCTAGAAAAGGCAATCCATTTCCCATCCGGGGAGATCTTGGGCCTGGCCGCGATGCCCATGTCCGAGGTCAACCTAATGGCTTCTCCTCCCTTCACTGAGACGCTCCAAATGTCGTCATCGGATGTGAAAACCACTTGGTCCCCGTTTACGTCTGGATAAAGGTAGTAGCCCTTCATGAGGCATTTGAACAGTGATATATAATTGTTGTGGTTGAAAATCTTCGCTAGTGAGGGTTAAAAGCTAATACAATTGCGATTATATGGAAACCTTGAAGTTCAGGCCAACTCTTAGGGCTTACGCCCCAAAGATGGTCATCTCCACGTTGCTCTTCGCTCTGGTCATTAGCGCAGTCTTCCTTTACAGGAGGGCTCTACTTGATCTCCGTGGGGGAATCTATCTATTCGCTTTGATCGTCCTTCTAGATGCGGTTTTTCTCTTGGCAGAAGTTTTGCCACCTCTGATCTACGTTCGCTCTCACGCATACTTTGTTGGCGATGGAAAGGTGGAGGAGATCGCCGGTATGTTCTCTCGTTCCGTTAAGACCATAAGCATTGCTCAGATAAGGGAGATGGAGGCTAAGCAGGGAGCGTTTGGTAGGCTCATGGGTTACGGGGATCTGACCGTGCTCAGTGGTCTAGGTATGTCAGAGGGCATACGCATGAGCCCCATAAAGGACCCTGTTAAAGTCAAGGCGTACATAGAGGAGCTTATGAAGAAAAGCACTACTTCAGGACAAGGCTCTTCGTCGGAAAGTGAAAAGCAAATCGAAAAAAATTAGTTTTCACGCAAGGCCCGCCAGTTGCATGGCCTCTTTAACTCCCTTTCCCTCCATCACTATTGCTCTAAGGGCCCTGCTTATCTTGAGCGGCTCCTTGTGCTGCCACACGTTCCTTCCGACAGCCAGCCCTGCGCCTCCTGCATCGATTACTCCCTTTACCTGTGTTAGGAACGCTTCGTCGTTTGCTGCCTTTGGCCCTCCGGCCATGAATACCTTAACCTTACCTGCGGACTTTACTACCCACTTGAAGTTTTCGGGATTTCCTGTGTACTCGACCTTCACCCCGTCCGCTCCCAGCTCTAAGCCAACCCTCGCGGCGTAAGCTACAACATCGGGAGCGAATTGGTCCTTTACAGCGTGTCCCCTGGGATAGCTCCAAAGAACTACTGGCACATCTAGCTTGTGAGCTTCCCTCACTATTTCACCGAACTCGCTGAACATCTCTCTCTCGTAGTCGCTGCCAGAGTAAATGGTGTATCCCACGGCAGCTGCTCCAAGGCTAAGAGCCTCTTCAACGGTGCAGACCGCCCTCGAAACTGGGTCTCCCTCTCTAAGTTTGGTTTTTCCGTTGAGCTTCAGTATTAGCGGAACCCTGCCGTTGTAGTACTTTTCGGCCAATCCCTTTTGAAATACGACGGCCTCAAACTTTCCCTTCTCGGCTATGTCCATTATGAAAGCAGGATCAACGCTGATCTCGTTAAAGTCTGTGGGACCATGCTCTATTCCGTGATCATAAGCCAGAAACAGGGCCTTTCCCGTTGGAGCTATTTTGTAAATCAAGTTGTCTTTCATTTTCGCGAGAAGTGAAATACCATCACGTAAATGCGTTGCGGTAGTTTCTCAGCGAATGGGTATTTCCCTCTTCCCTTCCCGCTTCTTATCCATGGTTATCCTGAGAATTCCATCCTTAAAAGAGACCTTAATGGTTGAAGTATCTGCGTCCTCTGGAACCGTGAACTCGCGGTCGTAAACAACGCGGTTGTAGCTTCCATCATCGGCCACGTAGGAGTTCTCCGCGTGTACAACTATGGCATCTCCATCTAAGTATATGTGCACGTTTTCTTTGTTCACGTGCGGAAGGTCGACCGTGACCAGGTAGTACTTTCCTCTGTCGGTGAGGTCGGCCAGAGGTTCAAACCTGAAAGGCTTGCGAATGCTCATGTCGATCACCTCATGTGTACATGAAGGAACTCGAAGGCCTCGACACAGATGCCACCTGCTGCATTATCTGCTTTGTTTTCATCCTGATCTCCTCTGACTGCTTAACGAGTCCCTCAATGTCGACCTTTATGGGATATATCTTGGAGAGAACCGTTAGGAGGGCGGCTGCGGCACCTGGATCAGGAAGCCTAGGGTAGGCGTTTATGTAGAAAGCGTTAACGGGTATTTCCTCCTTGATTCCTCCCATCATCAGTTGGGCATAGACGCCCATGAGAAGCCCACCATCCAGCGGGTATATGCCAGCATCGCTCATCTTTTTGACTTCTTCGGGACTTGAAGAGACGAAGTATATGGTTGGCTGGCTTTCTTCCTCATATCTGTCCTCGCTTGCTAACCCACCTACTGTCACGACCTCCTTTGCGGAGATCTTCTTCGCTATGGAAAGAACAGTTTCTCCTACTATCTTCGAGGCCTCAACGGGAATTGGTACCTCCGCCGTTATGACCGCTATGCCTGATCCAGCAAAGATCTGAACTGGGGAAAAAGGAAGGCCTGAGTGAACAACCGCTGTCGGTGGCATGTAGTCCCCTAGATCGATCCATCCCATTCCCTGGAGCTTCATATCGTGAACTAACTGATTGGCTGCGATCAGCCCCACCAACCCCGCGTCAGGAAGGCCCACGAAAAGCGTGTTCACCTTTTCTTGTAGCTTCTCAATGTGAATGGTAACGCTTTGCATGAAATAAGCATCCCTCAGGAGTTAAGTCTAGCGCCTTATTGCGCGATCGTTAAATA
The DNA here is from genome assembly GCA_049976325.1 of Thermoprotei archaeon. Taxonomy (GTDB): domain Archaea; phylum Thermoproteota; class Thermoprotei_A; order Marsarchaeales; family UBA168; genus UBA168. Next base: position 165,229 of record JBMFIL010000002.1, on the reverse strand, counting down.
TATAACCCCATATAATAAAGGAACCATGGCCGAGATCAGAGTTGCGCTTGCAGGGGTCGGAAACTGTGCATCCGCTTTGGTTCAGGGCGTAGAGTATTACTCGCGCACCGGAGACGACACAGGGCTAGCACACCCAGTCCTAGGGGGATACAGGGTACAGGACATAAAGTTCGTTGCCGCTTTCGACGTCAACAAGGACAAAGTAGGGAAGGACTTGGGAGAGGCCATTCATGCTTATCCCAACAACACAGTTAAGCTATTCGACGGCTTGAGGTTGGGAGTAAAGGTTCAAAGGGGCCCCACGCTCGATGGGCTGGGGAAGTACCCAAGAAAGGTCATAGGCGAATCAGATGAAGAGGTAGTGGACGTGGCCGAGGTCCTGAGGGAGAGCGAAGCTGACATCCTAATAAATTACGTGCCGGTCGGTTCCACCAAGGCGGCTCAGGCTTACGCTCGTGCTGCCATGGAGGCTGGGGTAGGGTTCATAAATGCCATGCCGGTTTTCATAGCCTCTGACCCAGCGTGGGCGGCGGAGTTCGAGAAGAGAGGCTTACCGGTGGCCGGGGACGACATAATGAGCCAGATAGGGGCCACGGTAGTTCACAAAACGCTTGTGAAGCTCATGGCGGATAGAGGGGTAAAGGTAGACGAGACATATCAGCTAAACGTAGGAGGAGACATGGATTTTATGAACATGCTTGAGGAAGAAAGGCTGAAGGATAAAAGGGAAAGCAAGACCTCGGCCGTGAGGGCCATGACCAAGTACCCGGTTCCCACTAGAATCGGTCCTTCCGATTACATACCTTTCCTTGAGAACCAGAAGATATGCTACGTTTGGGCCAAGGGAAGGTATTTCGCTGGAACTCCAGTAACCATTGAGCTCAAGCTTTCCGTGACCGATGCTCCCGACAGCGGAGGAAGCATGGTTGACGCCATAAGGGCAGTTAAGATAGCTCTTGACAGGAGGGTCGCGGGGGCGCTTATCAGCGCATCGGCTTACACGTTCAAACATCCTCCAGTTCAGATGCCTTATGACGAAGCGGAGAAGATGCTCTTGGAATTCGCCGAGGGGAAGCTGCCGCGCTGATGTCTTTTCCCACCTCCCACAGCCTTTCGAAAACGAGTTCTGTTAGGTTTATTAGGGGCAACGAATCTGTGTACAGCGCAGAAAGTGAGGCGAGGTAAATTAGGACAACCACGCTGCGCGAGTCGGCAATGAGAAGCCCAAGTGGGACGTTCGATATAACCTTAACTTCGATTCCCTTTTCTGGGGGTAAGTACTTGAGCGAAGAGTTGTCGACGACTAGCTGAAGCTTGAGGCCAGTCCTTATTAGGCTCTCAACTAGGAGCTCAATGAGCTTTCCCTCTTTCTCTCCGATTGGGGGCACTATGGCCTTGAGGGAGAACTTGGCCTCTTTTATGCAGCTCAGTGCGCGCGCTAGTGCGGCTCCTTGATCCCTTATCACCTCAACTGATGCTCTCTCAACCCCTTCCTGAACGGTCATAAGAGGGGCAAGCATGCGCGCCAAGGAGTCTAGCCTCGCCGACTCTTCGTACATCCTCATCTTCTTAAGTAGCTCTAACGCTTCAATGGGATCTCTTGGACGGTATATGGCTGGGCGCGAGCCTTCCTTTATCACGAGCCCCTGGTTTTCCAGTTCTTTAAGCACGGAGTATATTTTGGAGAAGGGGACCCTTGTCGAGCTAGCAAGCTTCCTTCCATCTGCTTTCCCCATCATGAGAAGGGTAACGTAGGTCTCTGCCGCGTATCCCGAAAATCCCTCCCTCTTAAGGAGTTCTATGACCTCCCTATTATCAGACATTTCATGGGTTTTCTTGTATGATGTTAAATGTGTATCGATTTGTAGGACGTGGAAACGCATAAAAGCTTCCGAATGTAAATTGGCAAATGGGAGGAGGAAACAAGAAAAAGCCGATATCGAAGGCCCAACCGGCCGAGGAAAAGACAAAAGAAAAGGAGAAGGGCAAAAAGGAGAAGAAAGAGGAAAAGGGCAAGAAGGAGGAGAAAGCCCTATCGCAATATGACATAAATCAGGAGCTTTACTCCGCAATAATTTCCACACTTAAGAAGAACAGGGTACAGACGGCCTATGACCTCAGCGCAGCCCTCGGTGTTAAGTACGGTCTCACCCTTAGGGCGCTCAAAGATCTGGAAAAAAATGGCAAGGTCAAGATAATATCTAGAAACAGAAGGTCGATTCTCTACTCTTTACCGTAAAAAAAGTCACGCGATTTTAGTTAGCTCTTTAACCTCTATCTTAGTTGGAGGCTTAAGCTGGCCCGCGAAGTCGGTCAGCGCCTTGACCGATGGTACATCCCATATGCAGTAGGCCTCGTTTTTGCCCATAAATGCGCCCACAACCTTAAACCCTTGGGGCAGCTTCCCTGACGCTGCAGCACCTTTTACTGTATCGAAGAACTTCTGTGCATCTTTTTCCTTGGAGCTTTCCCACGTGTGGTGGACCAGAACGTATACCATGAGATTATTAACTGATCAGCTTATACGCTAATCGGAAGGGCCAAGACTTTAATTTGTGGTAATGAATTTCATGATACAGAACGCCTACCAACCTTCCCATAGAGGCAAGGCTCAAGTGGAAAAGAGTGGAGGAGGCGAAGACCCCTGAGGAGAGGTTGGTGGCCCTGGAGGACTACCTCTCAGCCATTCCCGCTCATCATGGCACGGAGAAACTCAGGCTTCAGGTAAGCAAGCAAATAGCTAGACTTAGGCAGGAGCTTAGGCAGGAAGGGAGAAAAAAAGGAAAGCACAGCTATGGCATAAAGAGAATAGCCGACCTCTTGTGCTTCCTCATAGGCCCTCCCTATTCTGGGAAAAGCGAGTTCTTGTTGAGGTGGACGAAGGGTGCGTCGAGAAAAGACGTTGGGGTGGCTGACCTAGGAGGCATGAAGGTTCAGGTCGTTGAGCTACCATCTGTAATTCCGGGGCAGAAGGGGAAGCCACAGCCTGTTACACCAGATCTTGTGATAGTTTTTCTTACGAGGGAGTATAGTGATGCGGACTCCCTCGTTAGGTCGTATGGGGCTCACATGCTGAGCGTGCCTCAGATCACCGTTTCGAGGGATGGAGTCGGCGGAGCGCTACCGCTGGAAGTTGACCTAAACCAGCTCGAAAAGTTGGTCATACAGGTGACGGGTATTAAGCGCATATACTTGAAGTCTCCCCAAGAAAAACAGCCGGATAGCAAGCCGATGATATTCAGGTCGGATGTAACTGTTGGTGAGGTAGCTGAGGCGCTGCACAGATCGCTTGCTGAGAACTTCAAGTACGCCCGGGTCTGGGGAAGCGTGGCCTATCAAGGACAAAAGGTCGGGAAATCTTACAAGCTTAGTGACGGAGACGTCGTCGAAATACATTCTTGAGCGTCGTGCTGACGTGGCCTGCTTGATTATGTCAAACTTTTTGAAACCGCTTCCCTGGGTCGAAGCGCTGGCCAAGGCCGTGGCTCTCTCGATGGCCTCGCCCTCCTCAAAACCTGATAGGAGGCTGTAAAATGCTATGGCCATAAGGATATCTCCAGCCCCTGTCGGATCGCTTCCATTTCCCTGAGATCTTGCATGCCAGCTTGAGCCACCGTACAGGGTGGCACCAGCCCTTCCCTTACTAATTATCACGTAACGAGCACCTATCCCCAAGGCGAGGTGCGATTTCCCAAGGGCAATTTTGAACTCTGTCGCGGATCCCGATATGAGATATGAATTCTTCAGAAAGGAGAGGTCTGTGCGCTCAACGTAAACGCGGCCCTCAGGGGCAAAGCGCCTGACGTATCCCTGAATGCCAACTGCAGATGAGATTCCCATTTTTGGGATTTGGCATGCGAGGTGAGTGGGCAGCTCCCTCGCAACCGGCCCGAGGACAATGGCATCGAACTCCTTAAGCAGGGATTCATCTGGTTTGATTTCTTCTGACGGCCTGAGGAGGATCAGCGTCCTGCCTCTCTCGCCGTAGGTTATCTTGAAGGCCGTGCTTGTGGAACTTGGCTTTAAGTTTACTGTGCTTATGCCATAGGAGCTCAACTCTTCTTCGTACGGCTTCCAGTCGTCACCATAAGCTGTAATTATCGTGACCGAGTTCTTAAGCGCGGCCAGGGCAAGGGCAGCGAAGAAGCTCGTGCCTCCCGGGGCCTTAAGGGATGCTCCATGCCTAACTATTGTGTCTACAGTAACGGCACCGATGCACCCGACGCGCATGAATTAACGCTTAGGTTGCATAAGGGGCTTGCCCTGTTTCCTTAAGGGAAATCGGTGAATTGGTGGATATGCATAAATACCACGGGCCGTTAACTAAGGCTGAAAGCCCAGGTGTTATATTGTGGCTAAGAAGAGGAAGAGTAGGGGTAGAGGAAAGGGAAGCAAGGGGAAAGCCAAGCTTGTTCAATGTGATAACTGCGGCGCTTGGGTGCCTAGGGACAAGATAGTTAGGGTGACAAGATGGGTCTCTCCAGTCGATCCCCAGCTGGAGAAGGAGCTCAAGGCCAAAGGAGCGATAGTTCAAAAGGTACCTGTAACCAAGAACTACTGCATATCCTGTGCCATTCACATGGGAATAAGGGTCGTGAGGTCGAAGAAAGAGAGGAAAGAGCCTTACAGTAGGCTTTAGAATAAGTGCCAATAAATACCATTGAGAAAGCTTGGCCTATGAGCGCCTGAAAAGGTATTTAACGCTTGAGAACTTGTGGATATACATAATAAAGTTACTCTCCGAGTCTCCAAACGGGGAGATGTACGCTTACGAGATAAAGAAGGCACTTCATGTTCAATTCGGCATCAGGCCAGCCACCGTCACTGTTTACTCCGTTCTCTACAGGATGGAAAGGGAAGGCCTTTTGCAGAGCAGGTCCACCGGCTCTGGTCTGGGAAGGCTTTCCAAGCGTTACTACATGGTCACAGAAAAGGGAAGGCGCGAACTTCAGCAAGCCATCGATTTCATAGATGATGTTCGCTCGAAGCTTCAGATGACCAAGGGCTAAGGGACGTACGCGCAGGCCGGGTCGCTGGCCAGCGGGTCTCCGTAAGTTGCAAATGCCCTAGCCCTGGATCCGCTGCACTCTTGCCTGTAAGGGCATACACCGCACTTGCCTGAGAAAGAAGCATCTCTTATCAACTTTAACGTGGGGTTCTCCCTGTAGATTTTGACCAGACTTACGCGTCTCAAATTTCCCAAGGGATATGGGGTAAAGCCGCTGGGGAACACGTCTCCCTCATTAGAGACGAAAATGACACCGCTTCCGTCCCGTGTAGTCCCCATTTCGGCGAGAGGCCTTTCCTTAGGTTCGCCCAACAGCTCCTTTGTGCGCTGCAGTAGAGCACGATAAAGGGAGGACATGGGCGCGTAATCGGGTGCACCGCTCCTCTCCCTTATTATCCGTCTGAAAAACGGAGCTTCAACGGTCCTGACCCTTATCCCGTATGATGATGCCCAATATAGGTAGTTCAGCACGTCCTCCATCTCGTTTGGGCTGAGGTCCTCAAGTGCGGTTGCCCTTCCAACCCTTATCAAGAAAAAAACCTCCCAAGTCTTTACTCCGAGCTTTTTGACCTGATGGAGCGCCTCGGGTAGCTCGCCAACCGTGAGCTTCATCACGGTGGTGTTCACTTGAAGGTCAAAGCTGAGGGCTAGCTTCTGTATGGCCTGTGTCGTGCTCTCGAAGCTTCCGGTTCCCCTTATGAAGTCGTGGGCGCTCTTTCCGCCATCAAGGCTTACGGAAACGGAGCGGATCTTTCCCTTGAAGGCGGCCATCTTAGTTATCACGCTTTCAGAAACGGCCGGAGACATCGCCAAGGGGATGCCGAGGCCGTGGGCGTGGTCAACTAGCTCTTGGAGGTCCTCCCTCATAAGCGGATCACCTCCGCTGAGCACAAGCACGGGAGGCCTGTCAAAGTGTGCCAGATCTTCGATGAGGCCCTTGGCCTCCTTAGTGTCAAGCTCTCCTGGAGGGGGACGAGTCATGGCCGAAGCGCGGCAATGAACGCACGCGAGCTCGCAGGCTTTGGTGGTTTCCCAGAATACCAGCACGGGGTTTCTTGAATAATCCGCGGGCATAGAGACTTCGATTAACGGGCTGCTAAGCTTTTATCCCCATATTATATAGTCGTAAAAGTTGTTAACGAAGTTCAGAAATACGGTTGCAGGCGTCGTTCAGGCCATGGCATATCCTTTCATCCGCTTTGGCGTGTCTCCGAACGCCATTACCGTCTGTGCTTTTGTCCTTTCTCTTGTTGCCGCTGTACTAATAGTTGAAGGGCAGTACCTCTGGGCCTTTGTCCCCTTTGCCTTGGGTTCGCTTTTAGATGGTCTCGACGGAAGCGTGGCTAGGGCTCTGGGGCGTGCCACGCAGTTCGGTTCGTTTTTGGACTCATCGCTTGACAGGTACTCGGATGGCGTGGTTATCGGGGGATTCTTGATGGCGTTTTCCGCGTTGCCTGCTAGAGCGGTGACGCTTGCCGCTCTTCTTGGGTCCTTCCTCGTCAGCTACAGTAGGGCCAAGGGGGAATCCCTTGGGTTGAAGATGGAAGGAGTTGGAATCGGAGAGAGAGCGGAGAGGCTGATGCTTGTGGCCATCGCGCTGCTGTTCAGCAGCGCAAGCCTGGTAATAATGGCAATTTTGGCCATCGTATCCAACTTCACTTACCTGCAGAGGCTTTGGGAGATAAGGAAGGGAACACAGGGGAAGCGATTCCCCTTAGGCGCTTCCTAAGGGCTTTCGCGATTACTCATGGCGTTGGGTTCTCTGGCGCGCAGGCCCTCAAGTTACTGTTTGGGTTCTTGGACGGACATATCTTTAAGTAGGTGTGAGCTTTAACGCATGAATGAAGCCACAAGGCTTTGGGTTTTTGCGGCCATATTTTCCATAGCCTCTTATGCCGTCTCGGCTGGGCTGTCGCTGGGCACGGCAGCGTACGCTGCATCAATATTCTTGGATCCCGTGGTTAACCTGACCCTTCCGCTTCTGATACTGTCGGTGGGTTTTCAGGCAATAAACAAGAGAGGTGGTGCACTTGCCATAGGCATAATAACGGCGGCGCTTTTCGCCCTTAGCTTCATGTTCTTTCTTACAATAACTGAACTGATAGCTGGCGCGCTGACCGAGGTTTCGGCTTACTTCGTGGGTTACAGGGGGCTCAAGGCCTCTACGATCAACACGGCGGTGTTTGGGCTTTCCGAAGGAGCGCTCAGCGTTGAGATCGGGGCTCTGTTTCTACATTACGCTGTCCCTGCTCTGCCGCTGGTAGCCTTCGCTGTGGCTTTTGCGGCCTTAGGGGCTTTCATAGGCTACCTGGGCGAGAGCATCACATCGTACCTTGTGAGATCTGGAATAATGAAATAGCGGTTAAGCAGCGGGGATCGAGAAATACATGAAGATTAACGCGCTTTTTGGGCTGGCATCGGGGGTGCTTTTGGCGATTTCTGCGGCCATGACATCAAGCCCCTTCCCGCTGATCATGACGTTCCCCTTTTTGATTGGCAAAAAGAGGGTACTCGTTGCCGAGCTTCTTGTGATTGCGTCGTCGTTTTTTCTCCTTCGCGCCATGGACCGCTCCTCGCTTTTTGTCTTTACAGAAAGGACTATGACTTACGTGAACCTGTACTTGATAGCCTCAATCGTAATAGACAAGGCATCGGTCCTTGGGTTTTTGGGAAGGAGAGGGATCCCCTTGGTGCTGGCGCTTGACTATTTCCCCTATTTTTTATCGGTTGCATCCGACGTGGTCTTCTACGCGAGGGCGCGGGAACTGACTTCAGGTCTTGGGCCGAGGAAGCTGTTCTCTCTCTTGCCCTCGCTAGCCCTCCCCTTCATAGTGGAGGTCGTTAGGGTTGCTGAGAACCTGTACGTCGCGTACACGGTCAAGCTTTATGGCCATGGCACAAGGCAAGTCGTCATCAGGCCAAGCCTTGCGGATTTGTCATTTCTTGCTTATGGGGTGCTTGCGCTTTGTTTGAGCTTTATCCCTCGTTTCTAAGCGGACACATAGAAGTGGGCGATGACGAAGTCGTTGCCTTGCTCGGCAAAAGCGGATCCGACAAGACAACGGTCATAAGGGAAGCGATGGGCTTTGGCGGAAAAGCGAAACTGGGCATTGACGGAAGCTTCGGCCTCCCTCCGATATCGCGCGAGGTTCTAGCGGCGGTCATGCAGGATCCAAATACGCAGATCCTAGGAGGCTCATGCGATGACGAACTTGCCATCCTTTCCATGGATCATCGCGTGGATCGGTCGATAGCAGAAGACATCATGGGAAGCTATTGCGGGAAGGATTTCTTCAAGCTTTCCGACGGGTATAAGAAAAGAATGGCCATTGCCACGGTCCTTTGTTCTTTGCCCAGGTACGTTATGCTTGACGAGCCGCTTGCCAACCTGGACAAGGAGGCGACCGCGGGCGTGTTATCGCTCATAAGGAGCGGCAAGGTGGTGGCCGAGCACAGGGTCAGGGAGATAAGGGACAGGGTTCAAAGGGCATACCTCATAAGGGGGAGCTCGCTCATCGAGCTGACGACCGACAGCTTGTACGACGACGAGTTCTTGAGCAAGAACGGCCTGCGCGGCTTCAGCGTCGAGGCACAAAAGGGAGATCCAGGCGAAGTGGTCCTTGACGTGGACGTTGGGTTCAGGCTTCAGATCAGAGCTGGCGAGATCTTGTGCCTTTATGGAAGCAACGGCTCGGGAAAAACTACGTGCATAAAGAGGCTTGTGGGCAAGGCATACGCCGTCTTCCAGAACCCCGATCTCCAGTTTTTCAAAAAGACCGTCGAGGAAGAGGCGGGAAGTGCTGATGCGTTATCCCTTTTTGAATTACAAGGAAAGGCTAGGGCAAGCCCTTTCGCCCTAAGCTATGGAGAAAAGATGAGGGTATTGATCGCTGCCGCCTATGCTTCCGGGAGGCGCGTCATAGCGCTTGACGAGCCAACTGTGGGAATGGACGGCGACGGTTTTCTATCCTTCCTTAAGGCGTTGGAGATCATGAGGGAAGAAAGAAAGGGAGTTTTGATAGCGACACATGATGATGATCTATTAAAGGCTTGTGACCGCATGATAAATCTTGATGAGCTGTTTGGCAAGCGTGCTCGGTGAGCCATGACGAGCGCGCTCAGGGCATCCCATGCGTCGACCTTGTCAGAGAGGTAGGCCTCAAGGAAGAGGTCGCTGCTGAAAAGTGACCTCATCACGCGCCTGCGAAGCTCCGCTGGTGTCATGCGGTAAAGTCCCAGAAGGCGCCTCTGCGTCCTGATCTCGCTCTCCACGCCTTTTAGCCCCGCGGATAGGCTTTCCTCGAGGTCCCTGCCTCTCAAGATCGCATCGGCGGCTATCTCGGCCGATAGGGCTGCCGGTCTTATGCCCTCCCCAGCTATGGGATACACAAGCCCTCTGGCCTCTCCGATTCTTTTTGCCTTGGCCTTAACTTGGCCTACGGTTATGGGGGCTCCCAGAATCGACGCGATTTTTCCTCCCTGTTTCTTAACGTAATTCCTGAGGAGGGGTAGCGGGTCCTTTACTTCCATAAAACCTGCCCCGATGTTGAGCATTCCGTTGGCGCTCGGAAAGATCCAGTAAAATCCCGTCAAGCGGGAGTCAAATTCCAGGGAGACGCGATGTGGCACTTCTTCAGCACTCACAAGTGCGCGAGCCGCGTAAACTACCTCTCTATCTCCTGAGTAAGGACCGGTGGCGTCAACCAATAAGTCAAACTCAGCTGGATTAGGCCTTTGTCCCACGATGGCGTCTTCTCTCATGGAGTTTATCCATGCATTTTTATCGATTATTACCCACTTCGGATAACGAAATGAGGTCGAGTAGATAAGCTCACCGTCAACGGAAAAAGAGAAGTCGTGGACCTCCGCGATGACCTTCCAGGAGATTCTCGGGGTGTAGGAGTTAGTGACAGCTTCTCCACAGGCCTTGAAGTAGCTCGGAGTTACGTCGTAGAGCTGGGACTCATAACCCACTGACTTCAAGAGGGCATGAAGGTAGGAGCCCGCAACTCCCGCTCCGATTATCCCTATCTTCTTCACGTGGTACTTGGGTTCCCAGGTAAAAGTTTGGCGATAAAAACAGGCTTATAAATCGTGGAGCAAAGCTTTTATGGTCGCGCCCCTCCTGGCCAAGGCAAATCTTGCCGAGTACATGACCATAATGGGGATATACGTCCACGCGTGGTTTTTGGTGTTCGCTGTTGGCCTTCCATATGTGGTTTTGGCGTTGGAGTGGAAGGGCATAAGAGGGCATCAGGGGCTTTACATGGATGCCGCGAGAAGAGCAAGCATGGTTTGGGGCGTGTCCTTCGCCGCAGGTGCCGCCACGGGAACTCTCGTGGAATTTGGGCTAGTTCAGGTTTGGTCTGGGACGCTTTTGGCTCTTGGGACTTTCTTCTTCTCGGTTATGTATCTTGAGCTTTTTGCCTTTATGACCGAGATAGTTTTTGTCGTGCTTTACATATATACGTGGGATAGGTTTGCGTACAAGTGGTTGCACTGGTTGTTCGGCCTCGTGGTTCTCCTTGGTTCTAATGCCAGCGCGCTACTGATATTGGGAGCCAACTCCTTTATGAACGTCCCCTGGGGAACGGGTCCGCTGATATCGAAGATCCTTCCCTGGGAGAACGTTAGTTATGGCCCCTCGGTTTCCAACTCGACCGCCCTATTGTCGGCGGCATCGGCGCTGGCAAGTGGCTCATCGGTACTTGCAAATGTGGCACTCGGCTCATCTTTGGGACAGATATTATCTAATCCTCTGATAGCGTTGTCCAACCCGGATCTTTTGGCCACCTTCCTTCACACGGTAACCGCTTGCGTGATAGTTGTTGCCTTTGAAGCATCGTCGGTGTTCGCTTACCTTTACTTCAAGGGATCGGATGCCGAGAAGCAGAACATGCTTAGGCTCTTTAGGGTGTCGTTTGGCGTTGGGGCCGTTGCGAGTCTGCTGCAGCCGGTTTTCGGGGATTTGGCGGGGAGGGTTGAATACGTATACCAGTACACGAAGTTCCTGGCTGCAGAGGGCTTCGGACCAAAGGGAGGGACGAACCCCATACTTGGAATCCTATTGAAGGGCAACCCGGGCTACGTCTTTCCCGGTTTTGACCAGCTAATTCAGGAGGCCCATGCCTCGATTTCGCCTTCAGTAGCGGTTGCTACCGTTTCGGGAGCGGAGTCGGCAGAAAGCCTGATCTTTCCCTTTTATTACGCCATGGTCATCTCGGGCGTAGTGCTGTTCGTGCTTGCCGTGGCCTACTTCTTCTCTTACTCGCCGGCGTTGCGGTCGTTTGAGAACAGGATATTGGGCCTGTTTCACGTGAACGTGGAGGAGTTTCTCATGTACTCCTCTTTCTTTGCCGCAGTTCTGGCGCTGTTTGCAGGCGGTTCTGGGTGGGCCGTAAGGGAGATTGGTCGGCATCCTTGGACCATATACGGGCTTATCCCGTATTACGACGTGGTGACACCTGCATCCATAACGCCGGCTTTCGTGGCTTACGTAATGGCGCTTGAGGTGACGATTTTCGTGGCTGGGACGTCAGCTATAATACTGGTTTTGAGGCACGAGATAGGGACAGCACAGGAGGTGAAGGGGGGTTGACGCCGAATTCGGTTTGGATAGGTTTTGTTATGATAGGAATAACCATAGTCAGCCACATATTCCTTGTAAGCTTGGTGCTGGGGCTAGCGTTTATGGCTCCGATCCTAGAGTATCTGTCTTATAGGAACCAGGCGCTAGCCGGCGTCGCCAGAAACGCGTTGAAGTATCTAGCGGTGAGCGAGCTCGCCGCCGGGGTTTGGGCTACCTGGTTCACGGTGGCGCTAGCGGGCTTTTGGCCTCAGCTGACGTTCATAGCTACCGACGTACTCTTTGTGCCTTTGGCCATAGGGATCACGGGGGTGCTTATCGGCATTCCGTTCATGGCCATATACTGGTACACTTGGGAGACCGTTTCCAAAAGGATACACATTGTAATAGGTGTGGTGATGGCCATGGGAGCGCTGCTTGTGCCCATTGGTTTCAACATGATCTTCTCCTTCCTGGACGACCCCGTGGGCATGAACAGAGCGCTCGCAGGTAACGCGCTTGCCGTTTTCCAAAATCCCATTTATCCGGACTTCACGCTTCACAGGATAAGCGCTGCCATTTCCATGGCGGCCATGGTTTTCGCTGGGGTTTACGCCATAAAGGCCTACAAAAGCGGAAGCGAAAGCCATAGAGAGGCCTCGAGATTTGGCCTTTACTTGGGGATGCCGGCGCTTTTCGTGGCCACCGCAACCGGGGTAGTTTACGCGTTTTTGCTGGACAAGTACAGCCCCTACATGGCGTCCGCTGTGCTAGGGCCGCTATCAATCACCTCGGTAAACACATACGTCAAGGCATATCCAGGCTTCGTGGCCTTCATGGGGATCGTGACCCTAATATGGGCAACGGCAATTTTCAATGCCCTTCACGCTAAGTACGACTTCGCAAAGGCGATTTCCTCGGGGCTGATGGTAACGTGTTCCCTGATTGGCGTGCCTCTTGGAGAGATCTTGAACGATTACCCGCGCTATCCCTACATGATAGTAAAAGGCACATCGGGCCTCGGCGTGCAGCTATTCATAAACAAGTGGATGTACATCCCTCCATATTTTGCCTATACCGCCATGATCATCGGAACGGTTCTCATGGGCATATTTTCCTACATGATTTACCTGGTATTTTTCCACAAGGTGCCGGGACAAAGGTCGCGCACTCTAGCTGACAGCGGTCAGAAGTAGGAGCGGGATGCGCTAGGCTAGGCAAGGAGACAGCGTTCATGACCAGCGTCAAAATGGCGTTTGCTTTGGGGCATTCAATGTTACGTGACTGAGCTTTTTGCTCATTTTGTGACGTTGCCCCTGCTGTGGCTTTCCGAGTTTATCACGGTTCATGGGACGGCCAAGACAAGCATGTGCTGTCAACAGTACGTTGATCAGCTCGGCGTGAAGAGACCAGCTCCATAGGAAAGGGTTGGTTCGATGTTCGCATCATGTGTTACCGACTTAATGGCCTGACCTTCCTTAGAAAGTTTCTTTCCATCCTTACTGATGCCCTGTGCATCGCTTGTTCTTGTTCATGCTTTACAAGGGCAATTTCGATGGTAAAGTGTTTTCATGATCATTAGGAAGGTGCGGCCGCCGGGATTTGAACCCGGGATCGCCAGCTTGGGGAGCTGGCGTCCTAACCAGCTAGACGACGACCGCGCTAAAACATAATGCGACTTGAGCTTTTAGCCTTTCGATCTTGCGATCTTACCTGGCTTCAGATGTTCTTTGGGTACTCATGCTTGTTATTGATGGGCAAACTACACCGATCTCCATGATGAGTGGCTAGTCTCATGAATAAAGCTGGGATTGTGCGCGCCAGACATGAGCTCCGGCCCTCTATTGAGCGCGCGCTTAATTGGCAAGGCATGCATTGGCCTGCGTGCGCCTTAACTCAAAATCTGTCGTTAGGGGCTCTATTTTCACCGAAGGATCGGGATCGCTGATCAAAGCAAAGCCTTGCCTCCGCTTTGAAGTCGCGAGGCTTAAAAATCGCTCACGTTTCCAGCAGGACTTCTTTGCTACATGCTTATAAGCTTCCGCATGCGTGAGGATCGCAATGGCTAGAAAGTTTTGCCTTGTGGAGGGCGTCAGTAAATGATCCCCACGAAGTTCTTTGTGACCAGCGGAAAGGCAACGGATCCCATATCAAGCCTCAACGCCTTTGACGCGGCTCTTGTGGACGCCAAAATCTCCGAGTGCAACCTTGTGTCGGTCAGCTCCATACTTCCTCCGGACGCTGAGGAAGTACAAAGAGTGCCTATTCATCCGGGAAGCGTTACGTTTGTGGTGTTGGCGCGCATGGATGGAGATGAGGGGGAGCAAATAGCTGCCGGCGTGGCATGGACATGGGAGGCTAAGCACAGGTTCGGAATGGTTGCCGAAGCTCATGGGTACATGAGCCGTGAGGCCATAACCGAGATACTTGAGTGGAAGTTAAGCGAGATGGCACGGCTCAGGGGCATCAGCATAACTGAAAAGAAGATAAGGACGGAGACCCTTACAGTACCCATGGACAACTATGGGTCAGTTGTAGCTGCTGTCGTTTTCATCCCGCCGGCAATGAAGTACGGCTAGGTCTCAGCTCTTTCCCTCACTGCCCTCTGCGGATATCAAGAGAGAAAGGGTTTGATCAGATGCCGTCTTTCTCAGGCTTGAGTGAAGAGAGGGAGCTAAGCTCGACAGGAACTCAAGCCTACGTTTACCAGCCTCTATGCTGTCCCTACCCCTGAAGAGGCGCCACGGAATCTGAGCTTCTTCAGCTGGTTTTATACCCCTTGAGCTTATTCCACAAATGGCAACCTCTAGACCCCGCCTCTGCAGATTGAACAACAGCCTCTTTTCTCCCCTCCCCATCATTCCCTCCCCCCTGCTTAACCAATCGTAGGCGCGATCTAGCCCATCTTGTGTGTAGTACGGCAAGTTTTCCTCGATCCACAACATTACGGTGTCAGGGTCTGCTGAGGAAAGGGCGGTGTTCACGCTGGAAAGAGCTTCGAGGCAGGAGTCTTTAAGAAGGGCTTGTTCCACTGCCTGCTTAACCTCGTTTTCAACATCGCGAGCTTTCCCATTACCGAAAGACCAGCTCTGAAGGTCGTTGAGAGCCGCCCTCGCGTCACCGTTTGCGCCTTTGGCCAATTGCCTTAATTCATCATCATCGGAATAGAGCCCTAGTTTGGAGCAGGCATTCTTCAGCACAGTAAAGATCTGCTCAGGTTCAAGTCTTGAGAAAGAAAACTCAGCGCACATTCCCCTGAGGAAGCGCAGGCTTCTCGCGTACTTCGATACGGCTGTTAGCACGACTGGCGAGACCGATTGCTTTACGGTGTCGAGGATCATGTAGCCTATTGTGTCATCGTAGATCGCATCTGCGTCGTCAACCAAGAGAAGCTTCTTGGTCTCACCAAACAAAGTTGACTTGTTGGAAAGGCCATCGAGTAGCTTCTTTACGTCTTCTTTTGATCTCAGTTCCGAGGCGTCAAGTTGAATTAGGAGCGCTCCTGCCTCCCTGGCGGCTGCCTTAACAAGAGCGCTCTTGCCCACGCCAGGCGGTCCATAGAGCAGGGCGCAGTTCTTGAGGTCTCTTTGTCTCTCGCTTTTCTGCTGTGGGTTAAACCTGAAGTTCAGCCAGGATAAAAATCCCCTTTTTGCTTTTTCGTTTCCAACTATCTCTGCTGTTGATGGTTGGTAATCTATGTACCAGATTCCCGTAGTCTTCTGACCGCTTGCTTTCGTGGAGGGCGCGGCTGCCATATGCGCATGACGCGCCTTGGCTTAAAAACGTGCGGAGATCATCCTCAAGAATTTAAGGTGGAGGACTTGGGAGCTCGCAAATTTCTTAAACGGATTCATTCTCTCTTAATGTGCATAGGTGAGCTAAATTCTAAGTGCTGCGATTACCGTTTGCACGTAAGCTCCGCCGCCTCTATTGCAGTCAAGGCTAGCTGGATAACTGCGCGGAGCGCTTAAACGAAATAGCGGATATGTATTGGTGCCTCCTTTAGTTGATTATAGATCTGAAGGTACGTCGGCCAACGCTAGCTTGCCGTTAACGGGAAACGTTTACTTCTGACAAAGGACCTTCGTGCTCCGATGTGTTGCGCTTTTCAGTTTAGAGGCTTAGCGTTAACTGTGAAAGCGGATGCGGTAACTTTAATTACTGAATTTCTCATTTATTGACTTAAAATGAGTTTCGGGCTTGATGTCCCCTTTGTTCCAACCCCTGAGCCGGTCGTTAGGAAGATGCTTGAGCTGGCCGGCGTAACCAAGGGCACGGTCGTTTACGACCTTGGGGCCGGAGATGGAAGGATAATAATAATGGCTGCCAAGGAGTTCGGGGCAACGGCCGTGGGCGTCGAGGCCCATCCTGGAAGGGCGGACCTTATAGAGAAAAGGATAGAGGAGGAGAACCTCAAGGACAGGGTCACGCTAATAAGAGGCGACTTCTTTAAGGTCGACGTTTCAAAGGCCGACGTCCTAGCACTGTACCTTCTAACCAGTGTCGATCAGAGGCTTGAGCCCAAGTTTGAGAGCGAGCTTAAGCCTGGAGCAAAGATCGTTTCCCATGATTTCCCATTTCCCGGTTGGATACCTGACAAGGTCGTCGAAGTAAAGGACTCCCCGTTCACACATCAAATATACCTTTACGTTATGCCTCCCAAGAAGGCCAAGCGAGGATCAGCGGATGAGTCTTCTAGGCCGTTTTTTGGAGATAAAAGATTCGATAGTTTCATGGAAAGTTGGTTATTTGGCTACCGTTGATGTCGACGACATGGGCATAAGGCTGAAGTACTCCGAGGGAGCCTTCAATGAGGCCGTGGTAGGAATAAGATATACCTCGCAGGCCGGTGTGGCGGACTGGACAAGGGTTGTGATACCTATTCTGTTTTATGGAGCCAAACTCAGGAAGGCGGGAGAAGACAGGGTTTTCATTGTGGGAACCGACGAAGGCCTCGATGGCTTGCCATCGGGAGTTTACTGCTGGGAAAAGGACATGGAGTTCACGAAGAGGTTGTTTGAGTATTCTCCGCTTCGTTCCGCGCTTGGTATATTTCACGTCATAGTAATGCCATTCATTCACGCTAGAGGATGGATCGAGGCGAGACCCATAGGGAAATATCCAGATCCACTTCTCATGATCTGGTTTCTTTCGGCTCTCAACATGGCGTGGTACCACGCTATTGGAGGTCAAGCGAAAGAAATATTTCCAGTAAAAGAACTTTTGAGCAAAAAATCAGGGGAAGAGTCCTAGGGTCTTTATTGTGTCAGCGACTTTGCCCACACCAAGAACCAGCGCGCCAAGCCTCATGGTTGTGTTGAACTTCTCGCTTGTCTTGACAACCTCATTGAACGAACTTACCATTTTATCTTCAAGTCTTTTGTTAACGACGGAAAGCTCCCAGCGTTCCCTGTGCAAGTTCTGTAGCCACTCAAAGTAACTGACGATAACACCTCCTGAGTTAGCGAGGATATCGGGTACCACAAGTACCTTCTTCTCTTTAAGCACGTTGTCAGCCTCAACGTCTGTTGGACCGTTGGCACCCTCAACGATTAACCTTGCCTGGATCTCCTCCGCGATCCTCTTGTTTATCTGTCCCTCAATAGCAGCAGGGATTATGACGTCTACTGGGAGCCTGAACAACTCCGCTGGATCAATGACCTCTCCTCCCTCAAAGCCCTTTAGCTCGCCGTTCTTCTCTTTGTACGCCAAGGCCTTATCTGGGTCTATACCTTTGGGCGAGTAAAGTGTCGCGCTGCTATCGCTTATGGCAACTACCTGCGCCCCAATTTCCTTGCTGAGTATGTGGGCTGCGTAGTATCCCACGTTTCCAAACCCCTGTATGGCAACGGTAGCTCCTTGCAGCTTAAGACCGATCATGCGAGCTGCCTCTCTTACGCATATGGATACTCCCCTACCAGTTGCCTCCGTTCTTCCGTAGCTTCCGCCTACGGAAAGGGGCTTTCCCGTTACGACCTCTGGAACGCTGTATCCCTTTATGGTTGAGTAGGTATCCATTATCCAAGCCATTGTCTGGGGACCGGTGTTGACGTCTGGAGCCGGTATGTCCTTGTATGGACCTATCTCATCGGCTATCATGGCAGCGTAACGCCGGGTCAGCCTCTCTATCTCTCCCATGCTCAGCTTCTTTGGGTTAACTATAACCCCTCCCTTTGCGCCTCCATAAGGGATATCGGCCACCGCAGCCTTCCAGGTCATCCACATGGCAAGTGCCTTTACCTCGTCAAGCGTTACCATCTGATGATACCTTATACCCCCCTTGTAAGGGCCTCTTGCATCGTTGTGCTGAACCCTGTAACCCGTAAAAACTTCAAGCCTACCATCATCCATCTTAACGGGCACAGCAACCTCAATTATCTTCTTTGGGATCGACAGCATGTTCAGTATCCATTGATCAATGCTTGCTATCTCAGCCGCAAGCTCCAGCTGCTTAAGCGCTACCGCATAGGGATTCTCAGCTTCAGTCCTAACCTCATTTGATAACAACTTTTCCCATAATATATGCGGACGTGAAATTTAAGAAGCTCGTGGCCGTTTCCTTCCCGAAACGGATATATATGGTTCTGGAAAATTTACACGTGAACAGAAACCTGAGGTTGGTAAATGGATTCTTGCACGATTACTTCGGGGATAACGACCACCCGCTTTACGCGACTTTCAAGGTCAGCAACAACTGCAACGATAGATGCGACTTTTGCGACTTCTGGATGAACCAGGTACCCGAGGAGAGCACGGACAAGCTGAAGAAGATAATAGACAACATATCCAAGGGAAGCGTCACCGTGCTGAGTTTCGAGGGAGGAGAGCCCACGCTTAGACCGGACCTCAAGGAGCTCCTGAAGTACGCGAAGGACAGGTCGTTTTACGTGATGCTGACCACAAACGGCTTGTTGCTGGACAAGGTTCCCATGGACGACTACGCTGAGTACTTCGATTTTCTTCACCTTTCCATAGATGAAGAGCACAGGAACACGTACCTTCTTGATAGGCTAAAGGAGCTGAGAAAGAAGTACAAGGTCAACGTTCAGACCGTGGTTACCAAGAACAACATAGACAAGCTTGAGTACAAGGTCAAAAAAGCCCATGAGGCTGGAGCCAAGATCCTTGCCATGCCAGTTGTTTACTATCCGGGGCTACCCGATCTTAGGCCCGACCCCGTCAAGCTTCATGACGTCCTAGTTGATCTCAAGAGGAAGTACGGTGATACACTCAACAATGGACCTGCGGTCATAGAAACTCTTGTGCGCGGCAGGGTATGTCGTTCTCTTTCGATAATGGTCGAGCCCAACGGCGATCTCATATATCCATGCCCTTTTCTTGGAAAGAAGATAGGAAGCCTGGCTGAGACACCTTTAAACGAACTTATGGCAAAGAAGGAGGCTAAGCTTGGCAGGGAAAGGATGAAGCAGTGCAAGCTTAACTGCCCCCTTTATCTCCACGCTGAGACATCCACTTTCTCATCTCTGAGAGCACTTCTGCCGTACGCCATGGGCATGGCAAAGTGGGCACTGCTTGATTGAGCCTTCCCTCACTTCCTGATAAACCTTCACCTCCCTTCTCAAGGGGAGGGGACATTTACGGCTACGTATGGTGGCTTGTTTCAAGTGTGCCAAAGGGAAAGGTCACCACGTACGGCGACGTTGCGAGAGCTTTGGGCGATCTTATAGCCGCCAGGGCAGTGGGTGTGGCCTTGTCGAGAAACCCCTATGTTCCCAAGGTGCCCTGTCACAGGGTCATAATGAGCGACGGACATGTAGGTGGATATGCCCTAGGGGTTCAGAAAAAGATAGAAATGCTAAAGGAGGAGGGGGTGCCTATCGTCGACGAAATGGTCAAGGTCGAGGACGCGTTCTGGCGGTCCTTTCCTGGGGGACCTGGGCCACTAGATACGGTGGCGAAAGAGCAGGTAGAGTTTGCAAAAAGGTTGCGGAGAAAAGATAAAACCTTTTCATGCGAAATAGGTGTTGACGCCTCTTATTCCGGGCCCGATGCTGGCTATGAAATCGGAGTTGGAGCGGCCGTCATGAAGTGCAAGGGTGAAATAAGACAGGCGATCTCAAGGGAGGTCGTCACGAGCCCCTACATACCGACTTATTTCCATCTCCGCGAGGCACCTTTAATATATTCCGCGTTGAACAATATGGCGCGCGAATTTGGTAAGGATGTGCTTTCCCTTTTTGAAGACATAGATGCCGTGTTACTTGTTGACGGAGATGGCATTATGCATCCAAGGCACTTTGGTCTCGCTTCATCGGTGGGATATAACTTGGGCATACCTTCCATAGGCGTCGCCAAATCGCTGCTTACGGGCAAGATCAGGGATGGAGAAGTTGTTGATGAGAAAAGCGGGGAGCTGCTGGGCTCAGTCCTTGAAGACAAGGGAAAGCTTTACTATATCTCACCTGGAAACGGCTTAAGCGTTGGCTCAGCAACAGAGCAGGTGAAGAGTTCTTATCCAGAGGTGCTTAAAAGGGCCCATCATCTCTGCACAGTGGAAGGCCATGTCAATAGCTGAGGTAGAATCCCTCATCATCTTTATTTTCGTGTTCGGTGGCGTCGCCTTTAGGAACTTGCTGCGGTTGAAGCAGCCCATATGGCTCTTCTTCTTGGTCGGCGCTCTGGCCACGGTCGCTCTTGGCGTCCTTACACCTAAAGAGGCCTATGAGTCAATAGACCTTCAGGTCATGGTTTTTTTGTTCTCAATGTTCGTAATTGCATCTGCGCTCAAGATCTCGGGCCTCCTAGGGCAGGTTGGCGCCTTGATCACAAAGAGTTCAAAGGGATGGTTATCCCTTGTTCTTTTCTTTCTCATATTTTCGGTTGCCTCGGCCTTTTTGATGAACGATCCACTTGCAATTATAGGAACGCCCGTTGCCCTCTACCTGTCTGGGAACTCTGGATCTGAGGAGTTCCCTTTTCTCCTAGCCCTTGCTTTTGCTGTTACTACCGGTAGTGAGATGACGCCCATGGGAAATCCCCAAAACCTTCTCGTTGCCGTGGAGAGCGGTATGCGTGCACCAATTATAATAATGACCCAGTGGCTTCTCCTGCCCACTTTGGTCAATCTGGCTCTTGCAATAGTTGTGCTGAGAGTGGCCTACCTGCGCTCATCAAAAGTTGCCTCAGATCCCGTCCCAGCTCTGCAGTCGAGCGGGGATGCCAGGTTCCGCGTTGTAACGATAGCCGGAGTGGCAGTAACAGTTGTTGGCATTTTCTTGATAAACTGGCTCCAGCTCATGGGATTTAATCCCTCCCTAGACATAAGCGGTGTGGCTCTGCTGGGAAGCGCGATCGTGCTTGGGCTAGGAGGTCGCGAGCGCGAGCTCCTCTACGATGTTGACTGGGGAGTCTTGGTCATGTTCGCGGGCCTCTTCGTGGTTACGCAAGGCATGTGGGATTCTGGGCTGGTGGCTTCAATAGCGAGCGTGATACCACCCCCAAAGCCCAACGGCAATCTCGCGCTGATAATCCTTCCCTCGATAATACTGAGCCAGGTGATAAGTAACGTGCCAATGGTCGCGCTTTACATGCCGCTTATGAAGCAGGCGGGATTTGGTCCTTCATCTTTCAGGGCTTGGGCAGCCTTAGCAGCAGGTAGTACATTGGCCGGCAACTTAACCCTTATGGGTGCGGCCAGCAACCTCATAATAGTTCAAGAGGAGGACAGGCAAAGGGGAAAATCGAGCATGGACTTTTGGAGGTTTGCCGCCTACGGTTTTCCGTTGACGGTTCTCAACTGCGTAGTTTTGTACGCCTTCCTCTCCCTGGGCATTAAGATATAACTCCAACTTAGCGGTTTTCCTTAACTACCTCCTAGTTTGTTGACCTCTTGACCTTCAAAGCTCAACCGCTCGCCAAGTTCCTTTAAAGGCTTTTTTGAAGCCCGAAGTCGACAAATCCATGCCGTGCAGAATGGGATCGCTTGTTGGGATCATTTGTAGTACCTGCATATCGCTACGGTACTCCTTTAATCGGTCATACATTGACTTCTGCCCAAAGCACTTTTCATAGCTCTGGATTGAGGGCTTTAGTGCGAGCAAGTTGCTAAAAGTGCATGAGAAGAAGCAAAATCAAGAGGCTAATGGCTCTGTCAACTTCAAAATTTGCTCCAAGGACATCACCGTTGGTGAACTTGAAGCAGCGGTTAAAATAGGCAGCGGTGACCAAAAAGACCACCGGGCTAATTAAAAAGGCTATGGCTCCCGCTGGCGTCTGAAGGAAAACGGGTATAGATGGAACAGCTGCTAGAAGAAGGGCCAGTAGCAAGCTCGACTTCCTTGACTTCACAGCCTTTAAAAATTGGTCTCCCAGTCCACCGTCGTTGGGCGACGTTCCCATGTGTGCTGCTTCCAGCATTCCTACCGAGGCGACCGCTGAGGCCATCGCAAGCGCCCCGCTTGGCTCGTAAGAGAGCGAAGCAACCGTTATCATCAGCGTAAACACAAGAAAAGCCAAAGCGCCGGTGCCCGTGTACTTATCTCTCATGACTTCAAGCAGTTTCTCCGGGTCCCTGCTTGCCCTAACCATCCACGCATCCCCAACATCGATAAGGCCATCTAGGTGATTGAACCCTTCCAGTAGCTCGACGGTCCCAAGCGAGAGTACCGCGGCCAGAAGGCTAGGAAGGCCAAGGGGTTTGGCAAAATAGACCATCGATACAAGGCCCAAGCTTCCCTCTATGATGGGAAATAGATAAAATGATGAGAAGTCGAGTTCTCCTGAGTTAACCGGAATTATGGTTAAGAAGGCCAGGGCGGATCTCCAGTTAACCAATTACCGCACCTCCAAGAGCTCCATCAACCTGTTAACGTCAATGTTTTTCTTCAATAGATTCTCAGCCCTCATCACGGAACCGATCACGGAAGAAAGTGCGTCCCTCGCTTCCCCACGGTCTGGCAAACCCTTTCTTCTCCTTATCCCTCCTAAAATGCGGCCACTTAACTCTTTATCGTAAAACACGGCGTGATGGATTAGCGTAGCGTACAGGTTTCCTCCTTGGTATCCCTCGGGTCCGCGTGGAGTTTCAAAAATAGGTCCTCCGCCCTGATGCCAGTCCTGGGTCCAGTTAATGTTTCCCTTGTGGATTTCGAAGCCATCAACGGTACCACCGTAACGATCGCTAGCAGGGCTTCTTCTGACTACCTTCTCATTTGTGAAGATAGTTACGTGGGGTAGAAGGGAAAGGCCCTTGTCGTTCCCTGGTGCTTCCCCCTCAAGCCCCAGTGGATCCCTTAACTCAGACCCAATCATCTGTGCTCCCCCGCATATTGCCACTATGGTCTTCCCATCTGCAAGGGCTTCTCTTATTTCCTCGTCCATGCGCTTTTCCCTTATCCAGCGAAGATCTGAGCGCGTGGACTTGGACCCCGGCAGCACGATCATGTCGGCTCCGCGTAGGTCTTCAGGCGAGGAAGCAAATGTCAATGAGACATCAGGTTCATACCTGAGGGGCTCAACGTCCGTGAGCACAGAGGCTCCGGGATACCTCACGACCGCGACCCTTATGGGTCCGCTTCCCCAGTTCTTTACGTCAAGCGAGTCCTCGGGCCAGAAAGATATCCCATTATCGTAGGGCAGAACCCCCAAAACGGGTACTCCTGTAAGGCTTTCAAGCTTCGCTGGACCGTCTTCAAGAAGAGAAGGGTCTCCTCCCATCTTGTTTATGATGAACCCCTTTACCCTCTTCCTCCAATTCTCTGGAAGGAGAAAGTAAGTGCCATAGAGGGACGCGAAGACGCCTCCTCTTTCTATATCTCCCACTATTATGACAGGGGCATCTAGAAGTTCGGCTGTCCTCATGTTAGCTATGTCACGATCGTAAAGGTTTATCTCAGCGGGAGAGCCGGCTCCCTCAGCGATTATGAAGTCGTAGTTCGAAAGCCTCTTAACGGCCTGAGCAGCTACGGAAAGCCCTTCTGTAACGATCGTTTTGTAATAGGAGTTTACGGTGAAGTCTCCAACCCACCTTCCGTTGATTATAAGAGAGGATGTCAGGTTTCCCCTTGGTTTGAGCAGTATTGGGTTCATGTCGACAGATGGTTCCTCCCCTGCGGCTATTGCTTGTACTGCCTGCGCTACCGCCATCTCTCCGCCTTTGCCATCTGGTCCGCCTCTACTTGCAACGTAAGAGTTGAGCGACATGTTCTGCGTCTTAAACGGAGAGACGCTGTATCCCTCATGCCTGAGAAATGAACAGAGAGCTGCTACAAGAGTGCTCTTTCCAGCTCCAGAAGACGTTCCCTGTATCATGAGGGCTTTCATGAGGTTTTACGCCTTGGCGCATTTAAGGAGAGCGGAAATCGAGAACTATTGGCTTCTCGAAAACCGTATATCCCCCTCGACCTAAGATAAAGAGTTGATGCAGAGCCAAGGCGCAGCCATAGTAACCAAAGACCTGACCAAGATCTTCAAAAGCGGCCTTTTTCAAAAGACGGAGTTCAAGGCTGTCGACTCAGTTAACCTCAAGGTGGAGAGGGGAGAGTTCTTCGGTCTCCTCGGCCCCAATGGGGCGGGTAAAACGACTCTTATAAAGATAATAAGCACGCTTACGATTCCAACCTCCGGTACAGCGCTGGTGAACGGGTACGACATAATAAAGCAGGAAAGGCAGGTGCGTAACTCAATAGGCCTAGTTGGAGTAGGGGAGAGAATATTCTACTGGAGGCTTACCGGCATGCAGAACCTGCTTTTTTTCGCATCTCTTTACAACATACCTCTTAAAGAAGCGGAAAGTAGAGCAGAGGAGCTTCTAAAGATGGTCGGGCTTTATCAGTTCGCTGACACTCGGTACATGAACTACAGCACGGGCATGCAGAGGAAGCTTGCAATAGTTCGCGCGCTTTTAACTGATGCACCCATACTGCTGCTTGATGAGCCAAGCATAGGTCTCGATCCCATTTCAGCAAAACAGGTAAGGGACTTCTTAAAGAACCAGGTACAGAGAAAGATGGGAAAGACGATTTTGCTCACTACACATTACATGGAAGAGGCTGAACAACTGTGCGAAAGGGTCGGATTCATGAGTAGGGGGAAGCTCGTGGCCGTCGGCTCGCCCTCAGAGCTCAAGGAAAAAATGAAACAGGAAAACGCAGTGGTAATAAAGTTAGAAAACGGAGGAGATTGGATCGTGGAAAAACTGGGCCTTCAGAAGGCGTGGTGGAACGAAGAAGCTGGTGACCCGACTGGCAAGGGAACGCTAAGGGTTGTCGTGGAAAGCGACAAAGAGGTGCCAGAGCTTATAAAGTCGCTAATAGATTTTGGCGTGAAAATAGTGGAGGTAAAGATGGAGGAGCCCTCGCTTTACGACGTCTTTGTGAAGTTAGCTGGGTCGCAGGTGCAGGCAGAGGGACCTACAAAGAGGCCCATGTTCGGTGGGAGGAGGGGATGATAAAGTTGGTAAACTTTAGGGCCGCTCTTCAGAAGCTGTATGTCTTCATAGTCATAAGGGGTTTTGACGTTTGGATAAGTTACAAGACACAGGTGGTTTTCACTATTTTGGGGTGGCTTCTTCCAGTTTTCTCTTACTACTTCATAGGGGTTATGTACGGGAACGCCGTTGCGCCCGCACTGGCTCCCTACGGTGGAAAGTACGTCTCCTTCATGGTTGTTGGGGTTGCCTTCCAAGGATACGTCTCTTCTGCCTTTACCACGCTTTCATCGCGCATAAGGAACGAACAACTTATGGGCACGCTAGAGTACGTGCTCATGTCGCCCACCCGCCTTTCAAGCTTCCTATTTTACAATGCCGCGTGGGCTTTCTTGCTGAACTCCATAAACGCCGCTCTAATACTGAGCGTCGGCGTTGGGCTGCTCGGGGTTCGGTTTGTGCACACTGACCTGCTTGGCGTTTTTCTGGCTCTGGTTCTCGCCATATTGAGCAACATGGGGTTGGGCATGGCCTCAGCTGGGATAATAATGGTGACTAAGCAGGGAGATCCAATATCCTTCTTGTTCAACGCCATAAGCAACCTTCTCTCCGGCGTGTTCTTTCCTGTGAGCATCCTGCCCTCATGGCTCAGGTTCTTCAGTAACCTCCTTCCGCTTACCTGGAGCCTGGAGGCCATAAGGTACTCGTTGCTGCAAGGTTATACTCTCTTTCAGCTAGCTCCTTACCTAGAGATACTGACGGCTTTCACTGTTGTCACGGTTCCATCTGGTCTTGCCCTTTTTGCATGGGGATTCAAGAGAGCGAGGATTGAGGGCTCCATATCTCAATACTGACTTTGGGATAGGGGAGCCTCTCTTCCTGAACGCCTTTCCAAGGGGATTGGATCATAACTCCTGGCGGCGTAGGGCAAGATCGGAGTGCTGCTCAGGGAATGTTAAGACGCCTGAAAAATTCCTCCTAAAAAAGGCTTTTGCCCTTAAAGGACTGGCAAGTGATTGTGAGGGACATTCGAGTGAACAAAAATTCACTAAGGTTAAGAGCTACCCCGTATCTTTTTTAATGGCAAGCGAAGCATTACCGGAAGGCATGGGGTCATCCCCTAAGAGGGGCGTGTGGGAAAGGTTGTGGTTTTACCTCAAGGATGCCATGGAGGGCTTAACACAAAGGGAAAGGTTGCTCTGGTTCATAATCATCTTTGAGTTCTTGATGCTTTCGACCATGATCGGTGCCGGACAAATCATGAGCGCTGTTCAAGCCGATGCAATGGCCAGCAGCGTTGGCTCCAGCTTACCAGTTTCCAGCGGGCCGCAGGCGGTTGCCATGGCAATATTTAAGAACAATTACTTTCTCGCGCTCCTCATGGACTTACCACTGGCTGGTCCTGTAATGGCGGCTTATATATCCTTCAATAGCGGGCTTTTTGTTTCGGCTCAGGCGATAGCAAGTTCCTCACCATACGCACAGATCTCAGGGGTACAGGAGCTTCTTTCTTACCTTTCCCTTCCGACTTTTTGGCTGGAATTCTTTGCTTACACGCTATCAACTTTGGAGGGGCTGTATCTGGTTGTGGCGCTCTTCACTAGGAAGTTTTTGTCCGAGCTACCAAAGCTGATTGTGGTCGTGATAAGCGTGGCGGTAATACTATTCGTTAGCGCAGAGATAGAGGCCCTCTTCTACACGTGACGGTTACGCTTTTCACCGAGCAGCACGCAAAACTATGAACACTCAGCTTGCTATAGCCCTTTTCGTGGCCCTGGTCCTAGATCGGGCGGTAGGGGAGCCACCCCTGAAGTTGCATCCTGTTGTGTGGACTGGAACTTTGATCTCAAAGCTTGATGGACAGGGAAAGGGAAGGGCATACGGCTTCTTTGTTTTTTTCGTAACCCTTGCTTTTGTTTGGGGATTGTGGCTGCTCCCATACTTTGCCCTTTCGCAGCTCAAGGATGTCCTCGCTTCAATCCTGATTTTTGCTTTATTCGTTTACCTTTTGAAGGCCTCTTTCTCGTGGAAACTGATGAGGTCTTATGGATTAAGGATCGCAGATGCCCTGCAAGCTGGAGATGTGGAAAGGGCTAGGAAGCTAGCGTCAGAAATAGTAAGAAGGGATTTAACACGTGCTGATGGAAGTTTAATCGCATCCGCGGCCATTGAAAGCATAGCGGAAGGAGAGGTGGACGGCCTCACGTCACCCATCTTTTATTACCCCCTAGGCATACTAGGCCCACTTACTCAAAGGACCGTAAACACTCTAGACTCCATGATAGCTTATCCATATCCGCCGTTTCGCGAGGTCGGGTGGTTATCGGCCAAGGCTGACACCGTAATCAATTATGTTCCAGCGAGGCTAACATCACTTATGATAGCCCTTGCGGCTCTCTTGCTTAGGCTTGATTGGAAAGGTTCGCTTTACATTACGTTGAGAGATCACCGCAAAACCAGAAGCCTGAACGGAGGGTGGCCCATGTCCGCCATGGCTGGAGCTCTGGGAGTTAAGCTGACAAAAAGTGGAGAATACGAGCTGGGTGATGGACGTCTTCCAGGTCCCCAGCAAGTCCTTTTAGCCGTAAGAGTTTATGATGTTTCCGTGATAGTCTTTGTCGCGTTGGTGTTTGTTGTTTTGCTCCTGTTTCCACTGAAGTTCCCATTGATCCGACCTTTAAAGTGCACTGCGATCATAAAAAAGAGAAAACAAGACGTAAATGGCAAACGGCTCTCTAATTTTGAGCTTCCTGTTGAGTAGGTAACGAGCTGAGATTTATTGATATGGATCTAAAAAACACAACTATTTGGCGCCCGAGCTGGCCGCATCCAGTATGATCTCGGACACCGTTGGGTGACCATGTATTACCTTGGTCAGCTGTTCCAGCGTCGCGTTAAGAGTTATGGCTGTTGCAAGCTCCTGTATAACCTCTGATGCGTAAGGTCCGAGCATGGTTGCGCCAATTATTTTGCCGTTCTCATCCACTATTATCTTTATGAAGCCATGAGTTTTGCCAAGGGACAGCGCCCTTCCGTTTGCGGCCATAAATGCGCGAGCTACGTTGTACTTGATCCCCTTGTTCTTTGCCTGTTCCTCCGTTAACCCAACGGAAGCCACTTCCTCGAACGTGTAGACTGACCTTGGTAACGCCCTATCGTCGTATACCGCTTCTTGGCCAGCCGCGTTGAGGGCAGCTATCGGTCCCTGAACAAGGGCCACGTGAGCGAGTCCTCCTCCTGCAGCATCGCCTATGGCGTAAAGCCATGGCAAGTTCGTCCTCAAGTGATTGTCGACCTTCACGAAGCGCCTGTTGAACTGCACGCCAAGCTCTTCGAGTCCTAGGTTTGCAGTGTTGGG
Source organism: Thermoprotei archaeon (assembly GCA_049976325.1). GTDB lineage: Archaea > Thermoproteota > Thermoprotei_A > Marsarchaeales > UBA168 > UBA168. The sequence continues at coordinate 136,911 of JBMFIL010000002.1, read as the reverse complement.
AGTTCTTCCAATGGACATCATCACGTATTCTGCCTTGTAGCTCTCCGTTTTTCCGTTTCCTAGATCTGCCACAACTTCCTTTAGATCGCCCGAATCCCTTATTTCAAGCACTTTGGCACCAGTGTGGAACTCTATGTTGCTGAACTCCTCTGATAGTGCTTCCTGAAGGGCATTAGCTATGTCTGCATCTTCAAGCGGTAATATATGGGGCATCATCTCCACTATGGTGACGTGAACTCCGCATGCGGCAAGGAAAGTTCCAAGTTCAAGCCCCTCGGGTCCTGCCCCCGCGATTATTATTGACTTGGGAGGCTGCTTCATGGACAACAATATCTGGCTGTTTATCACATTCTTTCCGTCGATGCCCTTTATTGGCGGTCTTGAAGGAGAGGAACCCGTAGCTATGACGACTGCTTTCCCTATTATTATCTTGCCTGCGTCCTCGCCGCTTTCTATCTTCACCTTTCTCTCTCCAATCAGTCTTCCTCTGCCGCGGTAAATCTTGACTCCTGCGCTCTGGAGCATGAAGGTAAAGCCTTCTCTTAGCTTTGCCACTATTTCATCTTTCCTAGCCATGGCCTTTGAAAAGTCTAGCTTGACCTCGCCGTTGATGTCAACGCCGTATTGAGAGCCATCTCTGGCGTTAAGGTACGCCTCCGTGCTAGCCAGGAGGCTCTTGTTAGGTATGCATCCCCAGTTAACGCAAGTCCCTCCCATTAGGCCTTCCTCTATAAGGGCTACTGTTTGACCTAGGGAAACGCTCTTGAGGGCGCCAGCGTAACCTCCCGGCCCTCCTCCTATGTATATGACGTCGTACTCCTTCTCTTCGACCTTCTCGCTCAAAACTGTTCCTGTTTGAGACATAAGGTAAGCTTGCCCCTACTTATAAATACTGCGCATTGACGCCGCGTCCATGCTCTTATTTCATATGGCCCGACTGTCGAGGCATGCGAACCAAGTGCTAGCTTATCGTTGCCACAGCACAAATGGGGTAATGAGCCGAGAAGCAATGCTCGAGGCACTTAACAGGAAGACCGCGTTAGGTTAAGGGTCGTTGGCCTTAGCGCTGAGAACTTCGACGACCATTTAGGAGGTCTGCCAACCCGTATCTTTTCGCGTGAGGCCTAAGGTTAAGGGCCTTCCCTTGCAGGGGAAGCTGTGCTTGCGTGATTCCAGCTAAAACCTGTCGAAATCTGGAACACAAAAGAACCGGCTATCTCTTACTTTTTATGAGATTTACATCGTCTCTAAACTTATTGTGATACCGCGAAATCACATACCTGTTCGTTAACGGCTTTCCACGCTTTTTAGCAAGGCTTTGGCCTTATCTTTGGACTGCGCTTGGGCGCCCCACCCACTGACGAAGGTCTTGCTTGCAGTGTAGATGCGCGTAATAAGTGACAGGGAATCGTTTCAGTGACCTCCTGATTTACGCGTTCTGTAGTTTTGGATTGGCTTGAAGGCGCTTTTGGATTACATCTGCGCACAATGCGGAGCGGTTATTCCCAATTCACTCTTGAAAGGCACTGCCCGCGAACAAAATATCACTAGTTTTCATATGAAAATCTTATATTTCCCTGCGTTATGTACTTGGCGCAAATGACCCTGAAGGAAACAATTGAGGCAATACAGACGGATCCCAAGAAAGCAGTCATGGAGTTCAGGGCTCTCGTGCGCAGCATAGAGGGCCTAGAGGTTTTGGCGACCAGCAGGGACCATGCCATAGTTATAGACGAGCCCGCCGACCTAGACGGAAGCGACAAGGGGGCAAACCCCGTTGAGATTTTGCTTCAAGCACTTGGAGCGTGCAATACCATCGCTACCTTGGCTTTCGCGAAGGCCATGGGCATAAAGATAGATTCAATAACTACCGAGGTCAGCGGCAAGTTGGATCTTCGCGGATTCCTGGGGCTCGATCCCAATGTCAGACCAGGATTCTTGGAGATCAACATGCAAACAAAGATAAAGAGTTCCGAACCAAGGGAAAAGATTAATCAGTTGATGGAGTACGCGGAGGCTCACTGCCCAGTTAAGGATACGCTATCAAAGGGAACGAAGGTCTCGAATAAACTGTTAATTGAGTGATTTTTTTAGCTTTCAATGATAGCGATCGTAGTTCCCGCCTTGACCTTGCTTCCCGCCTTTACTAGGATGCTTTTGATCGTTCCCGATGCTGGAGCCTTTATTTCAGTGCTTATCTTTACCGCGTTACCGGTCGCAATTACGTCTCCTTTTTGAACCTTTTCTCCCTCTTTCTTTTTCCACTCAACTATGGTTATTTCACCGGTCGGTCCGGCTGCAGGTGCCTTAAGCTCTACCTCCATTTTTAGTCGCTTTAAGGGAAGCTACGTTTTTAAGTTTTTTCACTTGAACGATGCGTGTAATCTGCACAAAAAAATGCGCGCTCCTTTTCTCAGTTTAGAGAGTAAATCCTGACACATTCGCCAAGATCTCCTTCGACCAAGGATTGAACCAAAAAATTCAGCAAACCCTAAAATGCTCGCATAAGTTAGATTATGGCAGGGCTTGAGGAGATAGTTAGGGGAATTCCTCCAACGGAGCTGGCTTACCTGAGGGATTCTTACCAAAGGGAGTGCAACTGTGAGGTAATACAAACGAAAAAAGATGGAAGCAATCTTTACGTTGTGGCGAGCTCCACGATCTTCCACCCTAAGAGCGGAGGCCAACCAGGCGACGTTGGTATTATAAGCGGAGAGGGTGGCGAGCTCGAAGTCAAGAAGACCATGGGCATATGGACGGAGCAAGGATACTACGTCATACACTACGGCAAGGGGTCCTTAGAGCGCGGAATGGCCAAGTTTCAGATTGACTGGAAAAGCCGCTACCTTTACATGAAAAGGCACACCGCGGCCCACCTGTTAGACCACTGCCTTGCGGAAGCAACCGGCACAAAAACCGTTACGCTTGGATCTTGGCTTGGGGATCCGGCCTACATAGATTACGCTGGAACGATGCCCTCGGCAGATCAGCTTAGCCTTGCGGAGGAACTCGAGAACAAGTACATAAGCGAGGCACTACCCGTGAGCTTCTTGATCATAGCAGCATCAGACGCCAAGCTCCTTGGCGCCCCTAACGAGGAAAGGTTACCAAGATCTGCTAAAGAGCTAAGAGTTGTTAGGATCGGCGATTTCGAGTCGATCCCATGCGGAGGAACTCACGTTAAAAGCACGAAAGAGATAGGAGGGTTTTCCATAAAGGGAGTCAGCACTGTTGAAGGTGGTTTTAGGATATACTTCGACGTGAGCAATGATATCGGATAGACAAACTTAAATTTCGTTTCATAGATACGTAAGGTGCTCGCGTTTTGCATCCCCACGGCAGAAGAGACGGGTGGAGGGTGAAGGGACTGCGTTGGTGGATAATGAGTGCTCTATCGGAAGGCCCTAAGAACGGTGCGGAGATATCGAGCTGGATCGAGATGAGGAGCGAAGGTTTTTGGAGGCCCTCCCCTGGGTCCCTTTATCCCATGTTGGCTCAGCTAACCACTGAAGGAATAATAAAGAGGTGCGGGGACGGAAAGTACCGCCTTGCGGTGGGAATTGGGCCAAGTTTTTGGAGGGTAGCCTCAGGCCCTGTATCCATTGACGTTGCCGTTAACGAAGTTGAGAGCTACGTTTCGTACATCGAGGATGTGGCAAAGGTGGAACCCGAAAAGGTAAGAGCTTACCTCGATAGGATAAAAAAAGTCGCTGATAGGCTTGAGAAGCTTTCAGCGCCTCAACGATACTTTTGGTCTAAGTAGGACGTTAGGTAAGAGGGATTGAGATCCTCACCGAAGGACTTGTTGAGAAGCTCTTTGGGAGAGTATGTCGCTCCCCACCTGTGAACTTTTTCCCTTAACCAGACCTTTACCTCGTCCAGCTCAAGCCTTGCTACCTTATCTTCAAGGTCCTTCACGTCTTCAGTCATGCGATGCCTTATTTGTGCGGCTATGACGTTCCCTATGGTATATGCTGGAAATCCTCCGAGCCCTCCGCTCCAATGGATGTCCTGAAGCACCCCTTCCGCGTAGCTTTTCGGCCTTATTCCCAGATACTTCTCTATTTTCTCGTTCCAAAGCTCTGGCAGATCGTCAACCTTTACCTCATTTATCATAAGACCCTTTTCAAGTTCATACCTGAGAAGTATGTGGAAGTTGTATGTGACCTCGTCAGCCTCCACCCTTATGGGGCTGGGGCTCACGTGAGCGAAGTACACAAAGACCTCCTCTGGATCGTATTTCTTCAAGAAGTCCAGATATTGACTCAAGAGCGGGAGCGCGCCTTCCACGAACTCCCTCGTGCGCCCAATCACGTTCTCCATGAACCTTGACTGAGACTCGTGAAAGCCACTCGATGCCCCCCTGGCCAAGGGTGTATACGCAAGAGCTGGGTCTATCTGCAGTTCGTACAGGGCGTGACCTCCCTCGTGAAGTATTGAGAAAAGCGTGTCCTTGAGGTCATAACCTTTCCTTCTAGTTGTTATTCTCACGTCGTTTAACCCTATGCTGGTCGTAAATGGGTGCGGAGATATGTCAACCCTGAACCTATCCTCATCGTAGCCAAGGTGCCTCAGTATTTCCCACTCAGCCTTCCTCATTTCTTCATCTGTATATCTCTCCTCTTGGAGCTTTGGTGTTTTTGTGAAGTATCCTTCCTCAATTATTCTATCCAGAGTTTTTCTAAGCGAGGGAGCTATGACGGAGAAGACGTGATCGAGATCAGCTACGGTTATCCCTTCCTCGTGAAGGTCAAGTAGCGCGTTATACGGGTGTTCCTCGTATCCCAGATATTCGGCCATTCTTTTCATTAGGTCGACTATCTTCTCCAGGTCCGGTTTGAACTTCGAAAAGTCATTGGTCCTTTTTGCTTCCCTCCAGCTCAGGCTTGCGCGATTTGTGGTTGAAGAAAGCTCCTGTATGAAGGCGGATGGGAGCTTCGTGTATAGCTTCACGTCCCTCCTAAGAACGCGGGCCAGCCCCTTCTCGTAATCGTTTAAGTTATCGGAGCGCTCAAGCTTGTCGAGCAGGGACAGGAACTCTGGATCAGTTATCTTTTCTTGAACGATCAGCTCCAGCTGTCCATTAACAAAACCCCTTTCCTCAGCTCCAAGCTTTGGCATGTAGGTTTCAAGGTCCCATTCGAGAAGGGCCATGGACTTTTGCAGTGCCCATATGGGCTTGTACTTTTCTGCCAGCTGCCTAGCGTAAGAGTTTTGGAATACCTCGTACATCAGTTAGTCAGAACCTGCCCTTAAATACTTTTCCCTCAAATGAATTTTACTCAGGTACCTTCCTCGAAACCGCTAAGGTATCTCATCTGCTCCTCGGTTAGGGAGTCTATGGTTATTCCCATGCTCTTGAGCTTTAGAAGAGCCACTTGTTCATCCTGTTCCTTGGGAATAGGGTAAACTCCTGGAGTCAGTTTACTTCCGTTTTCCTTTAGGTAAAGCACAGAAAGGAACTGGTTGGCAAAGCTCATGTCCATGACCTCCGACGGATGCCCTTCTGCTGCAGCCAGATTTACGAGCCTTCCCTCCGCTATCAAGAAGAGCTTTTTTCCGTCGAGGTCGTATTCCACGTTATTGGCCCTTAGCTCCCTTTTGCCTTTGCACATGGATTCAAGGGCATTGACGTCTATCTCCACGTTGAAGTGCCCCGCGTTTGCGAGGATGGCTCCATCCTTCATGAGCTTGAAGTGCTCTTCCCTTATTACCGATTTGTTCCCAGTTGCGGTGATGAATATGTCCCCCAGGGAGGCCGCCTCTTTCATGCTAGTTACCCTGAAGCCGTCCATGCGAGCCCTCAACGCCCTTATGGGCGATACCTCAGTAACTATTACCTCAGCTCCCATGCCCTTTGCCCTGTTGGCTATACCGCGACCCACGTGCCCGTAGCCTGAGACCACTACGGTCTTTCCCGCGAGAAGAACGTTGGTCGCCCTAATTATGCCATCTAGGGCGGACTGTCCCGTGCCATAAACGTTGTCGAAGTCCCACTTCGTCTCCGCGTCGTTGACTGCCATCAGCGGAAAAGTAAGCTTTCCCTGCGATGCCATGGCCCTTGCGCGCACGATTCCCGTTGTAGTTTCCTCGCAACCTCCTATGGGTCTTTTTCCCTTTTGCAATATGGCTAGGGTGAGGTCCCCACCATCATCTACTATTATTTCAGGGTCCTTTTCAACGACCTGCTCTATTGCCCAGTAGTAGTCCTCCTTACTCATCCCTCTCCACGCGTAAACGTCTATGCCCTCAGAAACAAGAAAAGCCGCCACGTCATCCTGAGTGCTTAGGGGGTTGCTTGCAGCAAGGCTGAACTCTGCCCCAGCTGCTACCAGAGCCTCTGCCAGTACGGCTGTCTCTTTTGTTACGTGAAGGCCGCCTCCTATCTTTAGCCCCTTGAGTGGTTTTTCTCCCTTGTACTTCTCCTTAAGCTGCATGAGGACCGGCATCCGGGTTCTAGCCCACTCTACTTTACGCATTCCCTCATCTTTAAGCGAAGGATCTTTTATCTTGGACATAACCCTCATTGGCATAGCCTTTTAACCATAACGGGGGTCTAGGAAGGCCCATTACAAACCAAATGGCTGGCCAAATAACCCAGAAGAAGTGTGCTAAAGATATGATTTGGGTTGCAATGCGCCGAGGCAGTTCAGCGAACTCATCAGTTCGTAAAGATAAGGGTGAGGCCTATGTAAGTCGTTTGTCTGAAGTTTACCTTTTGCGCTTCGTATTGGTGATCGCGATATCTGATAACCTCCTTAATCGGAGAAGCGGTCAGCTTAAGTACAGATAAGGGTTTCGCTAAGCATAATCACGTTACGAGTCTTTCCGACCGTGAGCTCGCTTCAACCCTAGTTATATGATCAACGATAATCGCCTGCGCCTAAAGAAGGAGTGCGATTCTACTTGCTCAAAGCCCTGGCATGCACGTGGACAATGAAAGTTAGGAAAAAGGAAGCCAACACTAAGAATCAGGTAGGAACTGTCTTGCGCTTCGCATTAAGCTTAAACCCCTCTTCCCTCTTACAGTGAAAGTGTCTGTAACCTTACCGCTTGAGATACAGGTTGGAGACAAAAAGGTTGTAATCGATGAGAACGTGCACGCCGTTCTGAGGGAGTACGTGAAAACAGGCATGGGCATAGATGAGCTCGCGGAGAGGCTTGGGCTTGACAACTGGAGCGAGGCTTACGAAGTTCTAAAGCAGGTTCCCGCGTGGCTTCTTTGGCTCCCTCCCTCTGTGTTAAAGAGTTCAATCTCTCAGGAATCCCAGCAGGCTAAGGTAGAGGAGAAAAAAGAAGAGAAAGCAGAAAAGAAAAAGCGGTCCACTAGAAAGAGAGCACAGAAGCCTGAGGCAGAGAGCACTCAAGCATCTGCAGAGGCCAGTTCCAGCGACAAGAACATAAAAAAAGAAAATCAAAAAGAGCAGGCCCCAGAGGGGCAAACGGCCCCCTCTTCTTGATCCCTTCAAATAATCGTGTTAGTTTTCAGGGCAAAACTGCCCCTACATTTTAAGTAGCTATGGGTGTGCCTTTATGTTAATATTTTGCCGCTGTCATTTGGGCAAGCCTTGCTTCATCGCATCGGGTCACCCCTCAAGTTGCTCGAGACGTCCATTAATTGACGCCGGGCAAGTGCTCGCGCTCGAGGGTAACCTTGGGCATTCGGAGAAAACTTAAATGTGGTCGGTTTTCACTGCTAAGGGGACGTAGTCTAGTATGGTCTAGGATGGCAGCCTGGGGAAGTTCCAGACCGCTGTTGATCGCGGGTTCAAATCCCGCCGTCCCCACTTAACTTCGTGAAAACGCCCGCGTTAACGCCCTAGTTGTTTGAGGACATTCAATCAGATTTTACAAAATACTCGTGAAGCGTAAGCTAACGCGTAAAAAGCGAGCATTTGGACGAAAGTGAACATGGAATCTGGTACATACCACTTTGGAGCATGTGCTCAAAGCTAAAAAAAAATCGCGTTAGCGGGTTGCGACGAGGAAAACCCCAAGCAGGGCCCATGCCGCTATTATGTAAGCTGGCAAGTTAAGGGGATAGGCTGGGATTGGATAAGTCGTGCTCAATATGGCGAAGGCAATGAGGACTAGCGCGACAACGGGAATGATTAGGTGAGTGACAACGTTCATTGTCTTGTTCATTTTAGCGTAGAAGGGAAGTGAGAGCGTGGCCATGAAGTGCTGAAGCATGAAGGCTATGGAAGCCGCGCCCTCGATAACGAGCGCTCCCATAAGCGGACCGAAAATAACTCCTGAAATAGTTGCGATGGCAAAGGAGGTAACAGCAACAAGCAACACGGCGTTTTTCGGAGTGCCGAAGCTTGAGTGGGTTTTTGAGAGGAACTTTGGAAGTATGTCGCTGTCTCTAGCTAGGTAATAGAGCATGCGCGTTAGCGAGTTGTTTATGGCGATCCCGAAGTCGAGAAAGCTGTTTATGACCACGGCCACAAAGATCCATCCTCCAAGCGTTCCCAGGTACTTGAAGTACTCTATTACCCCAGGATCCGGAGAAGAAGCAAATGTGCTCATGTTGTTTATGCCCCAGCCCACCGTGAGGGCATAGGCGTTAAGAGCAAGTGGAATAACTATCAGTAGCCATCCATAAATGATGCTCTTCCTAATGGTCTTGTGTGGGTCCTTGGTCTCTTCGCCAAGTGCCACCACGGATCCTGAGCCACCATAAGAGTAAAGGCCAAAAAGCAGGCCGAGCCCGATAGCTGATATGTCCCCGTTCACTGGCTTTGTGGTAAAGACCTCGAGCGTGTTAGCGGGGCCGAGCCTTGCAATGATGAGCAGGGCACCGACGGTTAAGACCCCTACCTCTATGAAACCCGTGTACACGGCGTAGTCCAAGGATACCTTGATTCCCCTGTAGACCAGGACGGTGGTGAAGGTGAGAGGAATTAAAGCTATAGCAATCCATGAGTATTTTATTGCGGTTAACTGAGGGAAAAGGAGGTAAACGAAGGTAGCGAAAGAGAGGAGCGCGAAACCAGTATATGTAAGGAACTCGTTGAAGAAGAATAGCCATCCAGTTAAATCGCCAGCGGCCTTTCCCAATCCAGCCCTAGCGAAGGCGGAGTACCCTCCGGAGCTTGCAATGGTCTTAGAGAACTGATAGTTAGTGTTCAGCCACAGCAAAACTATTAGCGGTGCGATAACGAATACAAGGGGAGTTGAAGCCCCTGAAACTATTGCCGTACCCGTAATCAAGATGGCTACCTCAGCGGCAGGCGCCACATGACTGAAGCTTTGAAATATGCCGTGCCAAAGCCCTACTTGGTCCCTCTTAAGCCGATTATCGGTTGGCTTTGCATCGTCTCCCGTGCACAGTACCAAGCTGTATTTAAGCGCTTCGCTTTTTCATTGCGCCCTTTGGTCGCTCGCCACAAGGCGAGAAAACATCCAAAAAATAAGGTAAACGTCGGCGTAGCCGATTGGCCAAAATCAACGAAGGCTCTCGAGCTTGCTGAGGCGCTCTTCGAGTTGTCTTTCTTGAGCCCTTATCTTTTCCAGCTCATCCAGTACCTCTTTCTGCGTCCCCTTCCCTGAAATTTCCCTTATCTTCCTAATAGCGTCTCTTGCGGCGCGCCTAATCCTTCCCTCTTGGTCGCGAACGCTCATCTCATCGAGAGTGCCGAAAAGCGCGGGGTTCATGCTGCGCTGCACGGCCTCAATCAATGCTAATCTGACCCGCAGTGATGGGTCCTTGACCAGCTCCCTCAGCTTTTCTGTCACCCTGAGATCGGTGGCAAAGGATCCGAGCGCGCGCACGGCTGCGCTCCTGACGATTTCGTCTTGCTCCGAAGATGTAAGAGGAAGTATGGCATCCAGCGCCTTTTTATCGCCTATCTTAGAAAGCCCTTCGATCGCGCCCACCGTTATTGAGTAGTTATGTCCCTTGAATTGCAATGCTCTTATCAGCTCGTCCTCGTAAGCCTGCCCACCGGCCTTTCCAAGTGACGAGGCAGCGCTACCCCTAGTGTAGTATCCCTCATCCTCATCGGAAACAATCGATGATAGGGCTTTTGCAGCGCTTTCACTGGGACCGAATCTGCCGAGGGCCTCGGCTATGGCCCTCCTGACCCTTGGATGCCGCTCAAAGGTAAGAACGTTGAGGAGAGCCTGCAGCGCGGCCTCAGATCCTATGTCCCCGAGAGCCTTGGCAGCCTCAGCTCTGCATCCCCAGAAGGCGTCCTTTTGGAGAACGTTAGAAAGCGCCTGAACGGCCCTGTTGCTAGCGTCAAGTTTCAGAGCATCGATGGCCTCTAACCTAGCCGTGACCCAGTTAGATGAGGTTTGCTGAATTGCTTCCTCAAGTTTTTTCTTTGCCTTCCTTTGGAAGAAGAGCTTCCCACTGGGATCTAAGCACACGTACCTTGGGGCTCTCTCAAGTTTGAGGTAAATGGTTGCGGCCTTCTTATCTATGTTCACGGGAATTAGCTTTTCTTCCTTGTCGGTGACCACTGCCAGCTCTGCGATCAGCGTGTAGCTCGGGTACGAGTCCTCAGGTTGCTGTTGCTCGATAGATATCTTTAAAGTGCTTGAAGCGAGATCGTAATCCCAAGAGTAAGCTATCTGAGGATGACCTGCGGAGTACACAAACTGGTAGAAGAACCAGTCAAGCTTTTTCTTAGATTCCTCCTCCGCTATCCTCTGAAGATCGTGAGTCGAGGCGGGCCTGTAAGAAAGCTCTGCGAGGAATCTGTTCAGAACCTTCCTAAATGTGCTTTCTCCTATAACGTTGGCCAGGTACCACAGAACAAGGCATCCCTTCTCATATGAGTGACGGTCAAAGAGCTCCCATGGGTCTTCATAAACGTTGAAGACTATTGGCCTAGCGTACCTTTCCCTGTACTCTGCCAGGTAAGCGGACAGGCACCTGTGAAGGGAGTACTCAAACTGTTCCTCGCCCTGGGCGTGCCTTTCGTAAAGCGCTTCCATTAGCGTTGCAAAGGACTCGTTTAGCCATATTTGAGACCAGCTTTCAGCAGTCTCAAGGTCGCCAAACCACTGGTGAGCGAGCTCGTGAGCTATAAGGGGGTCTGAGGTGAAGTCCTCGCTGCCTGGACATGGGAACTTGGAGCCAGGGCAGTGAGCGTGCTCGTCGTGCAAAGTTGAAGCGGTGAGCAGTGTCGTGGTAGTGTTTTCCATTCCGCCTCCAAAGCCCCACACAGCAACCTGCTTGTAATTAGGCCATGGATACTTCGTGCCGGTGTACTCTTCGAAGAACTTAACGGCATCGCATGTCTTATAAAATGTCATCCTAGCCCTATCTGCCCATCCCTTTGGAACGTAATATTCAAGGGGCAATCCATCGCATTCTTCTTTTATTAAGTCAAATTCTCCTACCGCTAGGTCTATTAGGTATGGAGAGTGAGGCTTATCAAGGGACCATATCCACTCTTTCTCTTGACCCTTGTCTATCACCTTTACCAGAGTACCGTTTGACACGGCAGTCATTGACGAGGGAACCGTCGCAGATAGCTGAGTGGGAAACTTTATGTGTGGAGAATCTGGAAGAGGGATCCAGTATCTGTTATCTTCGCTTTCGCCTTGCGTCCATACGTAGGTCTTACCTTCATGTTCCACAAATTTGAGTCCCTTACGCGGTGACGTCGAATAGGCTACCCTAAGATTGTGATGACCTGAGGGTGAGCTAACGCTGATCTTCTTTCCATCGTAAGCGAAGTCGGCTTGTTGCCCATCAAGCTCCACGGACTTGATCTCCATTTCCATGGCATCCAGCTCAATGGGACCCCATGAAGAGAGGTCATATTCGGCTAACCCCTCAATCCGTTTGGATTGAGTGTCGACGTGTACGTCAATTGCTAGCTTGTCAACGGAGAAGTTGAACGTGCGCACAAACTTCGGCTGATAATCGGGGTATATGAAGCCCCTTCCGGTTAGGTAGGAAAAATCCATGCTATCCGTTTAAGGGTAAAAATAAGGTTTCCCCTTCGAGTATTGAGAGGTGCAATTGCGCTTACCTGAGAACATTGCTGGAAAGCCTTAGCTTTTGCCTTGGAGTTAGCTAGGAGAAGGAAAATGCAAATCAATGCCTTTAAATATGACGGCGTTATAAAAACCTATGAGAAATATCTCCCTGTCAAAGGCAATAGCCGGCATGATCATAGTTTTTGTGTTGGGCTTCGCCGCCGGATGGTTTGCTTGGTACGTCTTTGCTCCCACCGTGCGCGCTTATCCTGATTCTGGATCATCAGGTAGCCCCTATGGAACGGCTACAGGCTCTGGATCAACAACAAACAATAGCTCAGGTTCATCTTTTGGGCATTCTTCTTCATCTGGCGGATGGTAGCCCATAAGTGCCGGCTTTTTTGATGGGCCTAAGCCGGGGGAGGGACTTCCGCTTTTGGTGTCGAACCCTCTTGAAACGGCTTTCGGCGTACCACTGCAGGCCGTCGCCTAAACCGTTCGGCCACCCCGGCAAAAATAAAGCGGCCTGACTTTTTTAGGTTTTTGTGCTTTCAGCCATCCCTACGCTCTTCAGCACGTTAGCGACTGTCTGACGAACGTTGGCAGAACCAGTTATGTAAGTTCCCATCGCCACTATCTTGGCACCAATTCTGACCATGTCTGCTGCCGATATATCGTTTAGCCTTCCGGCAACCGCAACCGGTAATTTTACCGAGCTTATGGCGGTCGCGATGTCGTGCTGCCTTTGCATTAAAAGGTCTGAAGTGGGTATGGCTTCGTCAGAGCCTACGTGAAAGCAAAGATAGTCTGCTCCTAGCTCTTGGGCGGTCCTAGCTCTTGGTACCTCCTCGCTCCTTTTAACCCAAAGTAGGTCAACCATGACTTTTGCCCGGTTTTTCCTTGCTCCTTGAATGGCCTCGATAAGGTTTCTCTTGCCTGAAAGTGCGCTCACAGTTACCACGTCAGCACCATTAGCGCTTGCCATTTCAGCTAGCAAGTATCCTTGCTCAAGAAGCTTTAGGTCGGCAACTATCACCTTGTCTGGGAAGGAGGTCTTTAACCTTTTTATGACGTTAAGCCCCTCACTCATTATTAGGGGACTTCCTGCTTCAATCCATTGGGCTCCCGCCTCCGATGCCTCACCAGCTACCTTGATGGCCCTGTCTGCTGAAATTAAATCCAAGGCCACCTGAAGAACGGGCCACCTGTTGGCATTCATAATGTTCTTGCGCACTAATTTAAAAGTGCTGTGAAAGAGGAGAGAGGACAGTTACCCGACGCACTTTATGATTCATGTATGCCAGTCGTAAATATGCGCAAGAGGTGGTGACCAACCTAATGTCAGCTTCAGATCTGTGCGGGTTTTACAGTAAATTGGGCCTATGTTAGAGGCCTCCTACCGCACCGATAAAAAGTACGGTTCCCAGTTTGAAAATTATAAAAATTGTAACTTTGAAGCGCCTACCTAGTTTGTTTCGCTTTCTTTATTTTTTTTCCAGCACTATTTCGATCGCTGAGACGTTCTTCATCCTTCCGCCTTCAGCTTCGAGCTGCTCCGTACTGATGTTTATGCTCTTGATCTTTAGGGCGTCCTTCATGAACCTGTTTCTCAGCATTTCGGCAACGTCAACCGCTCCACTTATGGCCCTTCCCCTTGCCTTCAACGTTACGGAGGGAGCACCTCCGTTGAGCTGCACTAGGCATGCCATTACGTAACTCATGGGTGGTTTAGAGCCCACGTAGATGACGTTTTCTTCTCCTGGCGCTTTGGCCTTTTGGGCCTCTGCCTTCGCTCCTTCACTTTCTGTTGAAGATTTGTTAGCCATATTGCATTCACCGAGGCTATGGAACTATCCGGCCTGCCTATTAAGCCTGTCTTTCACTCCTGTTTCTCTTCACTTCCCTCTTTAACAACGACACCGGTAGCGTATCTTGGCGTGACCTTGGTTATCTTTATCCTTACGTTATCTCCCTGTTTTGTTCCAGGGACGAAGATAACGAACCGCTGAATCTTTGCAACGCCTTCTCCCCTTCTGCTTGTGTCAGTTATCTGGACATCGTACTCTTTTCCTTCTTCTACTGGCTTTTGGAAGAAGCTACCGGCATTATCTCCGTACGACACTCATTTCACCTCCACTTGCTTTTTACAGGTAGTTCGGGGTACATCGGAATCAAAACAGCGCTCTCGTTCAAACCTACCTACCTGCGCGTATTAATTTCCGAGATAATATAAGCGTATCCATTTTTGTCGCGTATCTGTACCTTATTTGCTTTTACCGTCATCTACGCACACGTCGGCCGGGTACTGCCCAATGTACGAACAGAGATGCGGTTCATGTTACGCCCATGTTTCCCGCGTTCATGAGGGCCGCATATGGCTTTCGAGCAAGGCCTTCGTGCCATTAAAGGGTAGCAAAACCCAAAAACGATGTCATCCTGCTCGCTAAACAACCCTGCTTTGGGCAGGGCTCTACGATTCTGACTTTTTCCCTTTGTTTAGGGTGCGCTCTTCCTTTTCTGCGCAAGCGCGTACTCCTTGCTTATGTGTTCACGATATGCCTGGAGGATCCTTTCAGCGAGGTCAACCGCTTCCATATCGTTTAGCTTCAAAACAACCCTTGTGCCCTTAGCATCCTTCAGGGATATGTAGAAACCGCCCTTTTCTATGAAACCGTTTTCGTTTATTGAGGGAGGTATGTCATCGGCGACCAACTGGCTGGATATCTTTTTGGAGGCGTCGAAGTGCACTATCTCTGCGACTCTCATAATTGTTTCACCCATGCATATTTAACTTTACTGGCAAGGCATGAAACGAGAAAGTAAGCGCACTGCGTTTCTCTGGCCAGGTGAGTTGGCATGGGGTTAAGAAAAGCGTAAAAGCCGCCGCACATTGGTTATTGCTATATGAGCAGCGGAGAAGATGGGATGCTGGGGCCGCTCGAGAAAGAGAAAGAGCTTTTCGTTGCCTTTTCAGGTGGTCTTGCAAGCACCCTTCTTCTCTTTTTGGCTTCAAGAACTGGACATGACGTTAGGGCGGTTTACGTTGACACGGGTTTAATGAGACCCGGAGAGGACCGGGAGACATCCAAGCAGATGGCGGAGAAGGCCAAGGCCGAGTTCATTGTAGCCGATGCAAGGGAAATCGTAAAAAAGAAGCTTAAGGATCACCCCTTGGCAAGGCACAAGGTTTCCATTGTTGAAACAATAATAAGCAACGAGGTCGCAAAGGTCGCAAAGCAAGCCGGAAAGAAGGCCATAGTGTGGGCCGGCCGCTCTTATAACGGCAACAGCAAAATGGCACAAGTAGTTAAGCCGTTCCTTGGAATGAACTACTTAAGCATGGTAAGGACTGCAAAGTCCATTGATCAGCTAAATCCTGACGCAAGGTATCATGTTCCCGCCGCTGGGCTATCCCTACGCTCTCACGGCCTCATAAGCGATGAAAAGCTTAACGTGGTCAAAGAGGCTACTTCAGCTGTAGACGAAGGGGGCTCAATTGAGCAGCGCTATATACCCGTCCTGTTTCCAATCGTAATAGATGAGGAGTTCAGGTCTGATCACCTGAATCCAATTTACGAACAAGCAGTTACCTCCGTCTTCAACCTATACGGGGCATCATTTGTAGGAGTTAGCACACTTTCAAGGAACGTAGACGGAAGCGACGGCAAGTACGGTAAAGTTTTAGCCATTGAGGCCTCGGACGAGGAGGGAAATTTAATCCCTCCGAACAAGAAGCTCGGCATGATCGTGCGCGAGAGGGTTATTTCCTCAGACCCGGGTGTCGGAAGAATACTTCTCAAGATAAGAAAAGGTGAAGGAAAGCTCGCGATTGTCCTTAGGGCCATGCAGACTTACGATCTAATCGCAGCAGAGCCCTATTACCTGCCACCGCAGGTTCTCAGCAGGATTTGCGACACTTTGACAAGCAGGGTAGGTCCCCTTGACATTTACTTTGACATAACTCCAAAGCCTCCTGGCGCCATCGAATTTGAGTGATGCCGCCTAAGGCCTCGAATATCCTTTTCATAGTGATTGCGTCTCTCTCACTGGAGCTGGTCTCGGAGATGAAAGTAGGGTCAGATATTCCAAGCTCGACGAAGGCCTCTGCCACCGGCTGAAAATCGGGGTAGAATCCCTGCTCTTCAAGGTCGTGATGTCTTACTTCACCGCTTCTAGAAAATTCCATTTTGCTAAAGTGGCAGTGCAGCGTCGAAATATCCTGCTCGTCCAACCTTTCGTCAAGGTAGTTCAGCACAGCTATGGCGTCGTCCTTTGTGCGCATATGCCCCAGTGAACGAGCTTCCAGATGTGCCCAATCTATTACGGGTACTACGAAAGATGGAAATGATAAGCTGATCGCGACCACCTCTTCGAGGGAGCCAATCTGCGACAACCTGCCCATGGTTTCTATACCAATCTTAACGTGCCACTTGCCCTCCAGCGATGATATGGCCTTAATTACGTTGCGAAGGGCGTCTTCGGGAGATTCTCCATAGTATCCGGGATGGACTACCACAATGGTACCCTTGGCGATTTCTAGGGCGCGCATGGCCTGAGATACGCGTGAAAGGCTTTCTCTCCATATTTTGTCATCATTGGATCCAAGGTTAACGTAGTAGGGTGCATGCATGCTGAGCTTAATGCCATACTTTCTCGCCTCTTCACCGAGCAATGTTGCCTCATCATCGCTGATCCTCACTCCCCTTACTGCCTCGTACTCGAAGGCGTACAGGCCTCTGGAAGCAAGATAGCTCATCACACCCGGTGTTTTTCCCCTGTAATCCCGAGGTATGCCCGCAGTTCCGAACCTAGCCCCCAAGGTCAGGTTAAATTAAGCTTGTTTTTTACGCCTATGCGTCATGTCGTTGTTATCTCTTTAGAGGCATTCGTAGTTTACCTTTAAACTAAAGTGAAAAGGTTTATAAGTAAACTTGGCATATGGTTTGAAATGGGAAAGGTTATTCTTCTTGCAGCCGATCTGGGTGCCGGAGCAACCGAGATCGGGGAGGCACTTGCAAAGAGGCTCAATTATGAGGTTTGGAACTACGAACAGGCCATAAAAAGCATAGTGGTTGCCACCGAAAGGAGCATGGCCGAGATAAGTGCTGAGGCCTCCTCAGGAGAAATAGACGTCAACCAAATAGTAGCTTCAGTGATAAGGGAGAGGATGAGAACTCAGGACGTCATAGTTGAGGGAAGGGCAGCGTTTCTCTTTCTATTGGAGCCGGCCACGCTCAAGGTCAGGCTGATAGCTCCATATGAAATAAGGGTCCTACACGTGGCGGATTACAGGCACATATCGAGAGAAGAGGCAGAAGAGGCAGTTAAGGCTGACGACGAGGCTAGGAGGTCGGTGGCCCAGCGCATAAGCAAGGTCAACGCTGACGATCCCACGATCTACGACGTGGTAATAAACACGGCAGCTTGGAGCGCGTGGGATAAGATCGCGGACATAATAGTCGAGCTGTTTGAGGAGAAAGAAAAGATCATGGGCGTTGGCTTGGCCGAGACTACGCAGAAGACCAAAGAGATAAGGGCACTGGTGGGAGCTCCTCTCGGCCCAGAGGTTAACGGCGACTACCTAATAGCTCTTGATACAATTCAGAGGAACGCCCTTGGAGTGAAGCCCGGAGACGAGGTCCTGATAGAAAGCTCGACGTGGGGAATAGTAAAGATAAACAAAAAAGCGAGGGTTGCTGGCGCAAAACACGAGGATGAGGGGAAGGGTTACGTCAGGCTATCGCAGAAGCTGATGGAAGAGGGATACTACAAGGGCCAACGCGTAACCATAAGAAGGATTGACTGAAGACGGGCCCCAAGAGCTTTAAAAGAGGCATGGCTTTTTGCCCATGGTTTAAGGTTCGAAAGGTTAAACTTATTCGTTACCCCATGTAGGGTTTATGATAGAGATTAGGTGGCACGGAAGGGGGGGACAAGGCGCTGTTACTGCCGCAGAGCTGCTCGCCAAAGCAGCGGTTTCAAACGGACTTTATGCCCAAGCTTTTCCGAGCTTTGGCGCCGAGAGGACCGGTGCCCCTGTACTTGCCTTCACAAGAATAGACAAGCAGTTCATAAGGAACAGGAATCAGGTTTACGAACCCGACATAGTTATAGTTTTGGATCCCACGCTTCTTTTCGCCGTCAAGCCCGCGGCTGGTCTCAAGCCTGAAGGGCTGATGGTGATCAACACGACTAGGAGCATAGAAGAAATAAGGAAGGCCACTGCATTCCAGGGAAAGATCGCGGTCGTTGACGCTACCTCGATTGCCCTTAAGTACCTAAAGGCGAACATAACCAACACGACCATGCTGGGGGCCGTTACCCGTTTCCTTGAAGGCGTCAAGCTTGACTCCGTGATCGAGCAGGTCAAGACTAGGTTCCCAAGCGTTGCTGAGGCTAATGCGGAAGCTGTAAAAGCGGGATATGAACAAGTCAAGGTGATTGGATAAATGTCAAATCATCTTCCCACTTGGCAGGAAGTTACGGACGCAGGCACAGTATTTAACCCGCCCAATTCCATCCTTCTAAACAAGACGGGTGGATGGAGGACTTTCAGGCCCATAATTGATCAGGCCAAGTGCATAGATTGTAGGATATGTTTGCTTGTTTGTCCGGATTCGGTAATAACCAGGAAGGAGGCCCAAGTTGGAAAGCACAACTACGAGTACGACATAGATTATGACTTTTGCAAGGGGTGTCTCGTTTGTGAGAACGAGTGCCCTGCTAAGGCAATTACTCACGTAGAGGAGGAGAAGTGATATGTCATCAACAGTCCTTGAGGAAAAAAGAGGGACAAAAACAATACTTAGCGGAGACCAAGCTGTCGCGGAAGCAGCCAAGATGGCTAACATAGACGTTGTTTCAGCTTATCCAATAACGCCTCAGACCATAATTGTTGAGACCCTGGAGCACATGATTGCCAACGGGGAGCTCAAGGCAAAGTTCATACCGGTCGAATCCGAGCACTCGGCCATGAGCGCTGCCGTGGGCGCATCTGCCGCTGGGGCTCGCGTTTTCACCAGCACTGCCGCGCAGGGTTTGGCGCTGATGCACGAGGTGGTTTACATAGCGTCCTCGCTTAGATTGCCCATAGTTATGGCAGTTGCCAACAGGGCGCTGTCGGCACCAATTAACATATGGAACGACCTAAGCGATGCCATGGCAGAAAGGGAGTCTGGCTGGATTCAGCTCTACGCTGAAACAGTTCAGGAAGCCTTCGATACAACGCTTGAGGCCTTCAAGATAGCCGAGGACCCGAGGGTCTCGCTCCCAGTAATGGTTGGCCTTGACGGATACATATTAAGTCATGAGTACGAGCCCATTACCCTTCCCTTCCAAGAAGACGTGGATAAGTACCTTCCAAGGAGAAAGGCGTCCGTGAGGCTTGATCCAACCAAGCCTATCTCCATAGGGACCCTTGCCCCTCCAGATTACTACTTCGAGATAAAGTACAGGCAGGAGAGGGCGATTGAGCAAGCTCTTCCCATAATTGACGAGATGGATAAGGACTTCGCCGCCCACTTCGGCCGCTCTTACAGCATGGTTGAGAAGTACAAAACAGATGACGCGGATTACGTGCTGGTGACGATGGGATCGGTTAGCGGTACGGCCAAGGAGGAAGCAGATAGGCTAAGGGCTGCCGGCATGAAGGTCGGAGTGCTCAGGATAAGGCTTTTCAGGCCATTCCCCAGGTCGCAGGTCGTAGATGCCCTTGCTGGAGTAAAGGGAGTTGGTGTGCTGGACAGATCGATGCCCATGGGCTCAAGCGCTCCTGCCCTTTACCAGGACGTGATAACCTCTTTGGCTCAGGCCAGACAGCTGCCCAACAGCGTGGTCAGCTTCGTCTCGGGAATAGGAGGAAGAGACATAAAGCTCTCCGACTTCGAGCAGATGTTCCAGGAGATAAAGACAGCTGTTGATGGCAACATACCGTACAGGATATCATATCCTGCACTGAGGGGGTGATTGAAGATGACAGAACTATATAAAACCATAAAGGACATACCTACAACCGAGGGCATACTGGCGCCTGGTCACGCGCTCTGCGCGGGATGCGGGGCAGGTACGATACTCAACATAGTAGGTAGGGTCGCGGGGAAAAACGTGATCGTGGTCAATGCGACAGGATGCGTTGAGGTAACGACGACTTATCTTCCTTACTCTGCTTGGAGGGTCCCTTGGATACACAACGCCTTTGAGAATTCGGCAGCCACGGCATCGGGCGTTAGAGCCGCGATTGACATAATGAGGGAGAAGTATGGCGACTTCAAAGAAGATCCAAGGGTGCTTGTGATTGCTGGTGATGGAGGTACAGCTGACATAGGGCTTCAATCTTTGAGTGGTATGTTGGAAAGAGGGGATAGGGTAACTTACCTGCTTTACGACAATGAGGCTTACATGAACACGGGCATACAGAGGAGTAGCTCCACTCCCTATGGGGCCTGGACAACTACCAGCTGGGAGGGCAAGCCGGAGATGAAGAAAGATATGATGGGCATAGTTACGGCCCATCACATACCTTACGCCGCTACGGCTGCTCCAGCGTACATCCTTGACTTGGCCAACAAGGTTAAAAAGGCTTTGGACGCAGACGGCCCCTCTTTCCTGCACGTGCTATCTGATTGCAACCTTGGATGGAGACACGACTCCAAGATATCCGTTGAGGTTACGAGGCTTGCCGTTCAGACTGGACTTTGGCCTCTGTACGAGGTTGATCACGGCGTAGTTAAGCTGACGGTACCGGTTCCCAAGAGGAAGCCAGTTGATGAATACCTTAAGGTGCAGGGCAGGTTCAGGGGACTCACGCCTGAGAGGATCAAGGTAATCCAGAGCTACGCAGACCAGCTAGCGCAACGCTTCGGCCTAGGCCCAGTCGGTTAAATTTTTTCACTTTTTCAGTAACGGTTATAGCCCCAGACCAATCTGTCAATTATGAGGGAGCACCTGAGGGAGAAACTGCAGAAGGTCATAATAAGGCTTCACACGCAGATTGAGAGACTAAAGAGAGAGGAGTACAAGATGGAGGTAAGGGAGAAAGAGCTGATAAGCAAAGCCACTGACTCCCTGGCCTCTGGTGACAACAATAGAGCAAAGGTTTACGCCAACGAGGCGGCCGAGGTTAGAAAGGCGGCCAAGGTCATATTCTCCTCGCAGATCGCTCTTGAACGCGTAGCGCTAAGGCTCGAAACGGCCCTTGACATAGGTGATCTCGCGGCAAGCCTCGGGTCTTCCTTTGGCGTGATCAAGAAGATAGTAGGTCCTCTTTCCGAGGTAATGCCGGAGGCCTCTGAAGAGATGTCCTCCATAGAGGAAGAGGTTGAGTCCATAATGTCCGAAGCAGAAGTTGTCTCTTCTCCCGTAACAAGCCAGGCCCTGTCTTCTGAGGCCGAGGAAATAATGAAGGAAGCGGAAGCGTTGGCTGAAAGTCGGGTAAAGGAGGGCTTTCCAGAGCCTCCTAACTCAGTGGCAAGCAAAAAACGATGGAAAGAAGGTCACGAGAAACTAATCAAAGTATTAAGCCCTGAAGTCTCTTGCTTTCCTTCTCATACATTAAGAGCTGGTCCTTAGTTATGCTGGGCTTGACCTCGTTCATCGCATCCATGAAGTCCTCGATGGTGACCTTGGATGGCTTTCCCTCCTTCCTAAGCCTTATTATGGCGCTTTGCCTAACCAGCGCGTAAAGGTCAGCACCGGAGTATCCTTCGGTCATAGCCGCTAGCTTTTCCAAGTTAACGTCGTCTGCAAGCGGGACGCGTTTGGTGTGTATTTTCAGTATCTCAAGACGGGCCTTTTGGTCGGGAGGCGGTACGTATATTATTTGGTCAAAGCGCCCTGGCCTAAGGAGCGCAGGGTCCAGTATGTCAGCCCTGTTTGTTGCACCCATCACTACCACGTTCTTAAGAGGAGATATTCCATCCATCTCAGATAGGAGCTGGTTCACTATCCTCTCGGTCACACCGCTATCGAATGACTGTCCCCTTACTGGCGCTATGGCATCTAGCTCATCGAAGAATACCACGCATGGCGCGCTTTGCCTGGCCTTCCTGAATATGTCCCTTATGGCTCTCTCGCTCTCACCTACCCACTTGTTCAAGATCTCTGGTCCTTTAACGCTTATGAAGTTAGCCTCGCTTTCCGTCGCCACTACCTTTGCCAGTAATGTCTTTCCGGTTCCTGGAGGTCCGTAAAGCAGCACTCCCTTGACGGGCTGTATGCCCATGCTCTGGAAGTACTCGGGATGCTTAAGTGGCCACTCCACTGCCTCCTTTAACTTCTGCTTCACGTCGTCAAGCCCTCCAACGTCTTCCCAGTGAACCTCAGGTACTTCGACGTAGAACTCCCTCAGAGCCGATGGCTGTATCATTCTCAGAGCGGTTTCGAAGTCAGAGTACTGGACCTTTATCTTTGAAAGTACCTCGGTAGGTATCATTCCCTCCTTCAAATTCAGCGTTGGAAGGACCCTTCTGAGAGCGCTCATGGCCGCTTCCTTGACTAAGTTCGCAAGGTCAGCGCCCGTGAAGCCATGTGTAATTTCTGCTAGCTGATCGAGGTTAACGTCATCTGCGAGCGGCATGTTCCTCGTATGGACCTGAAGTATTTCCCTCCTGCCCTTGGCATCCGGTATCCCGGTCTCTATCTCCCTGTCGAAGCGCCCTGGCCTGCGAAGGGCCGGATCTACCGCGTCAATCCTGTTGGTGGCGCCAATAACTATGACGTTACCCCTGCTCTTTAACCCGTCCATGGAGGTAAGGAGCTGCGCCACGACCCTCTTTTCGACCTCTCCGCTCACCTCCTCCCTCTTTGGCGCTATGGCATCAATCTCATCTATGAATATTATTGAAGGCGGCCTCGCCTCGGCCTTGTTGAAGATCTCCCTAAGTCTCTCTTCCGACTCTCCGTAGAACTTGCTCATGATCTCGGGTCCATTTATGGTTAAGAAGTTCGAGTTTGTTTCGTTAGCTATGGCGCGAGCTAGCAGGGTCTTCCCAGTTCCGGGTGGTCCGTAGAGAAGTATGCCCTTGGGAGGATCGATGCCAAGGTGCTTGAAAAGTTCCGGGTGCTTGAGCGGCAGCTCAACTATTTCCCTGACCTTTTGCTTCGCATCCTCCATGTCACCTATGTCCTCATAAGTTATCATGGGCGCAGCGGCAGCCGGCATGGAAACTGCCTCTGAAGATATCATTATCTCCGTTGAGTCAACGACTATACCGCCGTTGGCCGGAATGGCTGCTGTGGCGTAAAGTCTTATGGCTTGCCCCATAACTGGTACTATTACCAAGTTGCCCGGAGCTACTGGCTTCCCCTGCAGCGTTGCAGCAACGAGGGCCCTGAAATCTGTGCCGAAGGATATCTGTTCAGTAGGTGCAAGGGATAACCTCGTTAGGGGTCTTAGCTCTGCGCGCTTAACCTCTACCAAATCGCCTATGGAAGCGCCGGCGTTTTCCCTTATTATGCCATCGATCCTTATTATGTTTGCTCCCTCGTCTTGTGGTGCGGCAGGCCAAACAGTAGCGTAGGCCGTTTTATTTCCCTTTATTGAGATGTAGTCTCCCACCCTCACCCCTAGGGCAGTCATGGATTTCGAGCTTATGCGGGCTATCATACGACCTACGTCTCTAGCCATCGCTTCCTGGACTGTAAGAAGTAGGCTTTTTTCGCTCATAAGCATAACTTACGGTAACGAATAAGCTTTAACCCAATTGGGCGACCTGCAAAGCTTATCTTCTGAGGGATGCTCTATGCGCAGTGGATACCATCACAAGGTTTTACGTTGGAACGACGGTTTGTGCCCTAATGATTGGCATGTTAGTTTTTTCCGGCGTAATCTTGGGAAGGGAGCTGGCCTTGAGGCTCTGCTGCGATAAGTCCCTCACCTCCCTCTTCATCGTAATTGGGGCTTTCACTGGATTCATCATGGGTCTTGTGATCACCGTTGCGGTGGCCGAGTCCCTCAAACCCAAAAGAAAGCCGCGTGGAGCGGGCGAAGACGAGGAAAGCGGTGTGCGAAAGGCCAAGGTTCTCGGGCCTGGTGGCGTTCTGCGCGACCCTGATCTTTCTCTCAAGTATCTCCAGAGCCTGAACGTCTACAAAGCCTGTATCCCTTAGCGCAATAACTGTTTTCTCAACCTGATTATACGTGGGACACAGGCAAGCACAAGCCGACGATGGCTTTAGGAAAGACTTAACCCATGAGACCATGTCCCAAGGAGATGGAACATCGAGCATTATGGCATCCGCAGGTTCTCCTGAGTAAGAGGTCACGTCCCCCAGTCTTAGCTCAAAGTTTGTCAAACCCAGCATTTCCAAGTTCTTTTTTGCAGTCTCCACGGCCTCTTCCCTTACGTCGTACCCGATAACTTTTCCCCGGTCTCCGACGGCGTGGGCCAGCGCAGCCGTTAGGGCACCGGATCCAACTCCTCCTTCCAGGACCGTCGATCCGGGGCCGATTCCCAGGTACGCGATTATTATTGCTGCATCCTTTGGATATATTATCTGTGATGCCCTGGAGAACTTCCTTATGAAGTCCCTTATGCTTGGCTTCAATATCACGAAGTCCACGCCACCGGAAGTCCTCACGGTCTCCCCGTAGTCCTTTCCAACTATGTCCCCTCCAACAATGAAACCCTTGTGGGTGTGGAACTTCAGCTGTGACGAAGCCTTAACCACAAATCTCACGCGATCGTTTAGGTAAAGCAGTACCCAGTCTCCCTCTTTTATCAACCTGATGATTAGCCTAAGGAATTAATAAGTGGTGCTGATCGCTTCAGTCGACCGCTTTGAGGTTTAGGCTTGGGCCTAAGAAGGCAAGGCATCCGCGTGACATCGAATTGCAAAAATATGCTTATAAAAGCCTGCCAGTTCGATCAGGGTATGCATGAAAAAGGGCATAACTAAGTTTATGGCCGCCCTGATCGCTCTTCTCTTCATTGTGGCAGCAGGCGTTTCAATTTACTTCTACACGGCTCGGAGCCGTGGTGTGACCCTGACCGTTGTGGTCGTTAGTGGATGGAACCAGCAAACTGTCGAGATGGCCGCGCAGGATTACGAAAAGTTGAATCCCAGCGTTCACTTCAACTTCGTTTTAGCGACATTTTCCAGCGTGGAGGAAAAGGAGATCGTTGCTGAGAGCTAGGGTAACGCGTCTAGTTACGACATATTTACGTGGAGCCCCACCATGTCAGGGGCACTTGCCCCTTACGTTTACCCGCTGAACTCCCTCATAAACAGTTCCCATTACAACCTTTCAGATCTGTCACCAGCCCTGCTTTCATTCGGAGGTGAATATTACAACAAGAGCACGGGTAAATCCGAGATAATAGGTCTTCCCACGGACACGAGCTTGCTTGTTCTATTCTACAGGACAGACATATTTGATAACCCGACATACGCCGCTGAGTTCAAAGCCGAGTACGGTGTCCCCTTCGACCCAAACGACTGGACCAACTGGACGGAGGTCCTTTGGGCGGATCGCTTCGTGACTTCTCACAACATAACTAAGTATGGAATGATAATCGATGATAACGTTGCACACGGCCTCATCGACACTTTTCCAGCGGTATTTTACTGGTGGTACTCCCGTAACTCTACGCTTAATGGGGGAACCAGAGGAGGGCTGCCGGGCTACAACGTGCTTTTCACAAATTCGCTTCAGCCTTCCTTTGCCGGGCCGGACGGGGTACAAGCCGCTGAGATGATAAAGGAACTGGTCAGCTACGAGCCCTCGCCCAACATACTTACCGTCGATTACTCCCACCTTCAGTCCCTCTTTGGGACAGGCGAGTATGCCATGGACTTGGCCTGGTCTGGATTCTACGACAACTTCAACAATCCCTCTCGCTATCCTATCATAGCTGGAAAGGTTGCTATGGCCCTCCTTCCAGGAGGTTACTGCGAGGCAGGGGGTTCCTTCCTTGGTATAGCCAAATATTCAAAGCATAAAGCGCAGGCGTGGGCCTTCTTGGAGTTCCTGACGAGCGATAAGGAAGCTGCAAAGCTCTACTATCAGGGTGGCTTTCCGCCTAGCGAGCTTGGGGCCATATCAATCATATCCTCTAACGAGTCGCACAAGGCAGAGTTCAGCTTCTACGTTAGGGCCGTTTCAGCCGCTTACGCGAACCCTCCAACACTTCCCATAACGTCAACGAAGCTGATGCCCTCGCTTAACAATGCCCTCTATCAGTACATTACAGGCAAGGGACAGGCATCCCAGCTCCTCGCACAAGCGGCCAGTCAGTGGAAACAAGCCATTGGATCCTAAAAGGCGAGTTTTTTGCCAAAGATTAAGCAGCCGGAGAGGTTTGCCCCACTTCTGCTCGCCCTTCCTTTTATAGCTTACCTCATAGTTTTCACCGTTTACCCGATATTTCAATCGGTGCTCTTCTCTTTCTCGAGGATAAGCCCATACTTTGGTTTCCAAGGCTTTGTGGGACTCAAAAACTTCTTCGAGATGTTGAGCGACCCCTTTTTCAAGCAGACTTTCGTAAACACCATGCTTTTCGTTAGCCTAGTGACTGTTGCTGACCTCAGCATTGGCCTGCTCCTAGCGTTGGCAGTAGAGAGGATAAGGAAAGGAAGGACAATAATTACTGCCCTTCTGGTTTCTCCAATGCTTCTTCCGGCGGTCGTGGCGGCGGTGGTGTGGGAAATAATTTACGATCCCTTCGTTGGCCCCCTTGATTTCTTGCTTAGGTTTATTGGCATAGGAACGATAGGATGGCTTTCAAATCCTTCTTACGAGCTATGGGCGCTTTCGTTAGTTGTCATATGGCAGACCGTACCTTTTTCTTTTCTTTTGATATTGGCGGGGCTGCGCTCCATACCTCCTCAGCTTAAGGAAGCCGCGGACGTTGACGGCTTTTCGACGGCTCAGCGGTTCAGGCGGGTAACGCTGCCATTGATAAAGCCAGCCTTGATTGTAACAGTGCTTATGAGCATGATAACCGCTTTCAGGACTTTTGACGTTGTGTTTGTTCTTAACTCCGGGGGCTTTAATCCATATAATTCCGTACTAGCTTACTATGCCTATTCGAACGCCTTCGTCAGGGGTTACCAGGGGGAAGCCATGGCCATGGTCACGCTGCTTGCAGCAATATCGACCGTGCTTTCCCTGCTTTTCATAAGGGCCGTCGGACTGAGGGAAAGGCTTGGATTGGTTAGCGAGAAATCTGAAAGCAGGTCGCGGAAAGGACAGTACCGCGTTCCGAGATTCGACTTCAACATACCACCCAAGCTCTCTTTGATAATGGCCTACATGATCCTCGTTTGCCTGGGGACGACCTCTTTCTTCCCGATACTTTGGACAATCATCACGTCGCTGCACGCTTCCGGCGTTGTGGTAACAATGCTTCCCAAAAGACCTTTACTCGGCCTTAAGAACTACTTGCTAGCTCTTGATCAGGGCACTCCTTACCTTGTGAGCAGCTTCGTCATAGCGCCTGTTGTGGCAGCGGCTACAATATTGATGGGAGCCCCAGCGGCCTACGCCATAGCAAGGTACAAGCTTGGAGGAACTAAGCTGCTTTCGTGGGCACTTTACCTTTACACCGTTCCATCCATAATTTATCTTGTGCCGCTGTACTCTCTCATGGCTAAGCTCAACTTGCTTAACACCTGGTGGGCTCTCATGCTTATCTATCCGGTTTTCACATTGCCCCTTTCTGTGTGGATCCTCGTTGGCTTTTACAACGATGTACCAAAGGAGATAGACGAGGCAGCCCAAGTGGACGGGAAGTCAAAGATACAATCTTTCTTTGACGTGGTGCTACCAATAGTTCGCCCGGCGCTGGCGGTAGCTGCCTTTTTTGCCATAATAGCAAGTTACAGCGAGTTCATGTTCGCGGTCACAGTAGGTTCCAGCGCTTACGCCTTCAACTTTCCGCCCACAGGGACTGAGACGGCAACGGTTTTTGTGGCCGAGGGGCTGAGCTTTGGCAGTGGCCAGGTTACAAACTACGCTCTGCTGAGCGCTGCGGGCCTAATCGTTGCTCTCCCGGTGATCGCTGTGTCCGTGGTGCTCCAGAAGTACATAATAAAGGGGCTATGGTTTGGGTCGGTTAAGGGGTAGCTTAAGTTGGCCATATCCTTTTACCATCCTTGAAAAGCAGCAGCTTTGAGGGATCAATGCGGGGCCTTAGCTCTGATCCCTCGTCAACGCTAGCGGTTCCGAGCATTCTGGCCACAAGGGTATTGCCAGCTACCTCGAAGCTCACAATCGTTTCCGAACCAAGGGGCTCAACAACCGAAACCTTACCTATAACATCACCGCCTGATACGCTTATGTCCTCAGGTCTTATGCCAACCACAACCTTACCATCCACTTGTAGCCCCTCTATCTTCCAGGTAAAACCAGGGGCCTTCACTATGCCACCTTGAGCTATAGCGTCGATGAAGTTTATGGGAGGGCTGCCAAGGAAGCCAGCCACTAACTGGTTAACGGGCCTGAAGTAGAGCTCAGATGGAGTTCCTATTTGTTGAACCTTTCCTTCCGATATGAGGGCAATCCTGTCCGCCATGGCCATTGCCTCCGCCTGATCGTGAGTCACGTAAACAGTAGTAATTCCAAGCTTTCTTTGAAGGGACTTAAGGAAGGTCCTTGCGGATACCCTTAGCTTTGCATCGAGATTTGAAAGGGGCTCATCCATGAGAAAAACATTCGGTTGTTTGACAAGGGCGCGTGCAAGCGCTACCCTTTGCTGCTGTCCTCCCGAGAGCTGCCTCGGATACCTGTGAAGGAGGTCTAAAATGCCGAGTGTTTTTGCCACTTCTCTGATCTTTTTATCTGCTTCTGATGAGCTTACCTTTTTTGCGACAAGCGGCATGGCTATGTTTTGGTACACGGTCATGTGGGGATATAGGGCGTAGTTCTGGAAGACCATGGCGACGTTCCTCTCACGGGGAGGAAGAGAGTCAACCAGCCTATCTCCTATGTACACGTGTCCAGAGTCCTGTACCTCCAGACCAGCGATGATCCTCAGAGTCGTGGTTTTTCCTGAGCCTGATGGCCCCAACAACACCATGAACTCTCCATCCTTGACTTCAAGGCTCAGCTCGCTAAGCACCTGGTTTTTTCCAAAGCTCTTGCTTATGTTTTCAAGTCTAACCGCTGGCATGACTTGTATCATATGGTCCTTTTAACGGTTTAGTACGGGATCATAGTAAGACAAGGGGAACTGGGCAGTCAAAGTTTTGAGTAAGCATATCCTTTACAACTGAGGGAAATAGCTCGTGCCCGAGCATTGCTCGGCGGCCGATTACTGTGAGGTGAATATCAGATGTTGAACGCGCGGCAAACCCAGGATGCCAAGGGAAGGATCAAGTCAGGCTTGGCAAGCAAAAGCTCATCCATGGTATCCACACCGCAGACAACGGCTATGGACAGCGCACCAGCAGACTTCGCTGCCATTACGTCCAATACAGTATCTCCAACGTAAACGATCTCCGAAGGTTTTGCCCCGAAGAGCTCAGCTAGCTTCAATATCATGTCTGGGGCTGGCTTTCCTGGCACCTCGTCAGCCGAAACAGAGGCATCCACAATATCCTTCAGTTTCGACCACTCCATGAACTGCCTGACCATCTCAGCGGTTGCGTTGGTAGCTATTCCAAGCATGTAGCCCTTGCTTTTGAGGAAGCGAAGGCAGTCTTCAACTCCAGGAAAAAGCTTTGCGAGCTTACCATAGTACTTTGTGTGGGTCTCGTTGAACCACTCGATAGCTCTTTCTATGGTACTCTCATCATCTCCTATGAGCACGCGCGCTATGTCGTGATCAGTCCTCCCTATGAGCTTTACAAGCTGCTCGCGAGGCAATGGCTCCCTGTTTAGCGAAAGGGAGTAGTCGGTGAGCTGAGCTATGACCGCCTCTTTCGAGTCGACAAGCGTGCCATCCATGTCAAAGACGAAGGCCTTTATCAAGCTTTGGAATCGATGTAGGGGCAAATAAGCCTGCACACCTTCAGCCAATCCAACGCCCTAATTTATATATAAGTACATACCTTATATAGGGGAAAACATGGAAGAATTTTCCATAAGGATTGAAAACGTGGTGGCCTCGGTCTCCCTCCGCGAGACCATCGATCTTTACCAGATAGCAAGGGCAATACCGGGGGTTGACTACGATCCCAAGAGATTTCCGGGTTTGCTGTTCAGGCTTTCAAAGCCAAAGACTGCTACGCTAATATTTTCCTCTGGAAAAATGGTGTGCACCGGGGCCAAGAGCTCTGCCGGTGTTTACGAGGCAGTGGACGAGATAGTTAAGACCTTGCGCGAGAAAGGGATAGAGATCAAGGGTAAGCCCGAAGTCTACATACAGAACGTCGTAGCGAGCGCAAACCTGATGTCCGAGGTCAACCTTGAGAAAGCGGGCCTGCAGCTGGAGAACGTTCTGTACGAGCCAGAACAGTTTTCCGGGCTCATATATAGGATGAACGATCCTAAGGTCGTATTGCTTATATTCGGCTCTGGTAAGATGGTGTGCACAGGAGCTAGAAGCGAGGAGGACGTTTACAGAGCGGTCGAGAAGATCTACAAGAGGCTTAAGGAAATAGGTGTGCTAATGCCCAAAGGCTCCGCCAAGTAGGGATGCGGCTTTGCCAAGAATTTAAAGGCGAACCTTGAATGCGCGTAAAGCAGGTCGAGGTAAGCGCTCTCTGCCACGCAACCGAGGACCCTGATAAGATCAAGGCAGCCTTGTCCTTCCTTACGGGGTCCGAAAAGATTTACGAGGAAGATCTTGAGGGGTTCTACGGGGAGCCAATAATCTTGATGAAGGTAAAGGAAAACGGGAAGCCGGCAGAGCTTCTGTTTAAGAAGATAACCTCCGATGTTGAAAACAAGAAAAGATTGCTTCAGGACCTGGACCTCAGGATAGAGGGATGGAAGCTGCACTTAAGACTAGACAAGCAGCAGCTTGTTATGGGAAAGATAAGCGTGGCGAGCGGGGACAACACAGTGAAGCTTGTGGTAGTGGCGGGAGGTAGGGCGGAAAAGGGAGGATCGAAGGAGTTCTTCGCTGGTCTACTGGGTGATGGATCTTGAGAGCGATCGAGCCCGATCTTAGGGCCGGAGGAAGCGACATGCTGCTCGCCCTTAAGAAAAAGGGTTATCGATTAACCTTCGCTGAAAGGGGGTTGCTGAGCAGCGAGGACCTGGTTCTGGCCTCCCAGCTCGGTCTTACCGTTTTGTTTAAGGGCCATGGTTTTTTTGATGAGCTCATAGAGCTTCCCTTGGGTAAGGGAAGAGCAGACATATACAGGCTGGGGCGCAGAGCCCGCATTCCCAACGTGAGGCCCGGTGAGGGAGCGCTTTTGGTCAACCTTAGGGATTTTTCCGGCAATTACTCACTCCTCTCTAGGTTGATAGAGCGCCACAAGGGGTATAGGTTTCTCTTCACGGTTTCACCGAGCAAGCCAGAAGACGTCAAGGATCCAAGGGACATGCTCGCCTTTTTGGTTGAGGTCCTTAAGATGAACGAGAATAGGGCTTACGAGTCAATTACGAGGTGGCCTCCTTGAGGGAAAAGAAGCGTTACTTGCTAATGCGCGGCGACCCGGATGAGACCGTGAAAGCGCTGAAGGAATACCTTGGCCTGGTAGCCCTATGGGAGGCTTCGCCCAGGGTGCTGGAAAAAAAAGGTGAGCTCAGCATTGTAGTTGTGAGGAACTCCGGAATGAGGGCTTTCAGGGCGGCAAACTTCCTCACGAACAACGAGATATTGCTTGTGAGTGGTAGCGTACGGAAGTTACTCAAGGCTCTCCCGAAGAGCTTATAAGAGCCCGTTATGAAGAATCGGGCATGAAGAAGCCGTCCCATGGCTGATCAAGATGATGATCTCGCGACGGACTGACCCCCACGTCGAAGTTGACGTGAGCGGGGTATTCGGCAAGGGAAGTAGGATTGGAAGAGACAAAAAGTACGCCATGGTATCTCAGGACACAACGGTCGGGGACGTAAAGACACAAGTGCTTATGCAGCTCCACTTTCCAGCTCCTGAGCTATTTTGCATCCGCTCTGGAAAGGAAGAGCTACCGGATAGCGCAAAGGTATCCGAGCTGGATCCGAAAAAGCTAAGATCGCTGAACCTATACTGCAAGGACGTGGAGGCCTTTCACAGGGTTCTAAGGGAAAGAGGATTGCTTTAGTGTCTCCAAAGCGTTAAAAGCAAGCGATCTTAAAAAGACCATGATAGACGTAAGGCTGCTTCGGGAAAATCCTGAGATAATAGAAAAGGACCTCGAAAAGAGGGGAAGGGCTGATGCAAAAGAGCTTGTGAGCAAGTTAGTGGAGCTGGACAAGAAGATAAGGGAGGGGAGCATGAAGGTTCAGGAGCTTAGACACCTAAGGAACAAGAACGCAGACGATGTTGCGCGCATGAAGGCAAGCGGCGCCCCACAAGAGGAAATCGAAAAGAGGGTCGCTTACGGGGCACAAATAGGCGAAGAAATAGATCAGGTAGAGGAGAAAGTGAAATCTTTCAGGGATGAGTTTTACGCCCTTTTCGCAACGATTCCAAACCTCACGCATGAAACGGTTCCACTGGGAAGAAGTGACGAGGATAACGTGGAAGTCAGGAGATGGGGGCAGCCCGCAAGTTTCCCCTTTAAGCCTAGGGATCACATGGATCTTGGCCTTAAACTTGACGTGATAGATACCGAGAAGGCCGCAGAGGTCTCCGGTGCAAGGTTCGCTTACCTTAAGGGAGATTTGGTTATGCTTGAGTTTGCGATAGTGACTTTCGTCATGAGGTACCTACAGGAACGCGGCTTCAAGCCAATAATACCTCCAGTACTGGTGAAGGAAAAGATGATGTTTGGAACGGGATTTTTCCCGTTGGGAAGGGAGGACGTTTACAAGGTTGAGGGGGAGGACCTCTACTTGGCCGGGACAGCCGAGGTTCCACTGGCCGGCCTTCATGCCGACGATATAATTAAAGAGGAAGAGCTCCCAAGGTATTACGCTGGGTTTTCCTCTTGCTTCAGGACAGAGGCAGGTGCGCACGGCAAGGACACCAAGGGAATATTTAGAGTTCACCAGTTTGACAAGGTAGAGATGTTCGTATATGCCAAGCCAGAGGACTCTTGGGCTGAGCATGAGAAGCTGATACGCACCGCTGAGGGAATATATCAGCAGTTGGGAATACCCTATCGCGTGGTCAACGTATGCTCGTCGGAGCTGGGCCCATCTGCCGCCAAGAAATATGACCTTGAGGCGTGGCTACCCGGTCAGGGCAAGTATAGGGAGCTCGTGTCTTGCAGTAACTGCACCGATTACCAGGCCAGAAGGTTAAACATAAAGTACAGGGGGAAGGACGGTAAGCTTCACCTTGTTCACACGCTCAACAGTACTGCGACAGCGGTTGGAAGAACCATAGTTGCCATACTTGAAAACTATCAGCAGGAAGATGGATCAGTGCTCATTCCAGAGGTCCTTAGACCGTACATGGGAAAGGACAGAATAACTCCTCCACGATAAGTTATTAAGTTGAAGCGAAAGTAAATTTATGAAAATCGGTATTTTTACGGCACTTTATGGGGATGAGCCACTGGAAAAGGTGCTCAAGTACGTGTCCTCACTGGGCTACGAAGCCGTGGAGATCCCTGCGGGAAAAGGAAGTTTACACATAAACGTGGACGAGATCCTGAAGGGTGGAGCTACCTCCTTCAAGAGGATGGTGGGAAGCTACGGGCTTTCCATATCAGCGCTATCGGATCATGCGGAGACGCAGCTCGTTCTCGGACCTCTTGATACCTCAACCGATGACGTTTTCAAGGGAACTCCAGAGGAAAAGGTAAAGTTTGGAATAGAAAGAGCAAAGAAGGTTGCTGAGGCGGCGGCAGCCCTAGACGTGCCCGTGGTAACTGGCTTCGTGGGGTCCGTTAACTGGGGGCAATGGTACATATATCCTCCTAAAAACGAGGAGCTGTTCGAAGGGCAGCTGAAACTTTTTGCAGAGAGATGGGGAGAGATAATGGATCATTACGCAGCTCACGGAGTGAAGTTCGCGCACGAGGTTCATCCACAGGAGGTGATATATAACAGCTACACGGCAAGAAGGGCACTGGACCTAATAAAGAAAAAGGAGTTCGGCTTTAACTTTGACCCCAGTCACCTGGTATGGCAAGGAATAGACGTCGTTAGCTTCATTCACGAGTTTGGAGATCGCATATACCACGTTCACGCGAAGGACGTTGAGATAGTTAAGGAGGCAGTTAGCTCGGACGGCGTGCTCTCCACGGGGCCGTGGAACAGGCGCGGAAGAGGGGTTCGCTTTAGGGTGCCAGGATGGGGAGATGTGCCTTGGCGTAGGCTCATAACAGCTCTTGTGGAGGTTGGATACAATTACGTCTTGTCTTACGAGCACGAGGACCCAGTCATGTCAAGGGAAGACGGTTGCGAGAAGGCCATATCCTTCCTAAAACCCCTCGTGATAAAGAAGCCACTTGAAAAGGTTTGGTGGTGAGGAGCTACACATCGCCCAGCTGTAAGGAGCCAAAAAGGCCAAGCTTCTTGTTTTTTACCTGAGCTGATTTAGCTTGGGGCTTCGTGCTAATCCCTCCCGAATTTTCTCAACGAATGGTACTGAAGGAGAAGTTAAGCTATAACCTGCTTATCAGAAGGGCGCATGTCTTTGCGCGATCTCCTGGGGATGGTCAGTTAAATCGCTATTCATGCGCGAAAGGCGTGGCGAGTGCCGATGAGCACACAGTTTCGGAAGGTTTATAAAATGATAACGTTTTAGGACAAATTGTCCAAGTCGCTAGATGAGGTCCCCATGACAAGGTTTCAGTGGAAGCTCACGCTCTTGGCATCCATGGGCATGTTCATGGATGGTTACGTGCTAACGATCTTTTCGACGGCATCTCCGATACCAAAGTGGGGACTAAGGGCCGTATTCTCACCGACGAGTTTTCAGCTGGGACTCATGGCATCTGCATCCCTTATAGGGATGCTAATAGGTGCGATCACGTTCGGTAACCTGGCCGACAGGTTTGGCCGCAAGACGACTTATACCTATGACCTTTCAATTACCGCGGCCTTCCTCATACTTACCTCCATGGCAACAAGCTGGTGGGAGTTCTTCCTATTTCAGGTTGGAGCTGGTATAGGCATAGGGGCGGACTATCCCATAAGCTCATCGATTCAGAGCGAGTTCTCACCTAAGGACAAGAGGGGAATGCTCCTCGTTTTAAATATATTCACTTGGACAATAGGAAGCATGGTGTTCCTCGTCCTCTCAATTCCCCTCTCAATGCTTGGCCCCCTTTCGTGGAGGATCATGTATGCCAGCGCTGCGGTGATACCCCTTATCGTGGTCGCAGCGAGAAACTCTCTCCCTGAGAGTCCAAGATGGCTGCTATTGAAGGGAAGAAAGCAGGAGGCAGAGAGATCCGCCGAAGGCATAGCTAGGGAAGCTGGCATCGATCCCCGGCAGGCTGTTGAGGGCCTTGCGGTAGAAGGGGGTTCGTCATCCATAAGGGAGCTATTTAGTAAGAAGTTTCTCACGCTAACTCTTTTCACCTCCATAGCATGGTTCTCTTACGACTTCGCAAGTTATGGCGTGTGGAACTTCACTCCAAGCATATTTGCTTCAACGAGCAGTTACGTTATGGCCATAGTGGAGACCCTTCTAGAAGAGGTACCCGTGATAATAGGTTTCGCGATCTGCTTATCTCTGGTTGAAAAAGCTGGTCGTCGCCTGCTTCAGGAACTTGGATTTCTTGGGGCTGGGATCTCGCTGGTAGTTTTCTCGATCTTTTCTTACTACGTTCCGTCGGCGGCATCTTCAACTGCCGTCGCGTTCAGCGCGTTCGCGCTGATGCACGTTTTCCACAACATCGGCCCCACAAATCTAACTTACGCATATCCCTCTGAGGTTTATCCCACTAGGCTCAGAGGCACGGCACACGGTTTCGCTACAACTGTGAGCCGCTTCGGAGGCATACTCGGAACCGTAGCGGTTGCCATAGGGTTCTTCTCTTACAACTTGAGCTTGGTGCTCATGGTCATCTCCGCATTCGAGTTTCTCGGCTTTGCCGTGACCTATCTGTGGGCACCGGAGGTCAAGGGGAAAAAGCTAATATGAGTCTAAAGCTAGGTTCAAGCTCTCTTGTATCCCAGCTGTCTAAGCAGGTCCTTCCTCTCCTTTTTATCCTCCTCTTCCTCCACGCCCATTGGCTTCAATCCATCAGCTACCCCTAGAACAGCAACGGAATCCCCGCTAACTCCAAGGAAAACCTTTACCGGATTGGCCGTCGCGCAGTAAACGTTGACGACCTCTGGGACGCGCTTGATTGCGTGAAGGACGTTTATGGGGTAAGCGTTTTTTATTACTATGAGAAAGGTGTGACCTGCGCCCATTTCCCTTATGTGATTTACCGCCTCCCTCTCAAGTTCTTCGTCATTTCCGTCATATCTCACTAATCTCTTTCCCGAGCTCTCGGCAAAAGCGACGCCGAACTTTATGCCAGGAACCGAGCCAATTAGAGCCTCTGCTATGTCCTCCACACTCTTTATAAAGTGAGACTGCCCAAATATGATGTTACAACCCTCCTTTGGCATTATGTCGTGTTCTCTTATCTCCATAATAAACGGGTCGTCATCTAAGAAAAAGCTTGCGGAGAGCGGAATAAGAAAAAGTTAAGTTCTGGGGTAAAATCTTAGGGATGGCATTAAGCTACAAGCTCGAAGGAGAAAGACTTGTGCTAATTAGGAACGCTTACTCAGAGTACTCCTTCTGGACAGCCTTTGAGCAGCTTGAAGCTGGGCTTTGGAAACTAAAGACACACTACAGTTATGAGGGCTACACCTCCATGTATAACGGGAGAAGCTGGAAGGTTCTGGCCGGCTTCGCGCTAATGCCTGGGGGTGAGCTTCGCTCAGCCTATGTGACCCATCTTTCGGCCGACCTTAGCTTTGACGGAGGTCACTTGTTGGCGGAGATGACCACTTCTAGCCCGGACCTAAAGCTGAGAGGGAAGCTTGAAAAGATGGTGCCCATAATAGAGTTAAGGGATGTCTACGGAGACGAATCCAGGCCCAAAGTAAAGCAGGTCGGGGACGAGCTGCTCGTTGAGGGCGGACCCGCGAAATTTATCTTAAAGCACAATGGGAAAGCAAATATTCTCGACAAGGAACTCAGCTTAAATTACGACAGGGGTTCCGGCTTTAGACAGGGAAATCCACCCAAATACGTCCCTGAGAGCAAGCGTGGACACTTGCTTTTAGAATTAAGCTTCGATGGGGATGCCGAGGTAGTTGTCCATCCGCTTTTTTCCTATGTTAGGCCACGCATAGCTCAGTGGGACCTTGACCTAATCGATAGCTATCCTGAGTTCAGGGTAACTCCTTGGGGCCGCCTGCTGATTGGAAGGGCAGAATCAGCAGCGCTTTTCGGAGTCGCGTGTGGTGCCGGCTTTCTGCCTGACGCCGGTGCTTGGTGGTTTAGGCAGGTCTGGTCCAGAGACCTCTATCAGGGGCTGCTTTACAACCTGAAGGCGTTTCACAGGGCTCCAAGGTTGAGGGATGAGCTGTGGCAAGCGGCTGAAGCTGGGTTCTCAGCCATGGGATACGACGGAGGACTTCCGGATAGGCTTTGCCCGCTTGAGGGATCGTCCGCATCTGATGTCTTTCCGCTTTTTCTTTTGTACGTGAGCTCGCTTTTGTCCTTGGAGTGGAGAGAGGCTTACGCCCGCGCCCTTGCAAGCCTAGTGGATTACGCCCTAAACTGCTATTCACCGCTGAAAGATCTGTCCTCAAGGGGAGCGGTCGAATCTGGTGCCGCATCATCGTGGTGGGACTCAAGGGTGTGGGTCAATGGTCGCTTGAGGCCAACAAGGCTTCCCGAGGGCTGGGACGACAAGCCGTACGTTTTGCCCGAGGTGAATGCCCTTTACGCTGTTGCCCTCAAAGGTGCTGCGGAAGTGGCGGAAAAGCTAGGAATGGAGGCAGGAAAGATCAGGGAAGCTTCTGAAACGATACACAAGTCCATGAGGAAGCTGAGCAAGGGTTACCTGCCCATGATATACGACCTAAACGACGGGAAGGGTGACTATACCCCCTCTTCAACGGCAATAATGGCTCACGCCTTGTTATCTAGGATTGGAAAGTTTGAAGAGGACGGGCTTTTTGATCAGGTTATTGATAAGCTCATGGTTAGAAAGAGGATCGTTTCCCTTGAGGGGTACGTCGATAAGCACTTGCCATTTGGCGTGTTGGTTAGGCCTTCCCCGGGCCCTTATTATGGCGATGCCGAGTATCACGGAGCAGTCGCTTGGCCAAGGGAAACGCCTTACCTGCTTGAAGTCCTTTCGAGCCTGAACATGACAGATCTTATTAAGCAGCTCCTGCTCTCAAACCTGGACGCAACCGCATCTGATGGAGCGTTCTTGTACGTGCCCGAGCTCTACAGCCTGGATGGCCAAGAGCTGGTGGCCGTGAAGAACCCCGCGCAGTTCTGGTCTAATTGGCTTGACCCTTACCTGACTTATGTTGACCTACTGCGCGGGTAAAACGTGCACAGGGGTCGGTGCTCGTACCGGCATAAACAGCTCTCCCGGGGCACCCTCCTTGGCAAGTTTGGAAATATGGACATTTTTCGCACGCTTTCGGATGCCATTTCCTGTATAGCGAGAGGCCTTTTTCCCACATCTTTTTCAGCGAGTCGATCAGCACGTTTCCCTCCTTGTACCTAGGACTCATCAAGAGATCGCAACCATAAACGTCACCTTTCCAAAATTGCCATATGCGTTCTTCCCGCCGGGCAAGTGAAGAAGCCAGGCAGCGAAGCTGTTTCCCTTGCCGCCAGCCTGAAGTTCTCTCCATCTAGGTAAAATCTGAACCCGTTCATGGTGGCGTGTGGGTACGACGACGATAGACAGGAAAGCGCCCTTAGAAAATCGCTTGCCCTTTCATGCGAAAGAGATAGCTGTCCCCGAGCGCGACCAAACTGCTGAAGCGCTATGAAGTTCACCTCTTTGACTCCACGTTCCTTGCTAGCTCTACGATGCCCAGCGCCCTTGGATTAATTTCAGTAACAGTGCAAGAGATGGACGTGATGATGCCAGCAGAGGCGGCGCGAGACGCTCCTCTAAGGGCCATGTGAAAGCCTCCTCTAAGCGCGTCATTTTCCGCCGGGTCTGAGGAGTCAAGGCTAACCTTTATGGCATCTACTGAGCTCTTTAGTAGCTCAATGTATCTTTCGTTTAATATTATGCCGTTTGTGCTGAGGGCAACGTACATGCCTTCGTCCTTAGCCCTCTTGATCAGCCTTGGCAAACCCCTCACCAGAAGAGGTTCACCCCCCAGTAGGTAAAGCACCTCTATGCCAAAATCCGATAAGGCATCGATTGCCTATGCCCACTGATCCTCTTTCAGCTCATGCGGAGCTGCCCTGCCTCCGTTGACATAGCAGGTTTGGTAGCTTAGATTGCAAGCTCTCGTGAGGCAAACGGACGCGTCCATAGGGCGCCCGTCGTTAGGTGCTTCAAGTCAGAGGCGTGAATCAGGGATGATATATGTGTCATGGGAGAAGCTGGACACTCCGTTGCAAAGGCCCAGAAAGCTGCCTCCACACGCAAGCCGTGCAAGGGCGTAAAAATGTGTCGGCCTCTCTCGTTTGAGTGTTTCAAATAACTGAAAGTACCCCGTCCATTGATGCATCTTTCTTTGCATGCTAGTTAAAATCGGTCAAAACGCTTAATAGCGGAAGCACCAAAGTAGTGAGGGATTTGCCTAGGGTCTCCAAGGAAAGATCCGTTGAGCTTGACAGAGAGATAGCCGAAGCCCTAAAGGGGAAAGATAGGATAAACTTGTCCAGAATAGCTGACGAGATCAACATAAGTCTATCCGCCCTGCACGACAGGGTCAAGAGTTTGGAGGAGAGAGGAATAATTCTTGGCTACACTGCCGTTCTGGAAAAGGAGAAGTTAGGCTTTGGTGCGGCAGCGATACTCATGCTAAACGTTAACTCCGAAAAGGGAGTAGAAAACATAGCGAAGCAGATAGCATCGATACCGGAAATAGAAGACGTATATGAGGTCAGCGGAGAGCCTGATCTCGTGGCAACCGTTTGGGCTCCTTCCCTGGAAGAGCTCAGGGAGTTCATAAACGAGAGGATATCAAAGATAGACGGGGTGGAGGACGTAAACCCACTAATGCTTCTGAGGATATACAAGAAAGCTGGCTTCATAATAAAATCATAACGTTTATATACTGCTACTCGATATCGATTCGTCGATAAAAGAGACACATGTAAGTGGGGTTGAGCTCCGTTGGATAGCGTTTCCAGAAGGAACGTCGCACTATTATTCGTTTCGAGAGCGCTTAGAAGCTTTGCCGCAGGCTTCATGGGCGTTATAATTGGACTGTATTTGCTTCACGGGATCGGCTTAAGTCCAATCGCTATAGGTGCACTTTTCGCGGTCGGAGCCCTTTCGACGCCTGCCATATCACTTTTGGTGGGAAGGTTAGGTGACATCTATGGAAGGAAAACGGTGTTGATCATTGACATGCTAACCCTTCCCCTTGGGATAGCTATTCTTCTTACCACTAGAAACGTTTACTTACTCGGCCTATCCATGGGCCTCGGCGGCTTCGGTATGGCAGGAGGTCTCGTGGGAGGCGGGGTTGGCGCGTCCGTTGCGCCAGTTTTGACGGCCTTGCTTGCCGAAAATAGCGACGAGAAGAACCGCACAACTATCTACTCAATTAATAGTCAGATAAACACCTTTGCAGGAGCTGCTGGTGCCGCAATAATATCTTTCGCAAGCTATAGG
Source organism: Thermoprotei archaeon (assembly GCA_049976325.1). Classification (GTDB taxonomy): domain Archaea; phylum Thermoproteota; class Thermoprotei_A; order Marsarchaeales; family UBA168; genus UBA168. Next base: position 96,207 of record JBMFIL010000002.1, on the reverse strand, counting down.
CTGCTCTTTGAGATTGGACTTACGTTAAGCTTGCTCTCCGTTGCCTTCGTGTTACCCGTTAGAGAGCGCTTCAGAAGGGATCCCTTAGGAAATGGGAGACCAGCAACCCTAAGCGATAGCGATAAGAGGTTCATCAAGATCTTTGGATATACAGGGCTCTTAAATGGGATCGGAATGGGACTTGTTTCACCATTTTTACCGATAATTTTCAACCAATTCTTTGGAATGAACAGCTCACAGATAGGGTTCCTCATGAGCGCCGGCGGCATAATCAGCGGGATAGGCTACTCCTTCTCAACTTATCTGGCAAGGCGCCTCGGTCTAGTGAACCTAATAGTGCTGAGCAGGGGAATTGCGTCAACGCTCACTTTCCTCATACCTTTTTCCCCGTCGGCTGCGGTTGCCTCTTTCCTTTACGTGGTTTCTACCCCCATTAGGATGATTTCTCTGCCGGCTCAGTCTTCCCTTCAGATGAGTTTAATAGGAGAGGGTAGCAGGGCAACGGCCAGCGGGCTAAATCAGGCCGCCAGGCAATTCCCGCAGGCGGTTTCAACGCTCCTCACGGGCTTCATGATCAGCGCCTTGCCCGTGTACGTACCTTTCGGCCTTGCAGCACTTTTTAACTACGCCAACTCCTACCTCTACCTAAAGTTCTTTTCTAGGCTGCCTGGAACTAAATCCCAGAATGGCCCGCAAAATTAGGACTCGAAATGGAGTCAGGTAAGGTTATATTTACTTACGCGGTAAAAACAGCGTGATAAGGGTCTCGCTCAGATACGACAAGGGAACAATTGTTATATCTGGTGGATTCCCAGTGCCATATGTGACCCTAGACCCCAGGGGAGAGCGCCAAAGGGCGCAGGCCATGTACTACAGGGATACCCTTGAGTACCTTCGCAAAAGTGAAGTCGATGTGGATGACCATGTAATGGATCCGTTGCCGATGCCGGTCGTTTTATCCAAGACGAAGTTAAGGCCTTATCAAAGGGAGGCGCTCAGGAAGTGGGCGGAGGCCGGAAAGAGAGGTGTAGTGGTTCTGCCCACCGGGGCTGGCAAAACACTGGTGGCCGTAAAGGCCATCGAGCTAGTGGGACTCTCCACTCTTGTTGTTGTACCTACCCTTGACCTCCTACTTCAGTGGAAGGGCGTCCTGGAAGATGAGTTGCAGGTCGAGGTTGGCGCAATAGGAGGAGAAAATGACGAGCTCAAGCCCATAACCGTGATAACTTACGACTCTGCCTACTTAAGGGCTGGAGAGCTTGGCAACAAGTTCTACCTCCTCATATTCGACGAATGCCATCACTTACCCTCAGAGGGATACAGGCAGATAGCCGAGATGTTTGCATCTCCTTACAGGTTGGGACTCACAGCAACACCTGAGAGGGAGGATGGGCTTGAAAGGCTCTTGCCGAAGCTGATAGGTGGTATCGTCTATAGGCTGTCGCCGGAAAAGCTAGCCGGTAAGTACCTATCTGAGTACGAGATAAAAAGGGTGGCAGTTGACCTAGCTCCCGAGGAGAGAAAAAACTACGAGATGAACGAGGCCATATTCAAGAACTACCTCAAGAAGAAAAGAATATATGCGTGGGGACCGAACGCGCTCCTCAGGTTAATAATGTTGAGCGCTACTGACAAGGAGGCCAGAGAGGCCCTCCTTGCAAGGAACAAGGCAATGCAGATAGCCTTCAACAGCGAGGCAAAGCTTGAGGTCTTAGAGCGGCTGCTTCGCGAAAATCCCAATGATAAGATAATTATATTCACGCAGTACAATGACCTGGTCTACGAGATATCGAGGAGGTTCCTGATTCCGTTCATAACCTACAAGACAAGCGATGAGGAAAGGGACAGCGTGCTCAGCGCATTCAAGGAGGGAAAGTACAAGGCCATAGTGGCATCTAAGGTGCTTGATGAAGGAGTTGACGTGCCTGAGGCTTCACTGGGGATAATAGTGAGCGGAAGCGGAAGCAGAAGGGAGTTCGTTCAGAGGCTGGGAAGGCTTCTCCGCAAAAGAGAGGGAAAGGTTGCAAGGCTGATCGAGATAGTTTCTAGGGACACGGGCGAGGTAAGGCTGAGCGCTAGGCGCAAGAGGGGAAACCAGGAAGAAGAGTCGTACGAGGAGGAGGAATGAGTTGTTCCAGAGCTCTCTAATTAGGGCAAGCGCCATAGGTGGCAAGATATACCCAAAGTTCATGAGGGTTGATGGAAGCGACCTCGAACTGGCGCAGGCCATGATAGACACTTACCTCTCCATGGTGGGAATGAGGAAGGGAATGCTGAACGGCGCTCTGAAGGAGCTCGAGGTCGGAAGGGATTACAAGCTTGTAAGGGGACTATCTGCATTGCTTGAGCGCAGGTGCAGGTTCACCAGTACTGGTAAGCTAGATCCGATCCAGACCAGGGCTTTGGTTTTCACTTTGGCTTCTGGCAGGTATCTGGAGAGAGAAAAGGTCTTGAGAGAGGCTGCAGCTAGACTAGCCGTGAGCGTCCAGGACGTTGAAGAGAGCCTGTGGTCAGATCTCGAAGAAAACATGGTCCTAAAGGAGTTTGATCCAATTGATCCACGCTCGCTGATAAGGGATTACAACTTATCGCTTGTGCAGACCCTTTTGCTGAGGTCAGCCTCCATGACTTTTTCCGTTTCCGATCACTGGAAAGAGATATTTAGGACGGTAAAGCTGCTGGGCCTTATGTACATAGCCGAGGCTGAGGGAGATGATATGGTCGTTAAGGTGATGGGCCCACTTTCTCTGACGAAGCTGACGGACAGGTATGGCTCATCCATCGCCAAGTTGTTCGAGCAAATAGTCAAGTGCAGTAGGTGGAGGGTGAGCGCTGACATAGTCTCGCAGACAAAGCAAAGGATATATAAACTTGACCTGATCTCGGAAAAACATGGGCATCTCATGAGCAGAGGGCAATGGGATGAAAACCCATTTGACAGCGAAGTGGAGAGGAAGTTTTACGATGATTTCAAATCGGTTAACTCTGGGTGGGACATCGTCAGGGAACCGGGTCCGGTCAGGGTAGGAACCCATGTCTTCATACCGGATTTCGCGTTGAAGAAGTTCAATCACACAATATACATGGAGATAGTGGGCTTCTGGACGCCCTCTTATATCAAGGCGAAGCAGGAAAAGCTGCGCGATGCCAAGGGTATGGACATGATCATAGCCGTTGACGAGGAACTGGGGCCAATCGTTCCTGAGTCTGACAGGGTCATCACGTTCAAGAGGACCGTACCCGTTGAGAGGGTGGTGCGGTACCTCAAGGAAAGGGAGAAGGAGCTGCTTCGGGAAACCGTTATGAGCGCTAGAATAAAGGTTAAGCCATGGGAGACCGTGATTGCATTGGATGAGTTCGCCGAAAAAAACGGGTTGAAAAGAGACGTGTTAATGGAAGTCGTGAACAGGGATGGGTTGGAGGGTTACAGGGTAATTGGCGATGAGGTCATAAGCGAGGAGTACCTAAAGAACCTGAAGGGCGAGCTGGGGGATTTGGACGGCAAGCCTTACATCGAGGTTGAGGCGGTCCTCAAGAAAAAAGGCCTGAGAAGTTACGATGCCCTCTTGAGAGAGCTGGGCTACAGGGTCGTGTGGAAGTCCCTTGATCCGGCGGATGCAATCGTCAAAAAGGCTTAGTTGATCTGTGACATCCTCGGCATAAACATAAATAACGGGAGATATTTAGTGCATGCAGGCTCTTGTCCTTGCAGGGGGAAAGGGGCTGAGGCTGAGACCGCTAACGGAGAACGTGCCCAAGTGCTTGGTTGACGTTGGAGGCAAGCCGATACTTATGCACATATTTGGCTGGCTATACAAGCACGAGATAGATGAGGCGATTTTGGCGGTTGGCTACAAGCATGAAGCCGTAAGCGATTTTTTGAGGCTTAACTCAAATGAAATTCCATTGAAGGTCGTGCTCTCGGTTGAGGATACCCCTCTGGGAACAGGAGGTGGCATAAAGAACGCGGTGCGGAAAGGACTTGTGAAGGGTGACCTCGTTGTTGTAAACGGTGACGTTATAACCGACGTTGATCTCTCATCTATAATTAAGCTGTTCTACGAGAAGAAACAGCAGGGGATAAAAGCCGTTATGGCTCTCCGCAGGGAGAGAAGTCCATACGGTGTAGCGCTTGTGGACGGGAACTACATAATACATTCCTTCGAAGAAAAGCCAGAGCTTCAGGACGTATGGATAAACGCAGGAATATATGTCATGGCAAGGGAGATTTTGGACTTGCTTCCAGATGTCGGTGACATTGAAAAAACCCTCTTCCCGAAACTTGCTTGGGAGCATGCCTTGGCTGGCGTGAAGGTAACCGGATATTGGAGAAGCGTGGACTCGCTTAAGGACATAGAGGAAGTGAACGGGGAGCTCAGTCACTCCGAGTGACGTCATCCCTTTTGTAGGCCCCCATGAACCTGAGTAGGCGGACTACAGCGCCGCGCCCCCGCTTTGGCATGATGTTCTCTATCAGCCTTGCATCCGTTTCGTTAAGGGGAGCGAGTCTTTTCATGATCATGAGCCATGTCACTGCTCCCAGGCTAACGTAAACAGGTATGAAAATGGGACCCTTGAGAAGTACCTCAGATGCTATCACGACCGCGCCCATTATAGCTGATGAAGACCACGACTTCCACGCGGCCCCAAAGTCAAAGGCGAGCACGTCTGCCTTCTTCGCATAGTAAATCATGACCGCAAAGTAAGCCAGCGAAGAAGATGAAAGGCCCAGCGCCGCACCTTCTATGCCAAGTGGGCCCACGAGAGCGGCAGACACCCCCACGTTTGCCGCAAGAGATGCCAAAGACCCCACCAATATGTTGTTAGATTTTCCATGCGCGAGAAGCGCGTTGGCATATATGCCTGCGGGAAGCGTTGCGGCGGAGAAGGCAAGCACGGTTGTCAAAGGTAAGGTACCAGTCGCGTACTCGCCGCTTCCGAAAAGCGATAGCACGGGATAAGCTATTGCGCCTGCGCCAACAGCAAGCGGTACGAACGCTATTGTCATGTACCTGATCGTTAGCCTCACTACAAGCTTCATGCGGCTTGTGTCGTTCCTCCCAAAGAGGCCAGAAAGATAGGGATAGGTGACGCTCAGAGCGGCAGAGATAAGAGACGTTACCACTCCAGATGAAGATATCGCTATGTTGTAGATTCCAAGCAAGCTTAGAGTGCTCAGAAACAGAACAACGTACCTATCTATCAGACCTGAGCCGTATGATACCAGGCTGGATGCGTATAGGGGAATCCCGTACCTTATCATCGGTTTGACTTCAACCTTTTCTGCCTTTCCCTTGACGTAAGGTAACGATAGAAAGAGGAACGCGGTAGCAAAGGTTAGGTTAGTAACGGTCCAGGCCGCTATCACGCCGAGCAAAGCCCTTGTCTTCCAAAGGGCTATCAGGGCGAGAACGTAATAGCAGGCGAAGTAAACGGAGTTCATGGAAGAGTACAGCTTGAACCTCTGGTGAGCCACTAGCAGCCCAGAGAAGAAAGCCGAAAGAAGACCAAAGAACACGGATATTGCGAAGTAGCGCAAGATATATGCCTGGGCTTGGTTCTTCAAGAAGTAGAAGGAAAGCGGGTAGGAGAAAAAGTACAAGAAGGCGAACACGGCGGCCGATATCACAAGGCCGGATGCCAACAACAACCTTGCGACAAAAATTGAGGCACCTCTTTCACCTCTTGCCTCATATATGGGGATGTAGCGCTGCATCACCGATGGTAGCGAGAAAGTTAGAAGCGTTGACGCAAGGCTCGACAAAAGATATAGAGACGAGATCTCGCCTACAAATAGTGTTGACGTTATCTTTGTGGCGTAGAACCAAAAAGCGAAGCCGGATACCGCGGCTACTATGCTTTGGCTGTAGACGTAAGCTGAACTGTAGGCGACGTGCTTGGCAGCCGTCTCGCCGTATATGTCTGTGGCGCTCAAATCATCCTCTAAACAGCAACGATAATAAACGTTTTGTGAAGACAGAAAATCCGCGGCAATTGCTACTGCTGGACAGTGGCCGTGATCGTGATGTACATTGAAGGGAAAGGGCGCGATCTGTAGGGCGCCTAACTATCATCATCTTTAAACTAATAAGGTTGTGCGGTTAAGCCAAGCGCGTGAGGGAGGTAATTTTGCTCAGCTAAGCCCGGCGAGCTCCTTCGCCCTACTTATTGTGGCGTCGAGCATTTCCTCGGTCAACTTACCAGTGTTCGTGTTCTGCCTGCTTGGATGATAGGAGCAGATGATCCACCCGTACTTGGTTTGGATGACTTTCCCGTGCTGGAATCTTTCCCTTCTCAGCCATAGGGCGTCCATAAGGCCATTGAAAGCTATGCCACCGAGGGCCAAAAATGCCCTCGGTTTAACTAGCTCGATTTCCCTTTGCAAATACGGCCTACAGTTGGCTATCTCAGAGGGCGTTGGTTTGTTTCCCGGGGGCGCGCACCTAACAACGGCAGTTATGTAAACGCCCTTAAGGGTAAGCCCGTCATCAGCGCGCTCGCTCGTTGCCTTGTTAGCAAGCCCTGCCTTGTAAAGGGCCCTAATCAGCCATGCTCCAGAGCTATCACCAGTGAACATCCTTCCAGTCCTGTTCCCCCCGTGAGCAGCTGGTGCAAGCCCGACTATCATCAGCATAGCACGCCTGTCTCCGAAGCCTGGTAGTGGTCTTCCCCAGTAAGTCCAAGTGGCAAACTCCTTTTTCTTCTTTCTTGATACCTGCTCTCTGTAAGTGACCAACCTAGGGCACGCTCTGCAATTGATTATTGAATCCTCAAGCTCTTTCCATAGCTCTTCCTCGTTGTCTTCCTCGCTCACCTTTTTTCACCTGTTGGATAACTTTCGCCATACCCATCTCGATCTCCGTTTTGGGTTTCCACTGAAGTACTTCGTAAGCTAGCTGGCTATCTGGCCCAAACCTAGTCTGCCTCTTCTTAACGCTGTATATCTTGGAGCTTGAGCCAATCATTTTCTTTGCGGTTTTAAGCAGGTCTTCTAGATCCATCTTTGGTCCCAAGAAGTCGAATGCGCGCCCCTGGGCATCAGCACCCGAGTAGTTCATGAGCTTCATCAGTCCGTCTGCCGCATCGCTAACGTGAACGGGAAATACTTCCCCACTAGCAGAAGTTATGTCCTCATTCTTTGTCATGGAGACGAGCGAATTAAATAGCCAATCTTCCTTGGATCCGTAGATGAGGTAAAACCTTGCTATCCTGACGTCCGTCCCCTTTTCAGAAGCATAAGATGCCGAAAGGGCTTCTATGAAGGAGAGCGATGTGCGGACGTATGCCTGTGAGTCTTGTTCGCTTGGTTGTGAGTAGTCAATGGCTATTACCGTCCGAGCCCTCTTCACATAGGCTAGCCTCAAAACGTTGAGCGTGCCCAGGGAGTTCTTCAGAAGCGCCTCCACGGGATGAGCGAAATCGTAGCTCAGGTCCATGTGATAGATTTGGTCTATTTTTGCGTCCACGTGGTGCAGGTTTAGCACGTCTTCCTGAACGAAGGTTTCCTGGGCCATGTGACGTCCTACCCTTGGCCCTACGATGAAAATCTCATGGCCCAGCGAGCGAAGCCTAATGGATAGTTCTTGCGCCAAAGGGGTTGACGCGCCAGTTAGCAAAACCTTCATGGTCACATTTCCGCTGACGCTTTTATGCATGCCCCAGGGACTATGTGTTTTTCGCTCAATCCTCATCTCCTCCACCTCATTTAAGGTCCTCTCGATGATGTCCTCATAGTTCACCTTTTGCTCAATCTCAATGATTTCTTTTTCTATAGGATTCAAAGATGGGTGAAGCGACACCATGGAGCAGCAATCGCGGTATGGCTTTATGCTTAGCCAGTATGTGCCAATTTCTTTAGCCTTATCTATTATTTCATCTTTGTCGTAAGCAATGAGGGGCCTAAGCACCAAGGCATTTGTGGCCTTGTCGATCAGCTTTAGGTTATTCATGATCTGTGAGGCAACCTGACTTAGGCTATCCCCTGTTACAAGCGCATCATAGTTCTCTCTCTCGAGGATCTTCGATGCAACTCTCATCATGAACCTTCTGAAGAGGACAAGGTGGTACTTTTCCGGATAGTTGAGGAAGTACACGTAAAAGTAGTGATAGGGCGCCAGCAGGAGTTTGAGGGATGGTTCAAATTTGCTTAGATGCTTGGCCAATTCCTCTATCTTGGTTCCCCTAACTTGGGACGCATTGGGAAAAGCGTGAAAGTGTATGAGGTCAGTTCTACATCCCCTCTTCATGGCCAAAAATGAGGAAACAGGCGAGTCTATTCCTCCAGAGAACAGGGATAGAACTTTCCCAGACGACCCAACGGGCAACCCCCCTATTCCCCTATACTTGAGCCAATAAACCAAAGACTTGTCCTTAAGGACCTCCACGCTAATGGTCAACTCTGGGTTTGAGAGGTTCACCTTGAGCTGCGGATACTTCTGCAGGATCGCCTGTCCAAGCTTTGCCTGTATGTCGATCGAGGTAAGGGGAAAGCTCTTGTCTGTTCTTCTTGCCGTAACCCTAAACGAGTGTGCATCTCCTACGTCAACTAAATTCGGGAGTTCCGCGAAAAGGGAATTGTTATCGACGACATATGCCGGCGCGTAGTTTTTTATGCCTATTACCTCGCTCAAGCTTCTTATTCCTTCCTCTGCCTTCCCAGGAGGAGGCCTAACAAGGATTCTGCCCTGTCCTCTTTCAACCTTGTACTCTGGGCCAAGCTTTTTTCTTATGTTGTTGACCAATAGCTCCTCAAAGTATCCCCTGTTTTTGCCCTTTAGGGCCAGCTCAGCGTAGTGCACCACGTAAACTTCTTCTGCCATGCGATAGACGGGACTTCTTTCTTTAGCCTTTGCTTGTAGGCTCCCCTGAGGAAGCATAAGAGTTCGCATTTAAGGAGGTTTTGCTCTTTGAGTTTGTGATCTTGGAGCTGGCCACAAAAGCTCAAAGCGGCGCCTTTCAATTTAACGCCCTTGGAAGTCTCGATGACTGTCTCGGCAACAGAGGGCCTGCCTTTGAGCGGCATGCCCTTTGAAATACCTATTGATTAAGCTAATTAACCATTGTAGATCAGGTAGTCGGTGGCGATCCCATCTCAAGGTATTCCTTAAGAGCTTGGGCGCTGTTCTTCTCCTTATCCCTTGCTGAGAACAAAAGCGTAAGAGTTCCCCGCCTGGCCCACTCTTTTAATTCCTCTATTTTTGGATTTCCCTTGAGCTCTTCCCAATACTTTAGCTTGAACTCGTCCCATTTGTTTGGGTCATGAGCGAACCACTTGCGCAGCTCGCTGCTGGGCGCGACCTCCTTTTCCCAGTAATCGATCTGGAGCTGTTCTCTTCTCATCCCCCTGGGCCAAAGCCTTTCAACTAGAACCCTCTTGCCGTCATCTGGGGATGCTGGTTCGTATACGCGCTTTACCTTAATCTGCATAAATAGCTGAGTGAGTGACTTTTATGGGTTTCATTTGTATGTTTGCGTAGAGCGCTCCCGTTAGGCCTGACATGTAAGGGCATGCGGCTTGATGACAGCTGTTTATCGGCGCCCTACTCCCAACGGTCGCGTTGCCCCTAATAGCTTGGTAATTTGTGTCTCGATGAAAGATGCGCTACTGAAAGCAAGAGGCGAGCTTTACCGTGAGGATCGCGGAAGAACTTTTACCCGAAATCGAGGGGAAATTTTATTGAAGTGTTATCAAGTAATTGTCCCTCGAGAAGCACAGGAACCAGGAACTGACGGCTAACTGCGCGGAAGGTTTAAACTTCTTCGCCTTTCCTTGGTATGATATATGACCTTGGTCATGTTGCGATAGCGACTCGCAACTTGGATGAGATGAAGAAGTTTTACGAGAGCCTTGGTTTGAGATACTCCTTTACCCTAGAAAATGACAAGGGTGAGCCTTGGATAGTTTACATGAGGCTTGGAGGAGCATTCATTGAGCTAATTAAGGCCGAAGGAAAGGAGAGGGCCAACGGCCTCGGCCTTGCGCACGTTTGTTTCCTAGTAGATGACATGTATGACACGATCGAAGAGCTTCACAAGAAAGGCGTGGAGACAACCGAGCCAAACATGGGTCGCGATGGAAACATACAGTGCTGGGTTAAGGATCCGGAAGGAAATCAAATCGAGCTAATGCAAGTTCTGCCGGGTTCCCCACAGTCTAGGGCCGCAAGAGAGGAAAACGATTTTAGAAATATTTGAGCAGTTATCCTGGCGTTATCGGAAAATTTTTCGAATAGAACGGAAATATTTATATACTCTGGGTTAATCAACTCGGTGTTCGTTTTGGCCGGGACATTCAAGAAAGAGCTGGGACTCTTCCAGCTCACCATGTTCGGTATAGGTGCTATACTGGGAGCTGGATGGCTCTTTGCCCCGGCCAAAGCCGCTGCCATAGCTGGTCCCTCTGAGATCTACGCGTGGCTCATAGCTGGCGTTATGTTAATGCTGGTGGCGCTTGTATATGCTGAACTGGGCTCCTCTTTTCCAACCGCTGGCGGGGTTGCCAAGTACTCGGATTACTCACATGGCCCCCTTCTCGGCTTCATAACGGGATGGAGTATTTTTCTCGCTGGCGTAAGCTACTCTGCGCTTGAAGCGGTGGCTTCCGCGCAAGCGCTCTCGTTCCTCTATCCGCCGCTTGCATCCCGCAGCGGAAGCGGGTTATCAGTGCTTGGTATAGGGATCGCCTTTGCCTTCCTTCTCCTTTTCTTTTCCCTTAACCTTGCCGGAGTGAGGAAAGTTGGAGGATTTATATCATTTCTAACGCTTTTGAAATTCTTGGTACCAGTAATGGTTTTATCTTTTGTGTTCTCTTTTCGCTTTAACCCCTCAGTTTTAACGTCTGCCTCCTTAACTCCCTCTAGTTTAGGAGGGGTATTAATGGCTATTTCAGCTGGGGGAATAATCTCAACTTACAGCGGATTTAGGCAGCCCATAGATATGGCGGCTGAGGCAAAAAACCCGAAGAAAGACATTCCAAGGGCAGTTATACTTTCTACAGCTGTGTCCATAGCGCTTTACACGATGCTTGGAGCTGCGTTTCTTATGGCAGTTGACTGGCATGCGATGGGCATACCCATCGGCAACTGGAAGGCTCTTTTATCGCTTCATTCATCTCCTTTCATTGATGCCGCGGCCTCCCTTGGGGCAATTTGGCTTGTGGTTCTTATGCTCCTCGATTCCGTTTACTCGCCGATGGGGGAGTCGGGAGTCTACTTTACCACGTCATCAAGGATAAGCTTTGCCATGGCTGAGCAGGGATATTTTCCAAAGATCTTCGCTGAGCTGAACGACGAGGGGGTACCCGTAAAGGCTCTCCTTCTTGGCCTTGCGCTCAGCGCGCTTTTCATAGTACCGTTCCCAAGCTGGTACCAGATGGTAGAAGTTGCATCCGGCCTCACGGTAATAACCTACTCAATGGGACCGGTCTCCTCCGCGATCCTGAGCGCCTTTACCAGCGATGGCTTTAGGCTTCCGGCAGGAAAGGTGCTTAGACCTGCCGCCTTTGTGGTCACTAGCTTTCTCATATACTGGTTCGGATGGCCTTATACCACGTACGTAATAGGGCTCGCGCTCCTCGGAATACCAATTTACGCGATCTACGCAAGAAGACTGGGAACTATTTACGGAAGCATAAGAGCTGCCGCATGGTATTTCGCTTACCTGCTTACCCTGCTTTTGTTTTCTTACTTAGGTAGCCCCGTTTTCGGAGGGATGGGCCTGATAAGGCAGCCCTTGGACCTGGTTGGCGTTATGGTATCTGCTTTTGCCTTCTATGCAGCAGGCGTCAAAAGCGGCATGCCGCGCATGCCACCACTCCTTCTCAGCTCGGCTTTTGAGAAGGAGAGGAAGCGCCTTCAGGTTGTGATAATGACCAGGAAAAGGTAAAGGTCGCGTTCCCCCTGCCCATCGGGACTTACGGTCTTCGGCTTTGTTTTGCCTAATGCCCGCGACCAAATACGTTCGCCCAGGTAGCTTTAAGCATGACCTGAGGAATTTTCAAAACTTTATCAGGAATTGATGAGGGGATCAAGATAGCTTCACCACAAAGATAATATTAGCCCTTCGACTATAAGCGATGAATCATATGGTAGATTACGCCGAGGGAGACGTAATAGTAACGAGGGAAGATGCCGTTCTAGAGGTAATAGATAGAGATGTTAACGGTTATGCCTTGTCTCACCTGATGTACGCTCCAGCTATGCGCGGGGAGAAGGACATCGTAATCGCAAAGGAGGGCCCTTTGGCAGGGTTATCCTTCGTTGCATGGGGTCATCTGTACCTGCCCTATAGGTCACATTACGTTCCCGGCAGCTTTTTAATACCTTCCGAAGCAGTGAAGTACCATCACTATCCTGAGACGAAGGCAAGGGAAGCCTTCTTTGGGAATGGAGACGAGGAGCTCAAGAAGGTCGTCGTCGCCATATCGGCAGGAAGCGCCGTAGCTCCCTTCTCCGTGGGAATAGGGGGGTCTGCTCTTTTGGGTATTCCCAGCAATTTCGTAAAGATCGTAGTCTACGGCATCAAGCACGGCATCGAGGTTATCTCCTTCATGAAGGAAACTGGTCTCTCAACTCAGGATGCGAAGAAAAAGGTCATAAGGAAGCGCAAGTGGATGTCCGACGAGGTTTACTCGAGGCTGATCGAGAGAAAACAGGACGTTGGCGAGATCGAAGGAAAACTGGTGAGGATAAGCGTGGTTCTGCCGAGGCAGGTCAGTCTCGGAAGCAGTGGCAGGATAGTTCACTCGCAAGACGGCGTCGAGGGGGAAGCGAAGGTAAGCGATGACGAGCTTGGGCCAGCCTTTCCTTCGAGGTACTTTGTTAAGGGGGACGTTCAAGAAATAATAGTTTACGATGAGGACTTCGTTGGGCTCGCTACCGTTAACGAAACCGTGAAATACAGGGGAAGACTGGAGACCGTTGAGGGGGATGAAGGAAAAATCAGGAGGATAATAGTGGGAGGAAGGAACGATTACGTCCTTCCGAAGGCCTGAGGAATTTCCACGATAAAGCGCTACATGAGGTCAAGCTCGGGAAGCACCCACTGGGTCAGCAAGCGTTTAAAGGGTGTGGGCCTTCCTAGGTGAAATGGGACGCGTGCTGATGCTAAGCTGGGAATACCCGCCCCGCGTAGTGGGAGGGATATCATCACACGTGCGGGACCTATCCAAGGCCTTGGCCATGAGAGGTAACGAAGTGGATATAGTAACGCCAGAATTTCCTGACGCTCCGGCGGAGGAGGAAGTAAAGGTTGCGCAGGGCGTGATAAGGGTTCACCGCGTTCCCTCATATGATAGGCCAGCTCCAAACTTCAGCACGTGGATCTCGTTTATGAATTTTTCCATTGAACAAAGGTCAATCGGCTTGCTTAGGGACGAAAATTTTGACCTGATCCACGCTCACGATTGGGTTGTGGCCGAATCTGCTGTGGGCTTGAAGCATCTAGCAAGGATACCAATGTTGAGCACGATACACGCGACCGAAAGGGGAAGGAGAGGAGGCATTTTTTCCCAGCTTAGCGCACACATAGATCAAGAGGAGAGATGGCTTATCTCAGAGTCTTGGAAGGTAATCGTGTGCAGCCATGCAATGGCCGATCAGGCGCGCGAGCTTGGAGCATTTCCGGATAAGATAAATGTTATACCCAACGGGGTTTGGCCATCAGAGTTCACGGTAAAAGCTGACATAAACTTTAGAAGGAAGTTTGCGTCTGATGAAGAGAGGCTGATACTCTTCGTGGGCAGGCTTGTTCACGAAAAAGGTGTTTTGGAGCTCTTAACCGCGTTCAAGTACGTGCTAAACAGCTTCAATGCGAAACTTGTGATGGCTGGAGAGGGCTATCTAAAGGAGGATCTTTACAGGCTTGCCAACCAGCTTGGCATATCCGAAAGGGTTTACTTGACTGGATTCGTAGAGGAATCGGTTAAGAAGTCGCTTTACTCCGTGGCCGACGTGCTCGTCGTGCCTAGCGTTTACGAGCCGTTTGGCATAGTTGCGCTAGAGGGGATGGCATCAGGGGTTCCCGTGGTTGTATCTGACGTGGGGGGGTTACACGAAATAATAGTTCACGGACGCAACGGCGTAAAGGTTTACCCAGGTGATCCATCATCCATAGCATGGGGGATATCCTACGTGCTGTCTGACCCCGTCAGGGCAAAGTGGATGGCGGAGCAGGCTAAAGCTGACGTGACTCGCAATTACTCTTGGGATACCATAGCCGCGAGCACAGTAACCGTTTACAACGCGGTGCTAAGCGAGTACAAAAAAAGCGGGTGGAAAGTTAAGGATAAAGTGGGCACTTTCTCGTGACTTCCTCTCTACTCTTCGAACCAGTCCTCGCTTTGTTCGTAGAGGTAAACTATCCCATCCTTGCACCAGGCTAAGGTCATCGACCCAACTTCATTGGAGTGCTTTCCCTGCCCGTATTCCTTGCTTGCTATGAGAGTCTTCGCTCCCTCGGCCTTGGCCACGTTTATGAACTCCTTCCAGTTTTTGTCATCTTCATCCCATAGCATTACGTTGTTTGGCTGCTCGCCCAGAAGGGGAACTCCTTTGAAAACCGCTAAGCCCTGCGCTTTGGCGTAGTTCAGTACTTCATCATACGTTTTTCCTAAGTCCATTCTACTTTTTTGATTGCCGGGCACATTAAAGCCTGCCTAAGGTCAAGGGGGTCAACGGGGTATCTCACGTGATGTGACAACAAAAGAGAATTATGTAACTCCTGAAAGCGATGACGTGATCAAGAGGCTTGCCGAAATACTTACCGTCTCGGAACAGTTTTGGCTTGTGATTCATGCGCTGGCCAGCTACTTAGAAGGTGGGGGACTGCTGGCAAAGATTAAAATGGATATCCTCTAGGGCCTTTCAACGCTTTCCATTCAGAAGCTCTGCCAGAAGTGGGAATCGAAGCTTTTCTGTCATCCTGCGTGGCTGCAAGAAACTTCGCGGAAACATATGGAAGAGTGCCTGACTACGTCGACGTGGGAAGTTGGAGAGTAAGTCCCGAGGACTTCTTGGGTACGGCGATAATGGTCTTGCGCGACCTCTCTAAAGAAGTGAAAGTGGAAAAAGTGAAGGTTGTCCAGGTAGTTCTGGAACCTGCGGCAAACATAAGTTATGAGGGAGCCAGATCCTCTTGAAAATGGGTCATCTTTCCCACGGACTTTCGTACATGGGACTTCGTTGAGCTTGCGAGGCTCCAGACATGGACTCTTAAGCCGGCAGAACCAGCTAAGGAGACCTTTGATCGAGTGAGCTGTTTGTGATCGCAAGATCTTTTAGCGCGATGACTAAGGATCTGCATTGGGCCTCTGAGGTAAGTCATGCCGAATTGCACGAGGACGATTCCAGAGCTTTACATCGGAAATAGATCGAGCTGGGAAGTAGGTAACGAAAGGCCTCAAAACCAACGGAGATAGGCAAGCCCTCCAAGTTAGCTTCGAGAGGTGAGAGATGGCCAGCCCATATGTCTGAGTCAATCTTTGTGGAAAGCGTCGATGAGGTAGACTTCCGTAATAAGTGGAGATCCTTTTTGGGCCCGCTGTTTCGCAAGGTCGCTGAAATCGACCGCCCTTGCAGTGTGCACGATCCCATACACCCTTATAAACGGAAGCACGCTTACCATGAGTTGTCTGAAAGGTTCCCAAACGAGGACAACGTCCTCATAAAGATGCATAACGCAGGGCTTATCACTTCCACAAGGGCTAGGTCCATTGAAGAGCTGGCATCCCTCTTAGCTTTGGACGCCCGTTACATAAGGCAAGCCATTGAAAAGGCGCTGGCTCAAGGATATCTGGAGTCCACAGCCGACGGGCGGACCAAGTACTTTTTGAGCAAAAAAGGGATAATGTTTGTCTCATCTCTATTCACGCGACGCCTTTTTGCTGACCGCTCAGTACCCGCCTGTTGATTCTCCCCTATCTGAGTTTTCCTTCAGGATCACTGAAGCGCTTTCAAGGAAAGCTAGGGTCTACTTGATAGCGCCCGGCCTGGACTGGCGCGATGCTGGAGAGCTTAAGATTAGGGGATTCGTTAACCCCGTTTATGATCATCAGAACGTCATAACTTGGGCCTTTTCTGCGTGTAGAGAGGTCGAGAGGATAGCCGCTACAATGATTTACGAAGAGAAAGCGCGCGGCCCTGTGATAGCGATCAACTGGGAGCTGTTTCCAGCTGCCCTTTCCTTAGGTCGCTACTTCTCTCTTCCGATACACTTCATTCCTCACAGCTTTGAGGCTCAGAGGGCCGGTTTATCATCTCTGCTCAGCATTGCCATAGGAGAGATAGAAAGGATGGCCATCAGGGATTCTAGGTCAACCGTTCTCTTCGGCAACGCCGTAAGTGAGTATTACTACCAACTCGGCGGAAAAAGCGAAAGCGCGCTAGAGTTGTCAGCCAGCGAGCTTCAGCCCTCCAAGAAGGAGGAGCTAGCAAGCGCACTTACCAGCCTCTTGCAGAGCAGCCCATAGGCTTAAAGAAAAATGAGCAAGAAAGCTTCGACCTTCAGGGAGGAGATGAATTGCAAAGTGCCCATAATAGTTGGACTTCTGAATAAATCAGTGCTGAAGATCCTCAAAGTGCGCCTATACCCTAACGAGAACCAGAGAGTTCTGCTCATCTGAAATATGGTATGATAAAGGTATGGCGGGGCATGCCCGAACTCACGCCTGCGGATACACCTCTGGCGGGCTACCTTAAGCGGGAAGGTATCAGCTACGCGTCCTTGAATCGGGAACTTCAACTCCTTCAGTGATGAGAGGATGTCAGGCATAGCTTGTCAGGCAATGCGTTGAACAGCGTCTCAAACCGAAAGCTATGCGACGAACCGACAATGCTTGTGATGACTGAGGGAAAATCATGGCGTTTTCCTGCTTAGATAAGAAGCCGTTGCCTCGATTTACGTCACGCCGAGAGGCCGTGGAAAGAGTTAAAGCCGGACCAACTACATGCACTATGAAAACAAAAGGACTGGCGCTCATATTTGGCGGCATAACTTTCTCACAGCTATTCGCGCTGATGATAGCGTATTTTGCCAAGCCAATAACGGTTTTGTCAATAAATCCAAATGGGACGGTCACGGCCATAGTGAACAGCACGGCAGAGAATTTGTCATCATCAAACATAAGCTCTCACATGGTAGTGCAAGCAATATCTCCCTTTGGGGTTGGAGCACTTGGATCGCTCGTGGTTTCAGCATCTCTTGTCTTGGGCTCTCTGATAATGGCTTTCATCCTTGTGTTGCTTCTTAGGAAGGGTTACATAAATTACGTGATATCAGCAATCCTAGGCACCGCATCTTTTCTTCTAAATTACTACGTTCTCTCATTTTTCTTTGGATACGTTTCGCTGATATCTATAGGCGTTCCCTTTTCCCTTGCCGTTATAATAGCGGCCTACGGTCTTTACCCAAGGCGCTTCCGTGGCTGGCCACAGCTCTTGGTCAACTTTCTTGTCCTCATCAATGGCGCAGAGCTTGGTTTCTTCTTGGCGGCATCCTTCGAGAAGCTAACCGTAGTTTTTCTTGCGTTTCTTTTTTCCGCCTACGACTTTTACTCCGTGTTTAGGGGCCCAATATCTAGAATGCTTGGTAGGCCAGGCCCGAGGGGGCAGGACATGGTAGAGGTCACGGAAAAGCCTGAGAGGGGCTTTCTCGGGCCTATGCTAGTTAACTTCGGAGAGGTTGAGATGGGGCTCGGAGATATAACCTTTTACTCAATGATGCCTACCGCAATCTTTGTGGAGGGAATGGGGACAGGTGCTGTTGCTCTTGAAATATTGCTCATTGACGTGGGCGTAGCTGCGACCCTGTTGCTGCTGAGGAAGATAAGGCCTTTGCCAGGCCTTCCCATACCTCTGCTTTTGGGTCTTGTGGCGTACCTCTTGCGAGGCCGACCATCGCAAAAGCTTAACGGGGTAACACATGAATAATTCATGGTTAAGATAGGCGCTGTGGGCACGGGAAGTAGGTTCCAGATAGCTCATGCTCCATCATATCCTTCCTTGGAGGAAGCCCAGCTCGTCGCGATTGCCGATCCGTCCGAGTCCAACCTCAAGGCCGCACTTAGGCATTTGCGGCAAATATACGAGAGCGCTGCCAAAGAAGCAGATCTGTTAGATCCAGACAGGGCAGAACAACTTAGGGCGACAGTGAGCTCCATAAAGGGCTACACATCTTTGGATGCCATGCTGGCCAGGGAAGAAGTAGAGCTGATTGACTTTTGCATGCCAGCAAGATATCACGATCAAATAATAGAGGCCGTAAAAAGGGGAATCGCTGCAATGATGGAAAAACCCATGGCGTACTCATACTTGGAGGCCCAGCGCATATGGCAGGCAGTTAAGGACAATCGCGTGTTTTTCCAATACAACGAGGAGGGAATTTTCGATCCGTTCTACTACACAGCCAAAAAGATCGTGGATGGGGGAAGCATTGGCGAACCGTTGCTGGTTTCTGTTGGCCTTAGCCTAAGCGGACCTGAGGAAGAGGGATGGCCCTGGGATTGGACACAAACTGGAGGAGGAGCCCTTGTTGGGCTGGCCAGCAAAGCCATCACAGTTGGCTACTTTATCGCAGGTTTCAAGAAGCAGATCGCTCAGATAAAGTCAGCTGAGCCAGATGGTATATCACGCAATGTAGGAGACCGCTTAATGGGTCACAGGTTTAGGAGCTTTGATGTTGAAGACGATGCACACGTGCTACTGAGGCTTGAAGGCGAAAAAGGGGACTGGGTCACGTTGCTGGCCGAGGGCTCCTGGCTGGCCGAGGGTTCAAACTACCTCGCCGTGCAAGGGACAAAGGGAACACTCAAAGGTGAAAAAAGTGATACGAAACTGCACGTGACGGAGTTCTCGGGCCAAGCCAGGGAAGTTTCGGTTCCCAGGTGGAACAGCTTTGAGATGGAGCTATCCAATGCCCTTGAGTGCCTCAAGGATGGTAATCACTCAATCTCTGATGAGGACGTTGGACTGGAGACCATGGTTGCAGTTGGTGGTGCATACCTTTCTGAGCTGAAGGGAAGGATTGCCGTGACACCAGATGAGTTTAAAGACTTCGCCGCGACGTTCAAAAGCGGTGAGGAGCTCGTCAGAACCCTCATAGAAGGGATAAGAAAAAAGTGATTACAATTGAGGATGGGTGCGCTAATAAGCGGGGGCAAGGACTCCTGGACGGCATTTCAAATTGCGAGGGAAAACGGCCATGAGGTTCCGGTTGTAATAAACGTGCGCTCCCCGAATAGCTGGAGCTACATGTATCATACTGTCAACTCATGGGTGGTTGAAGTACAGGCCATGGCCGCGCGCGTTCCCATCGAGGTCTTTTACACTAGGGGCGTAAAAGAAGAAGAGGTCGATGACCTGGCATATTTCATAGCCAGGATTAAGAAAAGCTGGCAGATAGAGGGACTCGTAATAGGTGGAATAAGGAGCAACTACCAGGGTGACAGGATTCGCAGGGTTTGCGATCAGCTTGGGCTTGAGCTTTTCGCCCCTCTTTGGCACAAGGATAGCACGTGGCTTTTGAGGGAATACCTAAGGAGGGGTATGAAGGTTATCTTTGTGCTAGCTTCTGCGCTTGGCATAGGTCCCAACTGGCTTGGAAGAGAGCTCGACGAGAAGGCCATAGATGAGCTCATTCAGTTGAACAAGAAATGGGGCGTCGACCCAACTGGGGAGGGTGGCGAATACGAGAGTCTAGTGCTGGACGCCCCTTTCTTCAAGGAAGCCATAAAGGTGGAGGAGGCCGATAAAATATGGAGGGTTGATACTGGGACGTATGCAATAAGGCGCGTGAGGCTGGTTCCCAAGTCTAAGGCGGCCTCAGAAACACCACGACATCAGAGACGTTTGTTCCCGTGGGACCGGTCTTTATCAAGTCTCCGCTTTTAGCGAGGTACTCATATGAGTCGTGCCTACTCAGATATTTCTCCGGGCTGCCAAAGTTACGAGTTGTTTCATCCACTAGGGCGCCAGCCGCATCCGTTGGTCCATCGATGCCGTCCGTCGCAAGGGCTCCCAAGGTTTCCCTACCCCTTAGGTAAAGGGATGCCCAAAGGGCAAGCTCTTGGTTTCTTCCTCCCCTGCCAACTGGTCCATTTAGGGTCACAGTTGTTTCCCCGCCAGCAATTATAACTCCGCTGAAGCTTTTTGAGGTAATTGACAGGGCAGCATCTCTTGCCTCTCCCCCCAGGGGCATTGAAAGCGTTTTGTAGCCCATTCTACCCGCTTCCTCAACTGCTGCCCTAACAGCATCAGCGTTTCCGCCAACGAGTATTGTGGGGATTGAAGCCGAGGGCTGCTCCGTACCTCTCTCAAAAAAGCGGAGAACCCTTTCTGGAGCGTCTCTGAGAGCGAGCCTTTCCTCGAGTATTTTTTTGGCCCATTGTAAAGTGGTTTTAGCGGCCAATGTGGGAGCAGATCCAACGACGTTCAGATCATCTCCCGGCACGTCTGAGAGCACAAGCGAAACCGCTTTGCCCTTTACGCGTGCCGCAAGCTTTCCTCCCTTAAGCGCTGAGAGATGTTTTCTGACCTCGTTTATGTCTTGAATTGGGGTAGAAGCTTTCGTGAGGGCATCGTATGCCCACGAGAGGTCCTCCAGTTCAAGTCCTTCTTCAGGCATTTCCATGAGCGCTGAGGCTCCGCCTGAGATCTCAAAAAGGACGGACTCCTCCTCCTTTATTGAATCAATTATAAGTTTCGCCGCTGCTAGAGAATCTCTGTCCGGCTTGGGATGACCAGCCTTGATGACCTTGAAGGGCAGGAGAGGTAAAGTGTAACCCTTTGGTACAACAACGATGCCCCTTTTGAATCCAGAGCGCGCGGCCGCAAGGGCCATCCTTCCCGATGCCTTTCCCACGGCAACTAGAAAGGGATCCCTTCCCAAGTCGATTCCGTCTACAGTTATTGTGTCTTTGCTCTTTATGTGCGATATGGAGAGCAAAAATGGGTCAATGGAGGCAAGTGCTTTGCTCAGCAACCTGACCACTATCTTTCTCTCCTCAGTGTCCTGCTTTGCCGTTATTTTTGGTGGGAAACCTTCCTCTTCCGACATGGACGTACGCTTGCCGGACACTTAAACGCTTGACGATTACCGGCAAGTTTTGTGCAAAGGGCCTATGAATCTTCACGGCAAGGCATACTCAACGGGTTCGCTTGCGCCAGGCGCCGGGGACGGGATTCGAACCCGCGAGGCCCGGAGGACCAACAGCTCTCAAGGCTGCCGCCTTTGTCCACTCGGCCACCCCGGCGCTATAAGAGTCTTGCAGCTTTTTAACTATTCGGTCTGCTCAAGCCGTTACCTGGAGCATCTCCCTCACGGCCTTCCTTACTGCTTCCTCGCTGGTCTTTAGGGAAGGAATCCATCCCTCTCTCTTTGCCCTTTCAATGGAAAGCCACGCGTACTTGACATCGCCCATCCATCCCCTACCATCTAGCCCTCCAGTCACGCGGATCTTAACGTCTGATGCGTTAAATCCCATCTCGCTTATGACTATGTTGGCTATGCTTATCACGTCTATGGCATCAAAGGCTCCCAGGTTGTAGGGCGTGTTCTTACCTTTTTTGCCCCAACCGAGAGCCATCACGAACCCTCTCGCGCAATCCTCCACGTGGAAATAGCTCTTTGTCTGGGTCCCATCGCCAAGTATCTCGAGCTCGTGGGGGTTCTTCTTCAGCTTCTCAACGAAATCATGAATGACCCCCCTTGGGGCATCCCCTCCAACCACGTTTGCGAGCCTGAGCGAAATCGCCCTTATACCGTAATAAGAGGCGTATGCGGATATTAGCGCCTCCGATGCCACTTTCATTGCGCCATAAGTCGATATGGGCGAGAGAGGGAAATCCTCAGGCGTTGGCGTCAGCGCGGCCTCACCGTAAACCGTTGAGGACGAAGCGAAAACGAAGCTCTGGATGTCGGCTTTCCTTGCCACCTCCAGCACGTGATAAGTACCAACAAGTCCAACGTTTATGTGTTCTTTTGGGTCTCCCACCTTTACCTCCGGGTTAGCGGCGAGATGGAATAAGGCTTCCTTCCCCCTTGCTACCCTAAGCATCTCTTCCAAGGAGCTCTCAGAAGATATGTCGACGTTGGCCTGCTGCGTCACGCCTGGCTCAGAAGATTTCACCAGGTCAATCACTGCAGCTTTACCAAGCAATCTTATTATGTGTCTGCCGATGAAGCCCGAGCCGCCAGTTACGAGGTACTCCATAAGACTTTGTGCTTGTACAAGATAAGCGCTTCGAGCTATTTTTCGTCCCTTCACACAAACGTGAATTGCCACGGTAAACGCTTTTACGGGTTCAATTACTTCAACTGTTGATAAACTTTGGCTACGCCAGACAAGGCCAAGAAGGTGCCGGTTGAAGACCTAATGAAGGAGCTGAACACTTCTTTGAGCGGGCTTAGCAGCGAAGAGGCAGCCAAGAGGCTAAAGCAGTACGGATACAACGAAATAGAGGAAAAGAAAGAAAATCCGGTCATAAGGTTCGCGAGAAAGTTCTGGGGTCTTACCCCATGGATGCTCGAGGTCACCATAGTTCTGACTTACGTGCTGCACAAGTTCCTTGACATGTACATTATTACCGCGCTCTTACTGCTCAACTCGATAATAAGTTACGTTCAGGAGTACAAGGCTGGCAATGCCGTGGAGATGTTAAAGAAGAAGCTTACGGTAAACGCAAGGGTGCTCAGGGATGGCAAGTGGCAGGTCGTGCCAGCTCGCGAGCTGGTCCCCGGCGACATAGTTAGGGTTAGGCTCGGGGACTTCATTCCTGCGGACATGAAGATCATAGAAGGGGATGTATCTGTTGATCAGTCAGCTCTTACGGGTGAGTCTCTTCCCGTTGAGGCCAGCAAGAATTCCCTGCTTTACTCGGGCTCCATAATAAGGAGAGGGGAGGCAACGGCAGTCGTTGTGGCCACGGCCGACAAGACCTACTTCGGCAAGACAACGCAGCTTGTGCAGGTTGCGAAGCCTAAGCTACACATACAGGAGGTAATAATGAAGATCGTTGACTATTTGATAGTCATGGACGCGATCTTCATAGCTATTCTTTTGGCCGGCTCCTTAATCTCTCACTACAACGTGTTGCAGGTTCTGCCGCTTGCTCTCATATTGCTTGTGGCTGCGATCCCTGTCGCTCTGCCAGCCATGTTTACTATAGCCATGGCGCTGGGTGCCCTTCAACTGGCAAAGGCCGGTGTCCTCATAACGCGCCTTAACGCGGTAGAGGATGCTTCATCTATGGATGTGGTTTGTATGGATAAAACGGGCACGATTACCGAGAACAAGCTCACGGTGGCGGGAGTTTCTCCGCTGCCTTCTTACGGAAAGGAAGAGGTTATAGCTTATGCGACGCTGGCCTCTCACGAGGCGACGCAGGACCCCATTGATATAGCTGTAATTAACTACGCAAAGGAGAGTAAAATCGACCTTAGCTCCTTTAAGCAGGTTTCTTTCCATCCGTTTGATCCCTTGACCAAGAGGACAGAAGCTGTCGTTGAGAAAGATGGAAAGCAGTTCGTGGTGATGAAGGGTGCACCTCAAATACTTGCCTCGCTGTCCAAGATGGACGGCGAGCAGCTTCACGCGTTTGAGGAATACGTCAACGAGGCCTCTCAAAGGGGATACAGGGTAATAGCAGTTGGTGAGGGGCCTTTGGAGGCCCTCAAGGGAAAAGGCAAGATAGGCGTAGCAGGGCTTCTCGCCCTTTATGATAGACCAAGGAAGGACTCTCCGGCGCTGATAAGCGAGTTGAAGAACTTGGGAGTAAAACCGAAGATGCTCACAGGTGATAGCCTTCCCATAGCCAAAGAAGTTGCCAAGGAGGTGGGCATAGGAGAGAACATCATAAGGATGTCAGAAATTGAGAACAAGGATACTAAGGAGAAGGCAAAGATAGTTGATGAGGCTGACGGATTTGCCGAGATATACCCCGAGGACAAGTACACCATCGTTAAGGGCCTTCAAGCTGCCGGTCACACGGTTGGCATGACCGGAGATGGCGTGAATGACGCCCCAGCCCTGAAGCAGGCGGAGGTAGGGATCGCCGTGAACAATGCAACTGATGTGGCAAAGGGAGCCGCCAGCGCCGTCCTAACGCAGGAGGGCATAGCAAACATAGTGGATATGGTGAAGATAGGGAGACAGATCTACCAGCGCATGATAACTTACACCATGAACAAGATAATCAAGGCCTTCCAGATAATCGTGTTTATCAGCCTAGCATTCTTAATATTTAGACAGTTCGCGACAACTGCGTTTGACGTCGTCCTCCTATTGTTTGCAAACGATTTTGTGACCATGTCCATAGCCACGGACTCTGTTAGGTATTCGAGGACGCCAGAGAAGTGGAACGTTGGGAATCTTGTGGGCGCGGCAGCCATAATAGCGGTAGCTGTGGTGGCAGAGCTAATGGGTGGAATGTACATTGCTCATTACATGCGCATGCCGCTACCGGAACTGCAGACTTTCGTTTTCGATTTGCTTGTGTTCTCTGGCCAGTTCACGGTTTACGTGGTGAGGGAGAGACGGTGGTTCTGGAAGTCAAGGCCAAGCAAGTGGCTCCTCCTTTCCTCGGTTGCGGACATCATAGCGATATCCCTGATATCCGTTTACGGAATACTAATCCCTCCGGTGACCGTCAAGGCCCTTGCCGTAGCCCTCATCTATTCAATGCTGACTACCCTATTCCTTAACGATGCAATAAAAGAAATAGCCTTCAAGTACTACAAGGTTCAGTTCTGAACATCGCGTTTTTGTGTAGGTCACTGTTGCCAGCCCTTTGCTAATCGTGCGATTCGTTTCCACGTAGCCCAAGACGTTGAGCGCTCCTCTGGCGACTGAAAGTATGAACTCCATTTGCTTTTCAGATATGTCACGCCCGATCACCTGAAGCGTGGTCTTGTACTCCTGAAACTCGAGTGAGAAAAATGAGGCGTTCCAGCACAGGCTCCTGATGAAGGACTCTATGCTTTTAGCGGTGTTCCCCTCAGAGTTTTTCAGGTAAAGAGCGGCGTTTCTTCCAACGTTTTCCGCGTCATCGTATGCTACCGAGCAATCATCCCAAAGAGCCGGAGGTGCTAAAACAAGTCCCATCATCTTTGCTAACTGTACCGCTCTGTTGGTTTCAACAAGTTCTGAGAAGCTCTTATCACCTCCTACCTGGAGAAATCCTTGAATTATCTCGTTGAGGAAAGCGTAAACAGTGCTTCCCCTTTTCCTTGCCTCATCAGCCAACCTTTCCGCTAGGTCTGCCCTGGCCGCCAGCAGCTTTCTTCTCATATGGCATAAAAAAATGTAAATAAAGGTTTATCGTTGTTTTCATATTTTCTAGGCGGGCTCCATCATTCATAATGCAAGGAGCCGGTTTCATTGCACAACGCCGTGGAAGGCAATAAGGTAGTTCCTGAGCGCTGCGATCTCCGCTCCCCGTCTGGGATCGGAGTGCAGCTAGTTTGCATAGGTAACGAGGGATCCTTAGGGGATCTAAGTTAAGCCCTGATTGTCCAAGGCCGCTTGTGCTGGTCAAGGGGACCGGGTCATAGAGGTCCATAAAAAACCAATTGGCAGGGTCGGTCACCGAGTGAGAGGGCACTTTGCGGCATTATTTGCTGGCCTGTTAAGGTCATGGGGGCTCAAACCTTTAGGAAGAATTCCCAAAAGTTTATGAAGAGGCCTCAAGCCTCGCTTTTGAAATTCAGAAGGAGTTTTGAAAGGTTTATATGTAACTGGCCTAAGAATACGAATTGGCCAGCGATAAGTTAATTGGAGGGGCAATACTTGCGGTATCGGTCATAGTGCTAATCTTGGTCACGGTGTTTATGTGGGTTCCCCCGTTTTCGCAGTACGCTGCTTTCGTGGCAGAGCTCGTCGTTTGGCTTGCTGTGGTAGTGCTCATGATCATAGCGGGCTGGATCGGCTGGACAATAATTACAACGGCAGCTCCGCCACCTCTTGAGCCCGAAAAGGGCACCCAACAACAGGCTCAGCAATCAGCTCAGCAAGGCCAGCAGCAACCTCAGCAACCTCAGCAATCGACTCAGCAGCCTGCGCAGCAGCGTACCGGTGAGCAGCAGAAATAAGGGATCATTTTTGTACGGGTATTTATCTGCCTTAGCAGTTTTTTTGGTTTCCCTGTTTCTAATAGGCTTGTGGATAAGGATAGCAAGGATCGCCAAGATAACTGGAAAGGACGTTCACAAGTCTGGGCACCCTGAGGTTCCGGAGATGGGAGGGATAATCATACTGCCGTCTTTAATTGTTGGTCTTGTTGCCTTATACCTCATAGACTCGCATTACGTCTTTCAGTTTGGATTCATAGTTTTGGCTGCGGGTCTTGGATGGGCGCTTGGCCTCGTTGATGACCTTAAGGAGCTTAGTGCTTTACCGAAGCTCAGCCTATCCGTGATTGTTGGACTTCCAATTTTCTTCTTCGTTAACCCGTTCTCGCACCCCCTTATGGTTCCTTTCTTAAGGCCTGTGAGGTTACCGCTGGTTTATCCCCTTCTCGCGTTGGCACTTATAGCTGGTACCGCCAATTCCTTTAACTCGTACGACGTTGTTAATGGCAGCACTACCTTTTCGGCTACTCTCATATCTGTGAGCATGGCCGCGATCCTTTTTTTAAAGGGGGAGCTTGGCCTTGCGACCGTCGTTGCGATGGTTGCTGCTGTTTCGCTTGCACTTTTCGTGTTCAACGCTTATCCCGCTAGGATCTTCATAGGGGATACTGGCAGCTTTGCGCTTGGAGCTGCCATAGCGTCAGCTGCCATAGCCTCATATAACGAGTCCTTCCTTTTCATTGCCATGTTGCCAATGATAATAAACGCTGCGGCGAAGTTTATGTCCGTTGGAAGGATCTATGAGCATCACCGGACTGACGTCAGGATCACGAGAGTAACGGATGACGGAAAGATAGCTTCTTATGAGGGAAACGGCGGCATATCCTTGGTCAGGCTGCTGGTTGCTCAGAAGCCCCTGAGCGAAAAGCAGGTTTTTCTAGGTTTAGCTACGTTGGAAGTGCTATCAACTGCGTTTGCCCTTGTTTTGCTGCCCTTCGTGGGCGTGACGCTTAGGTGGTAATCGTGAATCGCGGCTACGTAGGCGCGATAGTGCTGCTGATAGCGTCTTGGGCGACGCTGGTGGCATTCTTGTTGTTTACGTCGTTTCTTATTACCGTTAAGATCGACAGAGTAACCGGAGCTTTTGATTTCGTCATAGTGTTGATAATTGGTTTGAGCTTGATCTACGTCTGGTACCTATTGTTGAAGCTCATATTCAACTGGGCTCGCTCAGCGCCTTATTCTCAATGAACTCCAGTAGAAAGTCAGTGGGATCGATAAGGGATCTCCTAAGGGTCTTAGCTCTTTTCTCAAAGGCCCTCTTCTCCTCTTTTATGGATTCTGCAGAGCTTCTGAAGTGGTTGAGCAGCTCTTCCGGCGACGATCTCCTAACAAACCCTCTCTTCATTAGATAAGCCTCCACGTCGGTCGCTTCGCCAGGGTAAAGCGAGTAGGTGGGAGTTCCAAGCAGCACGGCCTCTGTGTTCATAGTTCCCCCAGCGCCTATGAACGCGTCTGCCTCCTTAAGCAAGGGCGTCATTATGGGATGCGAGCGCAGGGTTATGACTCCAGGGATTTCTAATAGAGCGTCGTATCTTGGCACGAAAACCACTTCGTAGCCAAGCTTACCCAAGTTCGCGGCTAGATCCCTCAAGTTCGTTCTCCTCCCCTCGAGGTAAGAGGCTTTGTACTCCTCCTCCCTTATGACCACGAGCCCCTTTCCGCTCTTGTCAACGCTCAAAGGACTTGGCAGATGGGACGCCCACCCTATCCATGCCATGGGATCAAGCGACCTGTACTTGATGACCTCCTTAGCCCCATATACCTTCCAGTGCTGAGTCCTTACTGGGAAAGGAGTGAGAACTGCCCTTGCCAAAGGGACGGTAAGCCTACTCTGCGCTTCGGCGTGAGGAGAGTCGTGGACCATATAATAGGGGATCCCCAGACCGAAGGCCACCCTGGCAGTCTCAGGTGAGGCCTGCGCGAGGGCTAGGTCAACCCCTCCGTAGAAGGCCTGTAGCTCCAGAGACCTCTTTAGGCTTTCCCTTAGCTTTTCCTCCTTGCTGTCGGCGTGCCTTCCAACCACTTTGGCGCTAATTCCCACGCGGACCAGAATATCGTTTAGCTCAGAGTAATCTCTTGCGGTTACAAGCACCTCATGTTTTGGCCTTAATGCCTCAATCACCTTTTTCATGAATAGCGCATACTTTGGCGTAAGTATGTCGACGTGGATCTTGGCCATATTGATCACTTCAAGTTTGAGTGTGTTTATTGGGTTTGCGGAGCTATATACATATATATCATATATGATCGTAGACTATGGCAACCAACGTGTTGGTCGTTTCAGCGAGTAGCTTTTACGTGAACCTTTATCGCTACATCGAGGAGAACGACATATCCGATATCAAAGTTGTGGCTGTGATAGACCCGACGGGAGAGAAATTGGGAAAAGATTTGGGGGAAATTGCCCTTGGGAGGTCAACCTCCGTGCCCGTTTTGGCGCCTGACGCCATAAAGCAGAGCCAGGCCGTCAGAGCTGATGTGCTATTGCTCTACGCTCCCCCCATGATTGGGGTTGATGACTACGCTAGGGCGGCCCTCGACGCCGGACAGGCCTTAGTTAACATGGGAATGCAGTCGACGGCTTCCTACGCAAAAGATTTCACCGAAAAGCGCCTTCCAATGGCAGGCGATTACGCCGTCGAGCAGCTAAGCCCCTCCGTGACGCTGGATTCCATCATTAAGTTGCTTGAGGACAAGGGACTGAGGGTAACCTCTTCTTACGAGATAGGAGCAGGTGGCCCAGAGCTTGACGAGGCCGCGCGGGAGAGGAGGCGTAAGGACGAGCTATCCCTCGTAAGAAACAAGGAAGCGGTTTTCATGGGAGCAGTAGAGCCCATCGACTTCATGGGAGATAGAAGACACTACTACACCTGGATAGAAGCACAGGGACCGCTCAAAAGTAAAGTTCAGATCGACCTCTGGATGAAGTACGAGGAGACACCTTTGCTGTGCGCGCCAGCGGTTCAGCTGGTCAGGGGCGTCGCTAAGGCGAGGGAAGAAGGCTCATATGGGCCAGTAAAAGATCTCATGGGATTTTTCAAGCGTCCCCTTGCGCGAACCCGTAGCTAATATATTGGCTCTTTAGATTCCGTGAACGCCCTGCAGGCGGGATGCCAGTAAGCGGATCCTTTTATCCTACGCTTTTCAGTGAACTATGTCAGTGGAATTAAGGAAGGATTACCTGATTAACAGGTACGTGGTTTTTGCGCCAAGCAGGAGCAGGAGACCTTCTGATTTCAAGGTCATAGCGGCTACAGAGCACGAAAGCCAAAAGTGTCCTTTCTGCGCGGGAAAGGAACAGGAAACCCCGCCTGCCACTTACCTGCTGGTGAGGGAAGGAAACAAGGTTAAAGAGACGTTTGATGAGCCCAACGAGAGAAAAAGCGGATGGCTCGTAAGGGTTGTTCCGAACCTGTTCCCGGCCTTTTCAGTTCAGGAAGGTAAGTTAACGCCAGCTCCTGCTGGAGTGGAGCCCACGAGGCCTGCGTACGGCTATCATGAGGTCATAATCGAGTCTCCAGTTCATGACCAGCACTTCTGGGTCGCTCCTGAGGACCAAAGGCTTCTTGTCATAAGGGCAATAATCAATAGAATAGAGGCCTTCTCCAAGGATGAGAGGATAAGATCGATATTGCCTTTCAGAAATCACGGTAGGGACGCGGGGGCATCGCTAAGCCATGCTCACACGCAGATAGTAGCCTCGGATCACGTTCCCCCAATAATAGCGGCCGAGCAACAGGCTTTTGACGCTGGGCTTTCACTGTGCGCCGTGGCAAAGGAGGAGTCCAAATCAGAGAGGGCGATTTACGAGAACTCCTCATTTTTCGCCTTTGCGTCCTGGGCTGGCATAACCCCCTACTCCTTTTTGATAGTTCCCAAGGTCCCTGCGCCCACCCCCATAGATGCAAATCTACCGGACCTATCGGACGTATTATCGAAAACGCTCAGGGCACTGAGCTCCGTTCTTAACGATCCCCCTTTCAACCTGGCTTGGCACATGGCACCTCTTCCATGGAGCGATCACAAAAGCTTTCAATGGCACATAGAGGTTTATCCGAAGCTTTCCATATGGGCTGGTTACGAGATTGGATCAGGTACTTACATAAACGTCGTGACACCGGAGCAAGCCGCAACATATTTAAGGGCCGCAGTAAAGTAAGGCGTGAAGTTTCGCTACATCGTTGCCTTCCTTCTCCTTGTGAGTGCTCTCGCTATCTCTGCGACCTCAGTAACGCAGGTAAGGGCGCAAGGGCAGCCACTTCTTTACTCCGTTAACATGACCGTTTACTCGGACGGTTCGGTACTCGTTAGCCAGGTCTGGTATGTGCTAAGCCCACTGAGCTTTCTTCAACTCAATGGATCCAGCCAATCTTCACTGGTACTCGTGTATGGGTTCAACGGTAGTAGGCCAGCACAGCCTCTCCCATTTAATTACAGCAACGGAGGCGTGAGCGTCAACTCAAAGGGCTACATAAAGGTCGGCGTGCTTTACTCCTCAAGTTCAATGACGTCAAAGTACGGCACGATTTGGTCCGTTAGTTGGTACTTTTCAGCTCCCGTGCGCGTTGAGTTGCCGCCTGGAGCGGAATTGACGTCATGGTCTGTCATGCCAACGGCCATAACAACCGTCAACGGATCTGTTTTAGTTCTGATGCCGGCTGGCGCTGGATCGCTCAATTATACCATACCACAGGTCCCGGGCTACGTCATTGGCACGGTTTACCCGTCCTCAAGCGTTCTCGTGGATGGAAGGAAGATCAGCAGCGGCACAAGCTTTAACCTGACCCTTTTACCAGGTCAATATGAGCTTTCGCTTGAGGCGCCCGGTTACTTCCCTTACTTGTTAAACGTGACCGTTGGGCCAGGGCAGGTAACCCTCTTGAAGCCTGTTCACCTCAAGTCCACGGTCAAGGAGGTTAAGCTTAGCCTATCGTCCCCTAGCGCGGGCGTTGGCCAGAGCGTAATTATTAGGGCTGAAGTTTTATCTTTTAACCTAACACCCATGAGTGGGCAGACAGTCGAGTTCTTCCTTAACGGTTCAAGAATAGGAGAGAACGTGACCAGCAGCGGGGGAATCGTCACGCTTAGCTACAGGCCTACCTCGCCTGGGATCTTCATCGTTAGAGCTGTTTCGGCATCAAATTCGTCCATCGCGTCAAGCGCTGAGCTCAAAGTGACTTCCCAGGGCTTGCAGACCTACGTTTACGCGGCCGCCCTCGCGGCAGTAGCTGCGGCTGCTGCCTTAGCGTATGGATTGAAGAGGCGCAGGCACTCAATGCCCGAGGAGCTGGACCCGGAGGAGAAGATGATCCTGCAGTACCTCAGCACGCATGGAGGAAAGGCGTTTCAGTCGGAGCTTCTTACCGCGCTCCCAATACCTAAGACCACCCTCTGGAGAAACGTCATGTCTCTTCAGGAAAAGGGATACGTTAATGTTACCAAGGTTGGTGGGTTGAACCTGGTAACGCTCAGCAAAAAAGCATGAAAGTCACAGCCTTTCGGCGACGGCTTTTATGAACTCGTCTAGCCTTGAGGCCGGCACGCTCGCTCCGCTGGCCCTCCTATGTCCGCCTCCTGTTCCTCCCACGGACGCGGCTGCGTCGTGAGCGAGGGCTCCAAGGTCCATCTCGCTTTTGTCGGAACAGCGGAAGGAGACGTCGTATGCTTTTCTTTCATCATCCATTCTGTAGGCGATCGCGATGTCTATGGGAAGCATTTGAAGCATCAGTGTGGCCGCCCTTCCGGTAAAGAAGTCGCATTCAGCGAAAGCCCACGAGTAGTTTTTCCCTTTCATTACCTCAAAGGATCTCTTAGTGAACTCCTCCATCTGGCTAAGCTGCTTTTCAGCCGCATCCATGACGCCAGGATATCTGTGCGCAAATTGGCTTTCCTTTAGGTACGAGAGGAGGCCAAGCTTTATGGAATCCCTTTTATCTATCGCCAAGGTCAGGGCCGATGCCTCAAAGTAGGCCATTATGGAGTCAACCTTTGTCATAATCTTTGAGGCCTCCTTTCCATTTTCCATGTGGTCTCCTATGGCTGCATAGGCCGCGTAGATCATGTACTTGCGAGGTAACTCATGGGAAAAGGTGCTGTAAGCCAATACACCAGCGCAGTCGCTTAATGAGTGCACAACCGTTGCGCCCGTTTTTTCAAGCTCTTTAAGCATGGAAGGGTTGTCTGGGTGATGATCTATGTATGTGAAGCTGCGACCCGCTGATATCTTTTGCCTAACTAAGCTCAGGAACTTTTCTTCCTTTTCCCTATCAATTCCTAGGTCGCATACGTAGATTATTTCCCCCTCGGCGGCCTCAACGTTTTCAAGAAGCCCATCGTAATCGGAAAACGTTACGCTAACTGAGTTGCCACGGGCCTCTTCCCTGACCATGGCAAAAAAGGCTGCCATTAGTCCGTCCACATCAGCTGAATGAGAGATAACCGAAACTTTCATCGTTACTTCAGGCATCAACTTAAAAGCACAGCCCAGGCGTGCAAACAACGTCGGCACGTTTTTAAGTCGCGGCAAAACTTTGGCCGTGATTGACCTCGCCTTAAAGATCTGTGCTTGGCCTGACTTGAGGGCCTTGAGAAAAGAGACGATTCTCTTGGAGGGATGCTTGCGATGCACTTCTACTCCTACGTTGTGGACCTTCTTGCCCTAGCCTTTATTATTTACACTTACGCCCAGACCAAAAGGAGAAAGTTCGGGAGAGGCGAATCTGTAGCTTGGGCCTTTGTGTGGATCTTGGTTGCGATTTTTGCAACTTTTCCTTGGCTTTTTTCGAGGGTGACGGTTTACCTTGGAGTCGTGCTTCCGGTTAACCTTTTTTACGGGTTCTTCTCCATATTTTTACTTTTCATGATATACAGGCTTGAGGAAAGGGTAAACGAGCTTCAGAGGGTTGTGCTCAGGGCCGTACAGGACAGGGCCATTGAGGAGGCAGAAAAGCAGGAGAAGAAAGAAAATTAGAGGGAATCTTAGGGGTCGCGCAACGTTTATAGCGCCTCTGCAGTGATGAGTTGGTAGCTCTCATTGGAGAAAAAGGGTCTCTTATCTCTGCTCGTTTACGCCCACTTCACGAACGACATATACAACTTCATACTGCCTCCGCTGTTGGTTGTTATGAGGTACGAGTTCGAGACGTCTTACTTTGAGGGTGGAATATTGGTCGCGCTTTACCTCCTTACGTCTGGAGTTATGCAAACACCCATTGCCAGATTTGCTGAAAGGCGGGGTCTACAGCGTCACGTCATGGTGGCCGGATTTCTTGGAATGGCTCTCTCAATGCTTCTCCTTGCGTTTTCCAGGAGCTTTCCAGAGTTCGTTGCCGACTCATTCATTCTGGGGCTGTCCCTTGCGCCCTACCATCCTCAGGGGATAGGAGCGGTGTCCATGGCATTCGACGCCAAGGAAAGGGGCACCGCGGTTGGAATACACCAGCTAGGAGGAAACGTGGGAATGTTCACCGCTCCTCTAATTGTGGCGGCGCTGTTCTCTAGCATGAAGATGGGGTGGAGGGCTGCGCTTGTCGCTATGGCGGCGCCAGCAATATTTGCGGCGCTTCTGCTCAGCATGTTATTCGACCTACCGACTAGAGGAGTTGTTGAAAACAAACAAGAGAAGGGAAGGGAGAGGGGAGCTTCCAGCCCTATGTTCACGCCCATAGTTCTGCTTGCCATCGCTTACGCTTTCAACGCAATTAGCACCAGGGCCTTCTCTTCTTTCACCCCCTCTTACCTAAACAGCGTTACCTCAAACGTGGGCCTATCGGAAGTGCTTTCAAGCGCGGTTATAGCCTCTGGAATTGTGGCCTTCCCACTGGGAGGTTTTATGTCAGATAGGCTTGGCAGAAAGCAAGTCATATGGATAGCCTACGGGCTCGCTGGCCTCTTCTTCATGATCTACAGCCTCTTGGGGGGCGTGATAGCTTTACCAGCTCTCTTTTTCGCGTTCTTCTTTGGATACGTAGGGTCAGCTCCAGCTCTTGCCTTTGCCTCAGAGTTGGGAAGGGATGGACGCGCGAACTCCAGCGTGGCCTTGGTTTTTGGTGCTGGGACGGTTGGCAACGCCGCTGGCCCTTTTATAGTTGGCCCACTAATCGATGCCCTTGGCTTTTTGCCCTCTTTCGAGGTGATTTCGGTTTTCGCTATCTTGGCTGCCGTGCCAGTTCTTATGATAAGGGTTAGCGGAAAGACTTCTAGTGGAACAGAGACCTCCGATCAGCGAAGCAATTCTTTTGAGCTTAATTGGAAGGGGACAGCACTAATATAGCATTAAGAAGTCCATCGAGAGTTATGGCAAGGCATGTCTACTTTGGCCTGCCTTCATGTGTTCGCTGCTCTGGCCTGTTGGGTACAATCATGAAGGCAGCATGGAGGCATGGAATACAAAACAGCAAGCACTCATGTGGGGTTAAATTGCGAGCACGTTGATTGAGGAACTTAGGGTCATCCAGTGACCATACAAAGCTAGCGCAGGTTACCCTGCCTCGCCTTCCGAAAGATCTCCTGCTTACGCTTGCATCTTAATTCGTGCAGAAGGATCTTTCTAAGCGCCCGATCCAATTTGATGATACGTTTATTAAAACCTGACGGACGTTTATCGAGTTGCGCGTGGCCGTTGTCAACAGCTTTTACCATCCATGGAGGGGAGGAGAAGAGGTTCACGTGAAGCACTTGGCGGAGGGATTGGTTGCTAGGGGGCATGTGGTTGACGTTTACTGCTCAAGTCTACCGCTACCACCGGGCGACCGGCTTATAAAAGGTGTTCGCGTGCACGGCCATCGCACCCTTGGGTTATTCTTTGGCGTGCCCATTTGCCCAGGCATATTTTTTTCGATCTTACGCACACATGTAGACATTATACAAGTAGAGTTTCCGAATCCAGCGTTTGCGTTCATTGCTGCTCTGGCTGGAAAGATCCTTAATAGGCCCGTTGTCCTTACCTATCACAATGATCTGCCAGCGGTAACTCCCATCGCTGGCATTCTAGCCAGAGTGCACGACCTAATTGCGCTTCTTTACTTCAGGATGTTCTCCGCTCTTGTAGCCACCACAAGCGTTTACCCGAAGGGCTCTAGACTTCTTCGTCACTTCAGGTACTTCGTAATTAGGAACGGCGTGGACATCACAAGGTTCAAACCGGGAAAGCGCGGAGATTACTTTATCTTTGTGGCCGCCCTGGGGAGGTGGCATCGCTACAAGGGCCTTGATGTCCTCCTTCGCGCTTACAAGCTTTACGTTGAAGCGGGCGGTCGTAGGCCACTTTACGTAGTGGGAGAGGGATCTCAGAGACCGTTCTACGAAAAAATGGCTGGCGACATGGGCCTTTCCTCGGTAAGGTTTCTTGGTGACATCCCCGATGAGGTTCTACCCCAGTTGTACTCATCCGCACACGCTTACGTTTCTGCAAGCGTTGATCGGTCCGAGGGCTTTGGACTGACCGTGCTTGAGGCCATGGCATCAGGATTGCCGGTTATAGCTACTAACGTTGGAGGGCTTCCAGAACTGGTTAGGGACGGCGTTAGCGGCTTTCTGGTTAGCCCAAGAGACGAGGTCGGCCTAGCCAAGGCGATGGGTAGGCTTGACGATGAAGAGCTTGCCGAGAAAATGGGTGCTGAGGGAAGGGTGATGGCAGAGGCCCTTACATGGGATAGCATGGTCGCTGCCTACGTCGAGCTCTACTCGTCTCTTCTAAGAAGTAGGAGCGGGAGGCGATCTCCTTGACCAAACCCCTAACGATGGCTGTAATACCAGCAAAGAACGAACAGGAAACGATATCATGGGTCGTCCGCGAGACAAAGAGGTACGTCGAATACGTCATAGTGGTTAACGATGGAAGCGAGGACAGGACGGAAGAGCTCGCACTGCAAGCAGGGGCCAAAGTGATATCTCATCCAATATCCATGGGGGCTGGCGCAGCTACATCCACGGGTCTAAGATTTTCGCTAATGAAGAACGCTGACATAATAGCGACGCTGGATGCAGATGGTCAGCATGACCCATCTTACCTGGAACCCATGCTTAAGGCATTTAATGAATGTGACCTTCTCATAGGTGCCAGAGACATGAGCGAGGGAAGCTTCTTAAGGAAGTTTGCAAATAAAGTGCTTGATCTGGAGGTGTCGGTGCTTTCAGGTACAAGGGTGAGGGATAGTCAATCCGGCTTCAGGATCTATTCAAGGCGTGCCGCGCAGGTCTTCGTCGAGGATTTAAACGAGTGGGGATATGGATGGGCATCGGAGAGCATATTAATTATGGCAAGGAAAAAGCTTCGGATTGCAGAGTTCCCCATAAAAGCGAAGCCGCACACCGGCAAAAAAGGAACGAAATGGTGGGATGGCTTCTTCATATTTTACCAAGCGCTGAGGGCGGGGTTGCGCTGATTATGTTTCATCGATAACTTTCGGGGAAAGCGATTTTAGGCCGGGCGACTTTAATGCCATGTATGAAAGCCGTCAAGGTACTATTGTTGCTGCTCGTCTTGGCGAGCGTATTTCAGGGTCGCGCCCTTGCTCAGGAAGCTCCCCTTTTGGTGCCTTCCATCTCCCCTATATACGTAGGTTCCTCTGATGTGCCCACTAGCTTCGAGTATTACTTTTACCTAGCGAATCCCTCTCCGTACTCAGCCTACGTTCACCCCTCTTTTTCATCATCACAAGGTGTTACCCTGCAGGTCCTTGGAAACGGATACAAGGTGCCGGCCTTTTCCGTGGTGGCCGTCCCAGTCATGGTCAACGTCACCGGTCATGGGGATCTTTACATAAACTACGGCCTTGGCACCCAGGAAGGCACCGTTTACATAAAAAGGCTGCCGCTTCCAGTTAACGAGGAGGTCGTGACGGCATCGCTCTCAGTTCCAGTATCCGCCCTTCCAGGCCGGCAGGTATCGATTTACATTAATTTTGGTTCCCCTTATTCATCGCTAACCCTTTACGGCAACAACGCCTCGCTCTCAGAATCGGGAGTCGAGCTCTTCGGTGATACATATCTTGCGCGTGGGCTACCGTCTTCTCTCATGATCAGCGAGGTAGAGGTTAATGGATCGGTGCACGGAGCTCAGTTTTCTGTATCCGTTCCCGTTATGGTAAGGGTAGAGGGCTACACGGGAGATGGTTTTCCCATGAGCCTAGACTACGTTAAAGGAATAATTTCCCAAAGGGGGACAGAGAGTTTTTCAAGGGTTGGACCTTTAAGTGTGGCCTACGCTTTTACCTCTAACACCACAGGTTATCTTATCTTGAACTTCACTAAAGTTCCATCTGAGTTCTGGCTTGCGGTAAATAGGAAGAACCCGATTAACATAACTTATGAGGAAGGCATCATGCATGGCCAATTAGACAGCTTAGAGGGATGGACTCATCAGGGCACCCTTTTCTTCCTTGCTTTTAACTTAACGGAACCGCTGACATGGGACGTTGGGGCTAACGGCACATTGACCGGATGGCTCCCCGCAAGGGGAGGATTGTCCTTCAACATTAAATTGGGGCCAGCCTACGAGTTACTCATAGGTATTGCCGTGGTCCTTGCGGTAATCCTGCTTTGGGCTATAAGCTCAAGGAAGAAGGGATGGCCTTACTCGTGGGATTGAAAGCTTTATGACATGCCCTAAGTTGGGCTGATTTCTTGAACGCACCCGCGATTTTTTCTTATGGTTTTGGCGTAAGCTCAACGCGTTTAGTGTCATTAGATGCCATTGCTTGCGCTTGGCTCGGCAGCTGCCAAGTTTGTTTTCTCGTCGTCAGAATGCAGCACCAATTATTGAGAGTTTGACCAGTAAGCACCTATTGTCGCGTTTGTCCGTAGCACGTGTTCGGTTCCCTCGCGCATGCCAGCCGCGGCAAACGCATATAACCGACGCCCAGAGGTAAGTGTGAACGGCGACGATTCCCTTGACTTCTACGAATGCGCACTTACTTGCGAGAGGCTCTCCGAAACTTCCTCGAACGGAGAAAAGGTCAATATACTGTCATCTTTTCTGCGCGAGCTTTCCTCAGACGATCTATCCATAGCCGTGGACTTTATCCTTGGAAAAGCCGCATCACTCCCTCAAGGCCCAAAGGGAAGGGCAAACGTCGCCTTTGCCACGATACACGACGCCCTGTATCAGGTAGTGAGTTTCTCAGAGGAGAAATTCCTCTTGCTGTACAAGCAACACGGAGATCTTGGCGAGGTTGCCATGGATCTTTTATCAGATCGTCACGTTGTACCCCTTGTTGGCGATCGCCTAACGCTTAAGGACGTTAGGGACGGCCTGAACCAGATAGCGGCTACCCAGGGAAGTCAGTCAGAGAAAAAAAGGGTCCTGATCCTAACTGGTTTATTCCTTCAAGCAACTCCACTGGAGGTAAAGTACTTGGTTAGGATACTGACATCCGACATGAGGATAGGAGTGAGCGAAGGCCTAGTTGCTGAGGCGATAGCCGAGGCTTTTTCGTGCGAGCTGGAGGCCGTTAGAAGGGCCTACCTCTTGGTAAACGACATGAGCAAGGTTGCGCGCATGGCCAGGGAAAAAAAGCTATCCTTGGCCAGATTCTCCTTGTTCACACCAATCAGACCTATGCTTGCAGAGCCAGCTCGCAGTGCTGCTGAAGTAATTGAACAACTGGGAAAGTGCCTAGTCGAGGACAAGTACGATGGCATTAGGCTGCAAGTCCACAAAATGGGAGGGGAGGTAAGAATGTATTCTAGGACCATGGACGATGTAACGAAATACTTTCCGGAGATAGTCGAGCAGGTCTCCCGCTTGCGGGGAGATTTTGCGCTGGATGGAGAGCTCATATATGAAGGAGGTGGAAGGCTCAGGTTTTTCTCTTTGCAGAGGGTTCTAAGAAGCAGCTCTCGCAAGGAAAGGCGTCCCCTAAAGTTTGTGGCCTTTGATGCGCTCTACCTTAACGGAAGGGTACTCTTGGATCTTCCGCTGATCGAGAGGAAGAAGGCGCTCATCGAGCTCGGTTACGGTAGCTGCGCTCCTTTTGTAGAGGTAAGCAGTCCGCAGGAATTGGAAAAGGCCTTTGCTAATTCGCTCAGCAGGGGAAATGAGGGTATAGTTGCTAAGGATACCAACTCGGTTTACGTACCAGGCGCAAGGGGAAAGAAGTGGCTTAAACTCAAAAAGGTAATGGACACGATTGATGCGGTCGTCATAGGGGCTCAGTACGGCAACGGAAAGAGGAGGGGCATACTTTCAGACTACATATTTGCCGTTAAGCGGTCACATGACGATCCATCTCTAGTACCCATTGGGAAAGCTTACTCAGGGCTCACGGATGATGAGTTGCGCGCCTATCATGAGCTCTTTTTAAGGAACAAGATAGGAGAGGAGGGGAACATCGTTTGGGTAGTTCCGAAGCTCGTGGTTGAAGTCGGCTTTCAGTCGATCCAGAAGAGCTCCCGTTACGAAAGCGGGTACGCCCTTAGGTTTCCACGCATAATTTCAGTGAGGAGTGATAAGGGTCCTGAGGATGCCGATGACCTGAGTAGGGTAGAGGAGCTCTTCGTGTCTCAGGGATAGTAGTTGATCTTTACTGTGGAAAGCGCCCTATCTATCCTGCTTAGCTCGTCTTCGGTAAGGGACCATCCCGCTGCCCCCGCGTTCTCCTCGGCTTGCTCCTCGTTCTTCGCGCCAGGTATCGGGATTACCCCTCCTTTTTGCACCAACCAGTTCAGGGCTACTTGGCTGATCGTCTTTTTCCTTGCCTTGGCTATACCCTCCAACGTAGGAATGAGCTTTGCGAGCTCAGCCAAGTTTGCATCGGAGAATATCTTATTTCCTCTCCTAACGTCATCTGAGGGTTTCTTTCCCAATCCGTATTTACCGGTTAGCGCGCCTTGAGCAAGTGGGCTCCAGGCCAGAATCGTTATGTTCTCCCTTTTGCAGTAAGGAAGAACCTCTTCCTCTATTTCCCTCTGTAACATGTTGTACCTGACCTGATTGGAGGCAATGTCGACGCTGGAGAGGTGCTCCCTAGCCTCTTTGAGGTCCCTAACCGCGAAGTTGCTTACTCCCACTGCCCTGATTAGGCCCCTCTTGTAGAGCGTTTCCATGGCCTTCATGGTTTCCCTCAAAGGTACCTGCTCCCAAGGGTCGGGCCAGTGGACCTGGTAAAGGTCTATTTCGGATACTCCAAGCCTCCTAGCGCTGTTCTCGGCTGCCTTGATGAGGTCGTCGTGGTGGAGATGACCACCGTGCACCTTGGTGGCCACGACCACGTTGTCCCTTCCAATTTCCCTTATGGCCTTGCCTACAACTTCCTCAGAGTGGCCATCACCGTAGGCCTCCGCGGTGTCTATTAGGTTTATGCCAAGCGCGTGAGCCTTGATCAAGGCCTTTATTATGGCTTCATCG
The DNA here is from genome assembly GCA_049976325.1 of Thermoprotei archaeon. Taxonomy (GTDB): domain Archaea; phylum Thermoproteota; class Thermoprotei_A; order Marsarchaeales; family UBA168; genus UBA168. The sequence goes on along the minus strand of JBMFIL010000002.1, from coordinate 55,739 downwards.
CTTACGTCGGACCCCCAGAACTTTCCTCCAGCCTGCCATGTGCCTATACCTATAACCGATACCTTAATTCCAGTGTTACCTAAGCTAACGTACTGCATATTCTGTCATAAAAATAAGCTTTAAGCTTTTAACGACCTACAGGGATTTGTCAGCGGCCATGGCGTAAAAGACCTCGGCGTCTGCCAGCAGGTCGGATATGTTGCAGTACTCATTTGGCTGATGTGCAGTCTCCACGGCCGTTGACCAAGCAACGGCAGGATAACCCCTCTTTCTGAGCACGGCTGCTACAGTTCCCCCTCCTATGCCGATGAAGCGGGCATCGGCATTTCTAAGCTTTTTTATCACTGACTTCAACCTTTGGGCGACCTCGCTGCTTGGGTCAGTCGGGGGTGCTGGTTCGTCTACCACTACTGGATCAACGCTGATGCTTACCCCGTTTTCCTCTGAGGCCTCACGCGCAAGAGTCATCACATCTGCTAGGACATCCGTGACGGGGTATGTTGGAAGTATCCTGCAGTCGAAGTAGCTCACGTCCTTCCCTGGAACTATGTTTATGCTGCTCACGTTTGGCTCCCTCTTGGTTGGCTCAAAAGTGCAAGTTGGGGGATTGAAGAGTGGATCTTTTTCCCTGTACTTTTCGTGGAGAACTTCATCAACCTTGAGCAGCAGCTTCATGGCTATCCTGTTTGCGTTCTTCGAAGGCATTGATCCATGGGATTGCACCCCGGTCACGGTGAACTTCAGCCAAAGCACCCCTTTCTCAGCTATCTCTATGTCAAGACCGTTTGGGCTGCCAGCGTCTGGAACCAAGTACAGGTCGCTGGGGAGGAAAGGGTACCTTTCCACTACGTACTTCAGGCCGTAAACGCTCCCGATCTCCTCATCAGCAAGAAGTCCAAGGGCATAATTGTACTTGGGATCTACGCCCCTCTCAACAAGTGCCTTCAAAGCAATAAGGGAGGCTACTAGCGCTTGGCCGTTATCCTCGGTTCCCCTTCCGTATATTTTATCGCCCTCCACTAAAGCTTCGTAGGGATTTGTTTTCCACGCGTTTATGTCTCCCTCAGATACCGTATCCATGTGCGAGAAAACCCAAACAGTCTTTTCCTTTTTTGCGTTCAGCTTAGCTATTATATTTGGTCTTCTGTAACCAAACTCATCCTTGGTGTCCAGCTGCGTTATCTCGGCATTAGGTGCTATCTGCCTTATGACTGAGAGCAGATAGTCTGCCCTCTTCCCCTCTCCCTCCCCTCCTGCCGCTGGGCTTACAGCTTTTAGGGGTATCATATGCTTCATAACGTCGATGGCAAAACTCCTGTATTCCGAGAAATCAGACATGCATATATGTGGGAAGTTGAAGTAAAGCTTAGTGGTCTAACGGTTTCCTCCCTTAAGCGCGTCAAATAGGTAGCCAAGCGAGAGACCGTAAAGGGGAGCAAAGAAAACGGCTGGCGTGGCCATGTAGAAGTAGTTTTCCTGCCCTCCTACGAACGCCAGGGCCGCTGAAGATATATCCATGAGCCATAGCGAAAGGAAGACTCCCTTTTCCACAGAACTGCTTCCCGGTATCTTACTGTTGTAGAAAGCGAAAAACATGCTTAGGAGGGCTCCTCCAGAGAACGACAGCAAGGCTACCATCAATACATCGGGTTTCTGCGCGCTCATGAAGGGCATCGCGGAGTACCAAGCGTTCTGATAGACGGGAAAGCAGAAAGATGCAAACCAAGCAAAGGCAGAGACCAAAGACGAGTAGATGATGCCCGATATCAGCCCTGCCGTAATTCCTCTTTGTATCTCGTCGCGCATATATCTATTTATTTTTCTGCGTGAAATTATAAAGCTAGCGCGACTAAAAATGATAGCCCAATTAAAATTGCTTAACCTTATCCAAACGATTAAAAGCGGAAATATACCTCTGTTCGTCCATGCGCCCTGAAAATATGATCGATATAGCCAAGGCAAGCAGCACCAAGCTTGATCCAAAGAGCACAATGATATTTCTAAAGGGGGCATCCGTGCACATTGTTTTGAATGGAGACGGATCATACCCCGAGCCAGATCCTGAGGGGAGGTCCAGGACTGGCTTGTGGATGGATTACGTTGAACTTCTGAGATCGTTTAAATTGACCCTTGATGGCGATCCCCTTGAGCGGTTTTGCCAATGGGTTTACTGGGATCCTCACTTTACAGTGTGGTCGTACGGTGAGCGCGGAGCATCCGCGATGTGGTTTGAAGGCGACGTTCTCAACGCTTACTTTGACCTGAGGGGGCATCTTGAAGTTGAAATGATGCCCTCCATGAGGTTCATGTGGCCAATGGCTGACAAGAGGATGAGGGTTATAGGGCCATCTCATGGAAGGGAAGGGCTAAGGTTTTACGGAGCGCTGGAGGCCGGGCAGAGCGTTGAGGTAATAATCTCATCGGAATCCATGAGCTTTTCTGGATGGTTAGGCAAGGCAAACGGGAAATGTTCGATGAGGATAAGCGCTGCATGGGCGGGCAAGAAAGTGGAAAAAACTCGGTTAGAGCCGTTGATAGTTAGAACTGGACTTGATGGAGTTGACAGAGCCCTAAACCTTTGCGTGAACCTCCTGGTTAACTCTCACATCGAGTCCTCCATAGGGAGTGGCTGGATGTCAAGCCTGCCGGTGCTTTCTTGGATATTTGCAGCTGACAACGTATGGTGCTCTATGGCCGCTGACAGGTTAGGGCTGCACGAATGGTCAGGGGAGGCCATTGGTCTTCTTGCGTCGTACCAGATAAGGGACGGAGCTAAGAAGGGGATTATGCCCAATGAAATCACTCTAAATCCGAGGGTAAGCCCTGAAAAGCTGGAGACCGGCTATGCCTCGGCGTTTACCACGGCGCTTTGGATAAGCGGGCTAGCAGATCACTTGGCCTGGAGTGGTGATTATAGGCTGCTCAAGGATCACCGTGCAAATCTTGACATGGCAACAGATTTCTTAACTGATGAGAGCCGTTACTTGGGAGGACTTTTTTCATGCGATCCCTCATCGCTTCTGGTTGGATGGCCAGTTTCCGCCTCCCTCGAAAGAGAAGGAGCATGCGTTGAGGTTAACGCGTGGGTAATAAAATCTCTGGAGGATGCCTCATCACTTTACTACGCCCTTGGAGAGGAGCACAAGGCAGATGAGTTACACATGAAGGCCAGCGAAATGGCCCTATTGCTTTCATCGCTTTTTTCCAAGCACGAATCTCTAATTTACGATCACGTGGACAGGGAAGGAAAAAAGCACATGATCCTTTCTTCGATGTCCGCTGTACCTCTCTCACTAGGCATACTGCCAGATGACGTAGGAATAGCCATCGTGAAAAGACTCTATGAACAGGACTTCATGACGGCGTGGGGTATGAGATCTCTTTCATCAAAAGATCCGGCATACGATGCCAAGCATTACTATAGGGGTGCAGTATGGCCTTCTCTAACGGCCATGTACGCTTTGGGTTGCTTCAGGTACGGTTTTCAAGAGCTCGGTTGGGATGCCCTAAACAGGATATTCGATCTTTTGCTTTCCGGGGGACCGAGGTACTTGAGCGCCGCATATTCTGGCGATTCGCCCGAGCCCATTGGACCTGCGTGGCACTCAGCTTCTTGTGCCCTTGCCATCATATCCTTTTTCGATGGCATGCTCGGTGCCTCCGGCGGTGGAGCTGAAGGGCCAACTTTCGAGCCTCATCTTCCCCAGTCAGTAAAGCAGGTAACGCTGCAAATCGGGGATAAGAAAATAGCTCTTGGGCGATAAGAAGTGATTTACGCCTACACGGATGGAGCCTCAAGGGGAAATCCAGGACCGGGCGCTGCTGCATACGTGCTGGTAAAGGATGGAAGAAAGGTTGAGGAGAAAGCATTTTACCTCGGCCAATGCACAAACAATGAGGCAGAATACACCGCTGTCATAAGGGCCCTCGAGGCCGCTGAAAGGATGGCTGAAAGGGATGTTATTGTGTTCTCCGACAGCAAGCTTGTCATTAACCAGCTGAATGGCCTATGGGCCATTAGAAATCCAAGGATGGCAAAACTAAACGAGGAGGTAAAATCGTTGGCGTCCCGCTTCTCATCCGTGAGCTTTCAGCACGTGAGAAGAGAAAATCCGTTCATATCGCTTGCTGATAGGATATGCAATGAGCTGCTGGACGAAAAGAAAGCCTGATTAGGCCGTGGCCTTAGGACTTCATGGCATCCGATAAAAGGGAAATTGTGGCCAGCTGCATGGATATGCTTTACCAGAGGGGACTTGTAACAGCGACTGGGGGAAACGTTAGCGCAAGGAACAGCGACATTAGCTTCTACATAACCCCCACATCTCTTTTTAAAGGAGAGATCACCGCGGAAACCGTGTCTCTGCTGGATCTCGAAGGTAACGTTCTGGAAGGACTTCATAAGCCCTCATCGGAGTGGAGGATGCACGCCTCAATATATCGCGCCTTTCCTGAAGTGAACTACATCGTTCATGCGCACCCAACCTACGCCCTAGCCCTTCTTCGCAGCGGCCTTAGCTTCTCTCCCATCACGGAAGAGGCGAGCATACTTTTGGCGGAGGGCGTCGGAGTGGTGGAAAAGATGGTGCCCGGAACGTGGGAGTTCGCGGAGGCCGTTAGTTCATCCCTCAAGGGACGTAAGGCAGTGCTCATAAAGGATCACGGGGCGGTCACGGTTGGTAAGGACTGCGTGGAGGCATTCGCCCGCATGGACGTTCTTGAACAGAACTGCAAGATAGTGGTACTTTGGCGGCTGTTGCAAAAGCGATGAACGAAACTTGAGTTTTCCTTTACTTACCCTACACCAAAAGACTTACAAACGTCGACCGTAGTATTTTATGTATTATAAGCTCTTGAACAGGACAGGAGAAAAAGTTCCCGAGATCGGCCTTGGAACGTGGGGAATCGGTGGGGCGACGTCGGCCGACCTCACAGCTGACGAGGCCTTTGTGGCAGCGATAAAGAACGCCATAGAGGCTGGGATGAAGCTCATAGATACAGCCGAGATGTATGGAGCCGGGCACACCGAGGAGCTTGTCGGGAGGGCCATAAAAGGGTACAATAGGGATGAGCTCTTCATAATAAGCAAGGTTTGGCACAGCCACCTTAGAAGGGATGACCTGATTGACTCGGCAAAGAAGAGCGTTCAGAGGCTCGGCACCTACATGGATCTTTTCTTGATTCACTGGCCCAACCCCTCAGTTCCGCTTCAGGAGACCATAAGGGCCATGGAAGAGGTCGCGAAGCAGGGGCTCACCCGCTACATAGGAGTGAGCAACTTCTCTGCAGAGCTGCTGGATGAGGCACGGTCTTCAACCTCGAAGTACGAGATAGTGGCAGATGAGGTGAAGTACAGCATAACAGATAGGGCTGCAGAGAAGGACGTCCTACCCTATTGTGAGAAGAACAGCATAACGTTGATCGCTTACACTCCGATAGAGCACGGAAAGATAACTGAGGGCCCGATAGGTGAAGCTCTTGAGAAAGTGGCCAAGAAGTACTCAAAAACCCCCATACAGGTTGCCCTTAACTGGCTTACGTATCACCAGCCCGTCATCGCCATACCCAAGGCATCTAAGAAAGAACACATAATTGAGGATGCTGGAGCATCAGACTGGCGTCTTTCCTCAGAAGACTTCGACTTCCTGACAAGGGCATGAGTTTTTTTAACAAAACGCGTAAATCGGTGAGCTTCTTACCCGCATATTGTTCGATGCGCTACTGGTCATATCGATCCTTGTGATTGCCATGGCGCTGATGGCCGCAAAGGTTCGCTACGACGTCGTTGGACTAGGCGTGATGGTATCACTGGTAATCCTTGGAATTATAACCCCGGCGCAGGCCTTCAGTGGCTTCTCCAGTTCCGCGGTCATAGTTATAGCGAGCGCCTTCGTTTTGGGAAACGCCCTTGTGCAATCAGGCCTGTTCTCTCGCTTCGAGGAGGCCCTTTCGGACTTGAACAGCCCCTTTCTTGCCATGACGGTCATGATAGTGATGGCCACCATGGTGTCTGCATTTGTGAGCGACGTGGCAACAGTTGCTGTCCTCATGCCTCTCTCGATCAGGATCTCAAGGAGGCTCGGTGTTTCACCCTCAAAATATCTAATGCCTCTTGCCTTTGCATCGATATTGGCCGGGAGGCTAACCATAATTGGTTCCTCGGTTAACCTAGTTATATCGCAGTTCGTGTTTGAGGAGACCGGACGTTACCTGTCCCTCTTTTCCATCACACCGCTAGGCTCTGTCGTGGTGGCTTTTGGCCTTGTTTTCTTGATGATCTCTTGGTTTTTTCTGCCATCTAGGGCGCTTCCAGGTGCCCCGGAGAGCGAAAGCTACCTCACCGAGCTTAGGATTGCCCCGGACTTTTCTTACCTTCACGAGAGAGTGATTGATGTCGAAAAGAAGCTACCCGGAAGGATCCTAGGCATATACAAAGGAGGGCGTATGATCAGGGGGTTTAAGGTCCTTTGGGAGACCGTTGACATAGATGACGTCCTTGTTGTGAGGGCAACGCCAGAGCAGATCTCATCCCTTATGAGAAGTGCTGGCATCGAGCTTGTGCCTAAGGGGGGACAGGTAGAGGCAGGCATCATACAACAGGCAGTAGTGATGCCAACGTCTCCTCTCGCCGGGCACACGGCGGAGTCTCTTGACTTCAAGAGCGTTTATGGTATAACGATATTGGGAGTGGCAAGGAGCGGACTTCCCATATGCGAAAGGCTTTCCAAGCTGAAAGTGAAACCCGGTGACGTGCTTCTCATACAGGGACAGCCAAACTTACCTCTCTCTGAAATAGGCCTTTTACCAACGGCGCGCGGGAACATAAGCCTCATGGGTAAAAGGGACGTTTTAATGATTTTGGTTGGCTTTCTAACGGCCGTGGGTCTGGCCACGTTCACAACTCTTCCCATAAGTGTCGACTTCCTGGTGGGCGTGTTGATAGCCGTGGGTTCTGGGGCCGTGCCAATAAAGACAGCTTACAGCTCTGTAGAGTGGCCAATCATAGTTATGATAGGTTCTTTCTTTTCTTTGACTCAAGCCATGGAGGTGAGCGGCGCGTCTGGCCTCGTGTCAGGGTTTCTGCTTATGGGCTCGCTGAAGGATCCCCTCGTTTCTTTGATAATCCTCTACCTTGTGACCATGCTGCTTGCCAACAGCGTCAATTACTTGGCCGCGGCCATGGTAATGGCGCCCATAGCGATAGACTTGTCTTCTTCGTTTGGACTATCTCCAGTTCCTTTCCTCATAGATGTAATGCTGGCCAGCACGTCAGTTTTCTTAACTCCCATAAGTCACGGAGCGAACCTAATGGTCCTAGAGCCTGGAGCCTACGAGTTCAAGGACTTTCTTAAGATAGGCCTTCCCCTTGCCTTGGTCTTGATGCTTATTTCCGTGATCGCAGTTCCCGTTTTCTTCCCCCTGCGCTAGCTAACCGAGTGAACGCCTTATGATGGCGGCATCCATGACGTGGTTTTCCGCATCGCTCCTCCTTCCCTGGTTTAAGCTCATAAGGCTCATGAAAGAGAAGAGCCCGTGCTTCATGCCTACGTAGTCCTTCGGTCCAAGGTCTATTCCCATTTGCTCTGCCTCCTTGACGTCGGCTTCGAGGTACTCCTTGGCCGAACTGCCTATCTTTACTCCTTTTATCCCATCTTCCTTTAACACGTTGAAGGAATCCCAAGAGAAGAAGTTGGCGGCGGCCCGAAGCTCCTGGTCCAAGGACCTGAAGTTGAGCCTTATCAGCTCGATCTCTTTATCGCTAAGCCTTGACAGGGCTGATAGCCCAAGTAGCTCCGGTGGGAACCCAATGGTGTAGAAAACGGCCGTGAAGACGATCGCCCTTGGCAGGACAGCCTTGCCGCTTTTCCTCCCGTATCCAAAAATACCCATGTGTGGCCTTCTTGCCCTCCTTGAGGGCATGAGTGTCGACAACGCGTTTATCAGTGCAGAAAGTCCTGAAACCTCCTTGGCATAATAAGATGCCAACTTGTCCGCTATCTGGATAAGTTGCTCCTCTTCCACGAGGGAGGCCTCCTTTACTGGCGAGGCGTTTATGTTGGAGATGGCCTCTTTTACTGCTAGCTCATCGTAATCATACTTGAACGCTGACTGTATCGTGTAGGTGTTCACGCCGGGATACTCTTCAAGGACCTGCTTGTAGGTCGGTGGGCTCATGTGTCCTCTGAACGGCAGGGAGCCAACGCCCAGCATGGGGTAAATCGGTTTGCCGATCCTTTTCTCAAGTCTCTTAAGGGATGAGAGAGCCACCTTGCTGTAAATAACGGCTGATATCATTCCATGACTCATGGCAGGGTCAGATCTCCCTATGAACGCCCTTGCGTAAGGAACCCCTGAATGGGCCAGGTAAGGCTCCAATATTTTTCCGGCATTTACTAGCCCTATCCTATCCTCGAAGAGGGGGATCACGTTTATGCTCTTCGGGTTTACCTCACCTAGCCATTCCTTGACCGTGAGCTCGCCTTTTATCTTTATGCTCTCTCTTCCAGCCACTGCCTCCTTGTAATAGTTAAAAGTCGCGATGAGATCGTCGGCGCTTTGCGTGAATGGCATTATGGCCTCAAATATTGGTGCATGGGCGCTCTTTCCGTAGAACTCAGATGAAACGTCATAAGACATGGGTATGTTGTCCAAAGTTTCCATTAAGACCTTCCTCTCTGCCTTTTCCAAACGAGGGTTTGGCAGCCTATAGGTCAAAAAAACGTCCAAGCCGATTACGTGCCTCTTGAAGTACGTTGGGTATTTGGAAAGCAGCTTTCTTACAACGTGAGCATCCACGTCTTTTCCCTCGGCATCCCACATGACCTCTTGGCAACCGTACCTCTTGTAAGCGAGGTAGGCCTCATGAACTTCCTCCTCACCTTCCAGAACTTCGTGCCCGGCCCACCTTGGCGTGTTCGCGTTGTCCGGGTGCTGTGTTGACATTGTACGAGGTATCATGGCTAGTAATAAGCGGTTAGATAAAAGCTAGGCACCTTGTTCGGGTCAAATCTTTTATGCGATTGGGAAGCTGAGTTATGCTTCTTGACGCACTTCTGCAATCGTTTTCAGCTAATCGCTTGTTCAGATTTGGGAAATCGAAATCAAAACTATTGAAGACGGAACAATTCACGCGTGCGCCCGTAGGCGCTTAGGGTGAGCTTTGATGCTGGCAATAAAGAGCCTTAGACACATGCTTTACTTCTCACGTAACTCCTGGGTGCTTGCTTTGAGCGCGGCTTTTTGGAGCATAGGGGGAAGCATGGTCAATCCATTTCAGCCTCTTTTTTATTATGCGCTCGGGGCGCCGGCTTATTACATTGGGATACTTGCTGCTGTGAGCTCCGCAACTACCGCCGTGTCTTACATAGTTGGTGGCGTCATAGCGGACTCGTACGGGAGAAAGAGGATAATAACGACTTTCTCGGTTGTGGCGGCCGCTTCCTCCTTCATCTACGTCTTCATATTTTCCTGGCCTATGCTTTTCATACCAATAATAGTCGGCGCTCTGTCCGGTATATATTCCCCCGCTTTCAACGCAACGATAAATGACTCGGTGGAACCTACTATGAGGCCTATGGCCTTTGCATCATTTACCCTCATCACAACTATACCGTCGATCTTCATGCCCTACGTGGGTGGGCTCCTGATAGAGAGGTTCGGGGAGCTCATTGGGCTAAAAATAGGATTTTTTGTGTCAGGGCTTCTGGGAGTCATTGCTACCCTTTGGAGGGCGAGAAACCTCGAGGAGACCCACGTTGGAAATCGCAGCGTAAAGCTTGACGCTATATCATGGCTAAAGGAGACGTTGACTGCCTACAAGACCGCACCCTCGGCCGCCAAGAAGTTGCTGCTCTACGCGTTACTTGCGAGTATGGCCACTGGCCTTTCAACGGTTTACGTATCTATTTACGTCATAAATTCCTTAAGAGTGCCACCACCGTATTACGGAATACTGATCGGGTTGAGCTCGCTGGTCACAGCAGCACTGGTCCTCCCCGCAGCCGGCATCGTTAAGAGGCTGGGATTGAGGAGGGCGGCGGTTCTCTCAGCCCTTTTCTCGCCCCTGAGCATGTTGACTTTCGTATCGGCCGCGGGCATGATGGACCTGCTTGCCTGGAGCGTTACAGGAGGCGTAAGTGGTGCCATGCTTTCCCCCTCGATACAGACCCTACAGGGCAACTTGACTACCAAGGAAGCAAGGGGAAGATGGATGGGCATGTTTGCTCTTGTACCGCTGGTTGGCACTGCTCCATTTCAGCTTCTCTCTGGTTTCCTCTACGTCCTGTCACCAGTGATTACGTTTGCCGCGTCCATACCGTTCTATGCGGCAGCCGTTTACGTGCTTTCTACGATCGACCCCGAAGGAAGAGATGGACCAAGCGGGATTTGAACCCGCGACCTCTCGGATGCAAACCGAGCGCTCTTCCAGCTGAGCTATTGGCCCCCGAGTATAACTGCAAGAGGACATTTAAAAGCCCTGCTGCTTTTACTGCATGATAGGGTTATCCGCATGCGAGGTGCAAGGATGTGATGCGATCTTTCACCTTGTGCTGGGCGGGCAAGGCCCGTCCCTAACGTCGCTGAAAGAATTAGGGGCGGTGTACGGAGACCTGATCCGGTATCTTCACGTGATTGAGGCGATAGGGCTTCGGTTGTTTCCGACAGGCCTTTTGTCTCCGTCGTGTTGTCGCGGGAATTCGAAGTCGGGAGCCCCATCGGCGCGCAGATTGGCTCAGGGGAAGGCGTGGCCAAGCGCCAAGTTAGCTCTCGATTGCCGAGCGGGTAGGGCGCAGGGCGAAACGCTTATACACGTATAACAGCGTTATAACGAGGACAATGGAGATCCAAATGGAAGTAGAAGAAGGGTACGATAGGATAAACGTGCCATCGATAAGTCCGTACGAGTACCCCGATTTTGGCCTTACACGGGAAAGGGTATTTGGGATATTCAAGAAGATGGTTCTGATAAGGGCGTTCGAGAAGGAGGCCGAGGACCTTTACGTTACCAGGGGAGTTCTTGGAGGCCTCTCTCACCTCTACCTAGGGGAAGAGGCCATAGCTCCGGCCGTAGTTGAGATCATGAAGAAAGGTGACATGGTCCTTGGGACTTACAGAGGACATGGTCATGCCCTAGCTCTTGGCGTAGATCCGGAAAGGGTGATGGCCGAGCTTTATGGAAAGGAGGGAGGAGTGGCAAGGGGCCTAGCTGGGTCAATGCACGTCATAATGGACCCAAGTAAGGGTGCACTTTACTCCACTGCCATAGTGGGCAGCCACATACCCATAGCCGTAGGGGTGGCTTATGCGATGAAGTACGAAGGATCAGATAACTTGACCATAACCTTCTTCGGCGACGGCACAGCGAACATAGGGGCCTTCTTTGAGGGCCTAAACATGGCCGCTTACCTAAAGGTACCCGTGCTTTTCGTAGTTGAAAACAACCTATACGCCGAGTACACCAGAACGTCGAAGGTGCTGTCGGGAGGAAGCATTGCGAAAAGGGCCGAGTCCCTTGGCGTAGATGTTCTTGTGGCTTACGGCAACGACCCCCTTTCGGTTTACAGGGCAGCCAGGATGGCGGAAAAATCTGTCAGGAACGGCAAACCGATGCTCGTTGAGGCGGTGACCTATAGGATGAAGGGACATAACCCATATGACGAGGCGACCTACAGGCCGTCCGATGAGGTAAGGCGCTGGCTTTCTAGGGATCCAATAGAGCTCATGAAAAAGAGGCTGATGAACGAGGGGTATAGTGAGAAAGACCTTGAGGAAGTAGAGAAGTGGGCCGAAGAGGAAGTGAAGAGAGCTGAGAAGTTCGCCGAGTCGGACGGAGTACTTCCCTTCTCGGCTCTCTTTGATCTAGTGTGAGGTGTCAAAGATGGAAGTGAACATGGCTGAAGCGATAAGGGAAGGTTTGAAGGAAGAAATGGAAAGGAACGACAAGGTTATCGTGATAGGCGAGGACGTGGCCGCTGCAGGAGGAATAATGGGCATAACGAAGGGCTTGCTTGAGAAGTTCGGGCCAAATAGGGTTATAGATAGCCCCATAAGCGAGATAGCACTAGCGGGGTTTGGGGTCGGAGCGGCCATGATGGGGCTTAGGCCAGTGGTTGAGATCATGTACATGGATTTCACGCCTTTGGCGCTGGAGCAGATCATGAACCAGGCAGCACAGGTGAGGTTCTTGAGTGCTGGAAAGCTTTCGGCCCCGTTTGTGCTGAGAACCCAGTACAGCCTTGGAAGGCACAACGGTCCGCAGCACTCTCAGTTCTTCCCATCGGTGTTCGCCAATATCGTTGGAATAAACGTGGCTTTACCATCAAGGCCGAGGGTAGCAAAGGGCTTGTTGAAGCAAGCGCTCAGAGATGAAAGGCCGACCATTTTCATAGAACCCTCTTACCATTACTTCGATTACGAGGAGGAGGTACCAAACGTTGACTACGTCGTGCCCTTCGGAAAGGCCGAGGTGGTAAGAGAGGGGAAGGACATAACCATAGTTGCGATGTCAAGGCTTGTACCAGAGGCGATATACGCTGCGCAAGACCTTGAGAAGAGGGGAATAAGCGCAGAGATAATCGATCCCCTGACGGTCAGGCCGCTTGACGTTAAGACCATCGCCGAATCGGTTCGCAAGACGGGAAGGCTTTTGATAGCATCGGATGAGCATGAGAACTCAAGCGTGGCCTCAGAAATAGCGGCCGATGTTTATGAACTCTGCTATGGCAATCTGAAGAAGCCGATTTTGAGGCTTCACCCACCAGAGGTCCACGTGCCGACATCCCCCTTCCTCGAGTCTCAGTACATGATAGATGAAGATAAGCTCTTACGCGCAGCCGAATCACTTATGGGGTAAGCGCAATGACCGACGTTTTCGCACCGAGGGTTGACCCATCAACGGAGACCATAAAGTTGCTCAAGTGGAAAAAGAAGGACGGGGACGTAGTGAACGCTGGCGACAGCATAGCCACGGTTGAAGGGGCGAAGACGACCTTTGACGTCAAAGCCCCTGTCTCTGGAACCCTCAAGATCCTAGTGGCAGAGGGAAGCAGGGTTAAGGTGGGCACAAAAATAGCAGAGCTAGGTCGAAGAAGTTTGAGCGTTAGAACTCCCAAGATCAGGGAGAGGGTTCCCCTAGATGGCATAAGGAGAACAATAAGCGAAAGGTTATCTTACTCTCACAGGGAGATACCGGCGGCCTATCTGACCGCTGACGTGAACATGAGCTCCGTCCTTTCCGACAGGGAGAAAAGGCCGTCTAAGCCATCCATCAATGCCTACATAGTTAAGGCTTGCGCAACTGCCCTCATGAGGCATCCCTACGTCAACTCAATATTTGAGGAGGAAACTATATTGATCGCGGATGAGGCAAACGTTTGCGTGGCAGTGGATACCCCAAGAGGGCTTTACGCGCCGGTCATAGGTCAGGCGGAAACCAAGACTTTATCCCAAATAACGTCGGAGATAAGCGAGCTGGCCCAAAAGGCAAGGGATGGTCAGATAGAGCTCTACGACCTGACCGGAGGTACCTTCACGGTTAGCAACCTTGGGTCCTTTGGCGTTGAGTTCTTCGTTCCAATAATAAATCCCCCTCAAACGGCTATCCTTGGCGTGGGGCGCGTAAGGGAAAACGGGCATGCTTACTTCACGCTTTCCATGGATCACAGGGTTTTCGACGGAGCGGAAGGGGCAAGGTTCCTCTCGGATCTCAAGAAAGAGCTTGAGGAAAAAGTTTCATCATTTGCCTGATGTGCGAGGGGAGACAGGCGTACCGATGTCGATCTATGATTTCCTTTTCTCCGTTCGTTATTGCCCTCTGAAAGGCGGTTACGAAGTCTTCGGCGCTAACTCCAACCATCAACGGCCTCTTGCGCTCAAGGTACTCCTTTACCTTGCTGGGCACTTGATGCACTGGAGATCCCTTCAGTGCTTTCATTAACTCGTCGAGGGCTTCCGGGGGTTCCATGAAGAAGTCCCCCGTGATCATCACGGAGTCGACACCCTGAGGTGCATAGTAAACGGAGACCCTAACAAGCTTTCCCTCCTTGGACTTGACCGAGCCAGTAACCCTAGTTATGGTCATAGCTTTCACCTCGTTTTCCTAAGCTGACCTTTCTTATCAACTCTCTCTCCTCTGGCGTAGTTGGGCACAGAGTGAGGGAGCCGAGGCTCCATTCCAGCGTGGAGTACTTGTCCTTGTACAGTTGATCTGCTATCTTTTCCTCCTCATCTGATAGCTCGTCCCTGTAGGGTTCGAAGCCCATTACTTCCTTGAAACCTTCCACTATGGCATCCCTTACTTCCTCGAACGTTACGTTTCTCCCAGCTATCTCGGATAGGTTGATTACCCTTTTTGCCACGCTCCTGACCGCCTTACCCTCGAACTTCTCAGGAGGAGGCCTAAGCACGGATGAAAGCAGGCTGAGATCAACGTTCGCCAGAAGTGCTCCATGAACGAAAACGTAGCCCTCGCCCACGGAAGCCGCCAGACCCGAGACCTTGCTCTCCCTGTAGGCGATGTCGTTTAGAGGGACGTAGGAGAAGCCAGGACCCGCTAACTTGTTTAGCCCAGCGGCGACGGATTTTCCCACCATTTCAAAGTAGGCCCGCATGTCTGGGTTTGCGTCAGACCTCAAAGAAAGCGCGTAGTTCACGTTTCCTCTATCGTGGTAAACCGCTCCGCCTCCAGTGAACCTTCTCACAACCCTTACTCCCTTCTCTGCAGCCAGCCTTAGGTCTACCTCCAGCTCTGGGCACTGGAACCTACCTATGACCACGGCGTTCTTGTTCCTCCAGAACCTCAGCGTGGGATCTGATATGCCGCGTCCAACGGCTAATGGTATGGCCTCCTCCACGGCCAGATTGTAATAAGGATCGTCAAACTCGGCCTCTAAAATTCTTACCTTCATGTGAAAAGAAATTGCTTTGCTTTTTAAGTGTGACGAGAGACATCGGAAAGATGGTCATGTTTTTTGATACATGTAGATGTAAGCGATCGCATCCCTTATTATCGCCCAGTTATTTATTAAGCGGGCTTCGAGTGGGAGTGTACGATATTATCATGGACCTGGGCACCTTCACGCAGACCCTTTGTCTGTAGAGGACATCACCACAGGGACTCATCAGTTTTGAAAGCTCGGCGCGCACAGAAAAAGCAACTGATGCTCAAGAGTTAGATAGGCAAGCCCATGTCCACGCGGGAACCCAACCTCAAACCGCTTCGTGACGCTTTGACGATGGGTTAGAATTGGGCGTGCTTCCTCTTTTTTGAGTTTACTCGTGATGAGCAGATGCGCTGACAAGTTGAAGTGTACCAAAGAAGCTTTCAGAAGATGTAATTTGCTTGACCATGCGAGAGATGCCGATGTTATGATCCAGGAAGGCACAACCAAGGAATGAGGCAAAGACAATAGGCTAAACAGAACGCCCATTAGCTAGTAACCTTAGGGGTTATGGATCCCGACAAGGTCTCGTTTTTGGCTGTTTCTGCCTCGCTTTTGGAGCTTGCAGGCTGGCCCAAGCCCGGTAACGTTCACAGGACGGCCGACTTTCCCGGAACTCGCTTTGAACACTTCATGGTGGGAGCGGCCTCGCTTTACCCATTTACTAGGTTAGCCGCCCTCGGCGAAAACCGCTTTGGCACGCTCACGTTAGGCCACGTGAAGCTTTCGTACGCGGTGCAGAAGGGAGGGAACACGCACCTTGGAACAGCTATGCTCCTGTTGCCTCTTTCATACGCAGCCGGAAAGGTCGATGCTGTAAGCGGTGTAGACGACCTGATAAAACTTGGTAAAAGCGCGACCGAATCCTTGAAGCTTGCTGGACCGGAGGAAGCAGCCAAACTTTATGAAGCTATAAGGCTGTCCATGAACAAGGAATCATTGGGAAGTTACAGCGAGGGAGAGGTTCCAGACGTGAACGATCCTGAAGCGGTCGAAAAGCTTAGGAAAAAAGGGCTGAGCGTTTTCGACGTCCTGAAGGTTTCGTCCGAGTGGGACATGGTGGCCGCCGAGATGACCTCAGGCTACCCCATATCGGTTGATGGCTTTCGCACGTACGTTAGCTACGAAGATCCGAACGTCGCTTGCGTTAACACTTTCTTAAAGATTCTATCAGAGCACGGGGATACCTTCATTGCCAGGGCCGCAGGAAGCGGGGCGGAGATAAGGGATAAGGTGGCAGATGGGCTCAAGAAGATGGCATGGGTAAGGGAGAAGGCCGGAAAAGCGCTAAGCGCAGGGGGCCTTAGCACGCCCGAGGGAAGGGCCATGGTAGAGGGGCTTGACGTAGCCATGAGGAAGATTGGCTGGAGTCCGGGCAGCGTTGCCGACCTCGTCGCATCATCGATATTTATGGCTTTGCTCATGGGGAAGAGAATATAATTTCTAAGCTAGAAATGCTTATTTAGGCTGTTCTAAATATCTTGTGCAAACCCAGATCACGGCCGAGGACTACCTGCTCGCCATCTACGAGCTGATGGAGAGCTACGGTGAGGCCAGATTGACTGAGATCGCGCGCATACTTAACGTGGCTCCAAGCTCGGTTGAGGAGAAGCTGGACAAGATGACGGCCTCAGGATTAACCAAGAAGAATAAGCGGGGTTCCTTCGAGTTAACCGAGGCAGGAATGCGGGTTGCGCTGGTAGCCGTAAGGAAGCACAGGCTGGCAGAGCGGCTGCTAACGGATATACTTGGCATGCCTTGGGCCGAAGCTCACGAAGAGAGCCGCATTTTGGAGCATGCGATAGATGAAAAGATAGCCGATATCATAGAGAATAGGACACAATCGCGTTTCTGTCCCCACGGGAATCCCATACCCGATAAGGATGGCCGCGTCATGCCCGTTGACGACCTACCGCTCTTGAAGGTTGAGGGAAAAGCTCGCATCACCCGCATAACTTACGAGGAGTTCGATACCCTTTACACCGCAGATGCATTGGGGCTCAGACCAGGTGCTGAGATATCCGTGGATCGCGATGGGAACTCTGTTCGGATCCGGACAAGGGATGAAGAAGGGCGCGAGAGGACCTTCCGCATATCTGATGATCTAGCCCTAGTCATAAGGGCGAAGCCGCTGGAGCGTGAGGCATGAGGTTGAAGCCAAAAGATAAGGGTATCTTTTCAGTTGTGGGCCCTGGCTGGGTTGCTATGATGGCCGACCTAGATGCCCCGAGCGTGGCAGCGGCTATGGCATCCGGCTCGCAGTACGGTTACAGGTTGATCTTCCTCATGATAATACTAGTTGCCCCGCTCTACCTTTTCCAAGAGATGGCCGGTAGGCTTGGAGCTGTGACGGGTAAGGGGTTCATATCGCTTGCTAAGGAAAGGTATGGCGAAAAGTTATCCGCCCTCATAGCGGGAGGGGTATTTTTTGTGGACGGACTGAGCTACGTGGGAGAGTTCGCGGGGATAGCCACGGGAGCGCAGCTGCTCGGCATACCCCTTGCTTACGCACTTCTTCTCGCTTTTACCTTCCACACCGTTATAGTCTTTACGAGGAGCTATGAAAAGGTTGAAAAGCTGCTCATTGTGGTCTCATCGTTTCTTTTCCTCTTCGTTATCATGGCCTTGCTTTCAAGGCCAAACCCTGTAGCCGTGTTGGACGGGCTGAATCCAATCCAACCTTATCTTGACCCCTCGTTCGCGTTCATGATAACAGCAGACATCGGTGCGGTGATAATGCCGTTCATGATATTTTATCAACAGTCCGCTGTGGTTGACAAGAAGCTTGCGGAGAGCGACCTTGCAGCAGAAAGGCTGGAAACCTTGATCGGCAGCATAGCAACTCAATTTCTCATGATATGCGTGATAATTTCCAGCGCGGCCGTTTCCCAGAAGGTAGGCACCTTGAACTCGGTGGAGCAGGTTGGCTACTTGTTCTATGAGCTAGCCGGGAGAATGGGCGTAATAGTTTTCTCCCTTGGGCTTATCGCAGCCGGCTTCCTTGCCTCGGTGGCCATTTCTTTGGCATCTGCCTATGGCATATCGGACTACTTTGGTTGGAAGGCAAGCCTAAATCATAAAAGGCTTTTGGACCCTTTCTACGTCATATATTTCTTGGAGGTTGTGCCAGCGTTAATAATAATTGCTATGTTTAGGCAGGTTGTTCCCATAATGATCGATGCCATGGCCTTGAACGGGCTCATACTGATATTCCCATTAACCGTCCTCATTAAGCTGAGCGGAGATGAAAAGATCCTTGGGAAACACAAAAACGGAAGACTGCGTCAAAACTTGGCTTGGATAACAGCCGCCATTATCCTCTGCTTTTCCATCCTCTCCTTTGCTATTTCGATTCCTTGAACGCTTTTATCCTATGGCACTAATACTTTATGAAGTACGTGCACGTAAGGGGTGTTGAAGTTTCAGCGATTTCCTACGGGACTTGGCACCTTCCCGTTTCCCCGGAAACTTATCCCGACGGAGTTCACAAGGTGGACGTCGAAAAGAGCGAGAAGATAATAAAAAGGGCCATAGATCTAGGCATAAACTTCTTCGATACGGCTAACACCTACGTTGGCACCGTTAGCGATACCGCCGCTCACTACCCCCATTCTGGGACTTCTGAGAGAATACTGGGACAGGTACTGAAGGGTTATGAGAGGGAGAGCCTTGTGGTGGCAACCAAGGTAAGGGCACGGATGGCCTCTTTCCCGAACGGAGAGGGCTTGTCCCGCAAGCACATAAGATGGCAGATAAAGGAGTCGCTCTCAAGGCTGGGCATGGATTTCGTGGACATATACTACATACATTGGAGAGATGAGCACACGCCACATGAAGAAACTTTGAGTGCTCTCAACGATCTTGTTCACGAGGGGCTAGTTCACTACTTGGGAATAAGCAATCACCCAGCTCAGGACATGATCGACTTCCAAGAAATAGCCGATAAGAAGAACTTTGAGAAGTTCAGCATCATGCAGGAGGCCTACAACATGCTTCAGAGGGGAATTGAGCAAAGCAAGGTGCCGATCGCTAGGCAGCACGGCATGGCGCTTGCGGCGTACGTTCCTCTGGCACAGGGCGTGCTGGCAGGGAGATACCTTGGCGGGATACCGGAGGGAAGCAGGGCAACAATAGAAAAGGGTCTGGTTAACTTCATCGAGGCTACAAAAGGTAAGGTGAGCAGGTTGAAGGAAATAGCGGATGCCAAGGGAATTAAGCTGTCCCAACTCGCGTTGGCTTGGCTTATGAACGTGAAGATAGGGATTACTGTGGTACCTCTTATCGGCGCCACGAGCGTAGAAGAACTTGAGGAAGACGTTCAAGCCGTAGACATCTCGCTTTCCAGCGACGACATGAAGGCCATAGATGAGATACTTTCCTCGTGATAGGAACTAGAGAACCATAGTAAAGTAATTTTTGACAAGGCTAACATTAAGGGATCTCTTTGGCCTACGGACACGGAAGTCCGAGTTGCCGGTTCGGGTCAAAACTGGCTCCTCTATTCATTAACGAGGAGGATATCTAGGAAGCTTCGTCCTATCTGCGTGGTGCTTGCTCCGAGACGACACAAGCGGGGATAAGAGCCAACGCCTGATTACTTTGTTAGTTCTTTGGCTTTTATCGATCGTGGCCTCAAGGCGACAAGCGACACTCCTCAAAGGCAGGCGCTGACCTTCTTGTTCAAAAGCTAGGCGGCAAAGGCCCGGCGGATGGTTTCTGTGACCGGAAAAGCTTCGCAGCGACCGGTTAGCTCGAAAAAGCAACCGGGTCATCACACTTGGGTCAATCTTCTTGCTCATTACCCACGTTTCCCGGGCTAATCCTTAACGCTTGATGCCTTTAGCTTAGGGCTGTACCGTGGATTCGGTCGCCCAGCTTTTCATCGATTTTTTGTGAAAGCATTTTTGCTTTGTTTTTCATCGGATTTGCCATGTGGGCAATTGATATCCTTTTATACCTGACCCTAGGGAAGTAATGAGCGTCCTCCCTCTCATGCTTCACCAATTAAGGTCATCGAACTCCAAAAGAAGAACCGAAGGCCCGTAATGCCTGCACTCGCGCCTAATGAAGTAGGTGAAAGCTTAAATGGTATTTCCTGCTCACGTTGAAGCTATTTTGAACCGTTCCATTCCCTCCATACTCTTTGCCCGCGCCGTCTATGCGCTACAGTGGTACTTTCTGTCCCCAGTGCTCCTGATCATAGCTTCTGCCATGGGAGTTAGCAAGTCAAGCGTGGGGCTTGTGCCCTTTTTCTTCATACTCGGGGCGGCCGTAGCTCAAATACCCGCAGGCATACTCTCAACTAGACATTCGGCCAAGCTGGTCTACGTAGTAGGTCTTTCCGTCCTATCACTGAGCGACGTGTTCTTGGCGCTTAGCACCAGTTTTTATGAGTTACTCATAATCAGGTTTGTGTCCGGCATCGGCGCGGGTTTCTTCTTTTCTCCTGCAGCTGCCGTTCTTATGAAGAGCAGGGAGAACAGAGCTGGTCTGATGATGGGCATATACAACACGGCCTTTGACGTCGGTGGTGCAGTTGGCCTGTTATGGGGCATTCCCGACGTGGAGCTGGGGTGGCGTGTTGCTACAGTTATCGGCGGAGCCATAGGTTTCGCTTTGGCTTTGGAAAACTTGCTCGTGGTTGATGAAGTGAGGCAGGCAAGTGGCAAAAAAGCGGCAATTTCGTTGGAGCTTCCGGTTTTGTCGCTAGGCGTTTCAACGGCCGGATTCTGGGGTACCACTTACGCGGCGGGGACACTCATGGCCTCCTACGCCGAGCTGGTTTACAAAGCATCACCATCAATAGCCGGCGTTTTGACCTCAGTTTACTTCTTGGGCAGTATATTTGGTGGCCTAGCGACGTTCATTTACGACAAAAGCAAAAAGAAAGGGGCTTTTATAGTGAGCATGATAGCTTTGACCGCTGCCTGCTACTTCCTAATCAATCTAGGAATTTACGGCATGATAGCTGCCATGACCTTGACCGGTTTCTTTGGTACGATGGCTACCAGCGGTTACTACGCGCTCACTTCGAGCGTGTCAAAGAACTTCTCACTGGCACTTTCGACGGTCAACTTCCTGAACATGATAACTGGTATGTGGGTATCGCCGCTCTTCTCTCATATACTCATATATTCCGTATCAAGTATCCCAGAATTCCTAGCCGCGGTATCACTTTTACCTCTTCTGCTCTGGTTCTGGCCAGAGAAGGTCAGGAAATCCCTCTGGTAGTCCTTTTTCGCGTTAAGCTACTTCCTCGCAACACAGGATCGCACGAGAAGTGGTGCCTTTCGGGAACCTTGAAGTTCCTGAATGATGAGTTCATGGGCCAAGGACGGGATCGGCGAAGAAGTTTGACGTTTTGCTTCAGAGCATTGATTTATTAGGTAGCGTGGGGAACACAAACGGCCTTTGAGCGAACTGCTTGGCGCATAAGGATTGCTCGTTGGCAGTGAGCGCAGTCGCCGAGCGGGCTTCGAAGCACTGTGGTCATGTGGCCAACTTACTGCTTATGTCGAAGGATGCTTATTACCCCAGGCAATTGTGCGGCTTCCTGCACAAACGCGTTGCCGGCTATCACCGTTGTCTGTGCCACATCTTTAGAGAAAATTATTCCGTGGAAGTTTGAGCCAACAGCGCCGCAAAGGTCCTCGTAGAAGTTATCTCCAACGTGCGCTGCACGCCTTGGGTCGTTCAATCCCAGCGCTGATAGGGCCTTGCTGAAGGCCTCTCTTGACGGCTTTGCGCACCCAATCTCATCCGAGTAAAGCTGGGCCCTGAAGAACCGGGTCAGCCCTGCCCTGCTGATGAGCAACCTCGTGTAGGCTCCGGGCCAGTAAACGACGTTGCCTAGGATGACCAGAGCGTGTTCCCTAGACAGATCTTCAATGGCCTCCCTCATGCCGGGCCTCAGAAGCTCTTCGATGTCAACCGATATCAGGGCCTTAGCCATGGCATTCTTGAACGCGTCCAGGTCAACGTCAAAGGGCCTCAGAAGCTCGAGGCTGTATCCCACCGGGTCCACTCCCTTAGCTATGGCTCCCTGCTTCCTCATTTCTCTCAGCGCGTCGTAAGCCTTTTGCATGCTTGTTGATATGTCGGCCACGGGCGTACCCTTGATCTCCGCGTAGCGCTTCTCGATCTCCGAGAAAAATGCGTCACCAAATATCGTTCCCCAAACATCGAAAGATATTCCCTCGATCATGGACGACGATAGGTGTGGCGAATTAAGCGTATGCGGCGATCAAGTTGATGGCTAGAATTAAGCCTTCGATGGCGAAGGGTCAAGGGAACGGGAAACACTTAAAATTTACCGATGGCATTCACGAAAATGAACAAAGCTCTTCTCATATATGCTGCCAAGGCGAGCAGGGTGCTCGTTTTTGGCATGATGACCATAGCAGTGCCAATTTATATGGCGAGGCTTGGTTACGGTGCACTTATGGTGGGAGTTGCCATATTTCTGGTGATGATCGGAAATACCGTTTCGAACCTCTTTCTCACTTGGTACGGCAATTCCTTTGGAAGGAAGCGCTCCTTGCTTCTCTTCAGCCTTCTGATGGCCCTTTCAGGTTTCCTGCTTTTTTCCTCTGAGTCCCTTTACGTGATCCTGGTGGCACTTTTTATTGGTAACATAAGCACAAACAGCACGGAAACCGGACCCTTTCAGTCAGTCGAAACGGGCGTGCTCCCCAACCTGGTCAAAAACAAGGAGGGAGCCTTCGGCATATATAACTTCATAGGTTATGGGACGTCGGCCCTTGGCTCCCTTGCGGCATCGCTGCCAGCTTACTTTGGCAATACTCCCATGGCTTTCAGGTACCTATTTCTCGCATACGGCGCCGTTGGCTTGCTTCTCTTCTTGATATATATCGGGCTTTCAGGCGTGGAGTCGACTTCCAAAAAGCCTGGATTCCAGGTGATGGAAAGCAAGAGCAAAGCCGACCTCTGGAAGTTATCTCTCCTGTTTTCAATGGACGCTTTTGGTGGAGGTTTTGTGACCCAGAGCCTGCTAAGTTACTGGTTCTATTTCACTTATCACCTTTCACTTAAGCTGCTGGGCCCCATATTCATGATAGTTAACGTGATAACCGCTGTTTCCATAGTTGCCTCGGGTTACATTGCTCACAGGGTCGGAAACCTCAGGACGATGTTCTACACGCACCTGCTTTCAAACGTGTTCCTGATAATGGTTCCGCTCTCAGGATTTCTTCAGGGGGCTCTGGCCTTTCTTTTCCTGCGGCAAAGCGTCTCCCAGATGGACGTTCCCGCGAGGCAGGCGCTCATGGCCGACCTTTTCAGCAGCGATGACAGGGTTTCCGCGGTGGCCATCACGAACACCTTCAGGACAATAAGTGCCCTTCCAGGCTCGCCAATTACGGGCGCCCTCTTGGCGGCAGGTATGGTGACCGTTCCGATCATCATAGGAGGTGCCTCAAAAATCGCTTACGACTTCACAATATTTGCCTCATACAGGAAGAGGGTGAGGTAAGTGACCAGCTCGGCGGTGAGCCTGAATGCCATGGCAGCCCCATACTACGAGGCTCTGCTCCAAAGCCCTCAATCTCTCCGGGTTACCCAGGTCAAGATAGGAGATTTCTACGTAGTTGACGCAGGGATAAGATCCCCAGGCTCTTATGAGGCTGGTAAGCTCGTAAGCCAGATGTGCGCCGCAGGCATGTTGGATCTAAGCTTCGGGATATCAACTTACGGTAAATTCGACGTCCCAACGGTGTACGTCCACAGCGACATGCCAGCCCTGGCATTTCTAGGAGGGACATACGGCGATTGGGAGATAAGCGAAACGGGGTTCTCGGCCATAGGCTCTGGCCCCGCAAGGGCCCTTGCCCTCAGGCGCGACTTGCCTAAGGGAGTTAAGGAAAACGTCAGCAGGAAGGCCTACAATTACCGCATATACGATCCATCCCAAATATTCTCCCTTATAGATCATCAAGAGAAGAGCGATGACGCGTACCTCCTTCTTGAAACTTCAGGCTATCCCAGCGAAAAGTTGCTCGGTTGGATAGCCTCGCAGGTAGGGGTGGATCGCAAGGGTCTTCACGTCGTTGTAGCCAGGACGTCATCAATGACGATGTCTGTGAGGCTGGCGAGCTCCGTGGCTGAAACGGGCCTTCACAAGCTAGTCCTGCTTGGACTTGACCCAAAGAAGGTAAGAGTTGCCCTTGGTAGCGCCCCACTACCTCCAACGGTTTTCGGGGACGACGCAAGGGCCAATGGTATGGCAAATGACGCCATAAGGTACGGAGGCAGCGCGTACTATGAGGTTGAGGAGGGAGCTTTGGAAGGGATAGATTTGCGTTCTTTACCTCCGACGCACCTTAACACGGATTTCTTCACCCTTATGAAGGACGGATTTTACTCCGTTGACCTAGGAGATTTTTCCGCGGCGAAGTTCACGATCGTAGTTGGCAGGAAGGCGGTAACCGTTGGACGCGTTAGAGAAGATCTCTTAATCTCGTCATTCTTCGGCTCAGCGAAGGGAGTGCCTTAAATCTATGAGGACTCGATGGAAAGGCTTTTGACCAGCTCGTTAGGTTAAGAGAAAAGTTGAATCCCCAAGCCGTAGCGGAAGTCTTTAGGCGCAAAGCGCAAGCATGGGAAGCAGAAGGGTCCATACAAAGGCATGTGAGCGACCTCGGCCTAGACGCCCTCGCCGAAGAGTTGGGCGAGGATCCTGCCTTTGAAGAGGTGTGCCTAATGCTGAAGGAGAAAGGTGACTTCGAACTGAGAATGGTCATAGAGCAATCAATCATGCCTTATCTGAGCATCGATGCGGGACTGCCATTTCAAGGTCTAATCGATCTTTTGGTCGGCGCCTGCGTGCAGGCTTGCATAAAAAAAGCTAATTTTACTTAGACTTCTCGCTGACCTCCTTTTCTCCCTTCGATATTGCGCTGTCCAGCTCTTGGTCATACCTCTTTAGAAGGGTCAAGAACTCCCCGAAGTGAACCTTTTCCTCCTCTGCTATCTCAAGGAGAGTTTTCTTGACCTCCTCCTCGTCTACAAGGGCCGCCTGCTCAAGGTAAAGGTTGGCGGCGTCAAGCTCGGCCTGTAGGTCATCCCTCAGTGCAAGTGCAACCTCCTCTTTGCTCATCTTCTTAGTTCTGGAAAGCTCTATTGGATCCTTAGCGAAGCCCATAGTTAAAGCGGGCCCGCAGATTTAAATGTATGTCTTGGTCATCCCTTGGATGAAGTGAAGGGGAAGAAAAGGAAGCTGTTGTCCTCGGGCTTTTTTGCCTTGGACGAGGTCGGCGTAAGCGTGCCGTATGAGGTATACGAGAGCAGGTCCAAGCTCTCGTACATAAGGGTTACCAGTTCAAAAGTGATCATCTCGGTACCCAAGGGATCCTCGGTTGATCCCTTGGCAATCTTGAGCCAAAAGGCTCAGTGGATAGCCATGGCCTACGGGAGGGCGCTATCCGTAATGAGGGTTGTTGACGGCAACAGGTTCCTCCTCTCGGGTCAGTACCGTAGCTTCGATGAGCTCAAAGGAACATCGCTCTCATCGCTTTACAGGCGCGAGACGGAGGACTACGTCAGAGATCGCGTTCTTCACTATCAGTGCATGCTTGGGTTCAGCTATCGCTCCCTTAGGGTTAAGCCATCAAGGTCCTGGTGGGGGATGTGTTCGGGAAGGGGTGACCTGATATACAATAGCCAGTTGGCCGCACTTCCTGAAAGGTTAAGGGACTACGTCGTCCTTCACGAGATAGTTCACCTTTACGAGCACAACCATTCATCATCATTCAGGGAAAGGATGAGGGAAGTCATGCCGGACTTTGCGGACAGGGAAAAGGAGCTGAGGAGGTACTCACCCGTTTTGCTGGGATAGGCGCTTAAAAAGTTTAAATAGGACGCGACGTTTGAACTGATTTGGCTTACCAGGATGAGCTCGATCGCGTCCTCGAGATCACTCGCGCGCAGAACTCTTGGAGGAGAAAGAAGACCATAAACCTGATAGCATCCGAAAACGTGATGAGCCCGCTGGCAATGGCGGTCTACGCCAGCGACTTCGTTTCCAGGTACGCGGAGGGAAATCCCGGAAAAAGGTTCTACCAAGGGGTGAGGTACGTTGACGAGATAGAGATCATGGCTTCCTCCCTAATAAATCAAATCTCAGGATCGTCGTTCAGCGACCTTAGGCCCGTGAGCGGGACCATAGCTAACGCCGCTGCCTTCAGGAGCTTTGCTTCATGTGGGGACAAGGCTCTAGTGGTACCCGTTCAGGCCGGTGCTCACGTAAGCCACACGAAGTTCGGGACCCTTGGTGCCCTGGGCATTGAGCAGATTCCCATGCCCTACGACCCCAACAGCCTTAACGTGGACGTTGATAAGGCCATAAAGATGATCTACGAGGTGAGCCCGAAGCTTGTTATCATGGGCGGTAGCCTGTACCTTTTCCCTCATCCGCTGAAGGAACTAGCACCCCACGCCAAGGCCGTCGGAGCCACGGTGATCTATGACGCGGCGCACGTATACGGCCTTATAACCGGCAAGGCTTGGCCAAACCCGCTTGACCAAGGAGCCGATCTGGTTACAGCCTCAACGCATAAGACTTTTCCTGGGCCGCAGGGAGGCGTGATCTTGTCAAGGGATGAGGAAGAGTTCAAGAAGGCTTCAAGATCCATATTTCCATGGTTCGTCAGCAACCATCACTTAAACAGGCTTCCAGCGCTTGCGGTAACCGCTCTTGAGATGAGGGAGTACGGAGAAGATTACGCATCAGCCGTTGTTAGAAACGCAAAAAGGCTGGCTGAGTCGTTGGCAGCTGCGGGATTCAAGGTTGTCGGAGAAGGGCTGGGTTACACGAGAAGCCATCAGGTTGCCTTGGACGTTTCTTCCGTTGGAGGAGGAAGTTCTGTGGCCAGCAAGCTCGAGCAGGCCAACATAATTGTTAACAAAAACATGCTTCCGTGGGATGACCCCTCAAAGGTAAAGGACCCCAGCGGCATCAGAATAGGGGTGCAAGAAATGACAAGGTTTGGTATGGGAGAGGAGGAAATGGATTCCATAGCTGATCTGATGAAGCGGCTTTTGCTGGAAGGCAAAGACTCAAGTTCCATAAGGTCAGACGTGGAGGAATTGAGAGAGCGCTTTACTTCTGTCAGGTACGCCTTTATGGAGAGAGACCTGAGCGTCTCGCTCCTGGTGGAGCGAAGCCTAGGCTTATATGTTGGCTTCACCGGAACGTGAGTTGGTCCTAAAGCAGCTTAGGCCAGCTGACTTGCCGGCCGTGCTAATGATAGCCTCAGCCTCCTTTAAGGAGGAGGCCAGGAGGCAGGAGGTTATCGGTCCCACTTTCATAGACGACGTAACGAGGTTTCCATCTCTTCAGTTGGGAGCCTTCGAGGGCGGTCGCCTGATCGGATTTGCCCTAGGAGAGCTGTCCGATGACTGGGGGTTGCTGGACTGGATAGCCGTAACGCCCTCTCGTCAGCGCATGGGAATAGGCTCAGAGCTGCTGAGAGAGTTCGAGCGCAGGGTGCTGTTGAGCGGTAGGCAACGCGTTAGGCTCGGTACGGCTTTCGCCGCCGGTTTCTACGAAAAGATGGGATATACCTGCGTGGGCTTTCAGAGAGCACTTCAGAAGGTCGTGGTGGGAGAGGACCTGCCATACGATCAATCTTTCTCCATAGGTCTGAATGATGTACTTGACATGGTGGAGGAATTCGAGCTGGATTCCCTCAAGTGCCTTTTCAACCCTCAGTGCTTTGTGGTTGGAAGGAAGGACGTTGGCCTGATCCTGGCCTCCGAGAACAGGTGGAGCAGAGAGCAGATAGACGTGGTTTTCTCTAAGTTTGAAACCGTTGAAAATCACTTTTTGTTGTTGTCAGAGCTCGAAGCTAGGGCTAGAGAGAAGGGAGCTTACGTTATCACCGAAAAATTTGCGCAAGACGAAGTAGATGTCGCCCTGAAGAGGGGATGGGAGGAACCTCGCTCTCCCCTCTCGTGGACAATATACTACATGGAAAAGCGTCTCTGAAGGCGGCTTATGGCAAGTATAACAATCACAGAAATGGCCGCCATGAACGAGAGAAATAGGAAGAGACCCCTGAAGCCGACAAGGGATGCCAAAAAACCTCCCCCAAAGACCCCCAACGTGCTTCCGGAGCTGACAAATGAGTTGAAAAGACCGGCATGCCTTCCCCGTCTTTGGACCTCCCTCTGACTGAAGGCCATTGAGGAGGAGTGGTACATAGCGTAGGCCATACCCCTCCCAGCCTGTATGGCCAGGAAAGGAGGCGGTACGGATACCACAGAGTAAAGGAGGTAAACCGAGGAGAAAATCAACGAACCAACAATCATGACAAAGCGATCCCCTAAGGCGTCAGTTAGTCTGCCGCCTGCATACATAAAGGGGATCTCTGTTGCCGAGCCCGTCGCTATGACGGCGCCGACGAGGAAAGTTGAAGCTCCAAGCCTCCTAAGGTAGATCGGGAGAAACTGATTCCCAGCTCCCGTGGTAAACGATATGGTAAAAACGGAAAAAAGGAAAAGGGCTAGTGCTAGTATGCCGATCCGAGAACCAATTCTCGTGCCCCCAGATTGATATCCTTTTTCGTCCTTGGGTGGCGGGGAACGCGTGTCCTTTCCCAGCAGCAGTGGAACAGTGGAGAAAAGGCTTAGCGAGGAAGCCAGAATAAAGGCATCCCTTACGGACCTTAGGGCAATAGCTCCAAAAACTAGGTTGCCAACGGTCCAGCCTATCGATCCCGCCATGCGAAACTTGCCCATGTTTTTTCCCATGCTCTCATCGGATCCCTCATCCGCTACCATGCTCATGGTCGTCGGCAAAAAAGGAGCGGTTGCGGCACCGTAAAGCGAGGCCCAAACGCATTCAAGAGGAAATGCCGCAAGCGTTACCATGGCAATCATGATTACCCCGCGCGCCGCCACAGAAAGAGCGGCCAGATACTGTCTCCTTCCTCTCAGCGTGTCTGCGACTTCACCAAAAGGCGGCTGAAGCAGAGCCGTGAAGGTCCCTATGAGTCCTCCGACTATCCCCAGTTGTATTAAAGAGTAGCCCATTGAGTATAGATAAACCTGCAAGAATATGCTGACGACCACTTGGCTGGCCCACGTCATGGTATACGAAGAAAATGATGCAGTGAAGGCAGACAGCTTTGGTTTCAATTTTGTAGCGTGACCTAGCCGCTTAAAAGAAGATCTCGGCCCTCTTTCATGTTCTTGGCGTGAGATCTCAACGATTGGTGTGTAAGAAGGGGAACATGCAGTTCAATAAATCTGTTTCATCGAAGTTCCCCTAGAAGGCAAGGTGAGCCTGTGATTCGGGAGAAGGTGGTCTCTTCGATGTGGATCGCATCGCAGAACCAAGTGGACACGAATTCATGCATCTTAAATGCGCCTTAATCTGCGAGCGCGCCCAATGGGGCTCTTGAGCAGCTTTACAAAGGGGGAGAGGGCTATGCTGCACAAGGGTCGTGAGGGCGCGCCGCTTTACCCAATGCCTCACCCGAGAACAGGGCAGTTCACGCGTTGTGTTAGCTCAGCGATGAGCGTTCCCTTGAGCATTCGTGAAAAGGCTTATAGGAAATTGGCAGCTGAACCTTGTTGGCGATCCAAATGGAACTATATTAGAAGGCTTGGACCTGTCTTATGCTTACGACAACGGGCGCACCGTGTTCCAGGGAGTTAACGTCGTTACGTACGGTGAGGAGCTTGTCGCCATCGTTGGGCCCTCTGGGATAGGGAAGTCAACGCTGCTTAGGATATTGGGTAGTTTCATCAAGCCGCTCACTGGAGAGGTTAAGCTGCTAGGAAAGAGGGTAATCAGGCCCGTACCAGAGATCGCGCTGATCCACCAATCCATAGTGACATTTCCTTGGATGACAGCGCTTGAAAACGTGAAGCTGGCGTTGAAGAGCAGAAAGATCGCCGGTGAACAAGCAGATGCTATTGCAAAGAAGGTGCTCGCGCTGGTAGGTCTTGAGGGCTCCGAGGAGCTTTACCCAAAAGAGATGAGCGGTGGCATGCGGCAGAGGGTTGCGATAGCAAGGGCTCTAGCAGCCCAACCCATAGTGCTCTTGATGGATGAGCCCTTCTCGCACTTGGATGAGCTTACCGCTGAAGAGCTCAGGCAGGACATATACAGCATGATATTCAACTCCGACATACCCCTCAGGTCAGCTATTCTTGTCTCGCACAACCTTTACGAGGTTCTCACGCTTGCAGACAGGATATACGTCCTCAATGGTCTTCCCGCAAGGGTAGTGGGGGAGATAAGGGTCGAGATGGAGAGGCCTCGCGATCCCACTTCGCAGAAGTTTTCGGATTACCTACACGAGCTGAGGAGCTACTTGGCACCGGTTAAGAGGGAAGCCGCTTGAACCCTTACTGGCTGATTTTTCTTGCCACGCTGGCCACAACGGGAAGGGTCCTCGGCCTAATAGGCCTGTCGGTGGTCACCGGCTGGTTCCTGGGATACGCGGCAATCAAGAGCAAGGTCTTCGAGAACGTCTACATAGCACTCATAGAGACCCTTGAGTCAGTTCCCGTCATCTCCTTCTTCCCCGTGGTTTTAATCTTTTTCATATACAACGTGGGAGGTCCCCTAGGAGTTGAACTGGCGGCGGACTTCCTCGTGTTCACGGCCGTGGTTTGGAACATATGGGTGGGTGTCTACCAAGGATTTAAGACAATCCCAAACGAGATCGTAGAGGTTACTAAAAACTACAACTTGGGATTCCTTTCGAAGCTCAGGTACGCCTACATCCCCTTTGCCATGCCAAGGGTTGCGGCAAACCTTTTCCCAAGCATAGCAGATGGCTTCTTCTACATAACCGTCAGCGAGGTCCTAACCATTGGGACGAGCAACTTCTCCACGTTTGGAATAGGAACGGTGATAGACGATTTCGCGGCAGGCGGTCGTATGTTTTACGTTTACGTTTCCCTTGTGTTCATAGCTGTGGCGGTGGTGCTCACTGTGCTCATGGCGAGGGAGTTCAGCAAGTATGCCGTTGCGAAGTACGCGCTTGACACGAGTCAGCGCATAAGGAAGGGAAGGGGACTGAGGCTTTCCTACCTAATGTCGAAGAATCCCCTTCAGAAGCTGTCCTTTTACTCGCTTGCCCGCAGGAAACCGGCCCAGAGGTCCAAGGGCTTCCTCGAGCAGCCGGAGGAAGAAAGTAGGAAAAGCCCTCTTAGGTTCTTGCCCACGGCCAGTGGACTGGTAATGCTGGCCCTTGTCGTTTACGGCAGCTACGAGGTAGTGAGCAGGGTTTCCATGTCCACTTGGCAGGTCCTCCTGTCAATGACCCCTTTCTTCTTTTACAACATGGCGGTAGATTACGCCAGGGTTGGCGTAATAACCGCGGTGTCTCTTCTGGTGGCCGTGACCATAGGGTATTACTTGGCGCTGCACGCGAGGGCTGAGGCGTCGTTGATTCCCATAATACAGTCGCTCAGTGCCTTTCCGGCTCCCACGTACTTTCCCGTGCTCTACGGCCTTACCTATGGGCTAGTGAGCAGCGTCTTTAGGTCCTACACGGTCGAGTTCTTCGTGCTTCTCATAGGCTTCACCAGCACGTTCTACTACGTTTTCTACAGTTTCTGGATGGGCATAAGGGCCATGCCCCAGGAGTACTGGGACGTAATGGAAAACCTGAACATGGGCTTCTTCCAGAAGATGAGGTATATCCTCCTTCCTGCTACGTTTCCCTATATCGTGGCCGGCGTGTCCTCTACGATCAACAGCGCGTGGGGAGGTCTAATGATAGGAGAGTACTGGCCTGACATAATAAGAGGGCACACGCTTGAGGTCCACGTTGGCCTTATGAAGCTCATAGACATGTACACCGCGCAAGGCCAGCTTGCTTACGCCTCTTGGGCATCGCTTCTGTTTGGAGTAATCGTAGTTCTTTACTCCATACTGTTCACGAGGAAAATGATGGACCTCGCAAGGAAGCGCTACGTCGCCGAGGAAGGAGTTTATGCCGCCTAAATGCTTTAACGTAGGTTCCTCCATATGATATGGTTAACATAGGGATCATAGGAGTAGGAGGGCATGGCGTGGGAAGGCACCTGGTGCCTTACAAGAAGTTGGAAAACGAGGACGTTCACGTTATTGCCGTGGCCGACATAGACGAGGAGAAAGCAAAACAGGTGTCGCAGAAATACGGCATACCGAGCTACTACAAGGACTATCGTGAAATGCTGGAAGCGGAGGACCTTGATGCCGTCAGCGTTGTGACACCGAGCGGTCTTCACGCTGAGGTTGGAAAGGTAGTGGCGCAGCATGGCGTGAACCTTCTCGTGGACAAGCCCCTTGCTCCAAATCTTGACGCGGCAGTGGACCTTGCGGTAACGGCGCATGACCACAATGCTGTTCTCATGGTTGGTTACTGGTCAAGGTTTTCACCTTGGCTTCAGCACGCGATTTCTTTAATGGAAAAGGGCTTCTTCGGCAGGTTCTTCTTCTCCTACTCCTCCATACTTAGGCGCAGGGGAATTCCCGGAAGCCCAACTTTCATAGATGAGAGGCTTTCGGGAGGAAAGGGAGCGCTCTTTGACATAGGTTGCTATGCCCTGGATTCTATGCTGGCAATCATGGGCTTTCCAACTCCACTTAGGGTTGCGGGACATGCCTACACAATGTTCGGAAACAAGGAAGAAGAGACAAGGATGAACTGGGGCACTTGGGACCACAAGAGGTTCAAGCTGGACGATTACTCCGTGGGGCTGATAACCTTTGAGAACGAGGGCTCCGCATTGCTTGAGGCGAGCTGGGCATCGAACCTTCCCATCAAGGGAGAGATCTCTTTGCTAAGGGTGCAGGGAGATCAGGGAGGAGTCGAGGGAGGCGGAGGCGAGTCCCTGAGGTCACTCACAGTTTCCTCAAAGTCGGGCGGAAAGGTCTACGACGAGGAGGTCAAGCTTCAGCCAGTGGACGAGGCCTTTGAAATGATAAAGGCGTTCATACAATCCCTAAAAACGAGGAGACCTCCCGTTACAGCGGAGCAGAGCCTTATTCTACACGCAATAATAGATGCAGTATATCGCTCCTCTGAGATAAAGAAGGAGGTCGAAGTTGAAGTTCCCTCGATCTGATCGAGAGCTTCGACTCTATTTCCGCTTTCTCTTTTTCGCCTAGGTACTTCTCGGCAATTCCAAAAAGCCCATTTTCTTCCCTGAATATGTGCTGCTTTATCAAGGAAAGCAACAGGCTACCGCTTTCGGAAGCTCTCTTGGCTTCCGCCCTCATCATGTGAGCCCTAACTTCATCGGCAGTACGGGCTATGGCGATGTGCTCAAGCTTCAGCATTCTGATCGGCTCCTCCTTTGGAAGGTAACTTTTAAGCACGGGTTCCACCAAAGGGAAAAGGATTTCCTCCTCCAGCTTAAAGTGGCGTTCAACGAGCTCATTTGACACGTAGTTCACCAGCAGCTGAGCGCCGAAGAAGTTTCCAAGAGAGAGGCCAGCTACTGCTGCCTCAAACTGTGGCATTTTCTGCATAGTTTTTGCGTGATCATCCCTGAGTACCTTCAAGAAGTCTCCCATACGTAAGCCATCGCGCGGTTTTTAACCGTCTCGGTCACGTCACTAGGAGGTCCGCAACGTATACTTTTTCCGTTGATGAAACCTCCTTTAGAGGTTTCATGAAGGTTATCCTTCCGAACGAGGACAGGACATGAGCTGGATTGTCCCTCGCCCTCACGTAAACGTGAATGATTCCACCGCTCGCTGAGAGGGCCAATAAAGCTGAGTCCATGAAGTCGATAGAATTAGAGGGGAGGTTCATGATTATCCTTTGAGCCCATCCCCTGGCCTGTCCCTCCGCCACTGCCCTCGCATCTCCTGGGAAGGTCCTTACGTAAGCGCGGTTCAGCGCGGCGTTTTTCTCGAGAAGTTGAAGCGCGGTGGGGTTTATCTCACACGACCAAACAGTCGCTCCTCTTTTAGCCATTGGTATGGAAAAGGGACCTACGCCCGCGAACATGTCCAGCACCCTTTCTCCAGGCCTCACCTGAAGGTAAATCCTCCGTCTCTCGGTCGCAAGCCTGGGGGAGAAGAACACCTTTTCCACGTCAACTACATAAGCAAAGCCGTTTTCCCTGTGAACGGTCAATGTCTCCCTTGAGCCTGCCAGGTGGACGAGGGGCGAGGTCCTGTACTGTCCCCCAACTGGTCCAACGCGCGCAAAGACGCCCTGTACGGAAGGGTTTAACTGCATAAGAATTTTGGCCTCTTCAGCTGCACCGCTTAAGTCCACTTCTCTCCTAACCCTGACCACGGCAATGCTTCCGATTAGGTCAAAAGAACGCGATATAAGCTCGTGCAAGGGCTTGCGCTGGGGTAACTGCTCAGCATTAATTTCCCTAATGGTCACATTCGGGTCCATTTCCTTTGGTTTGTTGAGGATGGGAAATCCGACTAAGTCATCCTCTCTGATAACTGGATAACCGTCAGCCAATATGTGGAGGCGTTTCAGTTTCTCCTTTAGGCTTTGCGCCTCCTTCCTGTTCACCATCGCGTAAAGCATGACCCTGATACGTAACCTTTAGCTGTGGGCTTAAAGGCATTGTCCGTGCAAAAATCAAAGAGGGCTTGGGGCGCTTGCCCGCTTAGCACCTAATTTTCGGCATTAATGGAAAAATTTCTTCAAGGCAAGGCTTATCTACGGGGGAGACTTCCGAATTCAGGTCATGCTTGGCCCTGCTTGAAGAGATAAAAGAGATTAAGGAAAACGCCTGGTTACTCATATGGACTGGGGTGCTTTTTTACGGGATTCCGACAGCAGCAGTTGGCCAATGGGGCGTTTTTTACATGAGGGATCTCGGCATGACCGAGACGGCCATGGGCTTAGTTTCAGTTGTCAGCACGTCTGTGTCGCTGGTCTTCCTCATTCTAGGAGGGGCACTGGCCGACGCTTGGGGCAGGAAAAGGACATTGATAACTTTTGACTTCATAAGCTGGATTTTGGGTTATTCTTTGCTTGCCATGGCGAAGAATCCGCTTTACTTCTTTCTCTACGCCATAATATGGGGAACAAACGGAGCTTCAGCCGTTGCCTACGGTTGCCTTTTTGTCGAATCGGTCCCGCCGGAGAAGAGGGGAAAGGCTTACGCCATCAACGCTGTGCTTGGTCCTCTACCTGGCCTCGTAATGCCCTTCATTGGTGCGCTTTTGATTCAGCACTTTCAGCTAGCTATGGGCTCCGTTGCTGGGCTTACCTTTGCGGTTAGGCTTCTGTACATGTCGGTTGCGGCGTCCGTCGCCGTTGGCGAGTTCATAAGGCTAAAAAGGCTAAACGAAACGGAGGCGGGGCTATCGCGCAGTACCTCAGGTTTCCTACCCAAGAGGTACATATCTGTGTTTACCGCTTTCCCTCCTCACTTACCCCGTTACTTCGTGCACTCCGACCTCTTGAGAAGCTACATGGACGATATACGCTGGGTTTGGAACTACAGGCCGGCCTTCTTTTACTGGCTAGCTACGGCCATATCGACATTTGCGTCAGCAATGCCCGCGCTAGCTTACCCGCTATTCATCGTTGAGCAGCTGCGGTTGTCCCTTTCATCCATAGCCTTCTTTGCCTCAGCTTCAACGGCTTCAAGCATAGTTCTCACCATCGTGCTGGCGCCTCGGCTTTCTCCAGTTCACCTGAAAAGGTTTTTGCTCATGGGCTTCTCGGTGTTGCCGCTTTCGAGCATATTCTTCCTGATGGCAAGAAATAACGTGCCACTTCTCACCCTCTCTGCTGCGCTTGGAGGTTTCTCTTCTGCCATGGCTGGGCCGGCGGGAGGGGGGTACTGGGCCGATCTCATACCTAACGAGAGGAGAGCTAAGGTTTCTGCCGTAACGGGTGTGATGACAAACTTGATGGTCATACCATCGCAGTTCGTAGGCATAATGCTTTATCAGGTGATGCCGGCTTCTCCTTGGGTAGTTGCGGCATCGCTTCAGATAATGTCGCTTCTAATTGTCAGCTGGCTTCCTCAGGATCCGCTGTCGAAGGAAGCATCGCACATTAAGGACTGAGGCATCTAAGTTCCATAGGAAAGTTGGTTAAGATGTAACTTTTCGCAGTTCCAGAGTAGGACACCACATGGACCTCGCGGCTCGTGAATGGAAGACAGGGCCGTCTCAAAACTATAAGGGCCGCAAGGGCAAGCCCGTGAACTTATGTCCAGCGACGTCCCGCGCCGCGCGCTGATCACCTGACGAGGCCGAGCGAGCTTATTTTCTCGATTACTTCATTAGCGTGGCCGTCAGGCTTCACCTTGGTAAACACGTGGGCCACCTTTCCATCACCTGCTATTATGAAGGTTGTCCTCAGGGCAGTTCCCCTAGGAGATAGAACGCCGTATGCCTTGCTTATCTCCTTATCTTTGTCGCTCACAAGCGTGAAGTTCAAGCCGTACTTTTCCTTGAACTTCTTCTGAGCGCTTGGTGAGTCAGTGCTTACCCCAAGTACAATTACGCCTTTGTCAAGGAACCACTTCATGCTATCCTTGAAGCTGAGCGCTTCGCGTGTGCACCCCGGAGTGTTTGAGCGAGGATAAAAGTAGAGGACGACCACCTTTCCCGAGAACTGTGAAAGCGAGACCGGATTTCCATCGGAGTCTACGGACGTAAAATCTGGCGCCTTGCTTCCTACGTCTACCATAAGGAATGGCCGCTGCAGCACAAAAGCGTAGCGATGAAGGACGCAAAAGTAACACCTCGAGCTGATCCGAGCTCAAAGTTAGGCCCAACTATGGGAAAAGCTTACGCCCAATGGCATTTGGGCTTCCGTTTTTCCCGTATCGAGGTCGCGTGTCCAAGCGTGCAAAGCGACTTGGCCTAAGAAGCCGTAAGAATAAATTGACCTCTTGCTCAAGAGGAGCTTATCAAGATGAGCGCGGTAAAGAAGCTTTGCATGGCAAGGTTAGAGATGAGAGAAGAGATGCCTTACCAAGGCAGCCTTATCCAAGGGATGCGGTTCCCCATGCCAAGGCGAAACTCAATATCTTATCCTAGGGGAGCGCTTTGCCAAAACGGGACAGGGGAGACGTAAAGGGTAAAGTTACCGCCGCGCCCATGACTTGGACGTGCAAGGGCCTTCAACGGAAACAACAAAGGTTAAATGTAGCACTCAAAGGGGCCCTATGAAATACTTGG
Organism: Thermoprotei archaeon; assembly: GCA_049976325.1. Taxonomy (GTDB): domain Archaea; phylum Thermoproteota; class Thermoprotei_A; order Marsarchaeales; family UBA168; genus UBA168. Next base: position 18,659 of record JBMFIL010000002.1, on the reverse strand, counting down.
TGCCGACCGATCTTTATTACACCAAGGAACACGAGTGGGCCAGGCTGACATCAGATGAAAGTGGCGACCAAGTGGTCGTCGTGGGCATAACGGACTACGCTCAAGCCAAGCTTGGTGACGTAGTGTACGTTATCCTTCCGAAGGTAAAGCACTATGAGCTTGGAGAGGTGCTTGCGGAGCTGGAGGCTTACAAGGGAGTGGCTGAGGTATATTCCCCATTATCGGGATACCTGTTAGAGGTGAACCAGAGCCTTTCCGAGTCGCCTGAGCTTATAAACCAGGATCCCTACGGAAAGGGATGGATAGCGAAGATAAAGCCCACCAAGCTTTCGGAGGAAATCCCGAGGCTTCTTAAAAGTAATGATTACGAGGCGATGATAAGTGGTCCCTGAGCGCCCCAGAAACCCGTACGTGCCCCTTACAGAGAACGACGTAAAAACGATGCTTGAACAAGTAAAAGCCTCATCCATTGATGAACTGTTCAAAGATGTTCCCGTGGAGCCTCACAGCCCCAACTTGCCGGCCGCGGTGGACGAGGCGACCTTGGAGCGGGAACTGTCTGAGAAGTTGGGTTCTCCACCTCCCTCCTACATCCCCTCAAGGTACGTCCCCGCCCTTCTTGATGAGATATCTTCTAGGGCTGAGCTGTACACGGCATACACCTCATATCAGAGCGAGCTTAGCCAGGGCATGCTTCAATCGCTGTTTGAGTTTCAATCGCTGGTCAGCGAGCTTACCGGAATGGACGCGGTTACGTCCTCGCTATATGATGGAGGAGCTGCCCTTGGAGAGGCAGCGCTCCTCTCCAAGAGGGTCAACGGTAGAAAAAAATTGCTGGTTGCCTCATCTGCAGATCCCCAGAGAAAGGCTGTGCTCAAAACCTATGCCTACGGGGGATCGCTGGACGTTGTCGAGATACCCTTCGATGAGAGTGGAGAGGTTGACCTTTCACTTGGGGACGTGACTGATGAGGTGTCCATGGTTTACGTCGAATCACCTAATTTCTTTGGGGTGATCGAGGAGGGCCTCGATGAGATCTCAGCGTGGGCCCACTCCAAAGGGGCGCTTTTCGGCATTGGAGTGGACCTGCCCTCTTTGTCCGTTCTGAAGCCTCCCTCGGATTACGGCGCTGACGTAGTGGTAGCTGAGGGAGTGGGCTCTCATCCATATGCCTCCTCAGGGCTTGGGATATTGGCTGCAAGGGGAGAGCTCACCAGGCAACTTCCAGGTAAGCTGGTCGGGGCGACCCTTGACTCGGAGGGCAAGCTCGCCTACTGCTTAACCCTTCTTACCAGAGAGCAGAGCATAAGGAGAGAAAAAGCCACCAGCAACGTTACTACAGACTCGGCCCTCAACGCTGTCAGGGCAGCCGCCTACATATCCCTGATGGGGGCTGAAGGAATGGCGAAGTCTCTGAAGGAATCAGCCAAGCAGTCTCATGAGCTCGCGTTGGCCTTGGCCTCCATGGGCTATGAGGCTCCCACGTTTTCAGGACCTTACCTGGACCGTTTCGTCGCGAGGCTGCCGGGTTCTTCCGGCAAGCCGGTCCATCGCGTTGGGATTCCCCTCTGGAAGCATTACCCGTTGCAAGATCAGGTCCTGCTCTTTGGGGGTACGCCTCTGAGCGCCATTCAGGAAATCATGGGGTGATCTTAGTGAAGTACAGGCAGGCCAAATGGGAGGTAAGCGAGAACCAGAACGAACCGCTTGTCTTTCAGCTCGGCTTCTCCCCAAGCTACTCTCCCAAGGACACCGCTAGGGAAATGGGATTGCCAGAGGCCTTGGCCAGAGACCATCCCCCAAGGGTACCCAAGGTACCCGAGGTCAGGCTTGCCAGACATTACGTTCACCTATCGCAGATGAACTTCGGGGTTGACTCCGGAACGGTTCCGCTTGGCTCATGCACCATGAAGTACACCCCGAAGATCCTGGAGAGAATAGCGAGATTGGATAGGATAGCCGAGTTAACCTACGAGCAGCTCAAGGAATACGAGGCACTACTCGCCGTGCTGATTGACCTTGAGCTCTACTTGAAAGAGCTGACCGGCATGGATAACTTCACCCTGACTCCAAAGGCAGGCTCTCAGGGCGAACTCGCGTCTCTCCTGATGATAAGAAAATACTTTGAGGAAAAGGGTGAGCTTTGGCGGGATCAGGAAGGCCTCAGGGGCAGAAATCAGATACTGATACCCCTCACGGCTCACGGCTCAAACTTTGCCAGCGCGGCCATGGCGGGATTTGAGGTCGTGAAGCTGCCCGTTCACGATGGCGTTCTTTCCAACTGGGAAAGCTCAGTGAGCGACAAGGTGGCCGCGGTCATGCTCACCGTGCCAAACACGTACGGCCTTTATGAGCCTAGCACGTTAGATCTAGTAAAGGCAGTTCACGAAGCAGGAGGCGTTGCTTACTTCGATGGAGCCAACATGAACTCTCTTCTTGGCCTCTACAGGCCAGCTGACATGGGCTTCGACATGGTTCAGCTCAACCTTCACAAGACCTTTGCTTCCCCTCATGGAGGAGGGGGACCGGGGGCGGGACCCGTGGGAGTGAGGGCTTTTCTGTCAGATTACCTCCCGGTACCTCGCTTGATTGAAAAGGACGGAAAGCCTGAGCTTAGCGAGGATTTCCCCAAGAGCATAGGAAGGATATCGGAGGGATTCGGAAACCTTGCGGCCCTTGTGAGGGCTTACTGCTACATCAGGCTTCTAGGTTCAGAGGGTTTGGCTGATGTCGCTCGTTACAGCGTGCTGAACTCGAACTACGCGGTCTCGCTTTTGGATGAGGGATTTAACGTACCTAACCGTGGAAGGCCGAGAAAGCACGAGTTCGCCTTCTCGGTAAAGGGAAAAAAAGCGTCTATCATAGCAAAGTTCTTGCTAAGCTACGGATACGCCCCCTCGGTCCACTTCCCTCCGGAGCTGGACGAATCGCTGATGATAGAGTTCACCGAGACAGAGGGAAAGGAAGAAATAGACGAGTACATGTCAGCTTTGATAAATGCCTCAAAAATGCCAGATGAGCAGCTTCAGAATGAACCAGCAAACGCAAGCGTCAAAAAAGTCGATGAGGTCAGGGCCGCCAGGAAGCCCATACTAAACTACTCGCAGATGCTTTCTTCGGACCTTGCTTCAAGGCTGAAGCTGCACCTTGACGACCTGTTGTCTCGAAAGCGCGAGCCTGAATCCTTCTTCTGCCTGATCGAGCGGCAGAACCCTGCTTACAAGCTTCTTGGCGTTGACAAGGCCCTTCGCAATGAGGGAGATCGCGGTTGGAAAGTCTCCCCAAGAGTACCCCAGCGTCCCATAGATCTCCTTTTCGTTGTCAACGAGTAGCATGGGGTTGAACTGGACCTGAGGTATCTCGAAAACGCCAGCTATAACAGTTCTTCCTCCTTTCCGGGTCAAGGACAGGGCTAGGGCGGCGGTCTCAGACTTTCCCACGGCCTCTATGCTCACGTCAACTCCGACCTCGGTGTCCTTTATTATTTGGTCTGCCTCGTCGGGCTTTACCACAAGGTCTGCTCCTATCTCCTTGGCAAGCTTAGCCCTCCAGTCCACGGGCTCCACCACGGCAGCGTACGATACCCCTGCCGCTTTGGCCGCAGATAGCGCGAAAAGACCTATGGTTCCTCCTCCGACTATTGCTATCTTGTCTCCTTGCCTAACTCCCGCCCTCTTGAGCGCGTGCACTGCTATGGCCAAGGGCTCTACAGCAGCTCCCTCTTCCCAACTGACGGAGTCAGGTATGCTGTAAACCCACCTATCTCCCACAGCTATCTTCTTGGTGAAGGCTCCAGGTGCCTGGTTGCCAAGGAACTTCAGGTTAATGCAGCGATTGTATTCTCCGCGCTTGCAGTAGTAGCAAGTTCCATCGGTTATCAGGGGTTCAACAACTACCCTATCGCCAACTTTATGGGTTGCACCCTCTCCAACCTCAACCACCGTTCCTGAGAACTCGTGCCCAGGTATTACCGGTAGCTTCACGTCGGGATGCTTGGCTACAAATACGTGCAGGTCGCTACCGCATATTCCTACCCGTTTTACCTCGATAACTACCTGCCCTGGACCAGCCCTTGGCTCCGGTACCTCTACCTCTGCAAGCTTCTCAGGACCAACAATGCTAATGGCTTTCATAACGGTAAGCGCCCCTGGCATATATGCGTTTTCAGATTCTTAGGGTGTACCCTCAAGCTAGGCCAGATGTTTTTAGGAGCTCGAGGACCTCGCTCCTTGAGTAAGGTCCTTCCATGGGACCGATCTTAGACACCGATATGGCCGCTGCAGCGCTGGCGAGCTTTGCGGCGCTTTCCACGCTTTCTCCCTGCTCGATCATAGCTAGGAACGCGCCGTTGTACCAGTCCCCGGCCCCCGTTGGGTCTTCCTCATGGACCCTTATGGCCGGAACTATTTTCCTCTCTTCCTTGTGATAGATCTCAGATCCCATGGCACCCTTCTTTAGTATGACCACCCTGTCGCGAGAAAGCTCCCTACAGGCTGCCTCGGGATCGCCGAACAGGGAAGCGGCATCCTCGTTGCTCAGCATGAGATAGGAGGCAGTTTTGGAGATCGCTATCAGCGTCCTCTTCATATTTTCGTTCAAAAGTTCCTTTCTTACGTTTGGGTCGAAGGATATGGGTATGCCCTGCCTTTTTGCGGTGCTCACGGTCCTCCGCACAGCGCGGGCTACTTGCCAACCCATGCCGAGGCTAGACCCAGATATGTGGACAATGCTCACTCCGGACAAGTTGACGTCCTTTTCCGAAAGCAGCGCCGTCGCGGAGTCCTTGGCATGGAAGAGAAATGAGCGGCTAGCGCCCTCGTAAGAGACGAAGGCCATGCCCGTGGTCCTCTTTTCCGTGGTCCTTATGGAGGAAACGTCGACTCCGTCAGAGCGAAGCCTCTCCGTGAAGGCTCTTCCAAAGGCGTCATTCCCTACAACGGCAGCATAACGAGACTTTCCTCCCATCCTGCTTATGGCGGAAGCCGTTATGGCTGGCGCGCCGCTGGGATAAGGACCATAGAACGTGCCAGGGTTTTCCAGCTTTCCTCCCTCCTTTTTAACGAACTCAACAAATGCCTCTCCTAAAGAGAACACCGTCATGGGAGAAGAGACCCCAAGCGAAGATAAGCGTTGCGCGGACGTCACCCTTGACAGCGCGATTGTCGCTCTTTGGACCGAAATTTCATCGACCAAAGCAAACACACAACTCTTCTAAGAGCGGTTTGTCGCATTTTGGTTGGCTTTTACGATTTCACTGTCCCTTAGTTTTCCCATTATTTACTTCACGTAACCGTTAAAGTGCACGCTAAGTGATAACGCATGCATTAATTTATTCATCTAACCGTAAGATTTGGCGAAAACCCTTAAATAGGTCCATTTTTTTAGGCAAATGTCGAGCAAGGATATAAGCGAGTCGAAGGCCTCGGCCACGGACAGACAGCTGAAGCGCGCGTTGGGAACTTGGGACATTTCTTTCCTCGTTGTGGGGGCCATGATTGGGAGCGGTTGGCTCTTTGGCGCGCTTGGAGCTGCAAGTGCCGCAGGACCAAGCGCCATATTGTCCTGGATAATAGCGGCAGCCCTAATGCTCTTCGTGGCGCTTGTTTACGTTGAGCTTGCTGGCATGCTTCCCAAGAGCGGAGGTATAGTTCGCTATCCCCAGTACGCTTATGGAGGGCTTGCTTCTTTCATATTCTCGTGGTCCTACCTTCTTAGCGCTGTGAGCGTTGCGCCCTCTGAGGCCCTTGCAGCCATAACTTACATGTCATCCTACGTTAGCGGTCTCTTAACCACAAGCGGCGTGCTTTCCCTTGAGGGATTTGGCGTTGCGCTCGTGTTGATGCTAATCTTCTTTGTGCTTAACTGGTATGGAGTGAGGACAATGAGCAGCGTTAACACGGCCGTAGGAGTTTGGAAAGTTCTGGTGCCAGCCGTAACACTCGCGCTGCTCTTCTCGTTGGACTTCCATCCCTCAAACGCCTTTGCCCTCAAAGGAGGTTTCACGCCTTATGGATGGGCCGCCGTATTCATGGCAATACCAACTCAAGGCATAGCTTACTCATATTTGGGCTTCAGGCAAGGGGTCGACTTCGCTGGGGAAGCCAAAAAGCCTACAGATGTGATAAAGGGTACCGTTTTGGGCTTCATAATCGTCGCATTAATATACATCCTTCTTCAAATTTCCTTCATAGGGGCCTTGGACTGGAAAGCCATCTCTGTCGTACCGGGCGACTGGCAGGCTATTTACTCTCCTTTGCACGATGGGCCATTTTACTTAATAATGAGCAAAAGCGGCAACTTTGTGCTTGCAGGATTTGCAACTCTGCTCCTCATTGATGCTGTTATATCGCCGGCAGGCACTGGTTGGATATACGTGGGCACTTTTGCTAGGACTCTTTACGGCATGGCCGCATCGGGTAACTTGCCTTCTTCCTTCCTTAGCCTGAACTCTCACAGCGTCCCGCTTTGGGGCACCTTGCTTGCCTTCTTCATAGGCCTTCTTTTCTTTGTGCCTTTCCCAACTTGGTACTCCATATCGTCCTTCATAGTACTGACCACGGTGCTTACTTACGTGGCTGGAGGTCCCGCTATGGTCACGCTGAGGCGGACCGCCGCCGACGCAAAAAGACCTGTCAAGCTTCCCTTGGCGGAAGTGGTGGGCGCCATAGCCATGATCGCCTCCTTCCTCATCATCTACTGGGCCACGTTCTACATTTTCTGGTTCGCCTTCGCGTTGATACTAGGGGGTCTACCGATCTTCTTGGCATACGTGGCCGTGAGGACTTACGGATCAAGCTTCAAGAGGGGAATAACGGCTGCCTTGGCTTACCTAGTGGTTCTAGTGCTTTCCACGTACTATCTGATTTACGTTCCCATAATTGCGCCAACGGGCTGGCCCTTCAAATCGATCTCGATCACGGCTACAGCGACAAGGCTTACGGACTTCGCCTTGTACCTCGCGATAGTTGCGGTGGTCACGGTCCTATCCCTTTTCTGGGTGAGGCCTGGCATGTATGAGAGAGGAAAGGAACACGTGCTGGCAGGGCTTTGGGTCGTAGGTGTTCTGTTCTCGGCGGAAGTCCTGTCATTTCTGGGCGCGTTTGGAGTTTTCTCCACCGCCATAATTCCTTTCCCTTACGACACAATCCTCGCCGCCGCCACGGCGCTTATCTGGTATTGGGTGGCCATTGAGAGCGGCATAGTGACCGAGGAACTTCAGATAGCGCTCAAAGAGCTGGGGATTCCTTGAGGAACGATATTTTTGACAAGCCTTAACTACCATAAGAGGAAAAATATGCGACATGGTAGACTTTCAGCAGTTCATGACCAAAATAATCAATTCTTTGTATCAGATGAGGCTGTTCAGCGAAGACGAGCTGGCCTCTCGCACCGGCATGGGGCTAGAGGAGGCCAAGATAGCCTTCAGACAATACGTGCTCGAAAGCGGGTTAATGCCATTGCCGTCCATAAACTTCTCCGCCCTTGGCATGAAGGAAGTGCGCGTCTTCATGGATTTTCAGTGTAGCGCTATCGATGCGATTCCCATGATAATGTTATCCTTCAGAGAGAGGGGGTTTCTTGTCTCGTATTACAGGGTAATGCACGCATGCCGTTACGTGACTAGACACGCTGTACCCCTGAACCTTGTGAAAAGTTATGAGGAATTCCTCGGTGAGCTGGTAGAGCTAGGTTATCTGAGGAACTTTGAGATAAAGTACATGGATGCCAGCTACAGGTTTAGTCCCAGCCCATACGTTTTCGACTACCGCAGAGGTGAGTGGAACGTTGTCCCCGTCTCTAACGTGGAGGACAGGAGCTTGCCTACGTTTAAGACGGAGCGCTTTCCAAACCTAGACGAAGTTGACATCAAGATACTGGTTGGACTAAAGCGTCATCCGCTGCAGAAAAGGGAAAATCTCGCTTCCTCGTTGGGACTGACGCTAGAGCAGGTAAACGAGCACCTCCTTGATCACGTGATCGGCGGGGACCTCATAAAGGGATGGTACCTGTACTTCGGCCCAAAGTTCAATGAAAGGGACGTTCTTCTAATCGGGGCCTACTTTCAGGATGTGGGAGACAATGGCGCGTTGAGCGAGGTACTTAGGTTGCCTTACCTAATATTTTTGGGTCGCGCGCCCGATTGGGTTGAATCCGTCAACGTGGTTCCCGGTTACAGGATAACGAGTGTTCTTGAAGCGCTCGAGAGGATAATGAGAAAGAGCAGATCCTGTGAATACCTTGCGTACATTTCTCCGTTTTACGATTTGGACGCGCTTTCCTCGAATACCGGTTCCACTTTTCTTGAGAATAACTTCGCTGATGGCCAGTGGACCTTCTATCCCGAGATGCTTCTTGATGATATTCGCACTTCGGTCAGGCTGGGACGCAAGGGTTACCAATCTTAGCTGATTGAAAAGGACGCGAGTCAGAGGTCACATCTTGGCCACGCAAATTTGAATAGCTCTGAGCCTGTGGAAGAATTTGGCGTAAGTTGCAGAAGGTCAGACTTTGAAGAAAAGATAGTGGTGCCTTAGCACCTCCCTTAACCTTTGAGCTCTAAAGCGCACCCTACTTAAGCCAATCAAATCATTGAGCACCCCTCCTTTTTCCTAAAGCGACACAAGGGCTCGCTTTCTCTCCGTGCGAACGTACTGGCTTTGCATGAGATATGAAGTCGGGTCATGACAGTTCCTTTAAAAGCTCTGGCGGGCATTCTCCAGGTTGAACGTATCTCCACCCTACTACGTGGGCATCGACGTTGGGACAACCGGGGCCAAGGTAATACTTGTAGACGTGGGCGGGTATGTGGTCATGCAGCACGTTGAGGAATACCCTCTTTACACCCCAAGGTTGGGGTGGACTGAGCAGGAGCCGGAGGACTGGTGGATTGCGGTAAAAAAGGCGCTTTCAGCCTTTTGGGCAAGTGGCATCAAGCCAGATGACGTGGAGGGAATTGGTCTTACCGGGCAAATGCACGGGCTAGTGGTCGTTGACTCTCACCTTAAGCCGTTGAGGCGCGCCATACTTTGGAACGATCAAAGAACGGGCCCACAGGCCAAAGAGATCGTGGAGAGGCTTGGACTTCACAAGATAATCTCACTCACTGGAAATTACCCATATACCGGCTTTACCGCTCCTAAGCTGCTTTGGCTCAAAGAGAATGAACAATCGGTTTACTCTCGCGTTAGTAAGTTCATGTTGCCCAAGGATTACATAGGGCTGAAGCTCACGGGGAAGGTTTTAACTGACGTGAACGACGCCTCTGGTACATCCCTTTTTGACGTGAGCAAAAGAAAGTGGTCCAAAGAGCTAATCGAGGAGCTTGATATTTCCCCAGATGTACTTCCCGAGGTCATCGAGTCCCCCTCCATACGCGGCGAGGTAACGGCCACCGGCTCAGAGGAAACAGGGCTTAAGCCTGGGACGCCTGTTGTAGCGGGGGCTGGAGATCAGGGCGCAGCTGGGGTAGGCGCGGGGGCGGTTCGCGAGGGCATTGGCTCGATAAACGTTGGGACATCAGGGGTAGTATTTTCTAGCTCAGACTCTTACAGGTTCGACTCGAGGGGCAGGCTCCACTCATTTTGCCATGCAGTTCCCGGTAAGTGGCACGTCATGGGCGTTATGCTTGCCGCTGGAGGTAGCCTTCGCTGGTTTAGGGACGTTTTGGGAGAGCCCGAGAGAACAACGGCGCTGATCGCTGGCCTTGACGTGTACGACATACTGACGCAAGAGGCATCGCTTGTTCCGCCGGGTTCTGAGGGCGTGCTGTTTCTCCCATACCTCTCGGGAGAGAGAACACCCCACGGCGATCCAAACGCCAGAGGAGTTTTCTTCGGACTATCGCTGAAGCATACTAAGCGCCACATGGTTAGGGCCGTCCTCGAGGGTGTTGCCTATGGCCTCAGGGATTCCTTCGAGCTCATGATGAGCACAGGTGTCAGCCCCAGCGAGTTCAGGATAATGGGGGGAGGCGCCAAGAGTGTCCTTTGGAGGAAAATAATAGCGGACGTGCTAGGACGTCCCGTTTACACCATGGCTGTTGACGAGGGGTCTTCTTACGGAGCAGCCATATTGGGGGCTGTTGGAGCTGGGGCCTTCTCAAGGGTTGATGATGCCGTAAAAGCGCTCGTCAAAACGCAGGACTTCACCGAAGCAGACTCGGAAAATCATCGCCTTTACGATTCGTGGTATCAGCTTTACAGGTCGCTTTATCCCGCTCTCAGGGAGAAGTTTGAGAGGGCATCTAACATGACTCAAACGTGATAACGGGTTAATCTTCTGAAACTCTTATAAGAAAGCCTTTATCCCGTTCAAGTTGAATAACGGGTCCACTTTTATAGCCTATGTATCGCTCTTCGCTGCCCTTGACGTCGTCATGGGAGCACTGCCGGCCCTTCCGATGGTAAGCGTGGCTGCATTCATAAAACCCTTTGAGGGGATCGCCCTCGGCTCTTTGGGCGGACCTTTGGCCGCCCTCATAGGGGGAATCATAGGGATGCTTCTCTTCCCAGCTGCTGCCGGCCTAGGACTTTACACCTTCAGCACGGGCGTTGTTGGTGCAGCCGTGGCCGGCCTAATAGTAGATGAAAGGCCGAAGCTTGCCTTACTTCTCATGGCTATACCTCTGGTCGCCTTCTTGGCAAATCCCATCGGGAGAGAAGTAGCCCTGCCTGCCCTTTACGATCAAGTAATTGCGCTTTTCCTTCTGTACCCCTCTTACATCGCCTGGAAAAAGGCGCGGAAGGATGTAAAATACCTTCCTCTTGCCATGTTTCTTGTGGCATTTGTCGGCACAGAGGCCGACAACCTTACAGGAAATGCCATCTTCGTTGACCTTCACCTTTACTCAACTTTGTGGGGAATTCCTGCCTCTTCGCTCTATTCCGTGTTTTTGGCGGGGGCCTTCTTCTATCCTCTTGGAAGGGTTCTAGTCGCACTTGCCAATGCCGTCATAGGGGCGCCTGCGCTAATCGCGCTGAAGAAATCGAAGTTGCTCAACTACCCGCTAACGTAACAGGTTGAAGTTGGGCGTTTTTGCAAGCGCATGTAGAAGTTTTTCATGGATTGCGGTTACTTCACGTGAGCGATTGCACAAAGGAGCTCTCGAGAAAGATCGAATCTTCACGGTTTATGGTACAACGGCTTTCTAAGTTTAAAGGGCGCAAGGCATACGTCATTACCTTGACCCCTTGGGACGATCTCCTATTCGTTCGTAACAGCTTACTATGGCTCTATCAGGGAAAAGGTGATATTGGCATGCGTTTACCTTGTTTAAGGTCTTGGCGCACCGCTTTACTTAAAGCTGCGTAACCCTAATGCCTTGATAAGCATGGATCAAGAAAGAGCCACAATGGCCGCGCTGCCCTCTGATGTGGAAGCCGCCCTTGAGCTCGTTAAGGCGAGGCTGTGGAAGCTCACGTCGAAGAAACGCCCAGTGCTGTATCCTGCAGCTGCGCACCTCATAAGGGCTGGGGGAAAGCTGGTGCGGCCATCCCTGACGCTTCTTTCGTGCAAGGCAATGGGTGGCGATCCGTTTAAGGCAGTTCCGGCCGCGGTAGCCGTGGAGATGATACACGTTGCCTCGCTTATACAGGATGACATAATGGACGGGGACTCCAGAAGAAGGGGGTTGCCTTCGGTCCACGAGATCTACGGCGAGAACGAAGCCATGTTGGCCTCTGACCTCCTCATCCAGCTTGCGGTCTCCGAGGCCAATAGGCTCGGAAGAAGGGTTGTGGCAGAGCTTGCGAGAGCGGCTAGACTTTTGGCACATGGGCAGGAGCTTGACCTCGTCGCAAAGGAACAGCACGTGTCAACATCCCATTATCTTAAGGTGGTCAGGCTAAAGACGGGAGTGCTCATGGGTTGTTGTATGGCTGAGGGAGCCATAGTTGCAGGTGCTGAGCCGACCACAGTCAAGCTAATGAGACAGGCGGGTACTCTTTTCGGTATGGCCTTCCAGGTACACGACGACTACCTTGACTGGGAGGCTGGGGAGAGGACCTCCTCGAATGCCGTTGCGGTGCTGGGCGCGGAGTTGGCCAAGAAAACCGAGGAAAACCTACTTGAGAGATCGTTGTCCATCATATCCAAGCTTAAGCCCAAGATGGACGTAAGCGTAGATTTCGCTTCAATGTTCAGGGCTTCGCTCATTGGGAAAGCCCAGGGCCTTACCTCAGGATCTCTATGAAGCGCTGTGAGTCCTCCAGCATGTTAGTGTTGTTAAATATGACGAGCACGTCGCCGGAAAGCCCCTCAACTATCTCCTTTAGTTTTTTTAGCTCATCATTGGAGTAGCGATAACGGTAGGGCCTTTGCCCAAGCCCATGGAGCCTGAAGTAGTGAAATCCCTCAGTCCAAACCTCCTTTCCAACAAATGGGTCGACGACGTGAGATGCAATGCCTTGGAGCGCGTTCCTAAGGTCTTCGTCGTGCCCTGACCACTTGTTTCCCCTCGTCTCATATCCTACCCTGAAGCCTTGCTCACGGGCCTTCATGAGCGTCTGCCTCACCGCAGGAAGTGCCTCTGGCCCAAGGGATGGAGGTGTTTGAAACAGTATATATGACGCGGATAGAGCCTTCGCTGCCTCCAGCGTTGAGCTGAGCGCTTTCTCCCCAGGGCCGCTCGACGAGTCCATGTGGGCGTCATGAGATATTCCTCTGTTTGCCTTCACGGAGAATATGAATCCGCTTGGCGCCATCTGCCTCCACCTTAACAGAGTCTGCGTCCTTGGTATGGAGTAAAAGGTGCGGTTGATCTCGACCGCTTTGTAGATCTGGAAGTACTTCTCCATAGATGTGGGAAAGTTGGCGCATCCCACAACTATCATGAGCTTGTGCCGTGCTAGCTTAAATGTTGATCGTCGTACACCACGTTTTTAAGCTGGGGCATGCTTTGCCCATCGAAAATGAAGGCCTTGGTGCTAGAGGAAGTTGGCAAGCTGAGCGTTAAGGACATACCAGATGCTCAAAGGAAGAAGGGCGAGGTGCTCATAAGGGTAATGAGGGGAGGCATATGCGGTACCGATCTTCACCTATGGAAGGGGCAGTGGAAAGCTAAGCTGCCTCTCGTGCTCGGCCACGAGATATCTGGTTATGTCGAGGAGCCCGATGAAGAGGGCATATTCAGGAAGGGGCAGCACGTGGTTTTCGAGCCTAACGTCATATGCCATCACTGTTACTTCTGCAGGTTAGGAGAGCCGAACTACTTCTGCACGAACCTCAAGGGTTTCGGCGTTGAGATGGACGGAGGTTTCACTGAGCTGATATCCGTGCCCGTTGAGAACGTGTACGCGGTGCCGGATTCCATGAGCTGGGAGGAGGCCGCGACAATCGAGCCACTAGCTTGCGCCGTCAGGGGCATAGACCGCCTGTCCATGAAGATAGGGGATAGGGTAGCGGTGGTTGGAGCGGGCCCCATGGGAATACTCATGATACAACTCGTCAAGATGATGGGGGCAAGCAAGGTCCTTGCAGTGGAACCAAGGGATGACAGAAGGGAGGCAGCTCTGAAGTTCGGCGCCGATGAGGTAGCTACGCCGAAGGACGCCCTCCAGAAAGCCCTTGAGATGACAGATGGCATTGGGGTTGACAAGGCGATAGAGGCCGTTGGACATCCCGCAGCCATAGAAACCGCCTATCCGCTGGTCAGGAGAGGCGGAACCTTGGAGATATTTGGCGTTTCACCGCAGGACGCCAGGTGGACAGTCAGCCCCTTTGACCTTTACAACAGGGAGTTGACCATCGTAACGTCTTATCGCAGCCCATTTACCTTTGAGCGGGCCATACAGGTGGCCTCCTCAGGAAGGATCAACCTGAAGGGAATGGTGACGCACGTGTTCCCCTTGGAGAAGGCTCCAGAAGCCTTTGAGATGCTGGAGAAAGGTGAGGGAAAGGCCATAAAGGTTGACCTTGCCCCCTGATCGGCTTAGCGCTCGGTCCTGGTGCACGGTTTCCCTGCTTGGGATCTTTTTCATGTAGAAGACATAGTTATTGTATTTCAACTTAACAACTTTTTCTTCACTTAGCATCCTGTCAATCAAGCCCTCGTCTGCGCCGTCGCGACGAAGCAGTTCCATGACCTCATCTTGTCTCATGGGATGAACGGATAGCGTGGAGAGAAGGTCAACCTCCGCGTTCCCTGTTGTTCCAAAGGTTCCGCTTTCTGGTCCGATCAGTAGCTCGACGCTCCTTAGGCGCTTGGAAATTGCCTGGTAAACCGTGTTTATCTGGCTCTCGCGTGCGGGCTTCACCCACGTTTCAGCTGGAGGCCTAGTGGGCACGGCCAGGTAAGCCGTGCGCGGGGCAAGCTGGGCCAAGAGCCTAGCCAGTGCCTCTCCGTTTTCCTCAACGCCGTCTATCAACATGGTCTCCGTTATGAGTACGCCCCTATATTCCCTGGCGAACTCTTTCACGCCTTCCATTACCTCGAGGAAGTTCAGCCTCCTGTCCGGCCTGTTCACTATGCGCCAATTCCTCTCCGTGGTCGCATCTACCTTTATGGAAACAAGGTCGGCTTCCTTCAGTTCCTCCCTTACTTCCCTTTGATAAAGGAGCGAGGAGTTCGTCAGAACAGCTATGGGAAGGCCAATTTCTTTCAACAGCTTTATCTCCTTTCCCAAATTTGCGTCCAGCGTCGGCTCCCCATCGGGAACGAAGGTTACGTAGTCAACGGCCTCCCCCCTATTTTTGAGCTCATCGATCCTCTTCCGGACGGCCTCGCGCACTTCCAGTGGGTCGTAGAACGGCGACCTTTCGAAGTATGTTTTGTAGCTGCCCAGCTGGCAGTAAACGCAATTATAACTGCAATGTTTGGCAGGCACGTTATTGACCCCAAGGCTTTTGCCAAGCCTTCTTGAGGGCACTGGCCCAAAGGCTATATTGCTCACGATTGAAGCATAGCCGGATATTTAACCCTAACGGGGCACTAGAAAAAGGCCTGAACAGGTGAGGTGAATGGAGAGCTCCGATGCCGAAAAAACCGCGACCTAGTGAACATTTGAGAAGCGGGCTACCAGGCTATTGTATGCAACCTCTAAGGATTCCAGTGCTCAATTGCCAACGGTCGCGCAAGAGGGAGATCCTCGTGAACGTTATAGCTAACTAGTATTGAGCTGGGCGTCTCGATTTCCCTCTATGCAACCTTGGCAGCAAGCCGCCGAGGAAGTCCATGTGTATCGAGGCAGAACCTTGACCTTCATCGGCTGCGCCTGTACCTTTTTCTTTTCTCTCTTTCTTCCGCCAAGGGAGACGAAGGCAAGCGCGGCCCCTATGGAGCTTGAAAGTGAAAAAGCGAAAGGAGATGAGTAAGCGTAGGAAATCAAACCTTGAATCCGTTCGTAAGATCCCGACCAAGCGCTTTCCCATAGGCTAGGAGAAGCCACGTAAACTATTAAAGAAAGCACAAAGACGGCAATCACTGCGGATACGATAAGGGCGGGGCGTCTTCTAGCAAGGGCCCCTACGACGAAACCTGCAAGGAAGAACTCCAATACCCCTTCCCAGATCATAACTAAGCGTGCGCCTGGCGCATAAACCGCTTGCTGCGAAAGTGTAACTTTCACAAATATGAATTTTTTGCAAAAAATGGAAAGGCCTATATCTGCCGGCCTGTGATCTAAAAATTGAAGTCCGTTGACGTTTTGGTGATCGGAGGAGGAGGGGGTGGCTATCCAGGGGCATTCCGTCTTTCTAAGGCTGGCTACTCGGTTATGATGGTTGACCCGAAAGGCGTATTGGGAGGAAACTGCCTCTACTCAGGCTGCGTGCCGTCCAAGACCGTTAGAGAGATGTGCCTTTTGGCCGCCAGAGCAAGGAGGTTCTTGAGGATTGAGCCGCCAAACTCTTTCTTCAGAGAGGTTCAAAAACATAAAGATGAAGTTCAGGAGATACGCTTTGAACAGCACAGGGAAGAAATAGAGGAAAACGGCACGGATTACGTCAAGGGGGAGGTGCAGGTTAAGGGGCCAAGGAACTACTTGGTAAAGACGGAGGATAAGGAACTAGAGGTCAGCGCAAGGTACGCCGTCATAGCCACTGGAACGGAGGTCGAAAGGCCTCCCATTCCCGGGGCGGAGCTCGCAATAACAAGCGACGACATATTTTCCTATCACCCATCGATCGTGGATCTTCCTGATGAGTTAGTGATCGTTGGCGGGGGATACATAGCTTTTGAGGTTGCCTCGATGCTCAATGCCTTAGGTACAAAGGTTCACGTTCTAGTCAGATCGGACAGGGCATTAAGAGAGGTTGACAAGAGGCTCGTGGACATGTTCCTCGCTGCCCTTGACAAGGAAATCGACGTCAAGTTCAACGCTCCTACCCTAGCCATAGAGAAAAGGGGAAACAGGGTTGCAGCGATATATTCAAGCGGGTCAACCAAAAACGAGGTGAGCGGCCAACACGTTTTGGTTGCCACCGGTAGAAGGCCGGTCGTGCCCAAGGGACTGGAAGCCGTGCTTCAGCTTAACCGTGGCTTCGTCCCAACAAACGATGGCATGGAGACCGCCATTCCAGGCCTATTCGCCACAGGAGACGTCACTGGGAAGAGCACTTACTTCCATGCTGCGGTTAGGGAATCCCTTGTGGCAGCGCACAACATAATGGCTGGAGGGACGATGATCGATTACATGAATCTGCGTGACATTCCCGTTGCCATATTCACCTTCCCGCCCATGGCGTATGTGGGCATAACTCCTCAGCTTGCGTCTAAGATCGGAATCAGGCTTCTTGAGGTCAGCTATCCCCTAAAGAGGGACGTCATGGCGCAGGTTTACGATGAAAGGGTAGGGGAGGTGAGGATATTCGTGGACAGGGATAACATGAGAGTGGTTGGAGGATGGGTATTGGGCGAAGATGCCCCCGACGTGATAAACGAGATAGCGTTGGCTGCCCAGTCGGGCCTCAACTTAAAGGACTTGGCGGAGTTCGCCGGTCAACATCCAGTTCCCTTCGAGGACATCTCGTACGCGGCCCGCTCAGCCCTCTGATCGGAAATGCTGGCCCAAGATAGAAACATAAATGCGCTTGCAACTTGAAAGGCCGAGGCTGCCGGCTAACGGCCGCGTGGGTCTCTGCGCACCATAAAGCCTTGAACAACCTACTTGCAGCCGAGAACGTACTGGTTGACCAGGTCCTCCAGGTATTCCTGTCTCCCTGATCTGGTCCTCACGCCTTCGTGAGCTTCGGCGTAGCTTGCCAGCTCCTTAAGCGATGCCTTGCCACCCAGTATCTTCCTCCCAAGTTCGCTCGAATACCCGGAATACCTTTGTTCCACGAATTTTTCAATTACCCCATCCTTGAGCATCTTCTCAGCTATGGCAAATCCCCTTGATATGGTATCCATGCCGGCAGCGTAAGCGTAAGCTAGGTCGATCGGCTCAAAGGAGCCCCTTCTCAGCTTGGCGTCGAAGTTGAAGCCTCCCGGCGCTATACCACCGTTCTTAAGGACCTCATAGGCCGCAAAGGTGGCGTCGTAAAGATCGGTCGGAAACCTGTCGACGTCCCATCCAACGAAGAAGTCTCCCTGGTTTATGTCTATGCTTCCCAGAAGTCCTAGTACACGCGCAAGCCTTAGCTCATGCTGGAATGCCCTGTTTGCCAGAGTGGCATGGTTAGCCTCTATGTTCGCCTTGAACTTGCCCATCAGCCCGTGCATCCTTAGGATTGCGTACAGGCTCATAACGTCGCTGACGTACATGAACCTCATGGGTTCCATGGGCTTGGGCTCAACTAGGAGCTGCCCCTTGAAGCCGATCTCCTGCGCGTAATCCGCTACAGCTCCCAGGAACGAGCCCAGAAGGTCAAGGGACAACTTGAAGTCAACGTTTAGGAGAGTGTCGTACCCCTCTCTTCCTGGCCATATAACGAAGCCCTCACCTCCAAGCTCCGCGGTCACGTCCAGCATCTTCTTGACTTGGGCAGCGGCCTTGGCGAACACGTCTGGCTCGGGCGACGTTGCGGCTCCATGGACGTAAGCTGGGTCGCGAAATAGGTTTGCGGTCCCCCATAGAAGCCCTATCCCCTTCTGCTGCATGGCATCCCTTATTAAAGGGACAACCTGATCCAGATTTTTTTCTATCACCGATACCTTATCGGTTGGAGGAATCACGTCAGTGTCGTGAAAGGCAAAGTAGTCCAACCCCAGCTTCTCCGCAAACTCGAAGGCAGACTCAATCTGTGCCCTTAGCCTTGAGTTCGGTTCAGAAGAGTGCCATGGACGCAACATTGTTCCAGAACCGAAGGGGTCGGAGCCGTCACCGAAGAAATGCCAAAGCGCGAGGGAGAAGCGGGTAAGATCACCGAGCTTCTTTCCCGCGATGACCTTGTTCCTATCGTAAAACTTGTGGTAGTTTCCCTTTATCTCAGGAAAGTACTCCTTCATCTTGAGCCCTTTAATCAATCGCCTCATCGTAAAAGGATGTTGTTAAATTACTGTTAAATTAGAATATTGCAACACTTATCATGTGTAGACGACCGAGAAATGTTTTAATTTTACAAGCCGTTTAAATCTGACGAAAGTTAATCGAGCGGAATTCCGCCAAGTTATTTCTCTCGCAGAGCTACTTGCAGTACTTTTGCGTCGCTACGAAGGGCGGAGTTCATATAGACCGCTATTCCCTGCGCGATTACGCGTCTTACCTAAAATATGAAGTACATCC
>JBMFIL010000001.1:0-361891 GCA_049976325.1 Thermoprotei archaeon | reverse complement strand
CTTTCCGAATAAAGGGAAACGAACCGAAAATTGAGATCACCTCGCAGGCGAGATATACGGCTAAACTTCAAGTGTAAGACCACGCCAGCATGCGCTTAACGCGGAAGAAGCATCCGCACAAACACATTCGGAACGCAGACATCAAAGGACGACTGCTCCCAAGTTTAGTTATAGTAACGCCGATTCTGAAGCTAGGTCAAAGCGCGTTGCCAAAAGTGGCTCCATACTAGCTAGCGCCACGATCTTCTGCCTTCGTGATTAACTCTCCGGCTTCCCCGCCTGTAAAAGTGCGCCTGTCTTGGCTGGCCTCTTGGAATTTCCTTTTCATCTGGCACCGATAAGTTAGAGACATCCACTATCGAGGTATAGTCCGCAGCGTTAAGCTCAAGCTGGCCATGCCATTCCGTGACGAACGCGTTTCTTACCATGATTGCTTGTCCTCTCTTGACGGTTCCGGCCTTATCACCCCAGAGAACAAGCTTAATCCTCCCGCTCTCGTCTCCTACAACAGCTTCGCTCACGCTCGTTGGGCTGCCGAACCTAACAACATTTCTTTTTTCCCCGACATCTATCACGCGAACAAGCACGTCAACGTGATTGAGGCCGCGCCTAATGTCAATTATGGGCATCCAACTTTCAGACATAGCTTAACCTAACTGGCAGCAGTCCTTTTAAATGTTATCTGAAAGCTTATCCGAAGTTACTATCTTATAACGACTTCCTTTACGCCGAAATATCTGTTCAGTAAAAGCTTTAACTTGGCTGCCGTTTTACCTCCGCTTCCTATGGCAAGCCCCCTGTCCTCCTCTCTGACCTTGACAACCACCTTTCCGTTTTCCTCCTTGACGGAAAGAACGCGTACTGGAGCCAGCGCGTTTCTTGTCAATCCCTCAAAGAAGGGGGAATATTCTACCACCTCAACGCTCTTGCCCAACAGAGCAGAAGCCCTTTTGGCGTTCACTCCGCCCTTGCCTATGGCCATGGGAACGTCCGCAGGATCGACCAAGAAGATCACGCGGTTGTTCTGATCATCTATAACGCAGTCCTTGGCAGGCCTACCGGTCGCAGAGTAGAAAAGGGACAAAGCTCTTAGCTCTTGAGGCGTCAGCTTTATTTCCTTCTTTTCCATTTCCATCTTTCGACCCTTCAAGCTTGAGGAGCGAGAAGCTCCTCGCAAAGCGATTTGGGAAAGGCTCCGCTTTTCATGGTAACATCACCTTTTTCTGGATTTAAGTCTTCTCACCTTCTCGCCGATTTAGAGAAGAGCTTCATGCGCAAATCAACCATTCCAGTACCCATTGGTATAGGCTGTCCAACTATGACGCTCTCAGATACCCCTTTTATTTGATCTTCCTCCCCAGCTATGGCTGCATTAAGCAAGTGCCTAACGGTCATCTCAAAGGCTGCCCTGGCCAGAGGGCTTGCCTTCTCTCCCACGACGCCATGCCTGCCAATCTGCTTAACTATGCCCGAGTAAGTCATGGAATCCGCAAGAAGCTCTACGTGCCTGACGTCAACCTCAAGACCAGCCTCCGCGAGAGTTGACATTATTTCCTGCATTATGGCGTTCCTAGCGGCCTCAATACCCAAAACCTCAAAGACCTGATTTATGTCGTTGGTCGTGGTTCTGGTCGTGTCTACACCCTCGATTTCCATAACCCTTGCGAGATCGGATCCCTTTGTTATGAGCATGTACTCCTCGCCCCCGCCGGTCCCCTTGGTCCTTGAAAGAAAAACCCTCTCAATTCCTTTCAGTCCCTTTACGTGCATCGAGAGAAGCTTCTCACGAAAAGCTATTAACTCGTTGTAATCGCTGACCGAAGGAGAAACCTCAAAGGTTCCAGACTGCGGATCTTCGGATACAACTTTTGCCCCCTTCATCTTTTTTACGAGCGACACAACCTCATCAAAGGAAACCTTTCTGTCTTGAAGCATGCTGCTGTCAAATGTCACGGTAAGAGATAGCTCAGCTCCGTTGACCTCCACGCTTTCAACAAGGTCGCTGAGCAGGGTCTCTTCGATCTCCGAAGCCACCTCCATGGCCTTTTCCCTATCCTCGGAGTAAGGTTTCTCGAGGTAAATCCTCATCATCGGAGTGCGCGGAGCCTTGCTAGCATCAACTATTTCTATCAACCTAGGAAGACCAAGTGTGACGTCAAGCTCCCTCACGCCAGCGTAGTGAAAGGTTCTAAGCGTCATCTGGGTACCGGGTTCACCAATCGATTGAGCGGCTATCACCCCTACGGCCTCCCCAGGTTCAACGGACACCTTCTGATATTCTTCGATTACCCTGTCGAGCACGGCCTTCAGCTGCTCATAGGTCAGCCCTCTTTCCTTGGCTTTCTTCTCCACCTCATCGATCAATGACTCTGGAAGAACGGCAGCCTCTCTGATCTCCTTTAGAAGAACAGTCGGATCTCCTGCCTCTCTTTTGCTTTCGTCAACCTGTGCAGGCTCACTCTTCTTCCTTCTGGGCAAATCATTTCACCTCCTGCAGTACCTCATCAATTATCCTGTCCACGTCCTCGGCAATCCCGTGATCGCTTTTGGCTGGGTCAACTCCATCATCGCCGTAGCGTACCTGTATCAGCTCACCCTCTGCCCCCCTCACGCTGCCATCGTACTCAACGTGAAGGTCTTCCAGAGCATGTATCAGCCTTCTCTGCATATACCCACTTTGGGACGTTCTCACGGCGGTATCAACCAATCCTTCCCTACCTGTTACTGCATGGAAGAAGAACTCAACTGGGTTAAGCCCTTCATAGAATGAGCTCTCCACGAATCCTCTTCCCCTGGCTGACATGTCCCCGTGGTCAAAGACCGGCAAGGTCCTGTCGCTGTAGCCACGAACTATTCTACCTCCTCTTGATGCCTGTTGGCCGACTATTGCCGATATCTGTGTGAGGTTGAGTACAGATCCCCTAGCACCGGTCAAGGCCATTATGTAGGAATGGCTGCTCCGATCCATGTTCCTTGTGGCCATATCACCAACCTCATCTCTCAACTTCGTGAGCCTGCTCATTATCATGTCCTCAATTTCCTCCTCTGCTGTCTTTCCAGCCTCTGCCTCGACCTCCCCTCTTTCGTATGCGCCTATGGCTTCATCGATTTCCCTTTCAACTTCGGCAATGCGCTTCTTCATGGCTTCGCGAACGGTAGCTGGTATCTCAAGGTCCTTTAGGCCCACCGTGAACCCGTTCCACTCGCTGAACCTAAGGAACACCTTGAAGGCCTTATCCATGAAATCCCTTCCGGCCTCATTACCCACGTCCTTAACTATCCTGTGAAGCAAAGAATTGGGCACTGTAGCGCCTATGCTCTTCTTGTCAAGAACTCCCATGAGAAGATCTCCGTTCTTCACGTAAACAAAGCCATCTCCTGGGCAATCATCAAACGAACAGTCCCCACAGCCAACGCAGGAGTTTGCCTTTGAGGAGTAGTTGACCTTCTTGGGTATGAATAGACTTACTATCTGCTTTCCAGTCCAAAGCGGTCTTGGAGACGTTACTATCGGAGGAGGTAAAGGACCTTCATAATTTCCGGCATAAAGCAAGTCCATTACTTCATCCCGGTCCAGGAGCACAGACTTCTTTGTCAACAGATAGGCTCCTGATATGAAGTCCTGTATGGCACCCATAAGCGGGCCCCCAAACCTAGGCGACAGTATGTTTTTCTCCACAAGAAGTATTTCCTTGGCCTCTGCCTCTGCTTCCTTGCCTTGGGGAACGTGAAGGTTCATCTCATCCCCATCGAAGTCAGCGTTGTAAGGCGGACACACAGCGGGGTTTAGCCTGAAAGTACGATAGGGCAAAACCCTAACTATGTGCCCCATTATGGATGGCCTGTGAAGCGATGGCTGTCTATTGAAAAGAACCACGTCCCCGTCCTTGAGGTGTCTTTCTACTGTAAATCCAACACCAAGTTCATCAGCTATCTCGTTGGTATCCTTAACGTACCTGAGATCTATCATTACCCCGTTAGGCCTTATCACGTAGTTGGCTCCAGGGTAATTGTTAGGGCCGCGCCTAACGAGCTCCTTCATCTCATCTAAGTTTAGCTCGGTTACCCTCTCAGGTATGGTGAGTATCCTCGCCACTTGGATCGGGACCCCAACCTCATCAACGCCTATCCACGGATCCGGCGATATAACAGAACGAGAAGAAAAATCAACCCTTTTACCCAGCAAGTTGCCCCTGAACCTTCCCTCTTTTCCCTTAAGCCTTTGAGCAAGCGTCCTCAGCGGTCTGCCGCTCCTATGCCTCGAGGAAGGAGCTCCTTGCGTTTCGTTGTCAAAGTAGGTGATCACGTGGTACTGAAGGAGCTCCCAGACGTCGTCTATGACGGACTGCGGTGCTCCGCTAGATATGTGCTCCTTAAGCTTTTCGTTAGCCCTCAGTATGTCAACGAGCTTGTGCGTCAGGTCGTCCTCCGATCTAAGGCCCGTCTCCAGCGTTATGGCAGGCCTCATAGATATCGGAGGAACTGGCAGATATGTCAACACAGACCATTCGGGTCTGGCTACCTCTGGGTCCCATCCAAGAAGCCTCGCCTCATCATCGCTTATCTTTTCCAGTCTTATCCTGATCTCGGTAGGAGGTATGCGAACAAGAGATGATGCCTCTCCTTTTTTACCTCCTGTCTGCTCGTAAAAAGTGGTGGGCCTTTCATATTCAATGGGGTAATTTGTAGCGCCGCAGTGTGGACATGTGTAAACCGATGATGCCTTCTTTACTATGACCTTTGATAAGGCCTTAGCAAGGTTAGGATTGCGCCCTTCAAGATCCTTCATCTGCTTCTTGTAACTTTCGAGCTCCTCATCGGGTAATTTTATCCTTCCGCACTCTCTACACACAGAGGAAAGCGTTTCGTGTATTTTCTTCGCAAGGCCGGGATGTATAACCGGTCTCTCAAGCCTGATATATCCAAAGTGACCCGGGCATTTTCCCGCCCTAGCTCCGCAAGTCTCACACCGCTGGCTGGGCTCTACTGTCCCCAGCCTCCTGTCCATAAGTCCACCCGGGACGGGAAGTCCATCTTGATCATAGGTTTCGGGGCTATTTATCTCAACAACGGCCTGCTTGACTATCTTTTCAGGAGAGAGCAAGCCGAACTTTATCCCCCTGACTATCTTTTTGTCAGATAAACTCATACTGGATCACCTGGCTCAATCTTGACGTCAATACCCATAGAAATCATCTCGTGAACAAGCAACTTGAAGGCGTAAGGCATGGTTACGGTAACGGGCCTTACCTTCTCCCCGCAAAGCGGACACATCCACCTGTTCTTCTTGTAGTCAAAGTAAGCCATGGCCCCATCGTTTTCACATATGGTGACGTCTGTCTTATCTGAGGATTCAAGCAACCTGTCGAGCAAGAGGGAAGAGGCACCGTGCGCAACGAGAACGTCCCTCTCCATTTCTCCAAACCTAAGCCCACCTTCCCTTGCCCTTCCCTCGGTTGGCTGATGCGTTAAAATCTGAACCAAGCCCCTTGCCCTAGCGTGCATCTTATCTGCAACCATGTGGTGTAGCCTCTGGTAATAGGCCAAACCTATGTATACCTTGGCCCTAAGCATCTTGCCGGTGCGCCCGTCGTACATTATCTCTTCACCGCTGGGAAGGAAGCCCAACGCTTTAAGCTGGGCCTCAAGTTGCTCCAACTTTTCTCCCTCAAACGGCGTGCCGTCGGCCCGAGACCCCCTCAGCGAAGCCACCTTACCGCCCAACATCTCCATGAGGTGTCCAACGGTCATCCTGGAGGGTATTGCGTGAGGGTTCATTATCAGGTCCGGGACAATTCCCGAGGCGGTGTAAGGCATGTCCTCCTGAGGCACAAGCAAGCCCACTACCCCCTTCTGACCATGCCTAGAGGCAAATTTATCCCCTAGCTCGGGAATCCTGTAGTCTCTAACGACGACCCGCACAAGTTTCCTGCCGTCGAGGTTGAGCGTCACGTAAACCCTATCCACAACTCCCGATTCTCCGTGCTTTAGCAGGACGGAGGAATCATGCTTTATTACCTCTCCGCCGGTCAGCTCTCTGAACTCCTCGATGAATCTAGAAGGACTCGTCTTCCCAATTATTACCTCTCCTCCTTCCACGTCGCTATCAGGAAA
Source organism: Thermoprotei archaeon (assembly GCA_049976325.1). Taxonomy (GTDB): domain Archaea; phylum Thermoproteota; class Thermoprotei_A; order Marsarchaeales; family UBA168; genus UBA168. The sequence goes on along the minus strand of JBMFIL010000001.1, from coordinate 355,777 downwards.
AACTATCCCGTCTGCAGGATCGAGCTTGGTGTACTGAGATGCACCATGATATCCTCTAACCGTTTCGTCTGGAATGCCTATTTCGTCCTCCTGCCCACCAGGGTACTTCCTTTCTTCCGTCTCGTAAAGCCTAAACGTCGAGGAACGCGCAAGTCCCCTTTCTACGGAGGCCTTATTGAGGATAACAGCGTCCTCTATGTTGTAGCCCTCATAGGACAAGAGGGCGACCACAAAGTTTTGACCAGTGGGTCTCCTGTTAAAACCAACCAGTTGCTCGGTCTTGGTTGTAACAAGGGGGAGCTGAGGATAATGAAGCACGTGAGAACGCGTATCAAGCCTCTTCTGGAAGTTTATGGTTGAAACACCTATCGCCTGCTTGGCCATGGCGGTTTGATAGGAGTTCCTGGGGCTCTGGTTGTGGTTCGAGTAAGGTATTAAGCTGGCTACTACGCCAAGAAGAGCTATGGAGTCAAGCTCGCAGTGAGTGTACTTTCCAGGATTAGACATAGCCTGATCAACGGTAAGTGCTATCATGGAGTTCTCCTCTTCCTCGGCGCTTAGGTACTCCACAACGCCCTTCCTAATGAGCTCGGACCAAGGCATCCTACCAGTCAAGAGCTCTTCCTTTTCTTGTTCGGTGAGCTTGAGCTTGCCCTCCTTGTCCAAAACGAACAAAGGTCTTATTATTCTACCACCATCGGTGAAGGCGTAAACCTCAGAGAAGGAATCAGTTATAACGTAAGACACACTTATGTCAAAGGGCAAACTTCCTCTTCTCTTTCTTTCCCTCAAAGCGTTAACAAGCGCTATCGGATCCTTGTGGAACCCCACAAAAATACCGTTTACGAAGACCTTAGCTCCCTGCTTGTCAACTATCCCATTCCTCAAGAGAGAGCTGTCCCTGTAATCCAAAAACTCAACGCCTTCGTCAGCCATGGCCCTCAGTACGGGTATCGGATCTCTTTCGACTGAAGTTATGGCCGAAATGGCCAGGTTCTTAACCAAACCGCAGTTTGGACCTTCAGGAGATTCGTTCGGACACATCCTGCCCCATTGTGTGCCATGAAGATCCCTAGCCTCAAAATGAGACTGACTTCTCGACAGTGGAGAGATCACGCGACGTAGGTGAGAAATCGTTGAAAGGTAATTGGTTCTGTCCAATAGCTGACTAACACCGGTTTTGTTGCCTACCCAGTTTCCGGTTGCGAGCGCGTGCTGGAAGCGCTGAGTAATTAGGTCTGCCCTCACAAGGCTATTGAGGCTAGGCACCTTCTTCATCCTGCTAAAGGAGCGCGACACCTGGTACTGGAAGTCTTTAACAAAGGCTGCAAACGCAACCGCAAAGAGCTGAGCTAGAAGATCTCCCGCAAGCCTTAGCCTCTTGTTGGCGTAGTGATCCTTGTCATCAGCTTTCCTCATCCCCTTGGAGAACTGAAGCACTTTCTCAGCCATCAGGGCTAGATGCACGGCCTTTCTGAGCCTGTCCTCGGGGGAGGTCCCAAGGTGAGGCATGAATCTGGCATCTATCTGCTCTTCAGCTCTCCTTATTCTTATGTCCCTCGGCTGTCCTACAGCCAGTCTCCCTCCTATGTAATCAAGAGCTGCCTCCTCGGAAGTTATGTCCGATGCGTCTTGAAGGGGTATTAGGAGTGAATCCTGGATCTCCTGGGAACTGCTTACGAGGTTAACTATGTGACTATCTTTTTCGACTCCAAGTGCCTTCATTAAAACTGCAAAGGGTATACGCACGGGAAATGCGGTCGACTCAACTAGCATTTTTCCGTCTTTCGCAAGCAACAGAGATACGGGACTTCTTATACCGTTGTAGTATGAGAAAACCTTAGCCATGTACTGCGCTGGCATTGTAGTAGGGGCCACATCGACGAGAATCTTGTTGGACACCAAGTCCTCCTGAGAAACTATGACCCTTTCAGATCCAGCGATTATGAAGTATCCGCCAGGATCATCCGGATCCTCTCCCATGGAAATTAGCTCTTCGCGAGTTTTCGTAGAAAGCGGGCAAAGGCTTGACCGAAGCATAACTGGCAGTCTACCTATGAAAACTTTCTCCCTTACTATGGGAACGCCCATGGCCTGGCAACTTTTCGCTGTAGGCATCGCCGAGGGGCCCATTGCAAGGATCGATTTCTCCACAGAAGGCCTTTTCTCTTCTTGTATCCTTCTCGAGACGTCCCTGATCTCTATCTCAAGCATTAAGGGCAGGGAATAATCCATGTTACGTATTCTCGCCTGCACCGGATCTAACTCCGTTATCATGGTCCTGTCGGCCTCTATTAGATGTGGATCCGTTTCTACGGATATCTTTCCAAAGCATATCTTGAGATTCTTTCCAGGCACGTCTACACCCTCGCGGTAATAATCCACCACCTGTTGCATCAAGGTATTTAGAAAGGACTCGTAAGAGTCTAGGTGCTGCCTTACTAGGCCTTTCTCTTTCACGAACGCTTGCAGGGCTAGCCAACCCAAAGATTCCTTCTCTTCCAAATCAAACCACTACTCTGTAACTCACAGACTGACCTGCGGTGGGGCTCTTCCTTATCAGTTTTATCACGTCGCCCCTTTTGGCCTTAAGGTACTTAACCATAGGATCCCTAGTAGTTATCTTGGGCAGATCGTCTGGGGTTACACCCAGTTCCCTCATAACTTTTTCTGCTTCCTCCTTGCTCAGCAATATATGCGTAGATACTAATACATGCCGAGATATATCTAATCTAGTCAAGTTTAAGACCCATAATGCCCAATAGGCAAAAAAATAATGCCCCCATCTAATAAATTTTTCTGTCAATTCCATGGGCTCACGCCACCGCAAACAGGGAAACTAAGACCCTGCGCGAAAATGTATTTAGGCCAAAGGACACCCTTTTTAGTTCATGCCTATTAAAATTGGGCAATGATGATGGGACAAAGCGCCGAACAGCCAATGGGCGAAAAGCTACAACCGAGCCCCCTCAAGGAGGTGCAAGATAGGCTTAAAGAAGTTGAGGAGCTGGCCTCAAAGATCTTAGCTCAATCCCAGGAGGATTCGCTAAAGCTAATGAGGAAAGCTCAAGCTCTTGCAGCAAGCCTAGAACAGGAAGAGCGGAAGATTGAAAAAGAATACGAGGAAGAAACAATCGCAAGGGCACGTGAACGCGCTCAGTCCAAGATAAAGGAGATACAGGCGATAGGAGAGGAAAAGGTAAAAAAAATTAGAGAAAGCTCCGAAAAAAACATGGAAAAAGCAGCAGATAATATACTTGAAGCACTTTTTGGAGAAAAGGTTGATCGCGATTGACCATAAAAGCTAAGAGTGGGCAAATAGCTAGGGCTCTTCCTCATGTGAGCTACGCTTCTCTTGCCCCCGTAGTTTCATCATTGCGCTCTACTCTTTTGAGCCAATCTCTGATCGACCAACTCAGGAAGGCAGACTTAACTGCCGCCCGCTCCATCCTTGAAAATACTTTCTATGGGGAACTGAGCCATGAGGAAGTGCGTTCCGCAGACGAAGTCTACGCGATCACCAAAAGGTTGATTTCAGCTGCAGAGAGTAGGGTCCTGGCGTACGCGCCAAAGCGTGCAAGACAATACCTAGAATCTTATCTTTCGCACTGGGACGCGGAGGAGATAAAGAAAGAGATAGCCTCCAAGGCTAAAGCCAGCGACGTAACTTCCCTTAGGGCCTACGTGGAATCGCTTCCAAAGCCTTGGACAAAAGTAGCGCTATCCATGAACGAGTATGAGAAGGACCAAGATCCTCTACATCTGACACTTGCCGTAGATCACATTTATTTGACTCAGCTCATATCAAGCTTCAACTCGCTGGCGGACTGTGAGAGATACGAACTCTCCGGATTTATTATGCCCACGCTGACTTGGTACGCGCTAAAAACCCGCCTAATAGCCGACAGATATGGAAGCGAGATTCACCTTGACATTAAAATGGATGATGGACTTCAGAGGCAGCTCTTGAGTGCAATCGGCGAAAGACAATTCCCAGATAACTTGAGGGCAGGAGATGAAACTTACTACGACATTGTGCTGGGATGGGCCCGTAGGCAAACGCATAAAAACCAGTTCGGTCCGGCGCCCGCTCAGGCAGTCTTCATGTTGAAGGAGAGCGAGGCCAAGGTCGTAAGCGCCGTGCTACTAGAAAAGCTGTACGGGCTGACCTTCAATACCGGTTAGCATGCGCTCAGTTTTAGGGCCTAGACCATCAAAACCTACTGGGATAGCCTGGCACGTTAAAATTGCCTAATAAAATCTGACGAGTTCATATCAGAGCTTCAGCGGGCTCGGCGGGATTTGAACCCACGACCAACGGATATCCCCCTTGTGGGCTAAGAGTCCGTCGCTCTCCCGTGCTGAGCTACGAGCCCAAGATTTGGTTTTAAGTACTTTTTAAGTGTTCTCCTTAAGTTTTCTCCTGAGGATCGCTCCTGCGCTTGACAACTCCAGAAAGCAGCGGAACGCCCAAGGATAAAGCCATCGGCCTGCACTTGACCTTCAACGCGTGATAAACTGGAAATTTTGGCTTGTCCTCAGTTAGCGTCTCATAATTCGCCATGCCCTTAGCTATTACGAGATCGTAACTACCCTCAAAGTCGTCCCAGGTTATTCCAACAGCCCTTGGAGAGTAGAAGTAGGCCTTGAGCCCGACCGGAAGATCGGGCAAAAGCTCGACCTTGGTAACGTCATTTAAAAGAGGGTTATCCTTAGCATAAACGTGGACCTCCACGTGACTTGAAAGATATCTAGCTACTATTAGGTCAAAGATGTGCTCTCCTACGTTGTCCAAAACGTAAGCTATGGTTTTTGCCCTCAAAAGCTCTGACCACATCTCATGAACATCGTCTATGGCTAAGGGTTGGTACCTCTCTAGGCTCGAGGGATCAAACTCATACCCTTGCACATCAAACTCAAGACCGTTAGCCGCCACTGCCAGCTCCATCAACCTATGAAGATACTCCTCGCTCCAAGAGACCTGTTCCAAGTCTATTTTCTGCACAACACCCTTTGCTATTTCAGATGCTCTCTTCTTGACCTCTGCGTAAGGATCAGGACAACCCGTGTAGCGCTTTATAAACTCCATGTCATCCTTTTCCAAAAATGCTGGCACAGCACGCTCGTTAAAACGGTCTGCTAGGGAGCGAGCTATGTAGATCATGGCCTCAATCTTTGCACTCTCGGAAACACCGCTCTTATTCAAGGCGCTGAGAGCTCTATTTAAGAGACAAGGAGCGCAATCGGCCTTAACCTTCAACTTCTGTCCCCACCGACGTCATAAAGTAAGCGCCACTTTCCTTTTGTTGCCTGTCCAAAATGCTTCCCTCCTTGTTTACTCTAGGCCTACCGGTATCTGGATCTCTTCTCATGGTTATGCCGACTTCTTTAAGGAACCGATTAACGCCTTCGAGTACCTTCATGGGTTTCCTAGCGTAGCCCCTTTTCCCGCTTTCCCCATCGAAAACGATCATAGAATCAGAGGTCGATGTAAGCAAGAGCAGATCGTGATCCACTAGAAACCCAGCGGATCTCCTTATGGCAATAATTCTCCTTATAGCCTTTCCAACTCTCAACCTCTCCTCAACGTCAAGAAATGCGCTGGGTTCGTCCAAGAGGTAAAGCTCTGCATCCCTTCCCAAGCACAAGGCTATTGCTACCTTCTGAAGCTCGCCGCCGCTCAAGGACGTCGCGTTTCTGTTCCACAACTTGTCTATGCCGAGAGAATCTATTACTTCGGTCTTGTAATAATCCCTTGAAAGAGAGTCCTTAACGACCTCCATGATATCTGAAACGGACATATCAACGGGTTTTAGCATTTGAGGCTTATAAGATATCCTTAACCCCTTTGTAGGAACCAAACCCTCATCGGGCTCCAGAATACCTGCAAGTACTTTTACCAGTGTTGTCTTCCCTATACCGTTCCTTCCAAGCAGCGCAGTCACCGAACCTTCTCTTGCCTCTCCTCCTTCACTTATCAGCTCAAAATTTCCAACCTTCTTCCTAATGCTTCCCCATGTGAACATGACCCTGCCAACCTCCTCCTTTCCAAGGCCCACGTCGAAGAAGTCAATAGATCCTTCTCTAAGGCGAGTGTTTTCATCAGGTAAGAAGCCCCTCAAGAAGTTGTTGATGCCGTTTCTTGTACCATAGCTTCTGCTTGCCATACCAAAGACGCCCGGTAAACCGTAAACTATGGAGACGTAATCAGACAGGTAATCTAGCACTATTAAGTCATGCTCAACAACTACGCCGCTCTTTCCGCCTTTTATGCGCTCCCTTATCTTCTTAGCCGCCTCCATCCTCTGAAAGACGTCCAAGTAACTTGAAGGCTCATCGATCAGGTATGTGTCGGCATCCTTTGAAAGCGCCAGCGCAAGCGTCAGAAGCTGAAGCTCGCCGCCGCTCAACTGGGACACCTTCCTATCTCCTAAGCTCGTTAGTCCAAACTCCTCAATCAAGGACCTGAAAAAATCGCCACCAGTTGACGAGATGACTTCGTTTACAGTTTTTTGCATCAGCGGATCATCGGATAGCAACATCTGCGGCTTAACGGATACCTTTATCTTTCCCGATCCTAGGCCAGAGAAAAACTCTCTGAGCTCGGATCCCTTGAATAAGTCCAGAAGATTGCCCTGGGTACCGCCGAGATTAGGTTTGAGTTCGCCAGCCAATATTTTCAGCGAGGTGCTCTTTCCTGCTCCGTTTCTGCCGATTATGCCTGTCACAAAACCACGCTTTACCTCTGGCAAGCCGTACAGCGCAAACCCATTCTCTCCGTACCTGTGCACGAGCCGCTTTCCCCAATAATCGGCCACATTTATTATCGTTATGGCTTTGAAGGGACACTTATGAACGCATATTCCGCAACCTATGCATGTCTGCTCATTTATGCGCGATTTTCCGTTTTCTGCTATCCATACGGTTTTTTTGCCTATGCGGTTAACAGGACAAAAGCTCACGCATGGAGTACCACATATTTTTGAGTTGCAAAGATCATCATCTACAACCGCAAGCCTCAAGCCAATCCCCTGAACTTAGTACTCCTCGCCCTCTCCCCATCCCTCTTCTTCCTCTTCTTCTTCTTCCTCTTCTTCTTCCTGATCTAGCTCTCCTGAGCTGAAGGACTCAAGCATGTATTCCCTCTCTTCTTCGGTCTCCTTGGGAAGTTCTTCAGTTAACAGCTTTATCTTTTTCTTGCTGTCAATCTTTGTCTTTTCTACGTAAACTTCTTCTTTTGCTAACTCTTTGTATCCGCACTTCTTGCATACGAGGTAAATTTTACCTTTTTCTCTAACTGGAACCAAAACGCTACCATCTTTAGGGCAAAACTTCATGCGACCTCACCTCGAGGTGCGTAGTGACCTCTGTCCAGTAAACCACTGTTATCATCGTAGAGATGTCGGCTAACTTATATAAAAACCTTTCACTCGCCAAGCAAGCGAGAACCCCGAGAAAACCTCCTAACGACCCTTACGCTTCTTCCCTCATAAGATAAGGGAGAAAAAATGTGACCCGATCCAGAGAAAAACTTCATCATCCATTCGTAAAGGTGAAGCCTCATGGCCTGAATGAAAACCAGAAGCGCCTCGAAGGCCGTCACTGCAATGTTGCCCAGTGCAACCACAAGCCAAAAGATGACCCATCCAAGAGGCGATGTAGCAAAAAATCCATAGGCCAACCAAGCAACAACAAAGATGACGAGCATCAAGGCAAGGTGTGCAACTGCCATGGCAAGAAGCCTCAGATAAGAGAAGCTATTGGAGATAAAGGAGATGGTACTCTCAACGGCATCCATTACCTCTTCCGCCAAGTGGCCACCTGAACCAAAAGCCCAATCAATTATAGGGAACGCGTAAAGAAGGATAAAGGGTGCAATTACAAGCGCAGCCCACAACGCTAGCCCCAAGCCAGATAGGGAGACCCTTTCGACTAATAAGCCAAACGCAGAGGGCAGCAAAATTAACTTTGGAAGCTCCCTTCCTATAGCCCTCAAAATCAGCCCTTTTTTCACGTGGTTTACTATAGATAGCAAAAAACCGAGACTCATTTGTGCAATGCCGACGCCAATGGATAGAAACATAAGGGTTACTATTCTCTTCTGGGTCATTAAGGAAACGGATGCAGAAGGGCTCCAAACAGAAAACGGAGTGCCGGGAAGCGAGAAAGTACCCTGCCAAGAGAATATGCGGAACGCCAATGGATGTATCTCGAGACCAAAAAACTCTCCAAACGCCAAGCCAGAAACAAATGCGGCGGCCCCGGACAAGGTCATAACATATCCCAGATCACTAAGGCTTCCCTTCAATTTCTTTGCCATAAAGAGTCCCAGGACTAAGAGCAATAGGGCCTGCCCAGCGTCGGGAAACATGAGGGCAAAAAGCACCGGAAAAGTTATAGCTGCGATAACTGTTGGGTCTACCTCTCCATAAGAGGGTAGCCCGAGGCTGCCAACAACAACTCTGAAGTGAGAGGCTATCCCGGGTAGATTTTGGAGCGTTGGTGGATCGTCAGAAGGGAGAGCTTTCCTGTGATAAACGAGTACGCCTGGAAAGCCTTTAGCTGCGTCGAGAAGCTCTCCGATCTGGCTCTCCCGCACAAAACCAGTTACTAACCTTGTCTTAGCGGTAAACTCTTCGCCCGATTTTACCTCTAGCGAACGCAACAGCATGCGCGACAACTCGTCCGCCTGCGAGGCAACAGGCAATGCCTCCTGCATCAAGCTGTTGAGCAGCTCAGTTAGCTGCTTTTGGAGCTTTGAAAGCTCGAGAATTCCTTCTTCAGCTTTCTTCTTTGCCTTCTCGGCAAGGGGATCCAGCCAATCTGGGTAAGGAAGTTCGATTGCTCCCATTTTCCTAAGGTCTTCCCGGACCTTTTCGACCAAATCGGGCTTTGACAAAACCACGTAGATCTTTCCCTTGCTGGATTCCGCTACAATGCTATCGTAGCTTAGGTTTAGATTGGCTGGGGAGAGGAAGATAAGATGCTGATATGACCTCATCGATGAAAAGGCCGAATTGTCGTACTCGGGAGGAAAGGCTTCGAGATAGTATAGGGCCTGCTCTAGCTTTTGCCTTTGAGCTGTAACTTTACCTATTTCGTCTTCGATCTTCTTTTTTTTGCCTAGATAGCTCGAGAGACGCTGCGCATAACCGTCCAAAAGAGCGTCCCAAGATGAAACCTCCACTAATTCCTTTATCTCCGAATGCCCGATACCGAGCTCGGAGGCCATTTGAACGATCTCCTGAGCTTTCCGTCTGAGCTCGTCAAAATGGCTCTGCGAACTTCTTGAGATCGAAAAGTGAACTAGACCTCTTTGGGCCAAGTCATCTATCAAATCGGAAAGCTCGTCACCGGGAACCACGAGCTCGACTTTCTCCATGGCCTCGGGGAACAGCATATGCTTCAAGCCGCACCGCTATTAAGCGTTACAAGTTAGAAAAGCGACACGAGAAAGGCTGATGAGCGCAAGCGCTAAATTAAAAGCTCATTATACCTATCCTCAAGATAAACTGCAACTTGCTTAACGAGTCGTAAATCAAAAGCGTTTCAGCGCTAGGGTTAAATGAGGAACAAGACATCACTACTTGCCAAGAATGTGGCCAAGACGCATAGGGAGGCTTAACTTCTTTGGTAAAAGGGAGGCTCTAGCCATTGAAACCATAATTAAGGAGGTTAAAACGGTAACTGAAACAGTAAGATCAATGGAGGGGGTTATAAAGGGAGCAAGCGCGGGAGATTGGACGGTCGTTGAAGCTGAAAGCGAGAAGGTTTCGAGGAACGAGGAAAAAGCCGACCTCGTCCACAGAGAGGGCATGGTGATCATCTCCGAGGGAGCCTTCTTTGCGGGCATAAGGGAAGACATACTGAATTTGATGGAGACAATAGATAACATAGCTGATTACTCTAAGGATGCATCGCGCGTCATAGCTCAGTTCCCCGTTCGGCCCAGCGACTACAATGCCGTCTTTTCTGCTGATGACCCCATGTCCCTCGTCAAGAAGGCGGAGGATGCGATGTACATATTGGAGACGTGCATAAAGCAGCTTTTCTCGAACCCGAAGGAGTCTGTTAAACTTGCCATGGACGTGGAAAGAAAGGAGGAAGAAGGTGATGAGATAAAGGCTAGACTAATCAAGAAAATTTTTCAAAACAAGAGCTCCATGGACGTGCTCACCCTGCTTGAGTTGAAGGATTTTATCCTATGGTTAGATAATGTGCTGGATGCGATAGAGGCTGCGTCAGACATAGCCATAATTATTGCCGCAAAATCGGGTGTTTGATTTGCTCCTTCTGATAGTAGCCCTGATAGCTGCCTTTGCCATTGGGGCAAACAACGCCGCCGCTTGCGTTGGTGCTATAGTGGGGTCAGGAATCATGAGGGAGGACAAAGCATTGCTTCTTGCTGGTATAGGAATGGCGATGGGAATTCTACTGGAGGGATGGAAGATGCGGCCGAGCGTCGTAGGGTACATGATTAAAACCAATCAAGCTTCCGTTATGGCATCTCTCCTGATCTCGTCGTTAATTGTTTTAATTATCGTGACTTTTTTTGCTATCCCACTGTCATTTTCTCAGGCTCTAGTTGGAGGTGCGGTTGGGATAGGCATTTTGGCGGGAACTCTCAACGTGAAGTTTGCTGCTTTGGTGTCAGTATCTTGGATATATGCACCACTCCTCTCCATACCTCTTTCAGCGGCAATCTACGTAGCATTGAGAAGAGCTCTGCCCAAGGGAATTTTCCGCCGCGCCGAAGTAAACGCTATCCTAGTCACAACATCCTCTTTCTACGTTTCTTACGTCTTAGGCGCGAATACCGTCGGGCTTCTCGAAGGAATGAGCTCTGCCTCACCCTCAGAAAGCGGTTCTGCTTTGGCCTTTGCTGCTCTCCTCGGATCGTTTTTAGCTGGAAGAAACGTCACTAAAACCGTTTCAGAGGACATAGTAGGAATAAGCCCGGTAGCTTCTTCCGGAGCGAGCTTTGCCACCGCTCTCATGGTAGAGATCATGACGCAGCTCTCAATACCAGTTTCCGTTTCGCAAATCGGCGTAACTGCGCTCTTCGGACCTGCGCTTACAAGGCGCGCCAGCATAGCAAACAGGGGAAGAATTGCAAGGATAATCGCGGTCTGGGCAATGGCCCCGATTATAGGGTTTGTCTTAGCGCCTTGCACATACCTTCTACTACCGAAGAGCATACCCTAGTTTGTTCCAAAGTCGGATTCACGCAAACCTTGAACGCTCAGAGCTCCGCTTCCAAACCCCAAGCGCAGATGCATTAGGAAGGTTCTCTTGCCCTTGTTTTCACGTCGACAACGTTTCAGCGGTCCCTAGGACCCCCGCAGGAAGCTTCGACTAAATGCATCGCGCATCTGTTCAACACAATCTCAAAGCGATCCGCGTAAAAAAGGTCAAACATGAAATCCATCGGGTTTCTATCTGCACGCTTACTTCCAGCTCCTTTCCCTCTCTCAACTTCTGTACTAGAGCCCTATCAAGATCCCTTGCGGCCTTGTCGCATTTAATGGCTAGCGTCTCAGGGCTAATATATGTACTCTTTCTGCATATGAAGCACCTATCGCTGGAAAGCGGAAGTGACTGGTGGCCCCACCCCGTTACGGTATCAACTATGCCATCGCAGCTTAGCCGAATCCTGATGCGTCCTCCTTTTCTGATCGCCTCCCTTATCTCCCCTGGAATTTCAGCCGGAACCATAGAACTTGAAACAGCAATGATGCAGTCACCCTTCTCCGTTAGCTGATCCTCCGAGGTTATCTCGAACGTGGAAGCGTGAGTGGCCCTCACCATGAGATGTCCTTTCGCTTTGAAGTTGAAGGCCTTCACCTGCTCTCACCCTTGAGGTTCAGAAAAACGGTCATTTGCTCATGTTATTACCTATTAGCCAGGCTTTTTCTCCTTAACGGCCTTAAGCGAGACGAGCTCTTCTCTTTCGCGCTCCTCAAGGGAGTCCGATATGAAGCTTATGGTTTCCTCGTATAGCGGCAGAAAGATGTTTTCAAGTGCATTCACTCTGCGCTGCATCCGTTTCATCTCTCTCGCGAAAGACATTATTGAGGCCTCCAGCTCAGCCAGCTTGGAAAGCTCCTCTATCAACTGAAAGAAAGACTGGGATACTACCTCAACGCTAGGACTCTCAAAACCAGGAGGGAAGATAATTTTCCCTGTCGGTCTTCTATACACCCTGTACACTGATACACGTACTCCCATTAGGCTTCTTGCCTGATCAGATACTTCGATTTCTGTCCTTCTAAACGACTGAAGCTGAAGATGTGCTTCCCCTTGGGCTTTTGCCAAGGCCCTAAGGGCGGACTTAAGCTCTTCCGATGCCAAGTATGCTTCCTGCTTTAGAGCCATAACCTCCCTTTTGAGCTCCTCAAGAAGGGCTTCCCTTTTCTGCTCTAGGAGGTCATGGCCAGTCTTAAGGGTCGCTTGCTCGCGCTTGAGCTTGAGTAGGTTGAAACGAGTAGGGAGAACATTCATGCGTTCCATATCACATCCTCCTTTTCATGTACTTTGCAATTTCTTCGGGGCTAACCCTACCGAGTTCGTCTTCAGGTAGAAGCGCTAGCGATTCCCATCCAAGCTCTAAGGTTTCCTCTATGCTCCTGTCCTCGTTTTCCCCCTGCTTCAAGAACCTCTGCTCAAAGAACTCACCGAACTTAAGGTACATCTTGTCTTTTTCGCTAAGCCCTTCTTCTCCAACAACGGTCTCAAGAGACCGTACTTCCTTCATCCTAGCGTAGGAAGCGTAGAGCTGGTTTGACAGATCCATGTGGTCTTCCCTGGTGTAACCCTTTCCAACGCCATCCTTCATTAGCCTTGAGAGACTAAGTGATATGTCTATAGGTGGATATATTCCCTTTCTGTAAAGAGACCTGTCCAAAACTATCTGGCCCTCGGTTATATAGCCGGTCAAATCTGGTATGGGATGCGATATATCGTCGTTGGGCATTGTTAGTATGGGCATCAGCGTGATGCTGCCCCTTTTGCCGGTAATCTTACCAGCCCTTTCGTATATGGATGCAAGATCGGTGTACATGTATCCCGGATATCCCTTTCTTGCCGGGATCTCGCCGCGAGAAGAGCTTATCTCCCTGAGAGCATTGCAGTAGTTGGTCATATCCGTCATTATGACCAGCACATGCATCTGTTCTTCAAAGGCAAGGTACTCAGCCATGGTTAGCCCAACCCTTGGTGCAGTTATCCTTTCAACCGCAGGAGAATCAGCAAGGTTGAGGACCATGGCCACGTTTGCAAGCGCACCTGACTCCTCAAAGCTTTTGCGGAAGTACATGGCCTCATCATGAGTTATACCAATGGCAACAAATATGATGGCAAATCCCTCAGAAGACCTCAGCAACTTCGCTTGCCTTGTTATTTGGGCAGCAAGCGCGTTGTGAGGTAGTCCGGCCCCGCTGAATATAGGTAGCTTCTGCCCCCTTACCAGGCTATCCATTCCATCAATACCTGATACTCCGGTTTCGATGAACTCGCTCGGGTACTCCCTCGCCGTGGGATTTATGGGTGAACCGTTTACATCTCTTTTTTCCCGAGAGTATGGATAGGGCTTGCCATCCATGGGCTCGCCGATCCCGTCAAAGACCCTACCCAGCAACTCTTGCGACAAGCCCACCTCAAGTCCTCTTCCTAGAAAGGCTACGCTAGTACCTCCCAGAGAGAGACCCGTTGTTCCTTCGAATACCTCAACAACTGCTACGTCCCTTGAAACGTCGAGAACCCTACCCAGGCTACGCCCGCTTGGAGAGCTTACCTCAACGAGCTCGTCATATCCGACACCCTTTACCCCCTTCACGAAAACCAGTGGGCCGTTTATCTGCGAAACCGTCGCGTAGCTAACCCTTTTCCTTGGCCTAGCTTGGACTTCGCTCATGAAATATCACCTCGATCTATCTCTCCGGTTAATGACTTAGGTGCCTCCTCGGCTCTCTTGACCAAGTCAATTAGCTTAGTCTCATCCGCCAAGGTAAACCGTGCACGTACGAGCTCTTGAATGATGGGAAGACCTTCTAACTCTGCCTCAGGTATTTTCTTCTCAATAACCCTTTCGGCGGAGCGATAGAAACCTATGATCGCCTTCAGCAGAAAGTACTGCTTCCTTGGCGAAGAATAAGTGTCTATATCGTTAAAGGCGTTTTGCTGGAGAAAGCCCTCTCTGAGGATCCTCGCGACTAATAGCGTGAGCTTTTGAGACTCAGGCAAGGCCTCGATCCCAACCAATCTTACCAGGCTTTCCAAATCGTTCTCAGTTTGAAGTATGCGAAAGGCCTCCGCGACCAAATCGGGCCAATCCTCGCCCACATGCTTCGTCCACCAAAGGCTTACGGTCAGGGAGTACTGAGAATAGCTTGTGATCCAGTTTATGGAGGGAAAGTGCCTTCTGTCAGCGAGCTCCTTGTCAAGGCCCCAAAATACCTGTACAAATCTGAGACTGTTTTGGGTAACTGGCTCGGAGAAATCCCCTCCCATGGGAGAGACTGCCCCAACTACCGTCACAGATCCCTGCTTCCCCTGTAGTGTCTTCACCTTTCCTGCCCTTTCGTAAAACTCTGCAAGGCGGCTGGCAAGGTAAGGAGGGTAACCTTCTTCGCCTGGCATCTCCTCTAACCTACCTGATATCTCCCTTAAGGCTTCAGCCCAGCGGGAAGTAGAGTCAGCCATAAGGGCCACGTTGTAGCCCATGTCGCGATAGTATTCGGCTATTGTTATTCCCGTGTAAATGCTTGCCTCCCTGGCCGCAACAGGCATATTGCTTGTGTTTGCAATTAGAACCGTTCTCATCATCAAAGGCTTGCCAGTCCGAGGATCTATCAGCTTGGGAAAATCTCTAAGCACCTCTGTCATTTCGTTTCCCCTTTCCCCGCATCCCACGTAAACGACCACATCTGCGTCGGCCCACTTTGCAAGCTGATGCTGAACGACTGTCTTGCCCGTTCCAAAGCCACCCGGAATGATGGCAGAACCTCCTTTAGCTATCGGAAACAAAGCGTCTATTACCCGTTGCCCGGTTATCAAAGGCTCATCGGCAGGGAGCCTCTCCAAGTACGGTCTAGGTACCCTCACGGGCCACCTTTGATACAAGTAAATTTCATCCGAACCTATCCTTGCAATGGGCTCTTCCAGGTTATAATCCCCGTCTTGGGCAATCCACTGAATAACTCCGCGGACGTCGGGTGGAACCATTATGACGTGCTTTACTATTTCGGTCTCCTGCACGTAACCCAAGACCTGTCCACCAGCGACCTTATCATCCTGCTTTGCGATCGGCGCGAAGTGCCACTTCTCCCTCCTGCCAAGCGGGGGTTCGCTAACTCCCCTTCTTATGAATGCTCCCTCCTTTTCCTTGAGCGAGGTAAGCGGGCGCTGAATACCGTCAAAAATTGTTCCTATTAGACCAGGCCCGAGCTCGACCGAAAGCGGCTTTCCCGTGGGGGTTATGCGCTCCTCCGGCCTCAAACCATAAGTATCCTCATATACCTGAATGAAAGCATGGTCGCCATCGATGCGTATAACTTCTCCCACGAGTCCCTGCTCGCCAACCAGTACTAGCTCATGCATCTTTACTCCAATGGATTCCTCGGCCTCCACAACGGCCCCGCTGACCCTATATATGCGCATGTCACTCACCAAAGAGAAGTCTGTCTACCATCTGGCGGTCGTTCCGAAAAATATCGTCCAACATTGAGTCCAAGGAATAGTCAACGGTAACCCGTTCGTCCTTAGAAGAGATCTGAATACCACCGATCAGATCCTTTTCATGCAGGGTCGCCTCGATGTCCAGCTCCCGCGCGCTTGCTTTAACGATGCCAGCATCCACCTTCCTGCAATATATATCAATGCTTTTGGATCCTATTATTTCAGCTCCTTCGGCCAGGCACCTATGAATGAACCTCCTATAAGCCTGGGATGATTGCAATGCCCTGATCTTTTCAAGGACAACTGATCTAAGCTTATCTCTTGCTTCCTCCCTGACTCTCAGGAGCTTGTCCCTTGTCTCCGCGGTAGCCATGGATAAAGCTCTTCTTTCTTCTGCTTCTGCTTTGAGTTCGATCTCCCGCTTTCTAGAGGAAAGTTCGCGGGAAAGCTGTTCATACGTTTTTCCAACTACGTCCTTTGCGCTAGAAAGAGCAGAATCTAATTCCTTATCATATTGCGCAATGGCATCCAATATTATCTTCCCGCGGAGAGATTGGATGTCTCCCTCTATTTCAGGCAATCCTGCTCCCCACCAAGCGGTTCAACGCACTCGTAAAGCTTGATAAATCTAAGCCGCTCTCGCCTAATACTATGATAGGCGTTGGGCTAATCCTCGCTAATTCTGTCAGCTCAGCTTTGAGGGAAGAGGCCCATGGCTCTGATATCACCACAAAGGCGTACATACCAGACCAAAGCGCGTCGTAAAGGCTAGATATTGCTTGTTCCCTGTCTTTTGGGCTCAATATTTGAGCCCCCGCCGACGCAAAGCCCTCGGCAAGATCGCTTGATCCAATAAAAGCTACGCTGGGCATAGCTCTATAACAGCCACGCCTTAAAAAGCGTGAGCATCGCGCAATAAGGACGCATTGATGAGGTCATTGCAGAAAATCACATCACATGATCGAAAGGTAAAGGGCAGGGAAGCCATAACCCGGGCTTATGCGATCGTCAGCCTAAAAATCGTAGGCATGCATATTAAAGTGTACGAAAAGGAGAGAAATCGCATGGTTGACATGTTAATTGAACAAGGCTACATCCGCTCCAAGGCGGTTGAGGAAGCCATGAGGGCAGTGCCAAGGCACGAATTCGTCGCGAAGGCATACGAAACGATGGCTTATGAAGACACACCCTTGCCTACAGAAAATGGACAAACAACTTCGGCGCCATCAATAGTTGCCATGATGTGCGAGGCAGCAATACCCTTTTCCTTAATGTTCGAAGTCGGATGCGGCTACGGTTACCTAGCTTCGGTTTGCGCATTGGCGGAACCGAGGGGAAAAGTGGTCACAGCAGAACTCTATCCAAGCATTGCAGCGCGCGCAGCCAAAAATTTTCGCCAACTATCAATAGATGACAGGGTAGATGTGATCGTCTGCGACGGCTCTATGGGTCCCCCATTGAGCGTTGCACCAGATACGATCATGGTGTCAGCAGCAGCCCCAGAAGTCCCTCACTTTTTGTTTGAGAGGCTCGCTGAAGAGGGAAAAATGATAGTACCGGTAGGCATTGATATACAGGAGCTCTTGCTGGTAAGGAAGAGAAAGGGGACGCTAACAGCCAGATCTCTAACTTCCTGCATTTTCGTGCCCTTGCAGGGGACGTACGGGATCAACCCTCACTAGATAGCTATCTAAAAATAACGCTTGCAACAACAAGCTTCGAAGTTGCGTTGCGCAAATCCACACACTTTAATTGCTCGTGCGTTGTAAATTATATGTCTTATAGAAAGGTCCAGAAGACTTCAAAGGGCACGTTTCTGATATCGCTGCCCAAGGACTGGGCCACCGAGTATTCGCTAGACAAGCAGGAAGCCCTCCTTGTGACGCAGAGCTCAGACGGCTCACTGATCATAAGGCCACCACAAACAAAGATCAGAGAGATCAGGGTTACCATTCCAATGGCACCTTACATATCTAGACACATAACCTGGAGCTACCTCATGGGGGCCGATGAAGTCGAGGTCGTGGCCGATAGGCCAATAAGTAAGAGGGAAAGGTCGGAGATAAGAGAGGCCATAAGTAGGCTGGCTGGTTTTGAAATAATTGATGAAAAAGAAGACAGGGTAATAATAGGGACTCTAATGGAGGCCGGGACGGCCTCCATTGAAAAATACCTCAGAAAGGAGCTCTTCGTAGCTACCAATATGGAGCGCGAAGCGCTGGAAGCATTCATGAGAGGAGATGAAGAATCTGCCCAAGCAGTCAAGCAGAGAGATGATGAGGTTGACAGGCTCTACTTTTTGTTGGTCAGATTAACCAGGGGGGCCATAGGTAATTCTTACATAAGCGAAAGGCTCGGGATAAGTCCTCTGGTGGCCCTTGACGTAAGGGAAGCATCTGAAGTGCTCGAGAACTTGGCCGACTATTCCGTAAAGATCGCAAACGCTGTTTCGCACCCACCTGTGATCACATCCCCCGAGGACGAATCGAGGCTCAAGTCCTTCCTTGAGGAAATCGTAGATGTACAGAATAAAGCCATAGAGGCTCTTATCTCGAGCGCCTTCCAAGATGCGTTATCGCTGCTTGAGCGCAAGCCAAAAATCGCAAACTTGATAAAAATAAAAGGAAGTGTGGAAACCTGCGAACTGATGAAGACCTTGGCCTTTCAGAGTATATTGGAGCAAATCCTTGAGCGCACTTTCGACCTAATCGATCTAATTGTCCCCAAGACCATAGATACCTCATTGGGCAGAGCCTAGATCACGGTTAAATGCTAAAGGGCGTTCAAGTTATGGACGAACATGCAGTGGCCACGCTTCCCTTGCACGACGGAAGGGCACCTTCCTACTTAATAGAGCGCATGAAAAGGATGTCTTCAGCTGTGGCGACTATCATAGTTGAGGAATACGGCACAAAGACATTTCTTGAGAGGTTATCTGATCCTCTTTGGTTTCAGGCTCTGGGCTCTGCGCTGGGCTATGACTGGCACAGCTCGGGAGTAACTACAGTTCTCACTGGGGTGCTGCGCGAGGCCCTGAGCATGGATTCACACGGCGTAATGGTTATAGGAGGAAAGGGAGGAATGATGAGGCTTAACCCTGCGGAGATCAGCGTGATGGCCGATGCAGGATTGATAAGCGAATCTAAAGCTAGAGAGCTCGAAAGGGCAAGCAGGCTAGCTGCAAGGGTAGACACCTCGGCAGTGCAGGCAGGTTATCAGCTTTACCATCAAGCCATTTTTTTAGACCACAAGGGTAACTGGACCTTGGTTCAGCAAGGCATGAACCCAAGCAATAAAACTGCAAGAAGATATCACTGGATCCAAACTAGCAACTTTGTTAACGATCCACCGGAAAGCGTCATTGGATACAGACGGAACTTCGTCCTCAACATGATAGACAAAGATTCAACGAGTGCACGTAAGGCCTCGCTAGATTTAGTCCGTGAAAGCACGGAAAGGCTAATGGCAGTTTACGAGCGCTCAAGGCACATAACTCTGGATCACTTCACTGGAAGACTTGAGGTCAAAGTGCCGCTTGAAGTGGAGTTTCCGGAAAGGGTAAACTGGAAAGCAATCAAATCGATGTACGAAAACCCTCCCATTTCTTACGAGGAGCTTTTGCTATTCCCCGGCATAGGTCCTGCAACTGTAAGGGCCATTTCGCTTCTATCCCAGCTCATATATGGCGAACAGCTGTCTTGGAAAGATCCGATAAAATTTTCCTTCGCAGTGGGTGGGAAGGACGGCGTGCCCTATCCAGTAAACAGAGAGATCTACGACCTAGCGATCCGCGAGATGAAAGAAATCGCAAAACAGACAACCCTTGATGGCGCGGATAAAAGATGGATGCTTAAGAGACTTGCTCAACTTTCCTCGCACACGCGTACGCCAACTTAACTTTATGCTTGCACGCCAAGCTACACTTTACCCTGAGATAAATAAGGCTCGTCCATCGACCCACTTCTGTAGCCATTTATGTCAACATCAACGTAGTCGAAGCCAAGCTGCCTTAACCTGTCGTATATCTTTTCAGGATTTTCACCGCAAAAGAGAGCAGGTATCTCCTCCTTTGATACCTCAATCCTAGCAACATTTCCAAAGTTCCTGACGCGCACCACCCTAAAACCCAAAGCCCTTATGAAGAGCTCTGCGCTGGCGACCTTCTTAAGTCCGTCTAAGGTTATCCTCTGTCCGTAGGGAAAGCGGGACGCAAGGCATGCCATGGATGGCTTGTCGTAGTTTGGAAGGCCTACCTCCTTGGCAATCTCCCTTACCTCTTTCTTGTCTATTCCAAGCTCGGCCAAAGGACTCCTTACTCCAACCTCTAGTAAGGCCTTGACGCCAGGTCTCCATCCACTGCCCAAATCGCTGGCATTGGTACCGTCGACCACAACTTGGATTCCCCTTTCTTTAGCAAGCTTTACCAAGTATCCCATTTCGCCTTTTTTGCAATAGTAGCAACGGTAACGATCATTAGCTAGCACCTCTTCTGAAACGTCTGCTTTGATTATCTCATGCCTAATCCCCAGAGATTTGGCGATGGAAACGGCCTGCTCAACTTCCCCGGGTAAAAGTAGTGGAGAATCAAAGGTGATGGCCAAACACCCATCCCCTCTAGCCGCGTGACACGCATAAGCTACGAGTGAACTATCGACCCCACCTGAGAAGGCCACAACAACAGCACTGTACGGCTCAAACCAACGAACGAGTCTGTCCAAACTTTCGGAGGACATAGATAAGATATCAAATCGTTCACATATAAGTGTTATTATGGCGTTATAAAACGAAGGCGCCAACGAGGGTGGTTACGCTAAGGTCATGCTATCGTCACGGCAACAAACTCGCCTACGACGTTAACGTATACCGTGACGTCTGGATTTTCAAGGTCCACAGAAAGTCCGACAGACTCCTTTAATACCCTACCCATTTCAATCTCAATCTTTCTTTCTTCCATTGACGACCCGCGTACCCGAGCTTTCACCCTAAAGCTCTTGATCTTCTTCTTGGAAGCGTAAACCATCAGCACCTTCGAAGCCGTGTCAATCATGGAGTTGAGGTCCGGTTGGCTCGTTGCATCAATTAGGATGATAGTTTCCGCGTAGGCAAGCTTGGACTTGCCCAAGACCGCCGCCACATAGCCCTTTGGTGCCGAAGAAAACACCAATAGGTTTCCCTCAACCCCGCTATCGCGGATTTCAGCTTTTATTCTAAATCTTTCGAATAGATCACTAAGTTCTTTAGTGGCTCTGCTTTCCGCTCCTGGCTTAACTCTTACGAGAGCTACTGGTCTAATCTCATCCGAATTGCTGACCGTCACGAGACATCACCAAACATTTTACGTCTTTGTCGGAGAATTATAAGCTTTCCAAGCCCTTACTTTCTGTGCAAGCTGTTCTATTTTTTAGGACTGTTGGAGTAAGATGATGCGCAATTTAAAGGTGGCGCACTGCCCCCCTTAAAAGGCTACGAGGTAAAAGGCGCTTTCGTACTCAAGTTACTAAGGCCCATTAGCCGGTTCAACGATCCTTCAGCCGTAACTTTAACCTTGGAACAGCACATGCTTTACTTAGCGCGCGAGTTATAAGCAGGGCGATGTGCACTCCTGCCTTAGCTAAAAATAACTTCATAAATCTATTTGCCCTATCAATTTCTGTTTTTATATGTAATTAGATGGCCTGTTATTGGATGGCCAGCAAACTAATCGTTAATTTACGGCAGGTCCTTGAGTTTCGGAGGTCCCCTGAGGCAGACCTGCACCTTCATGCTCTCAAGTCCCTTGAACTCCCACAAGCACCTGTCTTTAAGCTGCTAGTATTTGATGCTTTGATGTCTAAGCGTGTTAACGCTAATGAGAACTACTTTGCTCGGTGGAAAGCTTCCAAAACGCTTGCGCTGCGACTTCAACTTAGACACATAGTACCGCTGATATGGGTCCTCGGTGATCAGAGTCGGAGGCGATGCAGCACAGCGTGTAAGCACGTACTTGCCGGCACAAAAGAGTGGCGTGTGGGCCCGCGGAGACTTGAACTCCGGGCCACCGGATTATGAGTCCGGCGCTCTAACCATGCTGAGCTACGGGCCCAATTCACTTATCATTTTGCCTTATATGTTTCACGCTTCGGCTACTTCTGCTTATAAGCACTGGCATGAATCAATTATGCCCTTTAATTTGCTAGCATCGTGCCCCAGGGGAAAAGAGCCCATGGCTAAGTCGGAGCTCGCCTACTTTTTGGCGGAGCTAGGAGATGGTAATCCAACCATATCGAGGACAAAATTTTCAGGCCTATTGGAAGTCTCCACATCTCTTGATCCCTTCGAAGTCGTAAGTAAGGCAAAAGAAGAAGCCCTTTCGAACCCTTGGAACTTTAGGTACGTTACTAAGCTGGTTCCAATAGCAAAGGTCGTAAGGAGCGACCTTAATGAAATAGTGAGCGCAGTTAAGGAGATAGCAAATGGACTATCAAATTGCGAGTCTTTCCGCGTGACCTTGGTTAAAAGGGGTACCTCGTTGAACGGCGACGAAATAGTACATCAAGTTGCATCGATGTTCTCCCTTAGGGTTAGCCTTGAAAATCCTTCCTGCGTTATCTTGATAGAGGTCGTGGGAGAGTTCACAGGAATCGCAATATTGAGGAAACCGGTATTTTCTCTGCAAAGGATCATAAACGGCTCGGAAAACATAACGAAAATCCGAATTTCAAGCCGCTCCTTTTTCCCATCTTCTAAAGCGATAAGCCAGAAGGCATCGATGGGCGCCGCAAAGAGTAAATACGCAACGGTTGATTTAGAAAGTTCAACCAGTGAAGTTCCGCGCTTCAAGGTACTGCATGCGAAAATCTAGTCCGACACAAAACATCCGCTCAAGCTTTATGATGGGTAATTTTGTGCACCCCAGTTAAAGCTTGAGCTTAAACACGTTGGTCCTAAACGTCACACGAAAAAAGGCTGAGTTCCGCTAGATTGCGTAAAAAGTATATTTAAAGCTGAGGATAACAACCTACGATACCGCAAATCATAAGGCGGAAAGACTCACTCCAAGTATAGTCCCATTTCCCTAGCTATCTTCTTTAGCCTAGCTATGCGAGCAGGAGTTGATGGGTGAGTTGAAAGCAAGTTCGTTAGCCCTCCCCTGAATGGATTTGCTATCCAAAGGCTTGACGTGGATGGATTCGCCTTCATGGGCACTCCGGCCCTTATGTAAGCCTCTATTTTGGTTAGCGCACTTATTAGGAAGTCGGGCCTGCCAGTTAGTTTGGCACTTGCCTCATCCGCGTAATATTCCCTACTCCTTGAAATTGCCATCTGTATAAACAAAGCAGCCACTGGCGCCAATAGAGTAGCACCTAGCAAACCAAAGGCTTCACCCTCTCTCTTGCCGCTCCCTCCAAATCCGCCAAAAAGCAACGCGAACTCAACCATGTAACCAAGGTAAGAGATGGCAGTGGCAATGGAGGCGGCCAACGTAGCTATAAGTATGTCATGATGGACTATGTGGCCGGTCTCATGACCTAGCACACCCATCAACTCGTTGTCGTTCATTGTAGCTAACAGCCCGGTGGTAACGGCTATCACCGCGTTTTTCTCATTTCTGCCAGTGGCAAAGGCATTAGGTTGCGGCGAATCAACTATTGCAACTTTAGGTTTGGGTATGCCGGCTCTCTGTGCCAGCTCAGCTACTATTCTATGAAGCCTTGGTGCCTCACTCTCGCTCACAATTCTAGCGTGGGAAGCTCTCAGAACCATGTTCGCGCTGAAGTAATAACTTATGAAGTTTACTATGAGGGCAAAGAATAGAGCTCCACTTATCGCTGCAAGGGGCGATGCTCCCATGATATAAACACCAACAGCGTATCCGATGACAAAGAGAATAGCTCCCAGCATTAGCATGAGACTGAAAGTCTTGATAGCAAACTCCGCCCTCATTTTATCTCAGGTTATTGTTGTTTATCGCATTTAAAGTTATCGTCATGTGTTCCGCTACTGCAAAAGCGTCGTTTAGAAGACACAATTTTAATGACTGCCCTATTTTTCAGAGGCTTATCCTCAGGAAGTCTCTGCTTCGTCACGGCATCCACTGCATAAAGGTAACCCTCGCCGAGGTCCGTGTGTATCTTATACGCGAATTCCCTCGGGGTGGTCCCGGGCGGGACAATGTAAGCGTCAGGAAGAACCCTTCCCTTTGAATCAGAGTACTTGTTTACATCTTCTACTGGGTAGACAACTATGCCTCCATATTGTTTTAGTACGACCTCATTTATCGCCTGCTGTACTCCCGTGTTTCCCCACTTCTCAAGCATCTGCTGTATCCTTTTCAACGCGTCCTGCTGAGGTGATGTAAGCTGTGCACCAGGTCTTATCCTGAAAGACGAGTCGCCTGCTAGATAATCTATTAAGCCCTTTTCAGCCGCAAGCCTAAGCGCCACCTCTGCCTCGGCGATTGTAGGTATCACTGGAACGGAGAGAGATCTCCGCATGGACTCTATGTTTGCTTCGGCTTCCCTTATGTCAGCCTTATTGGCTGCAACAACCTTTGGCTTGAGGTCGTATATGGCCGATGCGAACGACTTGATTTCCTCTTCCCTCCATGAGGAAAGCCTCGTGCCGACCAACCCCGTCTTCTCAAGTGCCGCAACTACCTCTCCGCGCGAAACAGATAATCCAGCAAGTTTATCGGAAAGCACGGACACCGGATCTCCGCGAAGGGTTTCGGATGTCCTAACGCTCTTCTCCCAATCTCTCTTTATTACGCTAGCTATCCACATGGTTATCTCCTCTTGAATCTCTTTGACGTCGTCAAGCGGATCCCTACTGCCTGGAGGGACTAAGTTCCCATCCTCATCAGTGCTTCCAGCGGCATCCACCACGTGTATGAACGCATCAGCCTGCCTGAGGTCGTCAAGAAACTGGTTTCCCAGTCCCCTGCCCCTCCACGCGCCCTTGACAAGACCAGCAACGTCGAGCATTTCGACGGGTATGAAACGATTCCCATCTATGCACTTCGAATTTCTGGGTTCATCTTTAACACCAAGGTCCCGGCAAACGCATGGCACCCTAACGGCTGCCATTCCCCTGTTCGGTTTTATGGTAGTAAAGGGCACTTCATCGATCGCCACGGGAATGAGCGTAGCGGCCTTGAAAAAGGTCGACTTGCCCACGTTGGTCTTGCCGACTACGCCAACTAACATAAGGTTCACATGTGCGGGTTTAAAAGCTGTTCTAAGGAGTATCCATGATCAGTCTCGCCAAACCTTTCCATGTTTTTGAGTTTAGAATGGAAATTTTGTGTATAAATTTGATCAACTATGCTTATATAGGTTCATGAACCGTTTACCGTGTTAAGCCGTACCAAGGTATTAGTAGCTTGTAAAATACCTAAAGCTTCGATAGATCTCCTGAGAGAAAATGGCTTAGACCCTGATATAGCAGAAAGAGAGCTGCCAGAAAACCCCGGAGATTATGATGCTGTACTGATAAGGGGGAACGTAAAAGCTGACGCAGCTTTTCTTGCAAGACTGAAGCAGGGTTCTGTACTGATAAGGCTTGGGGTTGGCCTCGATAACATAGATCTAAAAGCCGCGCAGAAACTTGGCGTAAGGGTTTTCAATACCGCTGGCTCGTCAGCGGTCTCCGTGGCAGAGCACATATTAGGTTTAATGCTAGCGCTAGCCAGAGATATACCCGCATGTTCACAGAGGGTAAAGTCTGGAGCATGGCCAAAGGCAGAATGCGGGGGAATCGAGATCTCAGGAAAGACGCTCGGCATAGTTGGTTATGGCTGCTCCGGTACCGAGCTTGCAAGACGTGCAAGGGCACTCGAGATGAAGGTGATAGCCTACGATAAGTACAAGAGGATAGACTCTGGCGCAAAGCAGGTCAGTTATGAGGAACTACTAGCGATTTCAGATTTCATAAGCTTCAACGTACCTCTCACTGAGGAAACGAGGAACATGTTCGGCTTCAAAGAGGTATCCATCGTGAAGCGCGGAGTAAGAATCATTAACGCTTCCAGAGGAGAGGTGGTATCAGTTGAAGCGCTGCTCAGCGGACTCGAGAAGGGTATTATAGCTGGCGTTGCTCTCGATGTACTTCCACACGAGCCCCCCACAACCTCTGAGGAAAAGAAGTTAATAGCAGACCGGAGGGTTATAGTTACGCCTCATATCGCTGGAAGCACGGAGGAGGCAGAGCAAAGGGCTGTGGCCTTGGCATGCGACATAATCAGGAAGCAACTGCACTTGCGCAGCGAACACAATAATCCACCGTAAAAAGTAATACCCATCAAAAGTTAATCAGGAATTAAAGCAGTAAAAGCATCGGCGCCGAGCTTTTCTAATCTCTTAATATGACCCGATGCCCGCTCCTGCCTATATCGGGAAAAAGCGAAACACAATTCCCGGTCAGGAGGTACCTAGAAGCGTCAAGGCCATAAGCTTATAACCTTTTTTTTAAGTTCATTATGCCCAGCATAGCGGAGCTAAGGTCACAAACGTTTAGAAGAGAGATTAAAGGAGATTTGATTGCGTTCTACAAGCAGAGGCTTGTTGAGTGGAGAAAGGAACCTAACGTAGTTAAGTTGGATAGGCCTACCCGCTTAGACCGCGCTAGGGAGCTGGGATATAAGGCAAAGCCAGGAATAATAATTGTTCGTTCGGTGGCTAAGAAGGGAGGCTTTTTCGTTCCAAGGCCAAGGGCCGGAAGGAGGCCCAAGAACATGGGAATCAAGCTGATCAAGTATAACATAAGCGCCCAAACCATAGCGGAAAGAAGAGCCGCTGAGCACTTCCCTGGCATGGAGGTACTGGGAAGCTACTACGTTGGCGAAGATGGAAAACATAAATGGTTCGAGGTTATCTTAGTCGATCCTCACAATCCAGCGATATTAAGCGATAAAGAACTTAACTGGGTAGCAAACCCAGCGCAAAAGGGAAGAGTTTTCAGAGGTCTCACGCCTTCTGGAAGGAGGAGCAGAGGCCTGAGAAACAAGTCAAAGCGCGATGGATTCAGAAAGAGAGAGGCGTGGAAGAAGAAAGATTACGTTTCTTCCAAGAAAAACGTCAAGCATTAGAATAGCCTTTTGTTCAAGCTTTCCCCTTTTTTTCTGCAGGATAAAGAGCTTTTGCTTCAACATTGGAATTCTTTATGGAAGGTACTTTAAGTAAGCGAATCGCGGAACCTTAACCCGCGACCGTATAAGGGCAAATACCTAAAAAGGTACAGGACAATCGCCTCTTAGTAACTCTAGGGGTTATAGGCCAGGGGTCCATATCCTATACCGGAAAGGTAACTTCCTATCAGAAACACGCCGATTATAAGTGCTGTGGCTATCCAGTCAATCCTGTGAAATTTTACCTCGTGATAGTAAGTCCTAAACTTGTTAGCCCTAAAGCCTCTAAGGTCCGCGGATATAGCTATGTTTTCTGCACCCTTTAGCGTCCAAATGATTATGGAAGTGGTTGCCATAAGGACCGCCCTTATCTGTTGAAAGAACTTGCTCAAATTTGTTTTTAATTCACGGCTTTGAGCCCCTCCAAAGTCAAACCCTCTCACCTTCATGGCATCGAGTATTGTCATGGTGCTTTCCAGTATCTTTGGTATCGCGATAACGGCAACCACGAGCGCAAAGCCCAGTTCGACGGGAATCTTTGACTTTTCAAGGGAACGCAATATGTCTGCCGGTGAACTTGTAAAGACCAAAAGGAACCCACTTGCCACTGCCGCAGAAGCTCTAAACGCTATCTGAAGACCATAGAAAAAGCCCTGTTCGGACAGCCCATAAGCCCCGATTATTTGAAACTGTGAGGGAAATAGCAAAATAAACACGTCCAATCCAAAAAGCTCGGTCAGCAAAGAGGGATTCGTGAACAGCGCTTCAGTCCACGCGGTACCCAAAAACGTGGCAACCGTGAGTGGGACCACTATGCGATACTTAGAGGAGGGATTCACGGTAAACACGTAAAGCAAAAGCATTGCTATCAGGAAAACAGCAGATATCCACCATATGGTGAACGCCGCCACCGTGGTAACGACTATTGCCATGAGGATCTTTACTCTTGGATCAATACGATATAAAAACGACTTTCCTTCAACAAATTGGAACAATGACATGTAACCTCTGAACCCTATCACCTTCCAGATCAAATATATGGTCAAGACAGGACCCATGGTTATGATAAGTATCGACGTTATCCAAAGCAACACGGCGTTCAATTGGTCCATCTCCTCGCGGTGATAAGCCGAACTGAGCTGATAGCACAGCTTTCCAACCGCAACCTTACGTAATCTAGCTCGGGCTATTATGCCTTTCTGAACAAAAAGCGATACGGCCTATGGCTCATTTTGCGCTAGGCTTTACCGGCGGCCTTAGCCCTTGCCTTGTACTCGTCAACAAGAGGCATGATCTCATCAATCTTCACGGCTGGCGGCCTTATTGATAGAGCGACTGAGAGCTGAAAGACCTGTGGTGGAACCAGAGACCAATTCGGGTTCTCTATGGCCCGCATGAAGACCTCCCTTGGAGTTCCTTGGGCAGCCACAGTACCCGAGTAAAGCGCTATAACTCTATCGCTGTGGTCTGCTGCTTGCTTCATATTATGAGAGACAGCAATTACACCTATTCCCTTATCTCTGACCAAGCGCTTCACGAACTTGAGCACCCCTTCTCCCGTTTCCCAATCGAGGGCTCTAGTGGGCTCGTCAAGCAACAAGATCTTGGGCTCGTTGATCAGCACAGAGGCTAAAGAGAGAAGCCTGCGTTGGCCCACGCTCAGCCTATGAGGATTTTCATTCTTATATTCGAGAAGACCAAACTCCTCTAAGATTTCAATTGCCTTTTTTCTTACTGCTTGTGCATTTAAGCCCATTAATCTGGGAGTGAACTCGACCTCGCTCAGAACAGTAGTATTAAAAAGCATCTGATCTGGGTCCTGAAACACGTACCCGACAAACGATGAAAGCTCTTTTCTGCTCATTTTTGTGGTAGGCTTTCCCATTACCCTAACTTCGCCTTGCGAAGGCTTCTGAAGGCCGGCTATGAGCCTAAGTATGGTGGTCTTTCCGGAGCCATTTGGTCCTACAAGCGACACAAATTCTCCCTTGTTAACCGCGAAACTGGTTCCCTTCAAGACCCACTCCTTAGACCTTTCGTAGGCAAACCAAACGTTATTCAACTCTACTACGGGGTCCAACGTTTTAGGCGGCGAATCCACTAATGCTACCTGCCTACCCCTTGAAAACTCCGAAAATCCGGTTTCATACTTCATGAACTCCTCTATCGTCAGAGGAGCCTTACCTGATCCACCTATCTGCTTATAAAGATAAGATACTTGAGGCTCCTCAATTCCATACATGACCAGATCTTCCATTAAGGCCTCACGAATTGGCTTATCGATTACCACGGTTTTATCGTATATCAAGATCAGCCGGTCGACCAGCCCCAACACCCTTTCAACCTTGTGCTCAGCCATGAGAATGGTCATCCCGTATTCATCCCTAAGTTTTTTTAACGTGGAAAAAACCTCTGATGTTCCAAGGGAATCAAGCATGCTAGTTGGTTCGTCAAGAATCAATACTTTAGGTCTCATGGACAACGCATCTGCGATAACAAGCCTCTGCTTTTGACCTCCGGATAGCAGGAAGGTTGGAAATTTCTTCCTATCTGAAAGGCCCACTAACCTCAATGAATCCTCTACCCTTTTCCTAATTTCGTCAGGCGGCAGAGCCAGATTCTCAGGGCCAAAGGCCACGTCGTCTTCCACTACCAGAGAAAATATCTGATCCTCAGGTGTTTGATAAACCGTTCCGACAAGCGTGCTGAGCTCCTTGAGCTGCATCAGTCTTGTGTCACGGCCGTATATCTTTACGCTTCCTTCTAGCTTTGCGTTGATTATGTTTGGTATAACGCCATTTATGGAGTTGAGCAAAGTAGACTTCCCAGATCCTGTGCGCCCAACAAACAAAACAAATTCGCCCTCATCAACCGTTAAGTTCACGTGTTTTATGGCAGGTTCACCTGCCACGTTATACCAAACGGATAGATCCTTCACCTCTATTGCATGACTCATGTCTAATTGAGTTTTGAAGTCACCTTAAAAACGTTAGGACCGCTTGGTCATTCTTCAAGTAAATTCGCCATTTCAATGGCGCTGTGAGGAAACTCCGCCCACACCCTTCTTCCGGAGACCAGACCACTTCCTCCATACTTACTTATCATTGAAACGACCTCATTAAAGTCGAAGTCATTGCCTAACCCCCAAAGGAACACCCTATCATCGGAAACGGGCTCGAGTATAAAGGCTGGCAACTTCGAATCCCCAAAGCAGGCCACCACTGGAAGTGCAGGACATATGTAATATGTAGGCGGAAAACTCGAGGGTAAGAGAACCAGACTACCTACCTTGGCATTCACTATTAACCAGCTATCCGAATGATTGAAGAACTGCTTCAAATTTTCAAGCAACAAGCTATCTGGTTCGTACCTTATTACACCTCCCCTCTCCACCAAAAAGGCCATCGCAGCAGCATCTCCCTGCTTCTTAAACAGCTCCCTGGTGATCGCGTTGGCCTCAGCGAAAACGCTTCTGTCTACTCCAAATGAGAGCTCCAGCGAGAACCCCGCCCTCCTGAGGAGCTCTTCAGCTGCCTTCACGAGCAGCTCTTTGCTTGAGGACTTTTCTGCAAGCTCTTCCTTGGAGTTTATCGCGCCAGGTAGAGGTGGACAAGCAATAGCGTAAATATCCGAGGCAAACAGATCGTCTGGTAGTAGTGCGTGGGGAGCTTTGAGAAAGGGATCAAGCTCGCCAACTTCAACCGCATGCTTAGTTCCATAACCGGTTTCCCGAAAAACGGCCCTAGATATGCTGCCGCTTACCGATATGTAACCTTGAGGAGATCCATTCTTGAATGCATAGTCTATGAAGAGATGCCCGTCACGTGCTCCAGAGGAGGGATAACCTGTCCCAACATGTATGGTAAGTTCGGCATGTCCCTCTAAGCTTATTGTATAGTCTTGCAAGCTCATGGAAGCATTAAGGCCGCTGGACGCTAAATAATCAAATAAAAGCGCAGAGGCCATAACCGCGTCCAATGAACGGCCCGATATCACCGCAACGCTGCTTGCTTCTCCTATGGCCTTGAATAGCCCCTGCATTCCGCTTAAACCCTATCGCAATTTAAAAGATTGGTTTTTTTATACCGCAGGTTAGCTCAGCCACGCAGCGAAAGGGTTAAAAGATGTCTTCTTAAAGACTTGCACATTGAAAAAGAATCACAGGAAAGGAAAATCGCAGTCCAATAGGCCGCTAGGTCAAGTCCAATTGGTAGAGGGCAGTCCAGTAACTCCTGAAGAACTAAAGGAAAAGATCCTTTCCTTACGCAAACAGGGCCTAAGTAAGGCGCTTATAGGCCAAAAACTGCGGGACGAGGAAGGAGTACCATCGATTAAAAGAATATTGGGAAGGTCCCTTAAGCAAGTTCTAATAGAAGAGGGAGAAAAGGAAACAGTACCTGAAGATTTGGCGAACCTGTTAAACAGAAAGCGCAAGATACAAGAGCACCTTGAACAGCACCCGAAGGACAACGACTCCAAGAAGGGGCTTATAAGGACAGATTCAAAGATAAGGCGTCTCATAAAGTACTACAAGAGGGAGCGTCTTTTACCCGAAAACTGGCAGCCGACCTAAAAAAAATCAATATACTCCTGTTATAACCTTTCTTATGTAGGCCACAAAAGGAGCCGCTATTAGCCCCATTATCACGCCGCCAACCGCGCTTACCAGTGTGGTTGTCAGAACGTAGTTTGCAGTGTAGCTGTACCCTTCCACAAAAGTAGCAAAGAAGCCATGATAAAATAGGGGAAAGGCAATCGCTATTATCACGCCTCCTATTACCGAGTCGATCACGAAAAGGCCAGGTATTGTGATAACCCTTTCCTCGGTTTTTACTTCCCCTTGCTCAGTTTTAACCGTTCTCTTCCCTAAGGCTTGGTTGTTGGTTCCAAAGTACTTCCCTCTGACCAGAAGGTAAAGGTCAAGCATAGCAGCGTAAGCGATTAACTCGTACACGAACCAAAACGGCTCGCCACCGAAACCGTAATGGAATATGTCCGATAGAACAGTATATATGAACATCGTCAGCATAACGGTGCCGGGCTTCCCTATAAGGGATGCAACCAAAAGTAGAATTATCACCTCTCCTATTAACGGGTAGTAAAACCAAGAGGTCACCGCAGATACCTTAGGTATAAGCGGAGAAATGAAGAAGTTCCATATAACCAACAAGGCCGCTAGAAGCCCCATGTAAACGTAATCAACGGTCCTATAGGAGGATAGCAGGTGCTTGCGCCAGCCGTACAGCATAAGGGCTACTATTATGAGGATGTAGACAACTATAACCCATGCCGGTATAACCGTGTTCATGTCGAAGTGTATGCCGTTCCAAACAGCCTTTGATGTCATTTCGAGTAGCAACAAATAACCCTTTTAAATCTATCGCCTCAATAAGTTATCGCCATGTAAGGCAGAGTTGACACATCAACTAGTAAAGATCGCGAGCTAAAAGCGCACTTAGGCCTCTCCACCGAAGAAAAGAAAAGGGCTTTGTGGGGTCCCAATACCGTCATGATTGACCACAGCGCCTGGAGCTACTATGGAATAGCTCACGTGGAACGCACGCCGTATCTTGGATCCCTTCATCATTATGGAGCGTTCCACAGAGGAGCCTTCCTCCACAATACATCCCCTGTCTATGGAAACGAAAGGTCCTACTGTTCCCCTTATGGTGGCCTCGTTTGAAACAAAGCTGGGGCCAATTATCTTCCCCCCATCCTTTGTTTTTACCTCGTGCTGAGCGGAGACATAAGGTTCTGCATTTCCTCTTTGGAGGTAGTACTCGTTTGCCTTGATCATTGACGCAAAGTCTCCGACGTCATGCCACCAAGAGCCTTCATCGGTTATTACGCGCACGTCTTTACCGGAGCTCGACAAGTAATTAAAGGCATCAGTGATTTCCTTCTCTCCCCTTGGGCTAAAGGGCAAGTTTAGAGTTGCCTTTAACGCCTCTTCTGAAAGCACGTATATGCCGGAATTTATAACGTTGCTTACTGGTAAAGCGGGCTTTTCCACAACACCCTTTAGATGATCACCTTCCAGCATTAGGGCACCATACCTCGAGGGATTTCTCACCTTAACTCCTAATATCGTCGCTATTGGCTTAACCCTCTCGTGGTAACCTATCAGATTCGAAAGAGAGCTTTCGTTGACCGTTACATCTGAAGAGATGACCAAGACATCTCCGGTGGACGGATAAAGCTTGGACACGGCATCACCTGTGCCCAAAGGTACATCTTGTCTGACAAAACTCACCTTGTTGTACCTTTCAGCTATGTGGCGCCTTACGGGGGCCTCCGTATAGGGAGACACGACGATCACGATTTCCGAAATACCAACTCCTTCGAGGGCGGAAATGCAATGGTCTATCATGGCCGCACCTCCAACAAATATAAGTGGTTTAGGGATAACTTCTGTCAGTGGCCTAAGCCTTTTTCCAAGCCCTCCGGCGAGTATGGCAGCTTTCAATGGGATGACCCGTCTATGATCGCAATAACCTTTTCGGCAACCAATCTTGCCTTGGCCGCATCCCTGTCCTCCACCTTTACGGTAACTTTTCCGTTTCTCTCTATGACCAGCACTTCAGATCCGTCCACGTTACCAGCACTGGCTCTCCATCCCCATCCGGTGCTCGTTTCCCAATTTAGCTTAGATATGTCGACCGGGCGCATAACCTCTACTGCGTAGGGGCTTTGAAATGAGATATCGCTTTCAAAATTGATCGTATTAGCGACCAACGCAGCCGGCGCATCCTTCCACCTATGCAGAGCTGGAATCACCCAATAACCAGATGAGCTAACTCCCACGTCGAAGCTCTCGCCGAAGGAGGATATGTCGTACTCCGATATCCCCCTTCTAATGAGTTTTCCTCCCTTTCTTTCCATTATCTCTTCAAGACCCGTTGGCGCATCAATTCCGACTGCGAGTCTACCTCCCAACTTAAGGGCCAACGAGATAGCTTGCCCCCACAGATTGACCTCTTTCAAAGGCCATACGTAACGGTCGCGGTACACGAAATCACCCAGCAAGTAAGACCTGCTCTGTACCTCAACCATGTTCCCACCCAACTCCTTAAAGCTCTCAGCCATGAGCCTAGTCTGATCGTTGCTTTCCTCTGTAACCAGGCATTTATTGACACCTCTGAGCGACACCATGCTGAAAACTGACCCAAAAGCGTCAAGGTAAGGCTTGGCGCTTAAGTCGATCGTGCTGAAATGCGACATTTCCCTCCAGTCAATTGATGAAAGATCAGTCTTCCTCAAGGATTCAAAGAAGGAGGAGTTAGCTGGCTTGCCTCCTGTAACCACGTCGACGGACAAAAGATCGCAATAAACGCAGGAATCAAAGCCCATAAGCTCACAGGCAAAAGAGGCAAGCTCCGGTGATGAAGTATCGAAGTAAAACGGGTATGCCCCAGAGATCAGAGAACCTGCCAAAACGAGATCGGCTGTGACCCTGGTCCCCGCAACCAATACCTTGGATCCTGGGCCTCCAAGCGATGCCCCGATTGAAACAAGTCCCTCTATGAGATCCCAGTCAACTGATGCGCCATTAACCTTCAGCTTGCCCTGAGGTAGCTGATGCGGCCTCAATCGGCCTCTCACCCACCGCTTTGACCTTAGACTTAGCGACGTCGAGGAAAGCTATCGGAAACACTTTCTTCGCGTCCTTCTGCATAATCTGGGCTAACTTTCCGGTTAACATGTCTTGAACGAAGTCGTAGAAGTTTGCGCTCGCGGCTGCTTCCTGAGCGGTTTTGATCATCCTCATTCTTATGTCGTGGCGCTGTGCTCTTGAAGCAGGGGTTGCGGTTATAGCTATGGCCTGAAGCTGCATAGATGCCCCATCCTTGGTCGTCACGTCAAAGATCGCCTCCACTTTGCTGTATCTCCGCCTGATCCTACCTCCAAGGTAATCCCTAGAAAAGTGGTGTCCCTTGAACTCGGTATAGCCGGCATCGTTCTGAACTCTCTTAACCTGAAGTTTTATGTGGACATGGGCTTGCTCAATGTCTCCAGTCAGCTCGTACAACGTGACCTCAACGGTACGATTCATAAGGTCTTCAGGCGAAGTGGCCAGGGCCTTCCCTATCTCCTTATTTCCCAATGTAGGTGGCGCGAATATGCTGTACCAATGCTTCTCCTTAACCTTTACTTGCGACAACTTTCGCTCAAATAAGGCCTTGCCTTAATAAGCAATGCGCCCTTCGGCTGCCCAGGTTCTGTATCGATCTCACGCAGCTCTCGCACAAGGCGACCTTGTCAAACATATCCTCGATCGTGTAAAGAAAGGATTCGTTCACCTCTCCCTTTACCTTTACTCTCACTTCGTTCGTCAAAATGATCTCTTCGATGATTTGGTCATCGGGCGCATCACGGTTATCCGGCGATGTAGCAACGAAGATCGCCCTAGCCATCCTATCATCATCAAAGATGAATCCAACTTCGATTTCCATGGGATAATTCCTAGGTTCCATTTAAGCGCGGGTCATATTGGGCGGCCAGTTCGGCCAGCCTTTGCGCCATTCCAGCGTAGTCCTCTGGCCGTAACTTCATGAGGCGCTGGCCCAGCTCTCCGCCCACCCTTATTTTCAGTTCGTCCAAGCTCCGAATGTTCCCGTGAACCTCCTCGTAGCCTAGAGGATCCCCGCTCACGCGAAGGCTTACCTGGACCGCTTCTGAAAGCACCTCAGGGTGCTCCCGAACTTCAAGCCTCATGCTTTCGGAATTTACCTTCATGTAACTTAACGCCTTCACAACCCTACCGCAAGCGACGTAAGAGTGAGCTAGTGCTTGACCCATTATCCTTCTAACCGGGGAATCCGATAGATCTCTTTGGAGCCTTGTGCCAACCAACCTGTAAGCAAGAAGCGATAAAAGCGAGTTCGATATGTCTATCTGGCCCTCGGCATCCTCAAGGTCAACGGGATTAACCTTGTGCGGCATTGTGGAACTGCTAACGCCTTTTCTCTGGAATGTTACCAGCCCCAGCATATTATAAGTCCACAGGTCCCGGCTCAGTTCCGCGATTATGTGGTTTATGAGCATTATCTGGTGAAGTATATCTGAGGTCCCTTCATGCGGAACCAATTGCTTCGTTAGAGGAGCGTACTTAAGCCCAAGAGAGGATACGAACCTCTCAGAGAAGCTTAGCCAATCGAACTTTTCATCTAAGAAGTGAAGCGCGTTGTGGTTTCCAACGGCTCCGCCAAGCTTTCCGTAAGGCTTAAGCCTCCTCAACGCGGATATCCTCTCGCTCAATCTCCACGCAAAAACTCCAATTTCCTTGCCGAAAGTAGTTGGAACTGCAGGAACCCCGTGTGTTCTTCCCAGCATGACATCATTGGCGTGCTTCTTCGCGAGAGCGCGCAACTCCTTAGTTAACTCGTCATAACGATCAGCGAGGACCTTCACGGCCTTAAGCAAAAGAAGACCGTAGGCGAGGTTATTGGTATCATCGCTGGTCAATCCCAGGTGAATCAGGGGAGCGAGACTAGCATACCCATGCTCAATGAGAAATCCGCGCAGCCAAACTTCCAGCGCCTTGACGTCGTGCCCAAGCTCGGTTTCCAGAGCCTTTACCTTTTCAAACCAGTCATTGGGAAAACTCTCGATGAGGACCTCGGGATCGATTTCCCCGCCCTTAATCTCAAGCGCGCCTGTTCTCGCTAGCTCCTTCAGGTAGAGCAGCTCCACGCGAGCCCTTTCAAGAAATAGAGATTTTTCTGAAAAAAGCTCTCTGAGGGGGCCTACTTCGGAGCGATACCTACCATCAACAGGAGAAAGGGCTTCGCCGTAGCTCAAGCATCATCCCCCTCTCGGGACCCATCGAAACGCTCTCCACTTCGACCTTCAGGTAGTCCTGCACGAACTCAACGAATTTCCTCAGCTCCTTAGGCGCCCCGTTCCAGCCCGATCTGGCAACACGGCCCCACTCTGTCTCTGGTATTGGTTCGAAGCTTTCGTAAACGGGTTCTGCTAACCTGCCAAGCAACACACCGGTGAAACTTGAAGTTTCAGTGCCATCTATATTGTAGGCTACTGCCGCCTTAAGATCATTTAATCCAGCCAGCACGTCAGCCTTTGTAAGCACAAGCTTAAGCCTACGTGGCTCGTTAAGTGCAACGGCATACTTGAGAGCTACTAGATCCAGCCATCCCACGCGCCTAGGCCTACCCGTGGTCGAGCCGTATTCACCGCCCTTGGCCCTTATCCTATCCGATAAGTCCCCATGAACCTCCGTTGGAAATGGCCCGGCACCAACCCTTGTTGTGTACAACTTTGCAACGCCTATGACCTCGTCTACCTCGCTGACTGGAAAGCCCGCGCCGACGCCGACATAAGATGCCAAAGTGTTCGATGAGGTAACGTAGGGATAGCTTCCGTAGGTTATGTCAAGCAGTGCCCCCTGTGCACCCTCAAACAGTATTGAGCCTCCTCCCTCATGAATTTTGATCAACGACTCAGGCACGTCACCAGCCACAGGCGAAAGCACGCTTTTACTCATAGCTAGCCACTTCCCTGTTATGTAATCTCCTTCTCCTATCAGCCTCCTCATTATGGAAAAGTCGCGAGTCTTCCCGTAAACCACGTCCGCAACGCGCGGCGAGATCCTGAGCATGTGATCGGCGTAAGCTGGCCCGATTCCCCTACCAGTAGTCCCTATGGCCTCGGCACCGCGAAGCTCTTCGAGCCTCTTATCGAGCCATTTTTCGAAGGGTGTTACGAGACTACACCTGTAATCAACCAATATATTGGAGGGATTTTGAGTTAGCTCCTGAGCTAGGGATTCGGGGTCTACCACAACTCCAGGTCCTATGAAAAGCTTTTTCTTCCACAAGGCGGCAGAGGGGAGGACGTGGAAGACCTTTTTTTCACCTTCTGTCACAACAGTATGCCCAGCATTGCTTCCCCCGTTGTACCTGACTATGGCGTCGTACTCCTGAGCTATTTGATCAACTACCTTTCCCTTTCCTTCGTCACCCCATTGAAGACCAACAACGACGGAGTTTTTCACGGTTTCCTTGGCTCAGGGGTTATACGCGTTATCCTCGGTAAAATATAGATTTCACATCAAGCCGAAACGAACCATAGGTCTCCCTGTCTCTCAAATTTTATCTGAGTTCCCGTGAACTGCTTCACCACATATGAGTTACTCATCATGTGAGCTGTCAAATCGCGCACCGAAAAGGACCCACCGCGAAGCCCGATGAAGGGCAAGAGCATGTCTCCCATATGTACGTCTACTGAGGCATTGCTTTTAACTTCCCTGACAAGAGACTCAGCAGCTTCGCTACCCACCAGCTCGGCTGGCTTCCCCTTTTCTCCGAGCGCGTCAGCGCCTAGCAATGAAGTGACAAGATCCGCGTACACAAGGACGTTTGTACCAACAGATTCGTTGCAAGTCGACGTCAATGTCTTTGACTGAAGACCTAGCGTCGACCTTATGAACTCAACGGCAGCCTGTGCCTCCCTTTCAGCTACATGCTTTGGCAGCGAGCAAGCTAAGGCGTGAACGCGGATTTCCCTTATGCTCTCTCCCCTACGCACATGTAATGGCGCCGGAGACCAGCCCATCACCCAGAAGCGAACATATCCACCGCCGGCGGGATAGTAGCCCCTGCGAACAATGTCGATAGAGGCAACGAGGCCAAAGCTCCTAAGCAGTGGGAGTTCGACGTATTTGACGTAATCAGAGGTAGGTGCCATTGGCACATCGGTTCCGCCCTTTAGGTCTGCGACAATCTCTCCGCCCGCTAATGAGGCAATAATTACTGGCTGTATGATGAGCATTAGGCTAGCTGCAGTGCCAGTTTGCATGCTGACCGAGCCCTCAGGTCTCCTCTTGGGAATAAACTTCAGCTCGTCAGAGCCTATGAAGTTTCCCCTAACCTCCGCTTTGGTCAACTGCTGCATGAGCTCGACAGCCATAAGATGCTGGTTTTGAAGCCCAGGCCTTCTCCGCTTGGCCCTTATGTTTGTCATCAAGAAAGGTTTACCGAGAACGGCGGAAAGCCCAAGAGCAGTCCTCAGCATCTGTCCGCCCCCTTCACCAAAGCTTCCATCTATCTCTACGGGTTGTGCATCACCGCTCAACCGTGTAATCCCCCCTTCTCCTTCAGTCCCTATGCGCTAGCGTGAGGTACTCTCCAAGCTTTCTGAAGGCCTGCCCCCGATGGGACATGTGGTTTTTTTCGTGAACGCTTAGCTCAGAAAACGCTATGCCATTTGGAGCGAAAGGGGAAAATATGGGATCGAAGCCAAATCCTCCAGGTTTTCCCTGCTCGTATCTTATGTATCCCCTCACCTCCCCTAGGAAGGTCTTCTCAACCCTAAGAAGCGGGTCCACATAACTTACCGCACACCTGAAGCTTGCTCCTCTGTTTCTTTCATCTTTCAGCAGGGAAAGCAGACCCTGATTTCCTATGGTGGAATAAACGTATGAGGAATAAGGACCTGGGAAGCCCCTTAGCATATCCACGTAGAGACCTGAATCATCGACCACTACCGGCTCCAGAATCTCCATGGCAGCAAGCCTTGCGGCCCGTAGGGAGATCTCCTCTATGTTTCCCTGCAATTCAACCTTTTCAATGTTTGCCTTAATAACCTCGATCCCATAGGGTGACAGAATCTCCTTTACCTCTGCAAGCTTTGCCTCATTTCCAGTGATAAGCCAAAGCCGCATCAATCCACTACCCTTTCTCTGAAATACCTACCTCTTCTCTCTATTTCCTCCGCCTTCTTGTAAACTTCATCAGTAGCTGTACCTGCGACTTCCCTGTATCCCTCAACAAACTCGCTGTAAAGCTTATCTGCTTTGGTCGGAACGTTTGCTTCAAGCGACTTCTTCATCAACAGCATGTCCACACCGAGGTCTTCGAGGTCACTGCTGAACGCACCAAGCCCGAAATCTATTATTACTGGCTTTCCTTTGTCCGATATCAAAACGTTGGAGGTAGTTAGATCCCCGTGAACCATGCCAGTTTTGTGCATCTTGGCAACCTCTACCCCAACGCTCTTCATGAGGCCTTGCCTATCAACGATATCCCTAAGCAGTTCACCTTTTATGAAGCTCTCAACTAAGATGAAGCTGATGGGATCTATGTAAAGCGGAGCGGGTACGCTGACACCGGCCAGGTAAGCTTTAGATATGAGTCTTCCCTCTTCAAAAGTTCTGTTCGCCCTAAGCCTAAAGTCGAGGGAGGGATCCCTGTATGCCTTGCTTACCCTTTTTTTTATTACCACTGGCATGCCGAGCATGGTGCCAGACCAAAGCTCAGCCTCTGCTCCCTTTGCTATAAGCGATCCCTCGCTTAGAAACTCCAGGTTGCTCATCTCCTCTCAACCTCAGACGCATCCCAGTTATCCTCCAATACACATCCGTATCATTCATGCGTAACTTGGGCGTCGGCAAAAGCTTTAGTGGGTCGCTTGGTTCCACGCCTCCTAGATCCATTTCCATGGTCACGGCAGCTATCATAATTCCGTTGTCGCCTGCCATCTTAACTGGAGTGGCAAAGAAAGGGATGCTATGTTCGGCGGCCACAAGCGAAAGCATTTCATTAAGCCTCGAGTTGGCAGCAACACCTCCCGCGGATATCATCGAGTCCTTGCGCGTATGAACGAGAGCGCGCTCCGCGGCCTCCGCGAGCATGGAAAAAGCGATTTCTTGAAGCGAGTACGCCACCCTCTCAAGCCTCTCCCCTCTCTTGTAAGCCTTGACGGCGGCCGTCAAGAGACCCGAAAAAGATACATCTTGCCCCTTAACCGAGTAGGGAAGCTCTACTAGGCCAAGTTTTTTTCCTTCGCGGGCGAGCTTTTCTATTTTTGGACCTCCAGGATGCTGAAGCCCAACTTCCCTGGCAAATGAGTCAAAAAGGTTGCCTACGGCGATGTCTAGCGTCTCTCCAAATATCCTGTAACGTCCATCTTTCCACGCAACTATGTTCGTATTACCGCCTGAAACGTATACAGCAAGTGGGTCAGAAAACCCGCTCAAAAGTCTGGAAAGTTCAACGTGGCCAACCGTGTGATTGACACCAAAAAGCTTCCAGCCATAATAGGATGAAAGCGCTCTTGCCACAGATACTCCCACGCGTAAACATGGCCCTAGCCCAGGACCGTAGGATACCCCTACAGCAGAAACACGCGAGGGGGCAATCCCCGTCCTTTGAAACGCCCGTTTCAGCACAGAGGGAGCCACGTTTGTATGATGCCTCGCGACCTCCCTGGGTTGCAACCCTCCTGCTGGAGGTACGTATACGTCCCTTTCGTCTGCTAAAATTTCCCCATCTTCCGATACTATTGAAACCCCGAAGGTGTGGGCCGTGCTTTCGATCCCCAGCCAAAACCTCAAGTCAAGATCCCTTTACGTACTCGGTATAACCGCATTTGCCACAGCTCCACCGCGTTCCCCCTACTGTGTGCTTTGCCATTATTGATCCGCAGCGAGGACATTTCCTGTTCTTCAGCGCGATGCTTCCTGTTTCATATGAGTAATCGTAAAGCTTGTGAACCTCCGACATATCACTTCGCCTCCTGGGTTGGGGCCTGCTGGCCCTGCTTCTTTTCTTCGAACCTTTTGAGATAGTGGCCGTACTCTACGCGCTTCAGCGTGGACACGTCGTTGTAAACGTTTGCCGTCACAACAATTGCTGTTTCGCCGTATTCTTGCTTAATTTCTCTTATAACCACGCGATCTTCAGTCACGTTCAGAGCTGAAGTAAGCATTGACATGACCTGCTTTCTGCTTGGAGTAGGCCCCTGTATCGCGAACCTCACAACAACCTCTCTTCTGCCGAGGAGTTTGTTATCGATATCCTTTATCATGGTAACTTCTTCTGGCGACCTGCATCCTCTCCAATATCCTTAACGCCTCCTCCTTTTTAGCGTTACCAGTGACCAATACAATTCCCCTGTTGGGCTGCCCGTAAAGCGTTATGGCAGATGATGGAAAATAAGCGATTACAGGAAGGGCTAACATGTCTTCCTCGCCATCGACCTTTATCCATACCCTATCCATTGGGCCTATGAAATTTGATAGCCTGCGGATAACGGACAGAGCCTCATCAGAAATTCCTCCTGCTGGGTTGCTTATCTCAATTACGCTGTAGTCTTTCCCAATTGGAGTTATTCCGGATTCCTTCCTAAGAGTCCTTCCGTCAGTTACGGCTAAGTTGGGAAAGAAACCGCTTCTTAGGAGGTAAGCCGTCACAACGTCGCCGACGCTGCTTAGGACCCTCGACTTAGACTCCGAGCTTAAACGGCTTAGGAGTACCTGCAAGCCTTCCCCTTCATAAAGCTCACCAAAGGGGCTGCGCATCAGCTCGAGGTCTTCCGGCAAGGGAACGTAGGTCAGCCCCATATTTTGATCGTGGTCCCGTTTATAAAGGTAAGTCGCCAGTGGAAAGCGTTAGAGGCTGCATGGAATCCCAACCCAAACCTTCGCGCTCAAAAATCGGACAGCCTTTTATTTTCTCTCATGTAAAGAATTATGGGCGAAGATAGCTTAAAGGCGGAGGTTAAGCAGAGGGCCCTTGACATCCTGAAGCGTGCGTGCATAGTGATCACAAAGGAGGAGGAAAACAACATGGAGATAGCGGATTTCGGGCTAGGTCACCTCAAGGAAGTCGGCCTCCAGCTAATCGTTTACGTTAACAACGATAGATATTGCGCTAAGGAGCTCATAATGCTTCCTAGACAGACATGCCCTGAGCACAGGCATCCTCCTGTGAACGGAAGGCCAGGAAAACAAGAGACCTTCAGATGCCGCTGGGGAAAAGTTTACCTATTTGTCGAGGGAGGGGGAGGAGAAGAACCCAGCATCAAGCCGCCTTACAGGCCTGAGTACTACACAGCCAAGCGCCAAATAGTGTTGCTACCAGGGCAGCAGCTCACAATACCGCCAAATACCAGGCACTGGTTCCAAGCAGGAGAAGAGGGGGCTGTCATCTCGGAGTTCTCTTCCACGAGCACTGACGAACATGACATATTTACTGATCCTCTCGTTCGCAGATAGTTGCGCGAGTTCCTGCGCATGATCCTGTGCACGAGAACAGGATTTGACGGGAGAGCCAACTTTGGGCATCTGCAAACCTTAACGGCTGGCCATCTCACGTACCCTCCGAAAGATTGAGCGTGTCATCATCGAAAAATTCACGTCCAGAAACGCATTTGCTCGAAAACAAGTGCTACACGCTAAGTTAGAGTTACAACAAAACCGATAAAAAGCAGCGCGTGTCAAGATTATGTTTTACGTCTACAAGGTCAGCGACCTAGTAAAAGTGCCCGCTAGTTTATTTGGGAATCCGCTGGAAGATGCTGTTGCGATGGCCCTGAGGGAGAAATACGCAGGTAAGGTTATAAACGAGGAAATAGGCATCGTGCTTCAGGTATTTGATGTTCAAGCCTCTGAAGAGGGAAAAATACCCATAGGACAAGGGGTAACTTATCATGAGGCCACCTTTTCTCTGCTTACGTATAGGCCTTTGGAGAGGGAAATAGTGGAGGGAGAAGTAGTAGCAGTTGAGGAATATGGTATACACATCAGGATAGGGCCCATTGAAGGAGTTGCTCATCAGTCTCAGCTAATGGACGACTACGTAGATTTTGATCCGAGAGGGGGGAAGTACATAGGTAGAAACACGAAGAAAACGATTGAAAGAGGTGACCTGGTGCGGGCAAGGATAATCACGGCCAGCGTCCATGAGGGTGATTCAAGTGATGTCAAGGTTAGTTTAACGCTAAGGCAACCGGGTCTCGGCAACCTCCAATGGCTAGAGATACAAAGGCAGCAAGCCCAAGCGAAGGGTGAACAACACTGAAGGCATGCACCCGTTGCAAGGCTCTCGTTCCCGATGATACAAACGTATGCCCGGTGTGCGGAGGACGTGATTTCTCAGATAGGTGGGATGGCGTTGTGGCAGTGCTCAGTCCCGAAAACTCGAAAGTCGCTTCCATGCTAGGCATAAAGAAACCAGGCTTATACGCACTCAAGGTTAAGGCTTGATGCATATCGGCCGGGGCCTGTATAGCGCAACTTCCTGCCAGCATGAGATATTACTGGAATCCCGTAAGTTCTAACGGCCCGGGATAAAGCTAGGTCATCGGAGGCTAGTATCCAGCCATATGCCCTGGCTTGCCTAATGATAAAGTTATCCGCATAACTATCCTTGGACAACAAGAGCGCGTACCTTGAAGCTAGCTGCAATGCCGGCACAGAAATGTCCCTCGGCAACCGCTTTAGCTCCCTGATCACCGGCAAGGGCACGTAACCCTTGTATGGCCCCACCAAATGCTCGATCATCGCGTCCAAGTCTGAGCGCATATCAAGGGAGTTAATCAGAAAGCTAGTATCAAACACGATCCTTTTCTTAGACGAGACCATCATTGAAGACGTTCCACGGTACCGTACCCAGATAGCCTCCACCGGTTCTTGACCCTTCTGCTTATAGCAATCGTCTGCCCCTTCTCAAGTACAACTGGCCTCTTAAAGTCGGCTTCATATGCTCCCTTTGATGTTTGCCTGAAGTTTGCCAGCACAAGAGCAGGACCAGCCTCCACCAGAACTTCCTCAGTGGGCGTGATTGGTGTCGGCTTAAGGGGCTCGCTCGTCCCCAAAACCGTGTCGAAAAGCTTTATCGTCACAATGGCCTTTGAAACGGGCTTTTCCTCCTGTCCCTTCCTGAATACCACTTGACCTACTAACCTATCTGCCTTGGAGTACGAAGGATCTAGGTCGGTAGATATTGCAAGCAAGCCGCCCGGTACAGCCTCATTGACATCGGTGTCGGTGTGCATTG
Organism: Thermoprotei archaeon; assembly: GCA_049976325.1. GTDB lineage: Archaea > Thermoproteota > Thermoprotei_A > Marsarchaeales > UBA168 > UBA168. Next base: position 311,200 of record JBMFIL010000001.1, on the reverse strand, counting down.
AAACGGCAACTGTCTCCAGAGGTCTGTAGTTTCCCTTGCTATCCTTGATACCAGGCGTTATCACTAGCTCATCCCCTACGGATAACTTTCCCCTTATCAGGGACCCCCCAACAGTTGCCCCCTTAAGTGAGGTGATGTCTGCTCCAGGCTTGTTTATGTCAAAGGACCTCGTCACGTAAAACTTGGGTGGCGCGTCGACGTCGACAAGAGGAGGCTTGAACAACTCGTACATAGCCTCTAGCAGTACGTCTATGTTCAAGTTGTCAACAGCAGAAACCGGTATAACCGGAGCGCTTTCAGCCCAAGTGCCCTTTAAGAATGCCCTTATTTGATTGTAGTTTTTAAGCGCCTGTTCTTCAGTAACCACATCAACCTTGGTCTGAACAACGATCAATTGCCTGACACCCATTATCGTTAGAGCAGCGAAGTGCTCTACGGTCTGAGGTTGCGGGCAATTCTCGTTTGCTGCTACGACAAGCAAGGCGGCATTCATTACGGCAGCACCACTAAGCATTGTTGCCATCAGCACCTCATGACCGGGCGCGTCAATAATGGAGATCTTCCTCACAAGCTCTGTTTTTGAACCACAGTGTGGACAAACGTCGCTGGTAGAAAAAGATAGGGGCGCCGGGCAACGCGGGCACTTCATTATCTTCATGTTTGCGTAACCTAGCTTTATAGTCATGCCCCTCTTCATCTCCTCGCTGTGTTTTCCCGTCCAAGTCCCTGTCAGCGCCTGTACCAATGTCGTTTTGCCATGGTCTACATGCCCAACTACGCCCACGTTTATGACGGGAGCCTCCACCAGCGACTTCTTCAAATGTACCACCTACGCTTTAGCTTCCTTGACCTCTTGCTCCTCGACTATGGCCATGTTGACTTGCACCACATCCTCCGTTATCGTGTTCCCCCTTACCCACTTCTTTTCACGTCCTCCCTTCTTCTTCACATAGATCTGCTTCTTGACTCCTCCTTGGAGCCAAGGTATCATGGGGAAACCGCTCTTGTCGCTTCCTCCAGTTATTCTTAGGATCTGCTTAGGAAGCCCGAAAAGGTCTCCCGCGAGCTCATCGCCTATCTTCATGCCGATAAGCGTGTTTGCAGCCTGTCCCTTAGCTTCAACAGTTGTAGTTTTTCCCTTACCATCGGATATGTTAACCTTGAACTCAGGCAATCATCATCCCCCAGCTGGGATCTTTTTTCCTCTTGACCTTCACAAGGTCAAGCAAAGCGTCAATCTCGCCCTGAGTCATCTCAGACCGGTATTTCGTGTAAAGCTTCACTGCCTCTTCCTCAGCCATGTCACCAAAAAGCGTTGCGTTTTCTTTTATCTGTCTTCCCAAAGTATAAGGCGTCTTTAAAGACATAGCTACCTCTGAGCCTTCTGGAGCGCCATCTAATACCTTTCCTTTATCTTGTAATTGGAGCACCTCCCCCACTTTTTCACCGTTTTCATCTATTAAAGTCCTCTGTGGTTTAAGCGTGCCGCCTACTACCCTTACACCTACTATAACTGGTGATGCCCTTCTGAAAACGTACTCTGGAAGCAGCTTTACCTTTACGGGTCTGTTAAGGGCCCTAAGTTCAGATAAGCGCAACTCCTCGCTTCTTTTCTTTATTTCGTTGTCTATGAGCTCAAGAAGCTGATAAATCAGGTCTGCCCTAACTATTGATATCCCTCTTGTCTGTGCTTCGAGCTCGGCATCAGGGTTGACGCGCACATTAAAGGCAGCAACGAAGCCGTGCAGGTAGTCCTTCTCCTTAACTATAGAGGCCTCCACTACGTCCTTCTTGGATACAGTTCCCAAGCTAGCGGCCCTAACAGGTATTCTCCGCTTCCTTATCGCAGATATAACTGCTTCAAGCGATCCAAAAGTATCGGCTTTCACAACCACACCGTTAACGTCGGAAGATATGATTACGCCGGTTTCCTCCTTGAGCTCTGAGAGAGCGGCCTTCAACGAGCTTTCGTCAGCATCTGATTTGAGTATAATTAGGGGCGACCCAGGCAAGGCGCCCTTTAACGCATCGTCTGGGACAACTCTAGCGCCAATTGCTGCCTCCACGCGCTCCTTTTCGACAAGGCTTACTTGGAAACGAGTATCAGAGAGGGGAGCTGGTAAGAGTATGTTCCTTAATTTTCCCATGAGCGGACCCTCCATACCGCCCGCTAGGGCAAGGTCTCCCTTGGCCATTTCTCCCTCATAAAGCAGCACATCAAGCACCGTGCCAAGGCCTTTCTCTTCCTTAACCTCGAGTATTGCCCCTCTCCCTTTTTCGTTTTCCCTGGGAGCACCGGTGAGCTTCTTGCCCATGTAGCGCTGAGTAAGACCTGCTGTTAAAACCAGCAGCTCAGGAAGCCCTTCGCCCGTAAGGGCACTAACTGGTACTATGGCTACGGTGCGCGAGAAGTCACTGATCCTCGAAAATATGTCAGCCGAAATACCATGCCTGCCCAATGAGGCAGCTACCGAGTAGACTATGGAATCTAGCCTTCTTTTAACCGTTTCTTGTTGGGCAGCATAAGAGGCCTCGTAAGTTGAAGGCACTTCTCCTTGTACCTTGCTAACCCAGCCAGGGATACGATCTATCTTGTTCAAGGCGACCAAAAATGGGGTCCTTCTCTCAATCAATATGTCTACCGCTTCATCGGTTTGCGGCTCGAAACCCTTTATCGCATCAACTACTAGCACTGCAAAGTCAGCTATGGACCCGCCTCTCTTCCTAAGGTTCATGAAAACCTCGTGACCAGGAGTGTCTATAAAGAGAAGTCCAGGGAACTCTATCGAAAACCTGTAACGCTTAAGCAACTCTCCTGCTATCCGGGCAATGACTGCGCTCGGGATGAAGCTGGCACCGATGTGCTGGGTCTGGCATCTCAGGCAATACCTGAGATCATGCCCCCAGCTTCACGAAGCTGCAACGCAGTTCCCCTTATCTTGTCGAGCAACGTGGTCTTACCGGAGTCCACGTGCCCAAGAACAACCACTATGGGCTGCCTCATCGATCACCCCCTCCTTTCCCACTCGCAAGCTCGGGAAAGAATATTGATAGCTCTCTCCGAGCGTCTTCCAAAGATGAGGATGCATGTACCACGTTTTCTTGAACTGCTGTACTAAAATCTCCCCTGACGGTTCCCGGCAAAGCCTCGGCTGAATCGGTCGAGCCTATCAGTTTTCTTACAACCGATATGGCCTTCCTTCCTTTTACGGCCATCACGACAACGGGACCAGAGGTTATGAAGCTTGTCAAGCTATCGTAGAACGGCTTTCCCTTATGCGGGGAGTAAAGCTCAGCCGCCTGCTGCTCACTCATTAAGATCTTATGCATGCCAACTATTTCTAGACCCTTTCTCTCAATTCTGAGGATGACCTCACCTGTTAGCCCCCGTCTAACACCATCCGGCTTCACCATGACGAAGGTCAGCTCTTGATCGGAAACAAGTTCAGCCAATTGCATCCCCTTTCAGGAGGAGTTGGTAGTCGCCCTTTCTACCCTTTTAACGACCCAGTTCGTCTTCTTGGGAGCTCTGTGCAGTTTGAGCATGTTTTTCTTGCACTTAGACGAACAGAACCTGAGAATACTGCCGTCATTTCTAACGTATATGATCCCCGTTCCAGGAGCTATCTCTTTCCCACAAAACGAACAGTTATAGGTTCTCAAAAAAATCACTTCTTAGCGGTCAACTTCCTAGCTTCCTTCTCCGTATCCTTTAGGAGAAGTATGTCACCAAGCCTAACAGGACCAAGGACGTTCCTGGTGAGAACCCTTCCCTTATCGCGGCCCTCAAGTACCCTCATCCTGACCTGGGTTACCTCTCCGGTAAACCCAGTCCTACCCATAATCTGGACCACGACGGCAGGAGTAGGGGCCTCTTCGCTCAAGGGCTACACCTTTACTTCTGCGCTCTAAGGGAAGCGGCCTTCTCAGCCACTTCCTGAACCAAGGAGACGGCATCGCCAGCATCTACTATAGCGGCGGCCGCTGTGGCCACCTCAAGGCCCACGGCTTCGCCTAGCGACTTTTTAGAGGAAACGTATAAGTAGGGTACCTTCTTCTCCTCGCATAGCAAAGGAAGATGTGCAACTACTTCTGGGGGTTGCACATCCTCAGCTATTACCACAAGAAGGGCTTTCCCCCTTTCTACCGTCTTGGTCACTTCATTCGTTCCCTTTTTTACTTTGCCTTTATCCCTTGCCTTTCTAAGCGCTTCTAAAGCTCTATCCGACAACTCTGCCGGTGTCTCGAACTTCACGTAAACGGGCTTACTCACGATCATCCACCCATTTGAAACGAATTCGAGCTTATAAGCGTGATTTTGTACCGCGCTATGCGGCATGGCTAAACTTCAGCATTTAATGAGGACATCATTCTGTCGTAGCTTCAATCCTTCACCAGATCCTCGCCCCTAAATCAGTTAAGTCAAAACAGGAAAAGTTCACTGCAATTCTGTCAGGTTTCACAAAAGAAAACACGAGAGTAGGTCCAACTTTATATCATCACAGAGTTTCTAACGTGTTGCTGACCCCAGTATACCAAATGCATTTAGTGGTTCAGCTCACCTTTTCGTCGCGCACCAAATTTCCTCAAATATGTGTTAGCTTGCCGCGCAAAGATGGATCCTTTTAAGCTGGAAGCTCGCCAGTTCTCCTAATACAAGCAATAAGGATCACTATTTGTGTGCGAAGTAAAGCACCGCACTTCTTCTATCGTCAGAGAAAGAATCAATCCTTGCAAATCCCCATCTAACCATTTGAATTGTGGCGTTAACAGGTTCTGACGAAAGATTCGACTCGGCCAGCGCCTCCAAGGTACCATCGGGGGATATGACGGTAACTCTCATGGATTCCTTTGGAACCCACTGAATTCTTTTTATCCCCTCTTCCACAGATCTCTCAGGAGATATGTCTTCGATCTTGGCCCTTCCAGAGCCAAGATACTTAATGGTAGCGAGGTCCATTAACCTCACGGTTTTTCCCTCTTCGATGTCTTCAGGTTGCACAAGCACTCTCCCTTCCTTAACAGCGATTTTTCTGTAGCCCATCTCTGGATGATCAGGGTGCAGTGGTACCTCAATCACCCTGTCATCAAGCCCTTCTACAGTTATTTCCATGGGGTTCTTAACCACAAAGTACCTGTGAGATATCGGCTCTAGGTATTTTCTGTTTATAGCGTAGAGGTTATCCCAGCTTATGGTAGCATCCGTCGGTTTTGGCCCAACCTCGAGGATAAGATCAATAACGGCCCTTGGTGAAAAGCCCCTTCTTCTGAGCGCCATCAGGGTACCTAGACGCGGGTCATCCCACCCGTTATACGCTCCTCCGGTAAGCGCTTTTTTCACTTGACTCTTGCTTAGCGGGATGCCCTCGAGCATCAGCCTACCATGCTGGACTGTAACCGGCCGTTTCCAGCCCATCGCCTCGTATATGTAGGCCTGCGCTTCCTCGTTTGTGAGGTGCTCCTTTCCCCTTAAAACATGAGTAATCCCAAGAAGATGATCATCAACAGCAGCAGATAAGTTGTACAAGGGAAATGCCCAAGCTGGCTCCTTGAGCATCGGGTGCGGGTGAACGTTCGGGTCAACGACCCGCATGAGAGGAAAATCCCTAAGCGCCGGATTGGGATGTCTCATGTCCGTGCGCATCCTCACAACCGCCTCGCCTTCCTTGAATCCTCCACCGATCATCCGTTCAAATAGGGCAAGGGCATCGTCTACGCTCTCATTTCTATGAGGACAGCTCTCGCCTGCTTTTCTTAGCTCTTGAAACCTTGCTGCCGAGCATGTGCACACGTACGCTTTGCCCTTCTTTATGAGCTCCCTAACGGCTTCATAATAGTTAGGGAGATGTTGTGATTGGATCCACTCTACATCCCACTTGTAGCCAAGCCACCTGACGTCCTCCCTTATCCAGTCATAAGCCTCTAGCATTGGAGGCTTCACGTGAGGATCTGTATCCTCAAAGCGTAATACAAACTTGCCATCGTACAGCCTCGCATATTCCGCGGAAAGCACAAGCGCTCTAGCGTTTCCGAGGTGAAGCGGGGCATCTGGATTCGGCGCAAACCGAGTTATGACCCCTCCCTTGACTGCACCTTCCAATGGGGGTAGAGTCCTCTCGCGGGCGGCCTCCTCCTTCTTCTTAACAGCTAAGTTTGGGTATTTCTCAATAAGAGCTTTCTCCATATCATAGAGCTCCGAAATGCTCATGCCATTCACGCGCTCAACAACCTCTTTAACCGTTTGAAACAGCGATCTGGCTTCGCCTCTAAGGTTCGGATGAGCAGATAGCACGGCGTTCATAACGGGGGATGGTAATGCCTTTCCATGTTGCAGCGCGTTCTCGACCGCAAAGTAAAGTATCTCGTCTTCTAAACTCATTTCTCTCTTACCACCGCGGAGTCTAAAAGCTTGCTAATCTCTTCAAGGGCAGGTCCTCTGGGCATTCCCTTAAGGGCAGCTTCAGCCTTCGACCTAAACCTCAGCATGTAGTTTTTGGTGTAGTCAATCCCGCTTCCCTTTACTATTAGGTCTATGGCAGAAGGATCGCGAGCCTTTAGTTTTTCCAACAACTGCACACGATCAGGACCACTTAGATTTTTCAAAGCAACCAAAATTGGCATGGTTTTCTTGCCGTTCCGCACGTCACTTCCAGTGGGCTTGCCAGTTACACGGGGATCCCCAACAAGCCCCAATATGTCATCCGCCATCTGAAAGGCCATTCCAAGGTTAAGCCCAAAGGATTTCGCCTTCTCTGAAAACCTTTCTCCTGCTCCTGCTATGTATGCTCCGGTCCAGCAGGCGTGAGCAAAAAGCACGGCAGTCTTCAACCTTATCATGTGATAATAAAACCTAGGTCCAACCTGCAAGTAATCCATGTCTTCTGAGCGCATGTCAAGCGTTTGACCTCTAGCTATATCGGTAGTAATACTTGCATGCTTCTCCAAAAGCACCATGGCCCTCCTTCTGGATAAACCCTCCGCGGCACGAGCCATCTCTAACTGAGATTCTGATTGAAGCACATCTCCTGCTAGGATCGCAAGGGGTTCTCCAAACTTGACGTGCGTGGTTGGAACACCATGGCGTGTCTCATCCCTGTCCATTATGTCGTCATGTATAAGGGTGAAGTTGTGAAGCATTTCTACGGATGCTGCCGCCTTGATGGCTACCTCTGGATCTCCCTGAAAAAGATCACTGAATGCAAGTAGCAACCTAGGACGCAGCCTCTTACCTCCCGTGGATATCAAGTACCAAGCCGCCTGAAAAAGCTCTGAGGGATCGCGCGACAGCACTTCCTTTATCTCACGCTCTACGTCGGCCACATCAGCCAAGCATTCTCACCAGGGAAACACGCGTAACCCTATGCCAGCATTTAGGGTTTACCTAGAGTTTTTCAGCTAAGCTGAATTTCAAGGGTCATTTGAACATCATAATTTTGCCGTGCCACACCAACGTGATTTTGAGCTTGCAAGAAAAGTAACGGAAAAGCTTACGGATTTCTAAACACAATGCCCCTTTGCTGAGCCCAATATGCCATATCTCCGAAAAGCACATAACGTGCATGCTTTAGCGATTGAAGATCTCTCGAGTTAGTGAGCACCATAGCCATCTTAAGCTGAAGCTCCACTTGCTCCAAAAAGTCAATTACCTGCTGAGGTGATCTAGATGCAGGTGCAAGCAGCGGTCTGGCAAATGATGCCAAGTTCGCTCCGAGGGCTATGGACTTCGCCACGTCGACCCCGTTCCTAAGGCCGCCGCTTGCTATTATCAACTTGTCGGTGACGGAACGCACCTCAATTATGGATGCCACGGTAGGTATTCCCCAATCAGAAAAAGCCTCGGCTACCCTATCGCTCCTCCTTTTTCCCTCTATCAGAGCGAAAGATGTACCACCAGCACCCCCAACGTCGTACCCCGCAATCTTTTTCCCGTTAAGCCTCAGAGCAGTCTCCCTAGATATACCAGAACCAGTCTCCTTAACCAAAACTGGGACCCCCACCTCATCACAGATCCTATCCAGCTCGCCCTCAAGCCCCTTGAAGCTTGGCTCTCCTTCCGGCTGGAGAAGTTCTTGAAGCATGTTTAGGTGAATTTCTATTGCGTCCGCCTCCACCATCTCAATCGCCCTTCTGAGCTCAGCTACCTTAACCTTACCCACGTTAGAGGCACCTAGGTTAGCTAGCACAAGGGCATTTGGTGCCCTGCGCCTTATTACTTTGTAAGTATATTCCAAGGAGCTATCCAAAAGCGCCGACTTCTGACTTCCAACCCCCATACCAAGTCCCAGCTGCTCTACGGCATCCGCTATATTGCCATTTATTATTTCCGTACCTGGGGCTCCGCCCGTCATTGCCCCCACTATTATGGGAGCCTGAATCTTCTTCTTAAATACGTAAGTTGAGGTATCGACTTCTTCTATGCTCACACTTGGAAGCGCCTCATGAATTAGCGTAACCTGATCGAACTGATTCCTGAACCTATCGGGCACAACGTTGGAGGTAAGGGCGATCCTTATATGATCTTTCTTTCTTTTTGGGGTTTCGCTCTCGCTTTCCAATCTAATCGCCTAAATCACTATCTTTGTCCCAACGTCTTCGCCTTTAAGCGCTGAGGATAGCTGATCCCTTTTGAGTCCGTTTACTATTCTTACCTCTATACCAACTCTCAGAGCTGGAACAACGGATCTTACTTTATTCGCTATTCCTCCCGTCACGTCCTTGTAACCTGCATCGCTTACGCCTTCAAGCGGAGAACTCAGCGCGTGAAAAACCCTTAGGAGTGTTGCATTCGGATAGATCTTCGGATCGCGATCGTATATGCCATCTACATCGCTTACGAAAACTATTGATGAGGCCTTTAATTCCAGAGCCAAGGCAACGGCTATGTTATCTCCGGAAACTATGGAATAACCCAACACGTCATCGAAAACCAAAGAGCCATAGCAAACGGGCAACAAACCCCAGGACAACAGCTCCGAAAAAAAAGAGCTGTTCAAACTCCGCAAAACACCTTCCCGAGCCCTAGCTATCGCGGACGTCTGTACCGGAAAAGCTGGAAGTCCTGCGTCGCGTAGAGCTTCAACAACCCTCGCATTAAGGTGGTGCATGGCATTTTCGACATCTGAAAGAGCCATGGGTGGTGCGTTGGAAATCTTCCCCTTTTGAAGAGAGTGGAGGGCAGCGACCGTGTGGCCGAAGCTTCCTCCACCATGAACTATAACGAAGGTGCGTTCATGAAAAAAGCTCTTGATTTCCGCGGGGATTCTGGACAAAGCGCTAGGCCTTAGCGTGAACGGCTTATCCTTTTCGGTTATGGCGCTACCTCCTAACTTCAAGATCGTCAGGGGCCTAGTTTCATTCAATCCCTCCTTCCTCTGGTTCCATTTCGAAATCCTCTGGCTTAACTGGAAGGTCTTCCTGCGCACCAAGTTGGCCTCTCTCCCTAAGGACCTGTCTGGCCAAAAGCCAGTATGCTAAAGCCAGCGATTTACGACTCCTATTGTTCATTGGAATTATCAGATCAACGTAATCGATGGGACTGTTGCTATCACAAAATGCAATTATTGGTATTCCAGCAACGGATGCTTCCGAGACAACTTGACTCCCTCCCTCTGTATTGGATAGGAGGACTACCTGAGGTTCGATGTAGCCCGGAAGGTTTGGGTTGGTGAGCAGTCCAGGCGTGAAGCGCTCCACAAACGGCACAGCTCCAGTAAACTGAGAGAAACGCTGCACTGGCCTAACGGCAAAGCGCGAGGCCGCCACAGCCAAGATCCCCGAAGGATCATAATGAGATAACATCCTAGCGGCTACCCTTATCCTCTCATCAATTCTCTTCAGATCAAATATGTGAATGCCGTCATTCCTAACCTTGTATATGAACTCCCTCATCGCCTTTATCTCGGCCTCGGTTCCTATGTGAATCCCGCTCAGCATGTAAATCTCCTGAGGTACCAGAAGCTCTCCCTCTATACTTTGCCTCTCGTTTTCATCAGAAGACATAGTTAACTCACCCACTAGCTTTAAGGCTCTTCTCTCCTCGCATAGTCCAGTACCTGACCAGCCAGGTCATAATACGTTAGGAACATGCGCCTACAGCAGTACCTTTTCACTCCCAGCTTGTCAAGCACTTTACCTGGCTCCTCCCCGCTCCTAACTGCTTTCTCGTAGTCTTCCCACTTATCGCCTATGACCGCGCCGCAGGTAAAGCATCTGACTGGAAAGAGCACCAATGATCACCTGTATGACTTCTGGAACCTCCTTCTGGCTCCCTTTCCTCCGAACTTCTTTGGCTCCTTTTCTCTCGGATCGCCACTCAACGCGTGAGGATCAAACTCGAGCAGCACCTGTTTAACGCGCTCGTCATTTCCGAAGTACTTATAAATGCCTCTGGCGATCGCGTAGACGCTCGCCTGATACTGCCCCATGTAACCTCCTCCGCTGCACGTAACTTCAATGTCTACCTTTTCGCTGAATGGCTTCAACGCCTCGTAAAGAACCTTTAACTGAGATCTAACTTGCATGTTAGGATGAAGCTCAACCGGATACCCATTTATTAGGAACCTCCCAGCGCCCGGCTTTATGACAGCACGCGCAACGGCTTTTTTTCTCTTGCCAGAGGAGACGACGATCTTGTTTTCCAGCTTCGCTTCGCTCAAATTTGATCTTTAACCTCCTTTCTTTTAACTCTTCCATAATAAAGTCCAACCTCTAGAAGGGTTGTAGCAGTCCCTTCCCTACCTTTCCACATAACTTCCTCCGGCCTTTGCACGGGAAAACCTGATAGGTCGGGAGGAACCCCAGAATATACCCTTAGCCTAGCATAAGCTTCCCTACCCTTTGGTTTGTCCACTGGCAGCATGTTTCTCACCGAGGTCCTGAAATAGCCCTCAGGTGTCATGTATTTCCGAGGGCTATACCTCCTGGGATTTATCCATGAGTGAATCCCATACCAGGGCTGCAGCCACTTGACCACAGCATCCAAGGGCTTTGATATGACCGCCTTTTCGACGTTCACAACAGCGACCTTTTTCCCCTGCATCAGGGCCTTAGCGGTGATCGAGGCCAAACGACCCTCAATAGCACCAGACGCATCATAAACCAAATCTGGAACAAATCTTTGCAACACACATCACCTACTTTGCAATTACCCACCCGGATGGAGCATCGGGCATCGAAGCGAACTCATATAGGCTAATGCATTTGCCACCGGCTGCCTCTATTTTTTTTCTGGCTGGCTTAGAGAAAGATATAGCAGCTACCACCATGGGCGTTGATACAGAACCCCAGCCCAGCACCTTACCAGGAACCGCGATGCCCTTGGCCCTCTTCGCTAGCTTTGAGAGCTCTCCAACGTTTACGCAAACCCTAGTTGCCGACCCATTTTCAAGCGCCTTTGCTAGAGACTTCATCATCGGCCTCCGACCCTTGTAAAGAGCACTGATGGTCATAAGCACTTCCGGATTAGTTGGTCTTCTTTTCATTCAAAAGCACCTCTAATTGCGATAATATATTGTTTAACCCCCTATTGAGAATTTCTAAAGCAGCCATAACTGCCGTACGAGCATCAAGCTGGCCGTTCAACTCAAAGGATAAAATGAACCTGTTAGGGTAAGCCTCAACCCTTAGGGCGTCCGGACAAGCCTCCTCACACGCCTTACAAAGGGTGCACGCGAGGGAATCGACGACGCTAAGTTTGCCATTCACTATCCCAAGCGCCCCCGCGGGGCATGCATCAACGCATTTTTTGCAATCTCCACAGGCATCGTTCAGCACCGTTATCAGAGGATAGCTAACAGACGAAGCGGCGCTCACGGGCTGCCACTTAGCGTGTTGCCTTCCTGTCCCAATCCTCGCAGTCAGCTCGGCCCTCAGGTTTTGACCCTTGACCATAGAAATTATCGGAATCCTAGGATGCTCCGTGGCTACTTGACCATCCGGAAACCTGAGCTCAGATGCATACACCGTCATGTCAGAGTCTGCCTTCACATCGAGCACCATTCCTACCTCTTTCTTAGGCTCAAAGAAGTTATCCGCCAGCTCTTGATAGCTCAATTCGGTCTTTATTGGAATTAACGAGAGCCTGTGAGCTATGTATTCCCTGTAAAATGAAGTGTTGTTCTCCGCAAACAGAACCTCATCGATCGCAAATGTGGGAACGTATGCTACGAGCGCCCTCCTTATGCCGTTCGCAAGGGCCGCGCTAACTCCATCCAATAGCAGCTTATATTCTACTCCCTGCCTCGATAACACAGATAAAGACGGGGTAACTTGGCCCTTACTGTTATTCATACTCTCCTACCCCGCCTTCCGCCAGGCCTCCTCGTCGTATCATGAGGTAATGGAGTTATATCCTCTGTGACGCCTATGAAGAAGCCTTCTCTAGAAAGAGCCCTAATGGCTGCCTGCGCGCCAGGACCAGGTGTCTTGCTACCATGTCCACCCGGAGCGCGGACATAGACCTTTAAAGCGTTTATTCCTTTTTCTTTGGCCTCGCGGGCCGCAGCTATCGCGGCCTGCGTGGCCGCATAAGGCGATGGTTTTTCCCTATCGGCTTTAACTACTTCTCCCCCGGACTTCTTGGCTATGAGTTCTCTCCCGGTTATGTCTGTTATGTATATAAGCGTATTACTAAATGAGCTGTAAATCCAAGCTATTCCCCAATTAAGTTTCTCTGTCAAGGCAAATCACTCTCCATGGCTCTCGGCTAAGTCACGGCTTCCCGCTTGCTGAGAAGCCTTGTTATTATCTTTGCTTCCAACCATTTTTTCTATTAACATGACGGGCAACTCTATTCCCTTCTCATCCTCTCTGTTTATCAGAGCACCAGGCGATTTCATCGTCCGCCCAAAAATTTTCACGTGTCCATGAGTTATTAGCTGCCTGGCCGCATGATAAGATATTCCTGCCTTCTGCGCGACCAAAGATTGAAGCCTCCGACCCAGGACAGCCTCCACTCCCATGGATAGCACGTTATCCGATGTTCCCTGCGGAGATTCAAGGAAACCGAGGTCGTAAAGCCTCTTGATAAGCTCAGATTCGTTTTTTGCCCTCTCCTCTGGGGGCAAAGCGAAGAACTCCCTCTCCATTCTCCTGTACTTCCGGGCAACTGCTTCTGCCACGTAAAGTTCCCTTTTATTTCTTAGGCCATATTTCCCCATTAGCTGCATCTCGCTCTGCAACGAGCTAAGCAGCCAGGGGTTCGTTGGTCCCTTCCACTTTTTTCTCGGTTTTTTAATGTCTCCCATTTATCATCACGCTCCCTGCTGAGAGCTCTGGCCCGAGGAAGCACCTACCTGCTTTAGCTTACCCTTGGACACACCAACAGAACGCCCGAATCTGCCTGTCACCCTCGTGCGCTGTCCTCTGACCTTCAGGCCAAGCGAGTGCCTAACACCCCTCCAGCACTTTATCCTTTTGAGCAACTCCACGTCTCCCCTTACTCCCATCAAAAGATCCGAACCTATCAAATGCATATCCTCGTTCTCCAAAACATCAGATCTTCTATTTTTGAACCAAATCGGCAGAGCGACATGTTTTTTATCTCTTAGGACCCTTTCCAGAGACTCAAGTTTCTCCTCTTCGACCTCACCTAGCCTTAAAGTGGGATCTATGCCCAGCTGCTTGGTCAAGGCCAAGGCAAGGTTCAAGCCTACACCTCTTATGCGCGATATGGCATACGGTACCTTGACATCGCCAGGCAAGTCGAATCCCACCATTCTCACTACATGCTTGAAAGAGGTCTCGCTCAAGCTATCAACACCTTTGAAAGCATCCTAAAGATAGAAGATGGCAATATATAAGAGTTCGTGAGGTTTCCTCGATCAATCTAAGTGAAACTACAGGATTAACCCATCCTCGACGTTACCCGTGCTGAGACCGTTGAATTAAGTCATGGCCTAGCGTTATCTCTTAAACCAAAGAGATCGCTTTACTCTGCTAAATTAGGCTTAAGCTACTAACGCCTTCTACCTTCTTTATTTCATATATCAAATCAGGTGGTATCTGGCCTTCGACGACGATCGTGAGCTTTGGATCGGGGTTCAGGTCAACATCGTCTACTATTGCTTGTCTTATGCTAAGCCCCCTGGACGCAATCAACAATGCTACCCCAGCGAGTATGCCCGGCTTCGTGGCGTCCGTTGGCGTGATCTCCACAACGCTCCAGCCCAAGTTCTTCGCTACCTTTTTTAGGCTGCTACCGCTGGGCTCAAGCTGTGAAAATATTTTTCCTAAGAAGGGGTCGCTCTCTATCGCTTTTACGGTAGACGATACTGTTCTCCTGTCGACGTGAGCAACGGCTGCAATCTTCGCAACCGGAATCTCTATATCTCCGCAGAAAACCTTCCCATTCTTCACGCTCAGCCCGTACTGGATGAATAATTTAGCCACTGCCATTTTTTCTTCTCTACCAGAAAACTTCGATGATACAAACTTCCACATAACTTTATGGTTGCACTAGCATAAAAACTTTTAACTACCGAGCAGCTTTTTTAGCACTTATACGCAAAACCCTTCGTTAATGCAAGGCTCCAAAACCATGAGATCAAGTAACCGCAAGATCGGCGAGCCGCTCGCCACAAGCAACTGTTCCGTTTCAGCTAAACGCCAGAAGAGCCTATCACAGAAGACCTTCACTACAAACATGAAACCCAAGATTTGTGTGAAATATGAGCAAAAATCGACGTGCACCGATAGAAAAGCTTATAAATCTATATCACAAATAGTGATGGATCCAAAATGTCCGAGAGGAGAAGAGATAAGGATTGGTTTGATGAATTGATGGATGAGTTCGAGAGAATATCTGAGGAGACCGATGAGATAATTGACAGCATATTCAACGACGCTAAGGGACGCATAAGAAGAGAGGAGTTCACATTCGGTCCCTACATTTACGGCTTCTCAGTAAGCGTAGGACCAGACGGAAAACCGGTATTTAAGCAGTGGGGAAACGTAAAGCCCAGCAGAAGAGGATTGCTTGAAACCAAGGCTATTGAGCCTTACTACGACATAATGGAGGATCAGAAAAACAACCTAATCAAGGTGTACATAGAGATGCCAGGCGTATCTAAAGATCAAATCCATCTGTATGCCGACGAAACTGAACTTCACGTAACAGCAAAGGGAGAACACAAGGAGTACGAGGCTGACATACCCCTCGATCGCGAGATAGACGTCTCTAGCGCCACCGCCACCTATAATAACGGCGTTCTCGAGGTCACCCTTAAGCCAAAGCAGCCACTTCAGAAGACCGGCAACGAAATAAAGATACAGTAAAACCAGATCACAAAGTGGATGCCGTGGAGCTTAGAGGAGCATTTAGCAATGCGACAAGACGCAAAATACTGCAGATGCTCGTAGAGCGCTCAATGTACCAGAGCGAAATAGTTAGAAAGCTGGGGTTAAGAGAACAGGCAGTTGTAAGACACCTAAAGATGCTTGAAGAGCTGGGACTAATAACTTCATGGACGCAATACAACCCAAACGGACCCGCTAGACGTTACTACTCCATATCCGAGGAACTTGGCTTCCTGAAGGAACTTGATAGCGGCAAGCTAGATAACGAACTACTTTCAATTTTTTTGCGGGACTGCTTAACCGGGCCTCAGGCCTTGAGACAGGAGCTTGAGAGGCTGAGAGCTTTAGAAATTTACATAGAGAAGCTCCTTGAAAGACTAGGAGATTAAGGCGTCTGCAAGCATATCTAAAAAAGTTCTTAGATCGCACGGACAGTAGAAAAGATGGCTTGAGTTCAAGGTGTCATCTGACGCGCCAAATCCCTCTACTCCCTGAAATGCCATTGAGAGGAGCCGAGCGACGAGCACTTCAGAGTACTGAGGAGATAAAGCAAGGCAAAAAGCTGGAACTGCCCGCAACGTCAAATAATCGACGTTCCAGAAAGCCCTTTTAGAGGGTGCAAAGTGTCTCGATATCCTACTTCCCAGTCCTCTCTTAGCTGATCCTACATACACGTACGCGCCGGGCACGAGTTTAAAACTTTTTTTACTCCTGGTAAGTATCTTCATCCCTTTTCTCAGATCGAAGAAAATTAAGTATGTACACGATAAGCGGTGAGGTTGCTCGTTCAAGTGCTTCACTTTTTCTGATCTTCAGCGCTTTCGATGTCATTTACATGGCCTTTAGGCCAATGTCCCTCACAATCGCTCAATAGAGAAATCATAGTAAGTTCCCGCATACGGCTTCCACGAAACCTCTACCCTTGTCACCCGTGCAAATCTGGGTCCTCTGCTTATTTCGTCAATAAACTTTGCGATGTTTTCCCTGTCTCCTTCCACGTAGACAGCCACAGAACCGTCATCCTCGTTTCTGGCGTAACCAGCTAAGGAGAGAGCAGAGGCGACCCTTTGAGCAAAGAAGCGAAAGCCTACTCCCTGAACCACACCATAAACCCTTATGGCCGCACTGGCTTTCATGTTTTCTCCACCACCTCTCCGTTCAAAGAGGACAGTATCGTTTTCTGATCAGGGCCGCCGACGAGAGCCTCAGTAACTGCCTCAAGTAGCGTCCTCACAGGGACTATCTTTATCTTTCTCTTTTCAAGCACTTCCTCTATGCCAACGTCACCAAAATGCATATAGTTATATTCTGGAATAATTAATTTCTTTGCGTACTTGTCCTGAAGGGCAGCCTCAATCTTTCCGCTTCCTCTGTAGTCAAGTCCCCCGACTGGCCATACCTCGCCCTTTGCGGTAAGCGCACCAGTTATGACGACGCTCGGATCAACTGGATGATTAATAAACGCAGATATCATGGCTATTCCTATGGCCAAGCCAGCTGAAGGACCTGACACTGGTGCCACAGTTCCGCCAAAGCCCACGGGCTGCTTTTCCATTCCTTTGGCGGGGGTCACAAGCTCCACGTAAACGTCGTAGTTTTTGTACTTCCACGAAGATATTGAATTTATGTATATGAACGCATCCTCCGCGCTTGCCCTGACGCTCTCACCTGCCTCGCTTCCCACGACGTAAACCTTACCGCTTCCGTTTGGATTAACCAAGACCTCCACCACGCTTACAAGCCCGCTTTGAGCACTCTCTCCAAGAGCCACGAGACCGTACGACCTTCCTACCTCCGGTTTTTCCGCCCTAACTGTGGACTCTATCATTTGCCTCGCCTCCTCGATGCCCTCTTCTTGAGCATTTTCAAGGGCTTTTTCGAAGTGATATAGCCTTAAGGGGTAGTTCGAGGGCGTTATTGTCTCAAGCCTACTTATTTCCTTCTCGCTAACTTCAAAGCCAAGCAGCTCAGAGGCGCGCTTAAGGTCTGGAGCAAATATGCTCTTTACGTTGTTCAAGCCCTCCATGTCACCCCTTTTCACCACTGCTACCAGCTCGCTTATGGCCTCCAGTTCCTTTGCTCTTAGCCTGTTGGCGTCGTTGATGGTGTCCTCGATTTTCCTTGGCGAAAGCGTCTTCTTGTCGAACACATCCAATATCTGATCCACGGTCAGACCAGGCGCAAGGGCATCTTTGTAATCCCTTAAGTGAATCTCGATGATCTCCCTTTTCTCTTCCCTGTTCTTGGGATAAGGAAACTCAAAATGCTTGGTAAACCTTTCCAATAGAGCTGGATCAAGAACATCCATCCTATTGGTCGTTCCAATCACAACGACACCGGTAAGGGGCACAAAGCCATCCATCTCGGTTAGGAGCTGGGATACTATTCTATCCATCACCGGGTCATGGGTTCCCCTTTTAGGAGCAACGGAGTCCATCTCATCAAAAAATATTATAGATGGCGCATTCTTCCTCGCGTCGTCAAATATATCCCTGATGGTCTTTTCTGGATCACCATACATACCCTGGATTATTGATGGACCACTTATGTTGTAGAACCAAACATCGTTTTCACCAGCAAGCGCTTTCGCCATAAGGGTTTTGCCGGTACCTGGGGGACCGTAGAACAGGTAGCCCTTAGGCGGTATGTAATTGGCCTTCAGTGCTAGGTCGGGGTTAAGCGCTAGGCCTATTTCCTTCATTATCTCATCCTTCACCCCGTGCAATCCTCCGACGTCCTTATATCTCTCCTTCGGCCTTACCTTTATTACCGATTTTTTGGCCGCCTCGGTCTTCTCGCTAGATGTATAGGACTTTATTTTCCTAGCAGCAGCTCTAAAGTCTTCCAAAGTTATAAGCGATGAAAGAGGTGGTAATTCTTTCGGCCCAGATCCCCTTAGCCTCTTTAGGAATCCCTCCTGTATGGGGGCTGACTTAGAGTTAACCACGACTTGAAAGGCATTAACCACGTCAGCCGGAGTAATGGTGCTAACTCCGAGCGCCCTCAACGACTCCTCAAGCACGTTTATTATAGCAGCTGGTGATAGGGTTATGCCGTAGCGCTCGCACTCTCTACTAGCTATCTTGGTCAGCACGTCCTTGCTCATTGACGTGTCAAGGTCTATCACTCCAACTATACCTCTTCTTCTCAGAGTCTCGGTGAGGCTCTCGTACTCGTTTGTCCCTATAAGTACCACGGTCCTGTAATTCCTCTTCTGAAGCTCATCAAACTTCTCAAGAAGAACCGTTTGAACACGGGTCTCCTCCATGCCAACCTCCGAAGATGATTGAAACTTCTTTCCGAAGGCCTGAAACTCGTCGATGAAAACCACGCTGGCCTGTAAGAAGGCAGCATCAAAGAACTGGCTCAGCCGCTGAGCGCTACTACCGTACCACATGCTGTACACTTCCTGAGGTCTGAGCGTGGGGTAGTTTATTATGAGGCCCTCCTTTAATCCTTCTTCGAACGCCTCCCTTTGAACGGCCTCGCAGAAGAAGCTCTTGCCAGATCCACTTTCTCCCTTTATTATGAAAATCTTAGGAGGTGGAACAGGAGAGGCTTTTCTCAGCTCTTTGCTCCTGAATACGTGATAGTGGACACCCACCATGACCTTGGCAAGCTCGGCCTCCCTTCCTATGACGTCCTCCGCTCTAACCATAGGAAAGTCCGGGCGTTTCCTGATCTTCTTGGCCCTGGCCTCTACCATTTTCTTCCTTTCTTCGGGACTTTTCTGGAGAAACCTGTAAAACCTGTACTGCCAAGAGGTGAGGTAAAGCATGGGCGAGAAAATTCTCCTTGCCCACTTCCGCTTGTACCACCAGAGGTTCTCAAACTCCTGTTCATCATCATATTCTTCGCTACTCATGATTGCTCACCTCACTCATGTTAACCTCACCCCCAAAATACCCATGCTCCAGTAGATGACAATAAGCGTAAATGCAACGAGCAAACCGACGGCTATCCACCTCTTTTTGCTAACTTCCTGTGATTTTTCCTTCCAGTAAGTGTCGTTTATGGCGAAAGCATCAACGTAAAGCAGCAACGCTGATACCACAAGGAACACGGTCAAGGACGCATATGACGGGAACTTAAAGGAGAGAACAGCAGAAGTTACCTTTGCGTCTGAAAGTTCGATTACGTTGCTGGTAAACGTATACGAGGTATAGTTGCCTCCGTAACTTTCCGTTACGACCGGCAGGAAGTAAATGCCAGTTGCTAACGGAATCGCCTGCTGTGCCAAGTGTACGTAGGAGGTGTAGTTCTGAGTGACAATCCCATACTGAAGTTCAAACGGTACCTTTGAAATGAAGCTAACCGATAGGTTATAGGCTCCCGGGCCCCTGGGTATCATGACAACCAAGCTGCTACCTCCAGCATTAAGTTGCGTGTAATTCGCTATTACGTGGAGATCATAAGTTTCGCTCAGGTTATAAGGTAAAACGCTAGCCTGCAAGTCATAAACATGAGGAGTAATAAATATGGCAACGTAATCCCCGTGGTTCAGCTTTACTCCTGTAAAGTTTATTTTAATGCTATTCTTTATTTGAAAAATCGATGCGGAGTTCGACGTTGAAAGCGCTGCCGCTGCATTCGAGCTAACGGCGAGCGCCAATAAAAGCACAACTGATAGCGCTCTCGCCTTCGTCTTTAATCAAATATAATTAAAAAATCTTACTTAAGCTTATGCCGAGATATCACTCAGGGAACGGATCCCACCTAAGATCGGGATCCTCTACCATTCCCTTCTTGGTTATCCCGTCAAGCAATATCCTTTGCTCGTAAGAGGCTACGTTCTTTCTGGTTGATATTACGGCATCGGGATTAACAGAGACGCTGTCAATGCCCTGCTCCACGAGGAACTTGGTAAACTCAGGATAAACGCTTGGAGCCTGACCGCACACACTTACCGTTTTTCCGTAGTGATGTGCCACTTTTATGAGTTGCTTGACGGCCCTAAGCACCGCCAGGTTCCTCTCGTCGAATATGTGTCCTACCGTTCCGTTATCCCTGTCGGTCCCGAGTATGAGCATCGTCAGATCGTTAGACCCAACGCTGAACCCGTCCACGTACTGAGCGAACTTGTCAGCCAATATTATGTTGCTAGGAATTTCAGCCATTAGCCAAACCTTGAAATCAGGGCCGCGCTTAAGGCCCTCATTCTCCATGATCTCAATTACCTTTCTCAACTCGTCGACGGTCCTAACGAACGGTATCATTACCCATAGGTTCTTTAGGCCATACTCCTCTCTTACTTTCTTAACAGCCTGGATCTCCAGCTTGAAGCCTTCAACGTACTTAGGATCGTAGTACCTACTAGCTCCTCTCCAACCCAGTAGCGGAGAGGGCTCCTGTGGCTCAAACTCTTCTCCTCCCTTTAGGTCCCTGTACTCTGAACTCTTGAAGTCGGAGAACCTTAACACCACTGGTCTTGGGTTAAAGGCCTGCGCGACCTTCCTGAAGCCCTCGGCTAGCCCATTAACGACCTTCTCTGGATGCCCGATCTTTATGAGGTAAAGCGGGTGTTCGCCTATGTACGATGCCCATATGAATTCTTCCCTCATGAGGCCGACGCCATCTGCCGGAAGCTTTGAGACCTTTTCCGCGAGGTCCGGTTCGCCAAGGTTCACGTAGATCTTGGTACCTGTTATCGGGTAGCTTTCAACAGCGGTCACAACCGCTCCTCCCTCGGCTGCAGAGGCTGCGGGAGCCTGCTTGGTTGCTTCCTCAAGTATGCCCTCATATACAACTCCGTTTGTTGCATCAACTGTTATGTCTTGACCAGTCTTTATTACTTCGGTCGCCGCAGCTCCCCTGCTTGCCGTGCCGACTATGCAGGGGATGCCAAGCTCCCTAGAAACAATTGCAGCGTGGCAAGTCATACCACCGCTGTTGGTTATGATTGCCTTGGCCTTCTTCATAGCTGGAACCCAGTCAGGAGCGGTCATCTCCGTTATGAGTATTTCGCCATCTTGGAACTCATCTATGTGCTTTACGTCGAGGATAACGTGTGCCTTTCCTGCGGCCAAACCCGGCGATGCCGGAAGCCCGCTTACCAAAACTTTCCTCTCCGACGCGGTGGAAACCTTCTGCTCGGCAGAAGACTTCTCCTTAGCGGCCCCTTTGGCTGACCAGACGGTCTCGGGCCTAGCTTGAACTATGTAGAGCTTATTTGTCCTTTCGTCGAGTGCCCATTCTGTGTCCATGGGTCTGCCGTAGTGCTTCTCGATTGCGATACCGTACGAGGCGAGCGTCTTAATTTGCTCGTCGGTAAGGGCTGGTTTGTCCTGGAGCTCAAGAGGAACCTCCTGCTCCACGGTCCCACCGTTGGGCAGCCTTACTAGCTGCTTCGTTTTCTTGTTTATGTTCTTCTTTATTATCTCAAGGTCGCTCTTTCTTACGTAGTACTCGTCTGGAGTTACTGTTCCCTGCACAACGTACTCTCCGAGGCCGTATGAAGCTTCGATCAAAACAACGGATGTATCACCATTGCTTACGTCAAGCGTGAACATTACACCAGAGGCCTTTGAGAACACCATCAGTTGTATTGCGGCTGCCAGCGAAACCGCGCTCTGGGAGAAACCCTTCTGAGCTCTGTAAAATATCGCCCTATCTGTGAAGAGGCTCGCATAGCATTCCTTGAGCTTTTGCAGTACTTCCTGCTCTCCCTTAACGTTTAGGTAAGTCTCCTGTTGACCGGCGAAGCTGGCATCTGGAAGGTCTTCCGCGGTAGCTGAGGACCTCACCGCGACGTATGCCTCGTCAGTTCCACTAAGCTGACTTAACTTCTTGTAAGCCTCGACGACCTGAGAGGCCAAGTCAGGCGGTAGCTGCGCGTTCACTATAAGGCTCCTAATGGTCGCACCAACCTTCTGCAGCGTATCGGTGTCATTAGGATCCTTAAGCTCCGCCATAACCTGATCTATCTTCTCATTAAGGTGATTATATTCCAGGAAGTAACGGTAAGCCTTAGCGGTAGTAGAGAAACCGTATGGAACGGGAACTCCAGCCTTTTGAAGTTCTCTCGTCATTTCCCCCAGGTTGGCTGACTTGCCTCCAACAATGCCCACATCTTCTCTGCCTAGCTCGTCAAACCAAAGCAGAAGAGCTTCCTTCTTATCTGTCAATACTGATCGATGCTAACTAGTCCAGCGCATAAAAGGTTATCTTATAGGGCTCCGTTTATGACATGCCATATTGGCTTGGTAGCTGCGTCTCCACGCATAAACATAACGTCCCAGCGCGGGGCTCGAAACATTTCTTTTCGACAAACTTGAGTAGGCATCCAGCACAGTGGGCGCTCGCAGGGAAATATCACCCTTTCCGAACTAGGCAAAAAAGTTAATAGCTCGTGGAGATTTTATCGGAAAATGCATTGGATGGCCTCGGCTGCCGGTAGGGCCGACTTACTCAACACACATCAGGACTACAAAGGCTTACCAGTAGTTTCGGCTGCTCTCAATATGAGGACAAGGATTTACGCGCGCGAGTATACTTCTGGCCTGATAAAAATAATGTCACAGACCTTAGGACAAGAGGATGAATTTGGGGTTCCCGACGTTGGGGAACAATTAGAGCTCAGGCCAGGTAACTGGTTTGGAAACTACGCTAGAGCCGTAACTCAGGTTTTGCTTTCTTCTAGATTTCACCCTCAGTCGGTGGGCATACAAGCTGAAGTCAGATCAGAAGTACCAATCTCTTCCGGTCTTGCCAGCAGCGCCGCACTCGAGGTTGCTTTCGCTTCACTCCTGAATAGGGTCTTTTCCCTTGGCCTAAGCAGGCGTGAAATAGCAGAGGCATCGTACAAAGCGGAAAGAGAAGTTATGGGAATTCCCTGTGGACGTCTAGATCAGTACGGAAGCGCTCTTGGAGGCTTGACGATAATCGAGAATCGGCCACCCTATCATACGGAAGTGCTCAAGGGAAAGGGGTTGTTTTTTGTTGTTGTGGACTCTGGGATAAGACATGCCACGTCGTCGATTCACCCAGTAAGGCAAAAGGAAATGCAGGCAGCCACCGAACAGCTCAGACAGGCTGGGCTTTCCATACCGGAAAAGTACGAGCAAGTCAAGTGGGAGGAGCTAAGCGAGGAGTCTCTGGCTGCTTACCTTAGCTCGATAGATGAGACCGCCAAGAAAAGGGTTGTGTTCACCATTAGAATGCAGCGCTCCACCGAAGTAGCCATATCAATACTCAAGCGTAAATTTGTCCCTGGTCTACCCTTGCCTCAAGGACTGAAGCTCTCATCAGACGACCCCCTTACTCAATTGGGCGAAATCATGGATTACCAACACGTTCTCCTAAGGGATTATTACGAAGTTAGCACTTCTGAGGTTGAGAAGATAAGAGAGGCCATGAAAGAGGCCGGCTGTTTGGGAGTCAAGATCTCAGGTGCTGGTATGGGAGGGGCTATAGTAGGACTCATTAGACGCCCTGATGAAGGAAAAACGATTTTATCGGCGGCACTTAAGGCCGGCGCAGCCAAGGGATGGGTGTCGCCAGTCGGGGGTGGCGAATTATCAAGGGGGCGACCAGTTGAAAAGCTATCGCATGATAGACGTTCACTGCCATTTGGATGATCCTTCCTTTGAATCCGATCTGGATTCGGTTATAAATGACGCCAAATCGGTTGGTGTAGAGAAGTTCGTGCTATCGGCACTCGTTGACGTAGGGATTGAAAAAGCCCTACAAATAGCCATAACCCATCCATGTGTAAGGCTTTCTATAGGCGCGCAACCACAATCGGTAAACGAAGCCACATACGGCGAACTAATCCTCAAGATTGAGGGGGCCGTAAAAAACAGCCAGGTCATAGCCTTAGGAGAAGTAGGGATTGACAGGGGACGCGAGAGAGGAGATATATCGTTGCAGGAAAAGTTCTTCAGAGAAGCTATTCGCCTCGCCTCATCAAGAAAGCTGCCATTAATAGTACACAGTAGGGGGGCTGGAAGAGAAGCAATAAAGATAATAGCAGATGAAAAACCAGATATTCCAGTGGACATGCACGCGTTCGATGGGAGGGTATCGACAGCTTTTGAGGCTAGCAAAAAAGGCCTCATGTTCTCCATACCACCCTCCATAGCTCGCAGCGAACAAAAGAGAGCGCTCGCAAGCAGACTTCCACTAAGCTCGATAATGTTGGAGTCGGACGCCCCTGCCCTAGGACCTGACCTCGAGAAAAGGAACGTACCATCTAACCTGGTCATAACCGTTAGGGTCATAGCACAAGAAAAAAAAGTTGGTGAGGACGAAGTAGCGGACTTCGCTTATAATAACTCACACGCATTCTTTTTGGGGCGCTTGCGAGTCAAATTACCTGCCTCTCCACAATGTAACTCTTGTAAGGTATGGCGTCTCCTTGATCGGAGACCTTGTAAAGCGTTATTCTCTGCTTGTACCGAAGGACCCCTTCGTTATGTTCTAACCATCCCTTCTCTATGACCTCAATCTCCCTGTACTCATCTTTTTTCGGTTCATCGTTCAATCCACAAATCACGCATTATTATTTTCCGCGATAAGATATAAGCCGTTCTCCGGAGTTATTGCAATAACTGAACGCTAGAAGTCTCGCCTTCCTTGATCGTCATTATTATCCTATCAGCCACGCTTTCGAGCTCTTTTTCATGAGAAACAACTATTACCTGCTTAGCGTTAAGAGAGTCTATTAGTTCCCTGAACCTAGAAAGCTGTTCGGAGCTAAATCCGTCCGTTGGCTCATCTAACATGATCACGTCTATCGAGAGTCCCGCGACCTCCCTCGCAACCCCGTTGAGGGCTAACCTGTAAGCCAGCGCCAGAGAACTCCTTTCTCCTCCACTTGGTCCCTCATCTATATCCATTTCGATTCCAGCGTGTTCCATTTTCGGGGAGAACTCTTCGTCAATGTAAACCTTCTTTTGTGGATCGCCGATGAGAGTTGAGAAGAATCCTGAGAACTTCTCCTGGAATTCTTGGTTAAGCCTAGCAAGGACCTCCTGCTCTATCTCAGCTATCAGAGGTATTAAAACCTCCCTGAGCCAGTTCACTACCTCTTTAGCTTCCCACGCGCGGTTCCTCGCGTCTCTCTTATCTTCAACCTCCTTGCTCAAGGATTCTGTCCTTTTTTTAATCTCGTCCCGCTTAGCCGAAAGAGAGCTGTAAGTGCTAAGCTTCTCCTGGAGCCTCTCGCCCGCGTTTTGATAATAATCTTTTGCGCGGTTTGCGGCGGCTAAAGCTGCATCCCGCTCAGAAACCGCTGCTTGAAGCTGAGACCCGATCAGCTTGAGTTTTTCCTCTTTTTGCACTAGCTCATCCTTCAGCTTAGAAAGCCTGGCGCTATCGTTCTCAAGGCTCGTCTCGATCTCCTCTTTTTCGCTTTCAAGGAGATGCCTCAGGCTTATTTCTTTTTCTAAAGCAATCGAACTATTCAGCTCCTCGTTCAGGGAACTAACCTGAGATAGCATGTAATCAATCCTTTTGTTTATGGCTTCAATCGCCTCTTGAATGCCCATGACCAAACCTTCCTGTTCCTGCAAGCCTTCATCCCTTAGGAGGTTAACGAGCTCACCCTCGATCTCCTTGAGATTTTTCTGCTGGCTCTCATAAAGGTCGGCCTTGTGCTGTAACTCAACGAGCTCATCCCGCTGTACCTTGAGCCTACTTATCTGCTCGCTTAGATCAGATAGCTGCTTTTTCAGCTCTTCCCGCTTACGAGTTGCGCTCTCCTTTAGCTTCATCGCCAATTCTTTATCGATTTCCCTGCCACAACAGGGACATCTTCCTTTTTGCTCCATCTCGTTGTAACTTTCGCTCAAGCGCCCTAATTCCATGTCCAAGCTCTTCAGGCCGTTAAGTTGGTCCTGCGCTCTATCCAGGTCTCTTTCTATGTCCCGCAGCGATTTCAGGGGCAGCTGAGGTCTTTCTGGAAGCTGGCTTAGAGCTCTTTGATAATCCTCCAAGCGCTTACTCATGTAGGCTACCTTACTCTTCTCAGTAGAGACCTGATCCCGAAGTTCTTCGATCTCTTTCCTGATTTGAGAGGAAGGCCTAAATTTAGGGATAGGCGCTGAAAGTTTGCGCGTGATTTGATCAATTTTTGCCTTGTTGGCTTCGATACGGGCCTTGAGTTCCTGAATTAATGCGTCATCGCGTTTCATATCTGACTGCATCAGGTCGAACTCGTGCTGCAGCTGAGAGACCTTAAGCGAGGCCTGATTTAAAGCCTTATTGGCAAGGTCGTAATCGAGCCTTGCCTTTTCAGCGTCTTGCCTTGCGGCGTTTAACTCGTTCTCAGCTTTTTTGAGCATTTCCTCGAGCTCAACAGCGGATTTCGTTAACTCCTCGAGCTCTTTCTCTTTTGCCTCAAGATCAGATGAAAAACTGTCATACTTGAGGGCCTCATTAGAAAAATAGGCTGCTAACTTCTGTGCATTGGCCGCTGCCCTCCTGTACTTCTGAGTGTTGAACGCAGCACTAATGGCACTTGACCTAACTTCCTTGTCGGAGAGAATCGCTTTCAGCCTCTCCTGAGGCGTGTAAAATGCGTACTCCCATATGGGTAACCTTCTAGCCCTTTCAGAGCCCTTTATCCCCAGGACATCCATAACTTTCTCGTTAAGTTGGGAGACAGACATCGGCACCAGACCGCTATCGCCTTGCCAATATCCCTTTGTGGTACGCACTTTGTCTCCAACCCTGTGCAAGGAGCGAGTTACAACGTAACGCCTTTCGCCAATGCGGAATCCCAGTGATATCCTTCCATCTTCTTTTCCATAACTGAGAAGGCTTTTTGGGTCTCCACTTCCAAAAAGTGCAAACTGTATGGCTTTCAGCATGGAGCTCTTCCCGCTACCAACGTCTCCCTCGATGAGAGTTACGCCCTCATCAAAATGAACGCTAGTTAAGCGGTGACTTCTTATATTTTCCATTTCTAGGGATTCGATTATCATATTTTCTTCCCTCTCTTCTGTGAAAGGAAGTTCTCTATGACGCGTTCAGCTTCGCCGACGAGCCTCTCCTCGTAATCTGAATCCGTCTCCCCCTCCAGCTTTTCTCTGGAGAGAACTTCAAGAAGTTCTCTTGCAAGTTCTGGCTTAAACGGTGGCTTAACGTTTTCCGCTATAAGCGATTCTTCAAGTTGCGACACAGTACCGACCCTAACTATCCTTTGCTCGGGACCGTTCAACTCGCTTCTGCTTATTATGACGTCCTTAGCGCCGGCCCTGGCGTAAGCTGCCCTCAGGTATTCAGATGATATGTCAGCAACTTTTCCCGACTTGAGCTTTCCATGAAGCCTGAGAACTACCATGGCGTCCGAGTAATCCTTATCTGGCTCAAGCTCCTTGAGGTATTCTTGCGATGAAAGCCCATCGGCGCTTTTGTCCACGATAGTGATCTTAACGGGTTCTTCCTTTACGAAATTGACCTCAACCTCACTGCCAAGGTGAACTAGGAAAAATCCACCCCCATTTTTCGAGTAATCTGTTATATCATCGATACCCCATCCCGCGAAAAGAGGACCTGGATAAACTAATGTTCCAAAGCCAGAAAGTTCATTAACAGACCTAAAATGCACGTGACCGCCAGCGTAGTACGAAAAGTTGCGCGGAAGAAACGAGAGAGGAATGGCTTCCATCTTAGCGAACCTTCCGGTTCTTAGCTCACTTATGGCGCTGTGAAACATGAAGATCTTTTTACCAGTTTCACGTTCAATCTTTTCCCTATCTAAAATTTCGTAGAACTCCCTTTCGCGGCCCTCTCTGAGGCCAGGCATACCGTAAATCTTTATGCCCGTCCTATCGATCACAGGGTCAAGCGAGATCAGGTCACCGCTGGCTACCATGCGGCTAGCGTTAATCAACAAGCCAGCGCCCTCTAAGACCTCAATTATGGAAGAGTGAGTCGGGGAGTTATCATGGCTTCCATGTATCTCGTAGACAGGGATTTGTTGCTCCTTGAGCCTTTTTAGCTCTTGGGCCACAAAGCTTGCGATGGTCATTGAGGGAACGTTGCTGTCAAACAGGTCACCACTAAGCAGCAAAAAATCGACGTGTTCCTTTATGCAGTTATCGATGAGGTCTCCGAAGGCAGCGCGCTCACCCTCCTTCATGAAGACCCTGTCCTGAGCCCCTAGGTGAGCATCAGCCGCATGTGCAAAGAAAGCTTCTTCCATGTAACGAGGAGGCCAGCCAGCTAAAAAACCTTGCGAGGCCTATAACTTAGAGGGATTAGCTAACTTTGAGCCATGCAACGGTAAGTTCTCCATTTAATTATTCCCCAGAGCGGCAAGATCATAACCAAGATTAACTTTTGCTAGACCTCCCTTGAGAATCCGGAGTACATACACGCCTTAGTGATTAGAGCTAAACGACTGACTTGGGTTGCAAACTCGCATGAGTTAGCTTGCAATACGGGATGTCATGAAGGCATGAGGCAGAAAGCTCTTAAAGACCTTCTCGGCATTTTCGCACGAAGTAAGCTGTCGCGTAATTCGATGCTCAATTCCGAGGAAGGGCATAAAAACCAGCCCCACAGAATTCTCAAAGATGCATGTGCCCAGCTAATTTGGCACGAACCCTCATGCCCCGGTAGCCTTATCAACGTGCGCCACGGACTTGGACAAAGACACATTTAAGCCCTAGCACGACATCTGGGCAACTGAGGCCTGATGTCCACAGCCATGCGCAATTCCAGCTTTTTGAAGAGGATTCATTCTCTTCGTCTTTTTGCGAGGTTTCACGTAAACTCGCAAAACG
The DNA here is from genome assembly GCA_049976325.1 of Thermoprotei archaeon. Lineage (GTDB taxonomy): Archaea > Thermoproteota > Thermoprotei_A > Marsarchaeales > UBA168 > UBA168. The sequence continues at coordinate 282,176 of JBMFIL010000001.1, read as the reverse complement.
TGATCGTTCCAAAGACCTAGAATATGAACCGTAAACGGATACAATCAACAGAAGTAAGTTCCCAAGAAACCTCGAAGGAAACACATAAAATACGCCCAAAATAAGTGAGAGACCGAAAGTTATGAAGAAAAGGCCAAGAGCCAGAATAGATAGAACTATGAAACCTAGCGCTAAGAACGCAGATTTCGGTGAACGAATGCGCCTCGATTCCGCTGCAAACCTGAAGAGTATGACCTCGGTGACCATGATCAAATAAACAAAGAAGTAGTCGAAGTTCGACTTGCGCACAGGTAATTCGTGCAAGAAAATAAAAGCCTAAGCAATTGAAGCCTCACCAAGTTAGAGGTCCTCCAGTGCGGTCATGGGCTCGCTCACCACCGATAATCCCTGTCATAATGTGTCCAAAAGACGACATTGTCCCTTGAAGAGTGAAGCGCAGCTTGTAACGGTAGAGCTTAGGCGATGAACTCATCCGAAAGCGACAAATGGTATCGCCGTTTGAACGCCAGTTATATGCTCAGTAAGTAACCCAAGGTAAGCAATAAGTTAGCGGTTTTAAAAAATATACTTGTTGTTTACCTAATAAATCGGCTTACCAATATCGCCTTTATCTCTGAGCATAAAGTCCGGAGAGGCCAGCGGCCATCGCTATGCCCATAAGCACTATTCCCGCCGCTTCAACGTAAGGCACCAAGAATGCTGTGAATACCACGAGCCCCAAAAGCCCTAAAATCATACCTGAAACCGAGAGCCAGTAAACGATGGACCTCACCTTGGACCCTTCTGGAAGCGCTTTGTCAAGGTATATCGTGATCGCTGCCAACATGGGCAAGAAGAAGAATGGATACATTAGGTGTCCGCTCATGAAAGCGTCATCATGGGCAAAGCCTGGACCGCCATTTGGAGGTACGCCAGGAGAGCCAAATCCGTAGTAGCTCTCGTTAAACTCTATGTAGTAGCCTATTCCGATCAGCGCTAGCATGGCAAACACCCAGGTGAGGACGGAGGCAACCCTAACCGAGCTCTTCTTTACCAGAGGCCAAAGGCCAACCAGCACCACCAGAGCTCCCCATCCCACTATGCCTGTCTGGCTATCGTCCAGCGCAAGCCCATTTACTCCCCCAGGTCCAGATGTAGCTATAGCAGGTATGCTGTAAGTACCGAGACCGGATATGAGGTAAAGGTAACTCATGCTTACGACTCCAAAAGTCGATATTAGAGATCCAACGTTTACCAGTTTCCTTTTCTTTGCGTCGAGCTCCTCGTAATGCAGCAAAAGTGCCGTAAGTGCGACTATGCCGCCCATGACCGCGGGAAGCATTTCGTGTGAGTGGGATGTGACAAGATTTCCCTCAAAAGTGGTAGCGTTTATCCCGAGCCCGTTTATGTAAGATTGAAGGAAGGGCATAGAAGAGTATCCGACAAACATTCCCTGCGCTACCAGAAGCCCATAGAGTCCAGCGAGCGTCGCCGATAAGGAGGCCGCCAAAAGTAGCAGATATGCACCGTATATCTGCTTTAACCTATCTCTCCTCTTGAAGGGAAAGACAAACAATCCGATGTTGAAAATTAAGGCCACTAGCATGACCCAAGCATCTCTTACTCCCTCAGCAAGCGTGCCTATGGACGAGCCCACAAAAGCTATACCTAAAAGAGTCGCCAGTATAACCGGATACGTGCTTAAGTTGAGCACGGCCCTTACCCTGCTATCTAAGTCAACCGCGTAAGCCGCAACTATCATTAGAAACAGCGTAAAGGGTATCATGACCGCGTGGTACCATTCAACCGTCCCAAAAGAGAAATCCCCTAACGGAAACCAGTCGGCCAAAAAAGCCGATAGCAGAAGGACGATCAACATGTAAGTCATCAAAGATATAGCATTGAAGCGATCCTCGAACCAAATAGACCTGTGAGCTTTTTCCATTTCCAGCTATTAAACAAAATTCATATTTAGGGATTTCTATTCTCGCGGCAAACCAAGAATGATTAGCGTGTTGACCGCGCACAACAGCTTGATCCACGGCGTAGTTAGTCAACCATAGCAACCTTCCACAGAACATACACGTTCTAGGCCTCACAAAGAGACCTACAAAACGCCTCTTGGCGATCTCGTAATTTCACTCAAAAGGGCAACATCTGACTCAAAAAGCCTAGGCTATGGCCACCATCAATATAGAGAGCAAAGTAGTTAGAAGAAAAACGTGGGCGATCATCTGAGAGGGACGCAAGAGCGAAGTAGCTCCTTGAACAACCGAGCGATAGATAAGAGACATGAGCAAAGCTATCATCACTCCCGATATAAGCGGAGTAATGAAGGTCGTTATCCCAATAAGCGCCATCTCTACCGTCACGAAGAAAAAGGCAGCAAGCGTGAAAAACAACAGGAGGAAAACTGTATTAGCACTTGATGTGAGAGATGCCATTGGGATGCAGGCCTTCTTGTAATCTTCCCTATTGATAAGCGCTATAACCCAAGTATGTAGGGGAATCCAGAACATTATCAAAGAGAACATGAGAATGCCCCCTAGGCCGACGCTTCCAGTTCTGGCCACCCATCCCCCCAAAATGGGCATGGCTCCGGCCACACCTCCAAATACTATGTTCCAAACACTTCTGCGCTTTAACGCCAGAGTGTAAACCCATATGTCAAAGGCATAGCCAGCGAATATCGTTAAGGCGAAAACGTAACTGACCAGCAGCGATAGAAGCAAACCAGCGCAGAACAACAAGTAACCCCACGCAAGCACGGCGGGAGCGGCCATTCTTCCGGATGGTATCGGCCGCGCTTTCGTTCTTGACATTATGATATCAATATCCTTGTCATGATGCATGTTTACCATGGTAGTTCCAGAGATCGCCGCCAGTTCAGAAATGAGCACTATAAAAAGCCTCTGAGCTGAAAACGGAGCCCGAGGCGTCATATAACCTATAAGCGCCGTGAAGGTAAGTACAGCAGTTTGAGGCATTTTCGTTATGGCCACAAAGTCCCTCGCAAGTCCCATTTTCATCAGAGTTATGGGTCCCGTTCTTAAGCTCTAGCCTAACAGCGAGCATCAGTTGCGCGGGACCATGAGAAATTTTATGCTGAGCACCAATGGGATCATAGTGATAACCACTAAGGCATTGTTATGGATGACCCCCTCAGCTTGCACCTCAGCTACGTAAAGGATCACTTATCATTCCCGCCTTCAACTTAAGAGAAACCCAAAGGATCTCCGCGCCACACAGAGTGAACCCTAGAAACAGAAGCGAAGGCTTGGGTAAGCAGGCAGATAAAAGCCTCAAGCGGACTGCCTTTATTCTCATAAAACTATCGACTTTGTCGCACGCTTAACGCTAACTTCGACCTAATCCTGCCCTCAACCCTTGTTACTTCTTCGAACAACGGCACCTTAATTGGAACGGCCATTTTGAGAAAAGAACTAGTAACTATGCCCTCTCCCACGTCAAGTTGCGCTATTTCCTCTTCCTCGTTTGAAAGGTCCTGAGGTGATGAATTTATTAGCGCTTCCCTTTCCGTTTTCGCTTCATTGCCTAGTATTACCTTTGTATTCATGTTGGCCACGAGCTCCTTCTGTATCAGGGACGGAAGCTGTGTGACGGCAATAAGTCCCACCTTAAACTTGCGCCCTTCTCTGGCTATCCTCTCAAGGACATTGGGTTCAACTCCTTCAGCAAGAACTCTGGCAGCCTCTTCAATAACTATCCCGATGGGAGGCAACTGATCCAATGTTCCACGTGTCCTCGCGCGCTGATGCTCCTTTAGCACTTCGCTTGCAATGGCGTTAGAAATCAGGAGCTCGGCTCCCTCCGCAACGGATGAAGTATCAACTATAACTATCTTTCTGTCATCAAGATAATCCAAAATGTGCTTCACAGTTAGCTCACCGCCCTCGCTCGTGAACACTCCATGGTCGTCTTCCCATGAAAGTATCAACCTTAGCTTTCTCCTTAGCACCTCAAGTGTTGAGGGACGAACCCCTGCTACGTTAGGCAAAACCTCAGAACCTAGGAACCTAGAAAGCCATCCCTTGTCACGCTGCGTTTTCCAGAGCATCTGAAGCGCTTCCTCCTGTGCGTCGCTTAGCTCAGTTATTCCGGAGAAGTGCTCAGGAAGCAACGAGTCCACATGGATTCTCAGGGTAATTCCTCCGGGCGGGGGGTTTGGAGAGAAAAGCATAACCTTGTCGCCGAGCACTTTTAACCCTTCCTCATGAGCTCCCCAGTATTCGCCGTGCGGGTCTACAACAAAGGCGCCACAGCACCCCTGCTGCGCCAGCGAGTTCAGCATAACCTTAACAAAGTTACTCTTGCCTTTTCCGGTGCTTGCAGCTACCAAGAGATGATGCACCACAAGCCTCTCAGGAGCGACCCTGACCTCTATGTTCATCACTTTAGAACCATTTCTTAGGTATCCCAAGAACACACCATCCGTACGCAGAAAACCGAAGTCGTCAGGCCTTGCCCTCCTAACTCCTTCCCACCAATTGGGAATGCTCTTTGGTACCATTATGTTCTGTATGGCTCCCTCATTTCTTATCTCAACGAGCGGCTTAAGTACAGCCCTTGTAAAATAAGAGACCTTCTGATCAGACTCGTAAACGGACAAGGGCGGCATGCCCTCCTCTCTCGCGTATCCCTGCGCCATGTCCACCGAGGCCTGAGGCAACGTGGAACCATGAACCAGGTCAACGACCTTTAATATTAGCTTCTTGTTACCCTTTTCGTAGACCAAGAGCTGGCCTAGTTCCAACTCTTTATCGCTATCTTTACGAAGAATTATCTGACCAAAAGCTCCCCCAGCTATGAGGCCTACTTCCTCCCTATCCATGACCTATATTGAGTTAAGGGCATTTAAAAGGTCGTGCGTAGTTAGTGTCCTTTCTCCGCGCACAACGGCCTTTGCAAGTTCTGGCTGCATAACGCGAAGCACCTCGCTCCGGAGACGCTCGATCTCCCGCGTACCAACCCTGGCGCTCCTATCGGCATCTATGAGTCCGTGAGGATAACCTGGAAGGTGAGGATCAAGGGAGTCCGAAAATAGGGCATTGAAAAAATCGCTAATGGAACGCTCATCACCGGCAACCAGCTCAACGAAGTAAGGAGTAAGGGCTACTCTATGCAACTTTGCGGCATAAAGGTCACTATCCCTGGATGTTACCCTAGCAAGACGGACATACCATTCACCTTCCCTGTCAAGCAGACCAAGGGGGAAAACGCCTGGGTCCATGAGAGCTGCAGTTTTCGCAAAGCCCGCCACCAGGTGACCGCTGGCCTTTGAAAGTGAGCGAATTTCGGATATTGCATCCCATTCTGCCTGGCATTCAGGTTGCAGAAGCCCATCAAGAACCAGCGTGTAGTCGCTTATTAACGCTTTTGCAACTTTTTTTTCCGCAATCCTTCTTGGAAGTTGCGAAGCTGCCTTCAGAGCATCAAGCCCTCTAAGCTCCCTGTATTGGACGACCGTATCCGCTTCCCTGGGAAGAAAATCAAAAGAAGGAGCTTGTAAATTGGACTTAAGAGGATATACTGAGCTAGAAAAACCTTCAGCCGTCCACCGAGTAAGAGTTAGAAAGTCAACAGACATGTACTTAATCCTTTTCCTTCCCTTCCATGCGGAGGCAAAAACCCGATTCATCTGGAACACAAAATAGTTGCTCATAAATATAGGGTAATTACCGCCATCACAAAAGGCCAGCTCAAAGTCAACAACTGGCTCCGGTTCAACGAAGTTTATTTCCTTGTATACCTCATATCCCGGAAAGCTTCTCTTGGAGGTGTTAATCTTCGATAGCTCTGCCTCAAATGCCTTTATGGCGCTTCTAAACGTATCGTAGTCGTACATATCATAAGCAGCAAGCAGTGCTTAAGGCGTGCGGCCCTCATACTCAAAGCATTTAAGGCAGAGCTCCTCAAAAATAGAGTGAACAACGTAAAGAAAGCCTCATTGATTCTCATGTTCTTTATGCTTCTGGCCCTCGCTTACGCAATCTTTTACTTTTACGATCTGGATGATTACCTACCTCCTATATCCGGAATAGCCAGTCAAAGTTTCTCTTGGCTAACACAGGCAGTTGGTGCTTGGAGCTATGCAGGTCTTATCTTCCTAATGACCTTGGAGAGCGCTTCATTACCCGTGCCAAGCGAGGTAATCCTACCGCTTGCAGGTTACTTGGTTTACCAGGGAAAGATGAACTTTTACCTGGCTTTCCTTGCCTCGTTGATCGGCTCCATGGCGGGCTCTATGATAGATTACGAGCTAGGCCTTAGACTCGGCAAGTCCGTTACAAAGCTCCCTCTGATCAAAGAGGAACACTTGAGGGTTGCCACCGACTGGTTCCAAAGACGCGGAAACTTAACGGTGCTCTTAGCTAGGTTCGTCATAGGACTCCGCGCAGCTATCTCTATACCTGCTGGCATCTTTGCCATGGATAGAGGATCTTTTATTTTCTACACGCTCGCGGGCTCGGCAATCTGGAACTATTGCCTTATCTACGCCGGCTTTATTCTGGGATCAAACTGGGAGCTGATCTCTATGTGGATAAACGCGTATATGGTTCCATTTTCCATCGTCCTCATCGCCCTGATCACATTCTACATAGGGATCAAGCTGATTCATTATGTACGCTTGCGTGCGTCGTCTTCACAAACGGGTATCAAGGCAAGGGAGGAGCTTCAACGCTCTTGACCGCTTTACCGCTAATCTTTATTCCCATTTTCTCGTAAACTGCAATGTAGTTCCAGCCAGAATCTGGAAATATGACGACAGCTCTCCCAGGCTTCCCCTTGAGAAGCTTCAAGGCCCCCGCAAGCGCAGCAGCGGATGAAATACCAATGAATAAACCCTCCGTTTCTGCGATCTGGGTCACAAGGTTAACGGCGCTCGAGTCTACCTTTACCACGTAATCTACCACATCAAAGCGCCTCTCCAAGAGCGGGGACATCCCGTTGGCCTCTATGTTTCTAAGCCCCGGAACCCTAAACGACCTCTTAGGCTCTACACCTATGACCTCAGCTCCTTTCTCGCTCATGTACTTCCCAGCTCCCGTTATGGTTCCTCCAGTCCCCATGCCAGCCACAAAGTAGTCCACTTCGATTTCGCGCCATATCTCGGGCCCCGTGCCAAAATAATGCGCTTCGAAGTTAGCCTCGTTCTCGAACTGATTTGGGACAAAGTAACCGCTGGAGTTCTCTTTCACGTACCTTATGGCCTGAGATGTACCCTCACCCTCATTCGGATAGGTACCTTCTTTTACAATTATGACGTGTCCTCCCAGGCTTTCTATTTTCATTCTGACGTCTGGTGATACCCTTTCTGGCACAACCGCGGTGAACTCCAGACCCAAGAACTTGCACATACCGGCCAAAGCCACACCCGTATTTCCGCTTGTGGCCTCCATGACCCTTTTTGATGATAAACGCCCCTCGGTCAAAGCCTTTTTGAGCATGAAGTAAGCAGCCCTGTCCTTCACGGAACCAAAGGGGTTTTCCCATTCCAGCTTAGCGTAGATCTCTGGCTTATCGCCAAGCGAGCGGAGCCTAACTAGGCGCGTGTTGCCTACTTTGAGTTCCATCCCAATTAAAATGACGCCGTTATATAAAAGTATACTGATCTTTAAAGTCGCTTCTCCTAAGTCCCCGTTATGAGTTGACTAACACGCCGTAATGCGTTGACAATAAAAATAATCATCAAGCCTTGCTTCTGAGAGAGTCCTGCTGAGCATCAGCTCTGTTGTTGATTGGACTCGGATGAGAGCTCCTCTATTCCCTGGCTTAGCAAAGTTCTTTCTCCTTTCCTTGAGATTACCGCGTACTCAACATAACCCATGATGAGTATGACAGCCATGGTAATTGGCGCATATACCGTTGGGTAAGATACTGGGTAAAACGTGTAAAAGATTCCAAATATAACTGTTATTAGCGATGCAACAGGCAATACGTAATATAGAAGGAAGTCCTTTATGTGCTTCCTCCACGAAAAAACTGAGAGGGCAACATTTCCAATTGCATGGCCCGTGAACTCAGCTATTGTAGCCAACAGTATGAAATAGAAGTAAGCTGTGATAACGCCCCATGCAATGCCCAGGGCTATTCCCGTTACGATCCCCACAACCGTGGTGAAAAGTATGGCAGCGCTCGGCGTTCTATGCGCTCTGTCAACCTTTGCTAGGCTCTTCGGCAACAATCCTTGGTTCCCGAAAGTCATGAAGAGCCTACTGGAGACGATGATCGATGCGGTGACCAATCCTATTAAACTGTTAACCGTCAGAGCAGCTATGATCAACTCAGGCCAAATACCCGCGTACTTGTACAGCTCCACGAATAGCGGTGCCCCCGAGGCAGCAAAAGATGCCATGTCCGTATAGCCCCAACCAATGGTCATAGCATAGGAGACAAGGATGTAAAGGAACACAACTAAGAGCGTGGATATAAGGAGACCCTTCTTTATGGTTTCATGCGGCGTTTTGGCCTCAGCTCCTAGGTAAACCGTGGCCGTTGTGCCAGACATGCCAAAGCCGGCAACTAGCATGCCCACTGCAAAGCCGCTAAGCCCACCCGAAGCAAGCTTATAGTTGAAAACTGCAAGGGTGTTTGCCGGACCAGCCTTGTCTATTATGAGCAAGCTCACCACTATCAGCGTTACGATCTCAACGAATGCCGTCACTATGCCGTAGTTAAGCGAAGGTCTTATGCCCAAGTAGTTCATCAGGGCGGGTGGCAAAAGATACAACAGGAACAAGGGAATCCAAGCATAAGATGGCAGAGAGTAACCAAACTGCGATAAGACCGTGTTTATGAGCACACTTATGAACAGAGCGTTTGCCGGCAAAAGAGCCGTGTAATAAGTGGCGTAGCTTAGGCCAGCGAGGTAACCTGCCCCAGGGCCCACAGACTTGTGGACGTAATAGTGAACCCCAGCAGCACTCGCAAAGTACTTGCTGAATTGGTAAGGCGTGTTTATCCACAGCAACACCAAGCTTATGCCGAGTGTATAGGCCAGCGGCGTAGCGCCCAACGCATAGGACGCCGCCACTGTAAGAGCCACCGCAGCGGCGGAGAGCGGACCATTAGAAATTAATCCTTGGGCGACGACGTGCCATAAGGACAAAGAGTCCTTACGTAGCGTTGCCTTCTGCTCCATTTAAGAAACCGTCACCTCTGATAACGCGAACACCATTTTGGACGAAAAATGGACACCTTTTTAAGCATTTCTTCAATTTTTGGTGAACTAACAGCTCCTCCTTATGCGTTATGCGCAGGGTTCGCTAAAAAAGCAACAGTTAGCTATAAGTTGAGCCCTATGCCTGGGTAAGAGTAAGCCTTCCTGCCGCCAACCAAGGTCATAAGGGGTTTTTCGTCCTTCAACGCTTTAGGATCTCTACCATATGATTCCTCAAATATAGCTACGTCGGCATAGTGCCCCTCCTCCAGAGAGCCTATGAGCGGGTTGCCAAGCAACTTGGCTCCCTCTACGGTGTAGCAATCAATAGCTTGCTCAAGTGTTATGCGCTGCCTTGGATATGGAGATGAGATAGCGTAATAAATGCCGTAATTTGGCCCGAAGGGCATACAATCAGATCCAAATGCCACATCAAGTCCTCTTCTAAGCATTTCGCTAAACGGGTTGTTCTCTTCAAGCCACTTCGAGCCAAGCCTATTCTCATATAGCCCTCCTGGTAAAGCCCACTGGAGAAAGTTTGGCTGTGATGATATGAAGGAATTGCCTACATCGTCAAGCATTTCGTCGTGAACCAACTCAAAGTGCTCAATGGAGTTCCTTATGGGTGCGTTCCTGAACGCTGCCAGCGCGACCGCTACGGCCCTCTCTCCTATGGCGTGAACGGCAACTGGTAGACCACGATCCCAGAAGGACCTCGATAAGCTTACAAACTTTGCCTCGTCGAACTTCAGGTTAGAATCGGGCCACCCTTCGTGTGCCGCTGTCATGGCTCCTATGGAGCCGTCTAGGAAGGCTTTGACTCCCCACGCCGTCTCCCCGCCAAAGCCCCCAAAGTAATTATCTACGTAAATCGACCTATAAGCCCTGATTGGAGGATTGATATTTATATAAGCCTCCTCGGTAGCGCGATCAACGAAGTCCCTCACAGCCGTCACGCCTTCTCTAAGAGCTGTCTCGAAAGCCAATCTTAGGGCCGCTACGATCTCCTCTATGCTCGGGGATACCAAGCTAGCTAGAAGGTCCAGTTCATCTTCCTTAAGTATGCCATCTTGGCGCTCTATTCCAAGCTTCCTCAAGGCCTTTGAGTTAAGCGTAGCCATGTGACCGTCGCGCCTGTAAAGTACCACGGGCTTCTCAGTAAAGTCAAGTTCATCCTTGGTAAGGTAAACTTTATCTTTCCATGCTGATTCATCCCATCCATAACCAATAACAACGTTGGTGCCGGGCTCGCTTGCGCGCTTGGCGACCTTTTCAATGGCCTCATCCCTGCTTTTACACCCAGACAAATCAAGCCTCAACTTCTGAAGCCCCAGGTGAAGCATGTGCGTGTGGCTGTCAATAAAGCCGGGGAGCACCACGCGTCCGTTAAGATCGATCTCCCTATGAGCTTGCTCCCTGACCCTTCCTATCTTAGCTACCTTACCTTCGTCAATTCCAATGTCAAGTTCTTCAAACCTTCCACGATAAAATACCTTACCATTGCTCAGAAGAAGGTCTATCATATCACATTACCTGAGAGCGCTTCCGATTAAGTCTGAAAACCCAAAGGATAGAAATGGCGCTCCAGCAAATGAAGGAGAGAGGCGCAAGCTCAAATGGCCAACCCAAGCCCATAAGGGAAAAGTAATAAGCGATTAGCATTATTACCGTGGATGCTGTTGGAGCAACAAGCCAAGCAAGCCATCTTGTTCTATTCCTTATTGACAAAATCGATAGCGACGCGTTGGAAAGGATATGAATCAGTAAATTGGATAGCGTAGCGATTATACCGAATATTGCCCACGCGTAGTATATCCCAGTGTAGAAGCCGAATGACTCATAGAAAGCAAGCCCTACCAGCACTGCCAAAGATACTGAGATAAGGTAGGTTGCGTTTATTGCGGCCGTAGGATTTCCGGATTTAACCGTAGAAAGATATCTGGGAAATATACCATCGCGCGCTAGGGAAAATATGACCCGGCTGAGAGGAGTACCCATACCCACAACAGTTCCATAGGTCGAAAGAAAAGTACCAACGATAATGAATGCGTAAGCCCCAATTACACCCATGAAGCGCCTAGCTACTATAAGGCCTGGAATGACCTCCGAAGTGAAAGAGGATAAGTTCGATAGACCGTATCCAACAACCATCGCATATGAACCGATTATAAAGGCAAACCCAGCCAGAAGAACTGCGTAAAGCACAGCTTTTCTTATGGTTTCCTTGGGGGCCCTTGCCTCCTCGCCCATTGGTACTACCGAACCGTACCCAGCAAAAGCCAGATAACCTCCAGCTATAAAGCCTATGAAGACGCCCTGCCACCCATTAGGACTAGATGAGGGCAAAAAGGGGGCTAAGCTTACGTCTGGGGCCCGTGCGATCACAAACGCAGATAAAGCAAATATAAATAGCACCTGAATCGCTCCGAGCACAAGGGACAGTCTCAGCGACGGTCTAACTCCTCTCAACATAAGGTAGTAGGATAACGCCGTCATCGCGGATATCCAAACAACTCCAGCCCATATTGGGAGCTGAATACCAAGCGCGTAATTAATAGACTTTGAAAATCCCCACGCAACTATTAGGTATTCCAGCGCAAGGTTGCTTACCTGGTAGAGTACGTACTGAAACCCGGTGAACACACCCACCCTTGTCCCTAAACCATGAGCCACGTACGCGTAGTAACCTCCTGCGTGAGCAACCCTACCCGAAAACTGGTAGATCGTGTTAGCGGAGAGAAGCACAGCCAACATAGATATGACCATCACTAGGGGCGCTGCCCCCATGGAAAAGCCCACTATGCTCAGTATAAGCCCCGAAAGTATGGTTATCGGAGTTATTTGCCCCATGCTTTGAAAAACCAGTTCCCAGAGACCTACAGATTCCGATTTAAGAGCATTTTCAGACATTTTGGGTCAAAAAAGCCATATTTATATAGCTTTCGATCAAATCAGATCAAAAGAAAAGCCAACGTTTTTCCCTAATGCCACGTACAACCTATGAAGAAGAGAGGATCAGCCAAGGATAGGATGGAAGAATTACTCGAGTTCATAAGGCATAAGGGAAACATAACGGAAGAAGAGGCAGTAGCCTTCTGCAGCCAGAAATTCGGCTTAGCCCCTCAAACCACGTTCAACTACCTAAGCGCTCTTGAAAGGGCTGGCCTAATACGCGTAAGCCCCAATGGCATAACGCCATGGAAAACAGATCAGTCAACCGGCACAGATAAAAGGAGTCTGAAGCGATACCGGCAAGGCCAAACTCAGGCTCAGCAAAACTTACTGGCCTTTTAGCTGTAGGGTGAACTTAATCATTATTATGCCCTTGTTTACGCTCTCGGCCTTAGCCTCGTAGCCAAGAGAACTGAAAACCCCCTTTAGGTAGTACGTGAGAACTTCCGTACCCTCCTCAGAGAGGTGAGGCGCTATGCACGAAAGAGACACCTCCTCGCCCTTTCTCTTGTATTCTATTGTTGAAACATCCCAAAGGGAGAACTTCAACATGTTTACTATGGAATCCAACGCGTCACCGGAGCTATCGGAGCCAAAGAACTTTGCGTATAGGTAATTCCCATACCATTTTCCCCTTTCAAAGTACATTTTCTCTATTTTGTCCATTTCTGTCGGATAAAGTCTGTTGATCATGTAGTAGAGTATGTCAGATCCTATTATGACGGAACCAGATCCCTTTTCTGTCTCTATTAATTCGTACGCGTCCACTATCTCGCTCAGATCCTTTCCCATTTTATGAGCCCTAAGCGCCTGGTTGAATATGTCATTTATCAAGTCATAAGGGGCTTTGCCTTCTTCCCTAGCTATATCATAAACCGCGTCCACCAGGTCCTGCCTTACTGGCACAAGCTTCTTACTTCCTCCAGGCATCTTTCTCCCTTAAACATAAGGGGTTATAAAAAAAGGTATTTCATGAATCGAGCAATGCTATATTGCGCCCAGTTCCTTCAGTTTCTCGGGTATGTAAGTTTCAACCAAAAACGTCTGACTAACGGACTTGTTTTTACTGCTGAAGGCCTCCAATTCTGCCTTCAGGCCCAGTCTCTCAAAGGCGTCAAGCTGCTCTTTCCAAAACTTTTCCTTGTAACGAGGGTCTGCCTTCAGCTCGGCTAGCCGCTTCCAGTCAAGCTCCTTCATCTTCATGGTTGGCACCTTGTACCGGTTTATGTCAGTGGGCCAAAAGCCAAGCCATTTAGCAGAAGGAGTGTTAAGGCCAGTTATGTGGGCGCTGTTGACCGACCCGCTAATTATGACCATACTTATGTGAGCACCCCAAACATCGCAGTCAGTTAATATGTAAACTGGGAGACCTAGTTCCTCGTTGAGCCGCCTTATGAGCAACCTAGCACTGCGAGATGCTTGCCCGGTCGTATCTATTAAAATTGCGTTAAACTTTTCGTGAACTTTCTCTCTTATCATCTGTATAAATATCGCACCTTTTTCTATAGCAATTACCTTGTCGGCCGTCGTTTTTACAAGCTCAGCGTTGTCAAGCGCAGGGCCTATGTTGACCCCATCAGGGTTATCGGTAAGGTTTATCAGACTATCCTTGAATCCCTTTACCCTATATCTCACTGTCAGGTCGCCAAATATAGCTCCCCTATCATGAGGAAATATGTTGAAACTTTCCCTTGGCATGGAAAGAAGCGCCTCAAGGTCGTATACAGCTTCATCCGACTCCTGCTGAGTTGCGAAGTTTATGTCGATGTTCTTTGACATGTAAAATAGATCACGTAAAGTGGACACCCTATCGTAATCTATTAGCTCCTTACCTATTCTCGCTACCCATAGGAGCTGAGCAAGGGGCTTAACGTGCTTTACGTTATCGGCGCTTCTCACGACCTTCTTATCCCCTAGCACGTACTGCTCCAGCTTCGGATCATAGTATATGTTGTTTGTCTGGCGGCTGGGAATCATAACCTCTGGAAAGCGTCCCTCGATCATTTGATTGTAGATTGACGTACCAAGATCTTTTAGAGCCTTCCTTGCGAACTCGCTCCTATCAGTGTTCCTTTCCATGTTTTCTTCACCAGCTCGCCATTTTCAAGCTTTATCCTTCTCTTCTCCTTCCTTATCGTCTGGCGGGTCATCAACCATCTGGAGCACGCCCCTTCTGCGTTTCTTGGTACTACCTTCCCTTAGAAGTAGGTCCACGTCAGGTTCCTTAGTTTTCTCGGCAAGGAACGTGGAGAAGCTCGCCATCATTGATAAGTACTTTTTAAGGACCTCCGTCCTTCTCTCCCTGTACTCCGCCCTTTCCATGCGCGACAGCTGTACCCTGAGTTCCCTTGCTGCCTGCTTTATGGCCAGGTCGATCTCCCTTTCAACCTCAGGTCTGGCCGCAACGTATTCCTTTCCAGCTGTCTTGTACGGTACCTTGGTAGAGCATATATGCGTTATGAAAGCTATGGGTGCCTCGTCTAGCTTGACCTTGTACTGGTTCCAATTAATGTTCTGTATGACGGCCATCGAAACGTCACTATACTCATCGTAGAGAAGCGGTATTTTGTTAGCGAACCTGTAAAGCTGAACTTTGCCCGGTTTGTCGGGAGGCATAACGGCACCTCCGTAAGCTATTCCGACCTCAACTATGAAGGGGTTACCTTCATAAGCACGGGCAGGCCTCGTCGTAACTACAACGTGCTCAGGAGATAGAAGCCGTTTTATTCCCTCCTTCAAAAGATCCTCGCCTATTGGCGAAAGACACGACGGATCCGGAGGAAGGAAATCGGGATACTCCCTTAGGGCCGTTACGAGCTTGGTAAGCTGTTTTGTGCTAAGCTGGGACACCTCCATGTGAGGATCAAACCCGTTAGACTTCAGAAAGGCTTTGGCAGTACGCTCACCAACCCTTTGGAAGTTTTTTGATAGAAAAACTTGAAGGCTTGTATGGGGATTTGCAGCCATCATACGCTTCAAAAGTTCCAAGTCTACCCCATGTGGGTGTGGTTGCGTTTCCACGGGCGGGTTAGGCATCTTTTCCGTTATTCTGGGATAAAACAGAAGAGTCCCATTGGGATCTATGAATGTGAGTTGCGCGTAGGGCAGTATCATTGCAGTCTCGTAGAAGTACTCAATTATCTTATCCCTAGCCTTGCCATAGTCACCTTCAAAGTCGAACTCAATCTTTACTCCCCTGAAATGCGACTTATTGTCTGCCTCTTCACGTCTGTATATTATGGGCGTGTTCGTCCTTATGTCGGTACTTAGCTCAAACGTGTATATCTTGCTGCCTCCCTGGCTCGTAGTTATCGTGACTCTCGAGTTAGCTGTTATCTGACCGTACAGCATTGACATTTTCCCGCCTAAACCGAATGTCCCCCGGTTTTGCCTCATGGAGTACTTGGAACCAAACAGCACCTTGCCGAAGGCGTAAGGTACCGCTTCAAGAGGAACTCCTATTCCGTTGTCCACTATCTTTATGTGATAGCGCTCCTGATTTCCTTCGCCCTCTACCTTAGATAAGGTAACCCTTACATTGGGCAAAATTCTGTGGCCGTCGCAGGCGTCAAGAGAATTCTCCACTAGTTCCCTTACTATCATGTAAGTTGCCTTGTGAGGGCTGTCGAATCCAACCAGGTCCTTGTTCTTGTAGAAGAAGTCAGCAACGTTTAGTTCCTGAAACTGTTCGCTCAACACGCCTCACCGTGACCAGAATATAGCAAAAAATCCACTCTCATTTTAGGTTGGCTAGGTATTTATATACGGCAGGGATCGGCTGACCGCTGGCTATGCGCCTGATCGCCTCCCTTGCTTTTTCGACAGCCTCGAAGCTACCAACTATAACGACCTTTGACTCTTTTATAAAAATTGAAGTATTAGTTGAAGCCTCAATTCTCTGCTTCACCGAACCCTTCTTACCTATCAGTCTCGACAGGATTCTTTTAATGTCCCCGCTGGGGAGAATGGGGTCCTCAAGATCGATCTGAAGTACAACGCTCTCATCTCCGATTACCTTCTCAGCCGCTTGGAAAGGGGCGCCGAAGGAAAGCAGCGTTATCGCATCCTTGTATCTTTGCAGCAAAGGAACGGCCGATTGCGAGGTAGCTTCCATTATAATCAGACCCCTGTCCTTATCCATGGTCAGCTTTATTCCCTGCTGCTTTCCCTTCTCAGTCAGAGCGTACATGTCGTAGACTCTTCCAAGAAGACTCGAATCCAAAGGAACGTATATCACTGGCGAGAGGCTAGCCATTTCGCTATCAAGTCATCTTTTACGAGATCCTTTAACTCTATCCCTTTTTTCCTGAAGAAGGCGTTGAGGTTTTTCACGTCCCTGCTCAGGAACTCTTGGGCCCGAGGATGGGAGGTCATTACCGATTGCCCCATATCTATGATATAGGGACGACGATAAAACAGCACATTGTACTCGCTAAGATCTCCGTGGACAAGCCCTGCCTGAACCACAAGCCTTTCAATGTCATCTATGATCTGTTTATAGCTCCTTTTCCAACTCAAAGGGGACATTTGAACGTCCTTAATCAAGGGAGCAGGTGCCTGACCCCCCACTAACTGCATAACCAAGATGTTACCCCTTACCGAAATGGGCTTAGGAACGTGAACTCCAGCGGCGTAGGCCTCAGTTAAGTTGGCGTACTCCTTTCTAGCCCAAGTTTCAACGATTTCCCTCCTGTCCCCTTTCTTAAGACGGTTGAAGCGAGGATCCCCTTCTATGTAGATCGGCATAGTTTTGTAATACTCGGATGCCGAGGTAAAGTAAATCTTAACAGCTAAATATCCTTCCGCGCCCTCTGCCACATAAACTCTAGCTTCCTTACCCTGAGATATGTTAGTTATAAATCTCTTTATTATGCCCTTTCTAATCAAGTCATAGGCATAGCCCAACGTAACCGAGTCAAAAACCCCTTCAAGGGATTCCCTAAGCTCTGTATCCTTAATTATTTTTTCCCTATCTGCCTTTGTTATGAATTTTTCCTCTTCGATCCATTTCACAAGCACCACCCCGCTCCCTTGAGCTGTTTTAAACGCTCTAAGTACGTAGAACACGACATACAGATGAAGCTTTTCTCAAGATTTAAGTCTTCTCCAATGCTATGGCGATTTCTCCATTACAGCTATGCGCCAGCAGTAGTCGAAAGCGAAGATGGTATTATTCCAGCCGCCTGCAGCTGCTTGACCTCCTCCTTGCTGTAAACAGATATTATGTCGCCCCTAGTATCTGGCTGAAAGTCCCATGGAGTGATGAGGACGTAGTCTCCCTCGCGAATCCAGTTTTTCTTCTTCATCTTCCCGGGAATTCTGCACATCCTAGTTTTTCCATCTATGCACTTGACGCGTATCCTGTCAAATCCAAGCAGCTGAACTACTACTCCTATTAGCTCTCCCTCAGCAGGGGTCCTAACGCCTTCAGGTACCTTTGACATCGCAGCATCACCCTCTTTAAGCTTAAGCAAACTGACATTAACATCTATTAAAAAGCTCCCATATTATTTAATGGTTTCTGAACGGTTGCTGAGGGGCAAAAACCTTTCAAAAATTGAGGACACGAATTACGCCCGGCAAAACTCAGGACAAATCACGTCAAGTTAACGGAGGCTGACATCTGGCCAATTTCGTTCAACGGGTAAAGGTATGCTGTTTTCAGGTTGTTTATAACCTCAAGTTGACGAGTTCGGCTTAGCGAAACTAAAACCAGCTTGTGCTACGGTGAATCTTAGAGGACCCGTACCGTTTATAAGCTCCATCAAATGCCATTCATGCAAAAGAAAACCGGATTATCAACAAAGGCTAACTCAGCCGCAAATCAGATAAATCCAAGATCAATAATTCCCCCAATCTACCAGACCGCAATATTTCCATATCCCATTGATGACGCACCAATGGTTCACGGTCATCCACTGAGATACTCCAGGGAGGATAACCCAACGGTTTTAGCCCTCGAAGGCATAATTAAGAGCCTGGAAAGTGATGATGAAAGAGCAGAGTCGTATGCTTTTTCATCAGGCATGGCCGCTATATCCTCGCTCTTCTTCTCGAAGCTGAAGCCTGGATCAACGCTGCTACTTTCATCAGAAGTTTATAGTCTAACGCTGTCGCTCGCCAATAACTTAACGAAGTTTGGAGTTAAAGTTAAGGCAGTTAAGGGAGGACAGCTAATCGATAACGTAACAACCGACACTACCATGGTTTTTGCTGAGGTCATGTCAAACCCAACGCTCAACGTCATAGACGTGCCCGCCTTGGCGGAAAGGTGCGCACGGTTTGGCGCCTATTTGGCCCTAGATAATACGTTTACAACTCCCGTTAACTTCAGGCCGCTCGACTACGGAGCGCAGGCATCTGTCAGCAGCGCAACGAAGTTCTTGGCCGGGCATAACGATGTAATAGCGGGCGCCATCGTTGGACTTGATATTGACGAGGTTTGGAACTGGAGAAGGATGCTAGGAGGGATAATAGACCCGCACGCAGCGTACCTTGTTGAAAGAGGCATAAAGACTCTAAAGGTGAGAGTTGAGGCTGAGCAGGCAAGCGCCATGAAAATCGCCGAAACCCTTACACAAGACAAAAGGATTAAAGCGGTGTTTTACCCTGGACTTCCGTCGCATCCGTCTCACGAAGTAGCCAGGCGCATACTGAGGGGCTACGGCGCCGTGCTATCCTTCGAACTGAAAGGGGGAGAAACCGAAACACTAAAGTTCATGAGAGAACTGAAAGTGATCAGGACCGCGCCAAGCCTAGGCGGCACAGAAAGCCTCGCGATGCATCCGGCGTCGGCTTTTGGAGGTGCCATGAGCAAACAAGAACTTCAGAACGCTGGAATATCGGAGTCGCTCGTAAGGCTATCGGTGGGGCTCGAAGAGACGGAGGACCTGATATGGGACATTAAACAGGCACTGGACAAAGCAGTGAGAGTATGAAGGTAAAGTACCTGATAATGGATTACGATGGAACCCTCTCGGAGGGGAACGGCATCGATGGCGAGTTATTTGGCCTCATGAAGAAAGTAAGGTTAAGTGGGACAAAAATCATCGTTGCCACTGGTAGGCCAAAGAGCTCCCTACCACAGCTTAACCAGCTAAGGGAAGTTACCGATGCGCTCGTAATGGAGGAGGGAGGGATCGTGCTTATCGAAAATGAGGAGTTCATAAGAAGCAACGAGAAGTGGCAAACGTACATAAGCTCATTGCCACAGGGTCTCACCTACGCTAGCGGAGAGGTCTTGCTGATAACTGACGAGCATTCACTGGAGCCACTAACAAAAAGGGCGAGTGAAATGGGAGTCGAGTTCGAGCTACAACCCTACAAAAGCTGGTACTTCTTGACGCCGAAAGGTGTCAATAAGCTCTCCTCGGTAATTTACGCAATCAAAAGGATGGGACAGGATGGACTAACCATGTTCGTAGGGGATGAATTAAACGATTTACAGCTTATCCAATGGGCTGATTGCTCGATAGCGGTCGGAAACGCCAACGAAAAAGTAAAGCGGGAGTCAGACGTTGTGCTCAATGGCAACGACGGAGAGGGAATCAAAGAGCTCTTACGCTCACTTCTATCAGATAGTTTTCGCTGTTAACGAAAACCGCTCAATCTGCCCCAACCTAGTGAGGATTACCCTAAGTTTAGCGAGATAGCTTTTCAAACCTTGCAAAAAGTTCTGCTCGAAACGCTTAGGTTATAAGCGATGCCGCTTTTGTCTTAGAATGCAAGACGAAGGTCAACCCATAGCTATATTCACAGGTACTGCAAAAATCGGACAGGTAATGGGAGGCATCCAATCATTAACTTTAACACCACAAGATTTGGCGTCCCCGACCTCCTTTCAGATGGCGCTGACGCGCATAATGGATAGCATAGCCAAGCTTTCAACCACAGAACCCAAGAAAAAGTGGGTGGCTGACATAAGATTTACGGACGGAATGGGCAATCAGATATCTTTTGCCGTTGACCTAGGTCCCATGCCCCCACTTGAAGAAAAAGAGTACAAGGCGAGGATTATTGTTCAATTGATAACAGAAGACGTTGAAACAAATCCAGGTAGCAAGCAAATTTGACCTACTACGTAGCTTTTTTATCAGATATTCACTCCAACTTACCCGCCCTGAAGGCGGTAGTGAAGTCGATGGAGGGGAAGCGGATCGATTACGTAGCATTCCTAGGAGACCTCGTAGGATATTACCCATGGCCCAACGAGGTATGCGAAATTGCGTCACACCTTTTTGATTACGCTATAATGGGCAACCATGATTACTCAATCGTCAACAACGACTTCGCCGGATACAACTACATTGCTAAGGAAGCCGACACGCTTAACCTTAAAGCTATAAGTTCAAGGTGTCTCCAGTACTTAAGTTCGCTAAAGATCAAGTTCGAACTGAGGCTGGACTCCATGAGAATTCTCATGGTTCATGGCTCGCCCTCGGACCCTCTTTTTGATTACGTATATCCAGAAGACGTTAACCGTCTTGAATCGAATTACGATGCCATAGCTTTGGGCCATACACATGTACAGTTTCAAAGAAAGCTAAGCAGATCGATCATCTTTAATCCCGGAAGCGTTGGACAGCCCAGGGACGGGGATCCAAGGGCAGCTTACAGCTTAGTTAGAGTGAGAGATGACGGAATATCCGTAGATATGTTAAGAGTAAAGTATGATGTCATAAACACGGCTAGGGCCGTGTTGGAGGCCGGATATCCACGCTTTCTTGCCCAAAGGCTACTTCAAGGGATGTGATTAGGTTGTGAAAAATTATCTTTTTGTCAAAGTTTCCAGGCATGCTTGCCAATTAGCCATGCTCGCGCTTTTTCGGAAGACTAACACCGCGGACACTGTTCTACTCAGCGCAGCAACTATGCATTTTTTTTCAGTATCTCAATCCCTGGAAGCTTTTCTCCAGCGATAAAGTCTATCATGGCCTTTCCGGCCGTGCTTACATGGGAGAACTTCCCTTGTAGGCCTAACTCTTCCACGACGGATATTGTATGCCCCCCGCCAAGAACCGAGAAGCTCTTACCGTTAGCCACGCTCTCGAATATGACCTTGGTCCCAGTTAAGAATTGGCTTTCCTCATAAACGCCTGCAGGACCATTTATCACAACGGTTTTAGCGTCGCCAAGCACCTTCGCATAAGACCTAGCCGTGGCCTCTCCTATATCCTTTATTGGGTCCTCTGTTGGCAAATCTGAGGCCGGTACATCTACGCGCTTGCCTCCCCTATCAACCGCAACGTCAACGGGTCCCCTTAGCTTGCCCGGATAAGTTTTGAGCAAGGCTTTGGTCTGAGCTATGACTTCATCGTTTACACCCTTCTTCTTAAGAGCATTCAGGTTAGCTTGACCGATATTGTAACCCTCTGCCAGAAGTACAAGCTGTCCAAGCATACCAGTAGCCAAAACTAGGTCTGCTAATCCCTCCTTGAGCACGCGGCTGGCGACCTTAAGGGAATCTGTAGGCTTCGCACCACCTAGCACGTAAATGGCGGGATGCTCCGGATGACTCAGAGCTTTGGTAAGAGCTTCAAGCTCTGCCTGCATAACCCTTCCTATGGCCTTCTTGAGCACAACCGGGAAGCCCATCATAGAAACGTGAGGTCTATGTGCGACACTAAACGCATCTCCCACGTACAGGTCGAAAAGAGGTGCTAGCTTCTTTACCATTATGGTTTTGGCTTGAAAACTAGCGTCCTTCTCAATCATTTCTTCCGAGTAAAACCTGACGTTTTCAAGGACCAATATCTCACCCTCATTAAGCGCCGATATCTCCTGCCTCGCGCTTTGGCCAAATATCTCGTCGACAAACTTAACATCTTTGTTCAAAATTTTTCCCAGAGCTTTTGCGTGAGATTCCAGAGATGTGAAATCCTCATCTCCAGGTCTTCCTTGGTGAGCCATCACCACTACTTTTGCGCCTTTTGAGGCAAGCTCGCCTATGGTCTTTCCATGTTCTCTTATCCTCGACACATCCATAAGTGAACCATCTGCAGGATTTATGGGCGAGTTAAAATCAACGCGCACAAGAACAGTTTTTCCCTTAACGTCTACCTGATCCAGCGTGGTGAAATCTGAGATGTCCATTTGCGCTTAAGCATGCGTCCCTTTATAAAATTGTCGAAAAAATGTCCGTGCATGAACTACTTTATCCTTTAAGGCGGCACTTGGAAGTTCCTGCGTTCATAACCGCAGGCCTCTTTATCCTAGCATATAGCTGAGCCGCATCCGTTGTTTAAGCGGGGGCCGATTGATGCCCTTAGGTCGGACTCATAAATCAAGTACAACGGGAGGGCACACAGGGTACTTGAACAATGATTTCCGTTCTTTCAGTATTCCCGCCAGAGAGCATAGATTAAACAATAAAATTATTGGTCTAGACTCAGGCTTATCCCTTGTAAGCCCTGATCGTAGCTATACTGTTGTCGGCGACACCCTTGCTAACCATGTCTTCTGGACATGCCCATACTTCGTTTGGAGGTACATCTCCTGCCAGCTGAGCCTTGAGCACCAATTTCCTCTTTCCCGCTATTACAACCTCCAAGGAGTCAGCGATCCTTAGCTGAGCTGCAGTTTGGGGGTTAATTTTAACTTCTCCCACTTTTACGTTGTCGTTCTTCTTAACCCGCATCCTCCTCTCGATCCTGTGTTCCATTATGCTTTACTAATAGCAGATGCTTATGAGTTTTCGCGCGATTTCTCCTGTGGGAGCTTCATGTGATCTAACTTTTCGCCTGATCTCAAACGTCTGAGTATGGATGGGACCTGATCTTCTGGAGCCCTCCACTGTTGCCATGTGTTCCTGTCCCTTATGGTTACGCCATCTCCCTTGATCGAAAGCTCATCTATCGTTATGGCGTAGGGCACACCAATCTCATCAACCCTTGCGTACCTCCTTCCAATGGTGCCGTCGTCATCGTAAAAAACGTAAAAGCCCTCGGACCTCAGCGTTGACGCCAGCTCTTTCGCCCTCACCTTCATTGAATCTTCTGCTATAAGCGGAAAAACGGCTACATCATATGGGGCAAGAATCGAGGGCAAGGAAAGTATCCTTCTCCCTTGCTTCTCGTTTAAAGAGTGATCTATCACAGCGTAAAGCAGGCGCTCAACGCCAAAAGACGGCTCAACTACATGCGGATAAAACTTTCTGGTTGTAACGCGTTCGGTTACCTGCTCAAACTTTACAATGCTCTCATCGAGCTCAACCTTGCCAAAGGATAAATCGAGAGTAACTTTACCGCCTGGAAAGCCCGACGCCGCCAGCTTGTTTATGGCATCGATAACCTCCTTTGAGTTCTGGCCAAACCTTCTACCTATCGCAGCTCTATCTACGGTCGCGCGAACAACTGTGCGAACATAAGGCTGAGGAAGAGTGACGGAAACGGAAAGGTCCTCGCCACTTTTTTGCGAGTGATGCTTAAGGTCATAGTCCGTTCTATACGCAATACCAGCTACCTCTATTTCTCCCCAGCTGCTAGTTGGCACCATAACGTCGAAGGTCTGTGAGCTGTAGTGAGCCCTTTCCTTTTCCCCCTTTTCCATGAAAAGAACCTCGTCCGAAGAAAAGCCAAGTAAGCTCATAAACTCAAGTGTCTTGAACATGAAGTAGGCCATCCACGCGTTGCCCACCCGACCCTCTTGCAAAGCATCCCCAAAAGTCCCCTCATAAAGCTGCCCAGATGCTAGCTTGATCCTTACCTTGGATCTCAAGATGTTATCCGGTAATTTTTGACCATCATCTGGATCAAAAAAGAACTCAAATTCCATTATCGTGAACTCCCTCATCCTTACGAGGCTCTGCCTAGGGGATATTTCATTCCTTGCCACGCGACCGACTTGAGCTACTCCAAGCGGCAGTTTACGACGTGCCGACTCAAAGGTGCGCTTGAAGGCCGTAAATATACCTTGCGCGGTCTCAGGCCTTAGGAAAGCCCTCTCGGAGTTAAAGGGACCGATCCAAGTCTGAAAGAGTAAGTTAAAGGATTGAACTTTTTCAAGCCTTGCGCCGCATGCCTCGCACTTTATGGTTTCCCTTGCGTAAAGCTCATTAAGCTGATCCAAAGACATTCCCTCTGTTTTAATGCCCAACTTGCGCTCAGCCAGTTGATCCGCCCTGTATACCCTATGACATTTCGGGCATACGGTGAGTGGGTCAGTAAAAGATTCAACGTGACCGCTTGCTTCGAGCACTTCGTACGGCGTCACAATGGGCGTCTCTATCTCTACCATAGGGTAGTCTGACGTCCTAATGAAATGATCCCTCCATGCTTCTATAATCCGATTTTTAATGCGCACGCCATTAGGCCCTAGATCATAAAGTCCAGCAACTCCACCGTAAATCTCGTAACTAAGCCAAAAGAAACCTCTTCTTCTGGCAAGCTCGTCTAAGCTCTCCTGCTGCGACAATCTTCCTAGATTTAAACGGTAACAATTATGCTTATCTTAGAAACTGGCTCAACAGAAAAACCTCAATTCACCGAAACGCCTGGCGGTGCTTAATGAGGTAAATGAAAACTGCAACCGATAAAACAAGGACTGCTAGTGCAAGCATATTAAGGAGAACAATTACGTAAAGAATCGATGATACCATAAAGAGAAGGGCCACTATGAGAGATAAAACCAATCCCCACTTTTTCATAGCCATTAGGCCTGCCGCACTACCAAGCATGAGAACAGCCATGAACAGAAACGCCGATCCCATGTAAACGGAGTAGGTCATTACCTCAGAGTAAGTTAGCTTAATACCGTAGGTCACTAACAGCTGCGCGTTTAGCTGATCAAGCAACGATGGGGTAAGCAATAACCTAACAGCAAACATAAGGGCACCAAAGACCAGTGAAAGCACACCTGAGATTATGGACAAAACTGCTACAATTATCACGCCCTTAGGCCTCTCGGTCGTTGCTGGTTTGCTCGCCTCTGACGTTTGCGAGAAGCTGGTACCCCTCAAAGATGAGCCACAGTATGGGCAGTACCAAAGCTGATCCGGAGGTAGCTCGTGCCCACAGTATGGGCAGTATCTCTTTTGCTGGCCCTGATTAGACATAACCAGAACTCAGCAGCACTAAAAAGTCTTCCTCTGTGTAGAGCTTTCGAGGCGTCGCCTACAAGCCCGCCCTGCTTTGAAGCTTGGATCTAATCCCTCAAGGAGGTTATAACCAGACTTAAAAAACGCGCCACCAAGAATTACATGGAGTTAGATGAATTAGATCTGAAGATCCTCGCACTTCTTCAAGAAAACGGCAAAATGGGTTACAGAGAAATGGCACAAAAATTGAAAACAAACCCAAGCACCATATTTAACAGGGTTCGCTCCCTGGAGGCAAAGGGTGTTATAAAAAGGTACACAACAATAGTCGACCCGGACAGCCTTGGATACGAGATAACCGCCGTGATCATGATAAGGGCTAGTGGCCCTCGCATAGTTGACTTAGAGAAACAGCTAGCTTCAATGAGCGAGTCCTCTTTGGTATACGATATAACGGGTGAGTTTGACATAATGGTTAGCGCAAAGTTCAGGGACAGAAGCTCTCTGGATAAGTTCGTAAAAAAAATACTCACCCTTGAAGGCGTTGAAAGAACCACAACAAATCTTGTCCTAAACGTTGTTAAGGAAGATCTTTCCCTTCCGATTCACGCTGACTTCTGATCACGTTTTTTCTGGCTGGCCTTCGTCGGTATAACTCTTAACGAGCTCTGATATGGGCTTAATCATGGCGACAAACTCCATAGGGAATACGTACTTGGTGGACGGGCTTGATCCCAACTGCTTTAAAGCATCGAAGTACTGAAGCGTCATGGTCTTGGCATCGATGTTTTTGGCTGCCTCGGATATGGTTTTAAGAGCAGTAGCAAGGCCCTCGGCTCTCAGAATTGCAGCCTGCTTGTCTCCCTCCGCCCTCAGTATCTCTGATTGCTTATCTCCCTCAGCAACGGTTATGGTCGCAGTCTTTTTGCCGTCAGCCTCGATTACTATCGCTCTCCTGTTTCTCTCTGCTGACATCTGCTTTATCATGGCATCTTGCACATCTTTGGGAGGAATTATCTCCCTAATTTCAACGCTTGAAACCTTAACTCCCCACCTAGCTGTTACCTCATCAAGTTTGCTCCGCAATATTGCGTTAATTGTGTCCCTCTTCGCCAATATTTCGTCCAGCTGAATGTCTCCTATGACGGCCCTCAGCGTTGTCGTAGCTATACCGGTAGCGGCTCCCTCAAAATTTTGAACTTGGACGACCGAGTCAGTGGCATTAAACACCTTCGTGTAGATCAGGAAATCTATGTCAACTGGGGCGTTGTCTTTAGTAATGCAGGTCTGATGTGGAACTGTAATGTATCTTTCCCTGAGATCAACTTTTTTTGGCACGTCCACAAAAGGTATTATAAAAACGATCCCAGGCCCCTTCTCTCCTATGACCCTTCCAAACCTAAATACCACCAGCCTTTCGTATTCCCTCACTATCCTTATGGAATAAGCTAAGAATATTATTATGATTAGCAAAGCAACAATCGACGCCACTAGCGACGTTGAAAGCGTCAAGACCTGATCAAAAAACATCATAACAAGTAGATCTGCCGTGAATTAAAAGGCTTCCTACGGCCGAAGGTTAGGAGAAGCCTTGCGCATGTGAGAGGAACAACTTGGGGAAGTGCTTTGGCTTCCCCAGACTACCACCTCTTAGTAGCTGATCGTTAAAATTTAAGAACCAAACCTCCTCTTACGCCTCTGGAACGTGCGTATAGCCCTGTAAAGGTCTATTTTACGAAATTGAGGCCAATAGGTATCAAGAAACACGAGCTCGGAATAAGAAGACTGCCAAAGCAGAAAGTTGCTCAGGCGCTCCTCTCCTCCTGTTCTTATGATCAAATCTGGATCGTGAGAGCCAGCCGTGTACAGCGAGGATGATATCGTTTGCTCGTTAATGTCCTCTGGAGAGAGCTCACCTCTGGCTACCCTTGTTGCAATGCTTTTCACTGCCTTCACTATCTCATCTCTTCCACCGTATCCCAAAGCTATCTGCAAAAGCCTTTCATCGTTAGCTGCGGTCTTCTGTTCAACCAGCCTTATGGCATCCACAAGGTCCTTGGAGAAAAGCGAGAAATCCCCTATTACCTTTACCCTAACCCTCTTTTCATAGAGATCACGACTTTCTGCGAGCTCGGCGAGACCCTTTGCCGACAGGGCTAATAGGTGGGAAACCTCGCTTTTGGACCTTTTTGAGATGTTTTCTGTCGAAAGAGCGTATATTGTAACCTCCTTTACCCCTACTTCCCAGAACCAGTTTAGGGCCTCCTTAAGCTTGGCATATCCAGCTTCGTGCCCATACTCTGCAGGATAGCCAAAGAGCGTCGCCCACCTTCTGTTGCCATCCAGAATAACCGCTACGGACCTCGGCATCGCACCTTTCTTCTATCTCCCTCCAAAGGACGTTCTCGTATACATGGTAAACTGGCCTGAGAGCCTCCATTAGAACTGAATCAAGAAAACCTGCTAGAATACGACGGGCAGAGAGGATAGCCGCTTCACCCCTTTCTCCTCGGATAGAAAATCGTCCTCTATCCTTATGCCCCCTAAGCCGGGCAGGTAAACTCCGGGCTCTATTGTGAAAACCTGACCCGGCAAAAGAGTGTCCTTGGACGTAACGCTGAGATAGGGGTACTCATGAACGTTGAGGCCTATTCCATGTCCTAAGGAGTGTATGTAATACTTATCGAGTCCATACTTTGCCAGGTTCTCGATGGCCAACGTTGCAACCTCTGAAAGTGGCTGCCCAATCTTCAGCGAGCTAAAGCAAACGCTTTGCGTTTCCCTGACCGCCTCAAAGCACCTTTTCATAGTTTCACCCACATCTCCAACGAAGATCGTCCTTGTTATGTCACTGTCATAACCCTGGTACTTTGCTCCGAAATCTATCACGACAACCTCTCCATCCCTTATTTTCTTGTCAGTTGATGTTGCGTGAGGGTTCGCAGCTCTTTCACCGCTGGCCACTATGGTGGGGAAAGCCACGCCCTCAGCTCCGCGCTCCTTCATGGCCCTTTCTAGCTCAGCAGCAACGTGGTTTTCCGTTACGCCCGGCCTGACCTCTCCAAGTATTTCCTTGAAAGACTCTTCAGCTACTCTTATGGCGTTCCTTATCCTGTTAAGCTCCTCTTGATCCTTTACTGACCTGAGCTTAGCTATGATGCTCGACACGCCGACCCAATTGCCGGCATACTTCTTGATCTTGTCGTAAAAGGAAAGGGTAACGCTCTCATCTTCAAGGCCCAAGATGCCGTTTCCCAATTCCCGTCCAACAGATTTCAGCACCTCCTCTTGGAAGTTTTTGCTTTTTTCGACCACAAACAGCTCGTCATATTGAGCATCTTTAGCGTCTGGTGCTTCTAACTCGGTAACGTATAACCGGCTGCTCCCGTCAGAGCCCAGTAAAAGGTATGCCCCTCCCAATCCCTTGAATCCCGAGAAGTACCTGAGAGATTCGTATGAAGTTATCAGAACCTGATCAGCATTTGAACGCTCAAAAATACCTCTTATGCGCGCCTTAAAATCTACCATGTTCTTAGCACAAACAAAGCTTATAAGCGTTGGCAGGCCGCACCCGATTACCTTGGAAGGGGCTGCTTCTCAGACCTCGATAACCACATGGTAAGCACAGTACATGTCTCGGGCGAATGAGTCGTTCCCTCTTCGCACTCCATGGTGAAAGGGCATGTGAAACATGGAGGAAGACTATTTATGTCAAGTTTTATTGTCTCCTTCATCCTACGAGTTTTCCGCGTGCCGGCGTTTAAGCATACCTGAGGCATGAAAGTCAGGCTTATCTCCACAACGCACGAGGGTGATTCTTGGTACTAGAAAAGCATAATTACTGAAGCCGGTTAAGAGTTATGCCAAAGTATGCTATAGAGGATGTTAAGGCAAGGTGGATCCTTGACTCTCGCGCTAACCCAACAATAGAAGCCCGCGTAAAGATTGAGGAAGGGATTGTGGCCGTGGCTGCAGTGCCCAGCGGCGCTTCAAAAGGAGAGTTCGAGGCTCTCGAATTGAGGGATGGAGGCTCGGCCTTTCACGGTATGGGAGTTAAAAAGGCAATCGATAACGTTAACTCAATAATAGGACCAAAGATAAAGGGAATGGACGTGAGGGAACAGAAAGGGATAGATGAAGCAATGATAGCGCTTGATGGAACTCCTAATAAATCTAAGCTTGGCGCTAACGCAATATTATCGGTTTCCCTTGCGGTTGCTAGGGCTGCTGCGCTTGCGCAGGGAGTAGAGCTGCATGAGTGGATTTCAAAGCTCTACGGCAGAAAGCCCCTTTTACCCGTCCCGTTTTCGAACGTTCTAAACGGAGGTGAACACGCCGGAAATGACCTCTCAATACAAGAGTTCATGATAGTGCCCGTTGGCCTCAACACTTTTCACGAGGCACTTCAAGCAGTTAGCGAGATATACGTTTCGCTTAGGTCTTACGTCACCAAAAAGTACGGCGCAGTTGCAAAGAACGTAGGTGACGAGGGCGGAGTCGCTCCTCCAATGGGGACCACACAAGAAGCTCTTTCTGCCCTTGAAAACTCCATAATTGATGCGGGTTACTCGAGCGGCAAAGAGGTAAGGTTAGCCCTCGACGCAGCTTCAAGCACTTTCTTCAACAACGGAAAGTACAGGATAGATGGGAAGCTGCTAACGAAGGATGAGTTAATGGAATATTGGAAAAAAATAATAGGTGAATATAAAGTGATCAGTATTGAGGATCCCTTTGAGCAAAACGACTTCGAAAGCACGGCAAAGTTCACAAAACAAGTCAAGCAAGTCCAAGTTGTAGGTGATGACATTTTCGTAACGCAGATCGCCCGCCTAAAAAGGGGTATAGAGGTAGGTGCTTGCAACGCGCTTCTACTTAAGGTAAACCAGGTGGGAACGGTTTCAGAAGCCGTTGATGCAGGTCTGCTAGCGATGAGGTCAGGTTATTCCGTTATGGTGAGTCACAGAAGCGGAGAAACCACGGACGACTTCATAGCCGATCTCGCTGTAGGACTTGGCACGGGACAGATAAAAACTGGAGCGCCTGCGAGGGGAGAGAGAGTTGCCAAATATAACAGACTACTCAAAATAGAGGAAGATACGGGGATCTCCTACGCGGGGTTATCGATTGCACATAAGATCTAAGAGCACCCTACACGAATCCCTTCAAAATTTTTTTCGCACGACGGAGGTATAAAGGAGGCACGCGTGGGAAAGTTTCGCGTTGACGTCAAGAAAGGAAACGAAATAATAGAGATTCAACTTGCTGGAGCTTACAGGTTAAAACCGAAGGTGAGCGCTCTCCTAAGCATGGGATACAAAGTAAAGCTTGTGATACCCGTACAGGCTATACTGGATACCCCAAGTGGAACCATTCACAGAAACCAGGCGTCCAGGATCTTCAGAGAACTAGCTGGACTAGCTGGGATATTCCCATCCCAAGGTTTGGAGGTCCTTATACTTTACTTGAGAGAGAAAAGGACATGGTCTAAGGTTAAAAGAGGCCACAAATACTTTGTACCGGCTGGAAAGTTTAAAAGGGATACGGTTCCCGTCGAGATAATAAGCACCATATCGCTGAAAAGGGGAGAGGACCTGCTGAAGCTCTTGAAGCTGCCTTCCGAGCAATTCACGAGCTATCAACTGGCAAAGATAAACAGTTTCAGCCGCACAACGGGATCAAGGGCTTGCTACGTACTAAGGCGGGCTGGCGTGATAAAGATAATGGGCAAAAGACGGAGAGCCTACGTTTACGCTGTAGCATCCCCTCAGGCTAACTCTGATAAGTCACGAAATCCTACTTTCCGACGTTCATCATCGGGGACGTTAAACTAAACGATCATTTGTTAAGCTTTGTTAGGAGATAGGCTCACGTTTCCTTGACAACGACAAAGTTAAAAGCGCAGCGCCTTAGTCAGATAGATTGGAGAAGCTTGACCATAGGGCTGTTTCATCCGAGTACTTAGTGCCCACACTGGCTCAGAAGCTTAAGCCCTTTGAGCAGATAAAGCAGCCAACCTGGGCTAACTACGCAAAAACAGCAACTTTCAAGCAATCCCTGCCCCAGGACCAAGACTGGTGGTATAAGCGCGCGGCCTCAATACTCGTAAAGCTGTCAAGGGATCCACACCTTGGTGTAAGTCGTCTTTCCAGCAGGTACGGGGGCAGGATAGTGAGTAGAGCAAAACCTCATCACGCGGCAAGGGGATCAAGAAAAATAATAAGGATAGTTTTGGATCAGCTGGAACAGGCGGGACTTATATCCATAAGCGATAACGGAAAGACGTTGACACCCTTAGCTGAGAAGCTGCTAAACGAGACCGCAAAAGAGGTCCTGGAAAACCTAAAGAAAGAGGAGCCAAGGCTTGAGATATATAACTGGGCTTTCTGAGGTGACCTGAATGTCGGACGAGGAGGACGAGGAACTCAACGAGCTCAAAAGGAGAAGGCTTGCGGACATGAGCTCCTCATACTATGCAAAAAAAGCTCAGGAAAAACAGATCGAGGAGGAAAAGCGCAACATACTCAGGGAAATCCTCGAACCAGAGGCAAGAAGCAGGCTCGATAACTTACGGATCGTTAGACCTGACTTCACAGAGCTAATAGAGAACCAACTCATAGCGCTGTATCAGCAGGGAAGGATAAGCCGCGTGACGGATGAACAGTTAAAAGCGCTGCTCTATAACCTGTCCGCAAGGCAGAAAAACAGCACGATTCGCATACAGGAAAAATGAGGGGCGTGTAGTCAATCCTTCACCTTCTCAAGCATACTTGCAACGTTCCAGAATTGGACCCTAGTTCTAGTAGGCATGTTGGGATCTTGTGATATCTCGTCGAGAACGCTCAGGGCATTTGCCGCCCTAACCCCCGGGCTTACCGAAGTATCTTGCAAGTACTCTATGGCATCAAGCACCGCCCGCCTTATGTTCTTGGGAACATGAATATCATTACTTATGTCCTGCAAAATCTTTATTGATAATTTTATTGCGTCTGCCGCATTCAATGGAACAGACATCTTATCTCACATTGATAGTAAGAGGCACAGGATAAAAGCATGACACCACATTAGCTCGAAGATCAAAAGAGGAACAAGTACGAGAATATTATTAAGACCAAGGTCATTATGGCCACGTGCAAAAGGCCCGATGACGCCTTACCTTTGTTAATCTCGCCTGCAAGCAAGCCAAGAAACACGCTCTCTGAAAGAGCAACATAGTAGCTTATGCTTCTAAAAAGTGCCGGAGATAAACTAGACTTCGCGGAAAACAAGGGGATACTGCTAGTGGTGAAAGGGGTTATCTTTATCGTTGCCCCCACGGCTAAAAGAAACGTGAAGTAAGCGACGTAAATTATAATTACGTGGATTCTCGTCGATGACTCTCTCCTTTTCTGAAGCTCCACGTACTGCGACTGAAATGTTCCTAGCTCGTCCAAGAAAACATGCATTTCTGGGGTCAGATTAAGAAGGTCTTTAATGGAAGCTATAGAATAAGTCGATATGCGGCTTTTCAGTGACTTGGAAAGGGTTGAAAGCGCGTTTTGAAGCGGTACCCCCAGAGTTAGCTTGGACACAAAAGCTCTCAGCACAGGCTTAAGAGGCCCATATTCCCCCTCTGAAGCGACTATAAAGGCTTTGTTGAGGGGAGATCCCCCTCTAATAGCCCTTGCGACGTTGAAAAGATATGCAGAAAAGTAGAAGTCCATGAGAATCCTCTTCCTATCGCTAAAAGTAATGAAAAGTCCAAGCGGAAATAGAACCGCAAAAATCGCCGAGGCAAGAAGCAGCTCAAAGCTCTGGCTCAGTAGGAAACTCAGCATCTCGCTATCTGCAGCTCTTTCAACATATAAACTTTGCCTCAAATATACCTCGTAGATAATTTTAGCATTTATAATAATCCAGATTATTAATAACAGTTTAAAACCTGAGAACCAGACCGAAGCATGTCGACACAAAGGAAAATGCAGCTCTGCTGACCCGTTTACCTAAAAAGCCAAGCTCAAGTAGGCTATTTGGTGCCTTGCGATCCCATGGTCTCGTTACCTAATGGTAAACACCACTGCTTCCGGGTGAAATATCACCCGCTAGGCTAAATAATGCTCCTTGGCTTCTCCATATGGAACAAGAAGCCATTAGAGAAAGGGCTGAAAAGTACATCCGTAATCTCAAGGAGATCCTTCCAAACCTTCAGCCAATTAAGCCGGTGGAGTTAGCTAAGCAGTACCTAAACGATTCTGAGTACTATCTGCTAAAGGGGGATTACGTATCTTCGATAGTATGTTCATCCTACGCCGAAGGAATACTAGATGGACTTAGAGAAGCCGGTGCAATTAGCGCGAATTGGCCCGCCACTCTGTCCCAACCCCAGACCGTTGTAGTGGCCGGTACTTGGGACATAATTCACCCTGGTCACATCAAGCTACTCCAATTTGCATCGTCCCTGGGAGACCTAACGGTTATAGTCTCAAGGGATAAAAACGCTAAAAAAGCAAAAGGCCACGCTCCAATAATACCTGAACAGCAAAGGCTTATGGTTGTGTCTTCGCTCAAACCCGTGAAAAAAGCTATTCTCGGCTCGGAAAACGGCGACCCGGTGAAAACCGTCGCCGACTTAAAACCAAACTACTTCATACTAGGACCCGATCAACCCTACGAGGAACAGGAGCTCGAAGAAAAGTTAAGTAAATACGGCAGCGATACGAAGGTAATAAAACTCAAGGAGCGCTTCAGCGCCCCTGGAATGCTAACTAGCACAAGCGAAATAGTTCAAAAGATAAGGAGTATCCCATGAGGAAAAAGGTCCGTGATCATAGCTGGAACTGTATGATTACGTTACAGCCTGATATGTTTATAAACTCCCAAATTCTAATCAAGAAGGGTGTAGTGCTTGATATCTAGAAGGTTAAGGGAAGAGGAAACGGACAGGAACCAGCAAAGCCGCAACACCAACGTTGATACTCCGCTCAGGCTTCTCAAAAGGGCGCTTAACGCCCCAGTTATAGTAAAGCTCAAGGACGGAGAAGAATACAGAGGGATACTCAACAACTATGATCCCACGATGAACATAGTTCTTGAAGATTCAAAGCAGGTAGACGAAAACGGCAACGCCCTAGTTTCGTTTGGCAAGATACTCATAAGGGGAAACAACATACTTTACATCGTAATAGGGGAATCCGCCAACAAACCGCCGAAGTGAATGCGAAACGCTTATGTCTGCCGACGAAGGATTTAATTTCCCTTGCCATCAAAAGCCGAAAGAGAATCAGTAAAGGCAATAATATTTGACATGGACGGAACCCTCCTTGACTCGAAACTGGCCTTCGTTAAGCAGCTGGAAGACTTCTTCGAGATAAATCGCATTAAAGGTTTTGGAAAGGATTATGCACTCAAGTTGGTCGGAAAGAGTTACCATGACATATTTCAAGAGATTTTTGATGACATTAAACTGGAACAGGAAAAACAAATGATAGACTGGATGAACTACAGCTATAGGTTCTTCTACATAAACAAGTACGCCGATCTTTTCCCAGGCGCCCTTGACTGCTTAAACGGGCTCATGGAAAGAGGACTGAAGATAGCTGTAGCCACAAATGCCCCTCGCATGATATTGGATTACTTTATGAAAAAGTACGGACTAAAAGATATGGGCATCCTAGGCATTTCAGGTGATGACGTGGAGAGAAAGAAGCCATATCCCGATATGCTGATCAAGTTGATGAAGCAGCTCGAGTGCAATGAAGATGAAATAATATACGTTGGGGACATGGACATAGATGTTAGAGCAGCCCGCTCGGCGTCAATTCCTTCAATTGCCGTTCTAACTGGCTTATCCGACATCTCCTCAATTGAAAGAGAAAGGCCTGACGTAATAGCTCCATCCGTAGATTGGGTATGCAAAACGCTCAGAGTTTAGCGCTATCCAACCCTCATCCTCAAAATATGGGATGCTCGCAAGCTAAGCTTATGAGGAACCGCGGCAACTGCGACTTCAGTAAGCGATAATGGAGAGCGCTTTCCTCGCAAACGCAGGATGAAAGGGCAGGATAGTACCATCTTTAAGGTTAAATATGCTCAAGCTACCTCAAAAAGGGGCCTTAGGGGAATCGGAACGTATTCCTTATCTCCTACTCTGAACTTTCCCTTTTGTCCAACCATAACCGAAATTCCAAGCTCTGAAGAAATAAAAGAGGCTGCCTCCCTTACCAGCGAATCCTCCTGAAGTGCCAATTTTTCCATTACGATCTTCTCGTGAGGACCGTATTGGGTTGCAGCAGTTATTAGCTTTTTGTAAAGCGATTTCTGATCGTCAGGGAGCGCGCCCGCGGATGCCTTTCCAGTCATAAGATCCAACATTGGCCTTACTGATTCGCATTGATGTATGATTAGCGCATTAGCTTTGCTGCCCTTTTTAGCCCACAAGGTTACAACCTCCTTTGCGCTTTCAAAGATGCGCTGCAAGTACTCCTCTTTTGCTAGAACGGTAACCTCGTCAGGGACAACAAAAGGCCTAGGCCATCCCTGCTCGTCTAAACGTCCTTTCTCACCAATCATTTCCCAAGCTTCATGAGCGGCATAAGGCATGAACGGCTCGAGTATTCTGATCCAACCCTTTAAAACCGAGGGCGAGGCATCGGAATAAGGAGCCAAACCCTTGCTTATCCTTCTCCTAGCGTACCACTTGAAGTCAAGCCAAAACTCGAAGAGGGCGTAGTTAAGGGCCGTCCTTGTCCTATACTCTTCCATAGCTGCAGCAACCTGCTCTAGTGTTGTGTTGAACCTGGCCTGAAGCCAAAGATCCAGCTCATCTGGGTCCCCCTTGCGATCAGATGCAACCTGCTTAACGAAGTTAAGGAAAGATTGGATCTTCTCTCCCATGGAATCCACTTCAGCCCACTTGAAATCAGGATCGTCCATTCCTTCGGCAGAGTTAATCAGCGCCAGCCTCAAGGCATCGCTTCCCTTCCTCTGCATAGCTTTTTCAAGAGTAACGAACAAACCCTTTGATTTGGACATCTTGTTTCCCTCAATCGAAACAAAGCCGTTTACCGCAATGGCCCGAGGCCACTTCTCCTGTGGAAATATAGCAACGTGCTGAAGAATGAAGAATATCAAGTGATTGGATACCAGGTCTTTACCAGACGCCCTCATGTCAACGGGATACCAGTAATCAAACTCACGCTTAACTTGCTGAAGAAGCGGTACTGAAACCCCAGTTATGGAAGACACGGCTTGCACGTCTCCCTTTCCAAGGAATACGTAGTCAAAGAATTCTGGTTTCATTGAATCTGGCTTAAGGAGCCCGGCGTTGACGTACTTAGATATGGTGTAGTAAGCCATGTAAACGGTGGAGTCACTCAGCGTCTCCACCAACCAATCCGGATCCCAGGGAAGAGGGGTGCCAAGGCCGCTTCTCCTTGCGCACGGTTTGTCGCCAACCCACTCAAGGACATCAAGAAAGGCCTGCTTTGCAGCTGGAGGATAAAACTTCATATCATTTATCGCCTTGCGAGCCATCTCCTTAAGCTGAGGATCCGAATACTTGAGGAACCATTGATCTTGCAAAATCTTTACATCACAGGTTGCTCCACAGCGGCACACAACCTTCTCCGGAAGCTCATAAAACTTGAAGCCCAGGCCGGCTTTGTTCAACATGTCTGATACAACTTTTCTTGCTTCGTAAACCTTCATCCCTGCCAACTCGCTTATGGCCATTATGCCCTTCCTTAGCTCAAGCGAGTATATCTTTCTAGTTATCTCTTCAGCTCTCGGGTCGGACTGATCCCTAACTTTTTCCCTTTCGCATTCCTCTATTGCAGGAAAACTTCCGTAGCCTTCCACCCTTATCACGGATATTGGCTGGCGGGGCATGCCCAGATCCTTTAGCGCAAGATAATCGAATGGTGCGTGCGCGGGGACGCTGAAGACGACGGCTGTTCCAAACTCGGGATCAATGAAGCTCGCTGGCAGTATGGGAACTATGGCTTCAGTAAGCGGAACCTTCGCGTTTTTCCCTACAAGTTCGGCGCCGCGAACCGTTTTCAAGATTGATACAGAAAAGCCTTGATCAAGGAATTTCTGCACGGATTCCCTGCTCACCACCCAGCGCTCTCCAGAGGCTGCCACCTCAGCGTACTCCAGGTCAGGTGAAACCCATATATTGGTGACCCCATATATGGTTTCTGGGCGGAAAGTAACGGCAACTAAATACGCCCCCTTAAGCGGACCCGATACCAGCTCAAACTTTATGGCCATCATCTCCTCAGGCGAAACACCTTCTCCTTGAAGCCTGTCGTGATCACCAACCGGGCTGAGATCCCGCGGGCACCAAACAACTGGATGCGTTCCCTTAACCACGTATCCCTTGTTTCTAAGAGTGTTATATTGCCAAGAGATAAATGCGCTGAAACCCGGATTATAAGATGTTGTGAAGAACTCCCTTCTCCAATCCACGGATACTCCGTATTTTATCAGAGTTTCCTTGCCCTGCTTCGTGAAATACTTGGCCAAGTAAAGCGGGTCAGCAAACTTCTTTACCTCATCTGGGCTTACACCAGCAATATCTATAAGAGGAGATATGGCCTTGGGGTCGCCTTCCGCTATTCTCCTTGCCTCGCCCGCTATGGGCTGACCCGTCCAGTGCCAAGCCCAAGGAAAAAGCACGTTATAACCACGAGCGCGCTTATACCTCGCAAGGGCGTCAAGCCTGCCAACGGTATACGCGTGACCAACGTGAAGAGGGCCGTCCATGTAGGGAAAAGGGAAAGTGACGAAAAATTTAGGCCTCTGGTCAGGATCAACTTCATACGCACGATCTTTTAGAAAGCGCTGAGACCACTTGATCTCGTAATCCGGCACGGGCATTATTTAAGCACCAGTACTAGCTCGTAAAAAGGGAGCGTAAAAGCTCATCGTTAATTGGAGATTGGAAGATGTATTCTAGAAGCTTCGCGCTTCCTCCCCCTCTTCCTCCAGCTTTGCGGAGGCGATCCACGGCAAAGTCTAAGGTAGCAGCACTTCCTAGCTTAGCGGCCAAGGCGATCTTTTTCCCGTCATGGCTTATCACAACAACTATATCTGATTGATCGCTTGCCCTTATAGCCACCTCCCTAGGCTCAAGATCGTCCCTTAGCCTGATCAGCTTTACTCTGAAACCGCGAACGCTGAACTCAGGGGCCTCACTCAAGTACTCCCTAACCAAGGAATCGGTCAGATGTTCGACCTGTTTTCTGCTGCGGTAGAGGTCCTCTCTAAGCTTACCGAGCTTCTCGAAGAGGTTTTCCCTATTAGCCTCAATCATTTGGGCAACCCTTAACAGCGCTTCTTCGTTGCTCTGAACGTAACTAAGGGCTGCAGAACCAACTGAGAACTCGAACCTGAAAACGGATTCTTGTATCCTGCTAACCGAACTAACTTTAAGTAAACCTATTTCTCCCGTTCTCTTAACGTGAGTTCCACCGCAAGCTTCAGCATCGATGTCATCTATTCTCACAACCCTGAGCCTCTTGCCAGGCACCACGCCACCTTGATATATCTGGTACCCATAGGTCGCTTCAGCGAGGTCGCGCTCCAGCTCGAAGACCTCGACTGGAACGTCACTCATTACGAAATGGTTGGCCAAACGTTCTATCTCGCTAATCTGCTCTTGCGTTAAAGGTTTGTAGTGCAAGAGGTCCAGTCTGTTGATCTTATCTCCTTTCTGCGCTCCCATTTGCCATACGTGATCTCCTAATACTCTGCGTGCGGCTGCCAGAAGAAGATGGGTGCCCGTATGCCCACGCATGATCTGCTTTCTTCTTTCCCAGTCGACAAATCCCTTTACAGAGGTCCCAGGAGCAGGAGGCGAGCCTCTTACGGTCACCTCATGTATAATGGTGCCCGTTGTGCTCTTGTAAACCTTATGGACCTCGGCTCTCCCCGTGTCCCACATAAGAACTCCCGTGTCCGATGGCTGTCCTCCACCTTCTGGGTAGAATCCCGTTTGATCAAGAACTAAGAACTCCCCATCAGGAAACTTAGCATACTTTACTACCTTTCCCTCAAACTCTGGTTCATCTGACTCATAGTATAAGGGCCTTGTTTCTGAAGCTCCCGCAAAGGCGTCTTCGTGTGGTACCTCCTTCTTGCCCTTCTCATCAAGCTTACCCTTTGGAGCAGAAGCATGAATGGTTGCAAGTCTAGAGTAAAAGTCTGCAGGAACGTTTACGTGAACACCTTTGTCGGATAAAGCCTTGATTATCAGCTCAACGGGCACCCCGTAAGAATCGTAAAGCTTGATCAGTGTATCCTCGTCCACTGTAGCTACACTCCCTATCTTCCTTTCAAGCACTGCCAGGCCCTTCTTTAGCGCATCATTGTACTTCTGTTCCTCTATGTCTACAACCTCAAGGACACGATCTTCCTCCTTAGATAGCTTTGGAAAGTCCCGAGACCACTCCTTGATCTGAAGCTCAACTAGGTCCCTCAAGGGAGCTTCCATGGATAGCAGCAGCTTCAACCTCAAGGCCCTTCTCAGAATAAGCCTAGCTAGGTAACCCTCTCCGGCATTTGAGGGAATGACGCCATCTGCTAACAAGAAGGCTATTGTTTTTGTGTGATCTAAAAGGCCTCCTAGGTATTGATAGGGCTTAATCTCCTTCAGGTATTCCTCGTTGCTCATGTTCATCGCCTTAGCCATGAGCGAATCGGCCACAGATGGATCACTTAGGGCGTAAATAGAGGCCTGCGTCATCTTGATTAGCTTCTCACGCGGAGGTAAGCTCAAGCCAGCCTCATCAGCAAAAATGCCAACTAGACTTGGAAATATTGCCTCAAAAGCGGTGGGCGTGCCCTGTGATACCCATGAAAAGCGCTCTATTCCATATCCAGTGTCAACAACCTTCATGGGCATCTCCACGTACTTTCCGCCGGATTCAACAAACTTCATGAAGACGAGGGTTTCCAGCTCCAGACCTCCATATATAACCTCGAACGCAGGACCAGCGTTCCCGCCCCCTTCCCAGAAGTCCTCTTTCAGCGTTATGTCATCTTCCCTTACGCCCAGGGACTCCAAGAAATCAAGCCCAAAGGCAACGGTTTCGTCTTTCCAGTACTTCCAGTCTTCGCGGCTGTTAAAAGCATGAGCGCCTCCCATCTCAAAAGTTGTCAGGTGCCTACCGGCCGTTAACCCCACGCGATCGATATCTACAAACCTTATGCATGGCTGGGAAACGACCAAGGGATTTGCCGGAGGTGGTATAAGCCCGTTAGTAACGTAGGGCTGAAACAGTACTATGCTTGCACTTGTAAGGTAAAGGTCATCCCTCCAGCGCGCAACCACAGGCCTAGGTGCTATTACGGTATGACCCCTTTCCTCAAAAAATCTGAGGAAATATTGCCTCGTTTCTGCAACGCCCATCGACCTATTAAACTTGCCGCCTCCAATGAAGGTATAAGGATCGCACGGAGCCTCGCCGCAGGTCTCCCTTTTGGGATCCTTTGTCCAGAAATACGTTCCGCAGACCCTGCACTTCTTTCTAACAAATCCTCTTTCCTTAAGAGTCCTGAGCTCGAACTCGGAGGGATCTATGGAATCCATAACTTGTGTATAGGCGCGCGCTTAAGCTTGTTTTTGTCCCTGCATTAGGCTTATCTTGAGCACCTTAAGAGGCAGCATCGCGCACTTCCCCCTTTCCGGCGTTATCGTTTCAAGTCCAAGCAAGCGAAGGACATCGCCCTCATCCATCTTAAGGACCTCCTCAACCCGCTTCCCCTTCACCTCCTCGGTTAAAAGGGAGGCAGAGGCTATACACACAGCGCACCCTACCCCAGTAAACATGACATCTGCTATCCTCCCATCCTTGACCAGGACCTCCATCTCTATAACATCCCCGCAGTTGCTGTTTGAATCCCTGTACTTTCCAGTTGGAGCTTTCAAGTGCCCAAAATTGCTAGGATGCCTATAGTGATCGAGTATAAGCTCCCTGTATATGTCTTCGCTCAATCATAAATACCCTCTTAACTTTCTCTATTCCCTGAATTAGGGCTTCAACGTCATCTTTGTCATTGTAGATATAGAAGCTTGCCCTGGCAGCAGCCGGTATGCCGTACCTGTCCATTATGGGCATCGCGCAGTGATGACCAGACCTTATGGTGATTCCCTCGGTGTCGAGTATTTGAGCAACATCATGAGCGTGCACCCCATCGATATTAAAGGAGATAACACCTCCCCGCTTTCCCACGTCAAGAGGACCATAAACGTGAACCGAACTTTCCTTTACCATAAGGGAAAGAGCGTAGGCCGTAAGCTCTTTCTCATGCGATCTAACCCAGTCCATGCCTAGGCTTCTCAGGTAGTTAACGGCTTCTGACAGCCCTATGGCTCCCTCAACATTCGGTGTACCCGCCTCAAACTTATATGGTACGTCGTTCCAGTTAACTTCTCCTATGTGAACCTCTTTTATCATCTCGCCTCCCGTTAAAAATGGGGGCATCGATTCAAGCAACTCATATCTACCATAGAGACCGCCTATTCCCATTGGCCCCAGCATCTTATGCCCTGAAAAAGCCATGAAGTCACAACCAATCTCTTTAACGTTAACTGACATATGGGGAACGCTCTGCGCTCCATCCAAAACACAGATGGCACCTGCGTCTCTTGCTTTTCTGGCTATGGCCTTCGCATCGTTAATGGTACCGAGCACATTAGAGGCATGAGTTATGGCGACAATCTTTGGCCCTAGCTTGAGCTTCTCCTCCAGAGAGCCATCGTCCAAGACACCCTCGTTGGTAATCTTCACTACTTCCAACTTGGCTTTCTTGTCAGTGGCCAGCAACTTCCAGGGCAAGAAGTTACTATGATGCTCCATTTCCGTAGTTACTATAACATCACCCTCCTTGACGTTGGCCCTTCCCCACGAATAAGCAACCAGGTTCAGAGCCTCAGTGGCGTTTCTTGTGAAGACCAACTCCTCGGGTTTAGCGCCTACAAAAGATGCTATGTTTGACCTAGCATTCTCGTATGCCTGCGTTGCCTCCTCACTCATCTCGTAAAGGCCTCTGTGCACGTTTGAGTTCATCTGTTCGTAAAAACGCTTCACGGCGTTTATCACCTGTACTGGGCGCTGGCTGGTAGCAGCGCTGTCGAGGTAGACGAGCCTCTTTCCGTTCTCAAGTCTTGATAGAATTGGGAAATCGCGCCTTATCCGCTGCACGAGCTCTGAGCTCTCGACCAATTGATATCCCCTCTAAGATCTCTTCAAGAGGTACAACCCTTTCAAAGGGCGAGAGGAAACCCCTTATAAGAAGCGATACCGCCTCTTTTTCGCTTAGTCCCCTGCTTTCAAGGTAAAACAGCTCCCTATCCCCGATCCTCCCCGACCATGAACCATGTCTTGCTTGCACTTCTTTTTCGTGTATATCAAGTGAGGGAGAAGTTATGGCTTTGGCCTCCTTGCCTATCATTATTACCCTTTCCTGCAAGTTTGCGTTGCTACCTATGGCTCCCTTAGGTACGCTGGTTAGTCCTCTTATCACTCCTTTACCAAGCACGACAGCCCTCATTTCAACTTTACTTCCAGATTGAGAGGCATGCCTGACGTTGAACATAGAATCTCCAAAAGATGATTTGGGAATGATCTCTGCAACGTTCGCGCTTAAGCTAGCGCCCTCTCCAACGACTACCTCGCCGAAGTGCCTGCCGTAGCTCCCAGCCACGTGTAGGGCATGCAGCTTCAACGATGAGCTAGCCCTAAGATCCGCGCTGAAACCGATGAATTCAACCGAAGATGAGCCTACCTTATAAGCGAGGTCTAAATCGGATCCGGGTTCGCACATAACGTCGAGGCGAGACGCCACTAGCTTCAAGTCTTTTTCACGTTGCATACCCGAGGGAGCGACTACCGTGGCCCTAAGGGACGCGCCCTTTCCCACCCTGAAAACAAGCCTAAACGGAAGCCAGTCGACCAAGGATACCTTAAGAGCGGCTGACTTACCACTTTTGACGTCAATAAAGTAGCCATGTTTCCATCCAGCTAGCGAAAGTAGTTCGACCTTATCATCGGATAAGCGCTGCAACTGCTGGGCTACCCAGTCGTCGTGGATCTTGCTTAAGAGCGGCGCAGCCTCAAAATCGCCCTCTCCCTTTACCTCAAATCCTCCTTCATCAGGGACCTCAAACCTCTCCGGAAAATCCATGGCAAAATCAGAGTACTTCAGCTCTTCCCTATATATCAACCTGCCATCCTTCATCTCCTTCCACTTCAGGGGAGACAAAGACCTGTAGCGACCCTCTGCCATGAACCTAAACCCCTCATATTCAGTCAATCATGCCACCCCATTTTTGACCTCCGTTTCAACTATCTTGTTAAACTCCACGGCGTACTCCAGAGGTATCTTCTTCGTTACCGGCTCCATGAATCCCCTGACTATCAGCCCCCTCGCCTCCTCCTCTGAGAAGCCCCTACTCATGAGGTAAAAGAGCTGTTCCTCGGCTATCCTTCCCGCAGTTGCCTCGTGGGAAACGTCGGCATCAGATTCGTAGACCTCCTCCGTCGGGAAGGTCGCCGTGGAGCTCTCATCGCTTATGAGGAGGGAATCGCACTTGACCGAGCTACGGCTACCCATCGCACCCGGGTTAACCTTGACCTCTCCCCGGTAAACCGACCTTCCGCTTCCCTTGCTTATGCTACGAGAGAGGACATAGGCAGACGTACCAGAGGCGGCGTGAGCCACTTTAGCCCCAGCCTCAAGGACCTGTCCATCTCCGGCCATGGAAACGTAGAAGTGCTCTGCTCTGGCTCCTCTTCCAGCTAGCACGCTCGCTGGATAGAGCATTGTGACCTTGCTTCCCAGAGAGGCCTCGACCCACTCGATCTTTCCTCCCTCTTCCACTATAGCTCTCTTGGTACCCAAATTATACATGTTCTTGCTCCAGTTCTGTATCGTAGTTGCCCTTACGCGGGCATTTCTTCCGACGAATATCTCGACAACCCCCGCGTGAAGACCTCCTTTGACGTACATGGGCGCGGAGCATCCCTCTATGTATTCCACGGAGGCGTCGTCCTCAGCAACTATGATCGTGTGCTCGAACTGGCCCATGGAGGGGTGATCGACCAAATAATACACCTGAATCGGCATGCTCACCTTTACGCCCTTGGGAACGTAAAGGAAAGTGCCGCCGCTCCATATGGCGCCGTTGAGCGCAGCGAACTTGTGATAAGTAGGAGGGACGCAGCGTGTCATGAAGTACTTTTGGACAATGTCGGGGTACTTCTTAACAGCCTCATCCATACTCATGAAGATCACGCCCTGCTTTGCCAGCCCGTCTTTCATCCGCTCATAGATCACCTCGGACTGATACATTATGCCGTTTCCG
Organism: Thermoprotei archaeon; assembly: GCA_049976325.1. Classification (GTDB taxonomy): domain Archaea; phylum Thermoproteota; class Thermoprotei_A; order Marsarchaeales; family UBA168; genus UBA168. The sequence goes on along the minus strand of JBMFIL010000001.1, from coordinate 237,686 downwards.
CCCAAGAAGTTCCTCTCGGCCTCTGGTATGCCTAGGGCTTCAAATGTTTTCTTGAGGTCAGCAGGAAGGTCGCTTAAGGTGCTGACTTTTTCCACATCCGGCTTAACGTAATAGGCAAGGTCGTCGAGCTTCAGCTCGCTGAGATCAACCCCCCAGGTCGGGATAGGCTTGCTCTCAAATACCGAGAGCGAGTACAACCTCTTTTTCAGCATCCAATCCGGCTCTCCTTTTTCTCTGGAGAGATACATAACAACTTGCTCGTTAAGCTGCTTTAGCTCAGTAATTCCTTCCAACCTACTCGACTCCCCATCTCGAATATCCTTCAGTTTCAATTATCTTAGCTAAGTTGATGTCACCCTCGTCAACTATTTTCCCGCCCTTCATTACGTAAACGACGTCGGGTTCTATGTAGTTTAGCAAATTAAAGTGATGCGTTATTATTAGGGCAGAGCTTCCGCCTTCGACAAATCTCCTTATGGCATCTGCCACAACTTTCAATGAATCCACGTCAAGACCTGAGTCTACCTCATCCAATATTGCGAGCTTTGGCTGCAACATCAACATCTGCAGTATCTCTGACTTTTTAGCTTCGCCTCCTGAAAATCCCTCGTTAACACCGCGTTCAAGGAAAGCCTCAGGTAGCGATAGGAAGTCGGCCGTAGCCGATAGCTTTTTCCTGAAATCGATCATGGACGGCCTGCTAGGGCCGCTCCAGCGCGCCCTATAAGCTTCCCAAATCATGTCTCTCAGTGGAACCCCAGGAATTTCCACCTGTTTCTGGAATGCCAAGAATAAACCCCTCCTAGCCCTCTCGTCTGGCGTCAGGGAAAGAAGGTCGACGCCGTCAAAGGTTGCTCTTCCCGACTTAACCAGAAAATCGGGGGACCCAGCCAAAGTCAAAGCGAGCGTAGATTTACCGGAACCGTTTGGACCCATTATGACCCTAACTTCTCCATCTGGCAGCGAGAATGATACCCCTTTAAGTATGTCCTTCCCGCTCTTAGCAGCTACGCATAGCTGTTCAACAGTCAGTACCATCTTCATCAATCAAGGTTAAGCTCACGCTATTAAGTATAACGCTGTTATCAAAGACCATCAGCTTCCTTCTTGACCTTAAGAATTATCCCATTTACAGCTAGGACCTTAACGCGGTCACCTTTCCTTATTAGGTCGTCAGATATGGCGGACCACTCCTCGGAACGAACTATGACGGTACCCTTTCCATTTTCAAAGTCTACTGAAGCCCGTCCTATCATTCCCACCAACCTCTCGTTGTCCATTAGTTTTGGTTTGGTCTTTAGGGCTTCCCTAACCTTATCGAGGTAAAGAACGGCCAGGCCAAGAGCAGCCGCCAGCACCCCAAATTCGATACCGGTAAGCAAGGTGTAGATTGGCTTCGTTGAAAAGTATCCAGGGGCTGAGGGAGCTCCGTGAACTGAGGGAATTATTACCTCGCCATAAATCATGAACAGCGCAACCAGCGATATGACGACTCCCGATGCGGCAAAAAGACCATGTCCTGCCTTTAGCTCCAAGAACATGAAGGCACCAGCAAGCGCAAAAAGAAGTATGGCTATCGGCGAGGCGCCAACCACACCCATTCCATAGAGGCCCAGGACAAGCGAGGTAAGGCCAACCACGGTCAAAACTCCGGTCGGATGGTAAAGATCAACAAGCACCGCGAAGAAGCCTAAGTCAAGAAGTAGCGCGTCAAGCGTACTGTTGCTAAGTTCTCGTATCTGAACTGATCCGCCAAGCTGGGACCCACGAGTAAAAAGGTAGCTTGGGAAGGAATTATCCCCATGGAGCTGAGCTTGTGCAAGAGTTGAGTCATGTTAACGGCATACCCGTTAACCACGCGCAGGGCTATTGCTTTTTGCCAAGTATAAGTCAGACCACCTTCTGTCCTATTAACGTCAGCCGAAACCATCATTCCGGCAGCCGTCCCATTCCTATGATGCAGTACGGCCTCTGAAGACACGAGCTCAGAATAGGCACCCATTATCTTCTGAACAACGTAGGTAGGTTCTGGCGCAGAAAATATGGGAGATGCTCCACCAAAGCTTGATCCGTTCTGAAGGTACACGTAATCTGCCGCCTCGGATAATATGCAGCCCGCGCTGAAAACCCCTGGTGAAACTCCGTACACTATAAAGGTACCATTATAGTTGTTTTCGTATTGGTCAATCGCACTTATCATGTTTAGCATGCTGTTCGAATCTCCACCTGGTGTAGTAAGCACCAGTATGAAGTAGTGGTAGCCGTTATCCTCAGCGATCTTTAGGTTACTGATTAGGTAATCCTGTGATGCAGGATTGATCTCCATGTTCATGTATATTCCATATACGCGTGGCCTTTCGCTAGCAGAAAAAGCTTCGGCCGTTGAAGCACCTATTAAAAAAAGTATGACCAGGAAAATAGCTGCTCTCATGATATTGAAAACGTAGTAGTTTAAACAGTTTTACGGCAGGTTACTAACTCAATATCAAAGCTTTAGGCGAGGACTCCTTCTCCAGCTCCGAGTTTTTCTGGTACGCCTAACCTTACCTGCGGTCTTCTGTACAACCCATATAGGCACAGGCTCGGCCCTTCTGTTTGCCTTGGCCAACCTAGCCTTCCTGGAGAAGGGCTTGTTCTTCGCCAACAAGGTCACCTTCGCGCGTTTTTATCCGAAAAGAGCACCAAGCCCCTCTGCGGCTTCCTCTTCTTCTTTCTCTTCTTCCTTAGGTTCCTCCTTCTTCTCTGCTGGCTTAGCTGCCTCTTCTGCCTTTGGCTGCGGCGCAGCCACAGCTGGCGCTGCAGCTACAGCAGTAGCACTCTTGAGCACCTCATCTATGTTTATGTTTTTAAGTGCCGCCACAGTAGCCTTAACTCTTACCTCATCAGCTTGTATTCCAGCCGCCTCGAGTACTTTCTTCAAATTGTCCTCAGTGATCTCTTTGCCTGCCTGATGAATTAAGAGAGACGCATACACATATTCCATGGTTAAATCAATGAGATAAAACCGTGACTATTAAAGTTTATGGATACTAACGGTGCCTTGGCTCAAAGCATGTTGTAGATAAGCCAGCTGGATTAAGGCTGTCACAGCATTATCTCCTCGTTTACCGCAAGAGCATATATGCGATTCTCAAAGGTAGGTGGACATCTTTATCGGCGCACCAGGTCGCAACAGATTAGTTTGGCGCAGTTCAAACAACAGGAATGAGCTTGGTATTTCCCGTTGGCTCAGCGGTATACCTTACCTATTTCAAAAACCTAATCGCAAATGTTGTTTAGACCAAACCATTGGCCTGCTGACGTCAGGGTCGTAAATTGCGCAAAGAAATAGGACATCCGTAGGACATCTGCACTAGGCTTACCTTTGCCTTCTATCCCATTTAAATCCGATTCGTACTTGATTGATGAAATGCAATGGATTAACTGCTAAAGTCACTAACTTATACCAATTTTAGCTCTCACGGCTTCTGCGCCTAGGATAGCTTCTGCTGATGCTATATCCGCACAGAAGACACGTAGTTACGACCCTATGCCGATTTAGGCGCACGCGAGCGGTGACGGAGGGAACTAGAACGTGACCGCAGCGTGGGCATATCTCGCGCTTAAGGTAGTACGGTTTCTTAACGTTGAACTTTTCGCAAAGAATCTGCGCCCTTTGAGCATACGTAAGCGATAAAGGCTTTCCAGCTGTCTTCTCAGCTAACCGCAAGTAATAATTAACAACAGCTAAGATCTCAGCTTCGCGTCCTCCCATTACTGTGATTATTTTAAGCTAGTTTAAAAACTTGGTCACGCGCAACGGTCACCAGCACTCCTTTATGCGATGGCAAGTTATCATGGGTTGAAAGGGCTCCTAATAACCATAGAGGGCATAGATGGCTGCGGAAAAACGACGCAAGCGAAACTGCTCTATAGAAAGATGTTAAATAGCGGATATGAAACGATACTTACGCACGAACCCACAGACGGTCGCATAGGGACGCTGATAGAAAGACTCCTGAGAAGCAATGGTAAAGTTGCAGCGAAGTTGCTTGCCCTGTTGTTCGCAGCAGATCGCTATGAGCACGTAGAAAACGTCATATTACCGGCCCTCAAATCGGGCAAGGTAGTGATCTGCGATAGGTACTATCACTCAAGTATCGCTTATCAAACGTCCATGGGGCTTGGTGAGGATTACGTGAGATGCATAAACGACTTTGCACCCAAACCCGACGTTGCTATTATGATTAGAGTTAGCTCACAAACGTCAACATCACGCATAATGAAGAGAAAAAGGGTACAGTACACCGAGCAAAAGATGATCCAGGAAAAAGTCCAGCAGAAATATGATGAGCTTTGCAAACGGGGCGAGCTCATAGCCATAGATGGCGAGGGTAAGCGTGGAGAGGTTCACGAGAGGATATGGGCCATAGTATCAGAGGAACTTTCAAAAAGACAATCATATGGTGTAGCTTGATCGTCTCGTTAGGATCTCATGCGCCCTCAGAGCGGCATGCATATGATCTGACTACGCAACTTTTTTATGTCCACAGAGGTTTTGATAGCATATGGAAAACACAGATCAGGAAAAAGCTATAGCATGGATCAAGAAGAGAATAGAGGAACTTGATGAGGAGTTATCGACGTTGAAGGCCCTAGTAAGCGTTATACAACAGAAACCTTTGGCGGCACCCCAACCTCCACCGCAGGATGAACACAAAGGTAAAGCCGCGACCGAGGAAGCAGAAAAGGTGACAGCAACCGAGTCTAAGCCCCAGCCACCCCCGATTAAAGAAGAGGAGCCGGCTGAAATGCCCACCGCCCAAATATCCATAGGAGAAAGAAAGGTAGCAGCAATATTCCAACACGACAATGAGATGAAAATAGATCTACTTGTCCCCCTTAAGCCCGATACGCCACCCTTCAAGTCGTTCTTCATCGATAAAGTATTGGGAGATTATGAGAAACGGGATAGGCAAAGGGAACAGGAGGGGCAGCTGCCAGCTGGAAGTGCCCTTTCATATGAGGTACTTACAGATGAACAAAACAACCTCACGCAGATAAAGATAAAGAACATAAACGACCAGAGGAGGACAAGAGAGATAATATCAACAATACGCTGGACTATAGCAAGAATGATGGAGAAGGAAAACAGGCGAAAATCACATGCGAGGCGTAATCGAACTCACACTTTCCATCGCAACTAGGAACATCAGCGGCATTATAACGAAGCTTGTAACGAGAATTAGAGCTGTCGGGTTAAGTCCAAAGAAGCCACCTCCTATTGTAGCAGCAATCATACCCATCGTCAACATAGTTATTGGAAGTATCACGAAAAGGGAGATGACGCTCTCGGTAAGCGCTCCCAGATTTTCAAGAAACTTATCGATCGTTAAGCGCTTCTGGTTCATTATCGTTTCCCTTTCATGGTTTATGAAAGGCCTCAGGTCTGCAGTCGTTCTTGTACTCAGCACGAAGCTCGATAGAAAGTTCGATAGCGCTTCCGAGGGGCTCCTTTCAGCAGCGTTCATCAAAGCCTCTGAGGGCGATATTCCGAGAAGGTTTATCTCTTTTCTTATTTCGTTTACCTCATCTATCCATACGCCATATATCATCCTGTCTTTAAATGAATTTAAGAGCTCTTTCAGCGGCGCGCCCGCTTCGATGTAACTTGCAAACCTTTCCACGATAAAGGGCATAACTGCCTCTAGCTGAGCTTTCCTTGAAGTTTTTTTGGATGAAATGTAATACAGGGGTATACCTAGCCCTAGCGAAAAACCTATTAGGCCGGCTGACGTGCCGAGCACCAACGAACTAGCCAGCCTATGAAGAGATAGATAAAACGTTACAAATCCAGCCGAAAATCCAGATACAGCTCCAATAAACATAAGCAAAGACCAGAGGGCCATGAAGTCCTCTTCGTTGACGTAAATACCTGCCCTCTTGAGCTCCGGGGCATAGTCCCTGACCAATGAGGAAAGAAAGGACAGAAAACCTACGTTACGCCTGCTCCAGCTACCGGCGGCGATCAAATGCCTATTCTTTATATCCACGTCCTGAGATGAAGCCGACTGTGGCGTTTCTGGTTGCTCTAACTCGCCAAGAACTTCTTCCGCGCTTTCCTTTTCTTCACCAATCTGAATAGTTATGTTGATCTTCTTCTTCAGAAGGTCCTTAATCTTCAATCGGACTCACCAGCTTGGTTCGAAAGCCTAGCCCTGATGACTATCTCTTTCTTATTGGCGTAATAACCGCGCATAACCGAGGTCACATCTGCTCTGCTATTCCTATGCGTTCTGACCATCCACTTCAAAATCTCCGCCTTGTCTGATATCTCAAGATAGATCTCCCTAAGAGGTCTCTTGGTAGATGATGATAGCGATTCGATCACCGCACTATTACCGTATTCGACTATATCCTTCGAAGAGTTCCACGTGGCATACTTCTGATAAATGACCTTGCCATTAGAAAGATCATATCCAGTTATCTCGTCTATAGAAGTTACCCTCCTCACGAAGCCAGAGCTGGTCGACATACGACCTATGTGAATTACCGCCGACACAGCAGGAATAAGAGATGGCGACACCGAGATTGGCGGGCTTATAAGCCTATTGATCATGGAATCGACGCTATCAGCGTGAATTGTGGTGAGCCCACCGTGACCGGTCATTATGGATTGGAAGAAAACGACGGCCTCTTCCCCCCTTATTTCGCCAACAACAATGTAATCGGGCCTCTGCCTTAAGCTGGCCTTCAACAAGTCAAAGAGCGTTATGCTTGACTGTTCCCCCTCTATTCCCTTGCTGTGAAGTGAGACCCAATTTTCCCGCTCAAGCCTCAGCTCGGGAGTCTCTTCTATGGTTACTATCCTTTGCTGTGGATCTATTAAATCGATTATGGCATTGAGCAGAGTTGTCTTGCCAGCACCAGTTGACCCTATTATGACCATGGACTTTTTGGCTTCAAGAAGCTCCCAAATGTAGGCAGCCTCCCCAGCCTCCAGCACCTTGTTAGATAATAGATCGATAATGGTAAGCGGTTCAGGCCTAAAGTTCCTTATGGTAAAAGTGGATCCACTTCCTGATACCTCCTTTTTGTAAGTTATCAAAACCCTGCTCCCATTGGGGAGGATGCCGTCAACTATGGGCTTGGCAAGGGACACGTCGCGGTTGGCCATAAAAGCTAACCTCTCAACCATCGCATCCAGCTCCTCTTCTGTATTAAAGATCACGTTAGTTTCCAGCTCTCCGTACCTGCGATGAACCACGAAAACTGGTATGGCAATACCATTGCAAACCACATCCTCAACGTTAACGTCCTTTATGAGAGGAGTTATCTTGCCGTAATCCACAAGATCCCTTATGAGATAATAGTTGTACTTCTGCAACACGCTATCCGGAATCTTCATCTTGTTGTGCTTGATCACGCGCTGAATTGCCGCCTTGAGTAGCTCAACAGCTTTTTCCCTGTCCACGCTCATAACGTCAAGTGGTACAACCCACTCTTCAAGCAGGTAGCGCTTAATCGCATCTATGTTCTTTACGTCTTCACCGCTTATCACAGGCTCAATTACGTTGTATACCAGTGCATTAGTCGTGGGCAGCCTGCGTATACCCGCGTAGCAGTAGGGCGCTTCTATCGGATACATTTCAATGTAGCTCTTGGAGGCCGCCTCGGACATACCGTTAATTAATGACAGTAGTATTTAAATCATTTTGAGAGCTTTATATCTGTCATAGCGCGCTCATCTTGAAATCTCTAATCTGTTTGCTTAAGAGGTAATCTTTTTCAACTGACTTTGATACATCTCCACGAGCTCGTCAGTAGTCGTAGCATCCTCTGGTGCCTTATCAGTTCTCCACCTGCCGGTCGTGCGAGGGAACCTGATGGCCAACCCTGATCCTTGCTTTATTATTCCAAAGGCAGCTGTGTGCGTAGGGCTAAGCGTTATTTCGGCCCCCTTTATCTCTATCACGTACTTGGGTTCGAACCATACGTCCGGCTCTATCAGGCTGTTAACCCGAGCTGGCTTATGATCCACCTTGGCGTCGCTGAGCTTCTCAGGCAGCGAAAACAGCTCTTCGTCCGAAAAACCACTACCGAGCTTGCAAACTGTGCAAAACTCGTCCTTAGCCTTGTCATATGCCGCCAGAAGCAGAGCCCCATACGTCCCCGCGCGCTTCCCCCTTCCGTTGAATCCCCCGACTATAACCAGGTCCACCGTGTCTGCCAGCTCGCTCTTATAGTCACGCTTGTACTTTATCCAAAGCCATCCCCTTGCTCCGGCCTGATAAACCGATGCATCGGTTATGTCTTTTGCCATGACGCCTTCGCATCCATCACTAATGGCTTCCTCGAAAAAGGATTCAAAGGCGTTCAGGTCGGATACCAAAGTCCTGGTGGCTAACTTCACAGGGCCAGATGTGTCAACGACGCTTTCAAGTAGCTGCCTCCGCTTAACATATGGGACCTGTGTTAGGTCGTTCCCGTTAAGGTACATTATATCAAAGAGAAATATGTTTGTGGGTATTTCCTCAAGCGCTTCTTCAATACCATATTTTCTCCTCCTGTGCATCAGCATCTGAAAAGGCAAAAGCTCGCCCGTATTTTGGTCAACTCCCACTATCTCACCCTCAACTATTGCCTCGGAAGCCCTTACGTGATCTGCTATTGAAGAAATAACATCGGGAAACTGAGAGGTTATGTTTTCTAGCCTCCGGCTGAAAAGCTCAACCTTACCCTTCATTACGTGGGCCTGACACCTTTCCCCGTCGTACTTATACTCAAGCGCCGCCTTGCCCCCGAGCTTAGATAGGACCTCTTCTGGGCTTTGTAGGCGCTCTGCTAGCATTGGCCTTATGGGTTTCCCCGGAGAGGGTTTAATTGCTTTAATTCCCTCCAGTCCGCTTTCAGCGAGGCTTTCAGCAACTTCTCCTATATCGCTGGTCAAGTTGTACGCTCTCTCTATCAGAGACCTGTCTCCATTGGCGTATATCTCCGCTAGGGCGTCAAGGATGGTCATATCAGCAACACCTAGCCTAAGCTTACCCATTACCGTTCTGACAAGGTACTTAGCTCCCTCAGGAGTAAGACCACCAAAGAGACCCGAGAGCCAACCTATTTTTTCGTCCTGTGCCCCTCCGCCCGCCGAGCGGGCGATTTTATCAAGGGTAACGTAAACATCCCTAACGGTGGGCGGTGGGGGCTGGACTAGCTGACGTACTGCCCTAGTCTTAAAGATTTGCTCAGCAACCAGCCCCAGATCGCCAGTTTTCTTGTAAAGCGCTTCGACTTCCTTCAACGAAACTCCAACGGAATTGGCCAGCGCTCTCTCAACCAACTTTTCCCCCAAGCCGATCTCGATCCCCATGAAATCAGGATAAAGCTTCCCCAGGGTAAGGTAGGCCAGCGGCCCCACCTCATCCTTACCTGCTTTCTTTATCATTTCGACAAGTATGGACGTTATCTCCAACCTCTTTGTCGTTGACTCGATTTTCGAGTAGAAGCTTGCCACTTCTGAGTACAGCATCGCGCTTAAATTGAGGTGTTAACTTTTAATCCTTACTGAGCAATGGTTTAACCTATACACCCGTATATCAACACCTCTCCCGCGATTCCAAGGACACAAAGTTATTGGCAAGGTCATGAACCCAGTCCCCAGAACCCATGCACTATAACTCGCGAAGCTTCACATCATTGCGGCGCGCTTACAACAAACAGGGCCACGTTCACTCGCTAAGCTTAATTGTGCCCACTTGAGTTTAAGAGAAATGTCTCTTTGGAAGGACATAGTAACGACCATGAAGTTGATAAGAAAGCCAACGCCGAAGGAGTTATGGTTATCAACCAAGATCACGTTCATAGGGCTCCTCGCAGTCGGTGTATTGGCTTTCTTAATCCATATTTTCATGGCCGCTCTCCCACTTTAGGTGGTGCTTATGCCGTTTAATTACGCAATTAAGGTGTCCCGCGGGAAGGAAGATGAAGCGGTATATGAGCTGCACCAAAAGGCTAAGGAAATGAACTCAACCGGTAATATCCAAATCTATTCCATAACAAGCATTCCTTCACTCAGGGGTTATCTCGTCATAGAGGCCATAAACTTCGCGGCCGTAGATCGGCTCATTGACGGAAGCAGATACGTGAGAGGAAGGATCAAAGGCCTTGTAAAGGATGAGGAGCTTCAGAAGATGCTGGTTCCAGCTCCGGTCATTGATCAAATAAAGGAAGGCTATCTGGTCGAGGTGACCGGAGGCCTGCTGAAAGGTATGAGAGGTAAAATAGAGTTTATAAACAAGGCAAAGGGTGAAGTAGGAATTAGCTTAATTGGTACTCCTAACATGATGCCCATTGTGGTATCCGCGGATTCATTAAAGGTAATCTCCTCCGAACCTGCAAAGGAAAGCGAGGGTGTTCAAAATGGCTAAAAAAGTGTTCAAATTCAGAGTTGACGCAGGGAAGGCGACTCCTGGTCCTCCAATAGGACAAGCGTTGGGGCCTACCGGGGTTAAAACGCCCCAGGTAGTAGCGAAGATAAACGAGATGACCAAGCAGTACATGGGAATGAAGGTGCCCGTTAAAGTAATAATAGATATGAGCACCAAAGAGTTCGAGGTAGAGGTCGGGCAGCCGTCCGTATCTTCGGTCCTGCTCCACGAGGTGGGAAAGAGCAGCGGCGTCGGCAAGCCTGGCGTAGCTGGAGAAGCAACGGCTGGCGATATCAGCATGGAGACAATAATAAAAGTAGCAGAGCAAAGAGTAAAGTCACTTAACGCTTCAAACTTTAAGGCGGCCGTTAAGACAATTTTAGGAGTAGCAGCTTCCGTGGGCCTGACCGTCGAGGGTAAGAAGCCTAAAGAGGTAATCGCCGAGCTCGAATCCGGAAAATATGATCAGCTTTTAAGCAAGGGCGAAATAGAACTCGAAGCAGAGAGGGCGAAGTGGTAATGCCAATACCAACACTCGATGAGCTCACCGAGGCTGTTAAAAAAGCCAGAGCTGAATCTAAACCTAGGAACTTTAAGCAGAGCTTCGAGCTGATCGTTAAGCTTCCACACTTTGATCCAAGGAAACCGGAATATAAGCAGAACAAGTCCGTGCTCCTACCTCATCCGATCAAGTCCACGGAGATCGCGGTCTTTGCCGTTGGCGAAAGGCGCTCCATGGCCGAAAAGGCTGGGGCAGCCTTTACCATGGGAAGGGACGAACTTGCCGCGCTAGCCCAGGACAAGAAAGCCGCAAGAAAAGTTGCGAAGAGCTACGACTACTACTTGGCCGAACCTGAACTCATGCCAATGGTTGGTAGGGTTTTAGGTCCTTTTCTGGGCCCGAGAGGAAAAATGCCCGATCCAATACCTCCGAACGCTGATATGATCAGCTTAATTGACAGGGCGAAAAGGACAGCAAAAGTTAGGATGAGAGAGCAGCCCTACTTCTCAGTAAAGATAGGAGAGGAAGACATGTCGGATAGGGACGTAGCAGAAAATGCTCTAGCTGTATTGAACGAAGTTAGCAGAGAGTTTAAAAACCCGTCTGTTGAAATAGGATCTGTTATATTGAAGCTTACCATGGGTAAGCCCGTAAACTTGAGTGACTAAAAATGCCATCAGAACAAATATTACTGAAAAAGCAGAAACTAGCAACCGAGCTAGCTAATAAGATAAAAGAGTACGATTCCGTAATGATAATCGGCATACAGGGAGCCAATGATAGAATGTTATCAGAGCTTAGGGCAAGGCTGAGAGGTTTGGCAGAAGTGAGGGTCGCCAAGAATAGTACCGTTGTGAGGGCCCTTATGTCTTTGAAGGAGGAAAGGCCAGGCATAGAAAAACTGGCTTCGATCGCCACCGGAACTAACGCCCTCATAATGTCGAATATATCTCCCTTTGTGCTTTCTACAATAATCGACGAAATTAAGGACTCGGACTGGATTAAGCCGGGGGTTCCCTCACCCGTTGACGTTGTAATACCTGCAGGTGACCTAGGTCTACCTCCTGGAGGACCAGCAAGCGTGCTCACGGACATGGGCGCGAAGATAAGAATAGTTAAAGGAATGATTAGGCTCGATGAAGATTTCACCCTCATTCACGCAAAAGAAAAACCAAGCGCTGCCGCTGCCTCTCTTTTAATGGCCCTCGACATAAAACCGATATCGCTGAGCTTTCAGATAAAGGGGGCGTGGGACGGTATATTTATATCGGGAGATCAACTGCACATAAACATAGAACAGTACGAAAAGGATCTTTTAACCGCCAAGCTTAATGCCTTATCTCTAGCCCTAGAGGCTGAGATAATGAATAATGAAACCGCTCCCATCATAATCCAGAGAGCTGTGGGGCAGGCCATGAGCTTGGCCAGCACCGGTGCGTTCTTCTCCCCCGAGGAGATGAAAGTAGCCATTAAGAGAGCTGCATCGTCTGCATCCCTCCTGAAAACAGTGGCAGGACTGTAGGTCCCAACTTATAGTTTTTGTAACAAGGGTACCATCCATTAGATCTTGAGTATCGCCCTTAATCTTGAGAATTTCCGTTCATCACTCATTCCTCAGCGCCCATGCCGCTATGTAAGATGCTGAATCTTGGGGACCTGAACTCGGCAGAAAGGGAACTCCATATTTAACCGAAATCGATAACAAAGCGCTCCTTGGACCAGCTTCCTCGGTGTTCAGCAAGGGAGGTATTCCCTCTACAATGAATATTGGTTTTCCAATTGTTTTCATAAATATGGCTTCTTCAAACAAACCACCAGAGGAAAGCAGTCCAGGAACTTCTGATGAAGACAGAACTCTCACGACCACGTCCTTGACCTTTACATAACTGCCACCGAGATCCTTAAGAGAGTAACCCACTCCCAAACCTCTCAGCGCCTGAGACAACTTCGATCCCTCAAGGCGGTGATCAAGTATAACGGCTTCCGACGTCAATTCCTCTGTAAATGCGAGTAGCCCCTTATTTATTTTTGTTTTTTTGTCTTTGAAGGCTTGCGAGAGAGCCTCGGGTCCACCACTTAGGTACCTTTCCTGGGATGATATGAGCCTGCCCATTGTACCCCTTCTTCTGAGTGATATCCAATGATAAGTTTCATCAGCGGTCCCCTTAGCTATTAGAACGATTATCTTACCCTCTTTTTTTCTTCCCGTTCTTCCCCTTCTCTGAATCAGCCTTATGGCGCTCGGCACATTATCGTAGAAAATTACCAAATCGCAATTCTCAACGTCTAGTCCCTCTTCAGCAACTTGCGTTGCAACAAGCACGTTTATAAGACCGCTTCTGAAGTCTTCCAAAACGCGCATCTGATCACGTTGACTCATACCTTTCTCATCTCCTTTCTTGGCCTGTCCTAAGAAGGGGGCTGGTCTTGCTCCTTTTACTCCTTCAAGGATAGATGAAAGTACCCTCGCAGTTTCCCTGTAATGCGTGAAAACCAGTATCTTAGAGTTCGGATTGGAAAGCTCCTCCGATACCACTGAAAGCAAGGCAGGAACCTTGGGATGCTCCATACCCGACTCGCGAAGGACTTTCAGTCTCCCCTTTGCCTCAATCCATTTTTTATCGTTGATAAGCATCTTCAGGGAACGTGTGCCACCACCCTGCAATACTTCATCTTCCATCTCGTCCATGTAGCTCAGCGCACTACTAACGCCTTCCACCTCCAATAAAAGCTTGGCATGTTTCACCCTGATCACGTTATTGAGAAATCCATAGGCCTGGAAATCGGTCGAATCAGCGCTCCCGGACTCTATTTTTCTTCTGAGGCCTTCCTGAACGTCCAAAAGGTACTTAACGGGAACCTCTCTGACCCTAAAGCGTATCCCAAGAGCAGAAAGCCTATCGATGTACTTTTCCGAAATTTCGTCAAACGCATCGCCTATGCTCAGGAGCTCAGGAGGCAGGTCCAGGACAACGCGCTTTTCGGTTATCTCTTTCACGTAAGCCGCCACGTCTGGGCTAGTCTCGTCTCTAGCTTCTACCCTCTCTATGTGTAGGTTAGATAAGATCTCTTCTAGGTGCTCTTTGCTGTATCCTGGAGATGCTGTGAGCCCAAGGACCAGTGGGTGCGATGCCTGCTCAACGTATTTAGACGCTATGAAAACATACGGGTAATCGCCAACCGCGTGATGCGCTTCGTCAAAGACCATTAACGAAACTCCAGATAGGTCGTACCTACCGCTTCTTAAGTCGTTTTCAAGTGCCTGGGGAGTCATAAAGACGAACTGAGAGTGATTCCATTTCCATTTTCTGATCTCAGGGCTTGTTTCCCCTGTGAGTACCTCAGAATCAGCGATCTCTATAAACCTCTTAAACGTCGATGCGTGTTGCTCGGCTAGGGGGCGCGTTGGTGCCAAAACAACTACTTTCTCGTCCGGGTATTCCTCAAAGCGCTTAGCAGCTACCAACGCCGCTATGACAGTTTTTCCCAGCCCAGTAGGAAGGACCACCAGGGTGTTCTTCTTAATGGCATTCCGATATATGTTAAGCTGATATTCCCTTGGCACAAGGGAGTTTTTCCTTATGAAAGCAGGTAGCTTTGTGGCTCCTTCCACGCTGACCCTTAAAGCGATGAGCTTTTAGCCGTTTCGATGCAAGGTGTGGTCAACGATCCCCTCTTTAGAGGACTGAGGGTTTGCCGGCACCTTATCGGTGAACCTCATTTCCCCTTAGGGTCTTTTACGCGAAGCCCTGGCGGACCTGCCTCATAAAACCTGATGCTGGCTGGTACTATTATCGACTTTGGAAGGCTGTACTTCGTATCATCGATCGCTTGCCCTACATGAACCCAACTGACCCTTTCCCTAGGGGACCCAAGGGCTGACAGAAGCACGAGCGGCCGGCCCTTTTCCATAATCCCCTTGCCCAACTTCTCCTCCAACATTTCCAGTATATTGATGGCCTCAGAGAAACCCATGTACCTTCCCTCTTCATGGCGTACGTCTAGAAGAACCAGCGTATGTAGATCGCGGGAAAGATTCTCGGCTATGACCTCGTAAGTGGTCTCCGGAAAATAACCGTACCTTTCATCCGGGAAGACAACCGTGACGGGAGGACCAAATCTATAGGGATCGAGGCCAGAACATGAAGGTGCAAGCGACAAAACAGAAATGCCATGAACTACCCTAACTTCAATACCCAATTCCTCAGCCTTGCGCTTCAAGGCGAGGTGTGTAGTGAATATGAACGGATCGCCAAACACTAAAAGCGACACCACTCCTTTTTTTGAAACTTCAAGTACCTCTGCTGCACCTTTCTCCTCCAGGTCTTTCCTTGTAAGTAGCACAACCCTTTTACCCGTAAGCTCCTCCACTCTTCTCAACGTTAATATGTCCTCTGGATTCGTGTAAACCTCGGCAAATACCATCTGTGAAGACCTAACGGCCTCCAGAAGCGAGAGAGTTAGATTACCTGGCCCCCCTATCCCCATACCTGCGATGAACAACATGCCGGCCACCATAATCTACGCAATCACGACTTCTTAAGGTCCTCAATCTTCTTAAGCGAGTCCAGAATCGACGAGATCAATGCCAAGTAAGATGAAACGTCCTCGGTGCCCGAGTCAAGCGCAACAGATATCTCGCTTAACCTCTTAAGCAGAACATTTTTTACCCTGTCTAGTATGTAAGGTTCTAGGGCAGACACCTCTTCCTGACCAGCTTTAACGAAAACAACCGGCTTGTTGCAATGAGGACATATGACCTGACCATCCCTAAGTCTGAACAAAGGAGAGCCGCAAACTGGGCACGTATCAGCAAGCATCGTAGCTCCCGACTTCAGTAGGTTTGCCATTTTCTTTACGTCTTCGTCGTTTATCATATGATTTAATGGCGCACAGATAAAAGGGCATTAGGGTAAACAGGGATTATGCCAATCAGCGTAACTCTCATTTCTTACTGGTCTCCGTTCGCGATCTTCACTCCAGTTCACGAGATGCCTGTGCTGGTCTCAGTTCGCCCCGTTTAAACATGCTGAGGGCCTCGGCCTCGTCTGACGTAGGAGAGTAAAGTACCATTATACCCTCCCCCCTTAAGGACGATAACATACCCTCACCTATCTCCCTTACGAGTACCACTTCAACTCCCCTATCCTTTAGCTCCTTCGCCAGCCTTACGCCCTTCCTTCTGCTTTCAAGCGAAATGGGATTACTTATTACTTCCTGCTCGCCAGTCTTAGTGTTGACGATTTTTATAAAGGGGGCAGTTGCCACATGTCCTCTGATGGACCCATCGGGCTGCTCGGGTATTGCCACGATCCACTTACCCTTAAAAGACCCGGGCTCCACATGAGTACTTACATGAATGACCGAGGGCAATTCTTTCTTTATTTCGTTTTCAACCCTATCAGCTAGCGCATCGGCTTCTTGCACAGAGTAGTTTGAGGGTGCTTCTAAGTGCATTTCCACAAAGTAAAATGGGCCACCCTGTCTAACTTTTATTTCATGCACACCCACGACACCATCCACGCTGGAAACAACGTTCCTGATCTTCTCAGCCATTTGGTTGTTTCCAACGTCTAGCAAAACGAAAACCGCGTCCTTAAGTATCCGGTATGCCTCGAAGGCTATGTATATCCCTATAAAAATTCCGATGACCTCAGCAACAAGAACCATTGAAAGCCACTCTGCGAGAACACCGATGATGACCACGGCCGATGAAAGCACGTCCTGATAGGCATGCATGCCCTGAGCCTTCATAGAGGATAGCGCAATACCTGGGGTTCTTATCAAGTAAATCATCATCAAGTAACTGGCCGAAGCCGAAACGGCCTCCACGGCAATCGGCACAATCGGATCCTGAACGCGGACAAAACTCAAAGAATCCCTGACTATCTCAACCGCTGCAAACGCTATGGCAGCGGCAACCAAAAGGGATATCATGTTCTCGAGTTTGTAAAGCCCAAAGGGAAACTTCTCAGAGGCCGGCCTTTCCGCAATCTTTAGCCCAAGGTATATCATGATCGCCATGAATACATCCGACGCAGAGTGAATACCATCACCGATCACTATTATACTGTGAAACATGAACCCACTCTCAAGCTTGCCCGCAGCCAGCGCGACAAACACAAGTGCAGATACAAGAGTCCTTTTTCTGGCTTCTTCGAACAAGGCAAGTTTTTTCGGTTTACCGATATAAGTTTAGCTTTTGCCCGACTCAAAAACTTAAGAACATCTTTGGCAGAAAAGCAGTACCAGCCCGAGGACTAGCCAAAAACGCCCGCGCTAACTCAAGTATTCGTTTTGCCGGACATCTTAGAAAGCTTTTCTCAAGATGACAACAAACCGCTTAGGCATCAAACTTGATCACACTTCTTTTAAAGAACGACACTTCACACATCAAAGTACTTTTGAAACTCCATGGGATGAGGCACCATGCTCAATTCCTGATTATCTTTGAGCTCGTAGTAGATCATCTTATCAATCAGGCTTCTTCCGAATATGGGCAATAAATAATCGCTATCTGATTGCAGCGCATCCACCGCCTCCTTAAGACTACCAGGCAAGACGCCTATTCCTTTCTCCCTTCTTTCATCCTCTGTCAACTCGTAAATGTTCTTATCTATGGGATCTCCAGGGTCTATTTTTCTCTTTATACCATCCATTACAGCCCCAACCATCGCCGCAAAGACCAGATATGGATTCGCCGACGGGTCCGGAGGTCTGAATTCTAGCCTTTTTTCCCATCCGTGTGCTGAACCAGTGTGATAGGTGGGAATCCTTACAGCCGCTGATCTATTTGACTTGCTCCATGCCATGTATACAGGAGCTTCGTACCCTGGCACCAACCTCTTATATGAAGACGTTGTAGGAGCAACTATTGCCGCTAGGGACCGAGCGTGCTCCAGAAGCCCTCCTATGGCATACCTACCAAGTTGGCTAAGCTCCGCATACTTATCCGAATTATCGTAAAACGCGTTTTCATTTCCTCTCCAAAGCGACATGTGGACATGCATACCCGAAGCGTTGTCGCCAAACACGGGCTTGGGCATAAAAGTGGCAACCATGCCCATGTTCTTCGCCACGTTCTTGACCACGTACTTTATGGTAACTACGGCATCTGCTGACGGTATTAGGTCGTCCTTGACCACGTTTATCTCCCCTTGGCCGGCAGTTGAAACCTCATGATGATGCGCGTCACAAGCTATATGAAAGTTATCCTCAAGATAGGCTACGGCCGCACTCCTGAGTTCGTAAAGCGTATCCTGGGGAGGTGCGGGGTAATACCCTCCTTTGAACCTTATGGGATAACCGCTGCCCTGAACTGACCAAGGTGCCTCGCGTGAAACTATTTCGTAAGATTGTCCCCTGTACGGCTGCAACGTGTCCCAGCTCACGCGATCAAAGACAAAGAACTCAACTTCCGGCCCCCAATACGAAATGAAACCGTTATCCCTAAGAAAAGAAACCGCGCGCTTGGCCACGCTACGAGGCGCATCCTCGAACTCGCCTTTACCGCCGCCCAGACCGACGTCGCAGATTAGCCTTATGGTAGATAGCTCTTGCGTGTACCAAGGTATTACTGCCACGGTCTGAGGATCTGGATAAAGTACCATGTCGGATTCGTTGATCTCAGAAAATCCCCTTATGGAGGAACCATCAAGCTTTGGCACACCGACCTTGAAAGAGTCCTCGGTAAGACCGTGCGAGGGAATCGTAACGTGTTGCAATCTCCCCGTTATATCCACGAACTGCAAATCTACGAACCTCACGGATGAAGCTACCTTGAGGACGTCCTCGACGTCAGCCGTAAACGGAATAACTTTACCTTCTTTTACGGTATAGGGCATGCATTAGCCCGCATAGGGCATAAAAGCTTTTTGAAACAAATTGAAAAAACTAGCCAAAATAATGAAAGAAGTTCAGGTCTTAGGGGAGTTTTTGGCTATTTTGTTCGCTATCATTGCAGCAAAAGCCCCTGCTGCTATCCCCCCATCTATGTTAACTACAGATAAGCCCATGGGACAGGCCTGCAGCATGGACATAAGCGCGGCTTCACCCTTACCTCCATATCCATATCCCACAGATGAAGGAACGCCTATGACCGGAACGTCTACAAGGGATGCCACAAGCACTGGAAGAGCGCCTTCCATACCAGCTATAACCACAAGCACAGAGACGCCGTCGTCCAGCATTTTTTCCAGTGGCTCAAATAACCTGTGAATTCCGGCTATTCCCACATCAACCGCAACGTCTACCTCACAACCCATCTCTTCTGCAATGAACTGCGCCTCCTCAACCAAGGGCAAATCAGCCGTACCAGCTGCCAGCACCCCTATTTTACCTCCTGTCTTTGGTGGCACGAAGTTCTTCCTTCTGATCACGAAGCACCTAGATCCCCTCTTGATTTGATAATCGGAGCTCAGCTCCTCGAGAACTTTCCTGTGCTCCTCGTCCATAACTCTTGTAACTACGGCTGAACCAACGG
Source organism: Thermoprotei archaeon (assembly GCA_049976325.1). GTDB lineage: Archaea > Thermoproteota > Thermoprotei_A > Marsarchaeales > UBA168 > UBA168. The sequence continues at coordinate 218,296 of JBMFIL010000001.1, read as the reverse complement.
CTTCTGCCATTTCCCGCGCAATTACAACGACCTCTTTCGGGTCTTTGCCCTCTGCCATGATTGCCTCGGGCACTCCCCTTCTCCATGCCCTTTCAAGGTCAAGGCGCACCTTCTCTCCTATCTCATGAACGTAGAGACGCTTTATCTCCCTCTCTGCCTCGTCAACAGTAATGCTTCCATTTGCCAGTTTTTCGAGGATATCCCTCATTTGATGAATGATGCAGAGACTAAAAAGCGATACGCTAAAAACGACGCGAAAACAAACGAATTATACCCGTAAAACTGAACGGGTCAGTTCTCAGCCCAACGCAAAGGATTGTAGCAAAAGGTTAAAGCTGATCGCAAAATCAGCCCATGATAGTCTACATGGACTGCTCAACATCCGGTGCCTCAGGCGACATGCTTCTGGGAGCCCTCCTAGACCTTGGCGCCAACCAAGAAAGCGTAAAAAAACTCTCAAATTATGTGGCCAAAACCTTACCAGGGGTTCGCTCGATAAACGTAGATATAAAGAAAGCGGCCACAAGAGAGATAGTGGGAACAAAGGTAACGATCTCGATCGATGAAGAGCTCATTCAAGAACCCGATGAACCACCTCACCCCGAAAGGGACTCGTCAGTGCTTAGAGAGGTGATAATCGGTGCTCTCAATGAGTTTGGGCTTGGGGATAAGGCCAAAGGCTTTGCTCTCTCTGCCTTCGATAAGCTTGTGTCTGCAGAGGCCCAAGTGCATGGACTGCATGATAAGGTAATCCTTCACGAGGCATCTTCCGCAGATACGGTCATAGATATAGTTGGCGTAGCTATGTGCCTAGAGGACCTAAACCTAACTGATAAAGCCCAGTTTTGCGTCTCACCTATAGCGCTGGGCAGCGGTGACATGGAATTTTCTCATGGTATCATGGGATCTCCGGCACCTGCCACGATCAAGATTTTAGCCGAGGCGGGACTCCCGGTTATAGCTGGGCCTTATGGAGCCGGCGAACTAACCACGCCCACCGGCGCAGCAATATTATCTGCGTTATCAGACAAGAAGTGCGAGAATCCCATCTTTACACCAAAACGCGTAGGTTACGGAATAGGTGAAAGGGCTCTGGGACGTAGAGCATCTTTTACTAGGATAATATTGGGAGAAAGCGATGATCAACCCAGCACCGAAGGCATATCGATCATAGAGACTGACGTTGATGACGTAACTGGGGAGATCGCGGGAAAAACTATAAGTGACCTAATGCTGAATGGGGCCCTAGATGCCTACGTGGTACCATCAACTAGGAAAAAGGGAAGACCTGGCATGCTTATTAGGGCCATTTCAAGGCAGGGAGATGAAGAGAAGCTATCGCTGATATTGATGAGCGATACCGGAACGCTCGGCGTAAGGTTCTGGAGCGCCAAAAGGTTTACAGCTTCAAGAAAGCTGAAGAAGGTCAAGGTAAGGGGAAAAGACGTTTACGTGAAGCTCGCTTGGGACATGAACGGGAAACTGATAAGCGCAAAGGCTGAGTTTGACCAAATTAGTTCCATTTCCACGGAGCTAGGAGTGCCTGCACAAATACTCGAAGGTGAGGCCACAGCAAAGGCCCTAAGGGGCGATGAAGAGGAATCCGGGTAACGACATAGTGAGCTAAAGTCCTAACTGAGCCCCTTTAAAGCGCTAGACTTAAGCCTCGGGCCCCGGCTTTCTCTCAAATGGAACCTAAGGCCATAATATTGGTTACGGCGGATTGGGACCTCTTGAAATCTTACGCTAAAAAGATATGTCAAACAGCGGCAGCTCAGCTAAACATAGAGTACAAGGAGCTCAACGAGGACTGGGACTTCCTAACAAACTATGGAGAGAAGGATGAATTTGGAGGAGTGGAGATCCCTCAAGCTTTCATAGAAACCGTCGACGGAAAGTTTGTTCATGTGATGACTAAGGTCCCTCTCAATGAAAAAGGAATGCCTGACTTACAGAAGGGCGTTCAGCTATTCTTAGATAAATTAAAACCGGATTAACCTCAAGTTAGCTGTATTTCTATGTAAACGGAGTCGGGAACCTGAATCCTCATTATTTCCTGCATAACCCTTTCATCAGCATCGATGTCTATCAATCTCTTATGAAGCCTCATTTCCCAGTGGTCGTATGTATCTGTTCCCTCTCCGTTCGGAGCTCTTCTTGTTGTTATCTTGAGATGCTTTGTAGGCAGGTATATGGGGCCTGCAACGCGAACGCCTGCCTTGGTAGCAACGTCCTTTATTTCGTTGCATACCAGATCCACGTCCTTTACGTTCGCGCTCCAAAGCCTCACCCTTGCCTTTTGAGCCATCAAGCCTTCACCTGAATCTGAACTGGAACTACGTCTACTACTATGCCCGCAGCTATGGTCCTACCCGAGTCCCTTATGGCAAACCTGCCGAGAGGCGGAAAGTCCTGATACTTTTCGACGACCATGGGCTTTATTGGAACCATCCTGACTATGGCGCTGTCGCCCTGCTTGAGGAATGTCGGCTTCTCGGGCAGAGGCTGACCGGTCCTAGGATCAAGCTTGCTTACTATCTCTTCTATCCTGCAGGCAACCGTTGCGGTATGTATGTGGACAACAGGAGTGTAGCCAACTCCAAACGATGTTGGATGATAGAGCACGAATATCCTTGCTGTAAACTCCTTGGCCACGGTAGCTGGGCTGTCAAGCTTAGATGCCACATCACCTCTCTGTATATCGGTCCTGTTTATGCCCTTCACGTTGAAGCCTATATTATCACCAGGTATGGCCTGCTGAACCTTGGTGTGATGAGTCTCTATGTCTCTCACCTCACCGACCTTATTCGATGGAAGGAATATTATGCGGTCACCTATCTTGAGCACACCCGTTTCGACCCTTCCAACGGGAACGGTGCCAACTCCCTGTATCGAATACACGTCTTGGATTGGAAGCCTAAGAGGTTTATCGATAGGCTTAGGAGGCTCCTCAAGCATGTCAAGGGCCTCCACAAGAGTCGGTCCATTGTACCAAGGCATGTTGGGACTCTTAGATACTAGGTTGTCTCCCTTCCAACCTGACACTGGAATTATTGGAACCTTATCCATCTTGTATCCAATCATTGAAAGGAGCTTGCTTATGCCCGCCTTTACTTCCTCGTATCTTTGCTGCGAGTAGTTGACCGACGGATCGTCCATCTTGTTTACTGCAACGATGATTTGGTTGACACCCATTGTCTTCGCTAGAAAGGCGTGCTCTCTTGTCTGACCAGTCGCTCCTATTCCAGCCTCGTACTCACCCTTCTTCGCAGAAACCACTAGGATCGCCGCATCGGCTTGGCTGGTGCCCGTAACCATGTTCTTTATGAAGTCTCTGTGACCAGGAGCGTCTATAAACGTAAAGAAGTGCTTAGGCGTCTCAAATCTCCAGAAAGAAAGGTCTATGGTTATACCGCGTTCCCTTTCCTCCTTGAGTCTGTCCAGGACCCAGGCAAACTTGTTGTCCTCCTCGCCCTTGGCCTTGGCAGCTGCCTCTATTTCAGCCATTTCCCTTGGATCCAGCGATCCTGTCAGGTACAAAAGGTTTCCCACTATGGTAGACTTACCGTGATCAATGTGACCTATTACCACCAAGTTGAGGTGGGGTTTTTTCAGAAACTCAGCCCCTGACACACATTATCACCCAATCAAAAGGTATACTACGCTGCTTTTAAGCCTTAGTCGTGGTAAGGCATCATCGGAAGAGACAAGTTGGTCTTATCATACACTTCTCGTAGAACCAACGCTCATGATTAGCACGTTGAGTCCGACGGACATCTTTAGGAAGTCGTCAAGGGAGTGTGGGACAAGGGAACTTTTACCCTTTATTGCGTAATGCATTGGTACAACGAACTTGGGCCTCAAGGACTTGGCCAGATCAGCCGCCTCCTTAGGCCCCATTGTGAAATAACCGCCCACTGGAATCATGAGGTAATCGACGCCACTTATTTGGGCTGCCGTCTCGTGAGGCAGTATAAGCGTATCGCCCAAATGTGCAATGCGCCTTCCCTCAACAGATATCAGTATTACGGAACAGTCTCCCCTTCCAGCTCCATGTTCCGTCCTATAAGATGAGAGAGAAAAGCCAGGTATAAGCTCCACCGACGCTTTCCCTATGTTCTTAACCCCGTCGAAAACCTTTGCCTCTCTGAAAGGCTCAACGTAGTCGTGATCGGCGTGATGATGGGTTATGGCAACGCCTTCGACACCCCTGATAGCATCAGGATAATCTTCTATTCTTAGGTTAAAACCCTCAAAGGCCCCTCCCTTGTATGGGTCTATGATTAGCTTGTGACCTGCGCTTTCAATAACAAAGCAGGAATGACCGAGGTAAGTTATCTGCATTTGGCACTTACAGGGCTGGCTTTTTATATTTTTTCGCCCGAGATTACTTAGAAACCTGAAAGAGGGCTTTGCTCATAGATGATTTCATGACCTTAGTCTTCGCAAACGATAAATATGATTCAGATATATAATTGAGATGTTTTTCATACCAACGGAAAAGGAACTCAAGTCCGGCGATGTATCGGATCTATACTTCAAGGTGACAGAGGAGGTGTTAAAACGCGCGGGAAAAAACCCATACGTCACGATGGAGGTTTTCACGAAGGCACTACCCGAGCCTTACAACTTCGGTGTATTATCAGGCCTTGATGACGTTACAGAACTGCTAACGGACGTTCCGGTCGACGTGTACGCTCTTGAAGAAGGTGAGATATTCTTCCCCCAAGAGCCGGTGCTCGTGATAAAGGGTAAGTACCTTGACTTTGCGATATATGAGCCTGAAATCCTGGGCTTCTTGTGCGAGGCTTCCGGCTCGGCTAGCAGAGCAGCACGGATGAGGCTTGCTGTTGGACCAGAGAAATTGCTTTTCGCGTTCGGAACTAGGCGCTCACATCCCGCATCCGCGTTAGCTAAAGAAAAGGCAGCTCTTGAAGGAGGATTCAATGGTACCTCAAACGTATTAGCGGCAAAACTACTGGGGATAAAACCCGTCGGCACGATACCGCACGCAATGGTTCTTGCCTTCAGCACTAAAGAACATCCCTTCAACCAAGAGGAAGCTTTTCGCGCGTATGACGCCTATGCTCCATCAGATTCTCCTCGCACAATATTGATAGATACCTTTTTCACACCGCGCGCGGAGGCTCTAATAGCCGCCAGGGCACTTGGAAACCATCTTCAGGGAGTTCGGATAGATTCCGGTGAGCTTGACAAGGAAGCTGATGAGGTACGCTGGGAACTTAAGCAAATGGGGCTCGACGTGAAAGTGACACTTAGCGGAGGCCTAAACGAGTACAGGCTTGAAGAGCTGGCGAACCACGCCGACGCCTTTGGAGTAGGCAATGCGGTCACAGACGCCCCAACCATAGACTTCGGCATGAAGATCAGCGAGGTAGATGGCTTCCCAATATCGAAGACCGGACACATGAGTGGCGCAAAAAAAGTCTACAGAGATTATGAGAAATGGTTCGATTACGTGGTGCCGGAAAGCAAGGAGTTCTCGATCGGAACCCCAATCTTGAAACCGTTGATTCTTGGCGGGAAGCCCGTCAGGGAGAAAAAATCCATCGAAGAAATAAGGAGGAGAAATATCGAGAGACTGTTTTCAATGCCTGAAGCACTAAAGGATTTGCACAATAGGATTCCGCCGAGAGTAAAGTTCGTTATCTGAAAGAGAGGCCCAAACCTTTTTATTAGCATGGTCGGCATCTTTATGCCCTCTTATCTCGTAAAAGATGTAACGGACACGGTAACGCTTCTGAGACTTAACGATGATGAGGTAAGGTACTTCGAGGCAAACTGGCATATCCCCGAGGGGATCACCTATAACTCGTACGTGATAAAGGGAAAAGATGGCGCTGTGCTGGTCGACCTCTGGAAGGCAAGGTACTCAGCACTGTTTATGGAAGCGCTGAGGAAAATCGTGGATCCCTCAGAGATCCGCTACGTTGTGGTAAACCACGCAGAACCAGATCACACAGGTGCCTTGGAAGCCTTTACGGCCGAAAACCCGAAGGCCACGCTGCTGGGTTTCCCAATAGCCGAGGGACTTCTCAGAGCGAAGTATAGCTTCTCAAACCCCTTTAAACCCGTTAAAAACGATGAAGTCCTGTCTCTCTCAAACATTACGTTGAAGTTCATATACACGCCATGGGTTCACTGGCCTGAGACGATGATGACCTTCTACGAACAAGAGGGTGTGCTATTCACTTGCGATGCTTTTGGTTCTTATTCAATCCCAGATGAAATCGATGATGATTCTGTCGACAAAAAATACGAGCGCTACTCAGAAAAGTACTTGGTCACCGTTATAGGGTCTTATAGGGAAAACTTATTGAGGAGCATCGACAAACTGGAACAAGAAGGCATAGAGCCTAAGGTAATAGCTCCCTCGCATGGGCTCATATGGAGAAACAAACCTCATAGAATAATCGACCTTTATAGGAAGTGGGCCCGCGGCGAGCCAGAGCAAGAAAAGGTGGTAATAATTTACGCCTCCATGTACGGATCAATCGAAAAAGCAATAAATAGAGTTAAAGAAGGTCTTCGGGGCGCGAACGTCATTACCTACGCCTTTACGGACACCGAAAGGGATGATTTAGAGGAGGCTTTAACAGATGCAAATGAGGCCAAAGCAATAATCATAGCTTCACCTACCTATGAAACCGGACCGCATCCGAGCATTGTGCAAGCGGTCGATATTCTCTCAACCAAGATTAAGGGTTTAAAAAAACCCGTAATATTGCTAACCTCATATGGGTGGAGCTCTACCGCGGACAAAAAGAACCTTAAGGTAATGGAAGACGCTGGGTTTAACGTTGTAGCTCAAGCAACTTTTAAGGAGAAAATCCCTGATAACGAACTTGACAGGATAGTGAGTTCGCTAAGGAGTGTACTTGAATCTTAAGCCTCGAAAATCTTAGCAATATCCATAAAAAATTTTGTTTAAATAGCGTGTGGGCCCGTGGCCCATTATGGATTAGGGCGCAGGCCTTCGAAGCCTGTATCAGTGGGTTCGAATCCCACCGGGCCCGCAACCAACTTGTAGGCCCAAATTAAAGCACGGCTTCTCTCAACACTTAGAGATTGAGCTGAGCCAAACTTAAGCACAACTTTTCCTGGTAAACAAATAACAGGGAATTACTGCAAAAACCTCTTGCTCTTGACGTTTCCTTCGGAGTCAAGCTCGTACAGTATTGGAACTCCTGTTGGAATCTCAACAAGGGGTATATCATTTTCCGAGATCTTCTCTAGGTACATCACTATCGACCTGAGGCTGTTGCCATGCGCTACGACGAGAACGTTCTTGCCCATTTTTATGTCGGTCAGTATACAGTTCTCAAAAAATGGTACGGTCCTCTTCTGCGTATCCTTTAGGCTTTCTCCGTTTGGTGGGGCCACGTCGTAACTCCTACGCCACAGCCTAACCTGCTCATCCCCGTACCTCTTCGCAGTCTCCGCCTTATTCAGACCTTGAAGGTCACCGTAATGCCTTTCGTTCAAATGCGCGTCCTTTATTATGGGCATGTCGACCTGCATGCTCTTCAAGCAGAGCTCTAGGGTCTCGATTGCCCTGCTTAGGACGCTCGTATAAGCAACATCAAACTTTATTCCCTCTTTTTTGAGTAGCTCTCCAGCGTGGATGGCCTCTTTTCTGCCCTTTTCAGTGAGAGGAACATCAACCCAGCCCGTAAACCTGTTCTCTGCGTTCCAAAGTGACTCGCCGTGCCTTATCAGACATAGATATGCCATTTCATAAAAAACGTTTGCACCGATATGGGGTTTTCGCCTTCCCCTAGCCTTAAAAGTTAACCCAAAAATTAACTCATGACAGACAAGTACGACTACAAACAACTTTTGCAGAGGTTGATGAACAACCTACCGCAAAGAAGCACAAAAAGCGATTGGTTCGAAATACCACAAGCACAACTGTCCATAGTTAGAAGGAGATCGGAGATAGAGAACTTCAAACAGATCTGCGATCTTTTCCAGAGAGAGCCGCAACAGCTTTACCTATACCTAACCAAAAGGGTTGGGGCAGCAGGCTCCATCGAAGGAAACAAGCTGATACTGAACAACGTAGTTTCTCAGGAACAAATTGATGCTTTAATAAGGAAGTATTACGAGGATTATGTGCGTTGTCCTGTATGTGGCAGGCCCGATACCGTACTAGAAAAAAGAGGACGCATTTACTTCTTGAAATGCCTTGCATGCGGCGCAGAAACTCCCGTAAAGAACCCACTGAAGGGTTGATGGACGTGTTTTCGGTAGGTTGGCACAATACCGATGAGGGACCCGTGGTTGGCATCTGTGACGCCCAAATATTGGGAAAAACTTTCTCATGCAAAGAAACATCCATTTTCATAGATCCCAGCTTCTATGGTGGCTCCATGGTCGACGAGAACCAGCTAGAGGAAATTTTCTCCTCGGCCTACATAGTAAACCTGCTCGGAAAGGAAATAATCGCCACTTGCGAAAAAAAGAGACTAATAAAAAAAGGGTACGCTAAACCCGTATGCGGTATCCCTCACATACAGGTACTTCTCAAAAACTCCTAGGCTCACGTTATTGCCTTGTAACCCTCTTCTGTAAGGCCAAACAGAGCGCCACGCCCTCCAAATCTCTTTACTAGCCCCTTCTTCTCCACGTTCTTCGATACTATGTAGCAATATACCGTACCCATACCCGCGACCTCAGAAATCTTCTTTATGGTACTTGGTTCGCCAATCTTAAGCAACGCCGTTAAGAATTTCCTCTCTCCTTTGGTAAGTATTTTAATTTGCTTCGCTGCTTCGCTCTCGTCAACCCAATTACCATTTATCAAAATCTTTGTCAAGATTTATCCTGCTATAACAAAGTTACCATAATATAAGCGTTTCGAAAGAAGCCAACTGTAGATAGCCCGTCACGCTTATTAAGTTGAAAGGGCTACTCGTAAGAAGAGCTAAACTATTTAGTTTTTAAAAGGATTTAGACCTTTGTTCACCGTGATCTGGTGAATAGGGCTCTCCTATTCCGACCATTCTGCAAAGCTCGCAGTACTTGCTTGATATCTCTTCTAAGCTGTGGTGTAGCATCAAGTCGTCAGCCGCTTTTGATGCAAATTTTTCTATTTCGCCCCGCCATCTCTTCACTATTTCGTGCTCTTTCCCTCCCCTTTCACCGTTCAAATAATGACTTATCGATGCCTGAGACACTCCAAGCAGCTTGGCAGCCTCTGTTTCGCTCATTAGGTACTTAAGCATCAACTGCTTCGCTATCTCCGCCCTCACTATGGGCAATAGGTACTTCACGGAGTCCTCACATTTAGCCAAGCTTTTCAACTCGCATATATTATGTGGTCCCTTTTTAAGTATTACAGTGTTATACCACCACGCCTTTGCAGCGGGCTCGAGGGGATTTGAACCCCTGATCAACGGCTCCGCAGGCCGCCGTCTTTAGGACCTCTCGGATATCCTGACTAGACCACGAGCCCAATTTCAGCACCATTTGGACATAAAAACTTATTTGAAAGAACAAAAGCGTCATCATGATTTAATCGTATTTAAAATCGCGTTGATCTTCTCCAAGGCCCTGTACACGGACTTCAGCCTTTGCTTCTCCATTCCCTCATAAGCGCGCTCAGATATACGCTTCGATGCCAGACGAAGATCTAGGTCAAACAGGTTGTTAAGCTCCACAGTTATCACCTGAAGATAATCTCTTGTCTCCTTGATAGCCTCCAGATCCTCTTTGCGCTTTTCCCGTGCACTTAAGCTTCTCAGTGACGCGTCAGCGGCCTCGAGCCTCTGCCTACTGGAGTTCGCCCAGCGGTTAACTGTCTGTATATCCCCTTTCCTTATGGGAAGGGATTTTCTCGCCTCCAGCAAGTCCTTTACCAACTCTAACACAGAAGATATCTCTTGGCGTGTCCGCGCGCTTATACCGCGCTCCTCAGCTGGCTTAGCCAACACGCGTGTCTTCTTGTAATACAGGTAATAAAGAGAGCCATCGACCACGGCCAAGGTCAGTACCACAAAGGTTAAGAAGAAGTCCAGTGCCGTAATCGTGTTCTCATAACCAGTTATAGTCATGGAGGAGGCCTGCAAAGGGTTCACATTACTTGCATTAATGTAAACCTCCTGATGAGTCATCCCCTTGTAGCTAGCAATCGACCAAGAAGCTGGGACACTGCTGACAGACAAGGCGGGCGAATACGCGAAAACCGTCAGGTTCCCAACTGTTGAGTTATAGACCCAAAGATGATAGGTAAAAGGAGAAAGGAGAAAATCAGATGGATGATAAACGTATGATGCGTATATTTCCCAACTCTCATTAACGTAAAGAGGGGAACTCAAAGTCACGTTAGCTATGTTTGGCCCTATCCACTTCGTCTTGAGAAACCCAGTCATATCATAAAACTGAGGGTGAGTACCGTTGGGCACCTCGATAATGATATAAGATAGGCCTTCAATTCCAGCTCTTATGTATATACCGTCTCTTACGTAAACGCCAAAAGGTGTGAAAGTTACTTCAGAGTGCAAAGCTGTTATCTTCACATTGGGAGTTGTTATGGCCAAGGACGCAGAAGTTGACTCTAAGACAACCGTCACAATCAGCAACAACGCAACCAGCGAAACCGCTCTTTTTACCATACTATTGAAAAACGGTAAGGAAAAAGGTTTTACCCTACCGCGGTTTAATTATTGCGCGGGGATGCCCGAGCCAGGTCAAAGGGGGTGGGCAGGGTAAACCCCCCACACTCAAGATCTGCCTGGATGGGTTACCTACTGGCTATGCCTACATGGGTTCAAATCCCATTCCCCGCACTTGAATAAAAATTCTCAGCGGGATAAACAATTTCAGTTATAGATAGCCCGGAGCGGATTCGGACCGCTGTCAGCGGGGCCAAAGCCCGCCATGCTTGGCCGCTACACCACCGGGCTGTCCAAGCAAAAGTGAGTAGAAATAGTTTTTTAAGCGTATTGTAAGGCGCCTCAAGGTTCGCTACCAGAACGGCCAAACCAAATTAAATTGAATTCTAACTAAAATCACTTCCAAACAAAGCACAGTTGACACGAGGAAGTCTTTTGCAGAGAAGCTCAATCACATAAAACCTTTAGATAAAGGAAAACTCATGGAGCCCTCATGTACAGCTCGTGTGGAGCATCTCAACTACATCCATCTCCAGAGCCCACGATAGTGAATAGACAACTACAGGAACGCAGCTATTCCAGAGTAGGATCTCAAAAACTGCTCCCCACTTTCGCTGTGCGCTGAAAAGATCTGCACCTCTGCCCCTTGCTCCATGGCCAGATCTATGTAGTGTTCGAGGCCTGATTCTTCTTTCACAACGCTTATACCTCCATCGCAGACCGGGCACTTGCTTGGCCTTTCAGAGGCCTTCACAAACACTTCATAATCGCACTTATCACACTTCATTAAAAGGTAGGGCACGTCAAAGGCCTCAGATATGAGTAACTTTTTAACAATACCCTGCTTTAATGCCTTCTCTACCTCCTCTTTCCCTAGAGCTACCTTTTCGGGGTGCTCAAATAGCATTTGCTTAAGTTCCTCAAAGGCCTCTATTTCCTCAGCGTATTCTACGTCCTTGAGTTTAGGGGCTACCTTGTTAACGAGTTCCCTAAGCCCTTCCTCTCCTGCGTATCCCAGGTCAACAACGTCGAGTACCTTATCCCTTAATCTGTAGTCAAGTAGTCCTTCCTTTAGGAAATCCTCTTTCGTTGGACCTGGCCCTCCTACAAATATTCCCTGCAAGTTTGGTATGCTCAGAAATTCTTTGTTAGCCCTCTCAGCTACGCGAACGAAGAACTCGTGAACAAGCTGCTCCAGTACCCTTTGATATCTTCTAGCAGACTGACCTCCAACCCTTACTTTTCCAGGCACACCAGAGGTCATGACGTCTAGCACGTGCAGGTCCTTACCGCTGACCACGCCCAGCCCCGCTTCGTCCCTTCCTATGGCGATTAGGCCAAAGCTTTTTTCGTCGCTAAGCGAGGCAAGAAGCGGGTCAAGGTAGAACCTGCTATCACATCGATACAAGTAGAAGGGAACCGGCTTGGGAGGCTCGATCACGAATATCTCGGTCTTCTCGCTTCCTGCGGCTTCGCCCTGGGGTACTGCCCCACAGAATATCACAAGCCCATTAGGAGGTACCTCCTTGAATAACTTAAGCTTCTGCTGTATACTCTCAAGAGCATCAAGCACGTGATTCCGAGTAACCCTTGACTTTATGTTGTTAGCTGTCCCGTATTCTTCCCTCAAGTTAGCGGAAACGTCTCCTAGCGGCCTCGATGGGGGAATGTAAAGCGACACGAATTCCGTTCCTCTCCCTACCTTTGTGGACAAGTACCTCAGCAACTTCAGCATCCTATACCTTTCTACCTGTTCCTTATTCAACTCTCTCTGAATTATCCTCTTTAGAAGTTTTTTAGCCTTACTAGCTATCCTCTCCGGGAACAACCAGCGTTCCAACCGGCTCTCCATTTATGGCGCGAGTCAGGTTATCTGGAACTGCACCATTGAACACTATTACTTTTAGCCTAGTGCTCCGAAGACCCCTTACCGTGAGAGGATCGAGTATGCTATGGATGCCAGGTTCATGAAAACTACCACCTACAACACTTTCAAGCTCAGAATAACTCATCCTACTTATCAAGCGGGCACTTGGATCCTTGCGCGGATCCTTGTCATATATCCCATCTTGATCCGTTGCTTTTATAAGCAGATCTGCTCCCATGGCTTTAGCCAAAAGAAAGGCAACGTAGTCCGTGGTCATTCCAGGTCTCAGCCCACCCATCACGGCAAATCCCTGTTGCGAAATAGACTTTAAGGCGGACTGCATTGAAAAGGAAACACCGAAGCGCCCTCCCAAAGCGTAACTGAAAAGCTGAGCATTAACCCGCGACACCTTAATGGCGATGGAATCCTTCTGCCTGTTAGGCAAGCCTAGCTCGGATGCAGCCCTTATGTATTCTCTTGCCATGCTTCCGCCCCCAACAACAACACCTACCTTAATACCACGTGACAGCTGACCGCCTATTATGTTGGCATAACTACGTATCAACTGCACGTTTATGGGAGAAGCTAGTATCGAACCACCAAGCCTCAGGACGAACTTTATGTTCAATTCCATTAAATTGCTGGATGGAATAAAATTCTATCTCAGCCAAACAATTAGCATCAACACCGAGCTAGCGATACGCCGAGATCGCAAAACATCTTACATCAAGTCCAGGAGCATTGCTTCGACTTTCCTAATTAACCTAGTGACATACTGGGATCCAGGTCGTACGAGAATGACAGCATTCCAATAGGGTTAAATCCCATGGCAACTATTTCTGTTCAAAAGTGATTTACAGGCCAAGATACAATGGATATAGCCTTTACAACCTAAGTCAGTCAATAATTCAGTACTTCGGCGGCGTACCCGATGGTAAAACGCTTGATATTAAGATGCCTATAGACGATGGGCTCGTGATATTCTTGTTTGACGCGCTCGGATTGTCAATCCTGGAGAACTTGGGCGCAAAAAACGAACATGAGGAAATAACATCTGTATTCCCTTCTACTACGGCAACAGCTCTTACAACTTTCTTTACCGGAAAAAAGCCGTGCGATCACGGCGTATTGGGTTTTCTAACCTTCGTAAGGGAAATGGGAGGAGTAGTAAACATGCTTGGCCTTTCCCACCCATCTGGACCTCAACTTCCCACATCATATGAAAAGCTTGTAGGGCCAGGGGAAAGGCTCGGGAAAAAGCTTTCTAAATTAGGGGTAACTTCTATTTCAATACTGCCCAAGAGCGTCTCAAACACGCCGATGTCAAATTTTGACAATGAGGGCTTTTCCGCAGTCATTCCCTATTATGACTTCTGGGACCTACGCCTATTGGTAGAGAAACAGCTATCGAAACCCGAGAGGAAGTTCATCTACGTCTACGTTCCTTATGTAGATACGTTGTCACATCACTACGGGCCTTACAGCCAAGAGACTGCATCTGCCGTGAAAGATTTATTGAACTTTTTCGAGCAGGTAAGCCAAGCACCCGGTTATACCATAGTTGGAACTGCCGATCACGGGCAAGTAGAGGTAGACCCTGCCCAACCGCCGCCACCCGAGCTAATGTCACTTTTAGAAGTTCCTCCCTTCGGAGACTCTAGGGCTATGTTCCTAAAAACAAGAAGGACTCATGATGTAATCGATTACCTCAACAGGGATTATCCCGACTTCTACGTTATGACAAAAGAACAAGTGCTTTCCGAGGGCTTGATAGGGTGTAACAGCACCGAATTCGAGGAAAGGCTAGGCGACCTGCTTGTTTTACCCCAACATAAGAGGCTTCTCATATATCCCTACACTGAGAACAACGAGTCTATGAACTTCAGAGGGCATCATGGAGGTCTTAGCCCAGAGGAGATGCGCGTGCCGCTCTTAATTCGCTCAAAGCGGTAGCGGTATGTTTTTTAGTTCAGGGATGAAGCCCTCATGAAAGCGGTCATAACCGCCGCAGGAAAGGGCAGCAGGATGAATCCCAGCACGAAAGCAATTCCAAAAGGCCTCCTACCCCTTTTTTCAAACCCTGAAGGCAAGCTATCAGCAGTACCGATCATAAGGTTGATAATTGACCAGCTTCAGGCAGCTGGAGTTGATGATATATGCGTTGTAGTCGGAGAAAAAAAGGATCCTCTTATAACTTATCTGCTAGGAGAGGGACTCAAGATTACCTTCGTTCAGCAGGACCCCCCAGCAGGGTTTGCAGATGCGGTGGCAAAAGCTCGCGCGTTCGTAAAAGGTGACCCATTCTTCGTTCACGCCGATGATGGAATACCCCTTTCGACGAGGAGGAACCTTTTACGGCTGATGTGGCAAGCCCTAAATCAGGGGCCAGATGCAGTCTTGCTTATAAGAGAAAGCGACAACCCCAGCAGCGGAGGGGTAGTAGTGGGAAAAAGGGTCGGCGACCACATAGAGGTCAGCGAGGCCTTTGAGAAGATCCCACATCCTCCCTCCAACTGGGCACTTACCGCGGTATACGCGTTTTCTGGGAAAGCGATGGACACAATTGCCGAGATTAAGCCTGGCAGAACGGGCGAGGCTGAGCTAACGGATGCCATATCGCTTCTTGCAAGGGAGGGAAGGGTAATAGCATTCAAGTTAGATGAAGATGAGCTCTGGCTAAACGTAGGCAATCCGGAATCCTATCACGTTGCCCTTGAGCTCTCTTATGCGATATCTAAGGGACTTGATATAAAGTCAGCCATGTATAACTCAAAACTCGGCGCTTTAATAGGCCAAAATAGATAAATACGGCACCTAGGGCCTTCTCCTTAAACTCGATGGTACGAAAGAGCTTTTCCAACTGGCACTTAACGACATCGTTCCTTGGATTATTCTCGTATATCGTCTTCAAACCGTAGAAAAGCGAGTAATACCTTCCAGTTGAAAGCAAGGCCAAAGCAGGTATGATGAACTTAAAATAGGCAAGACAAATAGCATACTTGACCCTCGAGGATGGTTTTCCCAAGCTTACCACAAAGATCCTCGCTCCATCCTTCATGGCACTTTGAAGGTTCTTAAGAGCCCTCTCATAATCTATTGATGCGTGCAGGGAAAAGCTCATCAAAACGTAGTCGAACACCCCCTCCTTAAAGGGAAGGTACTCGAAGACCGCTTGAACCCGATCTCCCTTGCCAAACGATAACATATTATAGCTTGCGTCCATCATCACCGGTTGCAAGCCAAAGCGCCTTAGCAGGTCGCTCATAGCTCCTTTTCCCGACCCAGCGTCCAGCACAGCGTCACCGGGCCTAAGGGGCAACCTAAAAACTTCCATTCTCCATTTTCTGTCTTGCAAGAGGCTTATTGCATCGCTTCACTTGTCGTACACCGCTGGAACCCTTTCGTATATCTCATTGAGATAAGACCACAGATTGCCCAGCCCACCCTTCATAAAATTGAGGGGTCCCATTGCATTTTAATGTTTTGGCAAAAATTCTCTCTTCGAAAAGCACAAAAATGACCTGTGGTCATAACGATATCAACAACGGAATCAAAACACCAAGCACTACGAGAAGCACGGAAGATGCCAGGGGCAAGCCAAGGGCCTTAGATGAGGCAGCCACTGCGCTTTTCCTGTAAATCGCTCTGATCACCTTCAAGTAATAGAATACCGATATCGCACTGTTGATTATGCCAACGAGAGCGAACCACGGTATCCCAACTGCGTAAAAGATGGATATTGATGGATTAGCCGCGGACAAAAACACGAAGAACTTACCCCAAAATCCGAGGAGCGGGGGCATACCTATCAGGTTGAGAAGTATGATGGATACTGAAGCTGAAGACTCCCTAGACGTATCACCTAGTCCCTCGAACCTAGATAGGATAGCCCTTCCCTGACCTCTAACATCAGATATGAACGAGAAAACAGATGCCTTAGAGAGCGCGTAAGATACAAAATATACGAGTAAGCCAAGCAGCGCGAAGTACCCTGCTTGAGGGACCTTGTAAACAGCAGATGCTGCTAGCACAGATAGGGCCATGGTCATGTACCCAACATGAGCTATGCTTGAGTAAGCCATCATCCTCTGGACATCTGTCTGCGTAAGAGCGGCCAAATTCCCAAGAACCATGCCCGCAACCGATAATACCACTAACACCGTTACGATAGAGTACCCAAGCTGAGTAGGTAATGTAGGCATTACCTCATATAGTAGCCTAATGCCAAGCGCAAAAGCCCCAAGTTTCATCGTGGATGATAGCATCGATACAGGTACTGGATCAGAGAAGCCGTAAACGTCAGGCAACCACATGTGAAAAGGCGGGATGCCTGCCTTGAATCCCAGTGCCAGCAAAAAGAGCAGAACCCCTAAAGCCTCAATTTTGGAGCCCGCAGGAGCAAACATTGCCATGTAAACCCCTATAATAAGGAACTGGAAGGAGAGAGCACTCATGAATGCGTACTTTATTGAGCCTATCAAAGAATCTCTATCACCACTTAAGGCGACCATGGAATAACTCGCCAAGGAGACTAGCCCCCAGCTTGCAAGGATAAGATAAGGGTTTGTTGTGGAAGCGAGAACGGAGGTGGCCGCCACTCCTAGGAGCACCGTCGAGGCAAACTGCCACGAGTTACCACCGCCTCTCCTGAAGAAGAGAGGTAAAACCATAGCTCCAACAAATGCAGCTGCCATAGATACTATGTAAGATAACTCATCCTCGTAGAGGCCGTAGGTCGACCTCACTGATATCATCGGTAATTCAAAGGGGTACCACGAAGCTGTCCACAACAAAGCAGACATCGCGAAGGCAATCTCTCCGATAAGGAGAGAGGCCTTATTGTGCCCCCTTGGCAATAGCGTCAAAGCCATGGCGGAAGCCCCAAGCGCCGTAAGGGAATACATCTCTGCTTGCATTTGTTTCACCCAACCAAAAGGAAAACAACATATATCATAAGAACGAGAAGCAGCCCAGCGAAGAACGCGGCCAAGTATTTTGATATCACTCCCGTTTGAAGCCCCCTAAGCCTGACGCTAATTGAAGAGAAAGCTGACGGAAGAACCGCATGATAAAATTCGTCAAAGCCGTCGCGCTCTATAAGCTCAAGGCCCTGGGATGCTGCAGAAAATCCGTAAACAATGATCCGGTAATACAATGAGTTAATAAGCCACCTATCGTACAGAAAAGAGTGTAAGAACGAGACAATGCCAGACTTCCCATTGGCGGAAAATATTTGCCTTCTTTCCGAGTATATGTATAGGGCAGCCCCAAGCCCTAGGAGGGCCATCGTGAGGGAGATCGAAAGCGGCAGAAATTCCAAAGGTGGCAATGTCTCGAGCGCCAACCTTGCGTAACTGTCGAGGGTTATAGCCCTATACATCCACAACGAGACGCCAACTGGCAAAGGCCATATTACCCCAAATGCTAACGTCAAAAGACCAAGTACAACGTAAGGTAGGAGCATTGCACGTCCCGGCTCCCTAACTTCCCTCTCGGGTTTCCCGGCAAATATGAGCGCAAACGCCCTAAATATGTAGAAAGCCGTCATGAAAGCACCGGCTGAAGCTAAAACGTAAAGATACCAAAGCCCGGACCGGAAAGCCAAATCCAATATAAGGTCCTTATCCCAGAAGCCGGAGAAGGGCGGAATTCCTGCCAGAGAGAGAGATGCAAAAGCGAAACCGACAGTGGTCCACTTCATGCCATGCCATGCTCCCTTCATATCGTTTATGTAGCGGGAGGAAAACTCGTGAATCAGAGCGCCGGCCGCCAAGAAGAGCGCGGCCTTGAAGAGCGCTTGACTTATCATGTGCGAAAAGGCCGCAAACAGAGCCACGGATGGCTCGACATAGGCGGCCAATCCAATCGATAAGAACATATATCCTAATTGAGAGGCCGTCGAAAACGCTAGTATAAGCTTAAGCTCCCTGGATACAACCGCCATGGATGCCATCATGAAAGCAGTGAGAGCCCCTATTGCCGCCGTGTAAAGAAAGAAGGGGCTGACAGCTCCAGATAAACCATCTTTTGCGGCTGCTGATATAACCATGGGCATAAACCTCAGCATGAAGTAGACGCCGGCATTAACCATTGTTGCCGCGTGTATCAGCGCGCTAACGCTGGTTGGACCCGTCATAGCCGTTACTAGCCACTCGTGAAAGGGAAACTGCGCGCTCTTCGCAAAAGCTCCCAAAGAGAAGAGGAAAAGAAAAGGAACCAGCATTCCCTGTTTGTTTAAGGTCGCCAAGACAGTAGGCATCTCTTGGGAAATCGTGTACAGGCTAAGCGTTCCCGATGCGCTGTAAACCATACCAATGCCTATTATAAAGCCAATATCAGCAAAGCTTGTGAAGACCACAGCCCTTACGCCAGAGCTGCTAGGAGTAGACCAAGTAGGCACGCCAAGGGCATACTTCCCCCTATCTCCAACCCACTTATCTTCTTCGTCCGTGTACCAGTGCCCAATTAGAGCATACGAAGATAACGTCGTTCCCTCCCATCCAACGAGCATAACAACTATATTGTTGGAAAGCACTAGCAGAAGCATAGAGCCCACGAAGAAATCGAAGAAGAACCAATATCTATGAGCCCCCGAATCACCCTCCATATACTCGCAACTGTACACGGAAATCATAAAGGAGATCCACGAAACGACCAAGGCCATTATGGCAGAGAGCCCATCGCCGAGCAACCCTACCGTAACCGATGTACTACTAATTGTAAACCACACCAAGGAAGTCGTGAACGGCTTAAATCCAGACACGTAAATCAGATAAACCATGTAAGTAGAGAGCAAAGCTGGAACGGCTAGCAAAACCGCAGATATAACCGATGCGAGCCGCTTCCACTTCAATGCAGTGGGAAGGGCTATTGCAGCCGCCAAAAACGGGGTGATCCATATGGCGTTAAGGTACGAATAGTTCACACTTTATCACCTCAAAGAAGCGTAAAGAGGGGAAAGCAACGCGCCCGGAAACATGAAAAATACAAGCCCAAATATCGCTATAACAACCATAGGCACGAGGAGCATTAACGTGCCTTCCCTTGCCTTCTCATTAGAAAGCGGACCAAAGAACACCTTCTTCATGGTTACGAAGGAGTAAGCCGGAGTTATGCCCAAACTAATCATGGAGAGAGCAAAAACGAGCATACCCAAACTTCCTCTCGTCAGAAAGGTCGAGGCTACGCCCATAAGTATGAACAGCTTGCTGAAGAAACCTATTGAAGGAGGCAGCCCAGATATGTTCATGAAGCCCCAAAGGGACAAAGACGCGGTGTAAGGCATCTTTTTGGCGAGTCCACCCATTTTCTTTATATCCCTTAACCCCTCGTTCTCTGTTATCATAACACCAGCCGAGGAGAAGAGCAGCGACTTTCCTATGGCATGAGCGTAAAACTGCAATATAGCCCCAGCGATCCCAAGAGGATTTAGCGTTGCCACACCGAGTAGCACGTAACCCATCTGGGCTATGCTGGAGTAAGCCAGCAGCCTTTTCAGGTCCCACTGCCTAAAAACCAGAAGACCTCCATAGAAAATCGTTACCAACGCGAAGGCCACAATCACCCACTGAGCCGATATGAGATATGACGGGAACACCCCGTAAACTATTCTGATAATCGCATATCCCGCTATGCCTATCAGGTTGGGCGATAACAACGCCGATATGGGAGTTGGGGCCTCGGCATGTGCATAAGGAAGCCAAGCATGAACGCCAAACACCGCCATCTTCACGAAAAGCCCTATCATGAGTAACATCACGATAAGAGTGGCATACGGAGCCACCACATATGCGTTTTCGGGGATGGGATAATAGTTGAAAGTATGCAGCTCTATTCCATAGATTAAAGCCCCCATCAGGAATGTGAGCGCCCCGACGTGGGTCCATATGAAGTAAAGGGTAGATATCTTGCCCCTTTCGCCGTAGCCATAAAGGGCAATTAAAATGAAGGATGGAACAAGTGCAAGCTCCAAAAATAGGTAGAACATGATAAAATTGTTAGACTCTGCCATGCCTATCATTGACGCCGCAAAAAGCCCATACAGCATAAAGTACGCTCCCCAGTCTCCCGCTTTCTCCTCTTCGAATCTCTTGCTCATGTAAGGAACCGAGTAGAAAGCTATGGCCGAACTAACGACCGCGATACCAAGCACCACAGGCCAGTTCAATCCGTCAATTAAAACAATAAAAGAACCGATGATAGGGGCAGTCATAAACTCGTAAGCGTACGTACCGCTGCCGATTATGACGTAAGCTGCAAAACCAGCAGGCACGGCTAAGGAAAAAGCCGTAAGAGCCGACAAGCAACTCGGCTTCAGAGCACGCTCTAGCAACGGATCTAACAACGCCACCACGAAGGGAAACAGTAGGGCGTAAAGTCCAAATTCGTTCATTGCTCCTCAACCTCCTTAAGCTCCTCTTGATCGAGAGTTTTCAAATAACCTTCTTTAAACATCGCCATCATTATGCTCACCATCAAAGCTAGCTCCGATGAAGACACCCCTATGGCAAAGAGCGCCATGTTTGAGCCTTCGAGTGGATAATCAAGAATCCAGCCTATGTACAAAAGGAGCAAAAGGACCCCGTTAAAGCTTACCTCAAGCGATAGCAACATCCTTATGGGGTTCCTATGTCTCAGTAAGCCGAACATTCCCATGGCCGCAACAGCTAACGAAGATATAAAAACAAAAGAATAGGGTGAGCTAATCACTTGTTTCCACCTCTCGTTGATACCGTCACTGACATTATGAGGCCCAGGGCGAAAAGCAAGAATAGGATCAAAGTCGCCAAGCTGCCCTTGCTCATTATCTGGTATGCCATGAGCGAGTAGGCTATGACGTGAGGAGCGATGGCTACATAAGAGCCCAATATGTAGATGAAAATTAGTCCAAGCAAAATAATCGCGAGCGCGCCGGTGAGCGGGTACGCGTAAGATATCCCGCTCTGCTTCGGTTCTTTTAACATGGAAACCGATATTATAAGGAAGAGAACACTCGCTCCAACGTAAACTACTACCTGAACGAAGGCAACAAAAGCGTATCCCATGGCAAAGAAAAGCGCCGCGTTTGTAAGCCCAAGTAAGGCCAGAAAAAGCGCTGAGTAAACCATTGATCTGTGCGATACGGCCAGCGCCGCGAAGGTCATAAGGAGAATGCTGGACATATAAATTCCTATATCCAGTAAGGCCTTCAATTCTTATTCACCTTTTCCTCATACCTTATGCCTTTTTTCTCATCAACCTTCGGCACCACTTTTTTCGAGCCCTTGAATGGGCTCTCCGGTAGCTTAAGAAATGCATCGAAAGTTGGCCTGTAGTCAGATTCCTTGAAATAGGATATGTCATGAACCTGAGATGGTTCAAAAGCTTCAGTTGGACATACGTCCACGCAGAAGTAGCAAAAGATACACATTCCCCAATCTACAAGCGGCCTTTTCTTAAATTTGGGGGGAGGTCTAGTGGCATCCTGGGCGGGCTGCGCGACGGGTAACTGGGTCATGACGATGGCGTTTGACGGGCATACGATTTCGCAAAGACTGCAACCGATGCACTTTTCGTCTATGAGCCTAAAGAAGCCCCTATAATTGCTTGGAAGCTCCATGACCTCCGCAGGATAATCCAGGGTGATGCGATGAGGATCGATAAGGTACTTGAAGCCTGTGGAAAGGGCTCCTATGTGTCCTTTAACGTCGCTAAGAGGTGATTTTTTTTGGCTTTTCTCTGCCATTTTTATCGCCTCACAAAACCCTTGACATAAATGCTGATAGGAGCAACGCGATAAGAGCTAGGTAAAACACCCAGCTCCATCCGGCTCTTACAGCTTTGTCAAGCTTATATCTGGGGTAAACGCCCCTAAGGAAGACTAAGGCACACATTACTATCACGGCCTTTACAAATGTCACAATACCCGGAATGATCAAACCACCTAGAAAGCCGACCCCGGTTATCGGAGCCCAGCCACCCAAGAATAACACCGAAAAGAGGAGACTGTAACTGTATAGCTCAATGTAGGGCACACCCATCACAAAGCCAAACATCAAGGAGCTGTACTCCACATAGGGACCAAACACAAGCTCGCTGTCAGCTTCTACTATATCATATGGTACCCTTCCCGTTGCCCTTATGACTGCTATTAAGAATACCAAAGCAGCAACCGGGTTTAGAATTATTCCAGGCAGCGAGCGTTCTTGTATTGTCACGACCTCAACTAGGTTAAGCGTACCGTACAACAGGAAAGCGGATGCTATAGCCAGTATGAAAGGAACCTCGTAAGATATCAAAAGGTACGCCTCTCTAAGAGCTCCTATGAACGAGAATTTGTTGTCGGCTGCCCAGCCTAAGACCACAAGAAAAACCGGGATAACTAGCGTGAAGGCAACCGATAGAAGAAGTGTGTAGCCGGCAGGGAATATGTGGGAATAATAGGGGCCAATGGGTATAAACAGAGTAGGCAGTACGGAAAAGGCCAACAAAAACCCAGGAAGAAATAAGAAGGGAATTAGGTCAGCGCCTTCAGGTACTATGAATTCCTGAAAGCTGAACCTTATCATGTCAGCTAACAGCTGCGCTATTCCACCCGTTCTCTTAGAAACCCAAAGTGGCCCGTAACGCATTTGCACTCTTGCTGCGGCTTTTCTCTCAAACCAAATTATGAAGAACGCTAGCAACAATATAGCGATAAAGCCAGGAAACACTAGTGCATAAAAAACCGACTCAAGAAGGGGCAACCAAGTAACGGGGATCAGGTTCAAAAAGTCCATCATCTATCGGCCTCCGGGGGGAAATAATCGATGCTGCCATAAATGACTGGGATATCAGCCAATTTATGGCCTGGCATCACATGTGTGAAGAAGGGTAAGTTTCTAAACGAGGGAGTCACAACCCTGAACCTGTAGGGAGCTTTTCCGCCGTCACTAACCAAGTAGTAAAACATTTCTCCTCTGCCACCTTCAACCCTTGATACGGCCTCACCTTTCGGCGGGCTTAGGGAGGTCAACATAAGCGTGAACTTTACCCTTCCCTTCTCGTCATATATCTTCTTCATGAGAGGACTCATCCGCTTGTAGTAGTCCTCATATATGATCTTACCATCAGGAAGCCTCTTTAAGGCCTGCCTTATTATGTGTATGCTCTGTTTTATCTCCTCTACTCTCTGAAGCAGGCGAGAATAGGAGTCACCTTCCTTGAAGGTCGGCACCTCAAAATCGAACTCCTCGTAAGCCGCGTAAGGCTCTTCTTTCCTGATGTCATATTTTACTCCGGAGGCACGGAGATTCGGTCCCACAACACCCAGCCTGATAGCACCCTCGGCGCTTAACTTTCCAACGCCCATACTTCTGGCGACAACCACGGGGTTATTTATCCATACCTTCTCGTAATCCTTCGTCCGATTTTCTAAATACTTCAAAGCGATCTCAGCGTTTTCAGCGAAGTCCTTTGGAAGGTCCCACCTAACCCCTCCAGGTATTATGTGAGAATAAGTAATTCTAGCTCCAGTTAGCTCCTGCAATAAGTCTATGAAAGGTTCCCTGTCGGCCATGGCCCACATGAAAACCGTGGAGCTCCCCATGAATATACCGTATATAGCTATGCCGTACAAGTGGCTCATTATGCGACTTATTTCAGCGGTTATCACCCTTATGTATTGGGCTCTAGGAGGCGGCTCAATGCCCAACAACCTCTCGAGCGCCATAACGTAGCCCAGATTGGCGTTCACGGTATCCACGAGAGATGGCCTCTCAACCATGGGGATTGCCTTTATGTAAATCCTATCCTCGCTCAGCTTCTCAACCCCTCTGTGTACGAAGCCAATGTCCGGGTCAACTTTCACAACAGTGTCCCCTTCAACCCAAGCCACGATCCTCATGTGACCCGAGCCCGCGTGAGCAGGACCTATTTGAAGCTCTAAGACGCCCTCACTCATCTTAAGCTGAGAGAGCGCCTCGTACGTAAACGGTATAGTTTTTATCTCTTGAGTCAAAGGGAAGCTCCTCCTTTCTTAAACACATCCTCCCTTTTCTTCTTCAGCTGATAATCTTTTCTCAGAGGCCAAGTTCCCATAAGTTCTTCTGGCAATAAGAGCGGCCTAAGATCAGGGTGCCCAACAAAATTAACGCCAAACATCTCATGAGTTTCCCTTTCTAGAAATAGGGCGCTCTCCCAAACGCCTGTTAAGGAGGCAACCTCAGGCTTGCTCCTTGAAACACTGGTGACCAAACCGATGGTGTAGCGTGAGACTTCAGATCTCGAATAACTCGATAAGTGCCAAACGACTTCCATGAGGTCCTCCTTGGGGTAATCAACCACCGTCACGGACGAGCAGTGATCAAACCCATAATCCCTGAGCTGAACAGCCACGTTCCTAAGCTCTCCTCTTTCAACCTCTATCCTTATGAGATTTGACCTCTCGTTATAAGCAACCTTGGCCGTGCCGCCGAGTAAACCACTTAACTTTTCAAGCTGTTCGCTACTCACTTGAGACCCCTTCCTTATTCAGCGCTCCTTTGCGCGACCTACGCAGGTACTTTGCCTGCTGTTCCTTTATTTTTTCCTTCAACATAATCACGGATGTAGCAAGCGCTTCTGGTCTTGGTGGGCAACCAGGCACGTAAACGTCAACGGGAAGAACATCTCTTGCCAACACGGTGTTGTAACTATTCCAAAATATGCCGCCATCCAAAACACAAGCTCCCATCGCGATGACCCACTTAGGTTCTGGCATTTGTTCCCAAACAGTACGAACGACCTTAGCCATCTTTATGCTCAACGTACCATCTATTACGACCAAGTTGGATTGGCGCGGATTACCATACGAAAGAAAACCTAACCTTTCCAAGTCAAACCTAGGGCCCGAAGCCGCAGCCATCTCTGTACCACAGCACGCAGTAACCAGATATGCGGGCCAAAGCGAATAGGAGTAACCCCACGTTATCATCTTGTTGGCAACCCTGTTGCTCTTAATGTATTCCGCGGCCCTCTTAGCAACCTGATCCAAATTTCCCAGATAAAAACTGCCTTCATCACCCACTTCGATCACCTTCGGCAAGAGAACGAGCCCCATGAACAGCGAGCGCCAAGATCAAAACACCACATAAAAGGACCGAGATCCAAGCCAAGTTAGTTGCAGCTGCCGATGCCAAAAATAGAAATATCGCAAACGGTTCAGCAATTATGAACATCAATAAGTAGGGATAATACTGCATCGAGAAGAAACCCCTCGAGTTGCCCACGGGTGGGTTTCCGCTCTCAAACCTCTTCCTTTTCATTGGGTGCTCCGCTCCAGCTAAGGCCTTACCAATGAGAAGAACGATTATGGGGGCCACAAGTCCTATCGTGAGGATGATGCCCGCCCCTACAACGGAATCGGCCCAGCTTGGCATAATTTGAAGATCGCTCCTTAGTTAAGCTTTTTCATATGTTATCGATTATCAGACGCTATTTACAACTCAATTGAACAAGTTTGGGGGCACTCTCCGAGCCTCTCTAGGGATTTCACAAAAACGAGGCACGCACATAACTTTACCTTTTAAGCTGCCCTACAAGGGCAAAAATGTTCCTCTTACATAGCTAAAAGTTCAAAGATAGAAGAACTGTGAACCATCTAGCAGAGCTATGTACCGACAAACACATAAGTTCTGGTGCGCAAAGAGCTCGTGTACAACATCCCTGATCTTTTGCGTTATGAAAGGCAGCTAGCCGTCATAGGGAGGAGTGCTCAGCTGAAGCTGAGGGATGCGAGGGTTGCCGTAGTTGGAGTGGGAGGCCTTGGATCGAACGCAGCGGTGCAGATGACAGCCATGGGAATTGGGCATCTCCTCTTGATAGATCGCGACACGGTTGACCTCACAAACATCAACAGGCAACCGCTTTACGATGAACAAGACGTATCTAGGCCTAAGGCCAAGGTCGCAGCGGAAAAGCTAAGCAAGATCAACTCAAAAATAGAGCTCATTCCAATTGTCGGCAACTTTGAAGAAAACGCAGACACGATAAAGGAGGTGGACGTAATCGTTGACGGGTTAGACACGCTTGAGTCACGCATAACTCTCAACGCTTTGGCTGTTAAATTCGGCATCCCTTACGTTTTTGCGTCAGTTGAAGGATATTTTGGCAACGTAGCCACGATATTGCCCGGCAGGAGTGCATGCCTGGCCTGCTTCATGCCTCTAAAACAGAGTAACCTCAGGCCGTGTTCATATGCAGTTTACCCTCCAGCAGTCTTCCTGGCCTCCTCAATTGAAGTTTCAGAGGCAGTATCTCTAATAATCAATGGCTACTCTCCTCTTGCGGGGAAGCTTCTGGTATTTGACTTTTCCTCGTATGATTTTGATGTGGTAGACCTCAAAAAAAATCCGGCCTGCCCTGTCTGTGGCGATCAGGTTGGACAAGCTTGAGTTAATAAGGAAGAGGTACCCGTGGAGCGGGCCTCCCTTGGCTAAAGATCCTTTTTTCGGACTGATAGGCATAGTTCTCAGCCAACACACAAACGACAGGAACGCTTGGAGGGCCGAAAAAGAACTTGAGCAAACTTACGCTAGCGCGTCTATCTTAGCCAAGGCTAGCACTTCGCAAATAGCTGAGGTCATAAAGGTGGCCGGCATGCAAAACGAGAAAGCCATTACGGTACACGAGCTGGCCGTTCGCGAGACAAAGGAGGGATTTATCGAATCAATTCTAGAGATGCCCTGGGAGAAAGCCAGAGAAAAGCTAATGGAATTAAATGGCATAGGCGCTAAAACTGCGGATGTTTTCTGCATGATTTACTTGGGCGCACCTGTGTTACCAATAGACGTTCACATCAAAAGGGTGAGCCAAAGATTGGGTCTCACAAAATCAAATGACTACTTTAAGATACAAAGAGACCTTCACAAATTGGTTTCTCCAGATCAAAGAAAAACAACGCACCTATCTATGATAAGGTTTGGCCGCGAAGTATGCAGGGCAAAAAGGCCAAGATGCTCGCAATGCCCCCTCAGATTGGATTGTCCTTGGTATTTGTCATCTGCAAAGCTTCAAGCAGGTCCTGCATGAAGAGGGGCCTTAGGGCAGGATTTCTTAGCATTGCGGCGGGATGGAAAGTGACAATTGCGGGATAGCCCTGAGCTATTTCAACCCTGCCTCTGGAGGATGAAACGGAGCGCTTGCCGATAAGGGCAAAAGCAGCAGTATTTCCCATCAAAAGAATTGCCGACGGCTTAACGATGTTGAGTTCCCTAAAAAGATAAGGCTTACATGCCATAACCTCATTGGACCTCGGCTTTCTGTTACCTGGAGGACGACACTTGACCACGTTAGTTATGTAAACGCTTTCTCTGGTAATGCCAGCTGCCTCTAAAGAGCTTTCGAGCAACTTACCTGCTCTTCCAACAAAAGGCCTACCTTGTAGGTCTTCGTCCTTCCCCGGCGCTTCGCCTACAAGCATTAGTCCCCCTGAGGCTCCTTCTCCCGGAACAACCTTAGTCCTAGTTTTCCAGAGCGGGCACCGCTTGCACTTCTCAAGTTCGATCCTTATATTGTCTAGGTTATCGCACATACTAACTGAACGCTGCTTGCGAGTTTAAAGGGCTATCACGCAACCATGAGAAAAATTCAGTCATAATGTGACACCTGCGAATTTTAGGCTCCCCTAATGGAAAAGGCAACGTTAGCCCTTATGCGCACAAGGATATACAAGCTAAGTGGGGCCTTAAAGTTCGCTTGTTGTGTTTTGGAGGCAAGAATAAGTTACCCTTAGAGGGACTTCTCTTAACCCCCTTTGGCAATTATCCTAGTTTAAGATTCGAGGCGAATTTATTTTTGAGCCGCAAGCCATGTCGTGTGCCGAGGCGCGATGCAGGCATTGCTAAGGTGCCGGAATAGAGTGATAGACCTCGCAAGATGCTAATATAGAATGACTTTTCAGTTGGCCGCCTAACGAGAGCACCTTCGAGAATAAAGATAAGTGCGCGTCAGCTTACGTTTTATATCACCGACGCGCAGTGGACATTTCAGAACCTCCAAGCTACGTTTGAACACCCTTAGTCCCAAAGGCAACGTAGGCCCTTCTCAATTATGCCGCAAAACCAGGAAGAAGGACCTTCCAATAGCGACCTCAGGTTAAACCCGCGAAACTTTTTTTAGCTACTCCCTCTACTTACCGGTACATAGTGACACATAACGTAGATGATGTCATAGTTCTCGATAATCCCTTCCTTCAGAAACTTTTAACGGAACTTCGGGATAAGGAAACCGGTCAAGAAAAGTTCAGGCAGCAGCTCAGAAGAATAGGTGTGTTCATGGGTTACGAGCTGTGCCGCTTTTTGGACACACGCATCGTTGAGGTTGAAACACCTATGCAGGCGAGGACAAAAGGCATTGACATACCCGCATTAAATGACGCTGTCCTGATATCGGTTTTAAGGGCGTCTCTCCCAATGACCGAGGGCTTACTAGAAATTTTCTCGTCTGCAAAGGTCGGCTTTGTGGTCGCAAAAAGGCATGAGGCTGACGCAGGGCCGTCTTCGATAGATACAGAGGTTTACTACGTGAACGTGCCCGATACGGATGGAAAGATCGTGATTTTGGCAGATCCCATGCTCGCAACAGGGTCAACCATTAAGCGCGTTTTGCCGAGAGTACTCGAAAAGGGAAAACCCTCAAAAGTTATCATATTGACGCTGATAGCATCGGAGTACGGCCTATCGGCAATAAGAAAAGAGTTTCCCAGCGCTAAGCTTTTCACAGCAGCCATTGATCCATTGCTCGATCAAAGAGGATTTATAATTCCCGGTCTCGGAGACGCAGGAGATAGATCGTTCAGCTAGAGCGATAAGGTTAAAGATCACTTGCCAAAGATCTTGGGCCGATCGTCTAGCCTGGTAGGACGCTGCCTTGACATGGCAGAGGTCAGGAGTTCAAGTCTCCTTCGGCCCACTTTTCATAAAAAAGGGAGGCACTTCTCAATGCAATTCCTTGCTTCCAAAGTTCGTCTCCGAGAGAAGGAGGCTTTTTGGGATAGGGCGCTGCAGGCTTGGGCTTCAGCCCATGGGCTTCGCCACCCAGATAAACCGTTTTTATGTGCCTACGTCGCTAGGAGTAGGCCTGGAACATCAGCATTTGTCCCTATAAACTGAAAATAACGTTATATCCCCCCTATAAACAGTTAATATATACAAGGTCGAACGTATTTATAGACCGATCTTTTCCTGATGCGTCAGTCGCGTTGCAATTAGAATAGGGTATGCGGCCGCCGGGATTTGAACCCGGGTCAGTGCCGCTCTGCAAAGTTGGCAGGGCACCGTCCTACCAGGCTAGACTACGACCGCCTACCACTTTCTTCTTCGCACTACCTTAAGATTTTATCGGTTACCGCTCTTTGTAATGCAGATCAAAAAAAGGTTCTGCGACGTTACCAAGAGGTGTGCGTTACAGAGAGGGTCTCCTTAGTTGGTTCCCAGTAAAAGATGCAAAAACGAGGGGTCACTCAACGCTACAACTCTCCCAAAGCGCCTATCTAAAAACTAGGACAAGACAAGATGCCGTGTTAACGCAGTAAATTGGCCGGCACAAATAATCAATAAAACAGCACCGCAAACCAGCACAAACGGTAAAGCTTAATCTACACGGCATTTTGTATACTATGCCTGAGAAGAAGGAATACGTAGTATCTCTTAAGCTAGCTAAGCTCAAACATGGCAAAAAGAGAGCACCTCATGCGATTAAGATGCTACAGAAGGCGTTGATGAGGCGGTTAAAGGACGGCGAGCTTAAAATCGACCCGGAGCTAAACTCGTTCGTGTGGAGCAAAGGCATAAGGAAGTTTCCAAGGATACTGGAGGTCGTGGCTGAAAGGGAAAAAAGTGACGAGCCGTGGCTCGTGAGGTTAAAATCACAAGAAGGCGAAGCCCCGGGGGTCGAGGAATCCAAAGAAAAGCAAAGGGCTTCAGGTGAGCCTGTTGCACAAAACAGTTAACACGATCGGCGTAACAAAAGGTCGCTTGATGGGAAGCAATTGGGTAGGAATTAAGGTATACGCGAACGATAAAGTTGCTCTTATACCTCCATCCTTTGACGCAAAATCCTCGCGCATTGTTATGGACGCGCTCGGAGTTGAGATCCTTCCCATAGACGTAATATCTTCAGAGCTTCATGGAGTAATGATATCTGGTAATAACAAAGGCATACTTTTTCCTTGGAACGTTGATGAAGATGAACTGCTAACTATAAAAAGAAATTACGACCTCAACGTGGGACAACTTCAAACGAACTTCACGGCACTTGGAAACCTCATACTTGCAAACTCTTTTTATGCCCTTGTTTACGAGGGGTTTGACACGGAAACGGTAAAGCAGATATCTGATATCCTTGGCGTTGAAGTTGAAAGAGGCCGCATAGGGCAATACAGCACGGTCGGATCGCTTGCCGTCGTAACCGACAAGGGACTTGCCGTTCCACCTTCAGTACCTGAGGACCAAGTAAAAGAGCTGGAGGCGAAGTTCAAGGTGAAGGGCGACACGACGACTGTTAACGTGGGGTTCAACTATCTCAGGCTCGGCTTGGTTGCAAACTCCTTCGGTGCGCTAGTAGGGGAGGCCTGCACGGGGCCAGAGCTTGTAAGCATAGAGCGCGCCTTGGGCCTAAACCAATAAGATCCGGGAGCTTAGGCTTAAGTCTTAGCACTCAATTCATCACAAATGAGCTCTGAGCAACGGCCTCGCATCTATGAAGTAAGAGGGAGAATTGCTGACGGCTTTTATGGACACGTATTCGTAAAGTACGTGGTAGCAGCAAACGAAAAACGCGCCATAGAGAGAGTGATGTCGGAAATAGGAAGTAAGCATCACGTTAAACGTGCAGAAATCTCAATAGAAGAGGTATCAGAAGTCAAAGATCCGAGCAAGGTTGACAACCCGATAATAAAGCAGATGATGCAAATTGAGCGAGGAGAGAGAGGAGTTTCAAAGTCTAAGCGATCAGTACGTATACCTAGAGGCGCTTTTAAAGGCCCTCAACGATCAAGAGCGCTTAATAGCGGCATACTTACAGGAAACAGAGGGCAGTTTGGCGGCTCTTAGGTTACTTCAGGGCAATTTTCTAGCCAGCCTTGGGGCAGGCGTTTTCGTTCAGGCTTCATTAGCAAGCCAAAAAGTAATTGTTAATATTGGCCAATCCGTGTTCGTCGAGCGTCCCAAGGAAGAGGTTGTGGCATATTTGGAGAAGAGACGGGAGGAGCTTCAGAAAAGCATTCAAGCCACGCAAACAAAGGAAAGGCAAACGATAGGGGCCATGCAGTCGATGGAACCAAGGCTTAGGGAGCTTGCCAGCAAGTTAGGTCTCGCACGATGGTTTTTGAGGGAATAAAGAAAGCACTAATTAGGCTAAAAGAGCACAGAGATGAAGAGGCAAGAAAGCTACTTCTCGAAGCCGGGGTCGCTCTTGAGGTCGTTGAGCAGATACAGAACGAAGTAAAAGATAAAGAGCTCGCGGAGTTAATTTACGAAAAACTTAAGCCGCTCGAGTCCCCAGACTTAGTAGCTCTTATAAATCAGTGCAAGAACTGGCCCTACATAATCGTTTTTTTCGGGGTCAATGGAGTAGGAAAAACCACGGCTGTGGCAAAGGCTGGCAACCTATTGAAAACAAGGGGTTTTAAACCGATCCTCGTGGCAGCCGATACCTTTCGGGCAGGGGCAATCGAACAACTGACCGCACATGCCTTAAAGCTGGGATTACAGTTTGTTCAATCAAGGTACGGAGCAGATCCTGCGTCCATAGCTTACGAGGCAAAGAAATTAAACATTGGAAATGAGGGATCCGTGGTCTTAGTTGACACGGCAGGAAGGGTAGAGATGGATAGAAACTTAATGGATCAGATGAAGAAGATCGTAAGGGTTGTCCAACCGAGCCTGAAAGTACTTGTTGTCGACGCTTTAACGGGGAATGCAGTTATGAAGCAGGTAGAGGGATACGACCAGGCAGTGGGCGTTGACGCATTTGTGGTAACAAAAGTCGATGCAGACAACAGGGGTGGGATCTTTCTTTCTTTATCTAATTACAAGAAACCGGTGCTTTTCATTTCTGATGGACAAAATTACGGTTCAATAAGGCCGTTCAGAGCAAAGGAATGGGTTACGTCTTACCTTCAACGAGCCTAGAGGGCTCGCTTATCTTAAAGAAAGGTATGTTCACAAAGAACCTTCCTATGGCAAATAAGAATAAGACATACCTCAGCCCCATCACAAGCCCGAAGTGATACATGAAAATATCTGCTATGCTCCCTCCGACTAAAGCCCCTATACCAGTTGCGAGCCCTATCAAAGAGTTATATATTCCGAAGTATTCGCCCCTCATATCATTAGGAGAGACGTCCAAGAGATAGGCAAAGTTAGCCACCATAAGAAGCCCATTGAAAGCGCCACCTACCGCATTGCCTAGGTAGAGGAGATCCACGTTTGACGCAAAAGCGTAAAATAGTGGAAAAGTAGACAGTCCGAACTTGCCAGCGATTATAAATGGTTTCCGCCCAACGCGATCTACCAAAGTGCCAGCCATCCTCTGCACGGAAAGTATGAAGAGCCCATTTATTACCGAGATCAAAGCCACCTGTAACATGTTGGCTTTAACCACGTCCACTATTACAAAAGGAAAAACTCCCCAAGGCAAAGATTGTATTATCATAGATACGAAAGAGATCTCAGCAAACTGCCTGAAAATGGCGTTCTCCTTAAGGGGCTTGACGAGCTCCGACGGCCTCACGCTCACCTTGCGCCTTGTCGGTTTTTCTTTTATCTTGAGTATGATCAGGTTACCCGCAAACCCCGTTAAGGCAGCCATAAGAAAAGGAAACAAATACATGAGCGTTAAGCTCCCGCTATTCACCATCATTATGTAGCCTGAAATCAGAGTCGCGGTTAGGGATCCAAAAGAGGAAAATGTGTTGAGAGAGGCCGAAATCCTGCCCCTTCTCATGGGAGGAGCTAGATCCCCTATTAAGGCTGAAAGGGCAGGGGCAATCATGGAGTTCATAAACGATTGCAGAGCTATTAGCAAGAGCAGTAACTGCGCCTGCCTGGTCCCTATGGCCAGAAGCCATATGAAAGATGTTGTCAAACCTCCTATAACTATAAATGGAACTTTTCTCCCAACGGCGTCTGTAACGACCCCCCACACAAACTGGAAGAAGTTAGATATGAAGTTTGTTATAGAAGACAGCAGGCCTACTATAAACGCAGAGGCTTTAAGCTGCACCATTAATATGTTAACGAACGGTGACGCAAAGCCGTTGCTGAAGGCAGTAACTATCTGCCTTATGTAGAGTATCCTTAGTTCCTTGGGAATTTTCTTACTTTCTGACAAGGGGAAGGCGTCACCTTAACTATACCTATTGTGAGATGCTGAGGGGCGAGCCCGTCAAGTCCGACCGGTGCTGGTTTATTATACCTATGACGGCCCTAGGTACAAGTCCCTCCCATTTTTGATTGCTTCTTATTAATTGCCTCACCTTGGTACCCGATATCTCGCCTCTGTTGTACCATGGCGGGATAACGACCTTAACTCCCCTGGCCTTGAAAATTCTCCTGACCCACCCGTTTCCGGAGAAAACCACCTCGATGTCGGGGACGCGCTGCATTATGTAACTGAACCACTTCTCGTCATCCATGAAGTCTGGTATTTTCAGAAATTCTATGTTATTTAGGTCGATACCGGCCTCCCTTAGGCTTTCTCTGATCATGGCTTCCCTGGTTTCAGCGTCAAATGGATTTTTTGCGGTACCGCTCTCCTGCGCGCTTCCTATGCCTATGACCAACTTTTCGCAGAGAGATGACGCGTACTCGACTGCCTTGAGATGACCCAAGTGAAACGGTTGAAACCTTCCTATGATTATACCCTTCTTATATTTTTTCAATCGTAACCACCGATCCCACTTTTGCGCCGAAGCGCCTTTCTGCACTGTCCCTTCCTATGGAGATCTCTATTAAGCCATATCCTCCAGGAACTAGCAACACGCCCTCCTTGGAGTAGTTTCTACAGTAGGTTGCCTCGACTTCCCGCCCGTTTATCCTAAGTCTCGCTGACTTTCTTATCCGAAATCCATCAGATCTTACGTTTGTAACTAGGTTGCCAAAAGTATCTACATGTATGATCCGGGCATCGCATGAACGACTGCATGAAGATATAAAGTGCCAACCACGCAAGGGAACGACCCGCCTAACTGGCATTCCTTTAACCATTACCCCTTTAGTAAGCCTTGCTGCGACCCGGGCCATTATGTCCCTTCCCTGGAAGGTGTAGCTACTCTCAAACTCTGATGTATCGACAGACCGAATCGACCGAGATTTAGCCTTCTTCAAAACCGGATACAGAAGACCATTATCAGGACCCACAAGGTACTTTTCATCGGCTTCCGCAATCAATATTCTCCTTTTAGTTCCAACGCCCGGATCAACGATCGCCAGAAAAACCGTACCGGTTGGAAAGTAATCAAATGCAAAGTACAGCGAAAACGCTCCATCCCAAACTGAAAAGCTTGGTATGCCATGCGTTATGTCAACTATTTCAACGTCGGGGGCTTCTTGTTTTATAACCCCCTTTAAAGCTCCAGAGTAGTAATCACTGTAGCCGAAGTCAGTGATGAGAGCAACGAGCCGAGCCATGGAGTTAATATTGGTTTGCTATATTTGGCTTTGCCATCGATCAGACACGCGCGCAAAGAAATCTTATAACTCACCGTCCAAAACAGCGTGTGAGCCGCTTGAACAAAAATTACTACTTCATAGACGAGACAGGTAGTACAAAGGCGTTCAGCCTTGAAGACACCGACGTAATAGAGGGTTTCAGAGACAAACCAGACTATTACAAGTACTTCTTAAGCGAAGAGATGAAAAACGCAACTCATCAGACCCCTCCTCACATAAGTGCCCTAATGAAGCTTCAACTGGCAAGCTTAGAGCCAGCCAGCGACGTTGGAAACTATAGGTATTATCCCTTTGGGGCAATGATAAAGGGACTCCTTGAAGATTACATTAGAGATGTAGTCATCCGCGAGTTAGGGGCCTATGAGATAGTTACCCCAATACTTTATGATTACGCGCTTCCAGACATACACGAACAAGCCAAAGAGTTCAGACAGAAAGACTACCATCTGAGGGTAGGGAACAGAACTTTTTTACTCAGGTTCGCAAGCGACTTCGGCCTTTTCAGATTGATGAAGGATGCCTCTGTAAGGGAAGAAGCTTTACCCGTAAGGATGTATGAAATATCTAACAGCTTCAGATTGGAGAGGAGAAGCGAATGCGTGGGCATGAGAAGATTGAGGAGCTTTACCATGCCTGATGTGCACTCATTTTGTAAAGATCACGAACAGGGAAAGGAGGAGTTTAGGTACCTAACAAAGAAGTATCACGAGCTTCTGAGCAACCTTGGGCTACCCTATGCCTTAGTCGCCAGAATCACAAAACCCTTTGAAAAAGAGGGCGTCGAATTCATGTCTTCTATAGCTGTCGAGTTGAAAAAACCCGTAATAGCAGAGGTCATACCTGCCATGAAATATTACTGGGAAATAAAGGACGAGTTTCAGTTTATAGACTCCACTGGCAATAACCTGCAATTATCAACGGTCCAGCTTGACGTTAAGAACAGCGAGAGGTATGGATTAACTTACGCTAAAAGGGACGGAAGTAGAGGTAACTACGTGATAGTTCACTCAAGCTTGGGAGCCATCGAGCGGCTCTTCTCCTCCATTTTGGAGCAAGCCTTTAAGTCTAATAGGCTGCCCATGATACCCGTTTGGCTCAGTCCAATACAGGTAAGGATAATTCCCGTTTCACAGGAAAACTATCAAAAATGCTTGGAGGTGGCTACCAAGCTGCGCGAAAAAGGTTTTAGGGCATACGTCGACGACTCTGAATCCTCGTTTAACAAGAAGATAAGGGATGCCGCAACCCATTGGACACCTTATATAGTTGTTATAGGTAAGAAAGAGCAAGAGAACGACGTGCTTAGCGTCACCGTGAGGTCCCTTTCAACGCTTGATAAAGCCCACGTTGAAACGATGAAACTAGAGGAGCTAATAGATGTCCTTGAACAAGAAACTCGCGGTTTCCCCAAGAGGCAGCCAGAGGGACCAATTAGACTCTCCTTAGTACCTAAGTTCTGAAAGGATTTTTATAGCGGTGCAGTTATGCGTTATGGCATCCACAGAAAGCGAAAAAGAGGCAGCTGCGTCCGAGGCAGCAAAGTTAATTAGCGATGGGATAACACTTGGACTTGGCTCAGGTTCCACCGTAGAGATCCTAATCAATAAGTTCCTTCCTAACAAAAACATAAAATTGGTGGCGGCGTCTAGGTCCACCCAGCTAGCTCTACAGGGAAAAGGTATTGATTGCCTCTTTCTTGATTCTTCTGCAAAACCAGATCTCATGATCGATGGAGCAGACCGCATAGATAAAAACCTTAACCTAATCAAAGGAGGTGGTGGAGCCCTTCTCAGCGAGAGAGTTCTTGCGGAAAGATCCTCAAGGTACGTGATAATAGCAGACAGCTCAAAGCTCACGCATCGCCTTGGCTCCGATTTTCCCATACCAGTTGAGGTAGAGCCCGTGGCTTACCACAACCTGACATCGCGCCTTGAATCGTTAGGACTAAATTGGAGGCTCAGGTCGTGCACTTGTAAAAATGGACCAACAGTTACCGATAACGGCAACTGGATCGTTGACGTGAATGCCTCCTCTTATCGCGGCAGCCTGAGCGTCCTCTACCGTAATCTAAGGATGATCACGGGTGTCGTTGAGGTAGGCCTCTTCCTAGGGATGGCAGATGAGGCATTTATAGGAACTACGGAGGGGACGGTTAGGCTAAAACGCGATATAAAAAGGTTTAGCTTTTAAGTCAAACAATCATCGCCTAGAAAAAATACAATAAACGTTAAAGCGCCTCGCTTACATAAGGCATGCAGTACGAAATAAGGGAACCGATATATGGCTACGTAACGTTTGATGATGATGACAAAGAGCTTATAGATACACCAGAGGTCCAGAGGCTTCGCAGAATACTTCAGCTGGCCGCCGCGTACGTGGCCTATCCAGGAGCAACGCACACGAGATTTGAACATTCAATTGGGGTAATGCATATGGCTACCTTAATGGGGGAGTCAGCCAGGTCTAACGGTATTAGCACGGATGACATAAAGAAGATGAGGTTCTCGGGCCTGCTGCATGACCTGGGGCATGGCCCCTTCTCACATTCCTTTGAGTACGCGCTGAAAAGAAAAGCAGATCTAAATCACGAGATAATAACTTCCGAACTCATAAGGCATACCGAGATAGCGGATAAGATAAGCTCGTTAGGCTTCAAACCTGAGGAGATAGCGGATTCTGTCCAGGGACGCGATCGTCTGATAAGCTCGTTCGTTGCTGGGCAGGTTGATGCGGATAAGATAGACTTCCTACTGAGGGACTCACTTCACGCGGGGGTTGACTACGGCAGGTTCGATTGGCAGAGGTTAATAAGGTCTTTTCACGTCGACGGAGAAAACGTTTACGTTAGCACGAACTCGCTATACGCTCTCGAGTCCTTCCTAATCGCTCGGTTTCAGATGTTTAGAGCGGTCTACTATCACAAGACCGTTAGGGCCGCCGACCTAATGCTTGAAAGAGCAATTTTTGAGCTCTGGGATTACCTTGACATAGATACTATTGACCCTAGAAACAAACCAGAAAGCTATTTGGATCTCGACGACTACGTGCTTTACTCTAAGCTCAAGTCTGCAGCTGAAAGTCATCCCAACTTGATCGGCTCTAAGCTATTCTTCGGATTGACCAAGCGCAACCTTCTGAAGATGGCATACGAGAAACGCATAATGGGCGGGAGGGAGGCAATAATAAGTAGGCCCCAAGACATAGAAGCCGAAATAAGCTCAGAGTCAGGACTTGAGGACGGAAGCGTATTTGTTGATACTCCATATTTGACGGTTATCCCTCTTTCTGCCTCAAACCGCATAGAAATAGATGTATGGGATGAGGTTTATGGAAGACCAGAACCGCTCTCTAACCTATCAAGCATCAGCAAGTCGCTGACGGGATATTATGAGCCGCTTCGCGTCTACGCTTTCAAGGAACACAGGGATATAGTCAACAAGGCCGCTCGCAAGATACTTGGAGAGGGATCAGAGTTACACTATTGATCATCAACGTTGATTTGGTCGTAGGTTACGCTAACCCTAGATCCGTTCCTAATTTGCAATGGATCGGGGCGCACCCTATGAACCAACGGAATCCCGGCCAACACGCACCCAACTATGGTAACCGTGTCAGCTTCTCTCATGATAATGGCGGCTGGCGCAGTACCCATTTTCTTCATGCCATATATGACATAAGATCCCACAGTGCTTCCTTTACCTGTTGGGTATATCAGGATTCTTCCCTTCACGGTCTGTCCCTTCAGTTCGCTAGCATCATCTTTTATGATGCCGGTGGAGGGGTCAATACCTCCAAGAAACGAAATTGGTTTGAGGGACACAAGCGCCTCCCCTGATGCATTACCCTTAACTATTGCCTTACCTGAATAGGTTACCAATCACGCACCCTCCAGCTCCCCAATTGCAAGCATGAAAGAGACAACTGTAGGTTCAAGTGTCGCCTTAACGCGTTTTGACTGTGGCAAGTAAAAAGAAGACTTTACCGAATCCGTCATAACGCCTCCTGAGAAAGCTGGTGCCGGTGAGAACACCGGGCATGTGTCACGAAATATCTTCACACCTTTTTCCTTCAACGACTCAGCAGCCCGGAATCCAGCCTGATCGGACAGCGCATGAGAAGATGTGTATACAAATATGTCTCCTTTAACCTTCTTAACCTCAGAAAACAGCCTAGCAAGGTAAACGAGTTCTTCTACTCCGTACTGGGGGCAACCAAGAAAGAAAGCCCTTGGTGTACCTCCACTTATCGCCCTATCCAACGCACTTCTCGACTCCTCCTCAAGTTCTCTACCATCCACCGTTACTACCTCGACTTTAGGAGGCTGTGACGGAGCCTCCGGCGATATGTTGCGCGCTAGAAACATGTCCGTTGGACCAAAAGTTGCTAGAGCTGCTGATAGCGCCTTGAGTTCACCCTTGGTTGCAACGCGACCAATTCCGTCTATGTATGGCACCCTTGCTAGCTCCCCCAGTTCCCCTATCTTTTTACCAAGCAGTCCCCATTCCAAAGGACCCTTTGGAATTGGCTGTTCAACCTTTATTAGCACGGTAGGCTTCCTGTTTTCATTCAGGTGCATTCCGTAATTCGGCGTTAAACCGGTCAAGCCTGAAAAAAGGGCGGAGGGCCCGCCTTCCCTGTTACTTCTTATACCCAACACCGAATTCCCATACACAACAGCGGAGGACTCAGCCCAAGCCACGTGATCGCCCGGCCTAAGATTGGCAGACCACTTCCCCTCGTAAGGAAATGTACAAGAATATGTCGGAGATACACCCAACTTCTCCAACGCCGAGTTAACCCTCAATTGCTTCGATGCAAAATCTTCACTAATTCCCTGCTCCCTCCAGAGCTCCCTATCCATTCCGCAGGGATTCGAGCTCGTGGGTACCCTCACTTTTTCTCCGCTTGCGGCTAAATCTTCCAGAAACTCGAGGCCGTAATCCCCTAGGTTCAAGTAAGATATTCCTGATACGTGGGCGTTAACCACTTTTATCATTCCATCGGCTTCCTTTGCCTCTGATAAAGCCGTTAAAACCTCCAAAGCGAGGTCGTAGGCCTTCAAGGAAGTTCCGCCCTCTTAAACCTATCCTTTTCTCTCAGAGGCGCGGTTGCGTCGATGCCAACCTTCGTTGTCTCGCCATCAATACCGGAAGAAGGATCCAGAGTGGAGCCAGATGCTGAGCTAATTACCAGCAACCCCCTGTCAGCACGAAACCTAGTTGCTAAAGCCCACTCTAAAGAAACTGGGTCCTTAACGTCCACATCTTCATCTACAACCACAACATGCTTCAGACTTGGATGCGCTCCAAAGGCAGCCATTATCACGTTTTTCGGATCTCCGTCTCTTTGCTTAGATATCGAGATTGCCGCGTGAATCCACGTTCCTCCTCCCGGGGTTAAGTAAACATCTTTAACTTCTGGAACCACGTTCTCGACCGCCTCCCTTATCTTGGCCTCCTTAGGAAGGCCCATGAGAATTTGATGCTCCATTCCGCCTGGCAATATCACGTGGAAGAAGGCTCCCTTTCTGTGATAGGCTTTTTCGACCGTAAAAACCGGCTGGGCTCTAATGCTATCATACGTGTGAAGGACATCAAAAAACGGTCCCTCGGGGGCAAATTCCTGCGGATCGATGTAGCCTTCAAGCAGTATTTCGGAGCCAGCCGGATACGGTATACCTTTTTCCGGGCTTTTCTTGTATGCGATAACCCCTCCAGAAAGAGAGTTAGCTACTTCAAGCTCAAATATCCCAAAAGGTGGAGATGATGAAGACGCTATCTGAAACTCTATTGGACCTCCGATCACGACAGCAACGCTTAGCTTTTCTCCCTTGCTTCTCGAATATTCAAGCATCCTGTAAAGGTGCCTTGGTACAACCCTTATGGCAAACTTGTTACTACCTATCCGCAACATCCTGTGAAACGAGGAGTTCAACCTATTTCCATCCGAAGCTATGAAAACTCCGGCCGTAATGTACTGCTTTCCTTGGAACTCTGGCACGTTAAGAAAAGAGGCATCGCTTTCCGAAACCTCCTCGGTAGTGGATTCATGCGCCTCGCTGGCGGGTCTTGGATTCCGCATGGCCCAAACTATCGCATGATGAAGATCGACGACGTTGCTTAAGTTGAACATCTCCATCAACTGTTCTCTGCTAATTATGACGTTTCCAACGCGCTTAACTTCGCTTTTATCACCTTCCATTACACATTTTTGACCATCGTAGTGCTTTAGCTCAGATGTGAAGTGGTCGCTTTCAACTTCCACAAGCCTGTTCTTCGAGCGGAGCCAGGACAGCGCTTGCCTAAACTCCAATTTGGTAAACTTGTCGTTTCACACAAAAGCTTATTGCAAACCAGGCCTTACCCTGATTAACGATAAGAAACTGGCCGAGCTTGTTAGTAAGGTTAAAATTGGGTTCCCCTTTGAACTAGATGACCCGTCTCATAGACCTTATACCCGAGGGAAAGTGTACGCTGATTTACGGGACCGGTGGAACGGGCAAAACTACCGTAGCTCTCGAGGCCGCCCTAAACAAGGCCCTAGGCGGTAAGACCGTGGTTTACGCCTTCTCAGGACCCTACTCCTTCATAAGCAGGGGAACTGAGATCGCTCGCAACATGAGAGCGGGAGATATTCCAAATAACCTAGTTTTCGTGAAGGCTGAGACGCTAGAAGACCTTCGCAGGGTAGCTGCGCTATTTCTATCAAAGCCGCCAAACTATTTCGTAGTAGATACCGCTACGCATGGCTATCGCACTTTAATATCCACTGGAAAAAGGGCTATGGAGGCAGGCAGAAGCTTAACTGAGATAATCGGCCTAATGCTTGCCTCAAAACCAAGCGAGGGGGCCCTAATGATAGCGGATGCTCAGATGAAACCGGTGGGAGAAGAGCGCCCATCCGCCGAGGGGCCTCTTAAGTTCTGGTGCGATGCATGCATTCATTTGGTCAAATTACCCGATGGAACAAGAAAAGCGCTTGAAAACAATAGGGAGATTACCTTCAAAATAGGAAGTGGCGGAACGGAGGTCATATAATTATGAACCCGATATACGTGGCCGTGGCGCTAGCAGTTCCCATGTACGCAGCCAACGGTTCACCAGTCCTCATAAGGGGTAAAAGGCCAATTGATTTCGGACAGAACGCCCACGATGGAAAAAGAGTGTTCGGCGATGGAAAGACCTGGGAGGGATTCATCGGTGGAGTCATGATAGGGACGCTAGTGGGGGCCATCGAGTCGGCCATTTGGCCTAGCCTCATGCAAATAAACCTAGCATTTCTCATGTCACTTGGTGCTCTATCCGGTGACCTTTTTGCCGCCTTCTTAAAGAGGAGGGCTGGACTTAAAAGGGGGCAACCAGCGCCTGTTCTAGACCAACTTGACTTCGTTGTCGGCGCGCTTGCGCTCGCTTGGTTTGCAGGTTACCACTTTAGCGCCGAAATCATGCTAATAGTTTTGATAATAACACCCTTCCTGCACCTCTCCACCAATTATCTGGCATATTTGCTTGACCTAAAGGCTGAACCATGGTAACTCGGCTGGCGCTTCACGTGAATTTCCTGCTCCTGCTACAAAGTGATCAGTTGAAGACGGCCAGTTTGTCGGATGAAGGATGAAGAGGGAAAATTAACAACTTTAGCTGGAAAAGCTCGGCCCAATTCGCATCCAAAAAGGTTTTTAACCGATACCATTAGCATCCCATGAGCTTACTGAATAAACTCAGGGAAGCATTGGATTACCTTTACTCTCCGGACAATACAAGTACCTTTTGGAGCTTAACGATTTTGGTCGCCGTTATCGCCACGGCTTTCCTAATAGGTGGCACAATATACGTGCTCTTCTACAAGTACCCGTTCGTCCTTTACACGAGCACGGGGCAAATATACTACATATACCCTGGCAACATAGAGATAGGAGCTGAGGCCATAATAATAGCAGCCATTTTGATAATGGGCGCTGCAGGTTTTTACCTAGTTTACAGGGCCACCACAACAGTTGAGGACCCTGAGCTTTATGAGCAGATGCTTTACTTGGGTGTCGCCCTAGTGCTGATTGCGTTTATAGCGCTATTTGCGTTTTCTGCGGCAAAGTAATCCATTTTAGGAAAGGCCGTGGGGCTTGCTCTCACTCTATGGGCATGCGCCAGTCCATGTTTATTGTAGCCCCTCCCACCTTACCTATTGGCGGCGCCTTGCGCTTGTGATCCGACTTTATAATCATCATGCAGTAATGGTTAACGGTTTCCACGGGCAATGATAAGATCCTAGCTATTTTCTCCTCGGGGTACCTATGGTCAACGCGATAATAAAGGATCCTATCCAG
The DNA here is from genome assembly GCA_049976325.1 of Thermoprotei archaeon. Classification (GTDB taxonomy): domain Archaea; phylum Thermoproteota; class Thermoprotei_A; order Marsarchaeales; family UBA168; genus UBA168. The sequence continues at coordinate 174,799 of JBMFIL010000001.1, read as the reverse complement.
TACCTCGTATGGCAGACCGAGCTCCGATTGAGCACTCTTTCCCTTAATTAGCTGAGGGGATGGTGGTTTCATCCAAACCCTCCTCGGCAAGCCCACTTTTGATGCCATGTACCTGACCTGCGACTTATAGAGGTCGCCTATGGGCAGGAAGTCTGCCCCGCTGTCCCCATATTTGGTCGTGTACCCGAGGAGGAGCTCTGACTTATCGCTGGTGCCCAACACCTGAGCCCGCCCTATTAGGTTAGCTTCAGCGTAAAGCAGTATCATGCGTATGCGCGCTTTAACGTTTGCCAGCGCCAACGAGTTACCGCGAAGCTCGCTGATTTCATTCGAAAAAGCCTCAACAAGGGGAGAGATCTCCTTTACAATAAGCTCGATTCCCAGAAGGCTTGCTACAGCCCTCGCGTCTTCTTCGTCATAATCCGGAGTAACACCGGCTTCAGGCAAAAACATGGCCACTACGTTTTCAACACCAACTGATCTCACGGCAAGATAAAGGCTAAGCGAACTATCGACACCACCAGAAAGGCCTATAACTATTTTCTCGGCCCCTGTATTCCTTAGGTGCCACCTTATTTCATTGATTATGTCATCGTGCGCTTCTTTCCAGTCAAAGGTAAGCTCTGACGGCAGCGGATACTCATCCGCATGGCTCTCTTCTTTCGTCAACTTTGGTAACTCCTCCTCATCTCTTCGAACGCTATCTCGTAGTCTCTTATAACTTCCTCTCTTTCCTCCCTGAGCATGGGATTCACTTCTCTGTACTTCCTCTCCATGTAAAGGTCCACTGTACCAAACACAAGCGCTTCTTCCCTCAAAGGCGCTGAAACCAGCGTATTCCCCTCGAAGTCTATTATTTCACTTCCTCCCCAGAAGTTAACCATGTCTTGGCTCCCAGCCTGGTTCACAAAGGCAACGTATGAAGTATTTTCAATGGCCCTTGCAACCAGCAGAGAATGCGTCATCTTGGGCTTCTGCAAAGTCTTGGGAGAACCCGCTATGGCAAATACTACCTGTGCACCACGAAGCGCGGCAATTCTTACCGTCAGCGGTTGCCAATAATCTTCGCATATCACAACAGCTCCTTTAAACGTTCCCTCGCTAGAAGAGAGCTCATAGACTGGAACTCCCGATCCCGAGGCAAACCACCTGCTTTCCTCAAACATCCCATAAGTTGGAAGGTAGAGCTTTCTGTAAGAGCTGACTTTCCTACCCTGCCACATGCCCTTCACTACTTCGCCATCCCTAAGGATCATAGCAGAGTTGTAAAGGTTCCCCATCTCATCCTCTTCAACAAGCCCCAAAACAACGTTTATGCCCTGGGCGAGGTCGGCAAGCGCCTTTAGGCTTGCGCTCAGCTTTTCCGCTACATCAAAAAATATTCCCTGTGATAGATACCCAGCAGTCGCCAACTCAGGAAACACAACCACGTCAGCTCCAGCCGCTGAGGCCCTCTTTGTGTAATCCATTATTTTTTCAAAGTTGGTCTTAACATCACCCATTTTTGGAGCGATCTGCGCCAGTGCTATTTTCACTGATTCGGCCGTAGCCATAAGAGTAGTCCAAGACTGTATAAAAACCTAAAGGTCGGCATCAGATATCTCCAATTCCAATTAATTTAAACTTCAATTAACTTTCTCTGTTCCGAGGACCAACCATTAAATGAAGCGTCGAGTAGAGAACTTATGGCAGAAGCCTTGGCTTTTCCTATGCCATCCACTGCCATGAGCTCTGCTTCGGACGCTTTCATTACGGAACGAACGGAACCAAAGTGCTTTAGAAGCCTCTCCGCAAGTTCACTGCCAACCCCAGGTAATCCTTGCACCACGTAGATCTGCTTCTCCCTCAGGGACAAAAGCCTTGGCCTTTGCCTGATTTGAAGCCTAGCTTCCCTTTTCTCCCATCTTCTTCTCGCGAGAACGCTGAGAAGGTTAGCGGTCTGCTCTAGGTTTGGTGTAAAGAAAGGGGCCACCTTTTTTTCAACGTATAGTGCAACAAGGGCGCCCCAGTAAGCTTTGGGATTCTTTCTCCAAATCACCTCATCGGCAAAGTTTCCTTCGACGATGAGAATTGCGTTAGAATATGCCGAGCTAAGCCTTGAACACTGGTCCAAAAGCCTGCCGTCAAAAAGAGACCGCACAAAGTCCGTGGCCGTTTTCCTCTCAACGGCGGTCTCGCTGTCGATTATGTAGTCACCCACGCTCAATTGTTTTTGCTCATAGCCTAGACCGGCTTCGCGCAGCAGCTCAACGATTTCCTGTGGCTCTCTTGTATCAACGATGACCTTGTGACCATCTTCAGCCATAAGATCTTCCTAGACCAACCTTTATTCTTAGCTTAAGTGCGGAGATTCGGATGAGCCTAAGGCTCCAATGTGCTTCATGTAGATCGTACAACTTAACAAAGATACCACGGCGTTTGCGGTCAGCTTCATGTCTCCCAGAGAGTAAACGCGCCCCAACGCCTTGATTTCCTTGGGCATATCGCCTCCCTGAAAGGCACCTACCACGTAAGCTACGCCTTTCCCAGGAATTAGAGAAATGTCTATGGGCTCACCATCGGATTCCATAACGTAAACTTCATAATTCAAACCCTTCAGGTAATCGCTTAGTTTCTTTCCTTCAAGCCAAATCAGAGGCTCGCCTTCAAGCGGGGCTCTGCCGTAGAGTAGGACTTGCTCCATAAGACCTTTGAATTGGTCGTAATTTCTGGGAAGCCTGACATCATTTTTAAAGAACATTAGCTCACCACTTCTAAGTTCAACCACCACATCCAAAAGTCCAAGAAGCCGCGCCGGAGAGTCCATCGCATCTAGAAGGCACTGGTGGACTATATCCGGCCTCCCTCTTGACTCTTTGCCTGAAAGCCTTTGCATGTCCCACGCGTGAAGCGAGACGTCTAGAAGTATTTCTCCCGGTTTCTTTCCCCTCTTCCTCGCGCTTGCTAGTACTTGCTTGCCGTTCCAAAGCTCCTTAGGAACTAACTCTAACGAGGCGTTAGATAAAATAAGTAGGTTTTTATCCATAAGCCATTTTTCCAAAAAAAACTTAAGACTGAGCCTTAGGCAATGTCAACGAGGGGTGCTTGCTCCAGCGGGAGCTTGCTCAAGGGGGGCGCGGGATTCAGTTTATAGACCACTACCAACACGAAGCCGCCCTGCCTCGGTTGAAGCGCCGCGTAAACCAGTTGGAACTTGGTCAGTGGAGCATAGTTTTCAAGGTTGCTGTAAAGCAGCGCATATTGAGCAAATTGCGAAGAAGTTGACGAGTAACTCTGCATTATCGATGCCAAGTATCCATAGTTCATGAAATATGGCACGAATTGGTTGGGGTATATGAAGGGATCCATGAGCATCTGATATAGGAAGGTGTTGTAGTAAGGCACTTCCTTCGGTTGCGTCCACAGGATACCATCGTAACGCTCATTTTTGGATATCCATTGAGCTGCCGTTGCACTGCTTTCATTAGCCTTAATCGCGATATTTTCTATGCCAGTAGCATTCGTTATTGTTGTCTGATAAACCGTGTCATTCCTCATAAAGATGATGAGATTGCCATTAGAAAGACCGCTAACTGGTTGGTTACCGTAATTCATAACGTAAGGATTGCTCATTGGAATATCGAAGTAACCACCAAGTCCCGACGCTACCTGCGGTGACGCTATCTGAACGTACGTGCTGTTCAGATATAATGACATCTTGGTGGAGTTCCACCCAGCAATGGTCATCATCGCAGTGCTCTTTCCTATATCACCAATCCCTATGGGCAAAAGCGTTCCAGATAATACTTGTCCACCATAAGTCCAAAAACCGAAGGCCTCTGTAGCAACCACATACTGAGCTCCTAGCTTATACAGTATGTCGTAAGCCTCGGTTTGATTACCGAGGAAAGCGTAAGCGACTTGCCTTATTCTTGAAGTACTTATGGTTGCGCCGTCATTCAGCGTTGTCTTGCCGGCAACGGTATTCAACCAGTAGCCGTAATCCCACCATGAAGCTACAACCGCGTTCTGTGGGGTATTTGTTTTTAGCCATTCCAAGGCTTGTAACCAACTGGTATCTACTGTTGCAGTTCCAAGCCCTGTATCGATCATAGGTGGTAGTGATGCATCGTAATAGGCCGGCTTAACGGAGTAAAAGGCAGCGCCCACAAGTACAAGCCCAAGTATGACCGTGGCTCCAAGTCCCTTGTTATGCACCTCAACAGAGCGCAAGCTTCCAGCAAGGATGCGCTCAATCGCGTAACCACCAGCTATAGCCACGGGGATCGCCAAAAGTTGATCCAATCTAACCATGGAAGCCTGTGCATAAACGCCCATCAAGACCAGCAGTGCTATTAGGATGTTAAGATCGCTCCTATTTTTGAGAAGCAGATAAATGGAGAAGGGTATAAGGGGCAAAGCGAAAAGATAATCCTGATAGAACGATAACCAATTGCTGAGTTGCTGCTCTCCTACGGTTGTCTCTATCCCAGTCGCTGCAAACGGGTTTATAACAGTGGCTAATCTACCACTAGGAAATATGCTTGCTAAAGCGGGAACCTCAGCCCCTATGAACATTATAACGAAGGAGGCAACAGCTAGAATTAGGGTTCCAATAGACATCATGTGAAGTCTTTCCCTACTCAGCTTTCCCCATACCGAGTAAAGCGATATGAGAACCACCGTGAGCGTTGGCATGACCATCGCGGAGAAAGTGCGCGACCAGGACGCAGCTTTAGGCAAGAGCATAGCTGAAACGATTACCGAAGGGACTATCGTAGAAATCAGGACTTGACCCTTAATGTCATCTATCCTCTCGAGCAAGACCATCGAGACCGCGAAGATCGCTAGTGCGTTCATCACGTAGAGGTAACCGCCCCAAACCGAGCCCGAGAACCCTATGATAAGCCCTGATATAAGACCGTATACGGGTTTGCCCTGTTTGTAGCCCTTTATGAGCAAAGTTAGCGCTACGGTCCAAAGGAACAAGTCAATTGGCTCGCCATCTATGTGACCTGCCATGCTCCTGTTTATGAAGGCAGGCATAATGAGACCGATCACCGCTGCAATTAGACCGACCTTCCTGCCATACAAGGCTTTTCCTAACGGGTATAGCATTACAACAGTAAGGGCTCCAAGGATAGCGGGCATATAAACTGTTATTTGCCCAACTGTAGGATAAAAATCAAAAAACCTAGCAAACCAATAAGTAAAGGCCGAGAAGTAAGCTATACCGACCATGTAGCTCGAGGTTACATCCCTACCAGGGAACCATGTGGTGGTGTCGTTCCAGTAAGGATAATGAAGTGTCGGATACAGAGACGTGAAGAATGACCCTGGACCATACTCTACTATCCTCAGGGTCACGAAGTAGTGAAAGAAAGGATCCAAAGTAGCTACAGCCCAAGGAAAGCCAATTGGTATCCCATTATTCTGAAGATAAACTAACGGCTCAAGCCTTTCTGCAAGTCCGATAAAGAACACCAATATGAGCACGATAAAATCTATTAGAGGAGATGCAAAGATCCGCTTCAAATCATAGGTCAGGTTGCCACTATGCCCCTTCAAACTGATAGCAACCCTTGCGCGACTTAAAAACCTTAGCTATCACCGCTTTAACCATAATCGAGCAAAGAGCCTCAAAAATACCGGTTGGGGCGCTGAAGTTCAAAATCAATGGTAGTGGCTAACCCTTCTCTTTTCATGAAAAGATCTAGGTTTCATTAACCGCTTATGTCGGCACTTCCTAAAAAGCTCTTTCAGCGAATGGTAGAACAAACCGTTTCGACCGTAAGATTCTAAGGCGCGGTTGATAAGCGACGCATCTTCTTGCCGTAATCCACGGATACCTTTCTGATTTCCCTGTGCCCGCAGGCATGGCACTTTAACACACCATCATGATCCCAACTCAATGGGTTGCCGCATCTTGAGCAGGCTGCTTTAATTACGCCAAGTTTGGGTCCCTCGATGGAAACCTGCAACGGAGACCAGTTTGTGATGAGCCTAGCAACTATTAAATCTCCCGGCTTTACTAGCTCGCTGGCCGTTTTAGCGCGCCTATTACCGCCTCTGGATACATGAAGTAAAGCCAAAAAAGGAACTGGCCTACCAAGTTGATCTTCAGAAAATATCGTTACCTGGGCAAAGTTTTTATGAACGTCCGAGACAAGCCCAACATAGTTTTCTCCTAAAGCCAACCTCTCAGGGGCAAGCACTTTGAAGGGTTTCACGGAAACATAGTGCTCCTCTCTATCATAAACTGGTAGACCTACTCTTGAAGAGTAGACCCCTCCCAGTTCCTCGTAAGCCCCACTTTTAGCTGAAAACTCCTCTATCGTAGAAATATAAAATCCAGGCAAGAGCAGGCCCTTCGCGAGGCCCTTCCTTTTTTTAAGGCGAGGCATCTAAAAGGCTACCTCAGGTAGAGGGGGAGGGCTCCTTTACTATTTCCCCGAGTATCCTAGCCTTCCCTCCGGTTGGCTGAGCCAAAACAGCCCCGCAAACTTTGCACTTTATTACGCTTGCTGCGTGAGAATATATTAGCGTCTCTGCTCCGCAATCCCTGCACTTAACGCGAACATAAGTTGATGATGGTCTCGGCAATTGCTGGAGCTTCACTTCAGTGCGCCACCTCCGCCTTCCTAAGCCTAACACCTTTTGTCATCAAGATCATGCCGCACTTTGTGCACTCAAGCTTTAGGGCTACCTTCTTCGTCGTCTTCGCAAACCTTTTCTGAACCGGCTTCCTAGAACCTCCATATCCCTTAAGGCGCCTGGCGTGCCTCCTCTCCCCTTCCTTAAGCGGGCTTCTCTTCCCGGCCTTATATATGCTGACCTTATGAGGAGTGTATGTCTTGCACCTGGGGCAATACTTCATCATGGTTGCCGGTATCTCCAATTTTCGTTACTAGTTTCACCTTTTTTTGAGTTATTAAGGATTGTGCAACGCGGTCATCCATAGAGACAAGAGAACCTGCCTTGAAGCTAACGCCTTCAACAGAGAAGTCTTCTAGCGCCTGAACAATCCATATGTTACCACCGAAGAGAGAGCCCAAATCGCTTTCGAGCCTTAGCTCATCTTCCGTTAGCTCTCCTGTCGAACCCTGCATCAATTTCTCAACCCTAATCCTTACCATCTCGACGGCAAGCTCGTGAAGAATCTTGGCGTACCTTGTATCGCTCCGCCTCAATGACCTCTTTATTAGCTGGACCTGCCTTTTGGAAAGCGGCAACGTGCTTCTGGAGGAAACCTCGGCCTCAAGCATTGACACGAGCTCTTCCAAATCGTTCATAATACCTTTATATAGCTTCTTTTAACCTTATCAATTCCCAGTTTGTGCTAGTCCCTTCAATATCAAGAAAACGGCAATGCTCCTATTGAGGCGTTTCGACAACCCGCTGAGGTTTTCTGAAAGGCTAAAACCACCTATGTTTACGCCAGAGTAAGGTCTGAGATCTCCCAGGCGCACCCATATCTCTTCATCGGTAGGTACAAGGGCATCTTGGTAAGGCACAAAATTATCTAAGTCCTTTACTGGAATTACCATCATTCCCGTTGAAGCGTGAAGCGTGTTGACGTGCCTGATCAACCTATGCAGATCTAGGAGGACGTTCTCATCTATGTCAAGCGCCACGGAGCTTATGGCCTCCTCTATGGATGATTGACCACGTTCAATCGCATCGGCAACTTTTTTAATCCAACCTGGCTGAGAGAGAACTATTCTCTGCGCCCGTCCACGCCTATTAAGCTTAGAGTAAAGCGAGCTCGCATCTAAATCCGCTCCGTTCACGTACGACGCTAGCCTTCTTCTGGCCTCTTGATCAAGCTTAAGATAGTCTTTGGAGGAGACCTTAACGTGAAAACCTCTGTTTCCAGAGAAGTTCACGGTTATATCGTTCCGATCAATGCCGAAATCGTCCATCAAAAAGTCGTTCACTAGCCTACTTGTGTAATCCTTTATGATCGACCAGTCTGACTCGCTGAGCACACCAGACTTCACGTTTTGCTTGTCCTTAAGCTGCTTAACGTGATCGGCATCAAACTCAAACACCATCTCGCTGCCCTCCCAACCCTTAGCTCCCATGTTATGATTAGAGGGATCTCTGTAAATCGCTGTAGAAGAATATACGTGAGAGAAGGGAATTGAAATCAAGTACTTTTTGAGTGAGTGAACATCTTGGAAAGATAGATGCCTTATCATCTCACGTTTGTCTGGTCTTAGAAAACCAAACTCTCTTTTCGAGAACTCAGGCACATGAAGTTTTTCGGCTTCAAGCTTCACATAATAATCAAGAAAATGAGTTTGAACACTCTCTTCCGGCACTTGGATCACCGTTTAATTTTTTCTTTACTGATATTTTATAATAGAGTAAGGGATGCGTCATGCGCTGGCAAAGGCCTTGCTTGCACGTGCAAACGCCAGTAGTACGCAGCGTCTCGCATCTGGGAACGGAGTACTTCTTACCCGATCCCCTTTGTCCAGCTAGATCCTCCACCTGGTAGCGGGCTATCCGTTCATCAAAATCCGGCGTGCGGCTGAAATATTTTAAAACTTCATCAACGCTCATATCAAGAGATAACAAGAAGGTTGCAACGAGAAATCTGGCCTGATGAGGGATGTTTATTCCCCTGTTCATTTCAGATATCCAAAACTTGACACAGGGAGGATACAAAGACTCGATAGGCGATAAGGACGATATGTCGATCTCCTCGCCCCTGCGCTTCGAAAACTCCGCCGATATGTATGCTATGAACTCCCTCACCTTGGGGTCCAAAGTTGCCGTAGACAGCTCCTTCATCTCTGATTCCATTTTTTCCACGAGGATCTTTCTGAAAACAGCTGCAATAAGTTTTCTAAAAATATTAACCTGAAAATAAACAATTCCACGTTCAAGCTTTAACTGAGGTAAAAGTAACTCAGGGTCGTTATCTATTCCCTTAAGGGAGAGGTAGCTAGGAAGAGGCATGCGAAATTCCCTTCCGTCGAATTCCGAACTTATTCCGATCGATTGTGCAACCTTAATGTAAGTCTCCGGTACTTCCATGGAAAGTTCCTTCTCCAAATCCCTTGAAAGCGCCGATGCGTAAGACCTTATGAGCCGGCGGTTTCCAGTCGCTGTTATGATCGCCAGGGACGCGCTGAAGGCCGCAACGGCGCTCCTCTTATCCATGGGAATCTCTTTCTCGCTTGAAAGCCCAAGCATGAAAAGGATCTTCTTCTCAGCTAGTTCTAGCACACCAGGAAAGTCAGATAAATTCTTTAGGGATAAACCTGAGATAAGCTCTTGCGCTCCCTTAAGAAAAGGATACTTTTTTATCTCCTCTGAACTTGCCGGCATAGTGTCTCGCTACAGGCGCGGCGCTAATATGAACTGGAATGATGCACCGTCTGGCATTTTGTACTCCAAATGGAGGGGTTTATCTTGAGCAAACTCAAGAATGACGCTTGGAGAACCTTTGAAAGAGGTTATCATTTCTAAGTACTGCAAGCTGTACTTAGCTGTTGCTTCTTCCAAAACCTGAGCGTCCAATATCATACCGCTGTCCTTGGTGAGCTTCTGCTCTACGGACCCCTTATCGCTACTTGCGGAAATAGAAAGAGATTCATCCTTTGATGAGGTGAAGATCACCTCATCGGCAACGGTGGCCGCGTCCTTTATGCTTGAGGCGAGAACGTCTGCCAGTATGTTATACTTGCTGGTATACTGAACGTTGATTGTTGGCGTCTCCTGCCCTCCCAAATCAAGCAATGGAATCTTAAAAGATCTGGTGTACTTATTTACGGTCAAGGAAACCGTGAGCCTACCCTTATCGCTTTCCAAGGCCATAGAATCATCGGGTCTTAACCTCTTGAGCACGTTCAGTAGCTCCTCTAAGTTCACTCCAATCTTCTCCTCCCCTTCAACGTCCAGGGATGCAAAGCAAGATGCCGGAAAGCTGAACTCCACCATGGCTATTCTGCTGGGATCCAGCTCCTTCATAACCAACCCCTCGCTCGATATCCTGAAAACCCCCTCGGAAACCACATTAGATGCGTTTTGAATTATGTCTCTGAACTCTCTTGGATCCTTCAAAACCAGTTTGGCCAAGCTAATTAATTAGCCTCATTCGGTATTAAAGTTATAGCCTAAAAATATCTTCCCGTCCTGAGCTGATCACAAACAGGCCCAATGATCGTGCGCCTTAATCAACGGGCCTGCAAGATGTATCCTTTCACACAAACGCCCAGCTAATTTAAGCCGCCAAGGAGGTCTTTCTACTGTTATATATCCTAAGGAGGTTTAAAAACGACCAACCAATCATCCACCCCATAACATATTGGCTAATTGGGTAGCTCCGGGCGCTTCTCGCTACACTAAATAAAAAGAAAGCGTTTTATGCCAAAGACTTGGTTTTATCATGGTCATACTGAGGAGGGAAAAATTTCCTTACGTCGGAATGAATGTAGTGGTAACGGTGGACAAGCTCGAGGAGCACGGCGCATACGTTACAATAGACTCTTTCAATGGCCTTCGCGGCTACCTACCGATAAACGAAATCGCTAGCGGTTGGGTGAAGAACATACATGACTACGTTAAAGAGGGAAGAAAAATACCCCTTAAGGTTATACTTGTAGATCCGTCAAAGAGTCAGATAGTCTTATCCTTAAAGAAGATAAGCTCTGGAGAGCAGGAGAAGACGCTGTCTGAATGGAACAAGGAAAAAAAAGTCGAGGCCGTAGTCATGGTTGCTGCAAAAGCCCTAGGAAAAACGAAGGAGGAGGCTTACAGAGAGGTCATTTGGCCGCTTGAAGAAAAATACGGTGATGCGTACGCAGCGCTTGCCTCAGCACTCGAACAGGGAAGCGATGTACTAAAAAAAGCGGGAATATCAGACCAATGGGTCACGACGCTTTACCCTCTCCTAGAAAGACACGTTAAGGTTGAGAGCGTAACGATATCTTTCAAGTTCAGCTTATTCTTCGAGGGTAAAGGAGGTATTAATAAAGTTAAGGAGGCCTTTTCCTACTTAACCGACATCGCGGAGAACAAGGGCTTAAAGCTAAGGGTATCTTACTTAAGCGCACCAACGTACCTGGTTAAGATGAGCAACACAAGCTACAAGGAGCTCGAGGCCCGTGCTCAGGCACTGAATCAGGAATTTGCAGAATACGTGAAAAAGCTGGGTGGCTCGCTCTCCATAGAGAGAATGAAGTCTTAAGGTGAGCATCCTGAAGCACCACATATTGAGATGCCCGAGATGCGGGGCGTACACATTAAAGACAAAATGTCCTAGGTGTGGGGCAACAACAGTTCAAGCGGCCCCTGCCAAGTTCTCGCCAGATGATCCTTACCTTGAGTACAAAATAAAGGCCAGAAAGCAACAGGGCAATTCTAGCACTAACTTCTCTCACGCAGAACCCTGACAAGGCCAGACCGCACCACAATAAGCCAGGGCAGAGCAGCATCCAATGTCCCCTGAATAACGTTTAGTCCAGCTATAAACGCGAAAAACTCCAGGAAAGACCCTGAAAAGAACCTTTGAATTACTTGCTCGATCGGCAAGCCCATGAAGACTGGTATGGCCCAGTAATAGTTCAGCAAAAAGGTGACCAAAACCCTTACTGCTATGGCGGTGACCGAGGCAAAGCCGTAAAACAGCGCGCCTCTGGTGCTGGGTGCAAGCATGGACTCCTTTGCGGTTCTCCTGAACATCAACCAGGGGACGAAAATCATTGGGTAAGTCGCTGCAAACTTCATGGCCGCGCCGACGAACCCAGTTGTACCGTAAAAACTCATAAGCAAAAATGTGCCCAAGGAGACATACGTGGCCGTTTCAAAACCGAACAACAAGAAACCGCTTACCCACACCGTTCCTACGAGGTCCAGCTTCATTCCGAAGAACACCCTCGGCATGGGAAACACGTCGGCCATGACAGAAAGAGCTACAAGGGCTGCCACCCTTGCCACCAACCTCGAAGATAAACGTTGATGCGCCAAGACGTTTCCATATATCGCGTGTTTTTAAGCTTACCTATTTTTTCTTAGCTAATCAAATATTATAGGGCCCGTTACAGTTAAATGCGCGCAGCAAGATTTATACATGCAGGTCAACGTCGTGATAGAAATCCCACAGGGCAGCGACGTCAAGTACGAGATAGATCACAAAACAGGTAAGATCTACGTCGACAGGTTCCTGTACGCAGCGGCACACTACCCCTTCAACTATGGCTTCATAGAGGGAACAGCAGCACCGGATGGAGACCCGCTTGATTGCTTGGTCATCAGTCGTGAGGCCGTCACACCAGGCACAATAATAAGGAGCAAGCCAATAGGCGCACTCAAAACTATAGATGAGAAAGGCGAGGATACAAAGATCATAGCCGTTCCCGCTGGCGCCGTCGATCCCTTCTATTCTGACATAGATGACATAAACCAGATATCAGGACCCATAAAGAACGAAATCGAGCACTTCTTTAACCATTACAAGGAGTTGGAGCCTGAAAAGTTCGTGAAGGTGCTAGGATGGATGAACAGGAAAGAAGCGGAAGAGACCGTCAAGAGTTGCAGCGTGGGTTGAGATGCCCGAGGAAGAGTTCAGAAGAAGCTTCCTTGAGAGGGTTTTCGAAAGAGTTTTTATTTACGGTATTAGACCGCTTATACTCGTGATACTAATATTTTTAACAGGAGTTTTAATAATAATAAAAGAACTCATGTCGGCTGATCTATTTGGCGCAATGATCGGTATAATAATAATAACAATTGGAATAATACTGGGAATCGGATTCGCAGCTACAACCGTAAGGAGGAGGAGGCCCTCATACAGGTTACCTCAGTACATGATAGGCCTCGTGGGGGAGGCAAGAACGGAAATAAAGAGCGGAGGAGAAGGAGTTATATGGTTAGAAAGCGAGCTTTGGTCGGCCATCTCTGACTCATCAGAGGATATAAAGGTAGGCGATAAGGTTCTGGTGACGGGTTACGATGGGCTTAAGCTCAGGGTAAAGCCGCAAAGGACCGAACGGAACTCGAACTCAAAAAGCCAAACCTAAACTTTGAGGTAAATCAAGTAAGCCGTTAATGCGCAGATAACAATTACCAGCGCAAGGTCCAAGAGGGAGGGATTGTTATCGCTGTAAGTTGTTACTCTCTTAGTATATCCAAAACCTCTAGTTTCAAGGGCCTGCGCAGCAGAATCGGCCTTCATCAGGGAGATAACTATCAACGGAACAAGTATTGGGACGTAGTTCTTAACCATCTTAACTGGATTATGGGTTTTCATGTCAAAACCCCTGGCACTTTGTGCATCGATTATGTTTTGTGCTTCCTGTGCTAGAAGTGGGATAAACCTTATGGATAGCATAAAAGCAACGGTGAACGCGTAGGGAAACCCAGCGCTGAGCATGACCCCTGCCACGTCCTCAGGAGCCGTAGTCAGCGAAAAAACTGAGAAAGCCGATACTACAACCATAAACCTTAGCCCCATGGAGGCAGAGAAAAGAGCATTACCTAAGAAGAAATAATCTAAAAGGCCTATTACAGCGGCTACCACAATGGCCATTTTCATGGTTATCCACCACCTTTTTAGTTGACGCGCCACTGAGACCAGCACAACAGTAAGAGCAAATAGGAGCGCCAGAAAAACTAAAGATTGGAAAACGTAAATCGAAAGAATTAAAAGTGAGACCACAAGGGCCAGTTTTGGCACGGGGTTCAATCTGTGCAAAAGAGAATTGCCGTGAACGAAAGAAAGACCTCCTGCCCAGCTCACCTTAAGTTTCCCTCCTTAACTACCCTTACGAATTCTTCAACCACAAGCGGGCGACCAATAACTCCAAGCTCCTTGCTAACGTTAACTATCTGAGGCTCAACCAGACCGAACTTCTCCAAGGATCCGTCGTAAAATAGGTCTCTAACTGGGCCGTCCGCAACAATCCTTCCTTGTTCAACTATGATCGCTCTCTCCAGGTAACGGGCGACGAATTCTAGGTCGTGCGTGCTCACAATTACGGCATCCCCTTTGAAGCCCCTAATAAGTTCACCTATCTTTTTTTTCTGTAATATGTCTTGACCTGATGTGGGCTCATCCATGATCAATATCTTTGGCTCGTAAACTAGGACGCTCGCAAGGCTTAGGCGTTTTTTTTCTCCGGAGCTCAACAAAAATGGGGATTCGTCTCTATAATCCCAAAGGTCAAACTCCTTAAGTACCGCCTCCACCCTTCTTGATATATCATCATAAGAGAACCTGAAATTCTTCATAGCAAAAGCAACCTCATCCCAACATGTCTGAGCAAATAGCTGCTGGTTGGGGTTCTGGAACACCATGCCCACTTTTCTGGCGAGCTCAGAAACCTTCGTGGATTTTGTATCAGCCCCGTACACCATTACCGTACCGCTGTAGGGTTTTAGCAAGCCGTTTATGTGTTTAAGAATCGTTGTCTTTCCTGCTCCATTTACGCCCAGCAGAGCAACTCTCTCGCCATGGTCAACACTGAAAGTAACACGCTTTAGGGTTTCATAAGTGGAAAGCGGGTACCTGTAGCTCACATCTTTAAACTCTACTACAGCTAATCTCCTCCCCTCCTAACATTGATGGCTATCCTTACCTCTTCTACCAGTTCACGCGACGTCAGTGGGACCTTTCTCAAAGTTAACCCGATCTCCTTGAGCCCAAGATATGCGGATACTGGATCTGGAACTTCTATCAGGTTTTGGCCTACCATCTTCAGTATCACGTCGCCTGGAGGCCCTTGATCTACAATGCGTCCTTCCCTCATAACTACCAATTTATTTGCGAAGGGAAGTAAAAGTGAAAGCTTATGCTCGCTTATGACGACGGTAATTCCTGAAGCATTTAGCTCGCGCACTATAGAAAGTACTTCTTGAGAGGTTTTTGGGTCCAGACTCGAAGTAGGCTCGTCTAGAAGCAAGACGCTTGGCCTAGATATAAGCGCTGCTGCTATGGCAACCCTTTGCTGCTCTCCTCCGCTGAGCTCTGCGGGCGACTTATACCTCAAAGCTGAGAGACCGAATCTCCTAAGGGCATCTTCAACCAATTGCCTCATCTCTTCTCTTCTCATGCCAGAGTTTTCCAGCGGAAAAGCCAGCTCCCTTTCCACTGAAAAGGTGAGTAGCTGAGTATCAGGCTCTTGGAACACGGTTCCTATAATCTTGAAAAGCTCGTGGGGCTGCTCCTTTGCTGGGTTGTGCCCTTCAACGGAGATCTCTCCTTCGTAACGTCCTCTGTAGAAGGCCGGTATAAGCCCGTTAATGGTCTTTATAAGCGTTGATTTTCCACATCCGCTGGGTCCTGCCAGTACCACGAACTCGCCACGCTCCACAGATAAGTTAATGTCTTTTAGCGCGTATTTCTCGCTGCCCTCGTAGGCAAACGATAGATCCTTTACTTCTATTGCTCTCAACGTACCAGTCCTCCATTGGAAGACCCATCTTCCTCGCGAATTTTTAGCTACTATTTTTTAAGTCGTTTCCCTGAGGCGATAAGTGCGAATACCTTGCGAAAAAATCATGAGCTATTTTAGATAGGACCTCTTGAGCACTACCATCGATCAGAGCACCGGCGGCACCTTGGTGTCCACCTCCTTTCTCCCCGAAGAACTCCGCTAGGTTAACTCCGAATGACAAAGCCTTTTCGTCGGCCCTAGCCGAAATCTTAACGGCACCTTTACGAGGAGATGCAACAAAAGCAACGTTAGCCCCCAAAGAAAGGAGGGCCTCGGCGGCTTCTCCTTCGAATATGTCTACAGTAGAAGTCACTAGTATTAATTGACCTACTTCGGCTATGTTGAGCCTTTGAGCGGCCTTCAGCTTCGCCATCCTCAGGCTCTTACTCTGATCCCTTTTAGAGAAACTCATGGCGAGCTCGTAGTCAGCCCCCGCGTCTATTAGCTTAGCCGCTGCTTTAATAGAATTCGTATTGGCGTAGCGAAACACTCCGGTATCGAAAAGTATTCCTCCCAAGAGTGCCGTAGATAGGGAGGGGCTGAGCGGTATATTTAGGGCATTCATAAGATCAAGCACCAACTCACATGAAGAAGCTGACCTTGTGTCAACAAAACTAAAGCCTTGCTCAGGTACTCCGCACATATGATGATCAACGATGAAGACCTCATTTCCACTGAACTCTCTACCTCTATGGGCATAATTTAGACCACAGGCATCTGTAACTATGGCTATGTCGGCCGCGTAATCATCACGTGGATTATCAGGATTTAGAAAGGCGCTCATGCGTTTAGCGAGGGAGTTCATGTCATCTAGGTATGCGTAGGCCTCAGATGCGCCAAGTTTCTTCGCAATTTCCGTCATCGCGTATGCAGATGCATAGCCATCAGGGTCAACGCGCGGGTGCGAAAAAACTGCCACTTTCTTGCCAGGCACAGCTACTTTAAGGGTCTTGGCGAAGCTCACTAAATCCATACCAATCACGAGCTTCCTGTAGCACGGAAAGCTTGGTTCTTAAGTATCATATCTCTCCTCAACTTGTTTATTTCAGCCGCCAGCGCTTGCTCGCGCTGCTTTAGGGTCTGGACATAAAGGTTATCACTCTCTTTTTTCTCTTCAAGCTCCTTCTTTACGGTCTCCCGGTCCTTTTTTATCATGACGTTCCCTACCAATTGATAAACGGCTTCTCCATCTGGTAGCGCCTCCAATTCACCAAGAACGCGCTCGATATCCTTAACTTCTAGCTCTATGTTCTGCCGCTCCTGAGTCGTAGCCCTGAGCTGCTCAGTTAAAGCCTCCAGCCTCTCGGCATAATCCGCAGAGCCGCTTTCTTCAGCCATTATATTAAGCTCTGGTTAAGAGTTTTTAGGATTGTCGAAATTAACCGGCTTTCTGACTCAATCCAAGCCCTTGCCTTTGCTTCTCTGTCGAAGACCGCGGTCAAGGCCAGCACGTCACCTGAAACTTCAAACCTGACTCCACTGGGTTCGTCTGGATGAATGGCCTTTAAAACGTAACCCGCGAGGGGATCCCTAATGCTAATGCTAACGCGCACAGCGGTTACCAATTCAGGCACTTATCACCTGGCTGTATGGCCTTGGACTGAAAGCAGAGCCAGTAAACTTGTAACCGCACTTGGGACAGCGCCATATTCCCACAGCTATCCTATCCATAACTACGTGCCTGCCGCACGAGGGACAGCGCATGGGCAACTTCTTCTGGCTCTTGAGCCTTACGTAGTCCCTTCTTAGCTTCATGCCGTACCTAACTCCAAGCTCTCCTCCGGCACGCTCCTTTATAGCACTCATTCTTTACTCACGTTCTCTTTTTGCACGCTTTTATACTTTTTTACCACGTCCATGACCATCGCCCTCAACTCTTCTCCTTTCTTCTTGGCCAAGGCCACGGAGCTCAAAACCTCTTCCTCGGTTAATCCTCCTGACAATATTTTTTGCATGGAAGACACGTTGCCGTCTTCCAGAGTTGTTATGGTGAGCTCTGATTCAAGATAACTTTCCTCATCTAAGTTTGGATCTAAGATGAGGTAGTCGCCTATCTTTCCTATTGTAACGGAGATTGGATAGTGAACTAACTCAAGCGATTCCTTACCCAAGGCCTCAGCAATTTCAGGCGGAAACTTTGCGGTCATGAGCGCGGCGAGCGCGGCGATCGATGAAGCGTCTTGCGCGTTTCCTTCATGATTAATCAATGTTACGTCGAGCCATATCACGGCCACTTTTTTACCCTCTTCTAATACTAAAGATCCCAAGTCGATCGCTTTGCCCTCCCTTATTCCCCTGTCAACGACCCTTCCCCAACCAATGGCCCTTTCATCAGGAGGACCTGGTTGAAAATCTGGATGGGCAAATGGTGCTAGGTCCATTCCTACGGTTAAAACGCCTTCATCAGGCGTATCGCTATAAGGAGGACCTAATGTTAGTTTTACCCCTGCTATAACTTGCGTTCCTCCCAGCTTCACCTGCGCACTACCATCTGCCTTGGGGATTACGCCTGGCAGTATCTCAAGCTTTCTGTACTGATCTAGCGCCCTTCCATCAACCCTTTCATTCGACTTTAGCTTCGCAAGCAAGAACTCGAGATAGTCTTGGTCCAAGGTTCCCAAAAAGCTAGGTCCACGCATTTTTATCCCTCATTAGAAGCGGCCAGTGGAGCGTATTTTTTCTTTAAGGCATTGACTTGAACCGCGTAAAGCGAGTCAATAACCTTCCTAGCCATTTCGATTGACCTCTTTATTTCTTCTTCACTTAGAAGGCCGTTCATCTGAAGCAACGTTATCTTTCCCTTGTTAGGCATCATCGCTATTGGAAAATCCGCTTGACCGTTTTCGTCTTCAAGGTCGTTAATGTCGACCACCAAAGTATCCCGCACCTTTCCTATGGCAACGGCCGTGACTAGATCGCGCATAGGTATGCCTGCATCGGCCAGAGCCACGCTTGCCGCGTTGACCGAGGCACAACGCGTTCCTCCGTCGGCTTGAAGTACCTCTATGAACACATCTATTTGCGTCCTAGGCAGCTCCGTTAATATCACAGCCGGTTCTAGGGCCTCCCTAATCGCGCGGCTGAGCTCTACTTCCCTCCTTGAATAGGTTGGGGATTTTCTCTCATTGGTGGAATACGGTTGCATATGGTAGCGCACCCTTAGGAAGCTCCTATCGAGGAACTGAGAATGCCTTTCAGCTTCGTAAGGACCCATAACGCCTGCCAGTATCAAGTTTTTGCCCTGCCTTACAAGCGCAGAGCCGTTAGCTTGTGTCAGAACACCTACCTCTACCTCAAAGGGCCTCAGTTCATCTACCTTTCTGCCATCGTTCCTTATACCATCATCCGTAAGCAACACTTCTTGAGATAGTTTAGCCATTTTGAACTCCATACCTCTTAATCAAAAGCTCCTTTATTCTGTCCGTGAGCCCATAGGTGTAGGCTTCCTCCTCGATCTTTCTTAAAACCGAGATCGTGAAGGAGACATCCTCTGGCGTTCCGCCTTGAATTATTATGTAGCCGTTCTGGCCCACGATCAGGTTAGTTTTGAGCATTTTTTCAAGCATATTTATCATTGATCCCTTCTTACCTATGATCCTTGGAACGCGAGAGGGTATTATGGAAATGAGTATTCCTCCCCTGATCTTACCGAGCCCCTTCCCCTTAACGGTAAGCGAGGGAGGAGTAACCCTATCAAAGCTAACTACTTTAGCCCCTATGTAGTCTCCAACGTCGAAATATCTTCTAAGGTCAACTGTTATCGGATCTACTTCTATGCCGGCATCCCTTGAATCAAGCCGGCCAACGTAGGGGGAATTTATGTCTACGGCCCAATCGGTTAGACCAACTTCAGTAACTTTTCCGATGACAAAGTCATCTACTTTTGGCATATATTTACCTCTCAGAGGCCTAACCCTTACACCTCTTTGCTCGTCTCTTTCCACAACACCGAGGTAGCTCGAGAAAATGCCGCTATCGTCGCGATAACACCCTTCACCCGCTCTAAGCCTTCCTTCAGAGAGCTTTTCACCCGGAACAGCTATCTCGCGCACCCTTTCTATCTTTTCAGACAAAAGCGCTCACCTAGGCCTCCTCAACGGTGATCTCAGCAGAGCCGCGGGTAAGGCTGTTTATCTTTTCCATAACCTCGGACCTAGCACCCCCAGGTACCGTTATCACTAGGGTTATAGATCCATCGTCCCCCCATTGGGAGCTCTTCAGCTGGCCAAGAGATGCTATCTGCTTGTATGTCTTCGAGGCATATATTGATGGCACCTTAACCTTGAAGTTGAATTGGACTATCTTTATTGGAAGTATTGGTTTTAGCGCCTTTATTGCGTCATTCACCTGTTCCTCGACCGGCTTAAACGGATCCACTGCAAAACGGGCCTGATTAAGGGCTAACTCTATTCTCGTTGGGGGATGGGGAAGCTTAGTTTTGGGGTCGACAGCGCTCTTACTTATCAAGTTTATTATCTGCTTGCGCTTCGCTTCTATCATTTCTCTCCTCTGCTCAGTGGTAAGCAGAAGCTCTCCCCGCTTAAGTACCTCGAGAGCGACCTTGGCCTCGTCACTTGTTCCAAAAACTTGGACCAGGTTGGACGCTGACGCCTTTTCTCCTTTTCCGACGTCCTTAAACACTTCCTCAGTCACAAATATGTCCTTGAGCGGTATCTGCTCACCTTCTTTATATTTCCATGCTTTTTCCGGAACTACCACAACCTCAAACTTCTGTCCCTTCAGTTCAAGCCTAACTATGGTATTCTTACCTATGTCCAACGAAGCTCACCACAATTAACCCTTGGCCTTTTCCACATAACTCATTACTTTTTCTTGACTCAGCTTTTCAAAAAGGCTGGTTTTTACTGGTACAACGGCAACCTCAAAATTGCCCGAGGCTAGGCCTCCCTCAACAACCGGCGCCATAGCCTTAAGAGCAAGAATTATGGCATCATCCAACGACGCCTTCTCATCGTAGTTTTTCTCCAGGTAGTCCATAACCGTACTAAAACCAGAACCTATTGCGTTAGCAAAGTAACCCGCGTAAGCTCCGCCTGGATCCGTACCGTAAAGCTTGGGCTGCCCCCTGAAAACACCACCAATCATAAGAGAAACACCAAACGGGCGAGCTCCCCCATGCAAAGTGTAGTCATGCATTATGTCGCAGATGTATCTGGTCAAAGTTTCTACGTCAACAGGCTCATCGTAAACCAGCTTATAGATCTGACCGTAAACTCTAGCTTGATCTATCAGGAAACGGGCGTCGGGAGAAAGGCCAGCGAAAACGGCACCTATGTGATCATCTATCTTGAATATCTTTTCTGTGTAAGCGGGGTCTATAAGCCTCGTATACCTCTTTTTCTCCACCGCCAAGACTATGCCGTCGGATGCCTTTATCCCTATGGTGATCCAACCCTTCTTAACTGCCTCTAGGGCATAATCCACCTGGTAAAGCTTACCGTCGGGTGAGAAAGTTGTTGGAACCCTATCGTATCCCATCGATGCAGGGGAGTACAAATTCTTATCAAGAATACCTCGTTGTCGATAATATGCTTTTCTGTTAAAGTTTACCTTTTAAGGACCCTTCTTTGCATTAAGGTTGCCTTCCTGCTCAAGCGACCTTCTCACCTCTTTCCCTCTAACGGCGGAGGCAAGCGCTGCGAACAAAGCAAGAACCATCGAAAGCCTGAGCGCGCTTCCCATTCCCCTAACGTAAGAAGATAGAACTGACCTGCTTAGGTTCGTCGCGTTTCCCAGAAAAAGAGCGAAAACAGCCGATTGTGGCATTGAACTGGCTGCAACAGCAAGGGCAAGAGCGATGCTTATCACCTGTCCCGTGTTTCTGAGGGTAGTCATCATTCCAGACCCAACGCCATAGTGGCCTCTTGGCGTAGAAGACATAACAGCGCTTGCATTAGGAGAAAAGAAAAGGCCGCTCCCTATTCCCATTATGGCCAATCCTAGGGCAACGTAAAGGTAAGGGGAATTGACGCTTAGTTCGGATAACATTAGGGACGCTGTCCCCTGTACAAGCAAACCAATTGTAGCAGGTAAACGAGCCCCTATTCTGTCTGACAACAATCCACCAAATGGAGCTACCAGACTTGAAAGCAGTGGCATAGGTATCAACAAAATCGAAGACTCCATTACGCTGTATCCCTTTACCGCCTCAAGGTAAAATATTATTAGAAACATTATAGAAAACATGGCAAGCGACTGAATAGTAGATGCGAGTGTAGATGCCAAATAAACCCTGTTTGTAAACAGGCTAAACCTAAATATAGGAGATCTAACTTCTTTCTCGATAATTACAAAAGCAAAGAGCGCAACGAGCGATAGGGATAAAACGGTAAGGCTCGGGGAGTTCCATCCGGTACCTATACTCATTGTTATGGCTAAGATCAAGAGCGCCACAAAGGCAGTAAAAAGCCCAGCACCAGCAAAGTCGAAGCCCTCGTTTACTTTGTTTTCAACGAACCCCCTAAGCCTTACACGTGCCCATAGAATTGCGAAAACTCCAATTGGAACGTTAACGTAAAAGATGTACCTCCATCCTAGGTAAGTTATTATCAGTCCTCCGAGTATAGGGGCAACAACCCCTCCAATTCCCCACGCTATGGAATTTATTCCAAAAGCCTTGCCTCTTTCGTTTTCTGGAAAGGCCTCCGAGATAAGCGCCCAGGAATTGCCTACCATCATTGCCCCTCCTATGCCCTGAATCATCCTGAAAGCGACTATCTGAATCCCGTTAAGCGATAATCCCGATAAAGCCGACCCTATAACAAAGACGAGAAAACCTAACTCGTAAACCTTTATCCTCCCGAACGTATCGCCAATCCTGCCTATTGTCAGAACGAACGCCGTGCTCATAAGTATGTAACCCATTATGACCCATGCCATTTCTATGAGGTTTGCATGAAGAGCCTGCATTATTATCGGTATACCCAATATCACTATGGTGGAATCAATAGATGCCATAAGAGTGCCAAGAGTGGTCACCGATACAACGGTCCAGCGTCTCGCGTAATTTACCGCCATAATGGCATACTTCTATAAAGTGCTTTAAGCTTTCGTTTCTTATCTGTTAACCGTAATGTAGGGCGTACTTATTATTCCACTATCTCTACGCTTACTATGGACCATACCGGCATCCAACTTGCTGAATCCTGTTTCGCTAGGGTAAGCTGAGGCTGAATCACACCCCAAGGCCCCCCGGGTATTCCGTAAGATGAAAGGTTCGAGTAATAGTAAACGTTTGAAAGGCCAGAGAACTGCACCAACACCACATAGGTAAGCTCGTTCTGATTTTGCGTGTTAGAAATTAACGCTATTGCAACGCTTACGTTCTCAAGTCTCAACAAAGCAGCCGTTAGCTCGCATTCTTCTAGTTCGTTCCCCTTACCCGCTACCAGAACCTGAAGCGGAGATAGCAGAGGGCCGGAAGACGAGTTTTGAAGACTAAATGAAGACGTTGCGCCAAGAATAGAGGAGATCGCGTAAGGCACAGGACCTCCTGAGACGTTTAGGACAGCGCTTTCGTAAGATGAAAGCACTGGCTTCGCCCACTGAGATATGTTTGAGAAAAGGGCGTAGTTCGTACTATAACTCCCAAGTCCCAGGTAAGACGTGGCCCTGGCGGCCCAGCTGTCATCTCCGCAGTCAATAGCTGTTAGGAAGACTGCAGAGGAAAGAGCTCCCTGTGTGTATCCTGACTTCCCCTGAGACGGCATCACTGAAAGCGCCTGCGAGTACCACTGCTGAAGTAGCGGTGGTATGCCCAGCGCCCTCCACTCGTAGTAATTACTAAGGGCTTGGCTGCTTTCAACACGCCGTAAGACAACTTGCTGCAACCTCATGTTCTGTTCCTCAGCCAGCCTCAGAGCAGATACCTCGCTTTGATAACTCATGCTTAGCATTGTAACGTTTTGACTAAGTTCTGATATCTTCTGAGCATACTGAGATGAAAGCTCAGATAGGGATAGGTTAATTTTCTTTTCTAACTTATAAGAGGATTCAAGCGGCCTATAATAAACTGCGTAGTAAGTCGCGAAACCCGCACCAAAACCCAATAGGAATATAATTATAAGGGCGAAGAAACTCATGCTAAAGCTTACTTTCATGCCTATGGAAGCACGAGCGCGTTTAAAAGTATTGTGCTGAAACCTCTCCTAAAGCTCGTGTAATTGGCATTGCCTCAAATACACCCCTATGAGCAACCAATACTTCAAGCTAACTCCGCAACCCGATGCCCACACCTCAAAAAGCTTAAAGCTCCTAAAATGACAGGCTTGTTAAGTTGCCAAAGTATAGACAGACTGAGGAAATATTAAAATTAATGGAAAATAAGGAGCAGATAAGAAACATCGGTGTGATAGCGCACGTTGACCACGGAAAAACAACTATGAGTGATAGCCTACTTATGGCCGCAGGCATAATTTCACCCAAGGTTGCTGGAACCGCTTTAGCAATGGATTACCTGGAGATAGAGCAGAAAAGGCAGATGACCGTCAAAGCGGCAAACGTAAGCCTCCTACATGAAAAAAATGGCAAGAGCTACGTCATAAACCTCATAGATACGCCTGGCCACGTGGACTTCACAGGAAAGGTAACGCGTTCGCTGAGGGTTATGGATGGAGCCGTGGTTGTCGTGGACTGCGTAGAGGGAGTGATGACTCAAACCGAGACCGTTGTGAGGCAAGCCCTTGAGGAAAAGGTTAAGCCAGTTTTATACATAAATAAGCTTGACAGATTGGTTAAGGAACTAAGACTTTCGCCACAGGAAGTGCAGAACAGGCTTCTTCAAATAATTCAGGACTTCAACAAGCTGATAGAGGAATACGCGGATCCGGAGTTCAAGGAATCGTGGAAAGTAAACGCCAACAAGGGACAGGTTGCCTTCGGAGCCGCCAAGGACAAATGGGGATTTACTTTGCCTATGGCGAAAGAAAGAGGCGTTAAGTTCTCAGACGTAGTTACGGCTTACACGACAGGATCGCCAGATGACCTCGTAAAGAAGGTACCTCTTTATGAGGCAATTCTTGATATGGTAGTCGATCATTTACCTTCACCTATTGAGGCGCAAAAGTACAGGATCCCGAAGATATGGCAGGGCAACCCCGATTCGCCTTTAACGAAGTCCCTGCTTGACTGCAACGAGAAAGGGCCTACCGTGATAGCGATAAACAACGTTGTAGTAGATCCCCACGCTGGGCTAGTAGCTACAGGAAGGGTCTTTTCGGGTACAGTCAAGACGGGAGATCAACTCTACCTTGTTAATGCGGGTACGACGCAAACCGTCCTTCAAGTCGGGCTGTTCATGGGCCAGACCAGGGAAGTCGCCGACAAGATACCTGCAGGCAACATGGTTGCGCTCCTTGGACTTGAGCAAGCCAGGGCTGGCGAAACGGCCATAGATCCCAATTACCAGAAGGAAGGCTCATTTGAGAAAATGGCCTATATAAGCGAACCAGTAGTTACCGTTGCCATAGAACCAAAGAGCACGAGTGATTTGCCCAAATTCATAGATACCCTTCACAAGATGAGCATAGAGGATCCAAACTTACAGGTCAAAGTTAGGGAGGACACAGGCGAGTACCTGCTAAGTGGAATGGGGCAACTTCACCTGGAAATCGCACTATGGGATCTACAGCAAAGAGGATTTGATGTAGTTACCAGCCCACCGCTTGTGGTATACAGGGAGTCAATTCAGGCAAGCGGAGGGCCAGCCGAGGGCAAATCGCCTAACAAGCATAACCGCTTCTACGTAGCGGTGGAGCCACTTTCAGAAAAGACCCTTCAACTAATTCAGGAGGGAAAAGTATACGATAGCCAAGACTTCAGGGAAAGAGCGAAAATCCTGAGAGAAGAGGCTGGCTGGGATACCGATGAGGCAAGAAACATATGGACCATCGACGAACGCATGAACATATTCGTTGATAGGACCAAGGGATTACAGCACCTAAGAGAAATAAAGGAGACCATAATACAGGCGTTTCTCTGGAGCACTGAAGCCGGACCACTCGCACAAGAACCAATGAGGGGCGTAAAAGCTATCCTAGTTGATGCCTTAATACATGAAGATCCCGCTCACAGGGGCCCAGCGCAGGTAATGCCCGCCATAAAGAACGCGGTCATGGCAGCATTCCTGAGCGCTAATCCCACGCTTCTTGAACCATGGCAGAAGGTAGACATAAGGGTAACAACTGAGTACATGGCTCCACTTAACCGCATAATAAACCAAAAGAGAGGAAGAGTGCTTGAAGTAATTCCCTCGGCTTCGGGCAACAACATGCAGATAATTGCCGAAATACCTGTGGCCGAGTCGTTCGACCTCAGCAATGAGATCAGGAGCGCCACCGCCGGCAAAGCACTTTGGGGAGCTCAATTTAGCCATTGGGCCCCTGTACCCCCAGCCATGCTCAATGATTTGATAATGAAGATCAGGTCGCGCAAGGGGTTACCGCAGGTACTTCCCAAACCAGAAGACTATATAGAGGCATAACCCCTTCTTTTTAGAGTATTTTATGCCCAGCTTGACAGAGAAAAAGTTAAGGCTCTCCATATGTTAGTACATGCGGAATGCAGCAAGAAAGCGATAGCGGAAACGTGGAATATAAGCTAAAGATTGCACCCCTTAACCATGAAAGATTTCTTGAGCTGGCTACCCAAATGCTTTACCGCATTAATGAGGGAGGGGGTGAGGCCTTCTACGAGCTAGGCCTCTCAGATGACGGCCAGCCAGTGGGACTCTCTCCGGCAGAACTAAAGGAAAGCCTGGTAAATATGAAAAACATTTGCGAACTCATAGGCGCTGATTTTCGTGTAGTAAATTCGGAAAAAGGAAGCAAGGGCGACGTTCTAGAGCTTCACGTAACAAGAAAAAAGAGGGGCGAGGAACCCATTTCAGTAAACGTTGCGTTTTTGGGAAACGTAGACGCCGGAAAGTCGACCCTAAAGGGAGTCCTCATATCAAACGAGCTTGACAACGGAAACGGGAAAGCAATGGAAAAGGTAGCACGGTACATGCACGAAATAAAGAGTAGAAGAACATCTTCGGTCACGGTTCACGCCTTAGGTTTCGATGAACAAGGAAGATCGGTAAACGAATCGTTAACCCACTACGACGAAGCAGAGATATTCCTCAAGTCCAGGAAAATGATATTCTTAATAGATCTGGCGGGTCATGAACGCTACATAAAGACGACGCTGGCAGGTATCATGGGTCATTCGCCAGATTACGCAGCCATAATAGTGGCTGCCAACGCGGGAACTGTGGGTACATTTAAAGAACATCTTGGTATTGCGCTTGCCCTTGGCCTACCAGTCTTCTGCGTTATAACCAAGATAGACCTCTCGCCAACAGAAATAACCCAAAAAACGCTTGCAGACGTAGAGCGCTATCTGAAGCTGCCGGGGATAAGTAAGATTCCGTTTCTGGTTAAGACGAAAGGCGATGTCGTGATAGCTGCCAAAAACATGCCCTACGCCAGAGTGGTACCCATATTCATGGTTTCTAACGTGGACGGAAGAGGGATTGATCTAATAAAGGAGTTCCTTGAGCTGATACCACCCAGGATAAGGTGGATTGAGAGAGATAATTATCCGTTCATGGCATACATTGATGAGAAATTTAATGTAACAGGAGTAGGACTTGTTGTGAGTGGTCTGGTAGAACAGGGCCGCGTAAAAAATGAGGCATTGCTGGAGATAGGCCCTTTTACAGATGGCTCCTTCAGAAAGGTCAAAGTAAAGTCAATACAAACAAATCGCGTTTTTGCTGATGAAGTATGTGCTGGTAGCGATGCCGCTTTCGCTCTCACCGGCGTCGATTACAACGAGGTTAGAAAGGGCATGATCTTGGCCGATCCCTCTTTGGCACCTAAAGCAAGTAAGGGTTTCGTTGCGAGAATAAGAGTCCTACATCATCCAACAACCATAAGGACAGGCTACACTCCGGTCGTTCATATACATACCATAAGACAGGCCTGCAGAATAACTAAAATGAATAAAGAGGCATTAAGAAGCGGTGATGTTGACCAGGTCGAGATGGTTTTCACTCAGAGACCAGAATTTGTGAGGGTCGGCGATACGTTCATATTTAGGGAGGGAAGGGCCCGCGGACTTGGCGTTGTATTATCCCTAATTCAGTAACGATGGAAGTAGAAATAGAAACTTCACTTATTCCATTTAGATTTTGACTACAGTTTAACGCTTAGAGTGGAATTGAACGGTTCAAAACTCACTCGCACTTACTCCATCCGCAGACGGGGCACGTCATGCACCCTTCAGAAACTATCAGAGGACTACCGCATTCAGGGCAAGTCGGATTTCCGTATCCCCAAGAATCCTCGCCAGCGTTTTTTACACCTTCATTTCCAGCTTCTTTATTGCCCTCCTCGTGATCGCTCACGGATAAGGATACAAGCGGCTTTTGAGATTCGGTCTTACCCGACTTAATTGCCATGTACTTGATGAGCGCCTTTCCAATGGCATCGGGAACGGAAAGTATTTTTTCTCCTTCCTGCCACACGGGTTCCCCACCTCTTATGCCTACCAGTTCCTTTATTATGGCGTTAGGATCCGCCCCGATCCTGAGCGACAACGAGATCAAGCGACCTATGGCCTCCGTGAACGCTGCTATGGCAGCGCCACTTTTTCCCAGCGTGGTGAAAACTTCAAACATCCTTCCGTCTTTCTCGTTAATGGTTACGTAGAGATTTCCAGAGTCGGTCTTCATCTTTATTGTCATACCAGAAAGAACCGCTGGCCGCGCCTCGGGAAGTATCCCTCCGGTCTCCTTTACGGTCTCCTTTTTCTGTTCACTCGAAGAACCAGCGTAAAGCACCTGAACGCTTCTGCTACCATCCCTGTAAATCGTTATCCCCTTGCATCCTAGATCGTAAGCTTCAAGATACGCTTTAGCAACATCATCGACGGTTGCAGAGTTCCTCATGTTTATCGTTTTGCTTACCGCGTTGTCGACGAACGCTTGCCAAGCTGCCTGCATTGCTACATGATAGTGCACGTCTATTTCCAGCGCGGTCTTGAATAGTTTTTTAACTTCATCAGGAACCTCGTTTACGCCCTCTAGCCTACCCACTTTTGATATCTTCATCATCAATTCGTCGGAGTAGAAGCCAAGGCGCTTTGCAACCTCCTGGAACAAGGGATTTACATCAGGAAACTCGCCCACGCTTACCTTTTTAACGTATGCGATCGCAAAAAGCGGTTCTATTCCGGATGAAGCCCCAGCTATCATCGATATGGTGCCGGTAGGAGCTATTGTAATCGTATCTGCATTTCTTATGCCATATTTCTTGATGTTTTCTTTTAGCGCTTGCCAGTCCAAATGTGGGCGGTTCAAGTTCAACTCCTTGCCGAAGGTCTTTCCAGAGAAAGGCAACCTTGGTTCTTCTGCATCGTATACGCTTCCCTTAAAAGCTGGAAATCTTCCGCGCTCCTTTGCCAGTTCCACGCTTTCAAGTTTTGACTCATAGTTTATGAACTCCGCAACCTGTGACGCAACGTAAAGCCCCTCTTCCGAGTCATAAGGAATTCCAAGCATTATGAGCATGTCAGCCCAGCCCATTACCCCCAGTCCTATTTTGCGGTTCAGCTTAGTCATTTGCTCTATCTCCTTGAGGGGGAAAGCATTGGCATCTATAACGTCGTCAAGGAAGCGAGTAGCCAACCTAACGGTCTCCGCAAGGCGCTCCCAGTCTATTTTTGGAGCTTCGGGATAATCTTTAATGAAATGACTCAAGTTAATGCTTCCAAGATTACAAGACTCGTAAGGTAGCAATGGCTGCTCTCCACAAGGGTTCGTGCTCTCTATTTCCCCTAGTTGAGGCGTGGGATTATATTGGTTGATCCTGTCCAAGAACACCATACCTGGATCTCCAGTCGCCCAGGCCTGCTGACATATTTCCTGAAATATCTTTTTAGCGCTTACCTCGGCGGTAACCTGGTCGTTACGGGGGTTTATCAACTTGTACGTTGAATCGCTCTTTAGGGCTTTAATGAACTCATCGGTAGCCCCAACGCTTATGTTGAAGTTCTGAAGCGTCTTCATGTCAGCCTTGCAGCTTATGAACTCCTCTATATCGGGATGGTCAACCCTCAATATACCCATGTTTGCCCCCCTCCTCCTACCTCCCTGCTTTATCTGCTCGGTTGCAGCGTCAAAGATCTTCATGAAGGAGACAGGGCCGCTCGCGACCCCCATTGTGCTTTTAACTATATCATTCTTCGGTCTTATCCTAGAAAAAGAGAAGCCCGTGCCGCCTCCGCTTTTATGAATTATTGCCGTGTTCTTCAATGCATCAAATATTCCCTCTATTGAATCAGGAACCGGTAGCACGAAGCAGGCAGATAACTGCCCAAGCGGCGTGCCCGCGTTCATCAAAGTGGGAGAGTTGGGTAGAAAGTCCAATGCTGCCATCATCTTATAAAACGCGTCAGCTAGTTCTTTTATTTCCTGATCGCTCTTACCGTAGTTTTTCTCAGCGCCAGCGACCGTGTTGGCGACGCGCCTAAACATACCTTCAGGGGTTTCGACAACATTACCTCCCTCGTCCTTGATGAGATAACGGGCCTCGAGAATCTTTCTTGCTGTCTCGGTTAGGCGGATACCCTCTTCCATAGCAATTTGGTTGTTTTGCCTAAATTTATATGTTTATGGGGGGCATGAAAACTGAAACTTTCACATAGAGTGAAAAAAATTCCATATGACCTGCTATCCAGCCTGCCGGGCTATCACACGCAAAACGTATATTCACAGTTCATTTTGTAACCGAAATGACGGAACAATCCCCGGTCACCCTAAGAGGCTGTAGGCCTGAGGACCTTGACCAGGTCATAAAGATAAATGAAATATGCCTGCCCGAGAACTACCCACGTTCATTTTTCGTGGAACATCTAATTAATTTTCCAAAAGCGTTTATAGTGGCGGAGACTGAAGGAAAAATTATCGGTTACGTCATGACTCGCATTGAAAAAGGATTTTCCTTTTACGGGATGAAATGGGTCACCAAGGCTCACATAATTTCCCTTGCTGTACTGCCCCAGTACAGGAGAAGGGGCATAGGTACTGCGCTCATGAAAAAAGCCCATGAGGGAGCCAAGGAATACGGAGCGACGGAGATTTACTTAGAGGTTAGGGTAAACAACTATGAGGCTATATCTCTTTATAAGAAGCTGTCCTACGAAATAAAGGATGTTAACGCCAATTACTATTCTGACGGCGAGGACGCTTATATTATGGTAGCGCGTCTCTAGGTGTCAAGCATGAAGCTCTTCGACTTAAGGAGTAATTCGCCATTCGCACAAGAGCTCGCGAAGCTTATCAACGTACCCGCTCTTCCAGTGGAGAAGAAGATCTTTCCAAATCAAGAGGTTTACGTTAGGCTAACCGAGGAACCCAAGGGCGAAGATGTAATTCTTGTGGGGACAAGCTATCCAAATCCAAACGATAGGTTTTTCGAGCTTTTTCTTGCGGTTGATGCGGCCAAGCGTTCGGGAGCTAGTTCAATAAAGGCCTTCATCCCCTACATGGCTTATGGAAGACAGGACAGGAAACAAAGGGTGGGGGAGTCGGTGAGCGCGCTAGTTATTGCGACCGCGCTAGCGGCAGCGGGTCTAGATGAGCTATATGTGGCCGACTATCACAATCCCGACCTCATATATGACATGCCAATAAGGACACATAACTTGATGACCGCAAGGTTGATTGGGGAATATCTCCGCAATAAGCATGACCTTCACGATCCCGTGATAATAGTACCAGGAGCCAAATCCCTTGAGGGAAAGTACTTGACAAGGGCAAAAGAGGCAGCCATAGGGGCTGGGTCCTCATACTATACCGGATACCTTAAGGAGAGAAACTCCGTAACAGGAGAGGTTCGGACCCAGAAGAGAAAGGTTGGAGTAAAAGGAAAAGATGTCATAGTTATAGATGATGAGATTAGCACTGGAGGAACCGTTATCAATGCGTTAAGCATGCTTCAGGAAGAGGAACCATCCAATATATACGTGGGATGCACTCACGGAATCTTCGCTAACGATTCCCTTGATAAGATCCGCTCAATGGGAGTATCAGATATTGTTTCAACTGACTCCATTCCGTCACCAGTTTCGGAGGTACACCTTGCGCCTCTTTTTAAAAACGTCGCGCTAGACCAGACTGCGGAACAAAGGCAAAATTAAGCTAATTGTGTTTTTATATGTATTGCGAAATTCCAGAGTCTGGGAAAGTCCTTAAGCAAAATTCTATGTTAGTTGATCTTGACATTCTGCTTAGTAAGGGTTACCTTGATCTTATCATTTGGAAGGTCGAAGTTACCGTCAAACTTTATGAGTAAACCGTAAGCGGAATAAAGATAAGTTTTGATGTTGCCTGAACTTTTAGCGTAAACTGGCAGGTAAAAAGCTGAGAAAAAGCCCTCTTCTCCTTCGTTGATAAGCAATTGAACAGAATCACCGGGGCTCAGGGAAAAGAGTTCAATTGGATCATCCATATAAATCACGCCCTCCTTTCCCTCTAAGACAACTTTTTTAATTCCTTCTACGTTGTCACCTACCTGCCTTACAACGAGATCAAACTTCAACCTATCTGTTTAGGATAATCCCTTATAAGCATGGGCTATAAACCTTAAGGGGAATAACTTGAGCTTCATGACAACTCACAAGTTTGCTTCTGACCTAATGGCTTTTCAAGACCGCAAAGTCAAGATCATAACTACAACTGGAAAGCAGTTTGAGGGCACCCTGAGATCTGTAGACCCAGATCGCCTTCACGTTTATCTAGAAGAGGCCAGCTCACAAAGTGGAGAAACGATACCAGCACTGTTCATCCCAGGCTCAATAATAGAACAGATAATCGTGGAAGAAAAGAACGTGGACCTACGCGCATTGGCAGAGATACTTGAAAAAACGTTTCCGAGAATGGTGAAGATAGATGAAACCGGATCGCTCATCATAGTAGCAGATAGGGTGAGGGTGACAAGCAGAGGTGTATCTGGAGCTGGACCTACTGCCGAGAAGGTGAAGAAAATTTACGAGGACTTTTTAAAGAACCAGGCGCAATAAGGCTTCGGTTTTTTGTTTGAATAGTCCGTTTTAGCCTAATCGCGTTTTCAGATTACGCAGTTTTGTCGCAGGCCCGTTTAAGATGCATAAGCCCATAAATTTGAGTTATCCCTTCGAGGGCAGAAGGGGTTTGCCGAAAATCTGACTTATCTCACACAAAGGTTAAAGCCTAATTTCACAAGCGAATTGCCGTGGACGTCAAAGCTTTGCGTGATGCGATATCTCCATATTTAAGTGAGGCTAGGCAATATGCCCTTACGTGTTTTAAGGGGAAAAGATGGGATGGCAAACCACTTTTAATTCTGCTCGACACGGCTCTAACTTCGACCGGCTTCAGTTACTTCAACTTTGTGGAGCCCAGGGTAAAGCGCTTCAGGGATGAACTGCTAGATGACATCACTCTACGTTCAGCCAGAGATCTATTTCTCGAGAAAAACTGGTATTGCGTATCTGAAAGGTGCGCGGAAATAATGTTGGCAGCAATAGATAACTTTTCGGACAAGGATGAAGTTTCGGAGAGGGAAAACTTGGTTAAGTGGGCCCAAATTGCAGACCCCTTCCGCAGGGATGACCCATTTTCTAGAACAAAAGGACTTGGGCCGTTCTCCATTCAATATCTTAAAGGACAGCTAGGCTTTGACGTTCCAATTCCCGATAGGAGCATAAGAAAGTTCCTTTCACGGTATTATCCAAAGGAGCTTAAAACGCCAAGGGAGATCATGGATGCCATATGCGAGACTTCGTCTATTCTTGGCATAACGAGACTCGAGCTAGCTTGGGCCATATGGATATACTTTGACTCACTAAACAAAGGCAGAGGACGTAAATTCACTGAGTAGTGACCAATGCACCATCTCTTGTGACTATAAACGTGTGCTCGGCTTGAGACACAGGCCGGCCCCCTATCTCTATGAGGGCCGGGTATTCGTAAAGGGCCTTCAGTTTTACGAGCTTTTCGATATTTAAGCGCAACTTGTCTAGTTGCATGAAGTCTAATAGCCACCTCTCCGCGAAGGGCAAGCTCCTGAACCGCTTGTTGATTTCCTCGAAAAGCGATCTTGCCTCTGGATCTTTAATGTTTCTGAGCTTACTGATAATGTATATGCCTCCGGGCTTCCAGTCAACTACCTTAGAGGGACGACCCTCTAAGGTAACAAATGGTTCTATGGCGTATACCTTACCTTCTTCAAACTTTCCCAGATCCCAGTTCACGTAGACGTTTGGAATGCTCACGTCGCCATGCAACTCGAAGTACTCGATGGAATGACCCGTTAAGTTTGAAACAGGTTGGAGATTGTAGTTTTTGAGAACCCTCTCGACCTTTTTGCCAACCTCTGTGATCGAAACACCTGGCGCAACAACCTTAAGAGCCTCCTCGAGAGCCTCTTCCGCTGCGTAAACGAGGTCGTCATACTTGTCCGAAAGAGATACCGTTATGGCGGAATCTGCTATGAGTCCATTGTAATGGGTTCCCAGGTCTATCTTGACAAGGGAATCCTCGGGAATCGTGGTTTCCTCGCCGATCCTTGGAGTGTAATGGGCTGCCACCTCGTTCACGTCAACGTTAGTGGGAAAGGACGGAAGAACTCCGTTTGCCACGAAGTCCTCCTCGACCAATTTCACGATCTCTGTGAATTTGACGCCCGGTTTTACCCAATGCCTTAGCTTTTCGCGCGTCATAGCAAGCGCCTTGCCAGCCTTCATGTATCCCTCAATTGTTTCTTCTTCCATGGGCATTACCGCATAAAACACGTACGTGGTATATATACAGAATGCGCTTCCCTTAACCCCTTCCCGCCATCATAATCGATCGCTAAAAGCAAACTAAGGATAAGCGAATAACAATGAAGAGGTATTACATGACGCAGTAGGCCGGTCTACTGAGGCATCATAATGCAGTTTCCGATAACTAGCGGTTGCTTACGTTAAAAAAATAGGCAGGCGTTTCTAGGTCAAAACAATAACTTATATATTACAGCATCTAAAATTATGGCATGCAAGGGAGCACAGAGCAAGGCTTCTCATACAAATCTGCACTTTCTGAAATAAGAAGGCTTTCGAATAAGAGGTTTGGGCCGCCAAGGGAGTTCAGCTGTTCACATGTAGTCGCCGCACTTTTTGAGCTGGAATCCTCGGGTAGCATGAGCAGGGAAAAGTTGGCCTCCTCGCTGGAGCTAGGAGGTGGTTCTGTTAAAACCCTTATCAGGTTACTGAAAGATGCAGGCCTAATAAACGTTAAGAGGACGGGAAACGGCCTAACGGAAAAGGGAAGAGCAGTAACGTCAGCGATTCATGAAGTCATAATTGGTGCCAAACCACTAGAAACCAATTACCTAAAAATGGGGCCCTACAACGTTGCTGTCTTCATAAACTCCAAAGCCCTAGGCCCCATAGACCCTTTAACGGTCAGAGATCTGGCCGTGCGCATGAGCGCTACTGGGATGACCACGCTAGAGTTTTCTGATGACATAGTGATACCTCCAGATAGGGTCAAACTAAAAGAGGTCTCCCCCGAGGACTATGAAAAGCTTCTAAAAATGGGCGCTAGAAAAGGAGAACTAATACTCGTTTGTGGCGCAGAAACACCAGTAAAGGCAAAGCTCGCAGCCATAGAGGTGGTGATGAATCTCGTTAAGGAGAAACTTTAACGTTACAGAAACTCGTTGCTCTACCTGCATATCCAAGTCGTCCTTGGGAGACTTCACAGTAAACCCTTATGTGGGATGCGAGCATCAGTGCGCTTACTGCTACGT
Source organism: Thermoprotei archaeon (assembly GCA_049976325.1). Taxonomy (GTDB): domain Archaea; phylum Thermoproteota; class Thermoprotei_A; order Marsarchaeales; family UBA168; genus UBA168. The sequence goes on along the minus strand of JBMFIL010000001.1, from coordinate 139,536 downwards.
ACCTTTTCTAACTCATAACAAAAATTGGGAGGACGAGGTAAGGGCAAAAATAAACTTGCAACCTGCTCTTGCAAAAGATATCCTGAAGTACGGGATTAAGAGAGAAGCGGTTTTTTTCTTGTCTTCTCTGACTGACCCATATCAACCAGTGGAAGCCAAGTACAACTTGACAAGGGCGGCTATTTACTCCCTTCTATCGTCAGGGATGAGGGTTATTATACAGACTAAGTCCCCGCTAGTCCTCAGAGATTTGAGCCTGCTGTCTAAATACAGAGAAAAAGTTCAGGTGGGCTTCACCTTACTCGGCCTAGATGGAAAGTATAAGGACTTGTTAGAGCCAAACGCGCCAAGCGTGTACTCTAGGATAAGTGCCATGGAGAAGCTCTCCGATGCAGGTTTATACACGTTCGCTTTCATAGGTCCAGTTTTCCCCGGCTGGACCGATGCTGACCTGAGCGAACTTCTTGAACAACTTAGAAAAGCCAACGTGAAAGAGATCAGCGTCGATAAGATGCGCTTAAGGCCAGGCCTCAAGGAGAAGATCGCATCTTCCCTTGGGGCTTCAGCGAACGCAGATTACGCTTCGGCTTATGCCAATGTAATTAAGAGGGTAAAGGACTTCGCCAGCAGATACGAAATAAAGTTTGTTCGCCCGTTTTCGGGCTGGCGACCCTCTGGGAAACCGCTTGTGCCACCGCTCAGTGACCTGTTAGCTGCCCTCAGCGCGCCAGTTAGAAGTGCAAGTTCCCAGTCATCTGGATCTGCGCGAACCAGCACGCGCCTCATTGTAAGCCAAGTCTCGTCCCACTTTCTCTCTGGGTAACCCGAATTCTTCATTAGTAATTGAAACTGCTCCATGAACGCAGCCCTTAGAGGGGCCAAAGCCGGATGCTTTTTGGCATAGCTCTGGCTGGAGTTGACGAAAAGGTAGTGCAGTAGAACTGCAACCGCATGCGATAAGTTTAGCACAGGATATCCCTCATAAGCCTCTATGGTAACGGCAAAATCGCATTTGGCCAGCTCCTCGTTAGTAAGTCCGCGGTCTTCTCTTCCGAAAACAAGGCCAACTTTTTTACCGCTGTTTATGTAAGGCAGTATAGCTGAGGGCCTGTATGTCTCCCTCAAAACGTTCCTCTTTCCTCCGGTTCTAGCGGTTGTGGCCACGGTGTAATCCAAGTCCTGAACTGCCTCATCTAAAGTTCTGTAATGGGTTGCATTTCTTAGCAATTCCCTTCCTCCGGAGGAATACCTCAAAGACAACGAACTCACTCCCAGCGGGGCATTAACTATGCGCAACGCTGCTACACCAAAATTCGCTGATGCGCGAGCCGAAAGGCCAACATTGAATTCTCCAGTTGGCTGGACCAGAATTACGTAAACGTTACTTAGCGCTTTCATGTTCTCACCTTTTTGACCGTCTCTTAAAATTGGGTACACGCCTTATTGACTTATTCATAAAGCATACCTAGCCATAGATAAAAGGCCTTGGGGCTAAAAGACAGCGCGGCTTCCCTCGCTAAGCTCCTCGTTGCTTGAAGGGAGAACTAAAACTGAGACAGCCCACATTGAAACTAAGCTTTTTCTAGCTAATGCTAGCCTTTCCCTATTCTTGCTTGCTGTCAATTCTAGATATCTCGTAGACGCATAGTTTCTCAAAAAAGAACTCCTTGAACGCGACCTCATATCTGGAAAGGCCAAGGTCGGCACAGGCCCTAAGGACCCGATCACAAGTTAAGGAAGAAAGCACAATGAAAATCTTTCCTTTGGGCGCGAGGTGATCCTTCGCGTGCATAATAAACTTATATGAGAGTTCCCAGCCTCCAGATCCACCAGTCCAAGCCATGGAATCAGACCAAAAATCTGAGGGTAAGTAAGGAGGGTTGAATATTATGATATCGAAAAGCGCCTTGTGGTTGAAAGCAGAAAATAGGTCGGAAACTATGACCTCGAGTCCTCTTGACTTGGCAGACAGCGCTGCTTCTAAATCTAGGTCAGTGGCGAGAACCCATGATGCTCCCCTTTTTACCATTTCTTCCGCTATTATGCCCGACCCTGTGCCCACTTCTAGCACGTTCATTCCTGCGACGTTTTTCGGCAAGGAGTCAATGAGTAGGTAAGTGTCGTCGGAGGGCTCATATATCAACTCAGGTGCTTACTGAACTTAGATGACAATAAGAGAACTTCTGTCGGCGTGAGCTCCCTCACGCGTTTCTTCGCCATATCAATATCTTCTATTATCGATATGGCTTGGCCCCGGCTATCGCAAAGGCCAAGCTTGCATAGGGACTTGGGTAACAACCGATTTTTTTGTGAAAAAATAAGGGCTGTAAACTTCTCAAGCTGTCTTATTTCCTCGGGCTTCAAGCCGGGCCTTGGTACCACCTCTATCACGGTTGACCAAACTTTGGGCTTTGGATCGAAAGCCCATGGTGGTATGTCAAAAAGTGGCCTAGCGTTGGCCAAAAGCTGGAAAATCACGGTGATCCTTCCGTATTCTTTGGTTCCTGGATGAGAAATTAGCCTATATGCAAACTCCTTTTGAAGGCTTAGTACCGCGCGCTCGAACTTGCCCCACATTATTAACTTCAAGATCAAAGGAGATGATATGTAATAGGGGACGTTTGAGAAAACCACGTTTGCTTCGGGAAAATCTACGCGCAGCGCATCGCCCAGTATCCACTCAACATTAGGCCACGAAATGGCCTTCGCTGCGGCCATGAGAACCTCATCTTTTTCGATTGCCACAACGCGCTTAGCCCTCTCGGCTATGAGCTTTGTCATCCGCCCATCACCGCTACCTATTTCCAGAACCGTTTCATGTCCAGTCAGGTTAAGCGCCTTAACCTCCATCTCCATGTACTCCTGACTTATCAGGAAGTTCTGTCCAGATCTCATCGATTTATATCTTTTGCGTGGGTCTTAAGCTAATCGTGCCTCAACTTTCTTCCGCCCTAACCTCGAACTCCCACAGATCCCTAGCCACGTAGGTTTCTTTGAACTCCTTTCTTGCCTCGCCTTCAATAGCCTCGATATCGCTTACTACTTTTCCTCCAAAGTTGAAGAGAACCAATCTTCTTACCCCTGCTGATTTTGCCGCCTGAACCGCGTCAGCCCAGGTTGAGTGACCAAAGGCATGAGCTTCCTGCTCCTCTCCCTTAGGAAAAGCTGCGTCATGAATCAGGCAATCCGCCCCCTTCGCCCTCTCAACGATTTCTTGAGAGGGAGCACTATCTCCTGTGTAAACTAGCTTTGCGCTCCTTCTAGGTGGCCCTAGGACATCCTCGGGCCTCACTTCAACACCACCAATCCATAAGCTCTTGCCTCTCTGAAGCTGTCCCCATAGAGGCCCCCTCGGAATACCCAATTCCATCGCCCTATTTACGTTGAACCTCCCAGGTTTTCCCTTTTCTTCTACGACAACTCCATAAGAAGGAATCCTATGCTTAGCCGGAAATGGAGCTACCGCCATTCCGCCCACGTAAAAGGTACTAGTTTGGTCAATCCGCTGAAAGCTTACGTTTTCAAGTATGTCCATGCCAGAGTAAGTGCCCCTAAGGACGAAATAAATGAAGTCCTCAAGATCTCTTGGCCCATATATTATCAGCCTCCTATCCCACCGGAGGAGCGAAAGGGTCATCAAAAATCCCGGAAGACCCAACACGTGATCCCCATGCATATGAGTTACTATTATTGCCTCGAGCCCTCTCAACCCAATACCGCTTCTGAAAAGCTGGTACTGTATGCCTTCCCCGCAATCTATGAGTATTTTCCTACCATTTTCCTCCAACAAAACAGAGGCAGGAAAAAGTCCAGAAACAGGTGTGCCAGAGGCAGTACCCAGAAACTTAACCCTTATTACCATTTTGTTCACCATTTGCTGAGTACCAAAGTACCAACCTACCCAGGGGCGTTAATACGGGCTTATTGCCATTGAGCATGACTATTACTCCTTGCCTTTCAAGGCGATAAGCCATCGCTCTTGATTTAAGGGCTTCTCTTATTTCGCTTTCTCCAACCTCACGTGATATAATCCTTGCCCTTCTCTTCACTTCCCTGAGCACTTTTTCGCCGAGGTTGGTGAGAGTAAAATAAGTATGATGCTTGTGGACTTCGCTTGACTTTTTGAAGGCGTCATCGCTTCTCTTTACGGATGAAGACCCCCCGCGTTGAATTAAATCCATTGATAAAAGCTGATCTATAAGTTTCTCCACGACTTCCATCTGCATTCCATTTCTTCTTCCTATTGAATATGGGTAATCGATTCCAGCAATCTCTAGGTGAAGCATTATGGCTAGAAAACGCTGGTCACGAATAATAGAATCCACAAGCTTATCATCCAGTTTTTATCGCCCTCGCGACGTACCTAGTGAAAGACTTGTGAGCACGCATTGGAATTAGCCTAAGCAGTTTTAAGCCCGCCTCTTCCCAAGGCAAAAGCTCTTGATCGATCCCTTGAGGTAACAAAAAGGCAAGTCCTCCAAGAGGAGACAAGAGCCTGCCAGCACTCAATACAAAGCTCGACAAGAAGTCTAAATAAGATCCCATATTTCCGAAGGGCTTCTTAAGCCTCCCAAATGGGGGATCACTTGCTATGGAATCAAAGATACCCTCCCTGAAAGGAGGATGAATCGCATCTGCAACCAAGACGTCCCAGCCTGAGATAAACATGTTTTTCATGTTTTCAAATCCACCCTGAGCGCTCTGGATATCTACATCGCTTCCTATGACGTAAGCACCCAACGAAGCGGCCTCGGCTGGAATGCTCATTGAACCGGCAAAAGGATCAAGAAAAAGTGAACCCTCCTTAACCATGGCAAGGTTAACCAAGAAACGCGCTAACTGAGGGGATAGGGCACTGATCTCAAAGTACACCCTTTTGTTTTTCCTCGCCCAAAATCCTTTTTCGGGGGGTGCTTGAACAGCCAAAACTATGACCTTGTCATCCGACTTAGCCGTAACTATGAGTGTATGTGGCCGTTCAAGGCTTACCTTTCCATGATAAGCTTTAACTATCACGTCGCCAAGCTGACGCTCAAGCCCTAAGCCCGTTTTATCAATGACCTTAAAGGCGCTTAGATCGACGTCTCTTAGCGTTAACCACATATCCCCAAGTCTTCCATTGGAGATCTCCCCAACCACTGTGCCCGCATACCTAGTGAAAGCGGCCTGGGCATTAACTCTCTTAATTGCCTCCTCGCTGGCTTTGAAGTAAACCAACCTTCCCTTAGAGGCCTGCACGTAACTATCCCTGTCATAAACGTAAAGTATGGCCTCTAGCTCCGCGATGGCCATCTCTGGGTTGCCTCCCCAGATATAGGCCACTCCATCCAAATTTATCAATCAAAACCTAACGCAGCAAATAAGCCATTAACCCTAAAGATAGTGGGTTTCGAGGATAGGGAATACTTTCACACATGACCTTAGTTTTAAGGGTGCCCATGAAAAGATTTGCGCAGTGAAAATTCCCATATTAGTATTGATGCATTAAGACCTTTTCTGCGCGCAAATCCTCGAGTAAGCTTAAATGGAGCGCTAGGGCGAACCTTGCGTCAAGGTTAAAATCGCAGGTTTTTCACAGAAGTATGAAAAGCACGTTCAAGGTCAGAGCGAAGGACCTCTTGGGGCGCCTAGGCGAGATGCGCACAAAGTCTGGGTCCTTCGAAACCCCTACTCTAGCACCAGTTATTTCGGTTTCTGGAGGACCGCTTTCGCCAAAGGAGATAAAGGACATGGGTTTTGAGCTGATCATTACCAACGCTTACCTATGGATGAGGAGAGGAGAGAGCCGCGACATACACTCAGTTTTGGGCATCGAAGGACCAGTTATGACGGACTCTGGCGCTTATCAGCTTCTTGTTTACAAGAGCGTCGATACAACAAATGAAGAAATAATACGTTTTCAAGAGAGGATCAACACCGACATAGGCGTAGTGCTTGATACTCCCACCGGCCTCGTAAGTGAGGACGAGGCAAGGCAAACAGTAGATAGAACGATAAAAAGCGAGCAGGAGGCATTGAACCTCATATCGAATAAAGACATAATTTGGACTGCCCCCATACAGGGAGGTACTTACCCGACGCTCCTAAAACGCATGATTGATGCAGCTAGTGCACTTGATTACCCACTTTACGCCCTTGGTTCTCCAACCCCTCTTATGGAAGGACACATGTATTCAAAACTCTTTGACGTACTATACCTAACGCGCATGATGCTTCCCCCTCATAAGCCACTGCACTTATTCGGGGCAGGCCATCCGTCAATATTTTCCTTTGCCGTAGCCCTAGGTGCCGACACATTCGACTCCGCGGCTTACGCTCTGTTCGCCAAAGAGGGAAGGTACATGACGATCATGGGTTCGGAAAAACTTGAGAACCTCAAGGAGTTTCCATGCACTTGCCCTGTGTGCACCACGTATAAGCCCAGCGAGCTCCTAAAGATGGATAAAAAAGAGAGAGAAAAACTGTTAGCGAAACATAACCTATACGTCTCGTTAGCAGAGCTGCGGGCGATAAAGAACTCCATAGTTCAGGGCAAGCTTTGGGACCTGGTGGAGAGCAGGGCAAGGGCCTCTCCTGAGCTATGGGAGGTGTTTGAGAGGTTTGGGCTTTATTCTAATGGATTTCTTTATCATACGCAATTAAGAAAACCAACTGCTAGGGGATTCTCGGTAATAGATGTTTTCTCGGCGCAGAGACCGGAATTGTTGTGGCACCTTGAGTCTATAAAGAAGCTCTTGAGCGCTGACAACACAGTGTTCGTGACTACCAGACAGTACATAAACAAGGCACCGGCGAATACTTATTTGGTAGGCTTTCCGTTCGTAATTACAAAGAGACAATTGTTAAAGGTATATCCCTTGTACTTCGCGAAGTACAGGAAGCCCACTCATGAGGAAGAGGTCAAGTTTCTCAGGGACAAGCTACCTCCTTTGATTAAAGACAAAGAGGTAAAGGTTATTGGGGATGCCGAACTTTTCAAGGCATTAGTTGAGGCAGGCCTATCTGCCAGCTTAACTTCAGACAAGTAGCAGACCTGCTGGAGCCGTCGCACGTAAAGGGTTCCCTGGCCTGCGCTTCCGCTTTCCTGTAGCAGCTTCTTTTTTTCCGCCTCACTTATTTCCTGCTCGATCCTTCTTGCGTCCTTCTCCAGCTCGGTTACGTCAATAGTCTTTCCGTATATTTTGGAGAATACTCTTATGGCATTGGCGGCACCCATGGGATCAGGTCTGTTAGGATCCACGTATGATAAAATGGAAATGGCTGGTATGCCATAAGCCTCAAAGAAAGCCATGAGCGTTGCTATCGGACCTACAACTAGTAAGCCCTTTTCTATAGTAGGAGGAAGTAGCTCAGCCCTGGACTTGATGTTGTAGCTTGAAGTATATGCTATTCTGGCGAGCTCATCCTCGTTTTTCTTGAACTCGTTCATGAGTCCGCCAAACAGTATCGCTTCCCTAATGCCTTTTGCCTTTATCCAACTACTCATCCTGCGCAACAGTATTCCCCTTTCCCTTTGATCCGGGACTACCTCTGGGATCAATATGACCATGTCGTCCGCCAAGAAAAACGTGTAAGGAAGAGCAAGTCTTCCGTCATCCATAGATACCAATGGAGGAAGCATATCTGATAATACATATCCAATAGCTCTCGCGTTTAGCTGCTTAACCATGTGTGATACCGCGATGTATCCCGCAAAACCAATGCCTTGAAAGCCTGTTACGAATATCTTATCCTTAAGTATCGATGGGTCCTCCTTTAAAAGAAACTTTATAAACAATTAATTCACTATAGCCATATCTTTTTCGCTTTATAAGCCCAACTGTCTTTGCAGTGCAGTACCTTATGCTTATCCCGGATCTAGAGCTCTTTGTGGGGACCAGATCTCTGAAGGATTTGCCCTCCTAAACGATGCCCAAGAGATTTGCCGCTGAATGGCAACAAGCTCTAACATTTAATCTCCATATCAATTCAGCAAAAGCCCAAAGCGCAAAGCGATTTGTACCAAATCCGAGCTGTAGTGCTCGATTAACGGAGTAATAACTTATTTACAGGTATATTATTTATTTTGTAAATGTCTAGTAAGAGCGAGACCGTGATCAGAATCCACGGTGCGGGATTACAAATAGGAAAAGAAGCGATCAGCGTTTCTAACGAGGGGACCACTGTACTGCTGGACTACGGAGTTCTTATGACCGATCGGAAGCCCGAGTTTCCCGAGAGAGTAACTCCATCCTCGATCAATGCCGTATTTCTTTCACACGCGCATCTTGATCACTCGGGCGGCCTCCCTCTTCTTTACCTAAGAGGGGGACCACCAATATACACTACAACTCTTACCGCGAAGATAACCACACTTCTCATAGAGGACATGCTAAACATATCGAGGTACTACGTCCCTTATGAGGAGCTGGAACTAAGGGAGATGCTTGACCACGTGCACCCTATAACCTTCAATCAAAAAGTACACATAAAGAACATAGAACTTGAGGGTATCAACGCAGGGCATATACCTGGATCCCTTATGGCCAAGGTGAGAACCAAGAGCTCGACCATACTTTTCACCGGAGACTTCAACACCATAGATACGAGGTTACTTGCTGGGGCAAGGGTGGATCTCTCTGATGTAGATGTACTCATAATGGAGAGCACTTATGCGTCCACAGATCACCCAGATAGAAATCAACTAGAAAGAGATTTCGCATCAAAGGTTAAGGAAATCGTAGAAAGTGGAGGAATAGCTCTGGTACCTGCCTTTGCCGTGGGGCGCTCGCAAGAGATCGTGTCAGTTCTTAGGGCACAGAACTACGATGGCCCCATTTATTTGGATGGAATGGCGAGAGAGGCAGCAAAGATTATGAAGGGATTCCCGAAGTACATAAAGAACTATGAGGAGTTCACAAAAGTAATTAAGAGCGTTAGACTCGTCAAGGGAAACAGGGAAAGACAAAGGGCTCTACAGAAACCTGGCGTGATCGTCAGCCCTGCAGGCATGCTCAGGGGCGGGGCTGTTATGTTTTACCTGGAACACATAATAAAGGATCACAAGAATGGAATTTTCTTGGTGAGCTTCCAAATCCCTGGCACTCCTGGCAGAGTGCTTCTCGACACAGGAAAAATTGCTGTAGAGGGAAAACTTGTTGACGCCAGCGACATGACCTACTTCTATGATTTTTCGGCGCATTCAGGAAGAAAGGAGCTGCTAGACTTCGTAAAGCAAGTAAAGGGAGGTACTAAGGTTATATTGATACACGGGGAACCAGAGACAACCAAGGCCTTTCAGGATACACTGAGAGGTATGGGGATAGATGCCGTGGCCGCCAACAACGGAGATTCGTTCAAGATATAATATGGCATAAATGATGCAAGTAACAACAGTCAAAGCTTTTTGATTCTAAGAAAACTTGCCCACCAGTTCAAATTAAAGGTCTATTTTTTACGTTTCAGTGGGCCCGCTGGGGATCGAACCCAGGACCTCCACTGTGTGAGAGTGGCGTCCCAACCACTAGACCACGGGCCCCTCGCCTTGAATGGCTGCACACCCCATCCCCTATGCAGGAAGGCGGGCGGCGGCTCAAGGCAAGATCTGCCAAACAAAAATATTTAAGTGTGATGTACTTACGTCTTTAGTAAAAGTAGTCAAGCGCAAAAAAGCTAAAATCTATCCGTTCCACTCTTTGTAGAGGTCGTTTTCTATCCCCAACAATGAAAGCGCTCTCCCAGCCACGAAGTTAACAATATCTTCCACGCTTTTTGGCTTGCTATAGAACGCTGGTGATGCGGGCATAACTACAGCGCCAGCCAAGGCAACTTTCCTCATGTTTTCAATATCTATGAGCGAAAGAGGAGTTTCCCTAATCACAAGTACAAGTCTTCTCCGCTCCTTGAGGACTACCTCTGCTGCACGAGATACTAGGTTTTCAGAGTAGCCGTTGGCAACCGCAGACAGCGTTTTTGTACTGCATGGAATTATGAGCATGCCATCGGTCTTAAACGAGCCACTGGCTATAGGCGCGCTTATCTCGCTTTCATGGTAATACCTGAAGGCCTTTGAGGCAAAGAAATCCTGGGTGAGGTTTGTTTCTCTTTTCACGACCTCAAGGGCAGAATCGGTCATTATAAGGTGCGTTTCTACCTCTTGCATCTTGCTCAGGTAATTCAGCACGGATACAAGGTATGGAATGCCGCTGGCTCCCGTACCAGCTATCACCACACGCTTCATAGTTTTCACTTCCTTGCGCGCTGCATCTTTTCATCGAGTGGCTGACCTATTAAGTTCCTCGCTGGCCCTTCTGACAGCAAGCTTGACGTCGCTTGCCATAAGTGTGCTTCTCCCTGCATGCTTAGCAAGGATGGCGCCTTCCTCTGCAACGCAGTTTATGAAATTCTCCACCAGTCTAGAGACCTCTTCTACGGCCTCGGAAGATATCCTCAGACCGCTCTTCTGTTTCAGCATCCTTTCTATAACAGCTTTAGGGAGTTCTCCCATAATAATTATTGAAAATCCTTTTTAGGCCAATCTCCTTTTTACATGTAATTGAGCGAGTTAAGTACTCATAAAGTAAAGAGGATAGCGAGCCTAATAGTATCCCAATATCCAGACCGCTTCGGTCCGGACTTTGAAAAAAACAAGAAAAGCCTCGACGAGCTGCTGATATTTCCCTCCAAAAGCATGAGGAATAAGGTGGCAGGTTATATAACCAGAATAGCTAAGCGGGCCCAGGGAGGAGTTGAAGAGCAGGAGGCTGTTCAGGAAGAGAGAGCAGAAGCTTCGGTTGAGGAGGAACAAACGCAGGAGCAAAAAGAGGTCGGAGAGCCCTCTTCAGGGACGACCCGGGAGCAAGAGAAGAAGCCAAGAAGAGAGCGCAAAGCAAAGAAAAACCAGGCGGCAAAGCAAGAAAAGGAGGCTGTTCAGGGTACAACGACCCCTGAGGCTGGGGCCGCTTTGGAAAATCCCTCTCCCGCTGCTAACGAAACACAAAGCGAAAACAACGAAAAAAGCTCCCAGGAGAAACCGGGATGATGTCAGCTGACCTGCTCGGACTCGTGAAGAGATGCGCCTTCGCTGACCGGTGTTCTGGGACGTGAAGATCCCTTGTTGAAGCTGTACTCGCCATTTATAATAAAATTTGATGGCTTGCCCGATGTTGTGCTGTCATGCGTCGACGTAAATGAAATAATACCTCATGAGGAAGCGGACCAAAGAGTTCTGGAAGCTACGAGAAAATACATAACAAAAGGCAGAAAGATTAAGGATCCAATTATAGTAGATAAAAGAACAGGCGTTATACTGGACGGCACACATAGATACGCCGTTGCCAAGGAACTAAACATAGAAAAACTTCCCGCTGCATGCGTAGATTATAATGATTACAGAATACGTGTAAGGGGATGGGTGCTCAGCATAGTTAAAAGTGCTCCGATTATCGAAGAACTAGCTAACCAATGGGAGATAACCGGCCATCCCAAGCAAGGTCGCCTGACTTTGTTTTACCGCGGGGAGTTTTACGCGAGCAATCCTGGCGATGCCATGGAGCTCTTAAGAAAGGCGCAGGAAATAAGTCACCGCATTGAATTGGAGGGAGGGATCGTTCTCAGAGACGCGTTTCCGAGGAGGGGTATTACAGCAATTTACCTTCCTTACCCATCCAAGTCGGAAATAATCTCCAACGCCATGATACATAGGCTTTACCCACCGAAGTCTACTAGGCACGTTGTACCAGGACGGCCCATGAACCTCAACTTTCCTCTTGGAAGCAATTGCGAAATTAGAGAACTAATATTTAGAAAGTCCATGAGGCTCCTTAGGCCTCAGTCTAAGATTGGAAAAAAAGTTTTTGAAGAAGAGGTTCTACTCTTCAAGCGATCGCCCACCATGAGCTATTGGCACTATGGTTATGATATCTCCGTTATGAAGCTCTGCCCCAGCCCCTCCCCTTACATTGGCATCCATACCATTTATGAGGTATAAAAGGTCCCCCCTAAGCGAAGAACCATCCAGTAGGTCGCTCGCGTTTTCGAAGAGAAACTGTAATAGTGTGTGTCCTTCTTTTACGTTGAAGAGGGATTTCCCAACGCGATTTCTCCTAAGCGGGCCTGTAACTACAAGCGTTACTTCCAAAGCTCAACACCGCTTCAAGACCTTTCCTGAGAACCAATAGGGCCCTTTTTTTCAAGCTCAGCCTTTGTTTCGGTAACCTCCCAGGGAAAGACAACCCACTTGTCTGTTACATCACCATAGAAATCGGGTTCAACTTCGCTCCAGGGCTTCTTGAAAAGCGCTGCCACCTTAACGCTTGCCACCTCGCTCTCAAGCTCCCGTTTCACTAGGGCAATAGTTTTTCCCGTGTCTATTATGTCGTCAACTATCAGTATGTTTTTATTTTTGAAGTTGCCCTCTGGCCTTTGAACGACCTTAACTTCATCCCTCTCGTTTATTCCACTGTAGTACTTGACACCATAGACGTAGAAGTCTTTTACCAATAGCATGTCAGATATTATGCGCGCAGGTATTATTCCTCCTCTCGATATACCCACTACTGCATCAAACTTGAAAGACCTTGACGTTATCACTTTAGCGATTTTGGATGATAATATCATGACGTCTTCCCAGCTTATCTCTTGAAGTTGAGGCTGGCTTTCCCTGTAGACGGTCTCCATACTCTATTTGCCACTTGCCATTTAACTTTTTCGCAGAGAAGCCTTTGTCCATCACTCCCCCACCAAATTTTTGCTATCTTTGGTCTTTATGAGCAAGGGACTTCATTCCAGGACGAAACGAGTTCAACAGTAAAACCAACCGTAAAGAGGTAAGCCAACAGCTAAAAGCGAGCCTGATTTTATCTTAGCGTGAAGCAGGAGAAGCGCTTCGTGTACGTGTTTCTATTAGGTGACGCATTAGCATCCGTTTCTTTCAGAGGTAGGTTGGTGTCGGGGGCAGACTCGAAGGCTTCAAAGGGTTGGAGCGCCGTTCCTGAACTTTCAACCTTCGGAGACTCATCGTACATTTTGCTTGTAGGACCACCACCCTATCCGTCTTGGCAGGGAAAAGAGGTGCATGGAAGCATGACCCTCGACCTAACGGCAAACTGCAGTGAGGACTTCCGCAATCGTTTTAAACAAAGCGTAGAGACTGCAAGGGTTTTCCTCCAGCTTCTTATCGAGGTAAGTGGACTGGGCGGGATTTGAACCCGCGACCTCTCGGATGCGAACCGAGCGCTCTCTGGCCGCTGAGCGGTCTTCCAGGCTGAGCTACCAGCCCAATCCTAAGGTCTTGTCTCGCTTTAAAGTTTTAGGGTAAGCCCTGCAACTCCCTTATTCAGCTATTTTTATTTTTATCAGTTTTAAACAAAGGGTAGTTCAGCTTTGAGAAAAAAGGGTGCACGGTAAAGGGCACTCTACCTTGGAAAAATATGCTGGTTAACTTGCATGATCACGTACGAAGAGGGCTATTTAACGCTTGGTTTTGGATAGCTCAAACGAGCCTTGATTCGAGCTTCCTATAAAGGCTTGAGAAGGAAAACTGTTTTACGCGTATAAACTTTGCCCTTTGTTTTGATAACCTAACCGAGACCTCGCGCGCCCCGCAGGCCACTCTATCGCCGTCTATAACTAGGGCCATGTCTTCATGCGATATTACGCTTATCTCGGAATCCCCAACCACGAAGGGGCGGATGCCCCAAAAGAAAGGGGCTACTGGGACTACAACTAAAGCTATCAAAGATGGATCAACAAGCGGGCCGCCGGCGGAAAAAGCATACGCCGAAGAGCCAGTAGGTGTAGCCACTATAATGCCGTCTCCTCTAGCCTTGAACAGGTAATCCCCATCTATTTTTAGCGTTATAAGCGCGCTCTTGCCTATCTCGGGGGACTTGACCAAAACCTCGTTAAGGGCAGTTCTGCCCTCGCTCTCTAGAAGCGCTCTTTCCTCTATCATGAATTGCCCCCTCAATATTTTTGGGAGCCATACTTCAAGCTCCTCTGGTTCAAGTTCAGAAAGAGCGCCAAGGCCGCCGTAATTCACAGAAAGGAAAGGTATTGAGGGATCATCTAACTTTGCTCTGGCCCTCAGTAGGGTTCCATCGCCTCCTAATGATATAAGTATGGATGTCTTTCCCTGTTTCTTTTCAACTTTGCGGGCATCAGAAATCCTTACTGCCTCTATGCCCATTCCTTCGGCCCACTCAGCTACCTTGTTTTCAGCGTCTTCTGCTGCTTGACTTCCAGGCCTATGAGATAAGTATACAACCTCTATATTCTTGCTCCACTTTTCATAATTTTGCATAGTTGAACCAACGTGTCCCTAAAAACCCTTTCGAGATACTTTTTTGACCCCTTGTAAACCTCACAGTGCGCGTTACAAAACTCCAAGAAGAGCTAAGAGATTGAACAAGTTTAATGGCTTCCTTGATTTTCTCATTTTTCTATATTTCCTTAGATCTTGAATGGGCCCACTAAAAGAAGCTGGTCCCTTAGACTGCTATCATCGCCAAGGGTTGAGCCTTCTCGAATACCGGACAAATAGCCTAAAGTTATCTTTTCCCTGCATCTCCTCAATTATCCTCTTCTTTATCGCTTGTGCTAAATTTTTCACGCCAACCCTTTTCTCAAAATCTTCGAAGGATTGAAACGGCGCTAGCTTGCGCTCATCAAGTGCCTTCCACATGATCTTCTTGCCAATTCCAGGAATCAGTTCAAGTTGATGAAGCCTTGTGGTAATTGGAGAAGATTTATTGAGAAAGTCAACAAAATCTTTCTCCCTCTCCTTGATTATGTTTGTAAGCGCCTCGTCAAGGGTTTTTTTAGATGCTGGAGTAAGGTCGTCGTACGAGATTATTGCGTTGATTCTTATGTAATTATAGCTGACGTCTGGCCCAACGTATATCTTCTCTCCTGGCTTTACTTGACCTAGCGCCAGACCAGGAGTTGCTTCAAATAAAGTGAAATAAAATACTCCCATGGCCTGTATTATGGGTGTCGGCGATTGACGATTAGAGTAGGGATTCCCGTAGGGGAGGTAATCTAGCACGATGGCATATTCCTCATTTATCCTTACCCGTCCCCGCCTCTCCCTATCTCTATCACTCAATCACCATCCCCTTCATATCGCCCCTTAACGGGGACTTGCTTATCAGGCAAGTACTTTTCAACCACTGAAAAAAGCTCTCCGAGCTTTTCCAGAGGACTTATTGCCTGCTCGTGAGCCAGAAAAGGAAGTAACTCGTCCCTGCTGCTTGGCAAGCAGTTTGCTATGGACACAGCTGTGGCAACGCTTACGCCCTTACTAACTAGCTCGCTAACTAACTCCCTCGCTTTTTCTGCTGGAAGCTTCGAAAACTTATTGAGGTATTCCTGAACGATGGCGTCCTCATAGTTGGTTGTCACGGCAACTCTGCTGTAATATTGGCCAGCTTCTGCTATTGTTATTTCTTTTTTGTCTAAGACCTTCAAAAATGCTCACCTACTCCTCTGGCTTTAGGTGAACTGGTGAAACCGTGAGTTTTGCGCTCCTCTTATCTAGTGGAATGGCGACCACGTAGCATCTACCCTTTTTTTCCAGTATCTGCCCTACTTTTCCCTGATATCTTGTGTGGGGCATGCCCTCGTAGACTCCAGGCCATATGTCTATTACAACTTTTTGGCCCTCCTCGTAAGCCGCAAGCCATCTCCTAATTGGGGGAAATCCGGCCTTCTCTCCCTTTCTCCCAAGCGCGCTTCTACCCTTTCTTCTATATCCCTTCGCTCTCAAATGGGCCCTCTACCTCTATAACATCTAATAACTTACATTTAAGCGATTTTCCTATTTTGCTCGACAAACTCGGCGATGTTCTGCCACCATCTCCGCTTATCAACTCCTTTATGTAGGTCCCTCCTTCAGCCTTCACCCTAAACGTAAGGGTTTTAGAATCAATTCTCTCTACTCTAAGCTCGTAAATGGTTTTTTTCCTGACTAGATCGGCCCTCCTTCTGCTTACCCTGGTAGGCGTGCGCTGAGTGATCTCAACACCGTTGAAAGCTGAGTTTAGAACGGCCAAGTCATCGTCCGTTATTTCTTCAGTACTTTCAATTATGCCCTCGTAGGTTTTCTTGCTCTTCTCTTCGCTTTTGACTAGGTTAATAACCTCCTTTCCGACTAGCTTTAATCCCTTAACCTCCACTTTGCCTCCCGAGTGATCCTTTATGGCCTGTTCTGCCAAGCTCAGGTCGAACTCCCTAAGCTTAGGTCTCAACAGTTCCATGACAAATGGTCTTCCATTACCTAGCATCCTTGCGTCAACGTCCTCTCTGCCAGCTGCGTGAATTTTCTCTCCCTCAGCCTTTGCCAGAGGGACAAGAACAGCAGCTATCTCTTCTTCTACGGAGGTTGGATATTTCTTTCCTGTGAAGTTGCAATGCGGGCATCCTTTTCCCTTGCAATAACTACAGAGCCACTTTGATTGAGGAATCCCCCTCTCCATCTTTAAATAACGACCGTAAACGTAAACCGGCGAAATGTTAAGTGAAACCGTCATTGAAAGGGGATGAACTTCTACTATGACGTCCGGATTCTTGAGCTGTACCTCTTTTCCAGTAGCCAGTGATATGGCCTTTCCAACTTCCCTGTTTATTTCCCACTTAACTGACTCGTATCCCTCGAGGCCATTACTCACCGCTAAGGCCTCCTCCTTCTTCATTATGGGCTCAGCTCCGACCGTAGCCACGAGAAACGTGTTCCACTGTATCTCAGATAGCTGCGATAGCGCGTCCTTAACCGCGTTTTCCATGTTTTCCAGCATGCCCCCGCAGACCTCGCATTTTTTTGGCTGCTCATTAACTTCACGACCCTCAAAAATTAAAGCCTTTAGCGCCGGGTCGTAACCACCATTAACCCATAGTATCCTCAGCGTATCTTCTCCCCCACTTGAAATTTGCTTGTGAGCCTCCATGGTAAGCGTAGCCTTTATTGCTGCCCCCCTTTGCTCATTTTTAAGGCCTCTACCGTACCTAGCAAACATGCGGCCGAGGCAGTGGTCGCAGAGAGAGTGCTCTTTAAGCAAACCGAGCGATTTTTCAAGGATCTCCATATATTATCCACCTAAAAGGCTGGCAAGCCGCTTGTTTCTTCTCATGTTCTTCATGGCTTTTTTCAGGAAAGTGTACTGCTTTATCATTTCCTTCACGTCCTCAGGGCGCGTGCCTGAACCCTTGGCTATCCTTCTTATACGCGATGAGTCTAAGATTGATGGATCACTTCTCTCCTTCTTGTTCATGGATTGGATTATTACTTCCCACTTTTTCAGCCTCTCTTCTCCCTGCTCTTCCTTAAGCTGATTTATCTTAAGCCCTCCTCCGATCGGAAGCTTTTCTAAAACACTGCTCAACGGTCCCATCTTTCTGAAGGCCCTTATCTGGTTGAGCATGTCATCTAACGTCATGCGCCCACTTGCAATGCGCTCAAGAGATTCTTCCTGCTCTTTCTCAGCCTCCTGCATGGCCGCGATAAGCGACCTGAGGTCCCCCATGCCGAGCAACCTACTAACAAAGCTTGACGCGTCAAATTCCTCAAGATCCTCTAATCTCTCTCCTACCCCTATGAAAGACACCGGCACTTTAAGTTGTGCTACAGCTGAAAGAGCTCCCCCGCCCTTTCCGGAGCCGTCCAGCTTGGTTATCACAACCGACCCTACCCTTACCTTAGATGAGAAAGCGACCGCCTGGGATGAGGCGCTCTGTCCCAAGTTGGCATCGATGACGAGCATTATGTGATCTGGGTTAACGGTGCTGTTGAGCTCCCCCATTTCCTGCATGAGCCCTTCCTCATCCTTGTGTCTTCCAGCTGTGTCAATTATGATGAGCTTTACTCCGCGCTCCCTCATAATCTTCAGGCCTTTTTCGAAGGCCGATTTTGGAGATAGAGATGGGGCAGCATAAAATGGCACGTCGATCTTTTGCGCTAGTTGCTCGAGCTGCTCAGCTGCGCCCAGCCTGTAATTATCGAGCGATATTAGCCCTACGGAATAACCCGCCTTCTTATAGTAAAGAGCAAGTTTAGCCGCGGTAGTTGTCTTACCGCTTCCCTCTATTCCTACAAGCATTATCTTGTATTCCTGGTTCTTATCCGGTTTCGAAACGCGAGGAGAAGATCCTCCTAGTAGAGCGACCAGCTCATCATATATCAGCTTTAAAATCAGGTCCTTTTTCGTGTATCCCGGTGGGGCTTCCTCAGTTCTTGCTTTCTCTCTTATCCGAGACGAAAGGGAGACAACTAAGGGTAAAGAGACATCGGCAACTAGCAGGGCCTTTTCTATCTGTTTTATGGTTTCCTCGATTAGCTTCTCGTTTACCGCTGCCGCTCCCCTTACCCTGTCGAGCGCTGCCTGTAAAGAGCTCTTAAGTGAGTCTAGCATCGGCGCACTACCCCTCTCCACTCATAAGGTTCTTCATAAGTTCAGCTAGCTTTTCGATCATAGGGGCTTTCATTTACTTTGTCCTTATAATCTTCGGCCTTCCCATTATAAGCCAATACTCCACCTCAACACCGGGCTGGAGCCTAGCGGCGAGGTCAGGTTCTATTCCCTCACTTACATCAAAAGTATGAAAATCTTCAAGATCCATAAGTTGAAACGTGTTGCCAGCCTTTGAAATTATTTGCGCGCTACGCCTCTCAACTATCGGTACTTGCACAGATGCATCAACGGGTGCGACCAAAGTGCGCTTGCTCTGCGTAAAGAGCCCTATGCCAACCACCCTTGCCTTTGCGCCTCCATGTTTTCCTGGCTTGCTATGCTCGACCTCGACTATTCTGCATGGCTCGTCATCCAGTATTATGTAATTCCCCTCCTTAAGAGTACCCAACTCTACTGGCTTGCTCATTTCGTGAAATTTGCGTGATCGCTTATAAATCTATTTTGATCGTTAACAAATCATTTTCGTTTATGAGTGGTTTCCGCTTTGGCAATCCTCCTAATGGAACTGTAGAAACAACTCAACCCACCACTGAACGGCCCATCAGTCCAAAACTCTACCCTTTCCTCACAGGACTAAGAGAGCTATCCGCGATTAGCTAAGCCATTCTACTGCAGCGCACGATGAAATTAGAAGCTCACAAACAATCCAAAGAATCCATGTTAAGCGATAACCCTATATGTTGTGATCTGATGTACATGATTAGAATTGGGAATACGGCCTGCGAGATGCTATAGGGCCTTCATTACACCACCTTATACAAGAAAAGAGTACATAAAGGGTGTCCCAGCCCCAAAGATAACCAAGTTCACCATGGGTAATCCAAACGGAGATTTTGACACGGTCTTCAAGCTGGTTGTCAAGGAGGGAGGACAAATAAGACATAACGCCTTGGAGGCGGCGAGAAATGCCGCCCATAAGGTGCTTGCCGATGCCTTAACCGAACAGGGATTTGACTTAAGGATTACTAAGTATCCCCATCACGTAATCAGGGAGAACAAAATGATGGCCTTCGCCGGAGCTGACAGGCTGCAGGATGGAATGAGGCTTTCGTTTGGAAAACCCGCAGGACTAGCGGTTAGGGTCAATTCTGGCGATTACGTCCTCTTAATTAGGGCAAACCAAAGCGCCGCTGAAATAGTTAAAAAAGCCTTACGGCTTGCCGGAAAGAAATTACCCCTCAGCACAACAGTTCAGCAGGAAAAGGCAGAAAAGGTCGTTGAATGATTACGATTTTGAATTAGATAAGGTTTTAAGTTGGCTCAAAGAACAAGGGGCCAAGAGAATACTTGTAGAGGCCCCTGAGGGCTTAAAGCATCGGATAAGCACGGACATCTTACCGGAGCTAAACTCCTACACGGTTTTCCTTTCATCAAAACCCTTTCATGGTGCTTGTGAGACGGGTGATGATGAAGCAACTGCTCTTGGGGTTGACCACGTTATACATTTTGGGCACACTCAGATGGTTGCCAGGAAGGTCCCCACGCTTTACGTACCAGTATATTACATTTTTGACCCATCGCCTTCCTTTGAAGAACTGGATTCTCTTCTGAGTGAAGGCGGAAAAAACGTTGCGCTGGCGGCCAGCGTACAATACTTGAAGTCGCTTCAATCAATACACGAACACCTAAACGAAAAGGGATTTAACGTGATAATGGGAATCGGAAACAGAACAAAGCAGCTGGGGCAGATTCTCGGATGCGATTATGCCGCTCTAACCTCTGTAATGGGAAAAGCAAAGCAGTATTTGGTCGTGACGGCGGGGGATTTTCACGTAATGGGTGCAGTTTTTGCGTTGGATAGGCCAGTCCTCCAACTGGACCCGTACTCCTTGAGATGGAGAAGGATTAATCCAGACTCTGTCAAGTCTTGGATAGCCACTGAGAGCTATGCCTGGACCAGGCTAAAGGACTCCCTGAGGGTAGGAGTAATTTTAGGTACGGAACCTGGACAAAAGTTCTTATGGGAGGCCGAAGAGGCAGCTAGGAGGCTGAGGATTTCTGGAAAGCACGTAGATATAATATCTGCTTCTACGGTTGACCCCAATCAACTTTCGGCGCTTCCATACGATGCATTTGTGTTGGCCGCCTGTCCAAGGCTTCCTTATGATGATGCAGAGGCTTTCAGCAAGCCCGTAATATCTGTGTTCAGCGTGATTTTGAATAAGCCACTAGGATTAAGGGATTGGTTAAGGGGTAAAGATTTAGGTATAAAGGTGCTTAGATCATCCGACGTATTCTAAGAGTGTTTTCCTGTAGAAAGAATCCGAAAGTATCTTGCTGTGCTGGACCCAATCATTTAAGCTTACGGTTCCTCTCGCTTTGACCTCTTCGAGAATCTCTTTAAGGCTAGTAAACCTCATGGGTTGGCTTGAAAGAGCCCTCCTCACGCTTTCTCTTACATGCCATACTCCGACCGGTAGTATGTAGCCCTCCCTTGCCTCCCTTAGTATAACCACTCTTGCTTGCCTGCGAAGCCTAATCAAAGCCTCTGTTACGGCTAGCCTCCCGGCGTAATAGCAACCCCCAATTTCTGCGTAGGTCTTTCTTCCCCTATAACCCTCGTAAGAGGAATATATCTGCAAGGACCTGCCGAAGGCGTTCCATGTGCTGCCGGGGTACCAGGCCTCCACCAGCTCATATTCCCATTTGCCCGGTAATAGCAAAACCATGTATGTGTTGTCCATGCTCTCACTAATGTAAAGGCTATAATCTGAAACTTCTTGGAATTCCCTGATGCGCTGTAACAAGGCCTTTGAAGCTGTATCATCAACCGCAGTTATTGCCCATCTCGTTGGCACAAGCTTTCTATCCTTCTTAAGCCCCAGAAGACCAGCACTCAGTATCTTCTGTATCCTGTAAACGCTAATACCTTTCGAGTAAAGCTCCACCATTCCTTCACTTGCGCCCATATCGGTGTCGGAGGTCACGGCTTCCGCAACCTTATCTCCTTTGGCCCCGTATACCCTGAGATCTCTAAGCTCAGCGCTGGGCCCCATGGGCTGAACGTCCTCGTCCAACATGATACTTCCTGAGGGTTCTTTTTCGAACACAGCCTCCACCTCAACTGGAACTGGGGTTAGTGCCAACTCCTGAACGTAACTTACTATTTTGCCCTGTGGCCTGTTAACCAAAACCGGATACTTACCTCTTATCAGAGAGGACCGCATGTTTATAAGGTCAAATATGCTAATGCTACTCCACATATCTGGTGAGTCGTAGATAGCCGCATCCTCACGGTGAGGGAGGAGGAGGGGTCCAGCAAAAACTTTGGGATATCCATACCTTCCAATGAAAAGGCCGGGAGGGGTAAGCCCATCAAAATCTAGCCCCTTTACAGATTCAACGGACTTGGCCAGGGCCGAGCTTCTTGCCAGTATCGGACAGTAAGACCTCCCACAAAGCATCTTTGTTCCCCTGCACAAGAGGCACTGAGGAGAGGCCTTATATGGCGTAAATATGAGCTCTGCCATATACCCTGCCAGATACGTATCCACGCTTGAGTTTATAAAATAAGTGGTTCAAGGATTTGCATCTAACGAACCGCAGCGCATAAAAGCTGATTGTTTGGTATTCGTTGCGGGAGTGCCCGAGGGGACAAAGGGGGCGGGCGATTTTGGCCCAGACTTAAGATCCGCTGCGGATAGCTACGTGGGTTCGAACCCCACCTCCCGCATTATGGTGTGAAACGCAAAGGGTTATAAGCCGTTTAATGTGGTTTCTATGGCACAGTTTAACGTTAAGATTAAGACGAGCGACGATCAGAACTTAGAATTTGACCTAGAGAATACGGACCAAACCCTTGCAAGCGTACTGGTTGACAAGTTGAGGGAGGACCCTCATGTCACTTTTGCGGCTTACAGGGTAGCCCATCCTCTCATTGGTATACCGACCGTAAGAGTTTCAACCGATGGAGAAGAAACACCACTTCAGGCAATCGGCAAGGCGGTCAATGCCCTAAGCGACATCCTATCAAAACTCATGGAAGACGCTGAAAAATTAGAGTAGATCTCAGATAGGCTTAATTTACGAAGCGCATCTTTTTGCTGATACGTTTTATAAGGTGAGATGTAAAGATGAAGTTTTGCCCAAAGGATGGTGCTCTCATGCAAATAAAGAAGGTTGATGGGAAGACCGTTTGGTATTGCCCTACATGCGGATACACTGAAGACATAACTGGGTCCTCGCAGATCAAGCAGAAGCTTTCCATAAAGCACAAAAGCAAGATGATAGAGATAAATCCAAACGAGGAAAAGAACTTACCAAAGGTAAGGACTATCTGTCCAAAATGCGGCAAGGAGGTAGATGCGTACTACTGGATGGAACAAACGAGGGCGGGTGACGAACCAATGACCCGCTTTTACAAGTGCACGGTTTGTGGATACGTTTGGAGAGAGTACAGTTAAACCCGAAAGGTTAATATGCTGTAACTTGCAGGATTTTGCAAGCCGCGGTGGTGTAGCCCGGTCTAGCATGGGGGCCTGTCACGCCCCAGACCCGAGTTCAAATCCCGGCCGCGGCGCCTTTCCAAGTGCGTTCGGTGAACAACATTTATATTTCTTTGCGATATTTTATGTAGATTGTCCAAGATCTATGTGAAGGGTCAATGGCTCGATGAGGATGAAATTTTATCCCTTTATAACAAAAGGAAGCCCGTGGACACCTCCTTAATACTCCAGAAGTTATTAGAGAAGGGAACACCTCTTTCTTTAGACAACCTGTCTACTGAGCTCAACGTAGACAGGAAGAACTTAAACATGGCTCTTAGGAAGCTGGAGAGAAAAGGCCTTGTGTGGAAACTAAGAAAGGGGCCGGCCGTAGGCATAACAGAACTAGGCTATAAAACGATTGTTGCGCAGAAAACGGCTGCCGCCTCAAACCGAGGATAAGTTTTCTTTTTTGTGTTTATTCTCAGTTTCCATTCAGTAAAGTTTTTATACCTCTGGACTAACAGTTAGAGTAAAGATGAGCAGCTACATGAAGGTAAGGTTGGCACTGCTTGCGATCTCTATAGCAATAGCGCTTGCAACTGGGATTTCTCCTCTAGGCAATCCGATAGGCGGCGGAATTCCAACTTGATTTTTTTTAAAGCATCTGATTTTCTAAGTATCTTTGGTATGTGTTAAATACCTCTTCTTCGTTGAAGAACCACTTTCCGCCTTTGTAATGTTCATAAGGAACGGTAAATGTATGTATTTGCCCCAACACCGATGTGCCGAAGAAGTACTGAGCAGGCTTAGCCTCTTCAACCTTCTTGTCAAGCAAAGTACTGAAGGTGGGAACCACGCGCCAAGGCATTTCGAGTGTAAACTCCACGACTCTCGCATCAGAATTTATGTATCCAAGATATGGATGGCTAAGCAAGTACTCGTAAAGCTCGTCCCGCTGCTCACCTCTTATGCCCTCGCATAGGCCGATTAGAACAGCGGTCTGCGGGCTTAACATCTCCGTATTAAATATATCAAGCAAGTACTTCTTAACTAGATTTTCGCCGATGACGTGATTTTGTAGGTGGAATTTAACGTCTTCTAAGGGCGAATTCAGGGAGCTTGCCATCGCTTCAACGCTCTGCAAAGAGCTCCTCTGCAACCGATCCAAGATCAGAAGGTCCATTTCATCAAGGCCCAAAAAGGGCTCCTTCGGTACTTCCTTAAGGGTGCGCTCAACCCTTGTAGCCTCCGCGCGCTCCTTCCATTCCCCTTTCCTGTAGTCGAAGACGAC
This sequence comes from Thermoprotei archaeon, assembly GCA_049976325.1. Lineage (GTDB taxonomy): Archaea > Thermoproteota > Thermoprotei_A > Marsarchaeales > UBA168 > UBA168. The sequence goes on along the minus strand of JBMFIL010000001.1, from coordinate 115,375 downwards.
AGGATCGTAAGCGAAACCTTCAGGCTCCGAGTCGAGCTCGTAAAACCTGTACCCAGTAAGAAGGCCTAGGTCTGTAAGGTGATCAAAGAACTTCTTGTAGTCCTTAAGGGAGCCCGAAGGGATGGCATGATGGGTCAAATAAGTGTATCCCCCAAAGGGCTTTATCCAGGTTACAAGAAAACCTTCCCTAGCCATGGCATCGAGAAAGTCCCTTGCCTTATCTATCCACTTAAACGAAAAGTCCAAGAGAACTGTTGTGTATCTAAGGCCTAGACGAGCATAATTAGGATAAGCCCTAATTGCAAAGCTCTTCGCAAAGAAATACTCTCTCAGGAAGACGTCAAGCTGCTCCCTGCTCATACCAAGCTTCTCCGCTAAAAAGGTCCTGTCAAAGAAGCCGATGTCTTCGATTGTCCTCATTATGCGTCTTATGAAGTCATCAAAGACTATCGTCATTATGCCTTAGGACCAGGTTCTTCGGATTTAACTTTATCCCCGAATAATGATGAGGTGTTTCGCATGTACTTCGCGATATCCTCCATCTTCTTGATCAATATTTCCTCGTTGTTCTCGGCATGGAAGAACACTGGTACGTTTTGCGTATTGGTGGCCTTGAAGCTAGCCATGAACCAGTCCCCGTTGTTGAAGTTCAACGTGCGTTCGAGAAATACATCGTCTATTGCAAAAGTGTCCGATATAACCTGCCTGTCGTAGGGCCTAGGCATAGTTCCAACAAAGTAACTATGAAGCTGCTGAAGGACATTTGTGTTTAGACGCGCTATTCTTTGCGCCGCTATCCAGCCGCTTAGGTAGTACTTTCTGCCATGCCTCAGCAGGGTTTCGACTGCCTGCGTTGAGATGTCGGTGTAGTCTTCTCTCCTGCTTTCATAAGGTATGAACTCCTGTGCTTCATCGAAGACCAGAAGTATCTTAGGCTTATCGTTATACTCGCTGCGCCTCCTCTTCATTAAGCTATCGACCAGATAGCTTGAAAGCCACCTAGCTTTGCGCGTGTCAGCTACGTCAAATATGAACAACCTAGGAGGGGCGGGAGCCATTATCTCCTCAAGGGCCTTTCCCAAGTTATATCCAGCGCGACTGGGCCTAGGCATTTCTACAACGCTTTTCAGCGAAAGAGCCATTGACCTCAAAGCGGTACCATCCCTGACCTGAGCTTGGTTTAATCTAGACTCAAACTCTTCTACCAGTTTTTTATCTCCAAAGATCTCTATTTCCTCAGCATCGCCATCGAACCCCAGCTCGGCCTTTCTTTCTTCTGCTCTAGCCCTTACCATGTTTATCAGTGTGGGCAGCACTACCTTTTGCTGCGCTGGAGTATACTTATCGTTGCTCATGTCTCCCAAAACCTCAAGTAAGCCTCCGTAAGTGGTCATGCGCATGGCGCTTTCTACGCCAGGATTTGGCAGTTCTATCTCCTTTACCCTCTCATCTACCATTATTCTGTAAACCACTTGCCTTACTAGCTCGCCGAGGAGGGCAAGTGAGGGTGGCATCACATGCCTATGGATAAAGTCAGAGCTTTGCTCCTTGGGGTCGCTTCCTTTTAAGCGATTAAGTATGATAACGCGACCATCCTCATAAATGACATCAAGTAGTGACATAGCGTATTCCGAAGATACATCAACTATGACAACTTTCAAATCTGGCATTGTTTCAAGTGCCTTCCTTATCATCATAGCCAACAGATTCGACTTCCCTGCTCCCGTGTAACCAAACACCCCAGCGTGATAGTGAACTAAGTTCTCCATGTTGACCGTGAGCGGTATCGGCTTTTCGCCCTCTATCATGAGGTTACCTAAGGTATTCGTGCTGCCCCTGTAGCAGAAAAACGAGCGAAGCGATTCATCATCAAGGAGCTGCACAGTTGATCCTACAAGAAGAGGCTCTTCTCCCTTCAAATATTTGGGCTCGCCTTCAACCTTCATAAGGTAACCTGTTGGCGCTGCAACGATTTCTATCCAAGTGTTCTTGCTTCCGCCTTCCCAGTCCTTCTCTATGAGGTCCATGAACTCACGTCTCACGGGAGCAGGCTGAGATAGGTCGAGAGTAAGCATCGAGTAGTGCATTAGGTTCCTGTCAGCTAGCTCGTAAATAGAGTAATAACCCTCCTTGGTTTTTACGTTCTGCAACGCCAAGAGACGACCTACGGTTAGCTTCTTAGCGACCTCTGGATCGTATTCAGCCTCCAGCTTAACCAACTTGAAGGTTATTATACCATGCCCATCAGCCGTGTTCCTGTTAACTAAAATCTGTTCTCTAAGCCTGCAGTTGAACTTTCCCCCTATGTCGTCAAACAACTGACTTCCTCCTCATCTGCTCGTAATATTTTCTCATATCTCTGTACTTTCCCCCAGAAAAGGAAAGCCCTGCCCTGCTAAGCTCAAGATCTATCGCAGAAAGATAAGCCCTCCTCGCCTCGGCTTGCATCGTCTTGGCCTTCTTGTCAGCTAAAAATAGAGGGTAGTTATAGCCGAGTGCTTCAGGTATTGCCTCCCTTGCCATGGGCTCTAGGTAAGCGATTATATAATCAGGAACTCCGTCACCCTCCCAGTCTTCGCTGCCCTCTATCCAACCCTCGTAAGGCGGGACCACGTAAAATGGTCTATCGTAGCCAAAAACCCTACCGATAGACGAGGAAGTGAGCTTAAGGTAGCCTCTTGCGAAAGCTCTCGAGGGAACGCTATCGCCGTGATACTGAGCGTCAAACTCAAGCGACCTCCAGGGTGGTTTCACGTCAAGCATTTCAGAAAGCGTTGAAAGGTATGCCAAATCCGTGCCCATTTTTGGTGAGTAATCAGACACTCCTTTTTTTGCCGCGAGCGCCTTTAAGGCGCGCTGCGTGAAATCGGATGAGGAAGACTCCTTGATGATACCAACCAATAATATGTTTTTCTCTAGAGCAGTCTTAAGAAGGGACCTAAGTACTAGGAATGATAACAACTTTATGTCGCCCTTTTGAACCCACTTTCCACCCTTCCAAAGAGGATGTCCCTCGGGATGAAAAAGAACGCTGTCAAGTGCCCTGTCAAGTTGAGACTCGAGCTTATTTTCAAAGTCCCCCAAGAGGTTTTCGGAATTGAGTTTTCTACCAGCTCTCTGTGCCACGTCGCTCTCGAGCCATGATATGGCCTCCCGTGCGCGCTCTGGTCTGCTTAAGCCCAAAGCCGAAGAAATTTCGGACCATGAGTTGCCGTGCTTTCTGATCTCATTCATCACTTGCCAAGCAAGCTGGGGTCCCAACGTATCAACAGCTCCGCGAGAGGGAATAGTGCTGAGGGCAACGCTTGCCAACAGATCGTCAAAGAAAACGGAGCTGCTTTCCCTAAGGAAGTTTTCGACGTCAGTTGAGAGATGGGAGTACTCAAGCGAGAGAGATCTGTCGAGGAGAAGCATTCCCACGTCGCCGGTTTTAACGACCGCACGAGAAAGAGCAAGCTCGCTTAGCTCCATAAGCAAAGATGGAATCTCGGTAGGCGTTTCGTTAACTTCGCTTGTTAAATCGGCTATGTCGCCCTCATGCATTGGTATTGCCATAGAGACCTCCGTGGGAAGATCTATGGAGATATCCTTCGCCATTACTAATTCTCCCGAAGGATCTCTTTCCAGCCTACCAGCATATCCAAAAGCACCAGCGTAAAATACAAGCAGGTCATATCTGCTGTCAACGCTCTCGGTGCCGTCGATTGCCATGTAGCTGATCGGCTTGAGGGTAACCGGCCGGCGATTGATGAATATGAAGCGCATCTTCTCTGCGTTCTTCGAGATCTCGGCTAGCTTTTCCTCGCGTTTCTTTAACAAGAAATCCGTCGAAGAAAACACTCTTTTAACTATTTCATCGGTTGGCACAATGGATCCTTAAATCGGCTTTTAAACTTTGATCAGTAAGATGAAATTGCACGTGCGGACCCGCGGAGATTTGAACTCCGGATCTGCGGCTTAGAGGGCCGCCGCCCTATCCTGGCTGGGCTACGGGTCCAACGTCTATACGCAAAACGCTTTTTTGCCTTTCGCCAGAGAAAATTAGTTGGCGTTATGCATTAGGCACTCTTGTTTCTAAAAGACCTATCAATGTAAAGGGTTTTTGGCGAAACGACCTAATATTATACGATTGATACCGTTTTGTACATACTCGCAAATTTTTGCAGGACATCTACAGATTAAGCCTTTGCTTCAATGGTCTTACAAACGGCTCTACCTGACGCCGGCGATACCATGACTTTAGAGCTTCCCGTAAAGGTCTCACGAGCTCTGTAGAGCGGGCCTGGTGGGATTTGAACCCACAATCTACAGCTTTCCTCCCAACCTCGTTAGGGGGCTCGGCCAATTCTGCCGCCCTATCCAGGTTAGGCCACAGGCCCATTGCTCAATTATAGGTAGGAATAAAGCATTATGCAATAACTGCACAAGACTATCGGGCCGGTGGGATTCGAACCCACGACCTAGCGGTGACGGCGGACGGACGCTCATAGATGCGCTGCTGCGCCCTTGCGCCCGCGGATCTCTACAGCCGCCAGCTCTACCACTGAGCTACAGCCCGACTACTATTTTTAAAAATTTATTTTTAAACCCTTCGCAAGTCAAAAAACTTGACGTGGCGCCGGTGGAAGGACTCGAACCTTCGACCAATCGGTTAACAGCCGATCGCTTTAGGCGGAACCAAGCCCTCTACCTGTAGCTGAGCTACACCGGCAAGTGAAATGGTAGCGATCACTATTAAGTTTTTTCCAAAAAATTTGAGCTTATCGAAACTCACTTGAAGATGTCTAGGCCATATAGGCTTCTGTCCTTGGTCTCGAAACCCTTGACCTGCCATACGAGCGCCGCTGCAAGACCTATTGCAAATATTATTGTAGTTATGCCCATGGCCAGATTGAAGGGGAATACCATTATTCCTGACATTAGAATGCCGGTGATTATGCCGCTCGTTACCCAAACGATCATGCGAACCAAGGAAACGTACAAACCTCTTCTCTCGGTTCCAAAGAGCTCTGGTTCGAGTAAGGCCCTAGCTCCCCAGGTGGTTTCAACTGGGACAAATATCAAAGTCATGATGGCAAGCAATGCCGCTCCGCCGGTGCTCCTAGTGAATGACACGAAAGCCCACAAAAGTAACCAAAGTAAAAGAAGAATGCCATAAGACAGTGTGGCGAAAGTCCTCCTATCAATGTGAGGCACGAGCCAAAGCGCGGTGAGGATGCCTACTACGACCATGGTAAAGCCGCCGATTAACGGAACTAAGCTTGCTGCTGAGGTCGAGAAGTAAGAGTAAGAGACTCCGTAAGTGGCATACACGAAGCCCACATCTTGAGCTATACCTATGAGGATCAGAACCAGGAACCTTAATGACAACCCACCACGAGGCTTTACGGGCTCGGCCTGGCCGTCCTTTTGGCGCCACGCCTGCTCGACGTCAAGGTTTACCTTGTGTTTAACAGCGCTCCAGGGAGTGCTCTCTTCCACGAGGAACCATGCCACTACTAAGGCTATCAGAGGACCTATGAACATAAGCAAAATGGCTAAGGTCTGCTCAAAGGCGCTAAGGCCGAGAAGAACTGGAATGAAAACTATCGCAACGCCGAGGTTGCCGAAGTTCTGCGTTATAACTAGTAGGCTACCCCTCGTCTTAGCGGAGGCCTCTTCGGACATCATTGCAAGGATGGGGCTTTCAAGCCCTATGGCAGACATCCCCACAAGTATGAAGGATATCAGCAGAAGGGCTATTATATCGTAGGCTTGGTATAGTTCGTAGAGCGCTAATCCGATCAAAAGCATAGCTATGGTTACCACGAAAGAGGTTTTTCTCCCCATGTAGTCTGCCATGTAGCCCGCGAGGAATGCGCCCACTCCGCCAGCTATGTAGGGCAGGCTATAACCGAAGAGGGCATAATTTGAGGGAATTATTCCGGTGATTGCCGTCACCGGACCAAAGCTTTCCGCGACACCATAAACTAGCATACCCATGCCCAGGGCAACTAAAACGCTCCAGGGTATCTTCTCTTGTTTATTGGTCGAAACCTTGCCATTTCCTTTGCTTACTTCTGGAGCCTCTCTTACGATTTTACCTACGCCATCCAACGAAGAAAGCGTTATGTCCATGGTGTTTCCAACCTTGTGTAAATAATTTTGCTCGATATAAGTTTATTTAGACAAGTTCGTGTAAGCTCCAAAAGACGTAGCAACAGGCTCGGGTCGGAAGGCTCGGGGGGTTTAAACTCGATCACGGGACCGCTCAGAACCCTTTCTATGGATGCGTTCTCCCTGTTGAAGGTCCTTAGCTCGGAGGCCTTAATGGGTAATGAGATCAGCCCGGTTTTGTAATGCATTGAGTAGGGGGCCCTTACATCTCCATTGGGCTTCATGCTTGACCAATCAATTAGTATCTGATCTGCCCGCTCTTCCTTTTTAGCTACCACCGCTGATGTAACAGGCCATTTAACATCTTTTAAACCATACTCACTTATCCATGACTTATCCTGTTCCATCTGCTTCTCTACGTTATTCCTTATTGCTATGGCTACCTGACGGTAAAAGGCATAAACGTCGCTCTTCCCCGATATTAGGGTACTGGAGTTATCCAGAGCGGCCCACACCTGAAAGCCACGTGAACCGCTAAATTTCAGAAGGTAGTTTATTTGTGTGCTTTCCATTAGGTTTACAATGACCTCTGCTACTGCCTTCACTAGAAGGAAACCTTTTTCGTCCTGCTTTAGCCTTTCTCCTGCGTCCAAGTCAAGTATAAGGTAATCTGGGTAATTTGAGTTGAATCTACTTACATATGGTATGAAATCTACGCAATGATCATCAACATAAGCAAGCAGTTCGCTTTCAGAAGAAATTGATATGAATTGCGGCACGGGTTTATACTTTTTATATCTCACGAAAAGTGGCTCTATCTGATGGATGGGGTCCTGCTTACCAGAAAAGACCTTTATCACCGAAACCGGTCTTCCCGTTAAGTAAGGAAGAATGGCTCTTGCAACTTTGGGATAATATCTTCTTGCTTTCCAAACGGTTAGATAAGATAAGTTAAGTCCCTCCGAGACTTCATGGATGCGGTTGCTAAGCTCGGCCTCACCCCTATCCGTTATGGCGTACTTTGATCCGTTCTCCTCAACGAGGCCCTCCGAAACCATAGCTTTAAGCTCAAGTACAACCTCTGATACGGAAACCTCGTTACCTTCAAATGCTTTAACGTCCCTCGCCACCTTCTCATATATGTGGTCAACCCGTATGTACTTTCCCTCCTCTTTTATGGATAACAAGAGAAGAATCCTGTCTCTTATGGAGGGGATCTCCATACTAGCCCTTGAAGTTGAAATTAAAGTTTTTCCGCAAAAACATCGGTAAGTAAAACATCAAAAACCAGGATAATGCAGCTCTGAACACAACTTAAAGAGGTAGGCAAGCGCTTCTGACTCCTTTCCAGTCCTAGATGGATGCCTCCAGTTGTCCCTAACCCCCTTTGAATACTTTGCCAGCAGCTGTGCATCTCCAACGCCCATTCTTATAAACTCATCTATTAACAGGGATATCAAACGCTGCTTGCTCTCGGTCGAAAGCACCTTCAACATAAACGCGTATTGCGGCGCCCCCTCCGGAAGGAATAGCCCCCGGCCCGAGCCGCGGCCAACAACCTCAGAAAGCGCCTCGGCCACCAGCGCCGAAACAGTGGTACCCCGCTCAATAGCAGCAATCTTGACCCTTCTCCAAAGGTCGTCCGGCAAAACAAGACTAGTACTTACCTTCATACCTAAAACGGTACGTACAAACTTAAGCATAGCTCCGCCAAAGACAATGCCAAAAACAAACAACAACAAAGAAACCAAATCAAATGAGGGAAGCCATCAAAATGCAACCCAAAAGACAGGAAAACCCGAGCACTCGCCAAAAATCTCGCGCCCACCCCACGCGCAAAATAACCAGACCAATAACAAAGAAAAACTATGCAAAGCATAGTTAACATCCTTCGTAGGCCTTAAGCTTCCATTACAAACCCGTGGTTTCCCGCCAATATGTGGCATAGTTTAGCTTAATTAAGCAATGCACAACAATGCTCTGCAATCCCAGTGTAAAAACTGTCGTTAATATTTCACGTCAATCTACATAAAACCGGATAAATCCTTTTCCATTACTGATAGCTTTTCCTGCGATAACGGTCTCAGACGGCATATCAGTCACGCATCCTACTCCAGGGAGCGATGAAATGAACACCCCGGAGCCCGCGGAAACGGAGGTTGTTGTAACGAACTCGATGAGGCTTGGCATAATCCACTACACAAATGACACATGCCATTCGACCCGAGTATCAAGAGCCACGTCAACCCAAGTCAGGCTGAGGCGTCTCTTGTCGATGAACCAACGCTCGGCACGTGGAGCCGCGCCAAGTATAACTGTGAGGTTCGACGCGGGCTTACTTTTAACAACGTGCGGGACTAGTGAAAGCTGCACACAAGAGAACGCAAAGATCCGCTTGCGCAGTTAAGGCCAACCCTGTTAACATCAACACAGAAGATCATAAGTGCAGGATCACCGGCCAAGATACGCAACGCCGCTAACCATATGACCCCACGTTGAACAACAGCATCGCCCTCGCCCAGCTACGTTAAAAAACGGTAAGGGAATATTTATCACCCCTCTTAAGGTGAAGCCGGTAATGATGTTTCCCTCGGTAATACATATACCCTAACACCCACATTAACGGGTAAGCCTTACTAATTAAACACCTTTTCACTATTTACGCCCCCTTGCATGCTCATACCAAGTTCGAGTTTCCTCTAAGGTGTCCAAACCAATGCACAACGATATGTTATGCCACCCCTACCTATGCCCAGAATGGCCATCCTTGGAAGGGGACCTGTACTCGGTGACCAGCGTCACCCTCATGGAAGGATTCCCAAAATAGTATTACAGAAAGATTACTTCGTCATTATTTACACGATAGAACTAAAATTACAAAGACCTGACCATGAAGGAGCCCGTAAATTAAGGTACTATAAGGTAAAACCATGTGCAGCGGCTGAACACTTTCGGTTTGGGGGGAAGGAGCCCTAAGTACCCAGTTTAACGGCAAAGAATGCAGCATTAGTAACTCTGTTATGATACTATATATGCGAAGCTTATTTCCTGGTGTACTACTTCGTATGGAGGCGAGATGCTGGATGGCTGTCGGCGCGATAAGCGCTGAGGAAACTCCGCCCACGCCGTGGCACCAGAACACCGATAAGGTGTATGGCGAGAGCCATGCTCCTGGCACAGAAACCAAACACGGAGAGGCAAATGAGGAGGACGCTGAAAAGTCGACGAGCCCCTGCCGTGGTGAAAAGGCCAGCCTCTGGCGTGCAAGGGCAAGAATCACCAATGAGCGCCACGTCGAGGTGAAGGTAGCCCGCTTAGTTAAATGCCATCTAAAACAGAAGGCGGGTTACGGGCATCACGCCTCCTTTCCAGCTCCTGAAGTTGTACTTCCACTACCTCCTTGGACGTTGGACAGCTAGCGTATTTATCCAATAATTTCTGATTAAGCTCAAGAAAGTGGGCGCCCCACTTAAACGTGCCTAGTATGTCCAGTGCTTCCTCTTTCCAACCCAATATGTATAGAGCAGCCGCAGCAGCTTCTGCAGTAGAAAGGCTGACTGGCTGATCTTGCTTGACTGGGTTTCCTGCTATGAGGAATGGTAAAGCTCTGCGAACGTGGTTTCTCGCTTGCCCGAAGATCATGTGGGCATGCTCCCATGAACAATCTATTATAGCAATACCGTTGCGCCGCACGTACAAAGCATCCGCAGGCGATAGCGCATATTGAGAAAATGGATCGAGGAGAAGAGCTCTAACAGGCATCGCCTTGAGGCTCCTAAATACTTGCGCATACCCAGCTTTCGAGAGCCTCAGGGCTGTGCACGCGTGAGGATCGTCATCTCCCTTCCTGAATATGAAAACGTTTGGCATGTCTCAACTTATCATTATTGCCAGTTAATAAAACTTTCAGATGTTTTATCTCATCTCCTCACTTAAGGGATAGATATATAACCCTGCGCGCAATATATATTGAGTTGGCTACTGCGTATGTCGTGATAAATACAGAGATAGGCGGCGAGGAAGAAACGCTAGAGCAATTGAAGAAGATACCGGAAGTTAAAGAGGCGCACGAGGTTTACGGTGTATACGATCTCATCGTGAAAATTGAAGCACCCTCCCTCGAAGGGCTAAAGGACACCGTAACCAACAAGATAAGGAAGATAGATAAGGTTAGATCGACCCTAACGATGATCGTAACTGAAGAAAAGTGAAATTTTTTTAGACTTCTGTGCCATATGCGGAGAGAAAGAGGCCGTACATGAATGCAAAATATGTGGCAGACGTGTATGCGATGATGACTATAATGAGCAGGAAGGCATATGCCTGGTCTGCCAAGAAACCGTTTGTGAAATATGCCACTTAAACTTGAGCATTGGAACCTGCAAGAAATGCGGAAGGCTTGTCTGCGCTAAGGACAGCGTAAAACAAAAAGATGGTTCGCTAATATGTGTATATTGCCTGTCTGGATCGGAATAGACGACACAGACTCTTATTCTGGAGGGTGTACGACTTGGTTTGCTGCAAAGCTTGCAATGAAGTTCAAGGATAGGCTAATGGACTTTCCATACCTGGTGAGGCTTAATCCCGAGATACCCTGGAAAACGCGCGGAAATGGAGCTCTAGCAATTAAGCTTGCCAGCTTGTCGCAGGAAGAGGCACAGGAGGCTGCGGAGTTCGTGCTTTCCGGCGCCCGCGAAGAAGGCAAGACCAATCCCTCGTTTTTGGTCGTATGGGGGGATCCCCAAGAACAACGCTTTGCGATGAAAGCTATAACCGACATAATAACAAGGGCAGAGCTTCAAGCAGCGCTTAACAGACTGAGGCCTATTTCGAAGTACTTTCTAAAGAGGGAGAAGAAAATGCGCGGTTTAATTGGTTGTATCGCGGCCGTAAGCCACGCATGGTCAGACTACACTTACGAGTTAATAGCGTACCGCGATGATCAAAGCTATGATCGTCCCGAGTACACCGATGATGTGCTTTGGATGGATTCGCTGACGGCTCCCATAACCTTCTTGAACTTCGATAGGGAGACTGGCAAACCGTTGATATATCCCCACGGTCCAGATCCCGTTCTCTATGGTATAAGAGGTGAAGACCCAATTGTGCTTAAGGCGAGCGCAAAGATTTTGAGAAATACGAGCTCGTTTTCCATGATATTCAGGACAAATCAAGGCACCGATGAACACATTGTAAAGATCGATAGCTTTAGGGAAGCCTACCCTTACACGACCGTATCCATGGAGGCTCACGTACTTTCCGGTCCCAATATAATAATGGGAGGGCATGTGGTATTGGACCTGATGGACAAACACGGTAATTGGGGGCAGGTGATCTTCTACAGGCAGAGCGGAAATCTCAACAGGGCCGCCAGAAAACTGAGGAAAAACGACCTTATCCAGGTATGGGGAGGTGTCAGGCCAGAGGCTGGCATTAAAGTGATAAACGCGCAGGGATTCAAGCTAATTGCGGCCGATACAACCTCGCATGAGGTTCCCTTGTGCCCGTTTTGCCATAGAAAGATGAGGGAAGTGAACCAAGACCGGTACTATTGCAACATATGTGGAGTCTACGCTCAGGGAAAAGCGACCTCACAGATAAAGCGGGACCTACTCCTCATGAGAGCATATCAGCCATCCTCTTCAGGCTTCAAGCACTTGATGAAGCCAGGAGGCCGCAGAAGAGTTCCAATCGCTCATGAAATTCGCGCGTCTCTCACATGAAATAGTAGCTTGAGGGAGCTACTGAAAGAAACACAAAGGAGGAAAATCCGCTTCTTCTTCACCTAGGGCTTTTAGCGCCCATTCATGCCACCGGACACACATGAAATCGCGCTCGGGCTGCTTCAGCTCCGCATTTACCTCATCAACCAAGCGCCGTTCGCCAGGGCTCTCCACATTTTAGAGTAACTCAGTACTATTCATATCGTACTGATTTGCTCACTTTCAGGGGGCACTCCCTCATAGCTTAAATTGACAAGCTTTCGGTTCGGGAGTTCTGCCGTTATTAAAGAATTCGGTCACTCGGGATCCACACAAGATTGTGTCCAGAATCGTAGACAGATCTATCGTTTCTTTTATAATTATTGAGGCCAGTTAAGTGGTAGCGAGGCGAGGATTTGAACCTCGGATCTCAGGGTTATGAGCCCTGCGAGATAACCTGGCTTCTCTACCTCGCTAATTTTAGCTTAGTTAGCCGATATAAGCATTACGAGCCTGGGCTAGATTTAGCTGGCAGTCTATCGCTAACATGTAGTGGTCGCGCTTAGGGACAAAGGCGCATTTTGAAGTCAAATTAAAGCGGTTACTTTGTGCTTTGCTAATTAGGCTCCCCGGGTTGCTTCACGCTAAGCTCTTGGTTACTCTCAGCTCCCACAGGGATGAACTAACATTTGTAAGATTGATTTGCGAGCCTACAGCTTAAAGCACTGGGAAGAACAACCTTACGAGTCACATTCACGTAAGCGTTTGTTCGTAAGTGCGTCAGGTTGCTAGTTTAAACAGTTTTAAACTGTTTAGCCCGACCCCGCGGCGAAATTACCCCTCCATTTCGACTGGAGCGCGTGGAAAACCATGTACTAACTGTTTGACCAAGTGACCCATCACCTCAAGCCGTTAACACGTTAACACATTATCACTTTCAACGCAAGCTGTATAGGTATAGTTAACCTGTTAAATTCCGACCGTGAAGCCCCAGGTCAAGGTGGAGGTAAAAGATGCCAGTGGATCTAAGCTCACCATCATAATGAGTGGGAAGATCGATCCTCAGAAGCTTAATAGGATAATGAGCATCGTTAGCGAGGGGCAGGAAGACTACGTAGATTATGATGAGGCCGACTCCAGGGGCACTCTAATAGATGCGCTATATGAGGCCGTACAGTTGTTTGGGAGTGAGTGGTTCGATAGTAAGAAGGCTAGGCAACTCCTTAGAGAACGGCTCGATAAAGACGTTCCCTTACCTGTGGTCTCAACATATCTCAGCAGGCTAAGGGAAAGCGGCAAGCTTGTTGCCCGTGGAAGTCGCGTGCACAGGGAATACAGGATTGCTCGAGGTTCAACGATGTTGACCCCCACCCCTGTTTTTCCTATGGAGATCAGAGTTGGCAAGTAGTCCCTCTAGGCACGGAAAAAGGAAAAAAATTAGAACGCTTCCATCCGAAGCAGAGGGGTGGGGGTCATTTGATCTAGCAGATTTGACGTCACCTGCCGCTTCAAAAATACTGTTGTCTTTCTTGTTAAGTCGCGTGGGTGGTGTGGCTTTATCAGCACAGCTCGGTATCCCTCGCTCCTCAATATATGCGTACCTCAGGAAGGATAGCGATGGTCCTCGTCGCGAAGCAAGGAAAAAGATCTTAGACTTTGCCTTATCTCAATTCCCACTTGAAACGAAAACCATAATTAGGGACTCTATCACGCGCCTGAACTACTACCTAAGCTCAAGCGGCCGACGCATGCGTGCGTGTAGACGCTGTTAAAGACATGAAAAAGTCCTCCAAAAGGCCTAAAGGTGTATCATGTCACGTTTTAATGACGAGCGCCCTCGCATATGCATTTCCCATACTTGTGGACATTGGATACTCATGGTGGCGTATGCTAGCAGCGCTTCTGCTCTCGGTTTTGTTTAGCTGGGCCGTCGGCGTGGCGGCAGCGGTAAACAAGACAGCTGAAAAGATAGTGCTTCCTACCCTCGACGTGCTACAGTCAGTCCCCATATTGGGCTTCTTCCCCGTCATGATATTTGCGATCATTGCGATTTTACCGGGTAAACCTGGCATCGAGCTCGCCGTCATTTTCCTGATATTTACAAGCATGGCATGGAACATGGCGTTCGCCGTTTACGAAGCGGTCAAGGCTATCCCTAAGGAGTTCGTAGAAATGGCGAACGACATAGGCATGTCTTCATGGGGAAAGCTTAGACATCTTTACATTCCCGCGTCGTGGCCTAAGCTCGCTTATAATGCGCTCGTTTCTTGGGATGTTGGCCTATTCTTCTTGGTATCGAGCGAAATAATAACGCTGGGTAATGCGACGTACTCGGTGAGCCATGGCATCGGCGTAGCCATAGCTACTTACGCAGCTGAAGGGAATTATTTGGCTTACTCAGAAGCTATAGTGCTCTTGCTAATAGCATTGATCTTAACACGTATCTTGTTTCTCCGCCCTTGGGCACTTTGGTCAGAAAGATTCAAAACGGCAGAGGAAGCTCGGGTAACGCGCTCAGATGTGATCTACAGGAGCTACAGGTGGATTGGTGAAAAGGCAAGGGCTAAGATATTTTACAACCTCGGCAGTGTCGAGATGGCGTTTAGACCCTTTACGAAAGTGGTAAGGGTCGTAAACAAATGCCTGGGAACTAGATCGACACTAATTGGCAAGGTTGCGGTAGCAGTGGTATCAGCACTCACTCTGATCGCACTGGCTCACGCTATCTATCTAGGTCTCGTTATTTTTCATCCGATGTACAATCCATCATTATGGATTTACCTGGGCAGCCTAGAAAAGGAGGTTATAGAATCCCTGGCTTATTCCTTTGCGCGCGTGTGGGGCGTATATGCCGTTTCGCTCGCAATAGGTGTTCCCTTGGCAATAAAGGCCGCGCTTTCAGAAAAACTTTACGAGCCCGTTTCAACTGTTACCCAAATAATATCCTCTATACCCGGTCCCGTGCTTCTACCGGCAATGGTCGTAGCTATGATGTCACTGCCCTACAGGGGCGAGCTGGTCGCGAGCATAGTGATCTTTCTTGGAAGCTTCTGGTACATATTCTTCAACGTATTGGGAGCGGCGCGTACAATCCCTAAGCCTATACTCGAGGCAGCAGATCTTTACGGAATACATGGCTTGAAGCGTTGGAAGGACATATACATACCAGCAGTTATGCCGTCTTTGGTTACTGGCTCTATAACCTTCATAGGTGGTGCTTGGAACACACTGATGGTAGCGGAGTACTTTGTCGTTTCCTCGAGCACTGGCTCCGTGGTGCTTACGCAGGTCGGCCAGGGAATAGGTAAGTTACTTGACATAGCTACTTACTCTGGAAATTTACCTTTGTTGGGCCTCTCGATTGCGTCCATGTCGTTACTCATCGTGGGCATAAACCTGACCTTATGGCGGTGGGCTTATAATTATACGACAAAAAGGTTCAGCTACAATGTATGAGCAAGCCACCCAGGGCGATTCGGGCGCTGAGGTAAGTGCGGTTCTCATTGCAGTGAAGTCCATATCTTATAACGTTCAGCTGGAAAAGCGCATCCTAGAAGTCCTTAAGGAAGTCAGTTTCTCGGTAGCTGATGGCCAGTTCGTGTCAATCATAGGCCCGTCCGGATCTGGAAAGTCCACGCTTTTGAGGATAATAGCAG
This sequence comes from Thermoprotei archaeon, assembly GCA_049976325.1. GTDB lineage: Archaea > Thermoproteota > Thermoprotei_A > Marsarchaeales > UBA168 > UBA168. Next base: position 99,921 of record JBMFIL010000001.1, on the reverse strand, counting down.
GCCTTCTTCGTCCCACAAGCGGACATGTTTTCTATCGCGACATGGAGGTAACCCATCCAATCAAAAATATTTCAATGATGTTTCAAAACTATGCTTTGCTGCCCTGGAAGACAGCGCTAGAGAACGTTGAAATCGCTCTCTATTCCAATGAGTCACTTTCGCCCAAGGAAAAAACGGAGAAGGCCCTAAAGGCCCTCGCGGCCGTTGGCTTAAGCGGTTTCGAAAATGCCTATCCGGGAGAGCTCAGCGGCGGCATGAAGCAAAGAGTTGCCATAGCTCGTGCCCTAGCCCTCGAGCCTGAGGTTCTTCTTATGGATGAGCCATTCAGCGCTCTCGATCCGTTGACTGCCGATCATCTTAGGAACGAAGTTTACTCTTATTTGATCAATCCCCAATCCCCGATTCGTTCCGTCGTTATGGTTAGCCATAACGTCGAAGAGGTCGTCGAGCTTTCTGATAAGGTAATTGTTCTTTCGCCCCGTCCTGCTCACGTTGTTGGCGAGGTGAACATATTACTGAATAGGCCTAGGGACAAGAAATCCTTCGAATTTTACACATACGTTGACCAAATCTTTGCTCTCTTGACTTGAGGCCGCACACGGGGTTAAAACACTTAGATTAACTGGTCTAAAGAGCGCCGTTACTTGCGTAACTTGAGACGCGTTCGCAGGGTAGGCCGGGGGGACTACAGCTTGAAAACCTCGGTGACTAAATCAGTAATAGTATCTTTATGTTTTCGCCCTGAGGATGCGGAATAATCCATCGGTCAAGACTAGCCTTCACCCTCTGACGTGCTTACGTCTTTCAGCCGTTCCCAGGCACCGTAAACACAAGGGAAACAGATGCTATTGGTCATTCCCAAGGATCTGGAAAGAGGCAGATGAAATCTGGAAATAGTGCGCTTTGGGATACCAGAAATTAAGAAAAAAAGATCGCTGCATGTTCTGGGTCTTTCAGAGTTTCTTTTTTGCAATGAAGCGGGACCACTATGGAATAAGACCTCCGGGAATCGGAAAACTCTCATCATGCAAAGTACTGAAAGAGCCCTTGAGCCTGAAGTTCTAAGTTGAGTTACGATAAAGGGCGAGGAGAGTAGGAACGGAAGGTGGCCAGAGTACAGCTAAAGTAAATACTTAGGGATCATCTGGACTACTCTTTTGTAAGGGATTTCTCTGCCCTTGCCCCGGTAAGGTTAAATACAGATTATATAGTTTATTCGTTAAGGCGATAAGGAATGTCCACATGGGAAGACAGGCTGATTAAAAAAATGGATATGGTTAAAAAGATGAGTTATGGGGATAGATTATCCCTTTACTCTGATGTGAGACTTATCAATCTGGCAATAATGGAGTCTGTAAATGGCTGGAACCAATGGCTTAGCGACCCAGCCATAATAGATACGTTCACAGAGGAGGAGTTGAGAGAGCTGTTTGACGGTTTCAAAAAAGTGGCCCTTGAATTTATGGAAATGGACTTGAAGTGGACGGCGAAGAAGGGCCGCGCGGGCCAAGAGCAGGGCGCCGGGGACACCTATGGCGTCAGATGAGCGGTGAAGCGTTTTGGGAGGAGCGAGTTTAGCGAGCGCAAAATATGAAGCGCTTTTCTCGCTGGAAGTAGACGGCCCAGTTGACCGGGCTGACATAGTGGGCGCCTTGTTCGGGCAAACCGAAGGTCTCTTCACGGAAGAGTACGATCTCCGGGAGCTCCAGGAAAAGGGCAAAATAGGTAGGATACAGATAAACTCAGAGATAAAGGGGAAGAAAACTATCGGCGAGATCACCGTTCCATCTAACCTAAGCAAGGAAGAAACGGCCTTCATAATAGCTATCATAGAGAGCGTTGACAAGGTTGGGCCGTATAACGCGCACATTGAGCTAAAATCGTTCAAGGACCTTCGCCAGCAAAAAAGAGAAGAAATACTCAGGCGCACCAAGGAAATAATAGAGAAACAAAAGGAGCAGGAAAACGTAGGTAGTGTCGAAGAGGCCCTTATGGAGTTAATGTACTCCATCAAGGGTTCATCCATAGAGGAATATGGTCAGTCGAAGCTGCCAGCTGGTCCCGACGTGAAGAAATCTGAGGAAATCATACTGGTGGAAGGCAGGGCCGATGTTGTCAACTTGCTGAAGCATGGTTACAAAAACGCTTTGGCATTGGGTGGCGCCACCGGCGGCAACATTCCAAAGGAGGTTATTGACCTAGGCAAAGAGAGGACGCTTATAGCTTTTCTCGATGGTGACCGCGGAGGCGACATGATACTCAGGGAGCTTGAAGAGGCTGGCGTTGACGTAGACTTCGTGGCTCGTGCGCCCAGTGGAAAAGAAGTAGAAGAGTTGACTGGCAAGGAGATAGCTAGGGCGCTCGATGCCAAGGAGCCATTCGTAAAAACTCGTGAGCGCATCGAAGAAAGGAGCAGAGCTGAGAGTCACGAGGGCCTAGAGCAACGCGCGGTCGAGGTCGAGACAGAGCAGGCTCCACCTCTACAATCGGAACAGGTCAGCGAGAAAGTCGAAGAGAAGCAAATGGAGACGGCTGCGGAACAGCCAGCACCCCCTGTGCAGGTCCGCCCCGAGGAAGTAACATCCCAACCAACGGTTGACAAGAAAGTCCTCGATGTTTTGGACAGCGTAAGGGGAACCCTAGAGGGTGTTTTTCTCGACTCAGACCTAAATACTATAGCTCGTGTCCCAGTTGGCGACCTCGCGGAGAAGCTTGGGGACTCTGAGCCGGATAAGGTCTACGCTGTGGTATTTGACGGAGTCATAACACAGCGCTTGGTTGACATAGCTTCTGAGAAGAACGTCAAAACCCTCATAGGTGTAAGGGTTGGCAACGTTTCAAAGAATCCACCTGGTCTCACGATAATATCAGAAAAGGAACTCAAAAAACGCTAGACCCCACACGGAACCCGCCGAGCGAAACTAACCTTCAGAAGAACCGAAATCCCCTAGCCTTGTTTGTTCGAAAATTGAGAGGACCTGAGCCTGAACGGAGATAAGTTCTTTCTTGTAGCTTTCGAGGTCCACGCCCCTCAGGTCAGGTCTTACCCATAGAGGTGGCATTAAGCTTCCGTCGGTCATGATAACACCTCTTCTTCTCAAGATGTTGTCTTCGACTCTAGTATCTCTTTCCACAACTAAGTGGAATGGGCTCAAAGCTTCTGGCAAAGATGGAGGTAGGGTCTCCTTGGCGGTCTTCGCGCCGCTCATCAGGGTCTCAAGTATGAAGGACGCCTGATATTTCCTAGATAGGGGAGAGAACCTTGGATTTGTGGTCTGAAATCCCACAAAAAGTCCCTCTTCACTCAAGCCTGCCCACTCCCTATCTTTTTTTCCAATCAAAGCTTTTTTGTAAATTGTGACAACTTCTCCGACCTCACTTCTGGATACAAGCTTGCCGCCACACCTATAGACCGCTTGCACGCTCGCCTCTCCTACTCCCGCTGGCAGCCCCTCAGCGATCTGGGATAGCATCCTCATCCTGATCCGGGAGTTGGCTTCTCTAAACAACCAAGCCAGCTCATCTGGCAGTACTATCGAGTCGTAAAGAGGTCCATTGTGGATTCCAGTAACAAGGTATGGACTCTCGTTGTCCTTGCGCTTATGTAGTAGCGATGCCAAGGAGCTAAATCCAGAGGTCAAAAGGAAAGAGTAGGAAGAAGTTAGTTGCATTAAGAACTCGAGGGCATCTACTATATCTGGGAACATCCCCGGGTCTGGAGGATCATAAAAACCCGTTAGGTGCGATAGCTCAAGCGGATCGAAGGCGATCCTTCCATCAAGCTTAGGTATACCCCATCCCTTCATAATAGTTCCTTTGCCATCCCTACCCAACGCCCTGAGTTCCTTGGCGTGGTCAAGGGCTAAAGAGTCAAGTCCTCTCCTACTCCTCGTAGTTATCCCCAGTATATCCGGATCGTAATAACTGATTGCCCTGAAGAGAGAATCCCCATCGACGTCCTCAGCAAACGCCATCTTAGTAGAGTTGTAAACCTTGAAGCGCGGCCAAGATATCATATCTATTAGAAGCCACTTGATACCGGGCTTCTCTTTCCTATCGGAACTCTGGATATCTTCTATTGTGAATTGTGCTGTTTGATCAGGACCGTAATTGTATATCGGCTTCAAGGTGGCCTTGCACCATCTGAACAGTGGGATCTTTTCTATTCGTGTGGCCAGAGCTTTATAGCGCTTTTCTCCATCTGTATACCATACTTCGACTTCTCCCGAAGCGTTTTTTTTCGCAATTATGGGAAAAATTTCCTCTTCCATATAAGTTTAAGATGCTGTCAATTATAAATTTTTGCATCCAATGGCTAGACTTAAATTTGCAGGCATTCCTTCACTAGAAATGAGCGAAAAAGAAGGTTCTTCAAGTGGCCAGGCGCCAATTAAGGAGGGAAGCAGCTTCCCCGTGGGAGATTTTTACAAGGTGCTGGACGGCTACACGATATTGAAGAGTCAAAACTTCTGGGAAGCAATACTCGCTGTGGAAACAGGAAACGGGTCTAAACAGATAAGGCTTTATCGTTGGAGGAACAAGAACGGCGAGTGGAAAGTGGATCTCGCCAGGTTTAACATAAGTTCTTGGGACATAGATGCCATAGCTGGAAAGGTAAAGGAGTTCAAAAACAAGTACATGGGTCGATGTTAGATCTTGCTAGGTTTTCTTCATACTATCGCTTCAGGGTCCCTCTTATTAGGGCGTACTCATGCCCATTTATAACTACGTAACGCAACACTTCCTCAACCCTTATGCGATCACCGTCCTCAAGCTGTCTCTGGCAATAAAAGAAGTACTCATCGAAAACGCCGTTACAAGGCACTTTTCTAAAGGTCACGGTCATACCGCTTATGAGGCCTTTTTTATCCACTATAGCAACGACCGGAGCCCTTTCTATCTCGACTGCCCTTAGCTCCTCTCCCGTTTTAGGACACTTCTTAAGGGTCTCTCTCACGTTCTTAACCCTGTAGTTTGCCTTAGGATTTAGATCTCCTCCACAGAAGTCACGCAATGGGCAGTCCCAGCAGTCCGATTCCCCCAGCCACCTCTTGAAAGTGTAGCCCACCTTCGCGGATGCGGCCGGCATCAGCACAACTTTTCTTTCCTGCATAATCTACAAAGAAATACAGATTTAAGAGGTCCGCTTCCGTTGACCGGGTTCCGATAACGTTAAAAGCAAAAAAATAATAAAATTGTGTTCTAGCTTGCAAACAACCAAAGTATTTAAGGGCACTACGACGGTCGGCGCGCTCTGCTCCGATGGTGTAATACTCGCAGCGGACAAAAGGGCTGTTTCAGGTTACTTCATAAGCCACAAGAGAACCGACAAGATATCTATCATAAAGAACTACATAGCAGTTACAATGGCTGGTACCGTAGCAGAGGCCCAGATACTTTTAGATCAGCTGAAAGGAGAGGCTAACCTATTTGAGATGACTTATGGCAGAAGGATGTCCGTGAGGGCGCTTGCATCCCTTGCGGCCCAGAACATGGGAGGTCAATACAGGTTTGCGCATTACCCAATACAGCTCATAATTGGAGGGTACGATGATAACGGTCCATCAATGTTTGCCGTGGACTTCTTCGGTGCCATGACAGAAGAAAAGTTGATAGCCACCGGCTCTGGCTCTCCCGTCGCTCTAGGAGAGCTTCAGGGTCATGATTTCCTTTCGATGAGGGTCGAGGACGCCTTGCCAATCGTAAGGAAGGCTATAGTGGCTGCTACGGAATGGGATACAGCTACGGGGGAAGGCGTAGACGTTGTTGCCATAACCAAAGAGGGAGCTAAAAAACTATGAGGTACTTGGTGAACTTTTTTGGCCGATTATGACCTAGAAGCAAGGCTGAAGCAGATAAGGGAGGTTATCTTTAGAAGCGTCCCCGCAGAAGCCAGGCTCACAAAGGTCGAGTTTGAGGGACCAAATATAGCCCTTTACTGCGAAAAACCACAGGTTCTTCTCGCCGATGAAAGCATAGTGCGCAGCATGGCTAAACAGATAAAAACCAGGATAATAGTTAGAACCGATCCCTCACAGCTAATGCCCCGGGAGGACGCTGAAAAAGTGATAAGGGAGGCGCTAAACGATGACATAGGGTTAGAGAACATAATATTCCACGAAGATGAGGGAGAGGTCATCATAGTGGCGAGGAAATATGGTCCCTTTGGTGGACCTAATGGTCCACTACTTAAAGAGATAGCTCAAAAGACCGGCTGGAGACCCCTTTTGATAAGAGCACCTCCGATAAAATCTGCTACTTTGAGGGGAATCCTGTCGTTAATGAACAATGAAGGAGAATATAGGAAAGACTTCTTAAGGGAGGTAGGCCAGAGCATACACAGGCCCCTCATTTACAAGAATAACTACGTCACCATAAAGGCGTTGGGAGGATTTCAGGAAGTAGGGAGAAGCTCGATACTGGTAGAAACGGCTTCCAGTAAGGTCCTTCTTGACTGTGGAGTTAAGCCAGGAGCGGTCAACAGGTTGGACGAGTTTCCAAGGCTTGACGCAGTAGATTTCAGCCTAGACGAGCTTGACGCGGTGATAATAAGCCACGCCCATCTAGACCACGTAGGATTCCTTCCGTACTTGTTTAAGTATGGTTATCGGGGTCCTGTCTACATGACCAGGCCAACGATGGAGCTCATGGCTTTGCTGCAAAGCGATTATATGGACATAACCGAAAAAGGTGGTGAGAAACCACCTTACGGCGTGAACGACTACAAGAAGGCTCTTCTTCACACGATACCGCTCGAGTACGGCGAGGTAGTGGACATATCACCCGACGTAAAGGCCACGCTTTACAACGCAGGTCATATACTGGGGTCGGCCATAACCCATCTTCACATAGGAGAGGGTGAGCACAACATAGTTTACACAGGTGACTTCAAGTACGCCGATACAAGGTTACTTCAGAGAGCTGAAACCGATTTTCCCCGCGTTGAGACGCTAATTATTGAAAGCACTTACGGGGCAAAAAACGACATAATGGTACCTAGGGAAGAAGCCGAGAGGCAATTCATCGAAGCGGTTAAGGTCACCCTTGAGCACGGAGGAAGGGTTCTTATCCCCGTGCTTTCCGTTGGAAGAGCACAGGAATTAATGATAATACTCGCACAATCTTTCAATAGTGGTGCTCTTCCCAAAACCAAGGTTCACATGGAGGGGCTGCTTTACGAGACCACGGCGCTCCACATGGCGCATCCCGAAATGCTCAGCAGAGCTCTGAGAGATTCCATTTACTACGACGAAAATCCCTTCATGCATGAAAACTTCGACATGCACTTGAGGATAGAGGACAGGCAAAAACTCGTAAAAGGGGAGCCTTGCATAATAATGGCGCCAGCGGGTATGCTAACTGGAGGACCGGCGCTGGACTACCTAAGGTACATGGTTGAGGATGAGAAAAATGCCATAATATTCACGAGCTACCAAGCAGAGGGCACGCTTGGCAGAAAAATAGCCAAGGGAGCTACCGAAATACAGCTCGAAGATGAGGTAGGGCAGGAAAGGACATTTAAGGTCCTCATGAAGGTCATCCCCATAGAGGGACTATCAGGGCACTCCGACAGAAGGGAACTAGTGCAGTTTGTTGAGAGGCTTAGGATGCGGCCCAAGACCATAATTGTTAACCATGGCGAACCTAAAAAGATAGATGAGCTGGCATCCTACTTGAGGTTCCGCTTCCACGTAAACTCGTTTGGGCTCGAGGTAATGGATACCATAAGGGTTTACTGACCCATGATTTCTAGCGAAACTTATAACTTGGGGTAAGAAGTAGATGCATCAAGCTTGCATGGAGAGAGTTCTAGGGGCATACATGATGTCCTTCTTCCTGAGAGGGTTGCCATAGGCCCTGGATTATGCGAAGCTGCAAGAAGCTACATATCCAGGATTTCGTCCAACGGCAAGGTCCTTTTCGTTCACGGGAAAAATTCATATCTAAATTTCCTTGGGATCATGAGTGGTTTAGACGCAGACGAAGTTACCATAAGCAGCCCCCCCTCGCTGGCTGAGACAATAGAAAGAGCAGACGGGCTTCGGCCGGACAATTTTTCATTAGTAGTGTCAATAGGTGGTGGTTCGGTAATAGATACTGGTAAGCTCCTCTCAACTAGGCTTGAGATACCGAACGTATCAATACCAACCTCGCTTTCGCATGATGGAATAGCATCTCCTCGCGTATCTCTCAGATCAAACAGCGGACCTGCATCCATCGCGGCTAGAGTTCCTAGGGCAGTTTTCGTAGATCTTGGCGTGGCTCTCTCTTCTCCCCACCGCTTTGCAGCGGCAGGCTTCGGAGATACCGTAGCCAAGAAAACCGCAGTACTTGACTGGAAGCTTGCCAGCGAAATGGGAATTGAGGAATACGGAGATTACTCCGCAGCACTTGCAGAGCTATCCGCGGAACACGTGTTAAGGGCTTCAAAGGAAATAGCTAAAGGAACTGAGTATGGGCTTAGAGTTTTAGCAGAGGCCTTGGTGAGTTCAGGCATTGCGATGGCAATAGCTGGGTCAAGCAGACCTGCAAGTGGCTCTGAACACTTGTTTGCCCACGCTCTTCAGCTCCTGCGTCCAGGCGTTGCCCTTCACGGAGAGATGTGTGGGGTCGGAACTATAATGATGGCCAAGCTCCATGGTATTGATTGGGAATATGTGAGGGAGTCTATTCAAGTCGTCGGAGCACCCGTTGATGCTAAGGGGCTTGGGGTCTCCGATTTAGACGTTATAAGAGCCCTGACCATAGCAAATAAAATCACCAAAAGGTACACCATACTCAGCAAAGGCCTAAGCTTTGAAGAAGCAGAAAGGCTTGCTCGCCACACAAAAGTTATAAGATAGACGAGCGGTTTTGCATTTTTTTACCAGCCGCAACCAGGGCAATTCCTATTAACGTACTCATGGGTTCTGGAGCTGCTATCATAATCATGCCCAACGCGACGAGCTTCTTACCGACTTCATAGTTACCATTTGGAAAGCGTCTCACAAGTCTATTGATTTCTTGTATGCAGCGTTGCTGAGACTCGCGAGTTGGTTGTGCCATAAAAGAACTCAAGCACAGGTAAAGATCAGCAAGATCCGCTCTCTGATCAAGAGATTTCCAAGAATTGAGCTTTTTTGTTGCGAAGTTCAGCCTGTCAAGCTGACGCTCAAGATCGTCCAGGGAGTTCATAATCGAACGTTTCGAATTAGGTTCTCGTCTGCTTTTACCTTTCCGATGAAAGTAAATATATCGCTAGCGATTCGCTTAAATATGCTCGTGGTTATAAACCATATGACCGAAGTCAAGGATGCGGTACCCAGAGGATTCACTCGTTACTACGTATTGTACTTGCTAACAAAGGGTCCTATGACCGGAAAAGAGATTATAGACGCTGCGGGGTCTGACCCTCACCTTCGTTGGAGACCCTCACCGGGACTCATATATCCGATGTTGGGAAGACTTTTAGAAGAGGGTTACGTGGAAGAAAAGGAAGGAAAATACAGCATAACTGAGAAGGGCAAGGCGAAGCTAGTTGATTACTACAGGTATCAGGCTGTGCTAACTGATAGGATTGCTGCCATAGAGGAACTTGCTGCTAAAATAGCCGACACAAACCTGTTTGTCACCTCAGAGGTGATCGATAGCATAACATCAGGTGTAAACCAGATCAAGCAAAAGATTGGGCCCGAAAACAGGCTAAGGCGGATCAAGGAAATTTATAGGGATTTTCTAAGGTCTGAACTGGAAAGGATAAACAAAGAGCTCGAAAAAGAGGGTCAAAAACAACAAAACTCGGAAAAGGGACCTGCCGGTCAATCATAGTTTGGCGGTAATGAAAGCTGAGCGCCCTATTGAGATGCTACAGGAGATACTATTACGATGTTATCGCCCCTGACTACAATGGTTCCCAACTCTCTGCTTTTTCCGTCGCGGGATACTTCCTCCGCGTTTTCAAGTACAACGTTGAGATAAATATCGTAATTTTTGAGAAGTCCCCTTATGGTTTTCCCGCCTTTCAAAACAAGTAAGACCGTTTTTCCGAATGAGTTATCCATAAGTTGTTGCGTGGCCGGTTCAGACAATCTGTGTAAATCACGTTATCATACTTAACTCTATCGCACTTTTTAAGAAGAGCACTTTTCCACTCCTACACTCAAATTACCTCACAAGTTGAGAGAGCTAGCTTGGTTTTTCCGTGACGATGCAGCGGATCTTTCATGTTGCCTTCCCACAATGTGTAGCTAATAGCGAGTAAGCCGATTTACAAAAGAGACCCTAAGGCAAAATGGACTCTTCTACGAAAAGCGAAAAGCGTATCACTCTTGATTCCTCACTTCATATGACCGCTAAAAAAGTGCTCATTGCAGGAGGGGGAGTGGGCGGTTTGGTTGCAGCCAAGAGATTGTCGGAACGTCTCAGGAAAAAAGCGGAAATAACTCTCGTGAGCGATTCAGACTATTTTTACTGGCCGCCTTATCTTAGTGATGTTGCCTTTGGAGGTATGGAGCCGTCTCAGATATACTTACCTCTCTCCAAGTTATCCCAAAGGGGCGTCAGGGTTGTAAAGGCAAAAGTAACGAAGGTAATTCCAGAGAGTAGAAAAGTGACGACGGACTCAGGGGAGATAAGTTATGATTATTTGATCGCAAGTCTTGGTTCTGAGTATGACTTCTCAAATTACGGCTTATCGGCTGGTTTACATAACTATACTTTAGAAGGTGCCTTGAAAATGAGGGAGGCGCTTTCTTCTTTTGGTAGTGGAAAGCTCGTGGTTTTTGCCCCAGAAGTAACTCACAGGTGCGGCATGTACCCCTTTGAGCTTGTAAGCAGGATTGATGTGGCATTGAGGATGAGGGGTATAAGGCAGAAAGTTGAAATAACGCTCATTCACCCATTTAAGAAACCAGTTGAGCCCCTGGGAAAGGAGGTCTCGAGTTATGTTGAGGAGAGATTTTACAGTCGTGGCATAAACTACATAGGAGGCCTCAACCCCCAAGGGGTTGACAAAAACACGAAAAAAGTTGTCTTAAAAGAGGAAGAAGTATCTTACGACATGCTTTTGGTCATACCTCCAATACGCGTTCCTTCTGCTTTTCATGGGTCTGGTCTTACTGTTAATACAGCTGTTGGTGAGTGGACCGCAGCGGATCCGTCAGACGCTAGAAGCCCAAAGTATGATGACGTGTTCTTACCCGGTGAGCACTCGATGCCTTTTTTGGGATTGCCCGCTGCAGGAGCTCCTGTCCATTTCTTGGCTTTATCAAGTGCCGCCCAAGTCGCTGGTGAAATACTTGGTGAGCCTGTGGATCCCCAGGGTCTGAGCTCCATGGTTTTACTGATGGATTTGGGCGACCAGGGCATGATGGTGGAGTGTGAAGTAAAAAGAAGGGAAAGCAGTGGGCTCGTGTGGGCAGGGGATCATTACGTATTTAAGGAGCCTGGTCTGGAGTGGGGTGGCAACTGTTACTCTTTACTAACATGTCCTTTGAGCAAGTTCGCCAAGGACATGATCTACTCGAGTTTCCTCTCAATCTCGCTGTAAAACCTGCAGCGCGAAGAGCGGACAGCGTCTCAAACGCGAGCTTAACATGGCCAGCAAGTGATAGGTCATTACCTATTCTGTTAAGCTCGCTAAACCGTTAAATATCTCAGGCAAGTTAATACGCAAATGGGAAGGAGAAGAAGAAGGAAGATTACGCCAGTAAAGGTGAAGAAGGGAATACCAAAGGTATTCAGATGTCCTAAGTGCGATAGCGAGAGCCTTGTGGCAACGTTGACTTCTACGTCTGAAAGCGGAGAAAAAGAGTACACCTTGAAGTGTGGCGTATGTGGATTCACTCAAAAGGTCGTAGTAAACAAGAACCAGCAAGCAATTGATGCTTATAACAAGTTGGTCGACATAGTTGCTGGCTTAGCGTGAGAAACAATGAGCGCTGCGAAGATTGAAAAATACATAAGGGAGAAGGTACTGGAAAAGGGCTTCTTTCACTTCACGTTAATAGATCCAGAAAAAACCTCTGCCTCATTGGAGAAAACCATAAGGGAAGTTGAAGCCGCGGGAAGCGATGGTTTCCTTGTAGGAGGCAGTACCGGCATTTACCCACCAGATGTGGAAGGAATTGTATCCACCATAAAAGGGATATCTGACAAGCCCGTTGTTCTGTTTCCAGGAGGCATTTTTGGTATAGCAAAAAATGCGGATGCCATATTTTTCCTCTCACTGTTGAACTCGCAGAGCACTTACTTCTTGATAGGGGCACAGGCTCAGGCAGCAGGACTCATAAGGAGGATCGGTATTGAGTCTATACCTGTGGGATACATAGTTTTTGGAAAAAATAGCATGGTATCTGTCATGGGCATGGTACAGGAAATAGAGCCAGACAATTACAAGGCCGCGGCAGCCTACGCTTTGGCAGCTTCGTTAATGGGTATGCACGCCATATATTTAGAAGGAGGCTCAGGTGTTCCAGCTCCCCTCCCAGCCACAACCATATCATATGTTAGGGGCGCGCTTCCAGCCGACGCCCTCCTTATAGTAGGTGGAGGAATAAGGAAGAGCGAAGATGCAAAGGCCGTAGTTTCTTCAGGAGCAGATATCGTTGTTACTGGAACTGTAGTAGAGGAGATGGGAGCCAGTTCTCTTAGACACATAATAGAGGGATGTAAGGAGGGAGCAAAGCTCAAGGTGCATCGAAATCATGCTGGGCACAGGAAGTGATCAAAGAGCAAGCTTAGAGAGAAGGGTGGCATATTTTCTTGTACTCGCGGTGCTTTGCGGTGCATCGCCACAGCTGGTTTACGAATTAAGTTACTTTAACAAGGATGAAATAAAAGAAACTTTCGTGAAATGCCAAAAGAAAATAGAAGATTGCGCGAGAGCTGGGAAGATAAATTTCAATGGAGGGCTTTGGAGCAGCGAGACCTACAGATCAAACACGGGAAAAGTGGTAATCGGACCCTTAATAAATCCCAGGGATTTCGAACAACTCTCAGATGAACTCAGCAAAAATATCGTTTCCTTAAGAAGGATTCGCAATATAGCTATTAACTTCCTCAAAAATAATTACTCGCTAGCGAGCATGGAGAATTCTTGCTGAGCGGCTAGAGTCCCGCTTCCAGCACTGTGCTCTATTCCGAGTTCGGTTAAAACAGCATCAAGCACAGAAATGCCGGTAAGAACCTCTCTTTCGCCGATGATGTTCATGTGACCTATCCTCAAGATCTTTCCTGCGAGCTTGCCCTGCCCTCCCGCGAAAAGCACTCCATACCTCTTTCCTTGTGATACTACTTGATCTGCCTTTTCTGGAATTTTGATCGCTGTTACGGTATTTGATTCGTATCCCCTCTCCGCCAATAGCTCAAGACCCATTGCTTGGGCCCCAGATCTGACCGCTTTACCCATGAGCCTATGCCTACTTATCCTTCTATCTAATCCTTCCTCGTAGATCATGTTTATTGCCTCTTTTAAGGCGATAACAAGGGGAGTTGCGGTAGTAAACGGTATATCGATCTTACCGTCTTTTATGTAGTTTCTTACATCGACGTAGTAGCTTTGTCCTCTATCTATCTTCTTTATAAGCGATAATGCCCTATCACTAAGTGTAACGAATGACATGCCGGGCGGCCCTCCCAAGCATTTTTGCGATGCCGTTATCATGGCGTCGATGCCCCACTTATCGACTTCAACTCTATCACCGCCCACCGATGTAACACCATCTACTATTGATATCAAACCTCTCTTGTTTATTTCCTCCATTATCTCATCCATGGGGTTCAGCACACCGGTTGACGTCTCGTTGTGAACTATTGTGACAAAGTCGTACTCTTTATCTTCAAGGGCACTTCTTACATCTTCTCTCGTTATGGCTTTTCCCCACTCCTTATAGTATGGTGTTACGCTATCAGAGTAATACCTGGATATGTTGTATAATCTCTCAGAGAAAACCCCATTGATAAAGCTGAGCACTTTCGAGCTACGCCTTACCATGGAAGAGACCGCTGCATCCATGGCCGCCGTTCCCGATCCCGTTATTGGTACAGTGAGGTTATCAGTGCCCTCAAGCTTTGAAACTGATTGCGTGACGAACATCAGATCATCTAAGAAGCTCTTCTCCCTGTGATATCTGACCGGGCTTGAAAGAGCTTTAAGGACCCGAGGATGTAGCTCTACTGGGCCTGGAGTTAGCAGCAATAAATCTTCATCATCGTACTTCAATTCTCTGTTTTGACCTCCATAAGCAATTCAGCTTTTCGATCATAAAAACGAAGAGAATAAAGGCAAGCGTCTTATAACATATGCATTGCCATTTGAAGACGGATCTTTCATATATGTGGACTATACCACGAAGAACAAGGACGATGGAAAGGTATTCGAGACCACGCTGGAAGATGTAGCTAAGTCGGCAGGAATTTATAGAGAGGGAGATATTTACGGCTCGCGTCTGATAATCTTAGGGCAAGGCTGGACAACTAAGGGATTCGAGGAGGCACTCAAAAATGCTGAGCTTGGCAAAGAAATGAGGGTAGAGGTGCCTTACGATAAGGCATACGGTCCTAGGGACCCCAGAAAGGAAAGGCATTACTCCTTAAGGGCATTCGAAAAAGGCGAAATTCCGAAGGTTGGCTCTTTGGTGGAAGTTAAGGGAGAAGTGGGAACAGTTTTGAGCGTAGGGGGAGGAAGAGTTCTAATAGACTTTAACGACCCGAGAGCGGGTAAAACCCTTGTCTACGAGTTTATTGTGAGGGAAAAACTTGAAAAGGACGAAGACAAGATAAAAGCGCTTGTTCATAGAAGGTTCCCAGGTCTTAAGAGAGACGACATAGTAGTGGTTCTGGAAAACAGTTCGTGTACTGTGCAACTACCAGAAGCCGCAAATTTAATGGAAAACGCCCCCTATTATAAGGCTGCTGCAGCCAGAGACATTAACAAGTACTTCCCAAAGATATATGTTGTCCACTTTATCGACACGTACATGTTCAAACCCCCACAACCAGCGCAACAACCAGCGCAACAACCAGCGCAACAACCAGCGCAGCAAACTGAGGCGCAATCTTCATTACAGGAAGCTCAAAAAACTCATGAGGGTTCTCAGGAAGAACAGAAGAGTTCTGTTCCCGCCGAAAAGCCAACAGAAAGCCAAACTAATTCAGAAGCTCAAAGGCCGAAAAAAAGCAGGAAGTCGGATACTTCAAAGCCCGCTACATGAATTTTCTGCGTACATAGCAGAAACGACTTCAGGAGTAGAATTGAAGAAGATTTTTCTCTTAAGTCCTACAACGTTAAAAGCACGCGTTCGTTATTGAGTGAAAGCGAATGGAGGTTCAAATTTTCGATACCATGAAAAAAGAAAAAATACCAGTTCCAAATAAGAGAGGAAAAGTCGGAATATATGTGTGCGGACTAACCGTTTATGACAGGCCTCACCTTGGCCACGCAAGGGTTTTCGTGGTTTTTGACGTGCTTAGGCGTGTTTTGGTCAAAAACGGCTATTCCGTTAAGTACGTGCAAAACTTTACCGATGTAGATGATCGCATTATAAGTAAAGCTCGTGAACTTGGAACGTTGCCAAAGGACGTAGCCGACAAGTACATTTCGCTTTACTTCGAAGATATACACAAGCTTAACGTTCTGGACGCAGATGTATATCCTCGCGCCACGGAGCACATAAAAGAAATCGAGGAACTTATCTCGAGAATAGAACAAAAAGGCTACGCCTACATTACTTCAAATGGCGTCTACTTCAGGGTTCAAAGATTTCAAGGATACGGGAAGCTTTCGCATCAGTCTGTGGAGAACTTAAAAAAAGGGGCGAGAATCGAGCCAGATCCCGAAAAGGAAGACCCATTGGACTTCAGCCTATGGAAGTTTTACAAGGGAGATCCGGTGGAACCATACTGGAGATCTCCGTGGGGAAATGGAAGACCTGGATGGCACATAGAGTGTTCGGCTATGTCAATGAAGCACCTCGACGAAATAGACATACATGGTGGTGGAGAAGATCTCATATTTCCTCATCATGAGAATGAAATAGCCCAAAGCGAAGCTGCGACAGGAAAGACTTTCGCCTTGTCATGGATGCACGTTGGGCTTCTAAACATAAGTGGCGAAAAGATGTCGAAGTCCTTAAAGAATTTCATCACGATTGCTGATGCCGTTGCCCGCTGGGGGCCGAACTCCGTGAGGCTTTTCCTGCTCTCCGCACCATATCGTGCCCCCCTTACCTACTCCGAGGAGCTCATGGAAGCAGCGGCAAATAACTGGCTTCAGATAGAGGCTACTTACGCCGAAGCCCTGTGCCCTACCCCTGGTCTTGGTGAACCGTTTAACGCGGAGCTAAGCGAAAAGGAAAGACAACTTGAACAAAAGCTACTTACCCATCTTTCTGATGATTTAAATACACCTGCAGCAATAAACGACTTGAACTCGTGGACCTCATATGTTGCGAGGATATCTTCAGAAAGAGATGGGCTTACTAAGGAGCATGCCGAAGTTGTCAGGAAGGGTTATGAATACGCAGCTGAGTTGCTGGGTTTTGTTTTACCTGAGCTAGACGAACGTCACCGCGAACTAGTTGATCAGCGTTTTCTTTTGCGCAAGAACAAGAACTTTGCCGAGGCTGACAAAATAAGAGAGAACCTTTGGAATGAGAACCTTGTCCTAATAGATCATAGGGATCACACCGTTTGGTTTAAGAGTTCCATTCCAAACGCTGCCCGTAGGATGGTAAAGCTTGATAGATCAGCATTTAAACCTAAAACTTAATAGCGATGGTAGCAAAGGGATCGCGTTGTCAATCGCGTTTATCATAAAGTTGGGTTACTACCTCTCCTTTGTAGTAGTCGCCGTTGCCTTCATGTACATCATACTTTCCGAGAGAGGAAAGCACTAGAAAGATGTTGGCCGATTTTTTATCTGAAAAAACTGTAGCCGCGCTGAAAAAACTGGGATATAGCGATAAAAACGCGGTGCAGCAGCTTGCGGTTCCCGTGATAAGTTCGGGGCAAAACGTGTTGGTAATAGCCCCCACTGGTAGCGGTAAAACTGAGGCGGCAATGTTTCCGCTTATGGACAAACTGCTAGACGATGTTTCTGGCACGCTAATTTACATAACCCCGCTCAAATCTCTGAATCGGGACATAATGCTTAGGCTTACCAGACTTGGTAAAGCCCTTGGATTAACCGTAGCGCTCAGGCACGGTGACACTACCGCGTGGGAAAAAAGTAAGGTAAGCAAAAATCCCCCGAAGGTTTTGATAACAACTCCTGAATCGCTTGAGGGTCTTTTAATAAGTCCTTCTCTGCTAAGTTTCCTCAAGAACGTTAGGGCGGTTGTCATTGATGAGTGCCAAGAAGTTACCAACAACAAGAGGGGCATAGCTTTGTCATATGCCCTTGAAAGGCTTTGCGAGAAAGCTGGCGAGTTCCAGAGAGTAGCTCTTTCGGCTTTTACATCCGATCCACTTTCGATAGCTCATCTGGCTTTCGGCAAAAGGCCCTATAAAATGTTAGAGCTAAAATCCGTTAGGCCAACGGAGCTCATTGTAAAGCTAATACCTAAGGAATCTGAGATCAATGAGCTATCTTCTATAATAAGCAAATCATCATCAGTGCTGATATTTACTAACACCAGAGAAACTGCTGAATGGTTGGGAAGGAGGTTGAGTGAGACCGTTGATGTTGATGTCCATCATGGTTCATTGTCAAAAGAAATAAGGGAAGAACTTGAACGCCAGTTCAAGATTGGCTATAAAAAAGCGCTGGTATGTACTTCGTCCCTCGAGCTTGGCATGGACATAGGGAGGATTGATACAGTAATACAATATCGCTCTCCTAGGAGGGTTGAAACGCTTCTTCAAAGGATAGGAAGAGCGGGACACAGAGAGATGGGGGTAGCAAGAGGCTACATAATTAGTGATGATATCTTAGATTACCTTGAAAGCATGGTCATATCGAGCAGAGCACTTAGAGGTCTCACAGAAAGATTTGCTCCGTCTCCGATGGGACTCGATGTGCTTGCTCACGAGATAGTTGGCCTTTTGCTCGACATGAATTCGATAAAGGTTGAAGATGTCAAGAGAGTATTCTCTCATTCGTGGTATTTCAGGGCCACTGACGAGGACTTGGAGCAAGTATTTGGTACCCTTAAATACCTGAGGGCCCTGAAGTATGATAATGGAAAGGCGAGAAAAACCCTTCTGACCAGGAAATATTATGCTTTACACGTTTCGATGATACCTAGTGGTTTCGAGTACAGGGCACTTCAATCTGGTGACAAAAGAGAGCTTGGCAAATTTGACAGAGAATTTGTGATTGCGCATTGCCAAGTCGGTTCATTAGTAAGGCTTGCTGGAAGGGATTGGAGAGTTGACGCCGTTGATTATGATAGGATGGAAGTATGGCTTTCGCCCTCGCCCTCAATGGGGGTCATTCCATCTTGGAAAGGGGAACTGATACCTGTTGATGCCGAGATTACGCGCGAGGTTGCCACCATAGACAGCTTTGGCCCTGACCTAAAGGCGTTGACTGATGCCTCATCCATTGCTGAGGCCCTAAATAGGCTAAAAGAGACGCCAGTTCCAGGTCTGGCCCTGGTTTTCTCCACTTCCGTTTTGGGAGAAAGGTTTGGCCTTATCCTCTCCTCTCCGTTTGGGACAAAGATAAACATGGCGCTTGGAATAGCTCTTTCAAGATATCTGGAAGAAAACGGTGTACCAGCTAGCTTTTCTAGAGACCAGTACAAGGTCGTTTTTGAAACAGGCCTACCTGTAAGCGAACAGCTACTGCAAGGTTTCTTCAAGAAGAGCAGGGATGAGTTGGAGACTCTTTACTTAAACGGTCTTCTAGCTTCCCCTCTTTACTTGAGCCGCCTCCTCAGGGTTTGCTTGAGGTTAGGCTTTATCGATAGTAAGGTATCCCCTGGACAGGCCCTTCTAAGGAAGATAGCAGAGGCCTGGAGTGGTACGTGGGTCGAGAGAGAAACGATATCCGAGATAAACTCGGATGACACCGATCTAGAGGGTTTCATGGAGGTTGTTTCAGATGCAAGACAAGGAAAGATTCCCGTTAAGTTTTCTGATGAAGTGCGGAACATATTCTTTGCTGAAAGGCACAGTAATGACCTGGCTACGATAATAGATGCCGTAAATAATCGCCTGCTAGATACAGATTTAAAGCTCGTCTGCCTTAGCTGTGGCTGGGAAAACATCTATAAGGTGCGGGATCTTCCAGAAAAGATAACTTGCCCAAGATGCGACTCTATTATGGTAGGGTGTGTTGGCCCTCATGCAAAAACTGAAGGGCTTATAAAAAAAGTTAGGAGTGGTAGAAAGCTTTCGCCAGAGGAGAAAAGCTTGGCAAATGAGTTAATGCGGTCTAGCAACATAATATCAAGGAGAGGGAGATTGGCTGCCTATGTGCTAGCGGGCAAGGGCATCGGTCCAGATGTTGCTCTCAGGATACTTAACCAGTTTCCAAAGCTCGGGTGGCCGCCAAAAGAGCTTGTAGCTTCCGTTATGAAGGCGGAAGTCGATTTTAATCGCACACATATGTTCTGGAACACCTAAGAAGCATTTAATCGCTTGCCTTTGAAAACACAGCAGTTTTTCCGTTATATTTTAGCATATTAGCGTAAATCGCCCAGTGGACCAGCACCGCCTCTACCATGTTTTCGTTCTCCTCTTCATCCTCGCAGAAGACAATTCCTTTTTCTTTTAACGCCTCAGAGATTTCCCTTGAGGTAACGTATGAAGACTTCTTACTCAACTCCAACGCAGTTTTAAATGGCTCGAACCTGCTTATGTTGTCTTTTAGGAGCTTAAATCCTGAAGTTCCCTCTTTTATTATGCGAGAGCCTAAGCTTGTTAGGTTAATATCCCCGCCATCTACGGTGATTAGGCCAAGCATCTCCGCCACGTTGAGTATCGGAAGCATGGATTTTAAGTCAAAGCCGAAATCGTCTGCAAGTTTTGCGGCATCAACTTTTCCTCCCTCATCCTTTACGCTCTTGAGTAGTGCCATAACCTGACTGCTGCTGACGTTTGGCGGGAAAACTGCATCTTGTGGCAAAATCCTACGACCTTTGTTTACTGCTTGCCTTAAAAATTTAAAGTTTTCCTGGCATTGGGTTGGCCCTCCTCAGAATTAATTGAAAACTTCAATCGCTTCAGCCGTACATAAACATTAGTAGTTCTCCGAAACTGATCTGCGCAGCATCACCTTATTGATTAAAACATAAGATTACAATGAGGTCAGCACGCGAAAGTCGACTCTCTCGAGGAACGAGAAAGTTTAATCTACCACAAGCGTGGTTAGCGAGTGGACCAGAATTTAGGATCACGTGCTAGGATATTCAGGTTATAGGATCGATTTGTGCGATTCAAGCGTAGAGTACCTAAATTTTTAAATGCGAGCCCTAGCCTTAGTGAGCAAGTTTCAAGTTAAACTAAATTTCTTTCTGATGGTTAGCGTCAAGTTTTTAAACGTATGCTTAGTACGATATGGAGATTGAAATGACCTTTAGGATTGGGATCAATCAAAAAGGTAGTTGAGGAGATTGGCATGATAGTTAAAGACGTAATGAACGACAATCCAGTTTACGTCGAGGTGCCTAGCAATAGGAAGACCGTGCTTAATGTCCTCCTCAAGAACGAGGTCTCTTCCGCACCCGTCATAAGAAGGGGAAAGAATACTCTTGCCGGTATAATATCAATAAAAGAACTCATGAGTAAAAGCGAAACTGACCAAACGGCTCTTCTAATGAACAGCCGGCCACCCAAGGTCAGGCCCAAGGATCCTATTCAAAAGGCAGCCAAGGCCATAATAAAGAGCGGCTTTCGGGCCATTCCAGTCGTGGATGACGAAGGTAAGTTAGTGGGCATTGTTTCCGTGGAGGACCTACTGTCCAGATTAGACAGCGACTCCTTTCTGAACGAGTCCATAGATAACTACTTATCAGATAGCTTCACCTCTACGTGGATAAATACACCCATCGCAATCGGTTACAGGATAATGAAGTACGCGGGATCTGATACCATAATGCTCATAGACGATTCTGGAAGGGCAACAGGCTTTCTTATGGAGTTCGATTTCTTGAGGGAGCTCGAGGAGGAGTACAGCAGCAGCAAGTCTCTTATACAGGCCTCAAGCGAAAGCGAGGACTGGGATTGGTCGGTTGCTCCCGTGCTTTACATGGGCGAGAAATCGCTAACTTTTCCTAATAAAAAACTGCGTGACTTGGAGCCGAGAAAGCTTCCCGTGGTTCCTCCTGGAACGCCTGTTAGGCAAGCCATACAAGAAATGCTGAAAAATAATTCCCCTCAGGTAGCAGTTGGAAACGAGAGAGATATACAAGGACTAGTATTCGACGTCAACCTAGTCAAGGATTTAATAATCCCTCGAGGCTTCACTGCCCGTTAAAGCTTAGACCTAAACTTAGGGGTCGCTCCAAAACCGCAGCTTGAACATCTATGCGTGTGGACATTGAAGGTATGTCTTCCGCAGCGCCTACATATAACGTGGGTTTTATTTCCTGCCCCCTTGCCCTTAGAAGCTGTACCATTGCTCAACTTGCTCAAAGAATGGCATTGCTCTTAATAAAAGCTTTCTGTTTTATTCTTCATGGTGTTATTTTCGGTTTTTGCACTTGGAGCGCACGATCGGTAAGCCGGGTTTATAGTGGCTCTCGGTTGTGACTAAGGGGTTTTCAAGGCTCGGGCTTTTAAGGTTCCCGCGTTTACCTTACTTCTATAAGCGCAGAGTTTCGCGAAGGAGTTAACCTGACAACGATCTTGTGCTTGCTCCCAAGCGGAAAAGTCCCATCGGCATGACGCGAACCCTTTTAGGCTCCCTTGCCTGCGAAGGGGAAACGTTAGCTTGTCCATACAGGTATATGCAAGCCAATGCTAGCGCTTTAAGGGATCAGAGCACCTGGTTTCAGCTCCTAGCTTGGGAGCGGCTTACACAGCAGCGCAGCTAAAGAAGGAGATCGACAGAATTTGTCAGTTGCTTTTTAGCTCATCATAAGCTATTTTTACAAGCCTCTCTTTGTACTCGGTCTCTTCACCAGGGACGAGATCAGCTGTTATCGTGAGCTCGACCAAATCGCCTTCAAGGGACGTGATAGCTACTTTAACGCCTGCCTTTTCTAGTGCTTTTTTTACCTGTTCAATGTTTTTATTTACCTTTATCTTTAGCTCAAATTTTGAGCTTTTCTTTATCATGAACGCTCCTCCGGTCAAAAGCACATATGTTGGAATTATCAGCGTCCCTTTATCGGTGGCTATACGAGTGGTGATCTCGTTAAGTTCTATTATGTTACCCTCAGTGTTAATTGACGGTAAGTAGACTTGGTCGCCCCTCTTGTAGTCGAACAACTTCGCATTCTGCGTGTCTCCTTTGGCTATCAGGAAGAATCCCTGCACCACCGCTGAGTTTGGTATGATTAATTCTGTTCCCCCTTCTGTTAAGATAGAGGTGTAGATGGCGGTTATTTTACTTATTTTTCCGGGTATGTTGTTAATGAATACCGAATCGCCTACTTTTATGGGAAGAGTGGTATAGATGAACATACCTGATATCAAATTGCTCGCCAGAGTAGATATTGCCAATCCGATTATGATGGCAGCTATGCCACCGCTCACCATGATCGTCGTCAAAGACACGTGGATAACCGCCAATATGGCCAGAATGCCAGCTGTTACAATTGAAATTTCCAGCAAGAAAGTGAATAGGCCTGCTATGTGAGGGCCAAGATACCTTGAGATTATTTTAGAGAAATCTTTTAGTATATAGATCAAAATAATAGTTACCGTAGCTATAATCAAAACATGTATGTTTGTTCTCTCAGTTGGTTTGACGTTAACTAATGGGGCTATCACATAATCAAGCAAAAACAAAAACACTAAGGCTATTACAAGCGTGATGATTACCCTGCCTAAAAGTCCCCTGGCGGTTTTGCTTTCTGCCATACTTCGTATCGACTAATTGAATTTAAACCCGATTATGGGCAGTGGGTCGGCGTTAAGGCTTATTCGGTACGGGTTTCACCGAAATATGAAAGGGGTTTTGGGAGTGGCAAAGGGGATCGCGTTGACGCAAAGAGCGATCTTTCACGCATTGTCAGAATCCTTTGTTGATATACTTGAAGCTTCATGGTACAAACATCTTGCCCTTAGGGGTCCAGGTAAAAGTGCGGTTGCACCTATGGGTGTTTCTTCATGAGCTATGGGCATGGCTCCAAGAGGGAGGAGCTATCTTATCAGCTTGAGCTTCTTAGGGAAAAACTTGCCGAGATGTCTGATGATGAAAAGTTCAAAACCATAATATCTCTTTTCGGTAGGCGCGGGAAAAAAGCCGTTCGTAACGTTAAAGACAATGTGAAGGTTCTTAAACTTAAGAATAGGGACGTCTACGTGGTTCACGGTAAGCAACTAGATTATACTCTTATCGATTTTGGCTACTGTAGCTGTGAGGACTTTTACGTGAACAACGTTTTGAGAGGGCTTGGCATACCTTGTTATCATGTGCTGACGTTGCTGCTCTTGCAGTCCATGGGGAAGCAAATGCCTGAAGTTGATGTGAGGGAACTATTCCGCATGCCAAACGATCGAGCAGGTAGTGCCCTACCAGTTAAGGGACCCTGCAAGGCTTGCAGCCTCACCGAATCCCTTACGCGGATGGGCTTGACTTCCGGGTTCGGAATGGGTCCGGGTATTTCCCCACCCGCTATGACCGGCAGGACGTAATATAAGGTCGCGTGTAAAATAAGCTTTGCCCCAGCACAACTCAATTCATTTCAAGGGTAGAGACTTTGGACGTTTCCTGTTTGCGTTCTCATTATATGCTGTTGCCTGCCTCTAGACCGCGCAAAGCGTTACCGAGACGCCCACCAATAAAGCGACCGATATTATGAAGTACTTCCTTAGCACGGGAATAGAAGCCTTCATGGCCTGGTTTATCCTTTCGAGGCCTTCAGATCCAATTACCTTTATCTCATCTACTCTTTTTTGGATAATCATTACAGCTTCTCTTTGCCTCTCAAGGGCTATCTTCGCAGCCTTGATCGCCAAGTTTAGAATTGCCCTTTCGTCAGCAGCTCCTACCATGCTGTACTTGTTAACGGATTGGAGTGATGTAGATAACTGATGGTTATCCGTTGTGGTGACCTCAACCTCTCTGAAGCCCATATTTTTTAGTGCTTCAACTACCTTATCTCTGAGGCCTAGGATCATGTTGTTGCCTTGATATGAGATAAGGATACCGCTCTTAGAGAGCTTCTTCCATGTCATAGCTATTACGCCTCCATCGCAGATGCCTGTCTTGAGCGACTTCTGCGCATCTAAATGTGAGAATCCTACCTCAATAGGATCTTCGTTTAAGGGAGATTCCAGAAGTCTCCTTATACCGGCTGATATTTGCTCTACATTATATGGAGGGAAATAGTTTAGCGTTGAAGATCCATCAATGGGACCAGAGTTATGCGCGTCGGCTAGCTTGCAGCCGAGTTTCTCGAGCCCTTCTCCGATTTCCCAAGGGATATCATCACATGGATATGGTGCCTTGCTCAAAATGACCAGACTCTCTCCGTCTGACCTAATCGAGGTTAAGGTAAAGGGTCCAGCCTTGCTCTGGTCAAACTCGATGTTTGTACAGAATCTCCATCCGGCTGGTGGGTCTGCAACGGGCAAACTTTCAGGGATGAAAAAAGATTCTACGATTGCATGCGAGTAATTTTTAGCAAGACTTTTTGTTGGTATGTCATTTTCATGGCTACCTTTCCCTCTAAGTACCATGCACGGAGCATGGGTTGCCCCTTCAACACCACTAGATATCATCCAAGGAAGCGTGCTGCTGCCAACCTCATGGAATGGGCCAGGATGCGCATCAGTTACCACAACGCTACCTATGGGCGATCCTTTGCGATCTACGAAATAGATTAGATCACTTCTTATTGCTTTCCTTGTAGAGAGTTTTTCCAAGTAATCTTCATACTCTTCATCGTTTTTGTTGAACCAAGCTCTGAAGAAGCTAGCTCCGAAGCTCGAACCCTTAATGCCTATTATGGCCTTAGTCCTCTCATCTATTTTGCGTACTGTTGTGTAGCCCAGTGCCACGGATATTCCGTATAAAATCAAAACGTACAATATGTCAATGACCTTTGATGTCATTAAAACGGGGAAGAAGAAGGCAAAAATTATTAATAAACAGAGCAGCGGGTTCTCAACCGTAGCCGCGTAAACTAGGGCCACTGGGTAGGCTGTAAGCGAAACTCCAATTGGTACGAGGTTGACATCTTTGTGTGGTAGGTACAGAAATAAAATTAGCGCTGAGTAGAAGAAATCGCCCATCAAAAGCGATTGCCTAATGCCGAACAACCGCTTTGGCTGAAGGTAGGTTGCAAGAAGTCCAATCAAAAATATGCTGAAGGTCGTTAATGTAAAGGCTAAGAGGGGCTTGTAAACACGGAGGTATAGTGCTAATAGTTCTAAAAAAGAGAAGGGAAATATGAGCCAATCAGGTATGGGGACGCGAAACAGCCACTTCTTGCGGCTTTCAAGTTCGTTGGCGGACTTCTGAGGGTCCAATTCTACCCCTTAAGGTTTAATTGCGTTGAAGACTCCTGCATCGGCTAGTGCTACCAAAATAGAAAAAGCAACAGCTATACCTATTACAACGCTGGGTTTGAAGTTTATGCCCTTATCTTCCTCATAGTACCTAACTAAGCCTGCAGCTGTCATGGGAGCTGGTCCTTCTCTCTTTCTTCTTCTGCTCATAATAGCGTTACGGATTTCGGCTTAAACGCGTAACGGTTCAGTCTTCACTGTCTAAGGTGCTCTCGTTAGGCGGCCAAGTGAAAAGTAATTTTGTATTAGCATCTTGCGAGGTCTATCACTCTATTCCGGCACCTTAGCAATGCCTGCATCGCGCCTCGGCACACGACGTGGCTTGCGGCTCAAAAAAATTCGCCTTGAGCTTTAAACTTGGAATAAATACCGACGACAGTTAAGAGAAATTCTCATGAAATTTACTGGCGTGGTAGGTAAGGCGAAAACGCATCCCAAAGCTCCCTAGCTCTGTTATCCGTGGTCAAGTGACGTCTTATTGGCTCTATTGCCCTGTTAAGCTCGCGTGCCAAAGAGAGCTTTAGATCTAATGGGTGGAGTTTTTGGCTTGCGTAATCTCTGGCTAGTTCTTCGAACGTTTTATAGGTTACGTCGCCTCCGTGAGCTAGGTCCCTTTCAACTTTAATCTCTCCGAAGAGCGGAAACACTATATACTTTGCGTACTCTATTATGGGATTACCCTCTAGTACGGCTGGCGGGCATGCAGCACTTAATATCTTCTTTCTTATGACATCTTCGTCATCTGTTAAGTATATGGTGTTTCTTGGAGAAGACTTTGACATCTTACTGGTTATTATGGCATCCCTTTTCGCATCTTCATCCATCCCTTTTCCCGATTTCAGACCCTCAAGCCCTACTAGAATGTGATGATGAACTCCAACTGGTTTTTTCCGTCCAAGTTTCTCAGCAACTTCCCTAGCTAACATGTTTGCCTTTCTTTGGTCTAGACCTAATTGGCAAATATCAACTCCAAGCTTGAATATATCTGTGACCTGCATAACGGGGTAAAAAAGCCAGGCCACCTTATCGCTTTCCACAGCGGTTCTTCCCATTATTGGGAGAGCGCGGGTGACGCGGCTTACAGTTACGTAGTTCGCAACCCTTAGCATAGTGGTTGTGTAATCACGATCTAATATGTCCGTGCTCCAAACAATTTCAACCTCATCCGTTTGTACGGGTACTCCTGCTGCCTTCCAAGCCTCCACGAAGTACCAGCCAGCAGCTTTTATGGCGTCCAAGTTGCCTCCTAGCTTACCATTTAGCCACGCATGCCAGTCAGCTAGAAAAAGCTTGAACCTCACGCCAGTCGTAAGGAGTTTTTTTATCGTTATTGCACGAAAGAGCAAAGGTAAATGGGCTATACCAGATGGCTCAAACCCATCATATGCTAACGGATGCTCCTTTTCCATCAGCAACTTTATTAGATCTTCTCTCGTTATGATCTCCTCGCTTACTTCTTCAAACGTTTTGATCTTCTCGGATAACTCCATGCCTGATCACCAAAGAGTTTACCTATAAGTTTAGCTGGATAGGAGCTCCCTATCATCCAAAAGCGTTACCGCAATGTGGTGATTTTCTTCTACGATCGGCTTAATCGAAGCGAGCATATTGTTAGGTGTTGTGTGTAAATAAATGTTTTCATGCTCAAGCATTGCTTTATTCGATAGGAGTGGCTTGGTTCCTCATTAATTGCGGGTCTTATTCTGAACGGAATTAGAAGCAACCGAATTATTTCGCTCCTGGCCTGGGCCCCTGGGCCCTTTTTGCAACCGCTTTCATCGTGAGCGTAGCGCTATCTCGGCGGTTCCTAGAAAGGTCCAGAGGCAGGTCTTAAGCTACGGGCTTTAAGCATATCGTCTTTATTACTCATTAGTTAGTCTTTAGGAAAGCGTCTGGCCAAGTAAGTATTGGTCGTTTCGTCTTAACTGGTCAGTTTTATTATTTGCAGATTGCTGAAGCATTTACTTTATTGGATGATATCTATTTTGAATTGCGTCGTCGCGGTAAACTCGAAGGCCACGACAGGAAACTCGTAATTAAACTTTAGTAGGATCTCAGGGGAAACCTCCGCTATCCAGCCTGAATCGAAAACCGCTGATCTTCCTGGAATGGCAAAGGGAAGATCTTTCGGCCTTACGTTGAGGTTCAGCCGCAGACGCTTAGCGACGTTTAGAAGGTCTCCTTGTATGTCCTCCACGCTCACTGAGTAATCGCTTATGGCGGCTGCTGCGTTGATCTTCTGAATGGCTTGCCCTTCCCCTTTTGTTATCACTGGACCTACCTCAAATAGCTTCAATGGCATGCGTTTTTTCTTGTTTAAGAAAAGTGCTTGAAGGAGGTCGGGTAATAACCCCTCCCTAAGGGAATCGTAAGAAGAGCTGACTGGGTTTTTAACATTTATCGGGTTTTTGCCATAAACGGTTGATTGAAGGTTCTTATCGCTTAGTAAGGTCATGGAGATCTCAACGTAACCCAAATTAGCTAGTCTTTCTCTTATCTTGTCCCTAAGAGAGGTTACGGCTGACCTCCTACCGATAGTATAGGTATTTGGGATCGAGGGAACTATTTCCTTAAGCCCCAGGCCCATCATAACATCTTCTACTAGGTCAACTTCGCCCATTACATCGAACCTGTAGTAAGGGGTAAAAACATCTAATTTCTCGCCTAAAAGATTGGTGCAATGGCCCATCCTACTTAGGGCCTCTGCTACCTTATCCCCTGTTAGGCTCAAACCAAGCTTTTTAGAAACGCTCGCAACGCTTAACTCATAATTTTTCTCGGGGAGCTGAGGAATCAGCACCTCTCCTTCGGGTTTGCGAAGCATCACCCTCGAAATTGTTCCATAACCCGACAACTCCCTTACCATAACGCCTGTTATGAGATCAACAGACCTAGCATCAGAACCCTCGACGTCAACAAACAGCTTCTTCGTTGACGGGGAAACTTGTGTGTATGCGGAATTAATTATCGGTGGCATTGACATTACCCCTTTGTTAGAAACGAGAATTAAAAATTCATCATCTTTAACTAATGACCCATACTTGGTTCCCTTGTCGGTTAAACTCAGAATCTCCTTTGGGGTCATCTCGCGAGATTCCCCGAGAGGAACAAACTTCAATGAATCTCCCTTGACGACCGTATATCTTATCTCCGATATCCCCTCAGCATCGTGAATCCCTATTGATGCTTTTGACCTATCTCTGCAAAAGCTTCTGTGAAGGATCTCTTGTAGGCCCATAAGCCTTTTTATGTCATCGTAATCTAATGTGACGCTGTTTACGAAGAAACCCTGGAAATATCCCCTTTGTTTGAACGTTCCTTCATCTTGTATGACCTTTATTGGCTCAATATCGGTCTTCAGTTTTTCATCGCTGCCGGTGAAATACGCCCTCAGCGCTTTTGATAATCCTTTCTGCCCTAGTAGATCAGGTCTATCTGGCGTGACCTCTACCTCTAATTCATCTCCGATGACCTCTCCTGATACTTTCAAAAGGGGCAGGGCATCAAGGAGTTCTTTTTTGCTCAGACCAGAGTCGAAGAGCAACTTGCTCAGGCCTAGTTTGTTCGTTGGCAACTCAAAGATCCTCCTCAAGTAAGAAGTCTACATCAGAGCTGTAAAGAAGCCTTATGTCACTTAGGCCGAACATGGCCATGGCCAATCTACTAATACCTATTCCCCAAGCTAGCACAGGTTCGTTAGTCCCTAAAGGTCTGGTTACCTCCGGCCTTAAAACACCACCTGGAAGCGCTTCCATCCAACCTAGAACTGGGTGCTTGACATACCCCTCCACGCTGGGCTCCGTAAACGGGAAGTAGCTTGGATAAAATCTGACTTCATCAAAGCCTAGTTCCTTCGCGAACTGCGTTAGAAAGCCCAGAAGGTTTGCCAAGGAAAGGTCCTTATCTACGACTATGCCCTCGCTTTGATAGAACTCTATGTGATGTTTCTGGTCAATCTCATCCTTCCTGAAAACCCTATCAACGGAGTACATCTTGATTGGTCTCTCTTTATGTTCGGCGAGAAATCTTGCGGAAACGGCAGTATTCTGAGATCTTAAAACTAGAGACGAAGCCTTTTCCTCGCTCCAAGAATATCCCCAACCCATTTCGTGTTCCTTAGCCACCCTCATCATTAGATCCTTATCCTCAATTTTCCCTCTTCCCTCTATGTATAGGACATCATGCATTTCCCTAGCAGGATGGTCTTGTGCCTGGAATAGAGCATCAAAGTTCCAGAACTCGGTCTCTATGTAGGGTGCCAAAGACTCCTGAAAACCCATATCCTCAAGAATTTCCCTTACCCAACTCAAGAACTCCTCGAAGAAGTTCTTCTTACCTCCCCTTGTGGCTTGGGGAAATACGGATAGGTCATAGGGTTTCATGCCGTTCTTCCAGCGTCCGCTAATTATGTCATCATGTGTTAACCTGGTGATGGTATTAGGGTTAATCTGATCATAAGGTTTGGTAATCAGAGAGTAATACGTCTTGACGATTTTTCTCCTAAGGATACCTCTTTGAAGCGCCTCGCCTATGTTTTTTGACAGCAGGTCGTCAAGGGTGTCAGTAGAATCGTTCTTGAAGCAAACAATGGTTCTTCCGCTTTCCCTCTTTATGTAAGCGTAGCCCTTTTTAATGGCCCAAGAGATCGCCGCATTTGCCTCATCACCTAGTCTATCTTTTATCTCATCGATTTCCATATCTCCTTTTTCTTTCAGAAGCGAGGTAAGCCTATTTTCGGGTAATCCCTCTACCCTGTATTTCGCTCCCCGCTCTGTTACCTCATATGTTTCTTCCTCTTTGATCTTAAAGTCGATAAGGCCTTTTTGCCTCATTTCCTCGAGCGCAGAGGCCAGGGTGGCCTCCGGTATCCCCAGGGCATGAGATAGGGTTTCAAGTTTAAACTCTTTCAAATTGCCTATGGCTTTGAGTATGGCCCTGGCCCTTTCGGAGCTCAACCCTGCTTCCCTCTTCATTTATTTCTCCTCTTCTTATTCTTGCACTGGAAATAGGTTTTTTGTCGTAAGCTAGGGCCATAGGTACGACGATTACGATTAGCTTACGGGTTCCTGCTTTGGTTCTCGCCTCGTTGACCAGCTGAGCTCCTGGGAGAGTTTCTTCGCTAACTACAATTGCGTCAAAATCTCCCGTGGCCGGACCCACGGGGTCAGATATGGGCAATATTTCATAACGCCCACTGAATCCTTGTGATTCGAGAAAGCTTGTGAGGGCAGCCTTTCTTTCGTTGTAATTATGTGTTATTTCCTTTCTGCTCATCGCAAACTCATCTGTTGTCAGACCAATGGTTACTTTGGCAGCCACTTTGAACGCGGTTATAAGCAAATCCCTATGGCCTTTGTGAAGGAAGTCAAAGGTCCCTCCCAACACCGCTTTATCAAAGCAGGGCATAGGGGTTACAAGCATTGGCTTATAAACGGGCCCCACGCGTGTGGCGTACCTCATACTTATACTTAAATACCTATTGCCGAAGAAGTAATGAATTAAGTTGAGCACATCAAGTCTGCTGCCAAGTAGTACCACTGGGTGGATAATCTACTTGCTTGTAACTGCAGCATGGATATATTTAATGTTTTACGGTCAAAAGCTTCAGTCCATGATTTGGAAAAATCAAATCGAGGGCTTTCTGAGGGAAATGAAGGCCATGAGTGATGCGGCGACGGCAAAACTCATTAGCGCAGTTGTCCAAAGGGGCAAGCCAAACATGGACCCAAGCCAGAGAATAAAGGACTTTCTTGAGTTCTTCACGATAGAGCCTGTTGACAGAGATCCGAACGGTGTACTCAAGAGGCTGGAGTACCTACTAGACGTTAGGGAAAATCGGTTCGATCAAGAGATGGCAAGGCTTGCACCTAATGCATCAAGCGAGGAGCAGGCTAACCTGGCCGTGGCCATGGAAGCAGCTATGGCCCTCAACTTCATATATAGGTACATTAGGCATTACCTCATCTTGGGGACAAAACAGAACAATTGGATGATACTTATGCAGGTGGCCATGAGCCTTGGTCAGATAAAAGAGATAGCGCGGAGCTACGAAAAAGCAATGAATGCGTTCCTTGATGGGAAACCTATAGGCGATGGAGTGGGGCCCATGGTAGCGCACATGCTGGCTGCGGGCGCATCGATGCAAGAGATAGAAGGAACAAAGACAGTTTTCGCTAAACAGGAGTTTGAGGGAAGAACGTTACTCATACTTAAGGCAAAGGGGCCTGGCGGAAGGGTAGGAAAGCCTGGCGAAGGTGTGCAAAGACTAATCGAGGGCGAGGCAGGCAAGGTCAAGTTGATAATAACTGTTGACGCGGCGCTCAAACTCGAGGGAGACAACAGCGGAGAAATAGTAGAGGGCGTGGGAGCTGCCATAGGGGATCCGGGTCCTGAAAAGTTCAAGATCGAGGAAGCTGCCAGAACTCACAACGTCCCACTGTTGGCAATTATACTCAAAGAATCCATGGAAGAGGCCATAACAGGTATGAGGAAGGAGATAGCGGATGCGATCCCTGCAGCCGTAGAAAAGGTTAAACAGGTCATAAGAGAGCAGACAAAGCCTGGAGATGAGGTAATAATTGCAGGTATAGGCAACAGCATAGGGGTGGCCTGAAATGTCATCAAATCAGAAACGGCCAAGCAGCTACGTTAGATATCTCAACCTCGTAATAGGGATCGTTCTCGCCCTTTTGTTGGTGGTGTTTGGGTCGGAGTCGATAGCAGATGGTGTAATGGGGCTTCTCCTTGCGCTTTTAAGCTATGCAGCTGCCATGGCGCTCCTGTACGTAACCATTCTAAATTATTACAGAGTGCAACGCCTGATTTCTGCCTTGCCGGAGAAGACGTTTACCGTTTACAAGTGCCCCTCCTGTGGGTACCAACTTACCAAGGACTTCGTTGTAGGGGACTATGTGGGCAAGACTGGTGAGAGCTGTCCTAAAGACGGTACACCCATGATTGTGGAAAAAATATACACTGTAATCCAAAACAACAGCTAAACGAAGCTTGAATACCCAAGGCTTAAGGTTTAATCATGTGAATGCTTGCGTTAAAAGCCAACTTCGCGCTAAAAAGAATTCCTTGCGGCAAGGAAGCGACACACGTAGACCGAGACACTCACGCTGGATTGCATCGTTTCGTGACCCCTTTTGAATCACTGCAGGGACGCTGGATAATTTATCCAAAGCCTTAAAAAGGTGAGTCAAAATTAAATCCATGGCCAAGCAGGCGGAATCGGGGGATTTCTTCGAGAATGAAAGTTTCCTGAAGTACGTGAAAAGGGAAAGTGCAGACGTCCTAGAAAACGCGAATAAGTACTTGGGCCCTACTGGATACTTCTCTTACATAGCGGAGAGGGCTTTGCGCCTCGAGGTTGAGGATTTGATCCCGGCCGTCGTGCGCGAGGGCATGCAGAGGGCTGAGATATACGTCCACAAACTGCCCATGAGCGTTTACTTGCCCTATTGTAGTGGTCACTCTATGAATGCTCTTCTCACAAAAGGGCTTAAGACCTCAACAGTAAGCTCATTACCTGCCAAACACTTCGATACTTACGTAGATCACATTGCGAACTACCTCATAACTTTGCAGCAGTTTTTCACGGGCGCACAAGCCCTTTCTTCGGTCGAGTGGTACGCAGGTCCGTTTATAAAGGCCGATCAGCTGGAGCGCAAGCGTATAGTTCAGAACGTTCAAAGGCTGCTGTTCAACCTGAATTACCCAAGCAGGGTTGGAATGCAAACCCCCTTTACTAACTTTACGGTGTCGCTTGATGCCCCCCAAAAAATGCTTGATGGCGACAAGGCGGTTTTGGGCGGTAAGGAAGTGGGCAACCTTGGCAGTTACGAAAAGGAGGCAAAGGAGTTCGTGTTGGCATTAAGTCAGATCTTGAGAAGGGGAGATGGCATCAACCAACCATTTACTTTTCCGATACCTACGCTGATGACGACAGCGCGCATGTTGTGGGAAGATCCGGAGATATTCGAATCTATATTTGAAACGGCAGCTGAGAAGGGGAGTTTCTATTGGCTTAACACAAGGGTTGTCGATCCTGATGCCAGCTTTGCTATGTGCTGCAGAATAAACATAGATAGGAACGAGCTTGCATTGGCAAGGTCATTTTCTTTAGCCGAGGGTGCAAAGGATGAGGATGATAGGAAAGCCTTTGGAGGTATCTGGGCGCTCCCCGATGCCACTGGCTCCGTTAACGCTTCAGACGTCAATTTACCGAGGGTAATGATGCAGGCCAATCGCAGTCGGGTAGACGTCTGGGAGCTTTACAGTCAGGAACTCGACAAGGTAAGGCTTGCAGAGGAATGGCTAAGAGAAAGATATGTAAGGCTTCTCGGATCTTATCCATCCTTTTATTGGGCCATAAGGGAGTATTTGCCCGAATTTCCCGCGAATCACTTCAACACGATAGGGTTGCTTGGATTGCCCGAAGCCGCCGCCATATACATGAATTACCCATCTCTTTGGTACGAGGGAAGTAGGAAGGACTGGCTGAGGGCAAGAGATATAATGAAAAAATTCGTTGACTTTGCGGTTAAGCGTGCGAGGGAGTGGATGGCAAGCACAGGAATTCCTTGGAACGTTGAAGAGATACCCGGGGAATCAGCAGCCCCAAATCTTGCGTTATCTGATATCAGAGATTTTCCTGAGCTAATGCCCTATCTTCCGAGAGAGACAGATCCAATCTACAGCACGAGCATAGCTCCCTACTATGGTTCTTTACAGCTTTCTGATCGTGTGGAGATAGAAGAGGGTGTGCAGCGTTCGTTTACCGGAGGTGTTATGATGCACATTTTTCTAGGAGAGAAACCTAATGCCGATGCCTTAGCTGCCCTAACAAAGAAACTGATTAACACGGACTTGGTTTACTGGAGCTACACGCCAGCCCTAACGGTTTGCAGGAGCTGTGGCTCAAGCTTTACTGGTATCTACAACAAGTGCCCGAAGTGCGGTTCTGAAAAGGTGGATATATGGAGCAGGATAATAGGATATTACAGGCCGTTGAAGAAT
Source organism: Thermoprotei archaeon (assembly GCA_049976325.1). Taxonomy (GTDB): domain Archaea; phylum Thermoproteota; class Thermoprotei_A; order Marsarchaeales; family UBA168; genus UBA168. The sequence goes on along the minus strand of JBMFIL010000001.1, from coordinate 65,295 downwards.
TGGAACCCAGCAAGGCGCAAGGAGTTCTGGACAAGGAGGCACTACGACTTAGGCGATTGATTTGAGGGCGGCGGGCTGGAAGCCCATATCCCTTGTTGACGTGAAAGGTAAAGTTACGTTTACTCTTTGGCTTTGCGGCTGCAACCTGCGTTGTCCTTTCTGCCATAACTGGAAGCTTGCCGATAACTTGGGCGAAGTTTGTTCGGAGCTCAACATCGATAAAATGAGAGAAGAGCTGCTTTCTGCGCGTCGCTTCATAGATTTTTTTCATGTGACTGGAGGTGAGCCCTTACTTCAGGTAACTGAGCTTGTAGAACTGTTTAAACAGGTTCACGGTGAAGGCATAAAAATCTCACTTAACTCAAATTTAACTTTGCCATGGCAGCTTGAGAAAGTGCTGCCCTTCATCAGCCACATAGCAACAGATCTCAAGCCGCCGAGTTTTTACGGTTATGACGACGAAGTTAGCTCAGTCATTTTATCAAACTTTTTGAAGTCCCTTGACCTTCTGAGTAAAGCTGGAATAGAAGTGGAGCTACGCGTGCCTGTAGCCAAAATTCCTATAGAGGTTTACGAGGAACTATTTCGGCAGGTTTCTCCTCACGTAGGTTTCCCTCACTATTTTGTTTTTAATAAGTTGCTTGGACCTCCTCTCACCCAGCCCAGAGATGAGGGTTGGTGTGAATCACATTGCTTCAGTGGACTTGAAGAGGAAAGCTGGATCCTGGATAAATTATCCAAAACCTTTAAATGAGTTTTTGTAGAGATAACCGATCAGAGTTGAGAGTTATTGGAGCGTTATCTGTGATTCTAATCGCGGTAGTATTCCTGGCGGCGTTCAGGCCAGTTTCGAGCCAGAGCTCAGGTTATCCGATAAGACTTGTTGACGACGCAGGGAACGTCGTCACGATTTACCAGAGACCGACGAGGATCGTCTCGTTATCGCCAAGTAATACTGTGCTGGCTTACGGTTTAGGTCTAGGCAATTACTTGGTTGGAGGCCTGGCCAACGAGTACGTATGCGCGACAATAGCGCCTCAGGTTAAGAATCTTACAAGCGTTGGGAGCTATTACGGCATAAACTTCGAAGAAATAGAAGCTCTAAGACCACAGCTTGTTCTAGCCTCAAGCATAAACTCCCCTCAGGACATACAGAAGCTTAAGAGCATGAACTTGACCGTTTTAGTGCTCAACGCAACCACGATACAGGGCGTTGAAAGAGACATCATGCTGGTAGGAAATGCTACAGGTACGCAGCAAAAGGCGGAGGAAATAGTGAATTGGATGAACACCGTTATAGGCGATGTTCAATCTAGACTGCCTCAAGAAAAAACAAAGGTTTTCTACCTCCTAGATACCACTGGGGGATACTGGACAGGAGGGAACGGTACCTTCATTAATTCTATGATCGATCTAGCGGGTGGTGATAACATAGCATCCAACATATCTGGATGGGGAATAATCAGCCCGGAGGCCATATTGGCTGAAAACCCCTCTGTGCTCATATTAGATCAGTACGCCAATTCAAGCGTTGTCAGCCAGATGCCATTCAAGGCCACGTCCGCCGTGCGCAACGACATGGTATACGTAATACCTCATGAAGGCTGGTTTGTGCAACCAACGTACAGGCTCGTTTACGGCATCGTTTGGTTGGCGGAAACGCTTCACCCAAATGCGATGAAGGGATTTGAGATACCCCCATCTCCGGCAGATACCGGAAGCGAAAGCGTCACTTGGCCGCAGGCCCTGCGCATTGAGGTGAGCCATGGAACACCGTACGTGGAGTATGGCATAGCTACTGTAGCCGCGATTGTCGTGGTGCTTTTTGTGGTATTGTATCAAAGGAGGCATCAAGTTTGGCGCGGCCCTTCATGAAGCCCTTGTTGGCACTGATTTTTTTTGCGAGCTTCTTTCTCTCACTTATGCTAGGCCCAGTGAAGGTGCCACCCTCCGCGGTCGTTGGCTTTTTCTTTGATTTCATACCATGGGTTCCAAGGCCCGCAACGATTTACTGGAACATAATTTACTATCTGAGGCTGCCAAGGGTAATACTTGCGCTTCTAGTTGGTGCGTCTCTGGCCATGGGAGGGACCGTGGTTCAGGCTATGTTTCGCAACCCCATGGCCGAGCCCTACGTGATTGGCCTATCAAGTGGGGCAGCGCTGGGCGCATCTTTGGCATCCACGCTCTCCCTTTACTTTTTTGGACCTTACACTATGCAGATAATGGCTTTTGCATTTGCGCTGTTCTCGACCTTTCTCGTTTACACGTTAGCTCGTGCTCTTGGGCCATCATCGGTTGTTGGGACCTCCTCTGGCGTTCTCTTGCTTTCTGGGATTGCCATCAGCTTGTTATTTGGTTCTCTTTCTTCCTTCGTGATATACATTAAAGCGTCTCAGCGGCCTGAAGTTATATTTTGGCTACTGGGAAGCCTTGCAGAGGCTGAATGGCAAGAAATACCTTTCGTGCTAGTCACGGTCCTGATCTGTGGGTTCATGCTCTACGCGTTCAGAAGAGACCTAGATGCATTGAGCCTTGGGGATGAAGACGCGCTTTACATTGGCGTTAATGTTAAGAACGTGAAGGTAACGCTGATGTCCATAACCGCGCTGATGGTCGCCACAGTAGTTTCCGTTAGCGGCCTCATAGGCTTCGTTGGGTTAATGATACCTCACATGACTAGGATGTCTTTTGGCTCTGCGCACAGGGTGCTCCTTCTCTTTAGCGCTATCATGGGAGGAGTTTTCTTGCTTCTCTGCGACGACTTGGCCAGGACGGCCATGGCTCCCCTTGAGATCCCCATAGGAATAGTAACCGCACTAGTGGGAGTTCCTTTCTTCTTTTTCCTTTTGAAGAGAAGCGGGTATGGTGGGCGATTTGACTGACGTGCTTTCTTGCGAAGGAATAACCGTCAAGTTAGGGGGGAAAACAGTTCTCAAGGGGGTGACCTTAAGCGTAAGAGATGGCGAGCTGGTAGGAGTAGTTGGCCCCAACGGCTCAGGAAAAACGACCCTTATACGCGCTATAGCGGGCTTCTTGCCCTACGAAGGAAGGATATATTATGGAGGAATCTTGGCGAACCAACTTAAAAGAAAGGAAATTGCGAGGTTGCTTTCCGTTGTTCCTCAAGAGCCCTCACTTTCAACTTTAACGGTCATGGACTTCGTTATGCTTGGCCGTTATCCATATTTAAGTCGCTGGCAGGATGAGCGGCCAGAAGACATAAGGATTGCATCAGACGCCCTTAGGGAGCTTGGGGTTTACCACCTCAAAGATAGGCAAATGAACACACTCAGCGGAGGAGAGCTTCAAAGGGTAATGCTTGCCAGAGGAGTTGTGCAGGGGCAGCGCTTAATACTCATGGATGAGCCCACATCTCACTTGGACCTTAGAGCGCAGCAAGAGATAATGGACCTCGCTCTCTCTTTAAAAAAGAAAAGGAGCATCATTGCGACGTTTCATGACTTAACCTTGGCTGGACAATACTCGGACAGGATAGTCGTCCTTCAAGATGGCTACATGGTAGCGCAGGGGAACCCAAGGGAAGTGCTCACGGCGGATCTAGTGAAACAGGTATATGGTGTTGATGTCATAATAGAATATGAGCCGGTATTCCATGTTATACCTGTTTTTTCTAGCGTTTCAGCTAACTAATTCTTTAATCGCTTGAATAAGTTTCCTGTTTTTTTTGTGAGAAAGGGCTCCAATCCTAACGTAGTGGTTGTCCAATCCCATTATCGTTGAGGCATCCCTTATTAGAAAACCCTTCTCTAAGAGCCTTCTTTTAAGCTCGCCAGAGGTTGTCCAACTTATTCTGGCCAACACGTAGTCCGCATTTGATTGTATGACATCGAATCCAAGTTTTTTCAGCTCGTTAGAGATATATGCTCTCTCCCTAGAGGCGTAGCTTTTGCTTCTTTGAATGAAGCTTGGATCGAGCCAGTTCTTTGTGACCTCTATTGCTAGCACGTTTACGTTCCAGGCTGGCCTTACTAGATCTATTTTTGATGTTAGTGTCGGAGAAGAAATCGAATATCCCAGCCTTAGGCCTGGTATTCCGAGCAGTTTCGTGAGAGACCTCAAAACAACGGTATTCTCTAACTCCTCGTGTATGACGGACTCCTTTTCTAGGTCAGACAGATCCATGTGGACTTCATCGACCACGAGGACCGCGCCAGCCCTTGAGGCTTTGCGCTGGAAATCGATTATCGCGTCCCTCTTTATGACCTTGCCCGTTGGATTATTGGGATTGCACAAATAGATAAGGGAAGTACCCTCCTGTAAGTTTACGTCACTCAAATCCATGTCGAAAGGATACTTGGTTATGTGAAAGTACGGCTCAAGTCCATGTCCTATGGCTGCCTGCTCATACTCGCTGTAAGTGGGGGCTAAAATCAGTGCTTTTCCCTTAGGAAAGGCTGAGGTTACCAGGTGAATTAGCTCGTTAGCACCATTTCCCACAACTATGTTCTTTGGGTTAAGCCCGTGAAAGTTGGCTAGAGCAATGCGCGCGGAAATCGCATCAACCTCTGGATAATATCTGGATAAGCTTACGATCTTTCTTAGGTACTGCAGGAGTCCCCTAGGTGGGGCAAGCGGATTCACGTTACTGCTGAAATCGATCACGTTTAGAGGCTTACCGTTCCTCCATACATCGGCCCCATGCATCGCCATGAAGGACGCCCTTAGCTTAGCTCTAAACCCACGTACTTTTTGATCTCTTGGGGAACCCTAGCTGTGGCGTTCTTTGTAGATATTATCAACGCTATACCAGCTGGTATGGATCCTGCGGATTCTACCATTCTAAGCAGTACGCCAATGGTGCGCCCACTCCTAGCCAGGTCGTCCGCAATGAGTACTCTCTGGCCTTTCTTCATCAGTTTTTTGGGGAGGTAGAAGGCCTCTCTTATTCCGCTTGAAAAGGAGATCTCTGTCTCCTCGTAGAAATCGTCTATTCCCAGTTCTCTCTCTTTTTTCACTACGGCAAGCGTCGCCTCATAGATGTTGGCAAGTTCCTCTGAGAAGGCTATGCCGTCTGCTTCAACTGTTAGTATCACGTCTATTTTTTCATTTATGACGTTATGGCACTCTATGGCAAGCAAGCGCAGCAGCGCTGGATTTGATATGACCTCACTATCATCTATTACACCGTTGTTATCTATTTTGATGAATTCTTTAATTATTTTTGACGTAGGGTGTGTCAGGAAAATGGCTGATAACAGTTCTTCTGCTCTTTTGTTCGATGGGAGGACCCTACCGTTTATGTAACGGCTTATTATGGCTGGAGAGAGATTTAAGTCCGCCGATAATTTTTCGTAGGTTTCTTTTTTCTTTATTATCCTCAGAGCGTCTACGGCGTTCATCCTGTTTTTCAGGGTTGAATACAGGTCCTTCAAGTGTCGGTCACCTCCCTTTTGCTCCCGACTACTCCTGAGCTGTTTTGGTATTTTCCAGAGTAAGGCCTCAAGGTTGGTTTTCCCAACCTGAAGAAAGCTACCTGAATTGCTCTCTCGCCAGCTCTTATCTTTATTTGTTTATCGCTAGCATTAAAGAGGGACATGGTAAGATTGCCCCTGAAACCGGGATCGATCAGCGCAAAGCTACCGATTAAGCCCTCCCTCGCTAATGAAGACCTCAAGTAAATTGAGGCAGATATTGAAGCGCTGAGCTCAAGCCTTTCCAGCGTAGACGCGAGTGTCCACGAAAGTGGGGGTATTAATAGGTCGAAAGCCAAGCTCATGTCGTAACCAGAGGGACCCAGGGAACCATCAGAATAGGGGTCTATGACTATGTCCTTTCCAAGGGCATCTTTTATCTCTTCTGATGACAGCATAAAGATTCTACGCGGTCATGTTTTAACTTTTGCGTGCAAAGCACTCAATATGAGGTCAGCTTATCCTTCGTTGCGTGAAGCTGGTTATAGTTAAGAGCTAATCAGCTCGGGCTTGGGGCTTGTCTAACGAACTTTTTCTCCATTCAGAATGCCGTTTCTAATGAACAGGTGCAACGGCTTTCTAGAGGACCCAACACCTTTTCAAAAATGCGAAAAAACGAAATCAATCCTTCGGTTGTTTTACGAGATCTGCTTTGAATATAGCCAATAAATATGTCGACTGCTACCCGAGCAAGTTTAGCGCTGGCCGACCCGGTTCGATGCCGAAAACTCAAATTCCTATACCGATCACCTTGACTTATCTAAATTTAAGTTTCGCTTGGTTTATGGCGCTAAAGAACGACCCAGAGTAGCTTACGTACACAAAGTGCTATTTTATTCGGGGCAGTTTCTTCCAGAGGTGGGTAGACCAATTTATCGAACTTAAGAGCTAGCATATGGGTAACGGTTGCTTTCAAGTCCTAAGTCAGGTGCGCGAGTTGCTGAGCGTTCCTAGCTATGTTGAGGAAGAGGCGTCACATCTGTTAGCGGATCCTCGGATTTCAGAGCTAAGGAGCTGTTATCAACGCGTGGCCATCTCTTTGCTAGTAGCCTCGCGTAAGTTAGGCGTCCCGCTCTCCACGGATGAGGTCGTAGTAGCTCTGGGAATTAAGAAAAGCGATTTACTCAAGGCCCTTTGGAAGTGGAAGAAAACGGGTGGAGAGTTCAAGGAAATAAGCGATGAAGAGTGGATACCACAGATAGCTCAGAAGTTCGGACTGCCTCCGGTATGCGAGAGAAGAGCTAGGGAGATAAGCTCGTCGCTAAGGCTTAGGGGCAACTTAGATGCCAAAAAAAGGGCTCTTATATCTTGCTATATATCAGGACTTGAACAAGGAATTAGCCCAAGAATAGGCGCGCTTAAAAGAGGAGATAGGTTATGGCTTCTCAGGTTTGCAGGTTTTGGGCACGCTAGAAAACGCCCTATCGGCTAATGAAAGACAGTTTTCGCGCGCTCGCTTAAGCATAATTTCCCAGGACATCTCGCAGTCAGAATTGAAGGTGACATGCTAATACGGCGCAATTCTTCCCTATCGGAAGTGGCGGCCGCCTTGGGAATCCCGCACTAAACTTATAGGCTTGAAACGGTATTAAGCTGCCCTTAAGGGGGCTGGGCCCGTAGCTCAGCATGGTTAGAGCGTTCGGCCCGAATAGGACGAAACTGATAACCTGCTGGGTCGGAGATCGAAAGGTCCGGCGTTCAAAACCCGGTCAAACGGGTGAAAGTCGCCGCGGGCCCACCGAAATTTACGACTTCTTTATGAGGTATATCTCATAGAGCGACGTTACAAAGAGCATCATTCCAAACGCGAAGCTCAGGCTCCACACGTAGTTTTGGACTTGCCAGGGACTAAGGTAATACGGATTGCCCTTGTAAACGGTTGGTATTATGTAGAGGTGATACGTACCTATGTAAGGTGTATCGTAGGTTTGAGGATACATGAAAATCAAGATTAGGGAAAACACGAACAGGATCGCTGGAAGCGCTGTTCCTTTCGATCCCTTCTTTTTGCCCAGGTAGTCGACAAAAGCGATAACTATTACGATGACGGCCACTACCGAGTTAACAACTGCCACATTATAGTTGTATTGCTTGCCAAAAGTGAGGGCGATTGGTATGAGGATTAGGTCAAGCAGACCAATTGCAAAGCTTAAAGCTGCCATTCCCTTTGGAGACCCCGCCTTTAAATTACCTGCCTTATTTGACATCTTTATGGGTAAGAAGCTCTAAGTTATATGCTTTTCTGTTCTGGTGTCCTGTAGGGTAGATTTTGCGGCGCCCAACCAAGTCTACAGAAAGCGTAAGGCTTTTAGTTTAGGCTAATCTAATATTATTAGTGAAACCTAAAATGACTACAGCGAGAGAACTTGATTGTCTCAGGCTTATCTACGAGAAGTCGAGTAGCGGCTGGCCCGTTAGGCTTGCAGACATAGCTAAGTCCATGTCGGTTAAACCACCTACCGCGCTAGCCATGACGGAGAAGCTCGTTCGCAATGGCTTGCTCGTGAAAGGACCTTCAGGCTACGTCCTCACAAGCGAGGGTAAAAGAGAGGCGGAAAACTTGGTGATGGCGCACAGGGTTATCGAGACTCTTCTATACAAGGCGGGCTTAAGTCCTGATGAGGCCTGCGTGCAGGCAAGAAAGTTTGACACGTTTATACCTCAGCTTGTCGTGAAGAAGCTTTACGATTATCTCGGAAAGCCAAGTGAATGTCCACACGGCAAGGAAATTGCTTGTTGAGGTGATGAAACTTGATAAACCTGTGGAATCCTCATCCAAGCAGTTTGGAGATGGCCTTGATAACTGCCTACTTACTTGGAATAGTTCATGGAATAACGCCGGATGAGCATACGTGGCCCATAACTTTCTCCTATTCGGTGGGAACCTTCAGCTCCAAGGGTGGAGCCAAGACTGGATTGGTGTTCTCAACTGGGTTTACAATTCAGAGGGCAATACTCTCGGAGCTTGCTTATTTTGCGCTCGCGGGAGTCTTCATGACCGCTCTGGCATTTGGTGTTACATATATAGCCGTGGGACTGGCCATGGCCTTGGCCGGAATATATATAGCCAAAAAAGGAAAGTACCTCCACTGGCATTATCTTGAAGAAAAATTGGGGATCGCGTTCAGAATACACAAGAAGGGCAGCGAGGCTCAAAGAAGAGAGTTAGCCCACGAGATCAACCCAGCTACCGTTGTCAATGACGAGATAGATACCAAGCCAGTTCCAGTAAGGCTTGCTCTTATGCACGGGTTCATAGCGGGCTTTGGATTCGGTGCCTTTGCTCTCATAATATACACCGTTCTTGCCCCCATGATGCCAAGTCCTTGGCTCGGTTTCCTGCCAGGATTGCTTTTCGGCCTAGGAACAATGAGCATGCAGGTGCTCTTTGGAATGGGTTTCGCAGCCTGGCTTAGTTCGATGAAAGGTCTAAGTAAGGAGGGAATTGCTTTTGTGGGCAAAACCATAACCATTTATGTGCTTACTTACGGAGGCCTTGCGTTTATAATCTCAGGTATTGCTATAATATTTGATCCATGGCTCCTTAACTGGGGAATTAACACTGGCATAAAGGTTCATAACTTGGATAGTTTGGGCCTAGGTTTTTTCTTGGTGCTGATATCTGTAGTTATAATGGGACTACTAGGTTATAAAGATGCAATCTCAAAAGCTAAAAGGGATCCTAGATTAGTTAATGCGGCCGCTAAAGTAAAATAAAGCTTGCTTTGATTTAGGAGACGTTCACACTCTGTGTAAGATCATGGGTTATTACTTGGATCTTGAGAAGGTTGAGTGGGGCAAAGCTGTAAACGGCACCTGCAAACGCCTTGTTAATAATGGGTAAGATCTAAAAGGCACGGTGATCTGGCCGTTGTGGTTTCTGAACGCGGGCAAAATGCTGCAAGTTTGAACGTAGACATTACTTAAACGGCATTGGCCAACTTTTAGCTTGTAGTTTTTATTGGGTAACCGAAATAGGTCATTTATTATTTTCTATAATTAAAGTTCAAAATGCGACATGAATACTTAAAAATTTAAAATAAATAAAATTCAAGTATGTGTGGTTTTAGCTAGCCTTTAGATCACCCATATTTATCAGTGATTCTATGTAGTTCCATACCTGTCTTTCTATCTCAAAGCTCCACAGCGATTCTGGTATCTCTATGAAGAAGAGTAAGGGCGTAAGAAATAAGCCCTCTAGGGCTGCAATCCCTAGGTCTTGTAGCCATTTACCAACACCCATCCTGACGGTTAACTTGTTGGGATCGCCCGTTATGGTTATTGTAAGTGCCCTGTTTGCTGCTAAGAGCGTTCTCAGCACGCCTCCTTTCTGAGCTTGCACTACAATACCAAGGGGATGCTCTGCCCTTTGGGTTTTGTATCCCTCTTCCTTAAAATATTCTTCCAGTTTCTCTCCAAGCTTCTTTGGGTCTATGTTTTTGTTATCATATTCCCTTATCGCCGACTTCATGTGTTAATTCTCCCTTGCCTTATACGTGTTGCGTTACGTGCCCATTAAGGGGGCTAAGGTAATGCATTAATATGACCTTGCTCAGAGGCCACGCTTAAAGGGATATTTCCTGCAGAGATATGGCTAAATCGCAGGAAATAAACGTGGCTCAGGCCACCGCCGTGAGCCTTGGAGCAATAATAGGAGCTGGTATATTTGTGCTTAGCGGGACAGTACTTTCTTTGGACGGGGCATACTCGTTTCTGAGCTTCATATACATGGGTTTTGTGTCACTGGTCATAGCTTTTGAGTTAGGCGAGCTCACATCTTTGTTTCCTGAGACCAAGGGTTCATCGTACTCGTTCGCGTACGAAGCGTTTGGAAGTCAGATGGGTTTTGTTACGGGTGTACTCATGTATTTTAGCTACGCTACCAGCATATCTGCTATAGCCCTTGGCTTTGGCTCTTATCTCGTTAGGCTCATCGGCGTAGGAAATCCCTTGGTGTTGGCCATTGCGCTAATTGCGGCGCTTACCGTGGTCAATATGGTCGGCGTTAAGAAAGCAGCCGAGACCGACTTTTATCTTGTTACAGTTAAGGTGGGAGTGCTACTTATATTTATAGCCTTTGCGCTCTTCATTTCTACACGGATACCAAATGTTTACTCACACTTTGAAATCCCAAGGGATCCGATCAATGGCTTCTTTCAATCTTCTGGAGCCATCATATTTGCTTACTCTGGTTTTCAAAGCGTGGCAACAATAGCGTCAGACGTCAAGGGTGGAGGTAAGGGTGCCGCGAAGGCCATAGTTTACTCGGTTGTTATTAGCATGGCCCTCTACATAGCTGTGGCCCTTTCAATGGTCGTCATGGCTCCCACTAGTAGTTACGCTATATCGGCCGACCCGCTTTCTGTGGCCCTATCGTTCGCAAAGGCCCCCGAGTTCATGAAGTTGATAGTTGATTTTGGCGCCTTGCTGGCAACGACCTCAGCAACGCTGGCAACGATACTCGCATCATCTAGGATGCTATATCAAATGGGCGCTGATGGCCTTTTACCGAAAATAACGACCAAGTACGACGCAAAAAGAGATGTTGCTGTTACTGGGGTTTTGATATCTTCCTTTATAGGTGTTACAACGCTTTTCGCGGGAAACGTTTACGTAATAGTGGCTATAAGCAACTTTGGCCTGCTATTTTCTTATTTAATGACGACGCTTGCTGTTATTCATTTTAGGAGGAAGGGTTTGGCTGCACCATTCAGGACTCCTTTTCATCCCTATTTAACTGTTGCGACGTTTTTGGCATTGATGACGGTATTTCTGGGTATGCCTAAGGAGGCGCTAATAATAGGTTTGGTGACGACTCTCATACTGATAATGATTTACCCCATGATAAGAGAGGCAAAGCGCGAGTTTCCCGAAAAAATTAGGCTTTTTGAAAAGCGCGTATAAGAGATTCATTATCTTTCCGTTTCGTTTTTCAGATCTTCACTGAATAAGGGAACGCAGAAAAGACCAGGCACTACCTAATGTGCTTAGTTACATGCCCAGTAATGCGCGACTTCGGTTATTGTGGAGGTCAAAACATAGCCGTTCTTGAGCTTAGTGCGTGTCTTTAGAGGTTTGCCTTTAGAGCGGCGGTAAATCAAGGCTTTACGTTTATCCCGTGAAATCTCTCTGCAACAAGTACGGATGCTCATCGATTGCTCGAGGTCTGAGGCTGTTCTAATGGGTTCTGAATGGGTATTTCCAGGGTTTTGTTTAAGGCATCTTGAACTTGATTAGATATAACGGCGTTTCAAACATGGAACGGACATTTCGCGCTCGTTCCTAATAAAGCAGGGCGATATTATATTTGAAATGAAAACCAGGGTTCTGCCTTTGGGTCTTGTGTTTCTTTTGAGTTTAGCGTCAGGAACCTCGCTAGTGTATGCGCTTGGGCAAGGCTCTGGCTCGCTGATATACGGTGCGAATTATGAGGCATCTACATCCGGGATGGTGATAAATATATATGTGGATAATACTGGCACAACCCCAGTTTTTCCTTATGCCTCTCATCCGTATTATTCAGTAACAGTATATTCCGGAGGGAAAGAAGTTTGGTCCTCCACATACGGACACTTCTATCCAATGATAATAGCGCCAGTTGAAATCGAGCCAGGGATAACTCAGTGGACAGTCACCTGGAACTACGTTACCAACGAGGGCGAGCCCGTGCCTAGCGGAACCTATAGCGTGGTCGTGTTCGCCCTGGGGCATGAGGTAACCATATTCGACATCCAGATTTCGTGGTCCTCGACTGGAATTCCATTGGTCAATCCGCCTACTGGGAGTAATCAAGTGCAGCAAAACGTGGTTTCATGGCTACCGTCAATTTCAAGCAGCGGGAGCGTTTGGAAGTTCAGCGAGAAGGGCAAATCAGATATCTTTAGCTTCAAGAAGTTTGCTGTATCCAACTTCACTCGTTTTCTTGAGGATTTGAACGCCACAAGCAGGTTTGTGGTCCTTGCTTCAAATAATGCTTCAGTCATAAGCGAGGGCTTTGGCAGGGAGGCGCCGAACGTTGCAATGGTTTTCGTCATAAACTCTGCATCTATATCTTTTTACAGAGTTGACGCGAAAACCGGAAAATGGTCCAGCGTTACTCTTCCGAGCCTCAATTTCACGGTGATAAGAACAGCTGCAGCCTCAGGAGGCTCGCAGGAGCGCGGTGCAGGTTCCAGTTTGTTCATAGGTAAAATTTTGCAGGCGGCTCAATCAGGTAACGCTGCCGAGTTCTACCAGGTACTAGGTCAATATCTCAGAAACGCAACATTCATGAAAAAACAAATATGGAGAGAGATCAGTCAAGAGAACTCGCAAGGTAGGTCAACGAGCATCGTGATTCAGATGCTTAAGGGCGCAATTCACCTCAATTTTACCGTTGAGAGGCAATTCGAGCTAACTGAAAAAATGGGCATAGCGGTATCTAATGCGGCCGAGCGTGCGTACCAGGAAGGGTTAAGCAACCTAACGGAAGCTAAAAGCATCATATCGTCATCGATACAACCAGGGGGCCCGATGATTCCGGCAAACTCGGCTGGGGAGGCTGTTGTGAACTCTGCTGCGGTTATCACAGGCGGATATGAGTTCTCTACTGCAATTCAATATCTCAAGTCAGCGATGAAAGACTTCCAGAAAGCTCTCATAATAAACGCGCAAAGCAGAGCTGGACCAAAGCCGAAGCTGGAAGTGCATGAACTGCGGGCGGCGTGGGCCGTTGAGAACGCCACTGCAAATATGTTGAAGGGGGATGCAGCTGCAGTTCCTTACATAGAACAGGCAAGGGTTTACCTTGACGCCGCCGAGTCGGCTCCCAGCCAGGCTCAGTATCTGATAGCCCAGGCCATGCATGAGCTAGCGCTGGCCCTTCAGACTTACGGACAAACCTCTTGATCATCTCCCTAAACCGTGATCGTTTCTAATTTCCTGAGCTCACGAATCCGAGTTTTTGCGCTTAAGCGGTTAGCGGGAGCGTTGTAAGGGCCGTTTGATGAGACCGTGAATTATCTCTTGATGCCTTATGATAACTAGAGTGCGCGGAAAATCTTTTGGCGCGTGTATTAATTTCTTGGAAGTGGCGAGTACAACCAGTTGTGCTCACAAGGGCGCAGTTTCAACGATCTGCGTTTCACGATCTGGCCGGAGGTGCTTCGTAGGCATGGCAATACCGACGAATTGCCAAGCTTCGTCAAAAGAAGGACGACTTTTTGGTTTTCTAATCGTCAATTACTTTAAGAGACCAATTACGTTGCCTTGGCTCTATGGGATCTTTTAGAGATGGCGCCACGGAGGGGCGTTAAGCGTGACCTTGGCTTAATTATTGAAAAGTGCAGGTGTTCATCTGCAATACTTGGCCTTTTCCTTCAAGAGCTGTATAGGAGTAAATGGGCTTAAAATGAGTTGTTTTGCTATGTTTTTATCATACTTATTAGGCTTTATGTAATTGTGTTAGAATCGCGGCCTTCTCAACTTAACCGGCTTATGTTCGTCCGTTGAGGCAATTAAACGCCGTCGAAAAACTCTTACGCGCTTTTTCGCGATGCCTATGGATCCCATTGTAGTGAGGGCAATCGCTAGGTACGTTGAGGAAAGGCAGCTGGAAGACGGAGGATTCTTCTTCGCTAGGGAGGCTAATACGCCAAGCGCTGAGGATACATTTTATGCCATAGAGACAATGCTTGCTCTTGGGCTGAAGGTTCCAAGGATGGAACGTGTCGTGGACTACTTGAGGGGAATGCAGAAGGCTGATGGGTCCTTTCCGAGCATAAAAGTAGCTCGTTACGTGATCGAAGCGCTGGCAGATATGGGTGTTAATTATGATATGGGAAGGGGGTTCAGGTCCTGGCTGCTTTCCAATTCCGTTCACGACTTTTGGCTTAGGAGCAAGAGCCAGATTGCTCTTGAGCTATTTGAGGCCGCTACAACTGTGCTGCGTATAACCGATGCTTTGAAGGAAGTGGACGTGGATGAGCTGGTAAGAAGTCTGTCATCGTTCGAGAGCGAAGAGGGAGGATATGGGGTTAAAGTGGCAACGCTCAGCAATACTTATTATGCAGTCCGCTCGCTTTGGAACCTTGGCCTAAATGTTAGTGGAGCATGCGAAGAATTTCTATCAAAGTGCGAAGTAGCAGGCGTGGGCTTCTCTGAGCGGCCAACGACCTATCCCCCGGTTATATCCGATATGTATCATGGCATTTGGCTGGCCAAGGCCACAGGTTATGCTATAGCAGATCCTGATGGCGTCAGGAAATTTGTGCTAACTTTCATGAACGGCAATGGAGGATTCAGGTACTTTCCAGAGATGGGCATATCGACCTTGGAGAACACATACTACGCCGTTGAATCCCTTTCACTACTCGAAGGAAAGGACCTTGCGAGAGAAAAAGTTGAATCATCATTGAAGGGACTGCAACAGGCCGCGCACAAAAAATGAAGCATATGTAATGTTCGCTGGGCGAGGCGCTGGGTCAGCTTAAGTGCTTTGCGAGGCACGTTTCCTTCCTCACCGTCGCGTCAAATATATCCGGGTTGAGACTCATCAGGCGATGTAACGCACGCCTAAGAGGAGTTGCGCCTCGTCGCGTGGATAAGGTCATAACAAGACCTACAAGGATTGGATGTACAAGAAATTAAGGATAGATTATGAGGATGGCGCTAAAAAGTGCGTGAGCGTTTACTGCTTCATTATAAACGAGTCTTGTACCTTTTTTCCGTAGCCCTTATTCTCAAGGTCTTTGAAGGTCCTCTCTATAAGCTCAGGCTTAACATTCACCCCGTAATATTCCAAGAACTTTTCACTTACTTCTTTTGCCGCGCGCGGGCGGTGTTCCTCCTCAAGGATTCTCAAAGTGAGGCTCCTCAGATCCTCCCATCTGTTCCAAGGATATGCAAACCAGGCCCATTCTGTTTCCTCCTTGCCGTAGAAGTCTGGTATGAAGGATGATCCCTTTATGTATTGCAGCGCGGCGGTTTTGATTTCAGCTGGGGTTAGAGATTGAAGGTAAGCTTTTGCAACGCTTAAGCTTTTTCCGGTGTCAGTCACATCATCTATAAGCAGTATCTTTTTGCCGGAAACCGTCCCTCCGATCCCCCTCTCCAGCCTTGCGTCCTTTCCACGGACTGCGGTTTCTCCCCAGTGGGCTATCCTGAGGCAGGTAAAGTCTGGAATACCAAGTATATCGCTTACCAATCTGGCTCCTACGACGCCGCCACGGGCCACAGCAACTATGACGTCAGGCCTGAAGTTTGATACCCTTATCTTTTCAGCCAGGTTATAGCTCATTTCCTCGACCTCTTCCCACGTTATAAAGCGGCAGGGAAACTTTGCGGGCAATTTTTTACAGAATTATTTGGCACTTCAATAAATGTCTTTCCTATAAATGAGCTCCCCGGGCATTTAGACGGTCCTTTCTCGCTTTGGTAAGGGATTCTTCCTCATTTGAGAGTATACCTTGGCAAATCGATGGCTTGTGTGAGGACTGGGATTGGTCTGATGCTGGGGTAGCTGGTCACCAGAGATCCTTACTTGAGCCAAGGTAGGTGGTTAGAGGAACCTCAATTGCAGCGCTGAAAAGTCTGGGGGGCTAACGGCCTAAGCTGGGCGACCGCAACGTTTCCGCTAGCTGATGACTGGGTTTATTCGTCAACCTGAGCGCCTTGGTAACGTCTTAGGTCAAGCCGGGTAAGTATAAGCCAAGCTTTGAGCTTTCGTCTAGCATGAGGGCTAAAAGCCCAGCCCTCGAGTGATTGCGCTTGAGGGCGCTCATATTTAAGAAGCCTTCATTGACCAACTGCCGATTAAGAAGGTCTGTAATTATGCCGGAGGGAGCACGGAAAAACACACGAAAAAAGGGGAAGCGCTTAAATCTTCCTAAGTTAATCTTACTTGCCTCCATCGTGCGGCGGTGCGACAAGACCAAGGCCGTATGGCCGGGGATGAGAAGGTCGCCTCCAGCGATGGAGTACGATTAGGTGATGGCGACCTGAACCGATAGGTTCAGATCGGAAGAGGGTATCCGCACAAATTCCCCTAAAATAGGTTTCAAGCGGTCGACTCCGGTTGATCCTGCCGGACCTGACTGCTATCGGGATGAGGCTAAGCCATGGAAGTCGACGTGCGCCCTTGCGCACGTGGCGTACGGCTCAGTAACGCGTGGCTAACCTGCCCTCGCGACGGGGATAACCTCGGGAAACTGAGGATAATCCCCGATAGGCGAGCGGCTTTGGAAGAACCGCTCACCCAAAGGGACGAAGGGAACGGCCTTCGTCCGCGCGAGGATGGGGCTGCGTCCCATCAGGCAGTTGGTGGGGTAATGGCCCACCAAACCTATAACGGGTACGGGCCGTGAGAGCGGGAGCCCGGAGATGGGCACTGAGACAAGGGCCCAGGCTCTACGGAGCGCACCAAGCGCGAAACCTTCGCAATGCGGGAAACCGTGACGGGGCCATCCCGAGTGCAGGCTGCTGAGGCCTGCTTTTGCCCAGTGTAAGAAGCTGGGCGAATAAGTGGGGGGCAAGACTGGTGTCAGCCGCCGCGGTAATACCAGCTCCACGAGTGGTCAGGACGGTTATTGGGCCTAAAGCGTCCGTAGCCGGCCCGGTAAGTTTATGGTGAAATCCGGCATCTCAAGTGTCGGAGCGCTGTAAATACTGCCGGGCTAGGGAGCGGGAGAGGCCGAGGGTACCTCCGGGGTAGGGGCGAAATCCTATAATCCCGGAGTGACGACCAGTGGCGAAAGCGCTCGGCTAGAACGCGTCCGACGGTGAGGGACGAAAGCTGGGGTAGCAAACCGGATTAGATACCCGGGTAGTCCCAGCCGTAAACTATGCGGGCTAGTTGTCGGAACGGCTTAGGGCCGCTCCGGTAACGCAGGGAAGCCATTAAGCCCGCCGCCTGGGGAGTACGACCGCAAGGTTGAAACTTAAAGGAATTGGCGGGGGAGCACCACAAGGGGTGAAGCTTGCGGCTCAATTGGAGTCAACGCCGGAAAACTCACCAGGGGAGACAGCAGGATGAAGGCCAAGCTAACGACTTTGCCAGACGCGCTGAGAGGAGGCGCATGGCCGTCGCCAGCTCGTATCGTGAGACGTCCGGTCAAGTCCGGGAACGAGCGAGACCTCCATCCTTAGTTGCAACCCTTCAAGGGGCACACTAAGGAGACCGCCACCGATTAAGGTGGAGGAAGGAGGAGGCAACGGCAGGTCAGCATGCCCCGAAACCCCTGGGCCGCACGCGAGCTGCAATGGCAGGTACAATGGGATCTGACTCCGTAAGGAGGAAGCAATCCTTAAAGCCTGCCTCAGTTGGGATCGAGGGCTGCAACCCGCCCTCGTGAACCTGGAATCCCTAGTAATCGCGTGTCAACACCGCGCGGTGAATACGTCCCTGCTCCTTGCACACACCGCCCGTCGCTCCAACCGAGTTGGCTTCGGATGAGGCATCAGCTTCGGCTGGTGTCGAATCCGAGGTCGACGAGGTGGGAGAAGTCGTAACAAGGTGGCCGTAGGGGAACCTGCGGCCGGATCACCTCCGAATATATTTTAGGGAAGTGTAAAGGATACCCTCTTCATTAATGATGTCCGAGGCTTGGCCCTCGAACTGATTGCGGGAGCGAGGAAGTGGTTCCTCGCGTTGAACGCCGTGAATGGTTGATACGCCAGACTGACGCAGATTAATGTAAGCGTAATAGTAGGGCTTTCTGCTGCTACACCGTCTAATGGATGGCTTGGCTTGGGTGCCGAAGAAGGGCGCGGCAAACGGCGATATGCCCCAGGTAGGTGCATGCAACCGTTGATCTGGGGATGCCCGAATGGGACCTCCTGTGCCGGGCTAATAACCCGGCGCATCCCGTTGAGGGAGGGGAACTCCCCGAACGGAAACATCTTAGTAGGGGAAGGAGGAGAAACCATTAGGGATCTCCTGAGTAGGGGCGACCCAAAGGGAGATAGCTCAAATCGAATCTGGCCCGTAAGGGCTCAGAGATGTGAGGCGAGGTGACTGTTAGCGCCCGGCTTTCCTGAGCCGAAGCGGTCTGGAAGGACCCACCACAGAGGGCGATGGTCCCGTAGGCGAAGGGAAAGTGGGCGTGGTCACCTCAAGAGTACCACGGCTCAGTTTTGTCGTGGGAAGATGGGAGGTAGCGACTTCCAAAGCTAAATACACCCCAAGACCGATAGCGGAGCAGTACTGTGAAGGAACGCTGAAAAGTACCCCGGAAGGGGGGTGAAAAGAGCCTGAAATTAGGCGGTTATATGCGGCGGGGCTCAAAAGGTAGGCCTTCCCGAAGGAGGCCACGGCGACGTGGTAGTACGAGGGAGGGCTGTTCCAGGGTTCCGTCGTTCGTCTAGGAGCACGAGCCAGGGAGTTCATGGAAGCGGCGAGCTTAAGGGGGTGAAACCCCGAAGGCTAAGGGAAACCAACATGCCCGCAGCGGTGAAAGCCGTGAGGGGCGGGGTCTGAAAGGGCCTGAAGTCGCTTTCATGAGACCCGAAACCGGACGAGCTTGACCTGGGCAGGGCGAAGCCGGGCTAACGCTCGGTGGAGGCCCGAAGGGGTTCTAACTTGCAAGTTGTTCCTCTGACCTGGGTCAAGGGGCAAAAGACCAATCTAGCCCGGTGATAGCTGGTTCCTCCCGAAGTGTGTCTCAGCACAGCCTGGCCGGAGCTTGGTGGCGGGGTAGAGCTACCGATAGGGGAAGGGAAACCGAAAGGTTTCTCTCCTCTGTCAAACTCCGAATTCGCCACCGGCGTAGATGGCCGGAGTGGGGTTCCGCGGGATAAGCTCGCGGGCCGAGAGGGAAACAACCCAGATCGCGATTAAGGCCCCAAAATGTCGGCTAAGTGCTTGTAAAGGCATCTCACGCCTAAAACAGCGAGGAGGTGGGCCCAGAAGTAGCCATCCTCTAAGGAGTGTGTAAAAACTCACTCGCCGAGGCGTGAGGTCCTGAAAATGGACGGGGCTAAGCCGACTGCCGAGATCGCGAAGCCCGGAAACGGGCTGGTAGGGAGGCGTTCGCGCTGGCCAGAAGCACGGCCGCGAGGTCGTGTGGACCGGCGTGAAGTGAGAATCCTGGTGGAAGTAGCAGCAAAGAGGGGTGAGAATCCCCTCCACCGAAAGGGCAAGGGTTCCTCGGCACCAATCGTTGGCCGAGGGTGAGTCGGTCCTAAGGCGATGCGTAACGCGCGTAGCCGAAAGGGAAACGGGTTAATATCCCCGTACCGTGGTAGTCCGCTGATCCGCACCTTAGCCTTGAGATAGGCCGAGTGGGGCCGTCGCTCCATTTTGCCTCGGAAACCGGGGGAATACCGTAATGGCTAGATCCCGGCGAACGAGGTAAGGCCGCCCGCAAGGGTGGTTCGGTTGACTCTTAGGGCCCATGAAAGGGGTTGCGGTGAGGACGTCACGACCGTACCGAGATCCGACACAGGTGCCCCTGGGTGAGAAGCCCGAGGTGTGTTGGGTGAGTCCGGGTTAGGGAACTCGGCAAATTGGCCCCGTAACTTCGGGAGAAGGGGTGCCTGGGGGGTTAGGGAAACCTGGCCCTTCAGGTCTCAGTGACTAGGGGGACCTGACTGTTTACTAAAAACATAGGTCCCTGCAAGACCGCAAGGTCGAGAACAGGGGCTGAATCCTGGCCAATGGCGGGACGTCAAACCCCGGTACAACGGGGCGAAGCGCCGCTTAAAGCCGGAGGTAACTCTGACCTTCTTAAGGTAGCCAAATGCCTTGTCGGGCAAGTTCCGACGTGCATGAATGGATCAACGAGGTCCCCACTGTCCCAACCCGGAGCCCAGCGAAGCTACGTGACCTGGCGCATAGACCAGGAAACCCTGACTGGGAGAAAAGACCCCGTGGAGTTTTACTACAGCCTGTTGTTGAGGTGCGGTTGCGGATGTAGAGCGCAGACGGGAGCAATGTGGCCGCAAGGCCGAAGCGACAATGGAACACCGTTCTTCCGCAATTGCGCCCCTTACCCGAAAGGGGACACCAGCAGGTGGGTAGTTCGGCTGGGGCGGCACGCCTACGATAAAGAAACATAGGCGCCCAAAGGTTGGCTCAGGTGGTCTAGAAACCCACCGTAGAGGGCAAGGCCAAAAGCCAGCCTGATTGGATCCTCAACGGCAAGGGATCCAAGAGCGAAAGCTTGGCCTAGCGAACGTCCGTGTCCCCCTCGCTGGGGGCCGAACATGTCAGAAAAATTACCCCGGGGATAACAGAGTCGTCGCGGGCGAGAGTTCCCATCGACCCCGCGGTTTGCTACCTAGATGTCGGCTCTTCCCATCCTGGAGGTGCATAAGCCTCCAAGGGTAGGGCTGTCCGCCCGTTAAAGGGGATCGTGAGCTGGGTTTAGACCGTCGTGAGACAGGTCGGCCTCCTCCTATCAGGGTTGCTGGTCGCCTGAGGGGAAGACGCCCTCAGTACGAGAGGAACAGGGCGTCGTGGCCTCTGGTTTACCGGTTGTCCGACAGGGCATCGCCGGGCAGCTACGCCATGTGGGATAACCGCTGAGTGCATCTAAGCGGGAAGCCCATCCCGAAAATAGGCGACCATGCCGTCAGGCACGAGGACACCCATAGAAGATGGGTTTGATGGAGCGGAGGTGTAAGAGCCGAGGCGCAAGCCGAGGCTTTCAGCCTGCCGTTCCCAATAGTCCGAGGGCAGTTAGCTCGAGGTTGCGCTTGAAAATCTGCGTCGGGCGAAATGTCAACCATTCACGGCGTTTTTCTTAAGGGTGAGATTTTTGAAGGTTCAAGAAAGAGGAGAGGGTGATGCGGTAATAAGGGTGGAGAACTTTGACGACCTGTGGAGGCTAAGCCTTCTGGTCAAGCAAGGTTATGTCTTAATGGGGAGGACCAGCAGGCAGCTCAAGCTGAGGAGCGAGGACGGGGATGTTAGGGACAAGAGGAGGGTATCATTGGATCTGGCCATACAGGTCGAAAGGGTAGAGTTTCAACCGTTTACCGAGTCCATGAGGTTCTTGGGGAAGATAGTTGGCGTGGAGAAGGGAATGGAATGGGTCGCGCAAAAGGGTGAGCACCAATCCATATCTGTGGGAATAGGGGATGAGGTGGAGATAAGGAAGCAGGGGGCTTTCGATCCCATTGAGAGGAAGCTCATGAAAGAAAGGGGTACATCAAGCGCGAACGCGCTCGTTTTATCTTTAGACATGAATTCAGCCGCCATTGCGGTCCTTTGGACCTATGGCCTCGAGAAGGTAACCGCACTGAGGGCTAAGAGGGAAGAGGAAAACGCTCACCTGGAAGAGTTTTTATCAGAGATTAGGTCTATCCTAATTTCCGAGCTTCAGAAGAGGAAAATAGGCTACGTAGTTGTCACGGGACCGAGCGTAGTGCTCGACGAGTTTAAGCGTTCTGTGGAAAATTATGGCCCCCTTAAGTCGGTTAGCTTTTACCATTTGGTTTCATCGTATGGAGGAGAGGAGGGCCTTGAGCTTTTGAAGGATAACCCGGACTTTCGTGAATACTCCTCAAAGCTGAGGCTGGCTAGGGAAAGGGAGCTCATAAAGGAAGTATTCGACCGTTTATCTCAGGGAAAGGGCGTGGCCGTAGGAATGGAGGCTGTTGCTGAATCAGCAGAGCAGGGAAGGGTTGAGGTAATGCTTTTGAGCGCAAAGTTACTAAAAAACCCGCCTGAAGCTCTTATGCAGGCAATAGATGAAGTGGAACGCACCGGCGGCGCTTTGGAGATAGTATCTGATGAAGGAGGGGCGGAGCTCCAGGGCCTAGGGGGTATCGCGGCCATACTCCGTTGGCGAGTTTTCGTCACTTTACATCGATGCGTGATGCAGTTGCATAAATAATCTACGCTTTACCGAGCGCCTATTCAACATTTATGTCTATATTGTCGTTGACGTCACGAGTTTTGTACGTCCAGAGCGGTAGATTTACCTCGCAGAAACCTAGGGAGATGTAGGGTTTGAACCGGTTCTGCCATGCGTTCGCCCGTTCTTACGTCGTAAACTGCTCCATGTATTGGGCAGTGGGCATGAAACCCCTCGACGTTCGTGAGCAGCCCGTAGCCAAAGCGCGTGCACACGGCTTCCATGGAGTAAAACATGTCACTAGCCCTGTCGTACACAATGAGTATTGTTATAGGGACCTTGTGTACGTTAACGACCGTAATAATCCAGTTTTTTTCTGACCATCTCCGATCTTACGCCGATGCGCAATATGGGTTTTTGGTGCGCGAAAAAGTTTATAACGTTGTCAAGAAAGTTTTACCGAAACGGAGCAAGAACGAGCTTGCAAGCATACTTGGTCTGGTTGCTGGGCTTTTTGGCCTTGACCGCGGCCCTTTGGATATTAGGCTACGTTAAGAAGCCCAGCGGTCTAAAGCTCGGTCCTGGCTACGCCATATATAGCTCGGCTGCGCTTAACGCGTTCATTGACGGGTTAGCTCATCGCGCTAGCAAGTTGTGGAAGGCTTGGTTCACGGTTGGGACCGTTCTCTTTGCAATAAGCGCTGCCTCGGCCATATATCTTCTGGGAGGTGGCCTGATAAGGGAGCTTACTGCTGTTAGGCCTCAGGTCACGGTTATGCCTGTAGTGCCAGGCCTAACGATACCTCTTTTGCCTGGCGTGGTTGCCCTTGTGGTAACGGTTCTGGTGCACGAGTTTTCTCACGCTATTGCCGCCAGGAACGAGGGAGTTAAAGTTAACAGACTGGGAGTTATATTTGTGATGGCCTTTCCAGTGGGTGCGTTTACTGAGCCTGATGAGCAATCCTTTAAGGAGTCTACCCGTGGCTCCAAGCTAAGGGTGCTAGCCGCCGGTAGCATGGCGAACCTCGCGGTCGCAGGCATTACGTTGGGGCTCATGGCATTGCTTCTAAAGGGATATCCAGGCTCGCCCGGTGCTCTAGTTATACAGGGCGTGATCCCAGGAACTCTGGCGTCTCGTCTGGGGCTTGAGACCGGTTACCTCATATACGGCCTGAATAATACCGCCACGGGCACGTTATCAGCTCTATCGGCCGCGCTCGCCAAAAGCCATCCAGGACAGCTTGTGACCATAGTTACCAATCACGGAAACTTCACTGGCGCTCTTGGCGTCACGCCGACGGCTTACGGCGGGGGTAACAAAGGCTTCATAGGGGTAGAGCTGAGCAGTATGCCCTTCTTCCTGCCCCGCGCTTACATGGGCTTATCAACGGGCAAGTGGCTTCAGATACAGACTTACGCTTTTTGGATATGGTTCATAAACCTAAACGTGGGAATATTCAATGCCTTACCCATACCGCTCTTGGATGGTGACCAGTTCTTCAAGGAGCTTATCGCTGCCCTAAGAGATAGAGGTCTACCTGCCGGTTTTGGCTACGGCATAGCGCTCTCGCTCGAAGCTGTTGCCATGGGCTTGCTACTCGCAAACCTGATATTTTCGGCCTCAACATTACTGTGAAGGACCATGCTTTCGTGCAAGAAATGCGGAAAGCCGGCGGTATACCTTGATAAGAGGTCAGGAACTGCGCTTTGCGAGGAACACTTCAGGAAATCATTGGAGGAAAGGGTTAGAAAGCAGGTCAGGAGCGAGGGATTGGGAAAAGGAAATCGGAAGCTCAGAATAGTAATGGGCATATCTGGTGGGAAGGATAGCCTTGTTATGATGGACCTTCTCTGGATGGTTGAAAAACAGTATGACGTCGAACTCGTAGCGCTAACAATCGATGAAGGGATAGAGGGCGGGAATTACAGGAAGAAGAGGTTCGACATAATAGAGAGGATGACAAAGGAGAGAGGAATAAAATGGGAGCTGAAAAGCTTTAAGCAGAAGTACGGCTTTTCGCTCGACGAAGCTGTATCGGTACTGAAGGGAAAGGAGGAGCCCTGCAGCATATGTGGAGTTCTTAGAAGAAGGGCTTTGAATGACTACGCCATGGAGCTCAAAGCTGATTACCTGGCCATAGCCCATAATCTAGACGATGAGGCTGAAACAGTTCTGATGAACGTCATACGGGGTGACGTGAAGGCCCTGAGGCGTTCCGAGGAATACGTCGAGGAACTGATGAACTTCTATGTACCCAGGTTAAAGCCGATGAAAAGGATAACCGAGAGGGAGACGGCCTTCTACGCATATCTCCTGGGCATTCCGCCGGAAGACGAGGAATGCCCGTATGCACGCTCCTCGCTAAGGGATAAAGTGAGGACGTTCCTGGAAACCTTCGAAATGGATCATCCAGCGGTGTGCGATAGTTTGGTTAGAGTCGGGGATGAGCTAAAGGAAAAAAGGGGTAAGGGAATAGATAGGTCTTACTGCGCAGGCTGTGGCTATCCCACATCTGCTGGGAGAACTTATTGTAGAGTTTGCGAGATCGGTTTTGAGGTAAAGAGCGGCCTGATGATCGTCGATGGAAAAGTATAGTCGAGAAGCAGCTGGCTTTTTAAATATGGGCACTTAAATATTGGCGGCGGGTAGGGCTGGAGGCCTGCCCTCTCCCAAGCCAGCAATGGGCATTAGCTGGGGCCAGAAACCAGGAGCGTAAAGAGTAGGGTCAGCGGGAGGAGAGCGGGTCCAGTGGGCATTGAGCTCTTACCCTCTGGGGGCCGAGGGCCCGATTTCCCTTCCGGAGGGAAGGGAAGCGGGTTAGCCGCCGGGAACGGACTAGGCCCGGAAGGGAGCAGTCACACCGGCGAACTCGGTCGTTCAGAGGTGATGGGCGAGCCCATCCGCGCTCCAAGCGCTGAACTTTGCCCAGCGCTTCTGGAGCCGCCGCCAGGAAGATATCCTTATAAAAGGCCGTTATAAAACTGTCGATAGATTTGACATATCAACAAAAGCTCTGGTACTCGTTTTTCTGGCAAACGAAGAGAAGAAAGTCGGTGCTTGTGGGCCGCATAAAGGAGAGGCTTGAGGAGCTAATAAGGGATGTAGCAAAGGAGAAGGGATTCGACGTGGGGAAGCATGTAATACTTCCCAACGCGGTTTACCTGGAACTAGGCGTTAATCCCAAAGTTGCCCCGCACAGTGCCCTATCACATATAAAGGCCAGGACCTCGAGTGTTCTAAGGGCTCATTTCCCAGAGCTCAAGAGGCTTCCGTCCCTCTGGACCAGGGATTACACTGTTTACAACCACAGGCTTGACTATCAGGTTTTGGCATCTCTCTCCTCTAGCTTTGAAGAAGAAAAGCGTAGGATGAAGGGTAAGACCTAGGGGTGGTTGGCTTGGCAGAGATCGTTCTTACCACAGACAAGACGATGATGAGCGAGTACAGGAACATACCCCTCGCCGATTTCTTTGGCTGCGCCCCGGTGGAAAGGGTACCGGAAAGGCTTTTTAACTTCATAGCTACGCCCCTTCCCACGAAGGATGGCATTGCCATATACGCTCCGTACGGGCTGAGGAAACTAGAGGCTGCTCTTTTAAAGGGCTTTCCAAGCGATGAGGTGGTGGTTGTTGACCCAGATTATCTCGCAAAGTTTGTGGACGAAAAAACCAAGGTAATCGGTATATCGAGCATGGATCCTTTGGGCCTTGGTCCAGTTACTATGATGTTTACCTTTGGAGGTCAGCTAACCTCTTACACCAAGAAAAGATTCCTGGAGCTAGTTTATCAGGCAGATGCCATAAGGAAGTCCAAGAGTAAGAACGCGAAAATAGTTGTTGGCGGGCCTGGAGCGTGGCAGCTCGATACAAAGCGCGACTTGCTGGAATCCTTGCCCATAGATAACCTGGTGCAAGGTGAGCTTGATCACGTAGCCGTTGAAGTATTTAAAAGAGCTGAGGAAGGTTCTCTCCCGAGAAATTACAGGGTTCTTGGATGGCCAAAGGTCGAGGAGATACCCCCTATTGTGAACCCTGCCATGAACGGTATGGTCGAGGTAATGAGGGGTTGCGGAAGAGGATGTCAATTCTGCGCGCCTAACGTGAGGAGCGCTAGGTACATGGATCTTGATAAGATACTCAAAGAGGTTGAGGTAAACGTTAAGGGAGGAAAGTCGGCAATATGGGCGCACAGCGATGACATATTCTTGTACAAACTGGAAGACAGGAGACACTTCTACCCCAACACCGACGCCATAGTTGAACTGTTTCAAGCCATAATGTCCTTCAGAGGCGTTACTCATAGCAATCCCACTCATGGTACCATTGCTCCGGTAATAGCCGATGAGAAGCTTCTGCCAAGGCTATCCCCCGTGTTGAAGGCAGGTCCAGATAACTGGATAGGGATACAGCCGGGCCTTGAAACAGCCTCAGGCGAACTCCTAGCCAAATACATGAGGAACAAGATGCTTCCCTTTGCTCCATCGGAATGGGGAGATGTGGTTTTCGAGGGTACAAGGGCATTCAACGAGAACTATTGGTTCCCGGCATACACTATGATAATGGGTCTTCCGGGAGAAACGGAGGAGGACGTTTGGGAAAGCGTGAGGTTAATAGATAGGATGGAAAGGGAACTACCTGAAAAGATAGGGCCTAAGGCGCACTTTGTGGCCGTCCCGCTTTCATTTGTTCCCCTTGCGGTCCTCAGCAAGGAGAAGTTCTTTGACGTAGGCAAGGAGATGAACGAGGCCCGTTTTGCGTTGCTATATCGGACTTGGAGGCACACGGCCAAGGAGGCAATGTACTTTAGTCAGGCGGTCAAGTCCGTGCCGCCCTATCTGCGCCCAATACTTAGGGCGCTTATCTCCATAGGGCCGTTCATCATACTTCACTATATGGAGAAGTGGGGTAGGAGCATGGGCTTTGACGTTGATAAGGCGTTCCACATACCCGGATAGCCCAGCGAAAAAGCAGGAGGCCAAACCCTTAAAGCTAAAAGTGCTTTTTTTCATGCCGGGGTCTCCTAGCCTGGTATGGAGCGGGCTCGCTAAGCCCGTGGTCCTTTGTGGCCGCACGGGTTCAAATCCCGTCCCCGGCGCTCAAATCTCATTTGAACAAAGCTCTTACGCGCATAAACGGTCATGAAATATGAGGGTTGTCGTGCTAAGGTATGGCCATAGGGTGGAAAGGGACAAAAGGATAAGCACGCACGTAGGACTCGTGGCCAGGGCCTTTGGCGCTGAGGGTATGTACGTGTACGGGAAGCTGGATGAATCGCTTGCGCGCTCGCTGGCTGAAGTGAACAAGACTTGGGGTGGGTCTTTCTGGGTCAGTTGGACGGATGACTATTCCGTTACCATAAAGAAATGGAAGGAGGAAGGAGGTAAGTTCGTCCATCTAACAATGTACGGAGAGGACCTGGACTCTGTCATAGATAAGATAAGGGAGAACAAAAACTTGATGGTTTTTGTGGGCGCCTCAAAGGTTCCCCGCGAAGTCTATGAGCTTGCCGACTACAACGTCGCGGTTGGCCACCAACCTCATTCTGAGGTGGCTGCCCTCGCCGTTTTTCTGGATAGGCTCTTCCAAGGACGCGAGCTTATGAAAAGGTTTAATGGCGCACGCCTAACTATACTGCCCTCGAAGGATGGAAAAATTGTCATCAAAGCGCGGGACGAAGAGGTCGAAAGGTGAAAGCCAAAGGTCTGCTGAGAAAGGTGGCCAGGTAGGCCTAGACTCCAAGACCATCGAGGAGTTTGTCCCCATACTGTTGCACTCCAGGGGGAATCCAGTCATAAGCGGGATAATAAGAAATCTTGAGAGTGGAGAAGCAATATCGGATGATGACCTAGCGGCCCTCATAGGCGTCAAGGTTAACACAGTAAGAACGGAACTAAACGAGCTATACGCCAACGGCATGGTGACCTTTGAGAAAAGGAAGATACCGAATCAGAAGTGGTATGCCTATTTTTGGAAACTCGACATGAATAACATAAACTATCTTATACAGCAGCGCATAAAAAAAGTGATCGAAATCTTAAACAAGCGGCTTAACTATGAGACCACACACTCCTTCTTTTATTGCCCTAAGGACGGAAAGCGCTACACTTTTGAGGAGGCACTGGAGTATGGATTTAGGTGCGTTGATTGCGGTTCGCAGCTTCAGGCTCAGGACAACAAGGAAATAGTGGAAAGGTTAAGGTCGGAGATATCCCGGCTTACCCAACTATTGGAGAGTATATCAGCGCAAAAGAAGTCATAATTAAGGAGGGCCTGAGCGTCTTAAGAAAGGCCGGGGCAAACTCCGCGGTTGTGGCCCACTGCTTTGTTACCTCTTTTGTTGCCTACGAGTTAGTTAAGTCGGCCAAGGCACTGGGGCTGAGCGTTGATGAGGACTTAACGGTCAAGGCTGCTCTTCTTCATGATGTGGGAAGAGCTTTTACCAGGGGCGTTTTGCACGCCGTGAAGGGAGCTGAATACCTTGCAGGTCTAGGATATCAAAGGGAACTCCTTCTTGCCGTTGAAAGACACGTGGGTGCTGGGATAACTGAGGACCAGGCAGCGCAGTTAGGGCTGCCTAAGAGGGATTACGTGCCCCAAACCCTTGAGGAAAAAATAGTTTCGTTTGCCGATAAGCTAGTAGAAGGGACCTCAATACTTGGCCCTGATCACGTGCTGGCCAGATTTGAGAGGGAGTTCGGCAAAAACTCGCAGCAGCTCGAAATGGCAAAGAAACTGATAGATGATATGCGCAATATCTATGAAAGGTCTTCGGTTCCAGCGCTATTGGGCTGGAAGAGCAATGAGAAGCTCGAGCTTTATCTCTGAGCTTTGCGATGTCCTTAAGCGTCGTGCTTATTGAGCCGGTCTTGGGCGATACTGGAGATGGAGGCGGTGACGACCTTATCTTGACCTCCAGCTCTTTCTCAAGCTTGTTTATGAGGGGCTCGGGGGGCCTTAACTTTCCCTCCTCAACTCTTCTTATTACCGACTCCTTCTCGTTGAGTTTCTTGGCCAGCTGCTCTGGGGTCAGCCCTTTACTTTCTCTTGCGCGCCTTATTATTTGCCCATAGTTTTCATCGAGTACCGTATCCTGAGTTGCCTGCGGTTGGGGCCTAGGTCTTGGCGACGGATTCCTCGGACGCCCGGTTTGCCTCAAAACAAAGGATCTTGGATGCGATGTTTTCGCTGGTTGTTCCATGGTTGGCCTTTCAACTATGGAATCGGCCTTTTTTGCGCATTTTTCGCATACCTTTAGTCTAGCCCCCTCTATGTATACAACATAAGGCCTTCCCTTTATTGGCGCGCCACATATCTCACAATAATCCATGAACTTTACATCTGGTAAAATATATGCGTTTGTTCTGATTTTCGTAGAAAAAGTTAAAGCACGGAAGCAGGAATTATCTCATGTCGAACAAGGCGCTTGACGACTTTGGGCCTCTTGAGGGTGAAAATCAGCAGGAAAGCGAAGAAAAGGAGATAGCGATGCTGAAAGAGCAGGTCAGTTCTCTCAAAGAGGAGGTAGAAAGGCTAAAGGAGTACATAAACCAGCTGGAGCAGGACAAGGAGAAAACTCTCTCCCCTCCCCTCATAGAGGCTGTGGTGATGGACGTACTTCCCAATGGTAGGGCCGTCGTTAAGAGTAGCAGCGGGCCCAACCTGGTGGTTTATGTTACAAGTGCCATTGGGCAAAACAAGCTGAAGCCAGGAGATAGGGTCGCGCTTAACCAAAGGGGTTCCGCTATTGTGGAGCTGCTTCCTCGCTTAGAAGACAACTTTGTTAAGCTCATGGAGGTTGTGGAGAGACCCAAGGTCACTTACGCCGACATTGGAGGCCTTGAGGTACAGATGCAGTTGCTGCGCGAGACCGTTGAACTTCCACTCAAAAAGCCGGAGCTTTTCAGGGAAATAGGTATAGAGCCGCCAAAGGCAGTACTTTTGTATGGTCCACCTGGTTGTGGTAAAACAATGCTTGTTAAGGCTGTAGCCCACGAGGCAGACGCCACTTTTATAAGGCTTGTGGGTTCGGAACTTGTACAAAAGTTTGTAGGAGAAGGGGCAAGATTGACGAGGGAACTCTTTGAGCTTGCCAAAAAAAAGAGCCCAAGCATAATATTTATAGACGAGATTGATGCAATTGCCTCGAAGAGGCTTGATGCTTCCGTAAGCGGGGAAAGGGAAGTGCAGAGGACGTTGATGCAATTGCTCGCGGAAATAGATGGATTTGATCCCCTGGGAGACGTTAAGATAATTGGGGCAACCAACAGGTTGGACATACTGGATCCGGCCATACTTAGGCCTGGCCGCTTCGACAGGCTAGTCGAGGTTCCGCTTCCCGATAAGGCTGGAAGGCAGGAAATATTGAGGCTATACCTAAGGAAAATAAAGCTGACAGGAGAGATCGACGTGACTTACTTGGTTAACTCCACGGAGGGGATGAGTGGCGCCGACCTCAAGGAAATCGTTACTGAGGCTGGCATGAACGCCATAAGAAAGGGAGCTAAAGCCGTTACCATGGAGGATCTAAAAGAGGCCCTGGCCTTCGTTAAGAAGAAGGAGAAGGGGATAAGCGGTGTCGGATACCTCTAATTTCACCGCTGATTTGGAGCTTGTAAGGACCATAGCCGACTATCAGTTCGGACCGGGAATTGGAAAGGGACTTTTTCCCGAGGGAAGCGAGGTAATTAGATCAGGGAAGGGGACCTTAAGAGGGGTCAAGCTGAACGGTGAGCTTCTCTGTACTTTCGGAAGGGACTCGCTTATAAATCTGGCTAGAGCGGGCGCCCAGAGGCTTGCATCGCTCGGCACTGAGAAGTACATCGTTGCTTCAGATGAAGTAGGAGATTTCATAAAGAGAGGAAGGAGTCTTTTCCCAAAACACGTTACTAGGCTGGGGAAGTTCTTCGCCGGAGAAGAGGTGCTCATATTGAACTCAAAGGGCGAGCTTCTGGGCTGGGGAAGAGCTGCTTGGTCCTCTGAGGAAGTGTTACATTTAAGTGCGGTGCCCATAGTAAAACAGAGAAATTGACCTTGTCGAACAGGGAAGCGCTTAGGGCCATGAAGAGGCTAGGGATTTCCCTTAACGAGTTGCCAAACGTCGAAAAGGTAATAATACAGACGGAAGAAGAAGTAATAGAAATAGATCATCCAAAGGTGCTTGAAATAGGAGGGAAGATAGGGGAGGCGGGCTTTCAGGTGCTCGGAGGCGAGATCAACAGAAGGGGAAAAGAGGAGGAACAGCCACAGCTTCAGATACCCGAGGACGACATAGAGTTTGTGGCCTCCCAAGCAGGCGTTGACAAGGAGAAGGCCAAGCAAGCCCTTATAAAGGCGCGGGGCGACATAGCGGGAGCCCTAATGGAGCTCAAGAAGCGAGCTCAGGTGCTTTGTTGCATAAATCCCGGGCGACGGGATTTTGCTTCTTTTCACCTCTCACTGACCCCTTAGCGTCCTTGCCCTCGCATAGCAGACCATGGCGTCGTATGCCCATGCCCTTTGCACTGCCTCTACCATTAGGGTTTGTGGCTTCCTAACGGCAGTATCCTAGCCGAACTTCCTCTTCATCGCCGAGAAGAAGCCCTCCACAGCCCAGCGCCTTCCGTAACCGGTTTTTTCCTTCCACCTCCTGTAGCCAGGGAATGGTGCCTCCTAATTTCATCCCTTCACCTCTCAAGCGGGAACGGATAGTGGTCGCGTTCGTCATAATCTTCACGGCGCTCTTCGTCTCCTTCAGCGAAGAGAAGACGAGGTTGGTATCGTAAGCTTTTGCCGTAGATCCTCTTTATCCTCTTCCCCTTCTCCCTAATGCTGGCGGGCATCTTGGTAGCCGTCCTTGCCTCCGAGTGACCTCTTTCTCTACGTAGGCGTCGGCGCTGGGAGCTTCCTGCGCCTGATGTCCACCGTTATGACCAGGACCACGTACTTTTTCTGTCCTCCTGGCTTCCCGTACCTGTAGGTCAGGTACTCTCCCGCCGAGCCAGTTTTCAACCCGGTGCCGTCTGCAGCGATTTCAAGTTCCTTGGCGCTCAGCAACCTTATCTTTGGGATCGTTTGTGATATCCTGTGCCAGGCGGTGTGTAGTCGTCAGCCCTGGGGATCAGGTGAAAGGCTTTCAGGCGGCGCGCTATTCCCTCTAACCCGCGGTAGTCAACCCTTGGCCATATTGCCTGCCACCTGATGAAAGAATCCGAGAAGAGGAAAGGCCTTCCCCTCTTGTTTTTGTTGCTCTTCTTCAGTTCCTTTTTCCAGTGCTTGAAGATCCTGACATCGAGAAGGGACTCGCCCCTAATACAATTTCCTCGTCCTAGGAGTGCCAATGGCGTTTGGGGCTAGGCTTATTTCCCTTATCCGCAGAGGTATCCCAGTGGTTAGAGCTCCTGGCGTGCATACCATTGTGGCTCTAAGCACTACTTACCTTACGTGCTGAAAGTGCTCATTGGAATTATGCAACAATCCAAGCTCAGGCCAAGCTTTAAATTTATCTCCAAGGCTAGTAATGGGGCTGTAGGCTAGCATGGTAGACTTGGAGGTTCGGGTCCTTCGGACCGGGGTTCAAATCCCCGCAGCCCCATGAAGCAAGCGCATAATAAATTGAACGGCTTATGACGAAAACTCGTGGACCTGCAAGTAAGGAGAAATTCTGCGTTGGTTGGTTTATGCAAAGATCAGCGGAAAAGTTTTGAAGGGGTTACAAGTTAGGAAGCCCGATTAAATGGACGATATGAGTGACCAAGTATCAGCTTAAGCGAAGCTAAAATTCTCTAAGCAAAGAATGGGAGATCCTTTCTTCACGGGCAGGTTTAGCAGAAGATGTTGGGATGAGCGCGAGTCGGTTGGCACTGCGGGGATCTCGCCAGGTAGTTTCGGGGAGAATCGCTGGTTGGAGCACGGATTGCTTAAGCAGGGGTGATCATTCAATGGCCGATTAGCTCTCGCCCAGCACTTGCTGCGCGCTAAGCACAATGGGGTTTACCCTTCCATGAAAAATCTTAACGCTTCCGCGCTCTTGTCCTTGAAGCCTAGGCAGCCCAAGCATAAAGCGTTATCTATCCTCAAACGACCGAGCTTTGCTTCGCCGCGCAAAAAAAGCTTTTTTACAACGGCGCTCTCATTTACATATGGCCGTCATAGAGGTAAGCGATGGCGTTGGAGAGGGTTCAGTTCTTGGAGATTGCCTTTATTACCTGCATAAGGAGGGAAAGGTTTCGATAATTGGTGAGGGGCGCGGCATGGAAACCGCGATAAAGGTTGCCTTATCTATAATTCGTTCTTTTGACACCAAGGCATCACTGGGACAGATTCAGATCTTCACAGAGGAAAGGTTAGAGCAGGACAAAAAACGTTATGTGAGCAAGTTAAAGATAGACATAAGCAGGGAAAACTAGGGTTTTTTGGAGCGGAGCGCCTTCTCTGCCTCATCGCGTGGTAGTTCTCCGGAAATAAGGTTCTCAAGGGTTTCCACGTAGAACCTTATAATTGCAAGCCGCCTGAGCACGTAAAAGTAATCTCTTTGGCAGGCCACCAATGCCTTGAGAATGGAAAGGGATAACTTCATGGTCAGCATCGTCTGCTCTTGCTTGCTCTTTTGTGTAGTCGGCTTTTGCTGTATCATGCTATCAACTGACGCTGACCTTTCCCTTAGCCTGTTAACCGTAGGCTCAAGAGCCATAATTTCTTTCTCTGCGCGCTTAAAGATCGCCTCTTCAAGTGAGATGTTTTTATCGGCTTCCTCTTTCAGCTCACGTACGGTTATCTTTTCCGTATCCGATTTAATTTTTCTTATTTGTACCTCGAGAAAAGATATGCGTGATTTAATTTCAGCAAAAGCTCTTTGGAGGTCGTTATAGTTGTCTAGGCTTGTTCTGGCCAGCTGTACAGAGCTGTCCAGGGAGGCAAGCGCAAGCCCCGCGATGTCTTTCGTCATAGTATAATTGCACGGGAGTAGAAAAACCTATAACCTCATCGAAGGAATTTCTGTCAGAAATGCCGATAGAAGACCCAGAAAAGAGGGCCATCGCGGAAAGAGCTCTGCTAAACTATAAGATATGTAGGCACTGCGGAGCAAAGAATCCTATGAACGCGACCAAGTGTAGGAGATGCCACTGGACTTTGTTGAGGCCCAAGAAAGCAAAGTTAAAGCGTTGAAGGTAGGTACCCTTGACCTTTGAAGTAAAGCGCACCCATCTAGCCTCAGAAATTACCCCGGCGGTAGATGGTTCAGAAGTAACTTTGCTCGGTTGGCTTCACGAGAAGAGGGACCTAGGAGGTCTTCGTTTTCTCCTCTTAAGAGATAGGAGTGGTCTGGTGCAGACGGTTGCTGCGAAGAAGGAAATCTCTCCTCAGCTTTGGGAGGAGATATCAAACATAAAGAGAGAAAGCGTTCTAGTAGTAAAGGGAATCGCAAAGGCCTCGCCTCAGGCGCCTGGTGGTGCAGAGGTTAGGATAAGAGAAGTTAAGCTAATTTCTCCTTCAGAAGATCCGCCTATAGATGTTGTAGGAAAGACGAGCGCGGATCTGGACACCCGGCTTGACAATCGCATAATCGATCTAAGGAGAGCTGAGCCCCAGGCCATATTTAAGATTCAAAGTACCGTTTCCTCGACAATTAGGTCTTACCTTCGTGAAAAGGGCTTCGTAGAGGTCTTCACGCCAAAGATCATAGCAACCGCAACGGAGGGAGGCGCTAGCCTATTTAGCGTGTTCTACTATGACAGGATAGCCTATCTATCTCAGAGCCCTCAACTTTACAAGGAGCAGCTCACGTCTGCGTTTGAAAGGGTCTTTGAGATAGCTCCGGCATTCAGGGCTGAGGAGAGCGATACTCAAAGGCACCTAAGCGAGATAACAATGGTCGATGCCGAGGCCGCCTTCATGGATTACCAAGACGTGATGTCGCTTCTTGATGGTCTTATGGAGCGCGTGGTTAAGTCCGTTAACGAGGAAAACCGGAAGGAGCTCAAGGTTCTAGGGCGCGAAGTCCTTGACTTAAAGGTTCCCATTCCAAGGGTTACATATGACGAAGCGGTTGGAATACTCGATAAAAAAGGCGTTGAGCATGAGAAGGACGCAGATTTTGGCACAGTTCAACTAAAAGCCCTTTCAGAAGAGCTAACCGGGTTTTACTTCATAACGGACTGGCCTACTGCAGCTAGGCCCTTTTACGCGAAACCGATCGTTGGAAGGCCTGACAGGTGCGAATCCTTTGACCTTATGTATGGATGGATTGAACTGGCCTCTGGCGCAACTCGCATTAACGACGCGAAGCTCCTAAGGGATAGGATGTCATCGCAGGGATTGAATCCCGATTCGTTCAAAACTCATTTGAAGTGGTTCGGTTACGGGATGCCTCCTCATGCTGGCTTTGGGCTTGGGCTGGCAAGGTTGCTCATGGTTCTTACTGGAAAGGACAACATAAGGGAAGTGGTCATGTTTCCGAGGGATAGGAGGCGTCTTGAGCCTTAGGGATTTCAAACTTTCCTCCAATTAGCTGGTAAAGTAGGACGCTGGCGTACTGCGCCTTGTGGAGCTCGAAGCTTAGGTAAAGTCTTTTTTTGGCTAAGCTGTAGCTGGGAGAAAGGGGTATCATGATAGCCTCTCTGTACCATCCTCTTGCCCATGGGGGTAAATCGACTCCCAAATCCTTTAGCGTCCTGTGCGCCAAGTCAAGTCCTGGCCCCTTTACGCCGGAGCCTGGGACTGGTAAGAGGAGAGCCTGATCGGGCCTAAGCCTTCCTCCCTCACTTACTGAAATCTGCGAGTAAGCAGGTAATCCAAATACGTTAAGTGGCGCGACCAAATCGCCTCTTTCCAGCGTTCTGAGGTCTATCCCTCTTTCTATCCTATCTTTGAGAATTAGGTTAAATAGGTAAGACTGAAGTGCTTGTATTGCGAGCTCCTTGACCTTTTTCCTAATGAGAGGCCGCATTTCCTTAAGCTCGTCTGGCTCCTCTCCTCTCAGAATTTGCACGCCAAGCTCGTGGGTGTAGGGAGGTCTTGTGCCAAATCTTTGGGGACCGAAAAAGTTGGGAAACGCCCTCGAGTTAAGGAAGCTGTCAAGCGGTGACAGCCTTTTGAACCCGCTAACCTGCACGTGAAAGCGGTTTCCCCAAAGGTAGTCATGATTAAGCTGGCGCCAAGTTTTCCCTTTGGGAATAAATGCCCATTTCTTACCGATAACTCTCTCCCTTACCTCACCCCTGACCGCGGCGTACTGCGAGGAAACGGAAATCGCGTCCTTCAGTCCTGCGTAATATACCGGCGCTTTCAAGGCGCTGGAAAGTTCGCTTACCGCGGTTAGCGTGTCAACCCCGTACTTAACGAGGATTCCCCACGTGTAGCTTCCCTTATTTCTCTCGGAAAGTGGCTGAGGACAGACCCTATGTGGTAACACGATCTCCCTAACGCAGAAACCCAGGGGCCCAATTACCTCCCCACCTATCTCGTCGGGGAGTATGCGCCTTATTGCGAACTGTTCCCACTCCAAGGTCGATTCTCCAAGGTCGTAGGAGTTTCAGCTTTCCCGTTATGGGATCGAGAGAAGAAGAGAGAGCTGGACCAAGGGCAGCGCAGGTCACAGAACCCGGTGGAACCTCTGTTAGACCCATGTCAACTACCTCGTGGACTTGTATCCCCCTCTTCCTTGCCTCTTCCTCTATTGACCTCAACTCGTCTAAGCCTTGCACTTTGGCTACTATTTTCTTTTGTCCGCCCTCCAGCCATTCCGCGAACTCTCTAGTGCCTTGAGACGACAGGGCTGCCATGACGCTGGCGTGCGCCACCTGTACTGCAATCTTTCCACATGACATCTTGAGGTCCTTTCTGACCAGTATGAAAAGTTTAACATCACTCATGGCTTAGCATCGGTAGTGGAATAAAAGCGGTTCTGGTAAACTCGCACAAAGTTTATTTTGTCCTAGCCTTGATAACATAGGTGCAGGTTTTGGTTTATTACTCGCATACTTCCTTGATGAAGTTCGCCAAGCAAGAACTGAGTAGGGATGGGTTTGATATTCGCAGAATAGAGGAGGAGGTTTTGGTCGGTAATCGGCGCGTCGATGTAATGTACATGGATGAGGAGCACCCCGTTGCCATTGAGTGCAAGACATTCAAACACACGGAAGAGGGGTTGGCTGAATACGCTCAGAAGAACCCAGGACATAGGCGCATACTAGTCATGCCTCTTTTCTCGGCAGATGAGATATGGTTCATAGGTGATAGGCGCAAGGGTCAGGTAATAAAGATCGTGGTCAACGGACCAAGGGACGGGCTAAAAGACTCGAAGAAGGAAGAAAGAAGCATAATTTCGGGCCGTGCGGGTGGAGCGCGTGGATAGGATTCTCGTAAGGGTTAACGTGGACGGAGAGATTCATATCGTAGCCCTGCTTAGGGCAAGGATAAGTGACCTTGGTGATTTGATGCGTAAATTGAAGGAAAGAAAGATCCTAGTGGTGCTTGTAAAAGATACGTTTAGTCCTTACTCTATAATCACCGCCGCGGCCTACACTTTAACCGATATCAGGAGAAGTACAGGTATAGCTAAGGATCCCGTAATGCAGTTTGCCCTAAATCTCACTGGAACGCATCAACTATCGAAGGCCCTGGATATGATCTACCCCCAGGGCGATGTTGCTTACTTAGTGGGGATTGACAACGCTTTTGAGGAACTGAGTGGCCTTTATCAGCCGCTTGAGCTTAATGGCGTGCCCTTTGACGATCACGTGGTCGACATGTTCTCAGCTCGCGCAAACGGGATCAATTGGAAGTATAAGAAAAGTAACCAAGATGCCACGTAGGATTGCCGTCATTGGCGCGGGTCCCTGTGGTTCTCTTATGGGTAGGTTGCTGGCAAAGGATGGCCATGAAGTTCTATTGTTCGAGGAGCATGAAGAGGTAGGAAGGCCTCGCCACTGTACAGGACTTGTTTCAAGAGACCTGCACGGTCGCTACGGCATAAGCGAAAAAAGAGCGCATGTATTGGAAGAGTTCTCAGAGGCTCAGCTCATATATGGCAACAGAAGCCTTTTTATTGGCTTGACTCCAAGGATTGAGATAATCGATAGGGAAGAGTTTGAAGTTGAGCTTGCCCAAATGGCAGTTGAAGCTGGAGCCCAGCTGAGGCTAGGCCAAAAAGTGACTGGAGTTTTTCCAGCTTCTGGAGGAAAAAGAAAGTTGACCTTTGAGGGCAAGGGATCCAAGGGAGGAATAACGGTTGATTCTGTGGTGGATTGCAGCGGTGCAATGGAAGGGTTAACCGGCGTTCAGTATGAGTTTGAGGGAAACGGTCCGTCTATTCCCCAAGTTTACTTTGAGCGGAAAGTCCCGAGGGAGTACTTTTACTGGATTGTGCCGGAGGGAACAGGGAAATATATCGCTGGGACGGCTGGCT
This sequence comes from Thermoprotei archaeon, assembly GCA_049976325.1. Taxonomy (GTDB): domain Archaea; phylum Thermoproteota; class Thermoprotei_A; order Marsarchaeales; family UBA168; genus UBA168. The sequence goes on along the minus strand of JBMFIL010000001.1, from coordinate 26,701 downwards.
CAGGAAAGGTAAAGGATAAGTTGGATGCCTTCTTGGCAAGTCACACGGTAAAGGAAAAAGTTCACGTTACAAGGATCGTGAGGGCCTTCGGCGGACTGGTTGTAATAAGGCCGCCTGGCTCGCCTTATTCGCATAAGTTTAAGAAAACGCTGGCTGCTGGCGACGCAGCTAACCAGGTTAAGATAACGACAGGAGGAGGGCTATTGTTTGCAGCCGATTCCGCGTTTGCGCTAGCGCGCTCTATTGGCGGGGGTGAGGCCCGTTGGTATATGAATTGGTTTGAGGTCAAAAAAACCCAGATTAGAACCTATGCCATTATGCGCGAAATTTATAGGTGGCTTCCCTCGCCAGTGATGGAGTCAGCATTCAAAGCAAGGGTTCAAGATTACCTGGATCGGCATCCGTTCCTCTTCGATCAGCACTGGAAGTATTTCAAAGAGAACGCGCCCGCTTTGCTGGCTGCGTTGATATCGTAAGTAAAGGGTTAAAAAAGAAGCCATATTTTTTTCATGACCCGTGGCTCAGATATCAGTGGTTTTTACAGGTTGTCCCAAGAGGAGAGGATCAGGGTAATTGCCGATTTTCTTGGTTTGAAAAGGGAGGAGATACCACTTCCTCATCCTCCCCCTCCACTTCCACTTGAGAACTCGGTGGGATATTTCCCAGTTAACCTTGGCATCGCTAACTACTTCCTCATAGACGGAAAGGATTACTTTGTTCCTATGGCCACGGAAGAGCCGTCCGTGGTGGCAGCAGCAAGTCACGGAGCAAAAATTGCAAGGGCTGGAGGGGGATTCAAGACCTACGTGGGGGAGCAGCTCATGCTTTCCCAGGTAGTTATAACCGAAGCTAAAAGGGAGTTAGACATAGCTCAGCTTACTGACGTTGTGTCTAAGGTAGCGGATTCGCAGATGCCATCGGTTGTAGCCGCTGGAGGGGGATTCAGAGGCATTGAATCAGAAAAGAAGGGAAAGTTTCTGGTAATAAAGCTTTGGATTGATCCAGCAGACAGCATGGGGGCGAATACCTTGGACAGGGTTGCCGAGACCTTGGCCCCACTTTTTGAGGAGGCCACAGGAGGAAAAGCCTTGCTTAGGATTCTCTCAAACAGAGTGACCAGGCGCATCGCACGCGCAGAGGTTGCGATACCAGCCGAAGCGGTTGGAGGAAGCGATGTTGCAGGTCGCATAGCTGAAGCGAGCGAGTTTGCTGAGCTTGACGAGGATAGGGCCGTCACCCACAACAAGGGTATAATGAATGGGGTTACTGCCTTGGCGCTTGCGACGGGTAACGACACGCGCGCCCTCGAGGCCGCGGCACACTCTTATGCAGCAAAAGATGGGAAATATTCTCCACTCTCCACGTGGAAGTTTGATGGGGATAAGCTCGCGGGAAGGATAGAACTCCCCGTGCCTGTAGGAGTGGTCGGCGGATCTGTGAAGAGCAATGAGGTAGCTGCCTTTTGTCTGAGGCTTCTGAGGGTTTCCAAGGCTAGTGAGCTCGGTAGAGTAATGGCAGCCGTTGGCCTTGCTCAGAACCTTGCTGCCCTCATGGCGCTGGTCACAGAAGGAATACAGAAGGGGCACATGAGGCTTGCAGCTAGAACAATAGCTGTGGCTGCTGGAGCACAGGGGCAGCTTGTTGATATCGTAGCAGATGAGCTCATAAAGAGGGGACAGATAAGAGTTGACGTTGCGAAAAAAATTCTCGAAAGCATGAATCAAGGGAAGCGAGATGCGTGATCGCCAAAATCTTACCTACCGATCTATGGGTGGGAGCCCGGGCAATGGCTGATAAGGCCTGCATAAGGTTAAAAAGCGTGGGCCCGTAGGTTGTGTGGCGTACGCGCTTTCCATGGGTAGCATAGCGAGCATAGTGCTCGCTTTTGTTTTGGGCTTACTTATAGGGATAATAGTTAAGAGAGTAATATCTTTGGGCCTTTTGCTTCTTGCGCTTATACTTCTGCTCATGGCATTGGGATATATCCATCCAAGCTTTACGGCAACCCTGCTGAAGTACTTGCAGTACTATGGGCCAAAAGCACTTGAGGAGGCTGAGCGCATATCTTCCTTGATTCCTTACTCCTCAGTTTTCTTTATACTGGGCTTCATAATAGGTGTATGGAAGGGATAGGAGAAAACATCAACAACTATTACTATTGAGCTTAAGGATAGTCTTCGCGCAGTTAAGTTCTTTGAGTGTTTCGCGCGGACGCTGTTTGTCCCGAGGTTCTTATGCAGTTACGCTCGGTTAAGACCTTTGGTCACTTACACGGCCAGGTTTTTCGACAGTGTGTATAGCGATTCATCCAGAGGCTTCGGCTTTTCAAAGACATAGCTCAGCGGCCTTACAACTATGGAGTTTCCTTCTATGCCTACCATCTTAGCACCTTTATCCTTGGATATCACGTTTACAGCCGCCTCTCCAAAGCGATTTGCCAAGATCCTACTTGTGGCTGTAGGGATTCCGCCCCTCTGCATGTATCCCAAAACGCTCAGTCTTGCCTCATAGTTTAGATCTTTCGCTATGCGCTCTGTGAGCAACCTAGAGTCGCCTGCGCCCTCTGCCATTACCACTATGCTAGAGCGCTTTCCCTTTTTCCTTCCCTCCTCGAGAGTTTGTTCCACTTCGTCTATGGTAAACGGGATCTCCGGAACTAATATTATCTCGGCTCCGGCCGCAAGGCCGACCGAAAGGGCCAGAAATCCTCTGTTCCTTCCCATTACCTCAACAACGAACAACCTCTCGTGCGAAGTGGCGGTGTCCCTTATCTTATCTATGGCACTCAGGGCAGTGTTGACAGCAGTATCAAAGCCTATTGTGTTATCAGTTCCGTTGATATCGTTATCTATGCTGGCAGGAACTCCTACCACGGGTATACCCGATGCCTTGTGAAGCGCCATGGCCCCCCTGAAAGAGCCATCTCCTCCTATGACTATTAGCCCATCGATTTTATTCTTCTTCAGGCTTTCGCTTGCTTTTTTTATTCCCTCATCCGTTTCCATCTCGGGGCAGCGAACCGTCCTAAGTATGGTCCCTCCCAAGTTAACTATTCCGCTGACTGAGCGCGAGTTCAGTTCCTCAAAGTCTTCCTCTATGAGACCGCAATAACCACGATGTACACCTATTATCTTCATGTCCGTGCCCTCCGCAAGGCGCGTTATGGCCCTTATGGCAGCGTTCATACCAGGCGCATCTCCCCCGGTGGTCGCAACAGCTATTTTGCGCATAAGGAGCTTATGACCGGCGTTTTTACTCTTATCGGTATCCCATAACAGATCTAGCATTAGCTTAACGTGTCAGTTACTGGAGCGAATTTCTATCCTGCGCATGTGGGCTAATACAAGATCAGACTTTTAAGGCTCCAATGAACTACGATAGGGGCTGGTAGCTCAGACTGGAAGAGCACCCGCTTGGCGTGCGGGGGGTCACGGGTTCAAATCCCGTCCAGTCCACTCAAATATCCCCACCGTCAAGGGTGGGGCTTCTCGGTTAATTGGGGCGCTTACTTTCACTTTTGGGATGGAAGATAAGCGCTGCAGCATTCTGCTTGCAACGGTGCGATCATATCCGGGCGTATCGCCACGTTCCAAAAGCATAATCCCTTCCATATATGGCTAATGCCGAAATCTCATCCCTATCGAACCAGTAAACGCACGAAGGGCGAACGAACTTCCTTCCGACGGTTTCGACCTAACCCTAGTTTCCCTTACGGAAGGGATTTCCACGCACTAAAGGCCTAGATTTAAAATTCTATTCCCTTTCTTCCCCTTATGCCTTTTTGAAAAGGGTGTTTGACCTCAACCATATCGGTGACCAAGTCAGCTGCCGCCATCACATCTGGGTCCGCGTAGCGTCCCGTCAGAACCAGCTCAACCCCTTTTGGCTTTTCCTTTATGAGCTTAAGAACATCGCTTTTGTCGAGCAAGCCCATGTGAATTGCAACGTTTACCTCATCGAGTACAACGAGATCCCAGCGGCCAGAGAGTACCTCCGCGCGCACCTCTTCAAACCCCTCCCTAATTATCTGTACGTATTCCTGTGGCGGATGTCCGTCATCGTATACCACTGGATTTCCAAGTGCCCTCTTTTTTTCATCAGTTAGCTCGCTTCTTTTCACTAAGAATTGCGGTTTTCCAAACTGCATGAAGAGCAGGTTAGGCTGTAGCGCCCGACCCGCCATATGCTCGCCAAACTTTCCTTTCTTCATAAACTGAGCAAAAAGGACGCGGTTTCCATGGCCTATGGCTCTCATGGCAAGGCCCAGGGCGGCGGTTGTTTTTCCCTTGCCGTTTCCTGTGTAGACCTCTACTAAGCCCAAGTTCAGTGTCATATCTTTATTTGATGGACCTTTAATAGGATACCTCACAATGCCGGCGTCGTCGTTGGCAACGCGTAGGGTGCGATATCTATTTATCAAAGCATTCGAGATAAGCGATGAAGTCCCTCTAAACCTCGCTACTTTTAGGTGAGGTTTTGAAACAAGTACCAACGAAAAAATAAATAGCCAAAGAAACTTGATTCTTGATTGTTTTGTTCTGATAAGCGACTTAACGTGATTTACCTTTTGATCTCGAGAGCGCTGAGAAGTTTTGCGCGGTTTTGGCATAGACTTCAGCCTTTACCTTTACAATGCCTTAAAAATGAGCGTGTTCAGCGTTGGCGCTATACTGGCGATTGGCGCTCTTACCACACCTCTCATGTCTTTGTTTGTCAGTTTTATAGGGGATAAGCACGGTAGAAAGCCCGTGCTGATGGCTGACCTGTTGAGCTTGCCCATCGGCATATCCATCGTGATCTTAAATCATAGCTTTGCCGCGCTGGCCATTGCCAGTGCCCTAGGCGGTTTCAGCGTCGCGGGCGGATTGGTTGGAGGAGGCGTGGGGCATCCGTGGGTCCATTGATGACATCACTTCTTGGTGAGAATTCAAGCGATAGGGACAGGACATTTATTTTCTCAGTTAACACCTCCACATCTACTTTTGCAGGGGGCTGCGGGCGCGCTTAATGGTGCCTCTCAGGGCATGATAACGCCGTTTTACCCGCTGACATTCGAGGATTACTTCCGCTTTTTTGTGGCTCAAGTTGGCTACCTAATGATGCTGGGAGGGCTGGCCACGGGTTTAATCGATCTTCTTTCGAGCTAGATAACGGAAAGACTGGGTTTCTTAAAGTTCATAACGATGACCAGAAGCATATCGGCTACCATGGCTCTCCTTGTACCTTTTTCTCGTAATGGCGTGATCGCCGGCTTGCTTTACCTTATAGCAACACCAATGAGGGCTTTATCGCTGTCTGACGGAGCGCGCTGCAGATGGCTCTGGTTAGCGAGGGAGCTAGGCTAGATCTTCAGGAATAAATCAGGCTTTAGGTTGCTTGCCTCGGCTCTGTCAACGTACTTAGGTGGAACACTGTTAGCAATCTTTCCGTTCTACTTCCCTTTGCGTTGGCATCAGGTATTACTTACGCAAACTCAGCACTTTACCTGCATTATTTTGGAAACGTCCCCGAGGCTAACGTAAGCGAAACGATAACAGGTGATCGGGTCAGCGCGCCGCGAGTTCCAGATGAGCTGGTTCAGGCCTTCAGGTGCCGGGGCCGGGATTCGAACCCGGGTAACCAGATTTCTTAGATACCTTATGAGTCTGGCACCATGAAGCCAGGCTAGGTGACCCCGGCATTATTGAAAACCAAACCCTTTTAATCTTTGTGCTTAAAACCTTAAATCAGGTTTTCGCCCCACAAAATTTAAAGCGTTTTTAAGAGACTCCCAATCGCCGGGACAGGAAAGTAGTACTGATCTTATTCCTACGCCTTCGAGTTCATAAATGTGATCCTTTAGATGGTCCATGGTGACCGCGGGCTGCTTTATGCGGTCCATTATATCCTTGTTTTTCTCGGTAGCTATTATGACGTAAGGTATGATTTTCGAGACTTCAAGTCCCTCCAAGTCTGAGGCATTGCGGACCCTCATAGCTAAGAAGAAGTCGGCCCCAGACCTCATTCTCTCGATTATTTTTTCGCGCGGGTACCTAAGGCTGAGAAAAAGGCCCACCCTCGAGTTTGCTTTATGTTCCTTCGCTATCCTTAAGGCGGACTCGGAGTTGAGTTGATTTACGGCGTTGCCGAACTTTGGAGCATCTCCAACTGTGAAAGCGATATCAAGACTTAACACGTGAGAAGTAAGAACCAGAGACCTTACGTAAAGCTCATTGACGTCGGCTAATCTTTGATTGATTATTAGCCTACCACTATAGTCCTCTGCGTACCTCAGCCTAGCCGATATGGCCAAAGGCAGCATGGATGGCATGCCTAAAGGACAGTCAGGTAGGTCAAGCCCGTCAAACGACTTAAGCAAACGCAGCTCCCTCGCGAGTTTTTCTTCATCGCCTATCGGATCTACCTCCGCGTAAACTTTCATAGTGTTCACGCAAGGCCGCATATGAATTTATGCCTAAGGACCTCTGAACTTCTGCGAAACTTTTAAGTCAGCTCGCTAATAAGGTTGATGCCGAGAAAAAGTAGGGATGTGAGGGCAAGGAACAGAGGCTACTTTTACTTCGATAACCGTAACCTTAAAAAAAGCCAAAGTTTTGACGACATAATTTCAATGCTATTCTCCGGCGTACCTGCCTACAGAGAAATAGCATCCTTCATAGTGAACTCCCTAAGGTATAAAGCATCAGAGGAGAAGAGAATAAACCCCTATTGGGTCACTACCTCTGAGATGTCGAAGATCATATTGCAGGGCCTTGGCCCTTCAAGAAAGCCGATGGCTTACAAGGTGCTCTACGAGTTCCTAATACCTTACGGTATAATTAGAAAGGATGAATCAGAAAACAGGTATTACCTAGCCAGAGACTTTTCCTTATCCTTGAGGAAAATAGCTGAATCTTACGATAGATGGCTTGCATCCTAATACCTAGTTACCATATCGGTCTCCACTCTGCCTACTCCCTTAATTCCTGAAAGTGCTCTTTCTACGGGCTCGGTCCCTCCCTCTGTTTGTTCTGGCATTACAATGTATAGCACGAGGCACTTTAGGCCAAAGGCCATTTCCTCCTCACTCACTTTACCTATTCTATGTCCTGGGGGAAGAACTTTGGCCGCTTCTTGCTTGATTTCCTCCAGGTTTGTCTGGTCTCCCTCTGGATAGACCTTTATAACCGCCAAAACGTTACTGGTCAAGTAAACCACCTATGGGCCCACAAAGCCGCAGTTGGGGCACACGTATTTTGTGCCCTGCTTCCTGCAAGTCCTGCAGCGCCAAATCGTATAAGAGCCACAGTTGGGACATAAGAAAGATACTCCTCTTTCCTTGGGCGTTATGGGTTTCCTGCAAGAGTTGCAAATCGGGAACTCGACCGCGATCGTTGGTTTAATTTGACTCAATTCAATTTAATCGATCAGTTTGTTATAAGCCTTCTTCTGATGATTGTTGCGTTTAGCGGTAAAAGCTTGAGCTTTGGCGTGATTCCTTGTGGTTTGAGCTGGGAGCAAATATCCATTAACTTAAGCAGGCCGCGCAATAGGTATTAGCGGTCAGCTGTTTTGCGAGCATCGCGAACTCATCAATATCGATCTATACTTTTGTGTTTTGGCTTCGCCCATTCGAAAGCTTTTAAGTTTTCTGGGGTTGAAAAATGGGCGAAAGCGTACCGCTAAGACGGGCGGCCTGAGTAAAAAATGATGAGCCATTGCAGGTGCGGTGCGCCGCTAAACCGGTCTGAAGGGCAAATAACTTTCAGCGAGCGGTTAGTAAGCGTCACAGCTATAAGGGAAAGCAATATTTTGTGCATGGAACTCTCGATAGAGGTGCCCCTTTATCCCTCGGAGTCCGAAGAAAGGGTTATGAGAGCCGTATCTGCACTAGTTGACCTTAAGTACGCATCACAGGAAAGGAAACAGGATGCCATCATCCTTAGGTCTGATGATGTACGCGCTCTGAGGCCGCTCAAGGAGGCCCTAGAAAGGCAACTCACTAGGGCAGCTGCTAGGTCGATTCTCGCCGCAGGTTTGAGAGAAAGGTATCTTGAGTTCAGGCTACACAAGCAAGCGGCGTACGCTAAAAGGGCAAGTTTTGTGACCGAAGAAGGTGAATCTCCGTTAGGCCCCATAAAGGTAACCGTTAAAGGAGAAACTAACGAACTTAACGATATCATATCCTATCTTACCGGTGCCCCTCCAAAACGATTCTCCAGAAATTTGCCCACTGCCTTGGCAAGAGCGCGTGCCTGCCTTATTTGCTCCGGATAGTCGGAAACTATTAGCGAGCGAAGTATTACCTCCTTTGCCCTTTCTGATTCTATGCCATATGCAGCGAAGAAGAAGTTCCCCACGTCCGACCTATTGAAAGTGGATAGCTCGTTAAGTAACTTCCACCTTTCTTTCCAGTCCTCGAAGTGCCTCTCAAGCGCAGAGTAGACCGAGAGCATATCGGGTAGCCTTCTTTGGAACACGATGACGGGCATGCCAGTTCTGGCGTTGACCTCTCTCGGGTCAACGAAGTTGAAGCCGGCATGAACTATACCGTCTATTAGAAAGACATTTGCCCTTCCTGCACGGGTCAATACGTCTATTACCTTAAGAGTACCATCAGTTCCATCCACCGTAAAGAATGCCGGATAAAGCCCTATTAATGAGAAATAAGAGAAACGCCCCACCAGCAAAACCGCTTTGGCTTCCTTGCTTTTTTTCTTATTTGGGTTGAAGTAACCATCGCCGAGGGCAAGGCTCAGCCGCAGCTCCTTAAGCGAGGTAGCTCCCCCTTATCATACTCACTATGTCACCTAACTGGGGATCATCTGCCAGCGATTGAAGGACCCTTTTTGGCTCAGTCTTAAGCTGTATGTGTTTAGTCCTCCCTCCCCTGCCCTCACTGATAAGGTTTGCGGATATCAGGTTAGACATTTCTAGGAAGTTAACTAGCTCCGTAAGCCTGCGCTCGGTAAGGGATTGCCCCTTTATTTCGCTCATAATTCCTTCGTAGCCCGCGTAAAGCTCGCCACTGGTCAGCTTCTCTTTTCCCTTCAGCCTATTTATGGCCAATACCAGAAGGAGGACCTTTGAATCGAATGTAAGCGACTTTATGGCGTCGATTATTCTGTCGTTGTCAAGAGACTCTCTTGCCTCATCTACGTCCTCCTTTGTTACCCTATCTTTCCCCTTCCTCTCCGCGATCTCTCCAGCTCTTCTGAGTAGGTCAAGAGACCTTCTCGCGTCGCCATGCTCCCTTGCCCCTATGGCGGCGCAGTAAGGTATTACGTCATTATCTAAGACGTCCGGAAGAAATGCCATGGCTGCCCTTTGAGATAATATGTCTTGCAGCTCCTCAGCCTTGTACTGGGGAAAGAATATCTGCTCATCGTCAAGGGAGCTCTTGATCCTCGGGTCTAGGTTATCACTTAGCTGTATGTCATTGGTTATGCCTATAAGCGACATCTGAGAGGGTGCTATTTCTTCATTCATCCTCGTTATCTGGTAAAGAAAAGAGTCTCCTATTTTTCTTATCATGGAGTCAATTTCATCCAACACAACTATGTATATTATGTTCTTGTTTTTCAAGGCGTTTATTACCCTGGCCCTAAGCTCCGCTACCGAAAGCCCAGTGAATGGCACCTTTAGGTTTATGCCGGCGGCCATTTCGGCCAAAACCCTGTAGCTTGTGTCGTTCTCTCTTGTGTTGATAAGCTTCACGGCGATCGGTATGGGTGTCTTGATTTTGCTGGCATGCTCCATTAGCGCACCGGTAACGTATTTGGTCACGGCAGTCTTACCAGTGCCGGTCATTCCGAAGGCGAAGATGTTTGAGGGACGAGCGCCGCTTAGGGCAGCGGCCAATATCATGCCCATTCCATTTATCATTTCTTCCCTATGGGGAAGTTCTTTGGGGATATAGTCTGGCCTCAAGTAGGAGCGGTCTACAAATATCTTTGACCTAGTTGCCTTGCTGAATATGTCGCTCAAGTCCATTTGTGGACCGCCGGGCTTAACCCGAGGTATGATTTCTTGGAGCGCTTTTAACCTTAACACTAAAATTGACGGAATAAACTTGGCCTCTTGCCTCACGTCTACATAGGGCGTGGCTTTTCTAGATAGAAGTTTGACCACAAGGGGCGTCCCAAGGGCAACCTATGCTCGGTTTCGATGATTTGTTTTATCCATTATCTTAGCCTGCGATTTCAAGGCATGTGACTTACTAGTTGTGGATTGCCAATACCCAGTCCTCATCTACGCTCTGCATCCAGATTGCTAACGCGCGCTAGGCTAAAAGCCACAACGATTTCTGAGTCGATTTACCAAACCAAGGACGTGCATCGTCAAGTTATCGGCGCAATCGGGAGCAGAAAGCTCATCTAGGTCTACGTTAATTGTTGCTCTTAAACGCCCACGCTCTAGCGCTTCAACGTCACTTGCTGGGTGGTAACGCGCGTGGGCTGAAGCCCAAACCCGGAGTTGTCCGCCTGTTGTCTCTGGAAAAGGCTTTCCGCCCTGAGCTCCTCTGGTAAGCTCTCTGGGGCAGGGTAGCTATCAAATTTAAGCCCCTCCTCCGGTCAGCAGCGGTTTCACTTGAGCAGCCCTCCAAACCACAGACCTTAGAAAGAAGTAAGCGTTAATAGCTGTACCTGATTAAAAATATGATTTACGGCTTGGTAACCGGGATAATCATAATAGTTTTGGGGCTCTTGCTGATCTTGCTGGGGCGCTCTAGCTCTAGATCTAAAGCGGACAATTCGACTTCAAAGGAGGTTCCCAGGGAAAGCAATTGGGATGGAGGAGCTGTCATCATGATTGGTCCAATTCCAATTGTTATAGCCAAGAGCGCAAAGGTGGCCAAAGAGCTCCTAGTATTAGCTCTGATATTGTTCCTTGCAATGGTTCTGGTTTACGCTTACATGAGGTGACCAACGTGGAAAAAGCGTTGCTGAGGCTCGTAGGCCTCGTCCTAGTGATGGTCGGTGTATTTCTGGTGCTTAGCTCACTTGCTGAGCTTTTTTCTCATATATCTCCGACTACGGCCAGCGGCGGAGTCGTTATACTCGTTGGGCCCATTCCGCTTTCCATGGGTTTTGGGCCTTATGGCATGCAACTTCTCGTTATTACTTTGGCATTTTCTTTGTTTCTTATGGCGATTGCCTTCATGTTTTTAATTTTTGAAAGAAGTGGTACTTGGGAGGACCGAAGGTGGGGCTAGCCGGACTTTCACCAAAGGTTTTGAACCGGCGACCAACGGGTCGCTCCGCTCCAGGGCCAATTCATCCCCCTTGCGGGTCAAAGGCTATGGTAAGCCCTGGGGCCCGTCGCTCTACCTGGCTGAGCCATAGCCCCACCGCTATACCTTTACGCGCTAATAAATAAGGATTTATGCCAAATCTTTTCGGTACTTCAGGTCTTCGCTTCACGTTTCCTGGGAGTTTGAGCTACCAGTTGTTGAAGAGTCTTGCCAGGTCCATGGCTGTTAGCTTTGGCGACATCGAATCAGTTGTAATAGCTAGGGATGTTAGGACTACGTCTTGGCTTATTTCGGTGTTCTTATCCAGGGCCCTTTCAGCCGCGGGCTTTAACGTGTACGACATGGGCGTAGCACCTTTACCTGCTCTTGCTTACGCTAGCGAACAGCAGGAGCATCAGTTGGGCGTGATCATAACTGCAAGCCACAACCCCCCCAATTACAATGGAATAAAGATATTTAAAAAAGGCTGGGAGCTCACAAGGGAAGAGGAAGAAAAGGTTAGCGAAAACGCTGAACCAAGTCTAGCTATTGGCAACTTTGAAGGACCATCTCCTACCTCTGCACTGGATGATTACCTCGACGCGCTTAGGTCCCACATATTACCTAGAAAATCCCGGAGCGTGCTGGTTGATGTAGGAAATGGGACGGCGGCTCCAGTAACGCCTCGCTTGATCTCTGAGGCGGGAGGCGATGTAATATGCGTTAACTGTGATCAAAGCGGGCAATTTCCAGGTCGTCTACCGGAGCCTAACCCAATTAACTTAGCTGGAACGCTATCCCTGGCTAAACGTTTGAGCATAGCTCTCGGAATAGCTCACGATTGTGACGCTGACAGGGTTGCAGTTTTCGACGGAAGGGGGGCATTTCTATCACAGACGCGCATACTTGCTTATTTCTTGAAGAAGAAGGCCGAGATGAAGAGAGGAGGAACGATGGCCACGACCGTTGACGTGGGTATGGCTGTCGATGACGTAGCTAAGACATACAATGTGAACGTAATCAGAACTAGGCTTGGAGGGTCTCATGAGATAGCCATGACTCGTGATGACGTCATAATTTTTGGTGAGCCTTGGAAAATAATGGACCCAGATTGGGGACCCTGGGCAGACGGCATAAAAGTAGCCGTTGAGCTCGCCGAGGACGTAATGGAGAAGGAAGCCGACATATCAAGCCTACTTAGCGATATTCCCGATTATCCCGGCATAAGGGAAGACTTTAACTATAGGAAATGGGATGTTGAGAAGCTAAGGTCTGCCTCCATCTCAGCTTTTCAGCCCCAGAAAGTTGAGGATTACGATGGCCTGAAGCTGACCTTCGAAGATGGCTGGTTGCTATTTCGGAAATCAGGAACGGAAGAAAAAGTAAGGCTTTACGCGGAGTTTAAAACTCAGGAGAAACTGCAGGAAGCTAGGCTATCCGCCATAAGACTTCTTAAAGACCTAGGCTTCATAGCTCGATTACTTTGCCACCTCTTGGTATATCGCAAGGGTTTGTTTTGCTACAGCGCTCCAGGTGAAATACTGCATTATTCTCTTTCTTCCGTTCTCGCCCATCACCTTCAGCTCGTCAGGCTTGCTGAGGGCGTCGTTTATGGCCCAGGCTATATCGTTTGGATCGTTACCGTTTATGTGGTAACCGCACCTATCGGGACCGCTTGGTATAACCTGCTCCCTGAACCCAACCACGCCCCTCGCTCCAACTATGACTGGTTTTTTCATTGACATTGCCTCTAAGGAAACAATGCCGAAGGGCTCGTAAACAGAGGGAAACACGCATAGGTCTGCGGCCGCGTAGTGCAGGATCCTTTCTCTTTCCTCCACGAAGTCAAACCTGTATATGACGTTATTGCTAACTCCAAGCCTAGCAGCTAGCTCCGTTAGGTCCTTTTGCTCCTCTCCCCTTCCCAGCACCACCAGCTTGACGTTTGGATGGTCCTTAAGAACCGTTGGCATTGCTTGTATTAGGTTCCTTACGCCCTTAACCCAGGTTAGTCTCCCTATGAACAGTATCATTATATCTGTGTCCTTTATGCCGTATTTTTGTCTGATTATCTTAGCTTCCTGAGGAGGATATTTATCGGGATCGTAAAGGTCTGGATCAACTCCGTTCCAAACCACGCTTATCTTGGATTCGGGCCATCCGTGCTGGGCAAGGTCGTCTCTCATGACATTGCTGACCGTGATTATACGATCTGACTCATCCCGGGCTATCTCCTCTAGCTGAGTGACAACCTGAGAGCCTCCGCCTCCGCTGCGACCCCATTCAGTCGAGTGGACGTGAAAAACGAAAGGAAGGGACGCGTTGTTCTTTATTATTATTCCAGCGGGTGCTCCCAACCAGTCGTGGCCAGCGACTAGGTTATACTTGTAGCTCTTGGTCTCTATCAGCTCGTGCTTCATTAAGTTGGCAGAAGCTATGTTATAGGTAAAGACATCTGCAAATGTCTTTATCGCTGTCCCCCAACGTTTCAGGTCCTCTGAGACTATCAGAGGAAAGATCTTGCTGGCGTCCACTATCTTTGGTCTGAAGACCTCCACACCCTTCATTACCTCGTACTCCGGAGAGTTGTCCCTGTTCATGGTGAAGACGCTCACGTCGTGACCCATCTTAACGTACTCTCTAGTTATGTACTCAGCGTAAGTCCCCAACCCACCGACCAGAGATGGAGGATATTCCCAAACAAAGAAGCCTATCTTCATACTCTTGATATAAGCTTCACTTTATAAGCTATTTTACTCGGCTGCCAAACGCTTTTACGTTTCATTTAAAACCGATCATGGATGCAGCTCTTCTTGCTGTAGTCACGTCCTTGTTCCCCGCTTTGTTCTTTCTTCTAGTACTTTACTTGAGGGATGAGCGCGAGCTTTCTCGCCTTAGGGAAAAAACGCTGGAGGAGGCCAGAAAGCAGTATGAGCTTTGGAAGTCTGCGGAGCTTCGTTCCGATTACCTGAAGCTCAAAGAGGAGGCCTTACGCGAGGCGAGCCTTGCCCTGGAGAAGTGGAAGATTGATGAGGAAAGGAAGATAAGGGAAGACGCAGCCCAGCACTCATCATCGGTGAAGCTGGGAAAGGTGGCTGAGCAACTGATCCCGCTCGGTCTTAGGGATGTCATTGGAGCTGATCTTGAGGACTTCAGGTTCCTAGGATCACCGGTTGACTACGTTGTTTTCAAGGGACTACACAAAGGATCAGTAAGCGAAGTAATATTTCTTGAGGTAAAAAGCGGGGAAAACTCCGAGTTAAACGAAAGGGAAAGGAACGTCAAGAAGGCAGTAGAAGATAAAAGTGTAAAGTTTACGGTGTATCGTCTTCAGCAACCGAATGGAAATCGATCTGCCCAATTAGCACATCTAGCTCATCTGGCTTAAGAGTCGTAAGCCAATCTATGGCTTGGCTTTTTGCGCGCCCCTCAATTACTGATATAAAAAGCCGCGCGCTTTGATCGGGCCCTCCGGTGGACGTGTCAATGTCAAATACCCTGTCGCCCCACTTCTTAATTATGTTTGCGTGTACCACTCCTAGGAGCTCTGCTAAAACGTTCTCCTTAACCTTCTTGGGAGGATAGCCTCTTTCTTCAAGCCGTTTTTTGAGCACAAGGGGATTTGTCCTAAGGACTATTGCCGCAGTTGGCTGCACGTCAACGAAGGAGAGGTCAATCCACTCTATTATCGTATCGTCTTTTAATAGGTCTTTTATTTTTGATCTGACTGCCTCTTCGTCGATTACGAAAGAGCCGGTTTCCTCATCAAAATTGGTGTAAAGCCGTTCAGCTTTTATGACTTCCCCGAGCTCCACAACGTTATAACGGTCCTTAAGGATCCTAGCTATGGAAGTTTTTCCCGTGCCAGGAACTCCACAAAGGAAAAAAACCATGACTTTCGCGCTCAGGAGCTCTCGTTTTCGCTGCTGCCCGTGCTGGACTTGCTTGGTGTGGAGGGGGTCTTGCTCTTGGCGCTCATTATAACGTCGTCTATTCTGATTATTATGCTAGCAGCCTCGGCAGCTCCATGTATGATTTGTCTCTTCATTATGGCTGGCTCAACGACTCCAAGCTTTAACATGTCTACGGGATGAGTACTGTCCATGGATACGCCCATATAAGTTCCGTCCGGCTTCTCGTGGGCAGCCCTTAGCTCGGTGAGCACATCTATTGGGTCTAGGCCCGCGTTCTCAGCAAGGGTTCTGGGTATGGACTCCACGGCGTCTGCGAAGGCTTCAATTACCAGCTGCTCCCTGCCTCCTATTTTTATGGCCTCAGCCCTCAAAGCTTTCGCTATCTCCGCCTCAGCTGCCCCGCCTCCAGCTACAACGTACTTGGACCTGTAAACGTCAGCGACGACTGCTAAGGCATCCTTCAGCACTCTTTCAGCCTCATCTACGGATCTCTCAAGCCCGCCTCTTATCAGGATGCTTACGGCTTTGGGATTAGCGCATCCCTCAACGAACACCATCTTGTCATCGCCGATCTTTCTCTCCTCAACGAGCTCGGCGGTACCAAGGTCCTTGGGGGAAAGGTCCTCTAAGCTGGTAACGATGCTTCCTCCGGTTGCCTTTGCGAGCTTCTCCATATCGCTTCTCTTGGCTCTTCTTACCGCCAGTATGCCAGCCTTGGCCAAGAAGTGCTGGGCTACGTCATCTATTCCTTTCTGGCACACAACAACGTTGGCTCCCGAGGCCACTATCTTATCGACCATTTCCTTAAGCATATGTTCCTCTTCGTCGAGAAAAGCCTTCATCTGGCTTGGATCGGCTATCCTTATCTCGGCATCTATCTGCGTCTTCTCAACCTCCAGAGAAGCATCGATTATGGCTATCTTTGCGCCCTTCACGACCTTAGGCATTGCAGGGTGAACCACTTCTTTGTCAAGGACTACCCCGTACACGAGCTCTGTGTCAAGAAGGCCCTGACCTTGCTTCTTGGTTATCTGTATGAGATCCTGGTCGACGATTATATTCCCATCTCTTTCTTCCTTTATCTGCTTTATGGCATCAACTGCGATCTTTGCGAGTTTTTCTCTTGCCTCTCCCTCTATCTTATTTCCTATTGCTGTAAGTGCCACCTTTAGAATCAGGTCATCATCACTTACGGGTACTGCTATCTTATCAATTACTGCCTCTGCCAGTTCCGCTGCGTGTTGGTATCCGGAAGAGATCAGCGTTGGGTGTATGTCTTTTTCGACAAGATTGGATGCTTGGCTCAAGAGAGCGCCGGCCAGCACAACCACAGAAGTCGTGCCGTCTCCTACCTCATCATCCACGCTCCTAGAGGCCTGTACCATTAGCTTGGCTGCCGGATTTTGCACGTCCATCTCCTTTAGAATGGTCGCTCCATCGTTCGTCACAGTAATGTCTCCAAGAGAGTCCACCAACATTTTATCCCGGCCCTTGGGCCCTAGGGTCGGTTTCACTGCCTCGGCTACCGCGATAGCTGCAGATAAGTTATTGTGCAATGCTTCCTTGCCAGTAGTACGTTGAGAACCTTCCTTAAGTAGGAGCACTGGCACACCTCCTAGGTTAGCCGGTATGATACTCACTAACCATCACCAAGAAACATACTTCGTTTCCTTATAAGTGTTTCATGAGGGCACGCCCCCTATGATTCCCTGCAAAGGTCCTCCATCACGCTTTCCTTGTTTTCACATGTTGTTTTATTTTGAGCGGGCAAAACGGGTAATCGTTTAATTAAAAATACAGATAAAATTGAGTCGTTCTTAAATTCAGAGCCAAGCTAAGCTTATGCAGAAGAGGCGCTTAGGAAAGATTGGGTACATGGCGACCATAGCGGCCTTGGGTTCTTTGGCCGTCGGATGGAGAGGTCTCTCCAAAAGTGATATTGAAAGGACTATGAAGCTGGTCATCGATCATGGCGTAAACTATTTCGACGTGGCTCCCTCTTATGAAGATGCTGAAGTCAATATAGCGCCTTGGGTTAAGGAGTACAGAAGCAGCATATTTGTTGCCGACAAAACAACGCAGAGAAAGAAGGAAGGAGCCTGGCAGGAGCTGAACGTATCCCTCGAGAGAACTGGTGCCGAGTACTTTGACCTTTACCAGTTCCATGCCGTAAACAGCATGAAGGACTTAGACTTGATAATGGGAGATGGGGGCGCTATTGAGGCTTTTGAAGAAGCGAAAGAAAAAGGCCTTATAAAACACATAGGCATAACCGGGCACGCTGATGCGAATGTGTTGGCCGAAGCGTTAAAACGCTATCCTTTTGACTCGGTTTTGCTCCCCGTCAACTTTGTTATTTACTTCCATTTGAACGACAGGAGCGACTTCAGAAAGGTGCTGAACTTAGCTATGGAAAAAGACGTGGGTGTCATCGCCATAAAGTCCATAGCGAAGACAAGATGGGCATCGCCTGATCATCGCTATCGTCCCTGGTACGAGCCTTTTGACGACCAAGAGACCATAAATAAGGCTTTCAGGTTTACCCTATCTCAGGTCGGAGTAACAACCTACGCAATGGCATCGGATCACAGGCTGGTTCCCAAGATAATCTACGCTGCAGAGAACTTCAACATAATAGGCCCAGATGAGCTTGATGAGCTGCGCGAGATAGCCCGCGAAATAGTACCCATATTTCCTGAGCCAGCTTAAGGACGCGCTACGGCGTTAACGTGGAGCCTTTTCTCGAGCTCCCTTGCCAGGGTTTTTGCGAACTGGCTTCTGTATGCGTCTGTTATGATCCAGCGCGCTCTGCTCTCATCTACGTAATATATCAGCTCGTTGAAGTCGGCGTGGTCGCTTAGGCCGATCATGAAAGTTCTCTTTCCTACCTGGGTTAGTGCTTTTCCTGCCCAGCCGGTAACTATCAAGGACAGGTTATTGGGGTTTCTTCTTGTTGAAAGCGGCCAGAGTGCGACGTATGGATTTTTTTCCCTTATCTCCGCAAGGGCCTCGCGGCTGGTGACCCTGTAGTACTTCGGAAAGCGCACGCCGTACTTTTCATATACCTTGGCAATCTCGTAGCCCTTATTGTCCATTATTATTTTTACCCAGCGGGGAAGATAGGAAAGAATTGAAAGTATCTCTTGAAGCTTTCCCTGAGATGCGTATATGTCAACGGAGCCATTAGAGAGCCCCTGTTCTACCAAATCTCTTAGGATTAAATCGGCGTTTATGTAATCGCGAACGTTATTTGGGCTACCGTAGGTGGCCTCGATCACGAGCTCGTCGGGGTGCAGAACTGGCGTGCCCTTCAGCTTAAAGTCGCCGGTGAAGGCGAAGGTCCCCTCTGGAGTTTCCACCATGACTTGGGCTGCTCCAAGTATATGATCGGCGGGATACAAGAAGAGCTTTCCCCGCTCTAATTCCAGTGGTACACCATAATCTAGGGACAGCGGATGCTTTAGGCTGCCCCTAATCGCGCCTATTATGTCGATCGTTTGCGGGGTTGCGACCTGATGTAGGCCCGTGGAAAGGCCACCAAGGTGATCTGCATGAGCATGAGTTATTACGTGATATTTTTTCTTGGTCGCCGCGTCGCACCCTACCTCGGTGCCTAACTCAATCTCTCCGTTTTTCCTCACGTTCGAACGATAGTGAGAGAAGGCGTCAAGTGGCAGCTCCAATATAGTATTGCGTCGACCAGACTTAAAAAATTGCGCGTTGTCGAGTTCCAATATATTCGAATAAAATGAAGAAGCTATATGTTATTTGAATATTCATGGTAAAGGTTTAAATAATATATAGGGCGCGGTCACATGGAAAATCAACCCTTATCGCTTAAGGTTGTGGCCACTGCGGTGGGAGCGGCCCTGTACGCAATGGGCGCAATGATAACTGAATACACGGCTTCGCCTTGGGGAGTAGGCCAGTTCAGGCCTGCGGTCATAATACCTGCCTTCTTCGCGATATTCTTCGGTCCATGGGTAGGAGGCGTTTCGGCAGCGCTTGGCACAAACACGGCAGCCATGTTAACCAACGGTAACCTCTTGCTGAGCCTCATGGCAGGCGTGCCTGGCAACTTCATCGGCTTCTTTATTTACGGCTACATGTTGAAGAGGTTTACGTGGAGGAAGTTCGTTTGGGCCTCGCTTGTGTCACTTTTCGTAGGTAACTTGGTCGCGGGAATGGGGGTAGTTTCCTACTACTCTCTTTTCGTCAAGGGGCTTTCGCTGGAAAATCTAAGGGGCTGGGCTATATCCTTAGGTCTCACGGCTTGGTGGCTCATAACAATGCTACCTTTTATGTACTTGATATTGCCGCCCCTGCTAAAGGTTGGGGCTAAGGCCTTTCCCAACCTTGCACCCATTGGTCTAAAGACGAGCGAAGAGCTGCCGCCACTGGACACCTTTCTGTCACTCTTTCTCCCAGGTTTGGCTCTTTTTTCCTTCGGTGCCTTCATAGCTATAAGACCATCGCTCGGGATGTACATGATGGGCCTTTATAGGAACGCCTCCGTTTTCGTTTACGCGATCAAGGTTATGTTCCTTGCAGGGGGAGTAGTGCTTATGCTCATCGGTCTGAGCGCGTTGCTTTTGCTAAGGCGCAGGGCATCAGCTGCTCATAAGAGCTTCACGCGAAGCAGGTCTGAATATATGGGCCCTCTGCTCGTTAGGAGGCTGCGCTTCAGAGTGAACGAGGTAACTGCGAACTTCCCGGAAACCTCTCCTTTTACGTTAACATGAACTTCCCGTTCAGATCTTGCCCTTGCGAGGGTTAAGTGAGGAACGAAGGGCTTCTGGTCATAGGGTACCCTAGCACTTGAAAGGGCATTTCTGACGATTTGGGCGAGCTCCATCAGCTGCTTCCTTCCGCGTTCCTCGCTAACGCCAACCCATATGATCCTTGCCCTTTCCTTTGAAGGAAAGTACCCCAGTCCAGACAAGGAAGCCTCAAAGCTTTGGTAACTCACGCTAGAAAGCGAATCAGCAGCCTTTTTTACGACTTCCTCGCTAGCCTCCCCTATGAAGGCCAGGGTGAAGTGAAGGTTTTGTGGCGATACTGTTTTGAGGTTTGGATTGCCTTGCAGTTCGTTTAGCACGGCCAATACGTTTGTCTTAACCTCGCCATCTGGTAGGTCTACAGCCACAAATACGCGCATAAAGTACCCGCTAAGATACTTAAAAGCTGGTAACCTTACACCAGAGGTTGCGCATTCTGGCTTTAACTGGGCTTCCAGGGGCTGGAAAGTCCACTGTCGCCTCGCTCGCAAAAGCCCAAGGTTTACCCGTCGTGTCCATGGGAGACGCTGTTAGGGAAGAGCTCTCAAGGAGAGGGCTCGAGCCGACACCCGACAACTTCAACTCGCTTACAGTTGGCCTCCGCCGGGAGTACGGGGATGGTGCGGTTGCCGTGCTAACGCTTAACTTGATAGTGAGCAGGGGATATCTTGGGGCCCCTGAGCTTGTTGTTGATGGGGTAAGGAGTCTCGCAGAAGTGGAACAGATGAGAAAGTGGCCAGGAGTCCACTCGGTAAAGGTGATGAGCGTTCTGGCCCCGTTCAAGGACAGGTTTGCTCGCCTATTCGAAAGGGGAAGGGCAGGGGACCCCAAGAGCGAGGAGGAGCTGAGGAGAAGAGATGAGGCCGAGCTCTCCGTTGGGCTAGGGCAGCTTATAGCGCTCGGGGACATATTTCTTGTTAATGAAGGAGATATCGGGTCGTTTGAACACATAGCAGCAGATAAGCTCAGGGCATGGAAGAGCGGAGTGGATCCTTAGCTTTTAGGCCGATGGAGTTGTAAGACGCCAAACGCCGTTCTGGTCCTTGTAAACCAGCGTTGCTTTATGCATTTCGTCTAGGACCTTTTTCTGGGGTGCTGAGAGTTGCTCGACTTCGTTCTCGGTTCTCGGAAGGCTAGCTATGATCGCGTCATAATAAGGCCTGTAAACGAGGACCCTATCCTCGTCCTCACCTATTATCTTAACTATGCCCTTTTCCTCTAGGTCCCTTATCTGAGATATGGGTTTCCTTATTCTAGAGAGGGGATAAGCGCCCACGTTCTTTATGAAGTTTATGAAATTGTCTGACGGGCTTTTACCGCGATCTGTAGCACTCTCAGGGGTGCGTTCTTGCTCCTGCTGTGCAGGTCTACCCCTTGTGGCGCCGTGCACTGGTGATGTAGGTATTGATATTTTTGGCCGTGATGTGATGTGCTGCTCTTCCTCGGGCACGTTTTCCTCTATCTCGTGTATCTCGCGATCAGCTTCACCGTATTTTTCTTCATGGCGTTCAACCTGCGGCCTTGTTGTCGACGCGCTTTCCTCGGCCCTTGTAGCTGAAAGCATTTCCTTTATGTCTGAAAGTGTGTCCTGTATTTCGCCAAGCCTTTCCCATATTATTTCCATTGAGTCGGTCTCGTTCTCCTTTCCTTGGACAAGGTACTTTATAACCTCATCGAAAGATAGCTTTCTGCCCTGCTTTGCCTCCATTTGGAGCCTGATCTGCTCTAAGTAGGAGTAGGTTTCATCGCTCAGCTGAACCTCTTTTACCATAGGTTAAACGTTACTATCAAATATAACGGTTCTCCTTGAGAGCGTACCCAAGATCGCTGGTTTTGTGAGCGCCCTTTCGTTACGATGGCGCCGAGCTCCCTAGCTTTTCTCTCCACTGCCTCCACTGCCTCTTCGGCCTTCCTTTCCGCTTCCTCTCTGTTTGTTGATGCGTATTCCACGTGCACCAGCATGCTGGGGCGGTCCTCTATGTTGCCTGGGTGCGTTTTTATGTATAGGGCGTTATCCTCCTTTACGAGTTTCTTCACGTAAGGCGCCAGGGAGGCTTCAAAGATCCCAACAACATTTATTTCTCTCTCCGCAACGAAAAGCCTTTGTTCCCTTATGAGGATTGGCAGAAGATGTTTTTCAAGCATTGCCTCCATCTCAGAGGGAACCCCGGGAAGAACTATCACGCTTGTTTTATGTCCCTCACCTTGGGCATCTATCCATGCCCCAGGTGCCATACCAACAGGGTTATCGAGCTCCTTAGAGGGATATGGGAGATAGGCCATTTTCTCCCTTTCGGGCGTTAGTGGAGTGCCTTCTAGGCGAGTTTTTTGTTTGATCCAACTTAGGGCAAGCTCGCTCTCTCTCAGGGGTAAGCCCAAGGCCCTAGCTATGGCTGCCATAGAGATATCGTCGTAAGTTGGACCCAATCCCCCAGTGGTTATCAAATAATCTGGTCCCCTTTGAAGGCTTTCCCTGACCGCCGCCACAATCTCTTCCTCGCTATCTGCCACAACGGTAATCCTCCTAACGGAAACACCAACCAGGGAGAGCCTCCTAGCTATGTAGGCTGCGTTTGTGTTAACAACCCTTCCTGTTAGGACCTCATTCCCTATGGTTAATACTTCAGCCCTTACGGCGGTTTTGTTTTCAATAGTACTCATATGGTTAAAGCTATGGGAGCGGTTATAAGTTTGATCTGATCAAGAGTTAAATACGAGGCAACGTAGATTCTATGGGCAACGGCATCGAGACCGTGCTTAGGGAGGTAGAAAAGCGGGTAACACCGAGTCGTGAGCTAGTGGAGAAGATAGATAGGGTGAAGGCTGAGGTGTTTAGGCGCCTTCAGCCGCTTGCGGTCGACTTTAAGCCTGAACTAGAAGGCTCCGTGGCCAAGGGTACGTGGCTAGCCACCGATCCGGAGCTAGACGTGTTCATGATGTTCCCAACAAACGTTGCAGAAAATGCGATGGTTGAGCGCGTCATGGAGGTCGGCAAGACCATTTTTGATAAGTGGGAAGTTAGCTATGCCGAGCATCCGTACGTAAGGGGATTTATAGATGATGTCCCGGTTGATCTGGTACCTTGCTACGCCGTAAGCTCGCCATTAGAGATGATAAGTGCAGTGGATCGCACGCCCTTCCACACGCGTTTCGTCAACGAGAACTTGAACCAGGAGCAGAAGAAAGACGTAAGGTTGCTAAAGGCCTTCTTAAAGGGCTTAGGAATATATGGAGCGGAGATCAAGACGAGGGGCTTTTCTGGCTATGCCTCTGAAGTGCTCGTTTATCGCTTCGGCAGCTTTCTGGGCCTCCTTGATAAAGCGCAGAGATGGAGGGGAAAGGTTAACCTTGGCTGGAACGGGCAGCCCGAAGCGTTGGGAGTTCCTGATCCAATCGATCCATCTAGGAACGTCACCGCATCAGTATCAATGAGGAGTCTCTCTATATTTGTTGCCGCCTCTGGTTTCTTCTTGAGGAGACCATCTTTGCGCTTCTTCTGGGGAGACGGTGCAGAGGAAACGGCGAACCTGGACCAAGTGCTAATCCTGAAGACTGGCAAGCCAAGCTGGGTCGACGACGTGCTGTGGGGAGAAATATGGAGGGCTGTAGGGGGTATCAGAAAACAGCTCATTAAAGAAGGCTTTGCGGTAATTGACGTAGGAGCTTATGAAGAAGCAGATCACGTTTACTTCTTTTTCTACCTCTTATCCAGGATGCGCGCCACTGTTTACCTTATGGAGGGACCACCAGTCAACATGATAGATGACAGCATTAGGTTCGTGGATAAGTGGTCCTCTCGGAAGGAGACCGTAAGGGGGCCGTGGGTCGGAGAAGGGAAGTGGTTTGCAGCGAAGACGCTAGGTGGTGATGCAAGAGATGTTATCGGGTCCTTAATCAAGGCAAACCCCAAGCAGCTTGCCCTGGGAGATTTCGAGCGTGAAGTAAGGAAGGGTTTCGAGGTTGAGTGGGGCAATGCGATCGCGAATAAATGTAGTTCCGAGTGCTTACGCGCCCTGCGCAGGTTTGCTTTGCTCAGGGAGACTTGGGCCCTACCCCGAGGAAGCCTTTCCTAAAGATGTTTTTCAGACGCTTGCTATTCTTAAATCAAAACCGTTATATTTGCCGGAATTATAAAATTGGGCCTGTAGTCTAACCTGGTAGGATATCGAAAGACCTGAGGCCGCCCTTACACGGCAGAGGTTCCGGTTCAAATCCGGACAGGCCCACCGTTAAAAAATTATCCTCTGCGTCGCCAGAAAGACTTATAAACTGTTTTGCTGTTGATCCTGAGGCCAGGGGGTGCCTTAAGGCTGAGAGGTCCCGTGGACCAACCCCTCGAACCTGATCCGGGTAATGCCGGCGTAGGGAATGGCCAGCTTTAGGGTTGGCTGGGATCGCGCCCTTAGCTCCTCCTGCCCCGGAGAAAGACGTAAAGTGAAAGAAAGCAGGTGGTCCCTCAGCCCAGCGCAGTACTCAATACTGCTTAGTACATCTAGCAGCATGTTTCTTTGGGGAATTATAGCGTCAATAGGCCCTTTAGCCGCATCTGGAAAGCTTGTTAGCGCGCTTTCGCCAATACTAAAGGTAACTGTGTTGCTTGTAGGGCCTTTGTTCCTTCTTATTGGTAACTTAGCGGTTGGGGTTATGAGTGATAGGATTGGAAGAAAGAAGATGTTCATGGTAACCATGCTTGCCTACGGCATAGGCTTGCTTCTGGTGGTGATATCTACCTATTTCTTCAGTTTCCCGGGCTTGATTATGGGCCTTGCCTTATCTGAGTTCGGTATAGGAGGGGAGGAACCTCCCTCTCTTTCGCTCCTAACCGAGAATTTTTCTACCGATAGTAGGGCGTTTTTCATCACTTTTTCCACGAACTTTGCCAACGCGGGCGCTGCTTTTATATCAGGTCTTTTGCTTATCATTCCATCAGCTTACACATCATTTGCGATGTTGGGTACAGCGACGGCCATTCTGTTAATACTTGTGGTCGTTAGGTTCAGCGTGCCAGAGTCCTTCAGGTGGTTAAAAGAGAAAGGTCGCTTTGATGAAGCAAAGAAGGAGCTCTCTCGCCTTAAAATACCGGAGGAAGGATTGAACATAAGACATCCGGGATACGTGGTACCGCTGATAGCGCTAATTCTTATGGGCATTTCGCAGTACCTTACATATGGGCTCATGTCATTCGTGATCGGACCTTATGAGTTTCCGTCCACTAGCTTTGATGAGGAAATAATTCTTTTCTCTAATCTTGGTGCCACCGTTGGAGGCATAATTGCTGCCTACTTGATAAACGCCTTTTCAAGGAAATTTTTTGCGATGTGGACCTTCATAGGCGGTCTTTTGACGACTGCCGTCATAGGCTTGCTCTCTTATAAGTTAAGCGATCCCCTTGTGTTCTTTCCTTTGCTGTTCATCAACATGGTTATGAGCGAGTTTGCTTGGGCTGCTAGAGTTACGCTTGAACCCGAGTCCTTTCCTACTAGGTTTCGTGGTACTGCTGTAGGCATAATAAGGATATTTCCCATAGCGGCCTATGAGGCCTCGATCTATTTCACGAGCGGCCTTAACTTGACGCAGTACATAGCGTATAACTTTGTGCTTTGGTGCATAGGGGTGGTGGGCGCTGGGCTTTGGGCTAAAAAAGGGTTTGAAACAAAAGGCGTTAGCCCAGATTACTTGGTTTGATTTGGGCTTTTTGGTGCTTGGTATGACGGTTGCGCGCATTTCCCGCGGTACATCAGAGCTAAGTTGAGCTTAGTCCTGCGGCGAAACGCATAATTCTGGGCGGAGATTTTGCTCAGATTGATAATAGATGGTAAAAAGCCAGGTTCGCTACATTACAGGTGGTCCAGCAAGCTTGAACCCATTGCCGAGGTAAGTCCTGGCGAGGAGTTTGAGCTCAGGATACCCGATTCATCGGGGGGCCAGATAGGTGAGGACTGGACAACAAAGGACATAGAAAGGATAGACGAAAGTAGGTTTGATGGTGCGCTGGGGCCAATCTACGTTAAGGGCGCTAGTAAGGGCGACGCGCTGGAGGTAGAGCTCTTGGAGATAAGGACTGGCGCATGGGGATGGACTGCAATACTGAACGATTTTGGCGTTCTAAAGGGGAGGTTTCCTAACAGGCTAATGATATGGGACCTTAACAGTGGTCAAGCGGTAAGTAAGTCGGACTTCTTGAAGGGCATAAGCGTCCCCCTTAGGCCATTCCTAGGCGTTGTGGGCACTGCACCCGCCGAGTACGAGTATCCCATGATACCGCCCCAAAGCTTTGGCGGTAACATGGATAACCCTCTTTTAGTTGCGGGTAGTCGTTTGTTACTTCCTGTTAACGTGGACGGCGCCCTTTTATCTTTTGCGGATCCTCATGCCTCGCAGGGTGAGGGCGAGGTTTGTGGCACAGCGATTGAGACCAGTGCTGAGGTTCGTGCGGTGGTCCGGGTGCGTCACGACTTGAAGTTGAGCTATCCCGTGGCGTTTGTTCCAGGCGTTCCTCCTGTGGGCCCCAGCTTGGTGGCCATGGGCATAGCTTGTGATCTAAAGAAGGCACTTAAGGAATCCTTGGAGAACTTGATGGATCTGGCCGTCGCCTATGGCCTGGAGAAAGAGGAGACTTACGTTCTTCACAGCGTGGCTGGGAAGCTCAGCTTAAGCGAGGCAGTTGACGAGCCTAATTATGTGGTCTCTTCCTCGCTTCCCCTTAGTTTGATCTCCTCTCGCTCTTCACAACCCTGACTGGCTTCCCAGACATGAAGGCCCTCACGTTCTCGATCGTCTGCCTCATTATCTCCGCG